>CBDFJO010000004.1:0-532445 GCA_965248525.1 Urechidicola sp. | reverse complement strand
TTTTTTTTTCGATCTCACCAATCGCAGTGATACTAATCATCATTCCAGTTGTAGAAGACGTTGTATCTCCTCCAACCAAATCTACACCATAAGTGGTACATGCCAACTGAACTCCTGCATATAATTCTTCGAGTGCTTCTAATGAAAAATGGTTAGAAATTGCAATAGAAACTGTAATTTGAGTTGCCTTGCCGTTCATTGCATACACATCAGATAAGTTTACCATAACAGCCTTATATCCTAAATGCTTCAAAGGCATATACGACAAATCAAAATGTACCCCTTCGTACCAATAAATCAGTTGTAAGCAATACTTGCTTTTTGCCAAATTCTAAAACCGCTGCATCATCACCAACACCTTTCTCTGTTGATTCACAATTAATTGTAAAATGCTTCGTTAAATGTTTAATAAGTCCAAATTCTCCTAATTCGGATAATGGTGTTCTTTGCTCGCTTTTATCTTTTAACATTATAAAGGTGATTTTTATTAAACAATATAATATATTTGTTATGTATACAAAATTCACAATTTTTTTCCTAATAGTAGCACGATTTTTGATAAATAATTCTACAACAGAAAACTAATTATTATGACTATTAAAAATAATTTCCCTAAAGCAATTATACCTGTTCTATTTATATCACTCTCTATATTTGTGTTTCAAAATTGTTCTACAGAGACTATTGATGTAGATCCTGACAATGATGGGATTTTTGGAACATTAGACAACTGTCCTTCCATTGCAAATCCTGATCAATTAGATAATGATAATGATGGTATAGGAAATTTATGTGACGAAGATTATAACGCATCAATTAGTCCTTGTGAAGGTGGAATGGCTGGAATTTATCCTTGTGACGGTTATGACTTAATGGGACATATTAATATTGATGATTTTGGTACTTCAGGTATTGAAGGTAATGATTCTTGGGGTTGGACAGATCCAACTACAGGTAAAGAATATGCGTTGGTTGGAACAACTCAAAATACTGCATTCGTAGATATTACCGATACTCAAAACTTAATAATTCTCGGAACTTTACCAACAGCAACAAGCAATAGTTCTTGGAGGGATATAAAAGTATATAATAATTATGCGTTTATCGTTAGTGAAGCTCCTAGTCATGGTATGCAAGTCTTTGACTTAACAAAATTAAGAAATGTTGCGAATGCTCCTGAAACTTTTACAGCAGATGCTCATTATACAGGTTTTGGAAATTGTCATAATTTATTGATCAATGAAGACTCTGGTTACGCCTATGCTGTAGGAACAACTACTTTTGGAGGAGGAGCACATTTTATAAACATCCAAAATCCGTTAAATCCTGTTGCTGCAGGAGGAATAACTGCAGGAGGATATAGTCATGATGTGCAAGTTGTAACTTATGATGGTCCAGATTCCGACTATATAGGAAAAGAAATATTGGTAGGAAGTAATGAAGATGAAGTTGTAATTGCAGATGTTACAGACAAAGCAAATCCTACTCTAATAAAAACAATAGGTTACGCAAATATTGCCTATACACATCAAGGTTGGTTTACAGAAGATTTAAAATATTTTATTGTTGGAGATGAAGTCGATGAAAAAACCTTTGGGAACAATACACGATCTTTGGTCTTTGATTTTACCGATTTAGATAATCCTTTTTTATCCACTACTTATTTCGGACCCACAACAGCAATTGATCATAATGGTTATGTAAAAGGTGACACCTATTATTTAGCAAACTATACTGCAGGAGTCCGTTTCATAGATATTTCTGATATTGATAATGGCAATTTAACCGAAAGTGGCTTTTTTGATAGTTATCCCTCAGATAATTCTACAAGTTTTCAGGGAGTTTGGAATGTATATCCATTTTTTGAAAGTGGAAATATCATCATTAATGATATTGAAGGAGGATTATTTATCGTAAGAAAAAGTGGTACGTAAAAATGAAAAAAATACTTCTCATAATATTCACTGTTTTTATTACTGATGGATGCTCAGATAGTGACTCTCCATCTACAATAACACCTCAACTTGATTTTGTTAAAACTCTTGGCGGAACTAAAAACGAAAGCGCACAAGATATAATAAAAACAACTGATGGAGGCTATGCTATCGTAGGATTTACACAAAGTATAGATGGTGATATAACTGATAAAACCGTTGAAAACTTTGATTATTGGTTGTTAAAATTTGGCTCAAATGACAATCTACAATGGACAAAAACTTATGGAGGAACAAATGATGAAAGAGCCTATAAAATCATCCAAACCAATGATGGTGGTTTTGCACTTGTTGGATATACAAATAGTAACGATGAAGATGTATCAATCAATAATGGTTTTGATGATATATGGCTTGTAAAAACCGATGCTAATGGAAATATTCAATGGGAAAAATCTTATGGTTTCTCTGGAAGTGATAAAGCCTTTTCAATAATTCAAACTTCTGATGGAGGTTTTTTTGTAAGTGGTATTCTTGATATTTCAGCATCTGCAGGAGCAGGAAATGATAAAAATAGTAAACGCCGTCATGCAGGAGGAGATTATTGGGGATTAAAACTAGACGTAAACGGAACTAAAATTTGGCGTAGATATTTTGGAGGTTCTTTTACAGATTCTGCTTATGACGCTGTTGAAACAAGTGATAACGGTTTTATACTTATTGGCTCTTCTGATAGCAATGATGTAGATATTTCTAACACTAAAGGTGATTATGATTTTTGGGTTGTAAAAGTTAACAAAGATGGAAATCAAGTTTGGGAAAAATCTTTTGGAGGAAGTCAAATTGATGAAGCAAGAAGCATCACAAAAACAAGTGACGAAAACTACATAATAGTTGGTGAGAGCCGAAGCAACGATACTGATGTTACCAATTCTAAAGGCGCTGCAGATATTTGGCTGATAAAAATTTCAGATACTGGAAACCTTATTTGGCAAAAATCATATGGTGGAAGTAGTTTTGATGTTTCTCGAGATATTACTTCAACTTCTGACAATGGTTATATCATTGTTGGTAGTTCACGAAGTCAAGATATAGATGTCGATATAAATCGAGGGCAAAATGACGTTTGGGTATTAAAAATCAACAATTTTGGAGATTTACAATGGCAAAAATCTTTTGGTGGAATGGAAATTGATTTTGCATATAGTGCAGTAGAACTTGATGACGAAAGTATTCTAATTGTTGGCGAAAGCAGCAGCTCAGATATCGATATAACAGAAAATAAAGGTTTTTCAGACTTATTAATCGCCAAAATTAACTTCCAATGAAAACAATAAAATTTTTAATTGCACTTGTATGTGTCGCTTCGTTAATTAGATGTGATGATAACAACACTGAAGAAATAACATTAGGATCTATCACTATAGACCTTAATCATTATTGGAATGGAGAAAAAGTAACTTCAGAAGACTTTAATGTTGAAACATATACCAATGCAAACAACGATATATTGAGTATTAATAAATTAAGATATTTAATTTCTAATATCACTTTGCACAAATCTGATGGAAGTAGCACAAAATTGATAGACTATTATTTAGTTGATTTATCAGATTTAGGTAGTAATTCTTTTACCATTTCTGATGTTGCTATAGATACATATTCAAGTATCTCTTTTACCTTCGGATTTAATGAAACAGACAATATTGATGGTAACTATCTTGATCTAAACTCTGCATCATGGAATTGGCCTGCAATGCTTGGAGGCGGTTATCACTTTATGCAATTTGAAGGGAAATATGGTGCAACAGGAACAGAGAATCCGTTTGCGTACCATAATGGAATCGCAAGAGTAAGTACTGGAGTTTTTGAACAAAACTTTTTTGACGTTTCTCTTGTCGGGTTTTTAACTACTGAAGACACAATTGTTGAAATAAAAATGAATCTTGATCAATGGTTCGAAAACCCTTACACTTGGGATTTTGCTACTTATAGCATCAATCTAATGCCAAACTACGATGCGCAAAAATTAATGCAACAAAATGGTGCATCCGTATTTAGTTTGGGAACCGTAAATTAATGAGAAAATGGCTAAAAATAATAGGGATAGTAACCCTTTTCGTTTCATGTGATGATGTCGGAATAGAAGGTTATACGCCTTATTCTCCTACGCTACAGCCATTAGATATTCCACAAATATTTGCCGATAATATTTTACCTCCTGTAATTCCTATAAACAACCCTCAAACAGTTGAAGGCGTAGCCTTAGGAAGAAAATTATTTTACGACACCATTTTATCTGGAGATAATACACAATCTTGTGCTACGTGTCATTCACCAGAAAATGCATTTACAGATTCAGATCGTTTTAGTGAGGGAATAGACGGTTTTTTAGGCAATCGAAATTCGATGCCAATATTTAATTTGGCGTGGAACTATAACGAAAAATTCTTTTGGGACGGACGCTCATTTGCTATTGAAGGACAAGTCTTAGAACCTGTAAAAAATCCTATTGAAATGCACAATACTTGGGACAATGCAACCATTAACTTACAAAATCACAACGAATATCCTAATTTATTTTTTGAAGCCTTCGGAACAGTAACTATTGATTCAATATTGGTAACCAAAGCAATTGCACAGTTTGAGCGAACTCTAATTTCTGCTAATTCAAGGTTTGATAAGCATTTACTTGGTCAAATCACTCTAACAGCATCAGAATTAAATGGTTTTAACGTTTTTATGGACGAAACAAAAGGAGATTGTTTTCATTGTCATGGAAATGCGAACAATCCTCTTTGGACAGACAATATTTTTCATAATAATGGTTTAGATGCAGCGTTTTCAGACATTGGTTTAGGACAGTTCACAGGAAATCCTGCTGACAACGGTAAATTCAAATCGCCATCTTTACGAAACCTAAAATTTACAGCGCCTTACATGCACGATGGTCGATTTGCAACCATAGATGATGTGATCAATCATTATTCTAATGGTTTGGTAAATTCTCCAACTATAGACCCTTTGATGAAAGCCATAAATAATGGAGGCGTACAGATTACTGACACTGAAAAAGCAGATTTAAAAGCATTCCTTCTCTCTCTTTCTGATGAAGGTTTTATCACAAATCCTGCTTTTCAAAATCCAAATTAGTTTTAGAAGTAATCAACGACTAATTTCAAACTAAATGAAACTATATATTTAATGTATTGAATAATTCTCTTAATTTTTTTTGACCAGGAGTTGGTGCATTAGTAGAAACCATTTCCCCCTCAGGATCAATTAATATAAATCTTGTTAGCCATCCCCTGTTTTTTTAGTTAAATTCTAAATTAAGTTGTCCGCTACTCTCTATAGGCGGTATTTTTATTATATTCCATCTGCTTTTGGTTGGCATTAGTAGTATGGAAACCACCTTTGATATTTTGTAATAAATGAAATTGATTAGTTCCCTCACACTCTGCCTGTTTAGATAGTTATAGCCTGCATTAAGCAACAAGTTAAAATGTAACGCTTGTATTTTCTTGTAAATCATATACATTGCCACAGTCAAAACAGCAAGCATTGACTGTAATCCATCAAAGGTTTTTAGTTGAATATCTTCCAATTTATATTCTTGTTTTATATGTCTGTGATATTCTTCTATTTTCCATCGTAAACCATACCCTTTAAAAGCCCATTTAGCAACTTCTATAGCTGTAGAAAGTTTGCTTTTGACAAGTAAATAACAGAGACCTCCGTGTCTTACATTTCTCGAAACGACTAACCACAATGAGAGTGTAACTCCCTTTATGGTGTAATTTATTGGGATTGCTCCTAATTGATACTCTTTTAAAACAGGTTTGTTTTTCTTTACCTTGGTCACTGTTTGTGTTATTGAAAAATCTATTTTTTTAAGAAGTTGGCTTACTTGTAACTCATTCTCTTTATGGTATAATTTTGTGTTTCTCTTCAAGCGAATGATTGTTTGTGAGCATTCACTGACAAAAAAATCTTTTAAAATACCACTATCTGCTCCTCTATCAAAAACCCAACAGCCTCTATGGGCTACATATTTCTGTACTTCTCTTACGGCTTTTTTTATTTCATTATTACTGCTTAATGCCCCCATTTCAAAACTATAAGCTTTGCTATAAAGAGGTGTTATTTCTTTATGATTGCTAATCACATTTATGTTTAAGACATTATAACCAAGTCCGATTTTGCTAGTATCACCATCCTTTACAAACTCCAAGCCCTCCATATATTTAGCATATTTTTTGCTGATGTCAGTACCGTCCATAAGAATAAAATTATCTTTTGAAATACTATTTCCAACGGTTTCAAGGTGAGTAGTCATCACTTTTTCTGCATAATCTCCCTTTAAGTATTGAGCAGAAAGGCGCTTGCAAACATCTTTCAATTTTATAGACTCTCGTAAACTAGCTGCTATTTGATTTACAAATACAGATTTTGACTTTAAAATTCCTAAAACCATCTCTTTTAAACAACGTGTTTCTGGTTTGGTCATTTCTGAATTAGATAAAAAATAGTCACTTAATTGGGTTTGTATCTTTTTTGTTAGTATCTTGCTCATAGAACTGTTTTTAAGGTGATTTTGCTTTTTTTGCAATAACAAAATACAACTTTTTAAACAGTTTTCCTATTTTAAATCAACCGAAATTATCAATAAATTCAATACTTAACGAAGTATTTAATTCGTTTTTCGGGGGATGGCTAAATAAATCTTGGTATGTAACTAATTTTATAAATATCTGCAAATGATGTATCAAGTCCATTATTTGCAATTAGCTGAATTCCACTTAATTCTTCTTGACTTTAGTTTAAAATAGCGTTTATTTGTTGTATCTTTGTTCAAAACTTAGTAATTATGGATACAGCAATGATAAAGACCTATTTCACTAAATTATCATCATTAGATCAAGAGGGTTTATTGTTAACACTAACAAGTCTTAAGTCAAATTCTGATTTTCAATTAATTGATATTAGGAAGAAAAAGTTTAATGAGAAGCAAGGGGTTTGTCCACATTGTGAGCATATTAAATACGTAAAAATGGGTATTGACAAAGGAGTTCAGCGATATAAATGTAAAGGTTGCAATCGTACTTTCACACCATTTACAGGGACATGGATGGCTCAAATTCATAAAAAAGATAAGTTAGCCGATTATTTAAAATTGATGCAACAAGGGTTGAGTTTAGATAAAATAATGTTAAAATTATGCATCAATAAAAAAACTGCTTTTGATTGGAGACATAAGATAACTATTTCGTTAAAAGAATTAGATACAGATAAATTTTTAGGCATAACCGAGAGTGATGAAACTTTTTTTTTTGCACTCCGAGAAAGGCTCGGGAAAATTAACTCGAAAGTCAAGAAAACGAGGGAAGCAAGTTAAAACAAGAGGAATAAGTAAAGAACAGGCATCAGTGATTGTTTCTGCGGATAGAAAAGGTGAAGTATCTTTAAAACTTGCTTGTCTTGGGCGTATTACTAAAAAAGATATAACAAAAGCAATAGGAAACAAAATAGACCAACAAACCGTTTTATGTACAGATGGTCATGTAAGTTATAAAGGCTTTGCGATTGACAATAAACTTGAACATCATGTATTTAAAGCAAATTTAAAACAATTTACAAAAGGTAATTTGCATATACAAAATATAAACTCATTACACAGCAGATTAAAAAAATGGATAAATGCGGACTTCTATGGTGTATCAACAAAATACCTACAAAACTATCTTAATTGGTTTAGATGTAAAGAAAAATTTAAAAATAGAGATTATATGTTGAAAATGATAGAGTTGAGCCTTGACAATGCCAAATCAAGAGCAGAATATTTAAAATACTGTTAATAACAACGCTATTTTAAACTAAAGCCTTGTTTTTTAAAAAGAATAGTTGTATATTTGTAACTAGTAGGAGTTAAATCCTACTTTCTTTTTCATAGCAATTTTCCCACTTAAGAGATTAAGTGGGTTTTTTTATGTAATTTTTCGAGTAGTTTTTAGAAAGAAATTAATCATTCAATTTTAAAACAGCCATAAATGCTTGTTGAGGAATTTCGACATTTCCTACTTGACGCATACGTTTTTTTCCTTTTTTCTGCTTTTCCAACAATTTTCTTTTTCTCGAAATATCTCCTCCATAACATTTTGCAGTTACATCTTTACGAAGTGCTTTGATGGTTTCACGAGAAATAATTTTTGCACCAATTGCTGCTTGAATTGGAATATCAAATTGTTGTCTTGGTATTAATTCTTTCAATTTTTCACACATCTTTTTACCAATATTCTGAGCATTATCTGCGTGGATTAAAGCGGAAAGAGCATCAACCGAGTTTCCATTTAAGAGTATGTCTAAACGAACCAATTTTGAAGTTCGCATACCAATAGGTGAATAGTCAAATGAGGCATATCCTTTCGAAACAGTTTTTAATCTATCATAAAAATCAAAAACAATTTCTGCCAATGGCATATCAAACGTCAATTCAACACGTTCGGTAGTTAAATAGGTTTGATTGGTAATCATCCCACGCTTTTCTATACACAGTGACATTATGTTACCAACAAAATCTGATTTTGTAATAATGGTTGCTTTGATATACGGCTCTTCAATTCGATTGATTGTTGATGGATCTGGTAAATCTGAGGGGTTATTTAAAACAAATGCTTCATCAGGCTTTCTGTTAGTAAAAGCATGATAAGAAACGTTGGGAACTGTTGTAATAACAGTCATGTCAAATTCTCTTTCCAATCTTTCTTGGATAATTTCCATATGTAGCATTCCTAAGAATCCACAACGGAAACCAAAACCTAATGCTGCTGAACTTTCTGGTTGAAAAACTAATGAAGCATCATTTAACTGAAGTTTTTCCATAGAATTACGTAATTCTTCGTAATCCTCAGTATCTACTGGATAAATTCCTGCAAAAACCATTGGTTTTACATCTTCAAATCCTTCTACAATATTGGTTGTTGGCTCTTTTGCATCTGTAATTGTATCTCCAACTTTTACTTCTTTAGCAGTTTTAATTCCTGTAATTAAATAACCTACATCTCCTGCTTTCACAGATTTTTTTACTACTTGTTCTAATTTTAATATCCCAACTTCATCTGCAAAATATTCTTGTTCGGTTGCAACAAATTTAATTTTTTGTCCTTTTTTAATTTCTCCATTAAATACTCTAAAGTAAGTTTCAATTCCTCTAAAAGTATTGTAAACAGAATCAAAAATCAAAGCTTGTAGTGGAGCATTAAGATCACCTTTTGGCGCAGGAATACGTTCGATAACTGCTTGTAATATGTTATCAACACCAAATCCTGTTTTTCCACTTGCATAAATTACTTCTTCGGTATCACAACCTAATAAATCTACAATATCATCAGTAACTTCCTCAGGATTGGCACTTGGTAAATCTACTTTATTTAGAATAGGAATAACCTCTAAATCATTATCTAAAGCAAGATATAAGTTAGAAATTGTTTGTGCTTGTATACTTTGCGCTGCATCAACAATTAAAAGAGCACCTTCACAAGCAGCGATAGAACGAGAAACTTCGTAAGAAAAATCTACGTGTCCAGGAGTATCAATAAGATTTAAAACATACTCTTGACCTTGATATGTATATTCCATTTGAATTGCGTGTGATTTTATGGTAATTCCACGCTCACGCTCTAAATCCATAGTATCTAATAATTGATCTTTCTTTTCTCTGTCAGTTACAGCGCCTGTAAACTCTAACAATCTATCAGCAAGCGTGCTTTTTCCGTGATCAATATGTGCAATTATGCAAAAATTTCTAATGTGCTTCATCCTATTATCTTCATTTATCTTCATTCAATTTGCAAATATACTATTATTAATAGGTTTTAATCTATAAACCTGAGTTCGACACTCCAATAATCTTCTGCATTATTACCCCCAAAAGTTAATTACTTAATATTTTTTAAATGTTTTTATTTCGTTCACCATAAGCATTTTTTTCAGTTTTACAAGAGAAAAGTAACGTTATAAAAAAAGTGAATAAATATATTTCATCCGTTGATATTATTAGTAATTTTGCGTAAAAATAAGACATATAACATAAAGAAAATATCGCTATTTGGATGTAAAAAAAACTTAAAGGAGATAAATCATTAGCAGTTTATAGTACAGGAACTACTGTTGTATAATCACAAACAATAGGTTATGTGAAATCTTTATCTAAATTTGAAAAAGGAGCAACGTCCTAAGTTATTATACTTCGAGATGGAAAAGAAGTAGAAGTTAAGGTTACTTTTTAATAGCAGAGCGACAGTTAAAATTAAAACTATTGATTAAAATAGGAGACATAGAACTACCAGATTTTCCGTTGTTGCTTGCACCAATGGAAGATGTTAGCGATCCACCATTTCGTGCGCTGTGCAAAGAGCAAGGAGCAGATGTTGTGTATACAGAATTTATTTCTTCGGAAGGCTTAATCCGTGATGCTGCAAAAAGTGTCAAAAAATTGGATATCTACGAAAAAGAACGTCCTGTAGGAATTCAAATTTTTGGTGCAAACCTTGATTCAATGTTGCGAACGGTTGAGATTGTAGGACAATCAAAACCAGATATTATTGACATCAATTTTGGTTGTCCTGTTAAGAAAGTAGTTTCTAAAGGTGCTGGAGCAGGAATTTTAAAAGATATTGATTTAATGATTTCTTTGACAGAAGCCATGGTAAAACATACAGATTTGCCAATAACTGTAAAAACACGTTTAGGTTGGGATCATGATTCTATAAAAATTGTGGAGGTTGCAGAACGCTTGCAAGATGTTGGCTGTAAATCAATTGCGATTCATGGACGTACGCGTGCGCAAATGTATAAAGGAGACGCAAATTGGGCGCAAATTGCTGAAGTAAAAAACAATGCAAGAATGCACATTCCTGTTTTTGGAAATGGCGACGTAAATACGCCAGAAAAAGCAGTAGAAATGCGTGACAACTATGGTTTAGATGGCGCGATGATAGGTCGTGCGAGTATAGGTAATCCTTGGTTTTTTAAGCAAGTAAAACATTTTATAAAAACAGGAAAACACTTGCCAGAAATTTCAATTGCAGATAGAGTTGCAATGGCAAAAAGACATCTTGAGATGGAAATTGCATGGAAAGAAGTAGAGATTGTAGGTGTAATGGAAACAAGACGACACTATACCAATTATTTTAAGGGAATTCCTAATTTTAAACCGTATCGTTTAAGAATGGTAACTTCAGATTCTGCACAAGATGTATATAATGTTTTAGATGAAGTTTTACAGAAGTTTGGCTAGAGCGTTATTGTTTTGTATTTTCATTCTTTCTTAAAAAGGGAACTAATGAAAAAAATCTTAGTTGGAATAGTAATTGGAGCACTTATAATCTTCAGTATCAAGTATTTTAGAAACAGTAAAGATATTGTACTTGAGCAGAAATCAGCCTTAATTCAACAGCAACTTAAAAATGTTGGAAAATTGGTTGTTACTGAAGGACATTTTAGTGAAGTGTTTAATTATAAAAATTCGAAAGATATATTTGGAGATTATTTAACTGCCGAGAAAAAAGCGTTGGTTGTTGTAAATACTGATGTTACGGTTGCTTATGATTTGAGTAAACTTGAATATGACGTTGACGAGTTTAATAAAATAGTGCGAATTTTATCAATTCCGAAGGAAGAAATTACTATCAATCCTGATTTTGAGTATTATGATATTCAAGCAGATTTTTTAAATCCGTTTGAGGCAAATGATTATAATACTATCAAAGAAACTATAAAAAAATCATTATTAAAAAAAATTGAAGATTCAAACTTAAAAAAGAATGCTAAAAATAGATTGCTTAGTGAATTGTCTAAATTTTATATTCTTACAAGTTCTCTTGGATGGAAATTAGAATATAACGAAACAGAAATACACACTTTAGATGATTTTGAGAAGATAAAGTTGTAATGTTTTTTTCTTTTGAATGTAAGGATTGTATTATTTTATTCTAAAATATCTTTGGTAATCCTACCACTCGCAATTAACGAAGCAATAGAGCCTAAAACAAGGATTGTAAAAAACACTACAATCACATTCAAAAATCGAAATTCCACAGGAAACGCAAGTGATTGTGTAATCTTAAAAAAGCCAAAACGTTGCTGAACGAACACTAAAATAATAGCAAGAGTCAATCCAATAAGCAATCCAAAAAAGGAGAGTAAAAAACCTTGTAAGACAAATACTTTTCTGATTTCTTTTATTGTTGCTCCTAAATTGTAAAGTGTTTTAAGATTGCTTTTTTTGTCAAAAATCATCATGATTAATGCGCCAATGACATTGAACAAAGCAATGATTAAAATCAATGTAAAAATAAGGTACGAAGCTAAATTCTCGGTATTTAACATCTTATAAAACACAGCGTTTAGTTGCTCTCTTGTCTGAATTTTATAATCGCCTCCAAGACTATTTTGTAAGTTTTCTATAATAGTAGCTCTATCATCAAGATTTGCTACTTTTACTTCTATTGCACTAATTTGATTTGGCGTATAACTCAATAATTCTTGCGCCAATGCTATCGGAATAAAGGCAAACTTTTTGTCAAGTTCCTCATTGAGCATAAAAATTCCTGTTGGTTGTGTGTGAACAGCATTTACATCTTTTTTAATACTTTCTACATATCCACTTCCTGCTTTTGGAACATAGATTTTTAATGGCTCGAGGTAATCATTAATTCCCATCGAAAGTTTATTGGAAATTTGGTTCCCAACAACGACATTATTAGTAAAATTAAAATCAATCCAATTGCCAACAACAATTGCAGTGTCTATGTTATTTATTTTTAGGTAATTTTCTTCTATACCTTTTATAGATGCAAGATGTGTTTTGTTTTTAAAATCAAAAAAAGCGCGTTCTTCAACTACTTTTGTATAATGAGCAATGCCATTTACTTCTTCAATTTTAGATTTGATACTTTCAGAAAATTCAATAGTTTTTCCTTTTACTGATGTAATTTTAAAATCTGGATCTGAAGTTTGTAAGAAATTAAGACTGAAAGTTTTTAATCCCGAAAATCCGGAAAGGACAATAAATAAAGCCATTGTGCCAATAATAACACCAATCGCAGCAATTATTGTAATGATATTTATGGTATTGTTACTGCTTTTTGAAAACAAATAACGTTTTGCAATGTACAGTGGAAAATTCAACTATTAATTTTTTTGGCGTTTGTCTAAAATATCAGGATTTACAATCGGATTGTCTTTATCGCCTTTTAAGGCACTTTCAATCCCTTCAATATAATCTAAAGAATCATCAGCAAAAAATGCTAAATGTGGCATTCTACGCAATTGATGTTTAGTTCGTTGTGCTAATTCGTGGCGAATAATAGGTGTGTTAGAAACAATACCTTTTAACAATTCATCTCTCTTTTCTGACGGGAAAACACTGATAAATACTTTTGCTTCAGACAAGTCTGTAGTAACGCGAACTTTTGTTACCGATATTAGAACGCCTTTCATTCCGTCTTGTGCTGCTTTTTGAAGCACATCAATTAAGTCTTTTTGTAAAACGCCTGCAATTTTTTTCTGTCTATTTGTTTCTTCCATTTGGCAAAAATACGCTTAAATTTCGATAATCTTGTTCAAAAATTAGACCAGAAGTTAGAAAATCATTGACATTAAGGTATATAGATTTTATTTTTTATAGCATACATTGCCAGTCCAATTCTATTTTTTACGCCTAACTTTCCAAATAAGACTTGTCTGTAATCATCATAGTTTTGGGGCTTAAAACATCTTGTCTGCAATTTCTTTATAGGTCATTTCGGTACAGGCGTATTTTATAAGGGTCAATTCTCTTTCTTTGAATTGTATTGATTTTTGTTTTCCAGAAATTGAATTCATCAAGATGTCATTAACATCTTTAGTATGATAAAATCCGTTTTTTATGACCCCTAATAAACGCATGCTCTAAGATTGACTTCTCCAGATCTTTGAGTAAATATCCTTTTGTGCTAGCGCGAAGCATTCTTTTGTGCATCTTCTTGGTCTTTTAATAGATTTTTTTCTTTTTTGGAAAACAATAAATAACCAGACTAATGCTAGAGTAATAAGTACAACTAATAAAGTTGCTAAAATTATGACTATTTCGTTGTCTTAATTGACAAGGTGTTTTTTTTATTTTTTATATTTGCTAAATGAAGAAAATAGAGCATATTGGTATTGCAGTAAAAGATCTTGATACTTCAAATGAATTGTTTGCGGCACTTTTTGGAACAGCACATTATAAAACAGAAGAAGTGGCAAGCGAAGGAGTAAAAACATCGTTTTTTAAAGTTGGATTTAACAAAATAGAACTATTAGAGGCAACAACTGCTGAGAGTCCTATTGCAAAATTTATTGAAAAAAAAGGAGAAGGTGTGCATCACATTGCTTTTGCTGTTAAAGATATCGTATCAGAAATTAAAAGATTAAAATCCGAAGGATTTATAGTGCTCAATGAAAAACCAAAAAAAGGAGCAGACAATAAATTAGTTGCCTTTTTACATCCAAAATCAACAAATGGCGTTTTAATAGAGTTATGCCAAGAAATAAAATAATATTTTAAATGCTTTTACGTTAAATATTTCGTTGTAAACTTACAACTTTACACTTATAATTTTACACTCAGTATTTGTATCTTGCACAAAATTTCTAAATAATAAATGTCAAAATCATTTGAAAAATATCAAAAACGTCGCTTACGCTCATCGTATTTTTCGGTAGTTGTAAGTATTGCTTTGGTGTTGTTTTTATTAGGATTGTTGGGTTTATTAGTATTAAAAACTAAAACAATTTCTGATCATTTTAAAGAGCAAGTCGCTATAACTATTTTTTTAAATGATAGCACTAAAGAGAAAGACATTAAAGAATTACAGTCAACTTTAGAAAAACAAGAATATGCAAAGGCAGTTGATTTTGTGTCAAAAGAAGCGGCTGCGAAAGAGTATAGTAAAGATATTGGCGAAGATTTTATAGAATATTTAGGGGAAAATCCATTAAAAAATGCTATAAATATCTATGTAAAATCTGATTTTGTGACACCAGAAAAAATGACAGAAATCGATGCGGAATTATCAAAAAATAACAATGTTTTTGAAGTGTCGTATGATAAATCTTTGATTGATTTGCTGACTAAAAATATTAAACGAATTAGTTTTTGGGTGTTAGTTTTTAGTGGACTGTTTATGCTGATTGCAGTTGTATTGATTAACAGTGCTATTAGATTATCCGTATATTCAAAACGATTTACCATCAAAACAATGCAAATGGTTGGCGCAACAAAAGGTTTTATTAGAAAACCATTTCTTTGGAAAGGTATTCAACTTGGTATTATAGGCTCCTTGGTTGCAATTTTAGGAATTGTAGGCGTTATTTATTATATGAACAAAACGTTACCAGAAATAAAAATAATGGATGATAGATTGTTGTTGGCAATACTGTTTGGCGCAATTTTATTGATAGGAATATTTATAACATTATTGAGTACATTTTTTGCAACAAGACGCTTTTTGAACTTAAGAACCGAAGATTTATATTATTAATGATATGGCAGACAAAAAAAATAAAAAAGTAGTGAAAGAAACATTTCTTTTTGAAAAGAAAAACTACACAATAATGCTTATAGGATTGGCGATTATTGTACTCGGATTTATATTGATGTCTGGAGGCGGAAGTGACGATCCAAACGTATTTAACGAAGATATTTATAGTTTCCGTAGAATCAGATTAGCGCCAACATTGGTGTTGATTGGTTTTGCAATTGAGATTTATGCAATACTTGCAAAGTCTAAAAAATAATGAATTATTTAGAAGCCATTATTTTAGGAATCATTCAAGGTCTAACAGAGTTTTTACCAGTTTCATCGAGTGGACATTTAGAATTGATGAAAGCCATTTTGGGAGATGATTCTTTACCTGAAGAAAGTCTTACATTCACAGTAATTTTACATTTTGCAACAGCATTGAGTACGATGGTAATTTTTAGAAAAGAAATTGCTGAAATTTTTAAAGGGTTATTCCAATTTAAATGGAATGAAGAAACACAGTTTTCCTTAAAAATTATATTTTCGATGATTCCAGCAGCGATGATTGGTTTCTTTTTTGAAGAAAAATTAGCATCTTTTTTTGGCGGACAAATTTTACTCGTAGGTTTTATGCTACTAATTACAGCCTTACTACTTTTATTTGCTGATAAAACCACAAACACCGATAAAAACACTTCTTTTGGTAGTGCATTTGTGATTGGTGTTTCACAAGCGATCGCAATGTTGCCAGGAATTTCACGTTCTGGAGCCACAATATCAACAGCAGTTTTATTAGGAATTGACAGAACAAAAGTAGCAAAATTTTCTTTTTTGATGGTTGTTCCGCTTATTTTTGGGAAAGTAACCAAAGATATTTTAGGTGGAGAAATAAGTTTTGAAAGTTCACAACTCGGAATTTTCTCAGTCGGATTTTTAACAGCATTCGTTTCAGGATTATTTGCTTGTACTTGGATGATTTTATTGGTTAAAAAAAGTAAATTATCTTATTTTGCATTGTATTGCGCAGTTATTGGAATAGTTGCAATAACCTACGCCTTGATGAGTTAATTTTTTAACTACAAACTAAAAAACTGAAGACTACTGTGGACTTAAAAGTTGAAGACTTCCAAAACGGACAAGTTTTATTGATAGACAAACCATTAAATTGGACTTCCTTTCAAGTAGTGAATAAACTACGTTGGGAAATACGTCAAAAATTTAATATCAAAAAAATAAAAGTTGGTCATGCAGGAACCTTAGATCCTTTAGCAACAGGATTATTGATATTGTGTACAGGAAAATTTACCAAGAAGATTGACACGTATCAAGCACAAGAAAAAGAATATACAGGAACCATAACCGTTGGCGGTACAACACCAAGTTATGATCTTGAAACAGAAATCAACCAAACTTTTCCAACAGACCATATTTTAGACGAACTGATACATAAAACTACACAACAATTTGTTGGAACTATAGACCAAAAACCGCCCATTTTTTCAGCAATTAAAAAAGACGGAAAAAAACTCTATGAAATTGCAAGAGCAGGAAAAACTGTAGAAATTAAAACACGTAAAATCACCATTTCGACTTTTGAGATCCCCAATATTGACTTGCCAAACATAGATTTTAGAGTTGTGTGTAGCAAAGGGACATATATTCGTTCGCTGGCTTTTGATTTTGGAAAAGCATTAAATTCTGGAGGACATTTGTCTGCACTTAGAAGAACGAAAATTGGTAATTTCTCAGTTGATAATGCGCAGAGTGTTGAAGGTTTTATTGGGGAGTTGAGGTAGTTATGTTTGTCGGTTTTGTATAAGAATTGTGTGTAAATTTAATTAAAATCGATAGCCTAAATAAAAACCAAATTTTGCAATAATGGTACAATCTGTTTTATCAGCATTAAATAAAACACAAAATTAGGCTCAAAAGAGAAATAAACAGCCAACACTATAAGCAAAGTTAATTTTAAAAGTTGTAAATTATATCACAAAAAGCGATTGTGCCAACTCTCTGTAATTGGGAGTTCCCAATTATCTTCTAACTCTCCTTTGGTGTTAATCAAATTGTTAAAAACAATGGTTTTCGCCGAAACAGCTTTCTTTTTTACCAGTTTTTGAAATTCTTTTAAATTTTTGTATTGTACATATTCACCTTGCTTAAAAGAGACATTTAACTTGTCCAATAGTTCTACTTCGTATGTTGCTTGTAAAGACAAAATAAACAGCACAGAATCATCAATAGCAGGTACAGAAATAGTTCCCAAGGTTTGGTCAACAGCAATAATGATAAAACGATCGTATTTTAATTGATAAGACGCGATAATTTTAGTGTCATTATCATTCCAAGACGTTAAAAAATGATCGATTTTTTGAGTGATTTCTTTTATTTCTTCAGGATAGAATTTTCTACTCGATTGGTAAATCCAAATTTTAGATTCGTTAGGAAGTTTAGTAAAGTCAACAAACATGTTAAATAGTGGTTATTTTTCTGAGTAGCAAAAGTAGAGAAACAATTGTTAAAACTTTTAGTAAGAGTGTAATAATTACTATTTTTACACATTTCAAAAATATGAATAGACAGATTATTTACATATTATTAATATTGTTTTTGACGATTTCTTGTAAGTCAGACAAAAAAGAACTTGAAACTACTAATGATTCAATTGATAGCCTTGTGCAACAAGATGTGAATGTAAGCAGTATCGGAATCACACTATCGCCAACAGCAAAACAAGAGACAGAAACATGGTTGGAGTATCAAATGATACAATCTAAAATTAATGGATATAACAAAACTACAAAGAGTCAAGCTCTATTAAATGCGATGGAATTGGCAGAATTGGTTGAAAATGCTTCAGACACTATTGATGTAAAAAAATTAGACCGTCCTGATATAAAAATTAGATTTAATGTATTGCGAAATCATGCTTTGCGGTTGGATGATATGTCAACAATTTCAAGTATTTCAGAAGAAGAAGTAATGATAGAAGTGACAAGTGTTTTAGATGCTTTTTCGGCATTAAATGAGAAGATTAACATTATCTATAAGATTGAAGAGTATGAACAAGAATTAGATATTGTTACTAAAAAACCAGAAATTATTGATGTAAAACCGTCATCAAAAGAAAAAGAAATTAAACTAAAAATCTAAATTTATTTTATAAGATTATTGATTTTAGCATAAATCAAATTTGACTCCCAACCTCGATATAGTAAGTAATCTGCCAATTTTTTCTTTTTTTTGTACTTATTACTTTCTTTAATAGCATCAAATCGTTTTTGAGCAAGTTCGTTGAATGTATTGATGTAATCCTTTTCGTCAATCTCTTTCAATGCTGTTTTTATATTATAGGTTGATATTTCTCTGAATTTTAATTCACGAACGATCCGCTGTTTCCCCCATTTTTTTATCCTGAATTTTCCTCTTGCGAAACTTTTTGAGAAGCGTTCTTCGTTTAAAAAATCATGTTCGATAAGATGTACTATAATAATATCATGAGTTTCAGGAATCATTCTGTAATCATATAATTTTGAGATAATTTCTTTGTGACATCTATCTTGATAAACACAATAATGTTCCAATGCTCGCTTGGCTTCTTCAATAGTATACGATTTTTGAGGATTCATTGTTGCAAGATACTTTAATATTGATGAATGAAAAAGAGGTTGTCTAAAAAGTGATTTTAGGGTCATTTTACTAAATTGGTGATAAAGTTAGCGCAATCGAAAAATCTAATTAATTGAATATCATCATTTTGATATTTTAGAGTGATTCTTCATTTTCATTCAGAATGACACTTTTTAGACAACCTCTTTAAAAATAATATTGATAACTATTATTCAGTAATTGGTTTTGGAGTTGATTTTGATCGAATCCACATTTTAAATTTTGTAACCAAGAAAAATAGAATAGGAACTACAATCAATGTTAAAAAAGTTGCAACAAACAATCCGTAGATAACAGTTTTTGCCAAAGGTCCCCAAAAAATAACGTTATCACCTCCAACATATATATTGGCATTAAAATCACTTGCAAGTGTAAAGAAATTAATATTTAAACCTGTTGCCAACGGAATTAAACCAAGAATGGTTGTAATTGCAGTTAATAATACAGGACGTAAACGTGCTTTACCTCCTTTTACAATAGCCTCAAAGAGTGTTTCTGTATCTACGTACTCATCTTTATCTATAAGATGTTCAACTTTTTTTCTATCTATCAATAATTGTGTATAATCTAAGAGTACAACACCATTATTTACTACAATTCCTGCGAGTGATATAATTCCCATCATAGACATCATAATTACAAAAGAATTTCCTGTGATTATAAGTCCTCCAAAAACACCAATCAAACTTAAAAAGATAGCAATCATAATAATTGCAGGTTTTGAAACGGAATTAAATTGGAATATCAAAATAAAGAAAATTAAACCTAAACCTGTAAAAAAGGCTCCCATTAAAAAGTTCATTTGTTTGGTTTGCTCTTCAATTTGACCAGTATAATCGATTTTAACCTTGTTAGGTTTTTCAGTAAATGAATGCATTTCATTTTGAATTTGTGACACAATTGCTCCAGCATCAGTAAATCCAGGAGATAAAGCCGAATAAACAGTTACAACACGTTTTGTCTCTTTGTGTTTTATAGAACTAAATCCAGAGGTATTTTTTTGTGTTGTCACAGCAGATACAGGAACTTCCTTAATTTTTCCTGATGCTTGATCTCTAAATGTTATTTTTTGATTAAATATAACACTTGTACTATATCTATCTTCTTCGTTAAAACGAATATAAATATCATAATCATCCCCATCTTCTTTATATATTCCTGCTTTTGCACCAAAAACAGCATTACGTAATTGTTGCCCAACTTGTCCTGCGGTTACACCTAATTCTCCTGCTTTTTTTTGATCAACAACGACTTCCATTGATGGCTTTGATTTACTCACATCAATTTTTAATTCATCAATACCTTGAATGTTTTTAGAATTGATAAAATCACGCATTTTTTCGGCTGTAGCAATCAATCTTGAATAATCATTGCCTTCAAGTTCTATATTGATTGGATATCCTACAGGAGGACCAACAGCATCTTTTTCTACTGAAATAGAAATTCCTGGATATACATCTTTTAGCGTTTCTTGAATTTTCTTTTGCAGTTCTTGACTATCTGCACCTCGCCTAAATTTAAACTCACGTAATGTTGCAGTAATTTTTGCTCTATGAGGCATAGCGTCAACCGATCCTCCATCTGTTTGTGGGTTTCCAGAACCTTCACCAACTTGTGAAACAGCACTTTCGGTTAAGAAATTATAATCCTTATCTTTATATGCTTCTTCATTGATTGTTGCATAAACACGCTCTTCAATATCTTTGGTAATCATATTGGTTTTTGCAATATCTGTACCTTGAGGATATTCTATATATACAATAATCTGATTAGGTGTATTGTCTGGAAAAAAATTAATTTTAGTTCGTTTTTTTTGAACCGATACTCCAAAACCAGCAAATGCAAAGAAGAGGAGCAAAACTGTGCTTAGAGTAATAACATAAGGTTTCCATCCTTTTAAAGAAGCACGTAAAAGTTTTTCATAAAAGCGTTCCCAACGAGGTAATATTTTTCGTTGGAAATAGTTTGCCCATTTTCTTAAAAATAATCTATAAATCCACAACATTACAGCAGTAAACATTATTATGGTTCCGATGGCTTTATAAGTACCTCCTATAAAGAAAATCAACAATCCAATAAGAAGCATAACAACAGAAATAATAATGACGCGTTTTAAAGGCATATCTTCATCTTCTATTGTCATAAATTGTGAAACCATCACAGAGTTAAAGAAGATGGCAACAAATAATGACGAACCTAAAACGACGGATAATGTTATAGGGAAATAAATCATAAATTGTCCCATAACTCCAGGCCAAAGACCTAAAGGAACAAATGCTGCAATGGTTGTTGCTGTAGAGATAATAATAGGAAACGCAATTTCTCCAATCCCTTTTTTTGCAGCTTCAATTCTACTCATACCTTCTTTTTCCATCAATCTATAGGCATTTTCAACAACCACAATCCCGTTATCTACAAGCATACCAAGACCCATAATTAATCCGAAAAGAATCATAGTATTCATAGTGTATCCTAATGCGTTTAAAATCATTAAAGACATAAACATCGACATTGGTATTGCAAACCCAACAAAAAGCGCATTTTTAAATCCAAGGAAAAACATTAAAACAACTACTACTAAAATAATTCCGAAGATGATGTTGTTTACCAAATCATCAACTTGACCAACCGTTTTTGCTGATTGATCATTGGCAACAGTAATTTTTAAATCTTGCGGAAAGACATTTTTTACAGCAGCGTCTTTAATTTTCAGTATCTTTTCAACGGCTGCAATCATATTTTTTCCTGAACGTTTTTTTACATCAAGCATTACTACAGGCTCACCAAATTCTCTTGCATAAGAGGTTTTATCTTCGTCTTTAAAAGTGACTTTAGCAATATCTCTGATATAAATAGAATTCCCGTTTTCAGATTTTACAACAAAATCATTTAATTCGTTTGGAGACTCAATCTCACCGATAATACGTATAGTACGACGTTGTCCACTCGAAATCAAATTTCCAGCCGAAATCGTTGTATTTTCTTTACTGATGGCATTGATAACATCATCAAAACTCACTTTTGCAGCCATCATTTTAAAAATATCTACTGCAACTTCTACTTCTTTATCTTGTGCACCACGAATATCAACAGTTTTTATTTCTGGAAGGTTCTCTATTTCATCTTGAAGATATTCAGCATATAATTTTAATTTATCTACAGGATAATCTCCAGAAACGTTGATATTAAGAATTGGAAACTCTTCAGAAATATTTAAGTTAAACACATTTGGTTCAACTTTAGCACTATTAAAAGTTGGCCAATCTTCACTTGAAGTTTCTGTATCGAGTTCGTCTTTTATTTTTTGTTTGGCAGATTCAACAGTAATATTTTCATCAAACTCTACAATAACCATTGAAAAATCTTCTTGAGAATTAGAAGTAATTTTGGTTACATTGTTGACAGTTTTTAATTTATCCTCAATAGGATCAGTAATCAGTTTTTCAATATCTTCTGCAGTATTTCCTGGGAAGACAGAACTAATATATATTTTAGTTTCTTTAATTTCTGGAAAACTTTCTCTTGCCATACTAAAGTATGCAACAGTTCCTAAATACAATATCAAGGCAATCAAAACATACATTGTTGTTTTGTTGTTTATTGCCCAAGATGAAAGCCCAAATTCTTTATTTGTTTTGTTAGTCATAGGTTGTAGTCTTTAGGTTTATTCTTTTGAAAGAATTTTCACTTCTTGCCCATCTTTCACACTTCGTGCACCTTCGTTTATAATTTCACTTCCGTTTGTTAATCCAGAAAGAACTTCAATATAATCGCCTTGTGTTTTTCCGGTTGTTACAATCACACGTTTTGCCTTTGCTTTGTTTTCATTTTTGTCAGTAATAGTATATACATATTGTTGTCCTTCTGCATTTTCAGAAATGATACTCTGTAGAATTAAGATGGCTTTATTATTGGTATAATCATTCACTTTAAGTTTTGCAGTAAGATTAGGTTTTATAGATTTATCTTTATTTGGCACTGCAACCTCTATTTTGAAGGTACGATTTGCAGGATTGATAAAATTCCCTGCTTGACGTACTTTAGCATTTATTATTGTCTTTCCAAGAATTGGAAAATTCACCTCAACAAGTTTCCCTTTCGTTACAGTTGTTAAGTGATGTTCAGGAACATCTGTTTCAATATACATATTGTTTAAATTCACAATTCTAAATAGTTGAGATTGTCCTGGAGCAACAACGCTTCCTTGTTCGCTTATAACATCATCTATAGTTCCTGAAAATGGAGCACGAACCATTGTTTTACTTATTTGCTTTTGTATTTGACTTACTGCTTTTTGTTGTGCTTCATGGGTAGATTTTGCTTGTAAATACTGTATTTCACTACCTATTTTTTGTTTCCAAAGACGTTCTTGACGCTCATAGGTTGTTTTTGCCAAACCTGTCTGAATTTGTACTTGTGCCAACTGTTGACTTAATCCACCATCATCAATTTTTGCGAGAAGTTGTCCTTTACTCACATATTGTCCTTCCTTAACATAAACACGTGTTAAAATTCCAGAATATTCAGGGAAAATTACCAAATTTTGCTTTGTATTTACATTTCCTTGCAATTCTAAATAGTGATTAAAAACACCTTCTTTTACTGTAAGTGTTGTAATTGGAGGAATTTTTTCTAAAGGATCTAATTCTTTAATTTTCTCTTCCAATTGTTTTAATTGAGTCTTAATTTCTTCTCGTTCTTTATCTAATTCAGATTTTTTTGCTCTGATTTGCTCTAAATCGCCAGCAGCAACAAGGTCTTCTACAGATTGTTTTGTATCACCTCCACAAGAGATGAAAAGAAGTAATATTGTTGATAGTATAAATATATTTTTCATTTGTTTAATTTTTAGTTTATTCGAGTATTTAGAATCGTTTCTAAAGTTGCTTTTTTATTGATTACGTCAAGCATTGCTTGTAAAAGATCTTGTTGACTTGAGTACAATTGTGTTTGTGCTTGCCGCAATTCAAAACTTGAAGCGATACCTTCAAAAAACTTGGTTTGATTTTTCTTTTCTATACGTTCTGCTAAGTTTAGGTTTTGCTTTTTGTTTTCATAGTCTTCTATCGCAAATTGATAATTACTCTTTGCTGATGCAATTTGTAGTTTTAATTGTTGTTCAGTTTCAGTAAGGTTTTCAGTAGACTTTTCAAAGTTTATTCTTGCACGTTGCGTTTTAGCATTTCTTGCACCAGAACTAAAGATTGGTACATTCAGACTCACACTAAATAGTGAAGATCCGAACCATTTTTGATTGCTATTAGTAAACGTGAAAGTATCACTATTTGCAGCATAACCTCCATTAATAAATGCGCTTAAACTTGGCAATGCTTTACTTTTTTCAAGTTTTAAAAGTAATTCTTTTGCGCGTTTATCATTGGTTGCAATCTTATAATCAATAGTGTTTTCGACATCATTTTCTGCATTTAGCAAGTCCAACGAAATATTTTTTGAAGCAAGACTCTCTAAAGTATCCGTTAAAGAAGTGTTGTCATTCAAATCAATTCCCAAAGTAATATTGAACATTTGAAGTGCTAACTTTTCAAGTCTTGTAGTTTTATTCAAATTACTTTTAATACTTGATAGTGTAATTTGTAATTGCTCTACACTTTCTTCTTCTTCCAATCCATTTTCATATATTTTGGTGGTTTCAAATAAGGTTTTTTCTAAAACAGTTATGTTTCGCTCTAATATTTTTACACTTTCTTCTGCCAATAATACATTTCCATACGCATTGATAACTGCTTTTCTGATTTCTAAATCCGTTTTTTCTTTTGCGTTTTCAGAAATCTCTAAAAATACTTTTGCAGATTGCAATCCAACTAAGTAAGAACCATCAAATAATAATTGGCTTAAGGTAGCGGTTGCTGTCATTGTTTGTTTTGTGCCAAATGCTATTTCAGTGAATTCATTTGGAGGATTTGGAATAGGGTTGATTACTGTTAAGGGACTTAAATCATAAAAATCGCTTAATTGTCTTATTTGGCTGAACTGATCAGAAAATCCAGGAGGAAAAAGAGAAACTTGCTGCTTCAACCAATTTTTGTAATCTACTGAAGCATTTATTTGAGGTAACCCAATAGTTGTAGTTTCCCATTTTTGCTGTTTTGCCGATTCAATATCTCTTATAGCATTTTTTACAACTCTATTATTTTGCAGAGCATATTCAATCGCTTCATCTAAATTAAAAGAATGATTTTTTTGTGCGTTTATTTGTAGCGCAAAGAGAACTGTTAGTAATAATAATTTAATTTTCATTTTTTGACAATAAATTTTGCAGTGTTTTTAATCCTTTTTCTGTTGCAATGGCTCTAATATGGTATTCTAAATAATTTTCTAATAAATGACTTGGTGTAAATTCATCACGAGGAAAAGTCTCTTCATCTTTTATTCCAGTAACTCCATTAAAATAAATACGAGAAATAAAATTCATATCCAATTCGCTACGATATAACTCTTGTTCAATACCTTTTCTTAAATTGTCAGTAACACATTTTTGCACTACTTCTAATTGTTTCATTTTTAGTGTGCGAAATAATATTGGATAATATTTTTGAAGTTGGTATTGAGGCGAAGATTTTTCATCTTTCAAATGTTCCATCACAAAACTTTTAATAGCATACAATTCCTCAATAGGATTTTTATCTAACTCACAGATACAATCGATTCCTGTAGAAATTGATTCAAAAATTGCCATTGTTGTTGCTTCTACAAGTTTTGTTTTGTTTTGATAATGAGCATAAATAGTCTTTTTCGAAATCCCTAGTTTTTCCGAAATATCATCCATAGTTACGCTCTTAAAGCCATAGTTTAAGAACATTTCTATTGATTTTTCTAAAATTTTATTTTTCATAATTATCTTTATAATCGCATACAAATGTATAAAGGAAACTTTAAATACACAAAAAGTTTCCAAAGTTTTTACATTTTTTTAACGTTTTATTTATTAGGACAAATTATTTTTACAAAAAAATAGAAACGTGTTAACAGTTTACAAAACAACATTCGAAGAATATTTAAAAGAAAGATTAGGTGTTAGAGAGCCAAAAAACCTCTATCAACCTATAGAATATATCTTGAATTCAGGAGGTAAAAAATTACGACCAGTTCTTGCTTTACTGAGTGCCGATGCTTTTGGAATAGATTACAAGAAAGCGTTAGATGTTGCATTGGCAATAGAAGTTTTCCATAATTTTACATTAATTCATGATGATATTATGGATGATGCTCCGTTGAGGCGAGGAAAAATTACAGTGCATAAAAAATGGGATATAAATACCGGAATTTTGTCTGGAGATGCTATGTTGATTCTTGCATATCAATATTTAGAGAGTTATGAACCAACGGTTTTTAAAAAACTAACACAACTATTTAGCAAAACAGGAATAGAGGTTTGCGAAGGACAACAATTAGATATAGATTTTGAAACGCGAGACGATGTGTCTATTGATGAGTATATGCAGATGATAACACTAAAAACGGCGGTTTTAGTAGCATCAGCCTTAAAAATGGGTGCGATTATTGCCGAAGTTTCAGAAGATGAATCGCAAAAAATGTACGATTTTGGTTTAAATTTAGGATTGGCCTTTCAATTACAAGATGATTATTTAGATGCTTTTAGTGATCCAAAAACTTTTGGAAAACAAGTTGGAGGAGATATTATAGAAAATAAAAAAACCTATTTATACTTGACTGCTTTAGAGAAAAGTAATCCATCAGAAAAGAAAAGATTACAAGAGCTATTTTCTTTAAAGTCAGATGACAATCAACAAAAAATAGAAGATGTAAAAACTATTTTTAATAGTTCAAGAGCATCCGAAGACACAAGATTTTTAATAAAGAAATACACGCAACAAGCGTTTGAAATTTCAGAAACAATTTTAATTTCAGATGATAAAAAGCAATTACTAAGAGATTTTGGCGAGGACTTAATGAATAGAAATGTCTAAACTTGAGGAAAATTCATTTCAATTTCTTTCTGAAATTCCAGAAAACTATTTGTATATAAAACTGATTGAACAACTCAACAAAGATTTTCAAATGACAGGAATTGAAGATAATTTTGCGTTAGAAACACCCCCTAAATTGTTGATTAGCCAACTTAAAAATTCTATTTACAAGTTGATAAATAGTAATTATTCAGAATATTTGAATTTGATGTACCGCATAGATGTTTCAGAGAACCAACTAAAAAAGATTGACGTTTCTGATATAGAGCAAATAGTATATTTAATCTTAAAACGTGAATGGCAAAAAGTATGGATTAGAAGTAAATTCTAAAAACGGGAGTCAAAGCAGAACTGTAAATACTTTTATCTTCTTTATATAAAACGTCATATCTCAAACCGATTGAAACTCCTCTAGTTCTATAAGCTGCACCTAAATATAAGGCAGGATTCCAATACGAATTTTCATTTATGCCATTATTAAAGTTAATATTCAATTCTTCAAATTCGCCAGATAATTGAAAACTATCAAAAGGATTATATAAAGAAATAACACTTGCGCCATAAACATTTGCAGTCGTGTTAGAGGCTTTGTTTTTAGAATATAGGTAGCTCAAGCTAAGACCAGTACTGAACTCATCAGAAAAATTATAAATAGCGCTTGGTGAAATAGCGATAGTTGTATAGTCGCTCCCAAAACCAATATTAAAGCCTCCACCAAAACGAACATCATCCCAAAAATTACTATCAGAATTTTGAGCATTCAAACTTACAGAGTTGAAAATGAGTAATAAACCAAAGAAAAATACGTTTCTATTCATTATGTAATATATATTTTATGCTAATGTAATAAAAAAAATGGTTTTAATAAATCTCTTTTTTAAATTTAAAAAAACATTGTGCATAAAATAAAATAATAGTAATATTGCACCCACATTGTAGGTCCCATAGCTCAGTTGGTTAGAGCACCTGACTCATAATCAGGGGGTCCAAGGTTCGAGCCCTTGTGGGACCACAAAATCATTATTTTTTTTAGGAATATATATAATTGTGTATACTTGCTGAAATTGCAATGATTAACTCCAAGAAATAGAGATGAAAAAGTTTTTTTCGTTTTGTCATATTATTATATTTGTTATGCTCAACCAGGTCGTGGTCGTGGTCGTGGTTCAGGACGAGCATGTACAAGTCCACCGTGTTCCGTTACTGGACCACGAGGTTTAGAGGCACCAATTGATGGAGGTACACTATTCTTATTAGGTTCAGGATTGCTATATGCAGTTAATAGACTTCGTAGAAAAGAAGAAGAATTTTTTTATTGTTGTATTAATCTTGCAACATATTTTCCAATAACATCAAATTCTAAGTTTACAGTATCATTAATTTGCATGTCTTTAAAAGTGGTGTTTTTTATTGTATACGGAATTATTGCAACGCTAAAAGAGTTTCTTTGAGAATTTACAACTGTTAAACTTACACCGTTTATTGTAATTGAACCTTTTTCTATAGTGATATTATTTTTACTTGAATCGTATTGAAAAGTAAAAAGATGACTTCCATTTTCAGATTTTTTTTCAATGCAAGTTGCAGTTTGATCTACATGTCCTTGTACAATATGACCATCTAATCTATTTCCAAGTTTCATTGCACGCTCAAGATTTATACTGTCTCCAATTTTGAGAGTTTGAAGATTGGTTTTATTTAATGTTTCTTGAATAGCAGTAACAGTGTATATATCACCTTCAATCGCAGCAACAGTCAGGCAAACACCATTATGAGCAATGCTTTGATCTATTTTTAATTCTGAAGTGATAGTACTTTTAATAGAAACATGAAGATTGCCATTTTCTTGTTCAATTTTTTGAACAGAGCCTAAAGTTTCTATAATTCCAGTAAACATATGTGTCAAATTTATTGATTACTTTTGATATTATCAAAGATAAGAATAATAAATCACTGAATGAATAAAGAAAGTAAAATAAAAGTTGGAATTTCAATAGGAGATATTAACGGAATAGGTGTTGAGGTTATTTTAAAGACATTTGCAGATAATAGGATGTTAGATTTTTGCACTCCAATACTTTTTGGATCTACTAAAGTGGTATCGTATTATAAAAAAACAGTTAATCAGAATATACAAATTCACACTATTTCAAACCTAAGTCAGGTTAAAGAAGGTAAAATAAATGTGTTGAATGTGTGGCAAGAAGAGGTTGGGATAACACCAGGAAAGTCAAATGATATTGGTGGCAAATATGCCTTGATTTCGTTGGATGAATCTGTAAAAGCATTGAAAAATAACAAGATAGATGTGCTTGTTACTGCGCCAATCAATAAAGAAAATATTCAATCAGATACATTTAAATTTGCAGGACATACAGAGTTTTTAGAAGACAAATTGGAAGGTAAAAGTTTAATGATTTTAATGACTGATGATTTGCGTGTTGGTTTAATTACTGGACATATTCCTATTTCAGATATTTCTAAAACAATTACACCTCAATTAATCAAGAGTAAAGTGGCTGTAATGTATCAAACATTGGTGCAGGATTTTGAAATTCCGAGACCGAAAATTGCTATTTTAGGATTGAATCCTCATTGTGGAGATAAAGGTGTAATAGGAGGTGAAGATGATGAAATTGTTAGACCAACAATTGCTGAAATTCAAAAAGAAGGAAAATTAGTTTATGGTCCGTATGCAGCTGATGGGTTTTTTGGTTCAGAAACATACAAGCAATACGATGCTGTTTTGGCAATGTATCACGATCAAGGATTAGCGCCTTTTAAAACACTTTCTTTTGGCAAAGGAGTTAATTATACTGCAGGATTGAGTAGAATAAGAACATCTCCAGATCATGGTACTGCGTATGAAATTGCAGGAAAAGGAACGGCAAACGAAAGTTCTTTTAAAGCAGCACTTTTTAAAGCGATTGAAATATATAAAACGCGAAGAAACCACATAGCATTAGTTCAAGGTGTATTAAAATAAAAAAGTAAAATACTATAAAGATATCTGATATTTTTATATATTTGCACGCTTAAATTGATATTCAAAATGAAAGACTTGAAAGAATTTAATATATCTTTTACAGGCCTAAAATTAGGAAAACATCAATTTGAATATAAAATTGACAATACGTTCTTTGAATATTTTCAATACCATGAATTTGAAAATGCTGATATAAAGATTGATTTAAACTTTGAGAAAAAACACAATATGTTTAATCTTATGTTTAATTCAAAAGGAGTTGTAACAGTTGCTTGCGATGTTACAAGTGAACCTTTTGACCTTAAAATCAAAGGGAATTTACCATTAATTGTAAAATTTGGTGAAGAATACAATGATGATAGTGATGAAATATTAGTTATTCCTCATAATCAATTTCAATTAGACATATCACATTTTATTTATGAAATGATTATACTTTCTTTACCTATTAAAAGGGTTCATCCTGGAGTAGAAGACGGTACATTAGAATCAGAAGTATTGAAAAAATTAGAAGAATATAAAATTAAAGAAAATATAATTGATCCTCGTTGGGAGAAATTAAAAGAATTACAATCGAATAAAAAAGAATAAAGATGGCACATCCTAAGAGAAAAATTTCGAAAACAAGAAGAGACAAGAGAAGAACTCATTACAAGGCCGTTGTTCCTCAAATTGCTGTAGATCCAACAACAGGAGAATCGCATTTATACCATAGAGCACATTGGCACGAAGGTAAATTATATTACAGAGGTCAAATTATTATTGATGCGGTTACAACTGTAGAAGCATAATAATAAATAACATAAAAACACAAAAAAACTCTCAAAATTGAGAGTTTTTTTGTGTTTTTAATCGAAAAATGAGTTAAAAACGACATTTTTTGCCTTTTTTTTAATTTTTTTTTCATTACTTTGACACACTTTTAAAAGTAAATTTTTTAAATATGACTAAAATTACTGCGGCAATTACAGCTGTTGGAAAATACCTTCCAGAATATAGATTGACAAACAAGATTCTTGAAACAATGGTTGAGACCAATGATGAATGGATTGTATCGAGAACAGGAATAAAAGAAAGAAGAATTTTAAAAGAAAAAGGAAAAGGAACTTCGTTTATGGCTATCAAAGCTGTAGAAAATTTACTTTCTAAGTCAAAAACAGATCCAAAAGAAATAGATTTAATTGTTGTAGCTACTGCAACAAGAGATATGCAAGCAGCATCTACGGCTTCTTTTGTAGCCTCAAATATTGGAGCAACAAACGCATTTTCGTTTGATTTAGACTCTGCATGTTCTAGTTTTTTATTCGGAATGTCAGTCGTTGCAAGTTATATAGAAACAGGAAAGTATAAAAAAGTATTATTGATAGGAGCAGATAAAAACTCCTCAATGATTGATTATAGTGATCGCGCAACATGTATCATTTTTGGGGATGGTGCAGGAGCCGTTTTATTTGAGCCAAACACAGAAGGTTTTGGTTTGCAAGATGAATATTTACGTACTGATGGAAGTGGAAGAGAGTTTTTACAAGTAGCAAAAGGAGGTTCTGTCAACTCATTTAAAAAAGGAGAAGTTTTTGGCGATAGAGATTGTTTTGTGCATCAAGAAGGGCGTACTGTATTTAAAAATGCAGTCTCTAATATGGCAGATGTATGTGTGAAAGTTTTAGAAAGAAATAATCTTACAAAAGAAAATATTTCATGGCTTGCAACACATCAAGCAAATAAAAGAATTATTGACGCAACTGCAAATAGAGTAGGATTAGAAGAGTCAAAAGTGATGACCAATATTGAAAAATACGGAAATACAACTTCGGCTACATTACCATTGTTATTAGTCGATTATGAATTGAAACTTAAAAAAGGCGACACTATTATTTTTGCTGCATTTGGAGGAGGATTTTCTTGGGGAGCAATCTACTTTAAATGGGCATACTAAAAATTATAAAAACTACTAACTAAAAATATTATTTATGGATTTAAAAGAAATTCAAAAACTTATAAAATTTGTGTCAAAATCTGGCGTAAACGAAGTGAAACTTGAAGTAGAAGACTTTAAAATCACAATTAAAACAGGAAAAGGAACACCTAAAGCTACGATTGTGCATCAAGCACCAGTTGTGGCAACTTCAACACCAGTTGTAACAACGCCAATAGCGCAAGCACCAACAACTGCTACTGAATCTATAGCAGGTAAAGAAGAAGATTCAAAATACATAATGATTACATCACCAATTATTGGAACTTTTTACAGAAAACCATCTCCTGATAAACCAAATTTTGCAGAAGTTGGAGATACCGTACAGCCAGACTCTATCGTATGTATCATCGAAGCGATGAAATTATTCAACGAAATTGAATCAGAAGTTTCAGGTAAAATTGTAAAAGTATTGGTAGATGAATCTACTCCTGTAGAATTTGGGCAACCATTGTTTTTAGTTGACCCTTCTTAATGTAAAATCCCAATTTTTAATTCTCAAAATCCAATAAATTTAATTGGAATTTGTTTTTTGAATATTGAAAAATTGATGAATTTATGTTTAAAAAAATATTAATAGCAAATAGAGGAGAAATAGCACTACGAATTATTAGAACCTGTAAAGAAATGGGTATAAAATCCGTTGCTGTATATTCTACCGCTGATGCTGAAAGTTTGCACATAAAATTTGCTGACGAAGCAGTATGTATAGGTCCTGCACCAAGTAGTGAATCCTATTTAAAGATTCCAAGCATTATGGCTGCAGCTGAAATTACAAATGCAGATGCTATTCATCCAGGATATGGATTCTTAGCAGAAAACGCAAAGTTTTCTAAGATTTGTGAAGAGCACAAAATAAAATTTATTGGCGCATCTCCTGAAATGATTAACAGAATGGGAGATAAAGCCTCAGCAAGAGCAACAATGGAAGAAGCAGGAGTACCTTGTGTTCCAGGTTCTGATGGCCTTTTAGGAACCTATAAAGATGCTGAAAAATTGGCTGATAAAATGGATTATCCTGTGATGTTAAAAGCATCTGCAGGAGGTGGAGGAAAAGGAATGCGTGCCATTTGGAAAAAAGAAGATTTAAGAAAAGGATGGGACGATGCACGTCAAGAGTCAAAAGCATTTTTTGATAATGATGATATGTATATGGAAAAACTGATAGAAGAGCCAAGGCATATCGAAATTCAAGTTGTTGGCGATTCTTATGGTAAGGCTTGTCATTTATCAGAAAGAGATTGTTCAATTCAACGTCGTCATCAAAAATTGACAGAAGAAGTTCCTTCTCCATTTATGACCAAGGCACTTCGTAAAAAAATGGGTGATGCAGCCGTAAAAGCAGCAGAATACATTGTTTATGAAGGAGCAGGAACAGTAGAGTTTTTGGTTGATAAAAAGCGAAATTTTTATTTTATGGAAATGAATACACGTATTCAAGTTGAGCATCCAATTACAGAACAAGTAATTGATTTTGATTTGATTCGTGAGCAAATATTAGTTGCCGCAGGAGTTCCTATTTCAGGAAAAAATTATGAACCTAATTTACATTCAATTGAATGTAGAATTAATGCCGAAGATCCTTATAATGATTTTCGTCCATCACCAGGAAAGATAGAAGTTTTACACGCTCCAGGAGGTCATGGAGTTCGTTTGGATACACATGTATATGCAGGTTATAGCATTCCGCCGAATTACGATTCGATGATTGCAAAATTAATTACAACAGCTCAAACTAGAGAAGAGGCAATTAATAAAATGAAACGAGCGTTGGATGAATTTGTAATTGAAGGTATAAAGACTACAATACCTTTTCACCGTCAGTTGATGGATCATCCAGATTATGTTGCAGGAAATTACACAACAAAATTTATGGAAGATTTTGAAATGAAACCACTTAAAGAATAAAATAATTCATTTTATAACAAATTCCTATGTAAGGATACAAGAAATTGTATTTGAAGTTGTTACTGGAACTTTATTTTTTATATTTGATTTCAGATTTAAAACAGATGAAGAAAAAAGACTTACATATTGACGGAATTGACAAGATAATTTTAAAAAATTTAATTGCTGATGCTCGTACACCGATTTTAAGTATTGCACGAGAAATAGGAATTTCAGGAGCAGCAATTCACCAGCGATTGCGAAAATTAGAAGCTTCAGAATTAATTATAGGATCAAAATTTGTTTTAAATCCAAAAGTATTAGGTTATAAAACATTAGCTTTTGTTGGGATATTCTTAGATTCTGCGAGTAAATATTCTGCGACAATTAATCGTTTAAAAGAAATTCCTGAAGTTATAGAAAGTCACTATACGACAGGAAATTATACTATTTTCATCAAAATATTATGTCGTGATAATGAGCATTTGATGAATTTACTTAATAAAGAAATTCAATCCATAAAAGGTGTTGCACGAACAGAAACCTTTATTTCTTTGGATCAACGGATTGATAGACAGATAAGTTTGTAACTATAAAAAGAGTGTAAATTTTACACTCTTTTTAATGAAAAATAAGTTTGTTATTCCTGCGAAAGTAGAAATTCACAGAAAGTTGGATTTTAGATTCCTACCTTCGTAGGAATAATTAACTAAAGTGTCATTGCGAATGAGGTACGAATGTGGCAATCTCTTAGTAAGTGAGATTACTTCGGTCATTCTTCCCTCTCAATGACGAAGTAAATAAAGTTAGAACTTAATCCCTTCCCATATATATCATCACATAATAAAGTAAGGTTGCCAAAGCACCAATTGCTGCAACTACATACGTTCTTGCTGCCCATTTTAAGGCGTCTTTTGCTCCTGCTTGCTCTTCGTCTGTTAACAGATTCTTATTATCAAGCCAAGCCAATGCACGATTACTTGCATCGTATTCAACAGGTAATGTTACAAAACTAAAAAATACTGTTGCGGCAAATAATACAATTCCGACAGGAAGTAAAACTGGAAATGACTGAATGAATATACCTGCCATAATAATCCACATAGATAATTTACTTGCGATACTTACCATTGGTACCATACTCGACCTAAATTGTAGCCAAGAATATGATGTTGCATGTTGTACTGCATGTCCAACTTCGTGAGCAGCAACTGCCGCAGCCGCAGCATTTCGCTGGTTATAAACAGCTTCACTTAAATTTACTGTTTTATCTTTTGGATTGTAGTGATCTGTCAACCTTCCAGGAGTTGAAATGACTTGTACGTCATAAATCCCGTTGTCTTGTAGCATTTTTTCGGCAATTTCTTTTCCAGACATGCCGTTTTGTAAGGTTAATTTTGAGTACTTTTTGAATTTGCTTTTTAATCTTGATTGAGTAATCCAACCAAATAAGGCAATCAAACCAAATATTATATATCCAAACATCATAATTTTTATATTTTATTTTTTGTAAAGTTAATTAAAAATAGTTTTCTTTTTATGATTAACTTTACTGCATAAATTATTCCAAAAATAAATTTAAGACAGAATGGCAAAAATTCCTCATATATTATTGATTTATACAGGTGGAACTATCGGTATGATTAAGGATTTTGAAACAGGAGCATTAAAATCATTTAATTTTGACAAATTGCTAAAACATATTCCTGAATTAAAACATCTAAACTGTACAATAGATAGTGCTTCTTTTGATGAGCCGATAGATTCATCAAATATGAGTCCTAAATATTGGATAGCAATTACCGAAATCATTGAAAATAATTATGAAAAGTTTGACGGTTTTGTTGTGCTTCATGGTTCTGATACAATGTCATATACGGCTTCTGCAATCAGTTTTATGTTTGAAAACCTATCAAAACCAGTTATTTTTACAGGGGCTCAATTACCAATTGGTTATTTACGAACAGATGCAAAAGAAAATTTAATTACATCAATAGAAATTGCGGCTTCGCAAAAGAATGGTAAATCAATTATCTCTGAAGTGTGTTTGTATTTTGAATATAAACTGTATAGAGCCAATAGAACTACGAAGATTAACTCTGAGCATTTTGAAGCATTTACATCACCAAATTATCCGCAGTTATGTGAAAGCGGTGTTCATTTAAAATTTAACGAATCATTTATTTACCAACCAAGAAGATCTAAGAAAATAAAAATTAGAAAAAAATTAGAAAATAATATCGTTCTAATAAAATTATTTCCAGGAATCACAGAAAATGTGATAAAAAGTATTTTAGAAATTGATGGATTAAAAGGAGTCGTTCTTGAAACCTACGGTTCTGGAAATGCACCAACAGATAAATGGTTTGTAGACTTGTTAAAAAACGCATTAAAAAAAGAGATTAAAATTATTGACGTTTCTCAATGTGTTGGCGGAAGTGTTATTTTAGGACAATATGAAACAAGTGTAAAGCTCCAAAAAATAGGATTGATAAGTGGAAAAGATTTAACTACCGAAGCTGCTTTGACAAAATTGATGTATTTATTAGGTAAAAATATTCCAACATCGGAATTTAAACACGTTTTTGAAACGCCACTAAGAGGAGAAATGGCTGATTAATAGAAATTCTTTTTATAAAAAATTGGGAATAAACTTTAGATTAAATTGATTCATTAAAAGTTTGATAATAAATGAGTTATCAATAAAAATATTTTAGATAGAATTCAATTTTTCTGATTATAAAAAATTAAATTTTTTCAATTCAGCATTTTTTTGTTACTTGCCATTCGCAAAAAGACAGGAGAGGTGGCCGAGTGGTCGAAGGCGCACGCTTGGAAAGCGTGTATACAGGAAACTGTATCAAGGGTTCGAATCCCTTTCTCTCCGCCGAATTCTTTTTTTTTTTTTTGCAAAAAAAAGTCATATATTTAACCTCGTAAACTAATAATTAAATTAACTATTACACAATGAAAAAATTATTTATTATCCTAGCAATCACTGGATTATTGTTTTTAGGAACTACACAAAGTACGTATGCACAAGATGCTCCACAAACAGAAGAAGTTGACAAAACTTTTCATCAAGAATTAAAGCAACGTTTTATTGAAGGAGGTGCAGGTTTTATGGGAATTGTATTAATTGCCTTAATTTTAGGGTTAGCAATTGCTATTGAAAGAATTATTTACCTTAATATGGCATCTACAAACACAAATAAATTAGTTGGTAGTATTGAAGATGCTTTAGCATCAGGAGGTGTAGAAGCAGCAAAAGAAGTTTGTAGAGATACAAAAGGACCAGTTGCATCTATCTTTTATCAAGGTTTAAGCCGTTCAGATGAAGGAATTGAATCAGTTGAAAAAGCCGTTGTAGGTTATGGTGGAGTTCAAATGGGACTATTAGAAAAAAATATATCATGGTTATCTTTATTTATTGCACTTGCACCAATGCTTGGGTTTATGGGAACTGTAATTGGTATGATTAAAGCCTTTGATGATATTGCTGTATCTAATGAAATGTCTCCAGCAACTGTTGCAGGTGGTATTAAAATTGCACTATTAACAACAGTATTTGGTCTGATTGTTGCAATAATTTTACAAATATTTTATAATTATATCATTGCAAAAGTTGATAGTATTGTAAACAATATGGAAGATGCGTCTATTTCTTTAGTAGACTTATTAGTTAAGCATAACAAATAAAATAAAATTATGAATAGCAAATTATATAACATAGTTAAGATTGTTGTAGCTACAATTGCATTGATTGGTGTTGCGCTGTTTATTAGGGTAGTAATGAGTGGTGGTGGAGATGATGTAGAGGCTGTTGAGGCTGTTTCAAACGCAACACATCCATTGATTACATTCTCAATCGCACTTGTGATATTGACAGTTGTAATCACAGTATTATTTTCAATAAGAGGTCTTTTTACAACTCCAGGAGCATTAAAACAAGCACTTATAAGTATAGTTGTTTTAGGAGGGCTTTTCGCTTTAGCATATGTTTTTGCAAATGATGCAGAAGTAACAGACACTTATGGACGTGCATTAAAAGATGGTGTTGGTGCTGAAGGTATAATACCTAAAAGAGTAGGAGCAATGATAAGATATACCTATATATTAGGAGCAATTGCATTATTGACTATTGTTTGGGGAGGTGTTAAAGAAATGTTTTCTAAATAAAAACAAATAGTAATAATTATGGCAAGAAGAGACACACCAGAAATTAATGCAGGATCTATGGCAGATATCGCATTCTTACTATTGATATTTTTTTTAGTAACGACTACGATGGATATTGATGCTGGTATCTCAAGAAGATTACCAGAGAAACAACCACCAAACATTACCCCACCAGTTGTTAAAGAACGTAACGTTTTTGAAATAATGATAAATAAAGACAATGATATACTTATAGAAGGTAAGGATTTTGTAAAAGTTAACGAAATAAAAGAGTTGGCAATTGAATTTATTGATAATGGAGAAGGTATTGGAAATCCAATCGAATTGTTTGGAGAACCAAAAGGGTCTGACGGGACAGAATGCTCTTGGTGTGAAGGGAATAAAGACCCCTTATCGTCAATGCATCCTAATAAGGCTGTTATTTCTTTAAAGACTGATAGAAGTACAGAAATGGGTATATTTATTGAAGTTCAGGATCAGTTAGGAATGGCTTATGCTTTTTTAAGAAATAGATTGGCGATGAAGGAGTTTGGAAAAACATATTCTGAAATGGTAAAAGAAGACCTAAATAATAAGGTTAATCCAAGTCAGAAATTGAAGGATAATATCAAGAAAATCAAAACGATGTATCCTGAAATTATTGCAAAATCAGAGAATAAGTAATTTTAAAACATAGAAAATGTCTAAATTTAAAAAGAAGAAAAAAGGGTTGCCACCAATTAATACAGCCTCTTTACCAGATATTGTATTTATGTTGTTATTCTTTTTTATGGTTGCTACAACTATGAGAGAAACTTCTCCTTTGGTAGGTCAAGATTTACCAAAAGCGGTAGAAATTAAAAATTTGTCAGAAAAACGGTTGGTAAGTACTATTTATGTTGGTCCAGCAGATAATGTTGAAACCTATGGAGAAGGTGATAAAATTCAACTGAATGATAAGATAGCAAGAAGTGTAAAAGAAGTTCGTAACTTTATTTACACCCAACGCAAAGGTGTTCCTTCAGATGAACACAGCGCAATGACTACATTGATAAAATCTGATATGAAAAGTACAGTTGGTACTATCAATGATATAGAAGCTGAATTAAAAGAAATTAATGCTTTGAAAGTTACATACTACGCTAAACGTCAAGGAGCTGATAAATAAATTATAACTTTATAAAATATAAAAAAGGCAATCAAATTTTGGTTGCTTTTTTTATTGACATAAAATTAAGCATACTCAAAATTGTTTAAGGTCTTACTTGTTATAAATTATTATAGATTGCGTAAGTGATTATTTGTAATAGGAGTCCAATTATAAAACCAACATAAACTTCCTTTCCTTCATGTGCTTTAAGTTTTAAGCGCGAAGTCATAATTACACCAGAAATAATGAAAAAGAGTGCTAAAACAACAATTAAATTAAGTTCATAAGAAAAACTTAAGACACCTAAAAAGCCTATTAATCCTCCAATACCTATTGCGTGCAAACTTATTTTGAAATGCATATATAATAAAAAGTAAGAAATTAAAAGTGTAAGTGCCATTGCAAAATAAAAGACAGCGAGTTCTTCTACAATATGTGTTCTATAAAGCTTTATGCCCAATAGATAAGATATTATTGTGAGGAAGAGTAAAGGAAATTTTCGATCTTCAGTTGTTTCCATATCATAACTTTTTATCATTTTCATCTTTTTTAAAAGATAAACAAATAGCATTGGTAAAAGATATGTTGTGATAAATACAGTAAGAATTAGTGAACGTTCTGAACGACTGTTTATATGTCTTGGTAAAAAGATAAAGTAAAGTATCGTACCAATAATTGGGAAAAGAATTGGATGGAAAAGGTGTGATACAGTTTTATAAAATTTCATGGCTTTAGTTTAAAATAGCGTTGTTATTAACAGTATTTTAAATATTCTGCTCTTGATTTGGCATTGTCAAGGCTCAACTCTATCATTTTCAACATATAATCTCTATTTTTAAATTTTTCTTTACATCTAAACCAATTAAGATAGTTTTGTAGGTATTTTGTTGATACACCATAGAAGTCCGCATTTATCCATTTTTTTAATCTGCTGTTAATGAGTTTATATTTTGTATATGCAAATTACCTTTTGTAAATTGTTTTAAATTTGCTTTAAATACATGATGTTCAAGTTTATTGTCAATCGCAAAGCCTTTATAACTTACATGACCATCTGTACATAAAACGGTTTTTGGTCTATTTTGTTTCCTATTGCTTTTGTTATATCTTTTTTAGTATACGCCCAAGACAAGCAAGTTTTAAAGATACTTCACCTTTTCTATCCGCAGAAACAATCACTGATGCCTGTTCTTTACTTATTCCTCTTGTTTTAACTTGCTTCCCTCGCTTTCTTGACTTTCGAGTTAATTTTCCCGAGCCTTTCTCGGAGTGCAAAAAAAAAAGTTTCATCACTCTCGGTTATGCCTAAAAATTTATCTGTATCTAATTCTTTTAACGAAATAGTTATCTTATGTCTCCAATCAAAAGCAGTTTTTTTATTGATGCATAATTTTAACATTATTTTATCTAAACTCAACCCTTGTTGCATCAATTTTAAATAATCGGCTAACTTATCTTTTTTATGAATTTGAGCCATCCATGTCCCTGTAAATGGTGTGAAAGTACGATTGCAACCTTTACATTTATATCGCTGAACTCCTTTGTCAATACCCATTTTTACGTATTTAATATGCTCACAATGTGGACAAACCCCTTGCTTCTCATTAAACTTTTTCTTCCTAATATCAATTAATTGAAAATCAGAATTTGACTTAAGACTTGTTAGTGTTAACAATAAACCCTCTTGATCTAATGATGATAATTTAGTGAAATAGGTCTTTATCATTGCTGTATCCATAATTACTAAGTTTTGAACAAAGATACAACAAATAAACGCTATTTTAAACTAAAGTCAAAAACTTTTATCAAAAGAAATGGTGTCTTTTGTATAAAAAGGGTGTAATGATTTTACAACACAAGATGTAAACATCAACATAAAACCGGCAAAAATTAAACTTCTAGCTTTCATGATTTTAAATTTATAGATTATTCTACAAACCAACCAATATAATAAAGTAAATAAAATAAAAATCGATGAACAAGTCATTTTTCTCGTTGAAAAAGTAAATAAAATAAATTATCCAATTTATCAAAAGCTAATTTCAACCAATAAGTGCAAGGTTAAAAGTACAGAAAAATTAACTTTCCTATATTAAAAAGACCTTGTAGGTTTTTAAAACCTACAAGGTCTGATAAACCTATGAGATCCGAGGTCTGTAGGGTGACGGTGTGATTTTAAGTCACACCGTCACTAAATTTTAAATGAATTTTTATTTACTCCTTATATCCCAAAGTCTCGTCAACAGTATTCATAGTTATAGAATGATAGTTTGCTCTAGCTTTTTTATAAATAGCCAAACCTTCTTCTGTTTTCCCTGCTTTTGCATACGCTTTATATAGCGTAGAAACATACCAACGACGACCAACACGTATTAAAAACTCTTCAATCTTCATGTCTATATTATTTCCTTTATAGTTATGATTAATCGCTTGTTCGTACCAAACCATTGCCTTATGAGAATTTGTAGAATTCGTTAAATTAAACGCATTGTCAATTGTTGCCATTTGCGCAGGAGTAATATCTTCTGGGAAATTACGAATAAAATAAACCCATTCTTGCGTTGTCCAATCTTTGGCTACACTTGTATCTGCTTTGTTTGTTTCTACGATTGATTTTAATGTATTTGAAACGTTTTCAAACTTATCAGATTTAATTTCAAATGCATTATTTGGAACTCCTGGATTGTAAACCCATTCATCAGTATTAAAAGAAAGATTGTGCTTCTCTAATAAGTTTTCATTCAAATATTTGATAAATTTTTCTGTTGTCATTGTAGAAAAAGCATGTCCTTGAAAGTAATTTTTTAAGAATACGTCAAAGTTTTCTCTTCCTGCAACACCCTCTAGAGTCTTTAAGAACAAAAATCCTTTATCGTACGCAATACTTGTCATTCCGTCATCAGGATTGCGTCCTTTTAAGTCTAATTTTAAGTGTGTGTTTTTAGGAGTGTCTTTAAATCCTTCTATCTCTTCGTCTAAATCTTGACGTGCAATTAATCCTAACATATCTGCTCTTTCTTTTCCATACAACGCTTCCATAATACGGTTTTCAAAATACACGGTAAATCCTTCGTTCAGCCAAAAATCATCCCAAGTTGCGTTAGTAACTAAGTTTCCTGACCATGAATGTGCTAATTCATGTGCAATTACTGATGTTAAACTTTTATCACCTGCAATTAAAGTTGGTGTAGCAAATGTTAATCTCGGGTTTTCCATTCCTCCAAAAGGAAAACTTGGTGGTAAAACAATTACGTCAAACTGATCCCAAGCATATTTACCATATAACTTTTCGGCTTCAACAACCATTTTTTCCATTTCAGAAAATTCTTCTTGCACAGTATCTACCATAGAATTTTCAGCATATATTCCAGTTCTGTCACTCACAGCTTTATAAGCAATATCTCCAACTGCCAATGCCATTAAATATGGTGGGATTTTTTGTGCCATTTTAAAGTGATACTCTCCATTTGCAGATTTTACCTTCGGATTTTCTGCACTCATAACAGCCATCAATTCTTTTGGAACTCGTACCGTTGCATCGTACGTAATTCTTATCTGCGGACTATCCTGAATCGGAATCCATGTACGTGTTAAAATCGCTTGTCCTTGTGTAAATAAAAATGGTTGCGTTTTGTCTTGTGTTTGCTGTGGGTTTAGCCATTGTACAGCTTCTGTTTTATCAGTAGTTTGATAAAAAACAGTGATTTTTTTAGTGTCTTTTGTAATCGTAATTTTTAATGATTGCCCTAAAGATTCATTATAAGTTCCTAACGAAAATTTTGTGTCTTTTCCGTCTGCTTGTACTTTTTCTATTACCAAATTTTTTGCGTCTAATACAATTTCAGTGGCCTCATTATTGTTTGTGATATCATACGATGCAGTTCCACTGATAACTTTTTTATCAAAATTTACATCAATATCTAAATTCAAATGCGTGATTACTGCTTCATTAGGTTGCGCGTGAGAATGTGGTTCGTCAACATATTTTAATGCTTTCATTTCTTCTTTTTTGGTTTCAGCGCAACTAATCATAAAAATTGTTGCAATTGCTACTAATACTGTGTTTTTAAAATTCATTTTTTTTATAAATGGTGTTTTAACTTCTACTATTTAGGTAAAATATGGTAATACACTGCCATAAAGTGGGCAAAACTACCGAGCAAGACAAAGGTATGAAAAATTGCGTGATTGTATTTTATCTTTTCTATACTATATAAAACAGCGCCTATAGTGTAAAAAATGCCTCCAGCAAAAAGCCATAACAACCCTTCGGAAGATAAATTTTCTATCAATGGTTTTATAGCAAACACAGCCAGCCAGCCCATAAAAACATAGGCTATTGTTGATGCTCTATCGTATTTTCCCGTAAAAAATAATTTAAAAATAATTCCGACGAATGCTAATCCCCAAGAAATCCCAAAGATTGTCCAACCAACCCAACCATCTAAAATTAAAAGTGTAAAAGGCGTATATGTTCCTGCAATTAAAACATAAATAGCTGCGTGATCAAAGATGTTTAATGTATTTAGCCATCCCCTGTTTTTTTTAGAAATTCTAAATTAAGTTGTCCGCTACTCTCTATAGGCGGTATTTTTATTATATTCCATCTGCTTTTGGTTGGCATTAGTAGTATGGAAACCACCTTTGATATTTTGTAATAAATGAAATTGATTAGTTCCCTCACACTCTGCCTGTTTAGATAGTTATAGCCTGCATTAAGCAACAAGTTAAAATGTAACGCTTGTATTTTCTTGTAAATCATATACATTGCCACAGTCAAAACAGCAAGCATTGACTGTAATCCATCAAAGGTTTTTAGTTGAATATCTTCCAATTTATATTCTTGTTTTATATGTCTGTGATATTCTTCTATTTTCCATCGTAAACCATACCCTTTAAAAGCCCATTTAGCAACTTCTATAGCTGTAGAAAGTTTGCTTTTGACAAGTAAATAACAGAGACCTCCGTGTCTTACATTTCTCGAAACGACTAACCACAATGAGAGTGTAACTCCCTTTATGGTGTAATTTATTGGGATTGCTCCTAATTGATACTCTTTTAAAACAGGTTTGTTTTTCTTTACCTTGGTCACTGTTTGTGTTATTGAAAAATCTATTTTTTTAAGAAGTTGGCTTACTTGTAACTCATTCTCTTTATGGTATAATTTTGTGTTTCTCTTCAAGCGAATGATTGTTTGTGAGCATTCACTGACAAAAAAATCTTTTAAAATACCACTATCTGCTCCTCTATCAAAAACCCAACAGCCTCTATGGGCTACATATTTCTGTACTTCTCTTACGGCTTTTTTTATTTCATTATTACTGCTTAATGCCCCCATTTCAAAACTATAAGCTTTGCTATAAAGAGGTGTTATTTCTTTATGATTGCTAATCACATTTATGTTTAAGACATTATAACCAAGTCCGATTTTGCTAGTATCACCATCCTTTACAAACTCCAAGCCCTCCATATATTTAGCATATTTTTTGCTGATGTCAGTACCGTCCATAAGAATAAAATTATCTTTTGAAATACTATTTCCAACGGTTTCAAGGTGAGTAGTCATCACTTTTTCTGCATAATCTCCCTTTAAGTATTGAGCAGAAAGGCGCTTGCAAACATCTTTCAATTTTATAGACTCTCGTAAACTAGCTGCTATTTGATTTACAAATACAGATTTTGACTTTAAAATTCCTAAAACCATCTCTTTTAAACAACGTGTTTCTGGTTTGGTCATTTCTGAATTAGATAAAAAATAGTCACTTAATTGGGTTTGTATCTTTTTTGTTAGTATCTTGCTCATAGAACTGTTTTTAAGGTGATTTTGCTTTTTTTACAAGAACAAAATACAACTTTTTAAACAGTTTTCCAATTTTAAATCAACCGAAATTATCAATAAATTCAATACTTAACGAAGTATTTAATTCGTTTTTCGGGGGATGGCTAAGTTTAATGTATACCGTTTTTTGGGATCTTTTGCTGCGTGATAAAATGTCGATGCTGCATATAATATTATTAAACTTAATCCAAAAACTACAAAACTGATACTATAAATTGTATCGTGATTTATAGCTTTTTTTACTAAAAAAAATAACGCAACAATACTCATCAATAGTCCAAATCCATGCGTAATTACATTTAATTTTTCCTCTTTTGAGTCGTAATAATTTAATCGTTCTTTATTCATTACTGATTTTTTGCGTCGTTTAATAATTCTGTTTGAATAGTATCAAACATATTGTTTTTTACAGCGTTTTTATCTTTTATTTTCAATCCTTTTGTTTCGATAAATTTATGTATTTTGACTCTCATTTTCCCTGGACTTCCACTAAAAAAAGTATACGAAAATCGTTTTTTACAATCATAAAAAGTCATTGGAACAATCGGAATTTGATGTTCGATTGCAAGAATAAATGCTCCATTTTTAAATTCGCTTAAAACAATACTTTTATCACTTGGAACTTGACCTTCGGGAAAAATACAAACGCTTAGTCCGTTTTTAAAACGTCGCTCTGCCTCAGCAAAAACTGCTTTTCTACTTTCAGGATTGTTTCTATTTACCAAAATTGCAGTCCTTTTATAAATGAACCCAAAAACAGGAATTTTTGCTAATTCTGCTTTTCCAACAAATATAAACGGGTTTTTAACTACTGCAAACATCAACATTATATCAATCATTGATGTGTGGTTGGCAGAAAACATATAACTTTTATGAGGGTCTATTTCTTGATCTTGATCTATTTTTACCCTAAAACCCATGACAAAAAGTAGTGTTTTCCCCCAAGCGCGCGCAATTTTAAAAAAAACTGGATACCATTCTTCTCTTGATATTACAACAATAAGTACAGGGAAAATGACGATAATCATTCCTATAAGCCATCCGTAAAACCACATACGCCAAAAGAAAATGGCTATATTTTTAAACGTCTTCATTGGCTTCAAAAATACATTTTTTGAACAAATAGTTATTAACACATAAGTCATTTTTTTCACAATTTTAAATGTATCTTATTTTTTTTACTATCTTTCGGTTCTATTAACTTAATAAATTTACATAATTATGGAAGGTTTTTTGTATTCAATTATTATAGGTGCTGTGGCTGGATGGCTTGCAGGTAACCTTATGAAAGGCGGTGGTTTTGGAATTCTCATAAACATTATCTTAGGTATTGTTGGTGGAATTGTAGGGAACTGGCTATTAGGAAAATTAGGTGTTAGCCTATTAAGTGGTTGGATGGGAGATTTATTACATGGAGTAATTGGCGCAGCAGTTGTGCTATTTATTGCTGGGTTGTTTAAAAAGTAACCAACTTTTTTTAAGAAAATAGCGGCTTCGGCCGCTTTTTTTATGCTATTAAAAGTCTTATTTTTGTAATTGTTAAAGAACCAAAAAATGTCAAGAATTCTTACAGGAGTACAAAGCACAGGAACACCACATCTTGGAAATATATTAGGAGCCATACTTCCTGCAATCGAAATGTCAAAGAACGAGGCAAATGAATCGTTTTTATTTATTGCAGATATGCATTCGCTTACGCAAATAAAGGAGGGAAAAACACTTCGTGAAAACACTTACAGTACTGCTGCTGTATGGTTGGCTTGTGGATTGGATATAGAAAAAACTGTTTTTTATCGTCAAAGCGATGTACCTCAAGTAACAGAATTGTCTTGGTATTTGAGTTGTTTTTATCCATATCAACGGTTAACGTTAGCACATAGCTTTAAAGATAAAGCAGATCGATTAGAAGATGTAAATTCGGGATTGTTTAGTTATCCAATGTTGATGGCTGCAGATATTTTATTATATGATGCAGAAATTGTTCCTGTTGGAAAAGATCAACTACAGCATCTTGAAATGACACGTGATGTTGCCAACCGTTTTAACCATCAAATGGGAGAAACATTGGTTCCTCCAGAAGCAAAAGTACAAGAAGAAACAATGTATGTGCCTGGAACAAATGGCGGGAAAATGAGTAAATCACAAGGTAATATTATCGATATCTTTTTGGCTGATAAAAAACTCCGCAAGCAAATAATGAAGATTGAAACGGATTCTACGCTTCTTGAGGAACCGAAAAATCCCGATACGTGTAATCTTTTTGCATTGTATAGATTGCTTGCCTCTGAAGATCAAATTGCAGAAATGCGTGCCAATTATGAAGGTGGAAATTATGGGTATGGTCACGCAAAACAAGCGTTTTTTGAATTATTGACAACTGTTTTTGCTAAAGAACGTGAACGCTATATTCATTATATGAACAATCTTGAAGAAATTGATAAGGCACTGAAAATCGGTGCTGAAAAAGCAGGAAAGGTTGCTGATGAGATTTTATACAGGGTTCGTACTAAACTAGGATATTAATCGCAAGGCACAATAGCCAAAAAATCTCTTAATTTCTAGTTGAAAGACTAATGGTTAAAGCAATATTATAAAAAAATTACACCTATTTACTACATTTTATTCTATTCTGACTGCCATTCTATGACTAAAATTTCTCAAAAACCCCTAATCCAAAAAGTGCAAAATCATATTTACTTGGGTCATTAACATCCATTTTTCTTAAATTGGCATCTAATTCTTCCAGTGCTTTCCAATCATTTTGTTTACGTGTTAATAAGCCTAACTTTCTTGCAACGTTTCCACTGTGAACATCTAAAGGGCAAGAAAGTTTGGACATTGGAATATCATTCCATAAACCGAAATCTACACCAGCATTATCATTTCGTACCAACCATCGCAGAAACATATTAATTCGTTTCGAAGCACTGCCTTTTATCGGATTTGAAACGTGTTTGGTTGTTCGCCTTTGGTGTGGAATTTCAAAGAAAATATTCTTAAAATTATGGATTGTCTGTTTGTTATTTTTATCGGAAAGGAAAAGAGAGAAAATACCTTCCAAACCTTCGTGATTTTGGTAAATATTTTGCAATGACTTGATAAAAAAAGAAAAGTCTATTCCGTTGAGAGTTCGATGAACAAAAGAATTTGTTTTTTTTAAATCAATTTTAGAATGATTCATCACATAATCAAACGGAGAATTGTCCATAATTTCCATCATTCTATTCGCGTTTTTGATAATCATTTGCCGTTTTCCCCAAGCAATTGTTGACGTTAAAAATGCTGCAATTTCAATATCTTCTTTCTTTGAAAATTGATGAGGGATTTGAATGGGATCAGATTCAATAAATTTTGGATTGTTGTATTGCTCAACTTTAGTATCTAAAAATTCCTTGAGGTCTTTTTTATTCATAAATATTACGCAGCAGGATTTGGAATTAAATTATGTACAGCGTTAATCTCAGCAATAATCTCATCTGACAAATTAATATTAATACTTCCAATATTTTCTTTTAATTGACTCAGAGTAGTTGCGCCAATTATATTACTTGTAACAAATGGTAATTGATTGATAAATGCCAAAGACATTTCTGTCATTGTAATTCCGTGTTTTTGAGCAATTTTTTGATACTCTAAAACTGCTTGCTCTGCTCCTGGAGTTCTATATCTTGCAATAAAATTAGGAAATAAAGTTCCTCTTGCTCCTTCTGGTAATTTTCCATTTATGTATTTTCCTGATAAAACTCCTTGAGCCAACGGAGAATAAACCAATAAACCTACATCTTCTCTCATAGAAACTTCCGACATTCCATATTCATAAGCGCGATGAATTAATGAATATGAATTTTGAATTGTAGACATTCTTGGCAAATTATTATTTTTAGAAGTTTCCAAATATTTCATAGTTCCCCAAGGAGTTTCATTAGATAATCCTATATGTTTAATTTTTCCTTGTTTGATAAAATCTTGTAATGTTTCTAAAATCTCTAAATGATTTTCTGCTTCTTTAGTAGAGGTTTTATAAGGGTAATCTCTCACTCCAAAACAGTTTACGCCTCTTTCAGGCCAATGTAATTGATATAAATCTATATAATCTGTTTGTAAACGATTTAAACTTCCTTCAATCGCTTCCGTAATTGCTCTTTTACTAAATCCATCTTTACGAATGTGCGCTGTATAAGGTCCTGCTCCTGCGATTTTACTTGCCAATACAACTTTATCTCTATTTCCTGTTTTCTTAAACCAAGAACCTATAATTTTTTCTGTAGATCCATATGTTTCTGCTGTTGCTGGTACAGCATACAATTCTGCTGTATCAAAGAAATTAACTCCTTTTTCTAAGGCATAATCCATCTGCTCATGTCCTTGGGCTTCTGTATTCTGATTTCCCCAAGTCATCGTTCCTAAGCAAATTTTAGAAACTTTTACTTCTGTATTTGGTAATGTTGTGTATTTCACTTCATTGTGTATTTGTTTAATCGCGTAATTGTCAGCTACAAAATTATACAGTTGAACTTTTAAACTATTTAAGAATTGCTTCAATTCCTGGTAATGTTTTCCCCTCAAGCATTTCTAACATTGCGCCTCCTCCAGTAGAAACATAGCTTACTTTATCTGCAAAACCGAATTGTTTTACAGCGGCTACAGAATCACCTCCTCCAACTAGTGAAAAGGCTCCATTTTTTGTTGCATTATCAATTGAATGACCTAATGCAATTGTTCCTTTTGCAAACGATTCCATTTCAAAAACGCCCAAAGGACCGTTCCATAAAATGGTTTTACATTTATTTACAACCTCATCAAAATTTGTTAATGATTTTGGTCCAGCATCTAAGCCTTGCCATCCATCAGGAATTTGATTAACGTCTAGAATTTTTGTGTTTGCAGTATTAGAAAAGTCATCTGCAGCAATAACATCGACTGGAATATGAACTTCTACATTTTTAGCTTTTGCTTGTTTTAAAATTTCTAAGGCTAACTCCATTTTATCATCTTCACAAATTGAATCTCCAACACTTCCTCCTTGTGCTTTTACAAAAGTAAATGTCATTCCACCACCAACTATTAAATAATCTATTTTGTCTAAAATATTTTCAATAACTGTAATTTTTGAAGAAACTTTTGCACCTCCTAAAATTGCCAACACTGGCTTTTCAGAATTGTTTAAGACCTTATCTATACTTTCTATTTCTTTGGCTAATAAATTCCCTAAATATTTTCTTCCTTCAAAAAATTGTGCAACAATTGTTGTTGAAGCATGTGCTCTATGCGCTGTTCCAAAAGCATCGTTTATATAAATATCTCCAAGTTTAGATAATTGTTCAGCAAAAGCAATGTCTCCTTTTTTCTCTTCGTCGTAGAAACGTAGGTTTTCTAATAATAAGATTTCTCCTGTTTCTAATTCTGCTACTGCTTTTTCTGCTTTCTCACCTATACAATCATTTACAAATTTTACTTGTACGCCAATAATTTCGCTTACAGTCTCTACAATATGTTGTAAAGAAAACTCTGGAGAAATACCTTTTGGTCTTCCTAAATGTGACATCAACACACAGCTTCCACCATCTTCTAAAATTTTTAAAATAGTAGATTTTGCTGACGCTATTCTTATAGTGTCTGTAACATTGAAGTTTTTATCTAACGGAACGTTGAAATCTACTCTGATTAATGCTTTTTTGTTTTCAAAATTAAAATCGTTGATTGTTGGCATAAATTTGTGCTGTTTTATTGAATAACAAATATACTGATTCTGTATTCTTTTGCTACTTTTGATTTTATTATATTTGTGCAATGCGTTTTTCAGAAATTTTAGGGCAAGAACATATTAAGAATCATTTGCAACAATCTGCAGATAATGGTCGAATTCCACATGCGCAATTATTTGTTGGAAAAGAAGGTTCTGGAGCGCTTCCAATGGCAATTGCATATGCACAATACTTACTCTGCTTAGACAATATTGATGTTGATACTTGTAATTTAAAATGCGACAAATTAGTGCATCCTGACCTACATTTTGCTTTTCCTGTTACAACAAATGATAAAGTAAAAAAACATCCTATAAGCAACATGTTTTTAAATGATTGGCGAACTTTTATTGCGAATCAACCTTATGGGAATTTGTTTAATTGGTTACATTCTATTGGTGTCGAAAAAAAACAAGGGAATATTGGTGTTGATGAGGCTGAAGCAATTGTAAAGTCATTGCAGTTAAAATCGTACGAAGGAGGTTTTAAAGTAATGATTATCTGGATGGCAGAAAAAATGAATATTGCTACGGCTAACAAATTGTTAAAACTAATTGAAGAGCCTCCAAAAAAAACAGTTTTCCTTTTAATTACCGAAAATGAAGAGCAAATCATTGGAACGATTCGCTCTAGATGTCAAGCTTTGCATTTTCCTGTGTTGAGTGAAAGTGATGTTGTAAATGGATTGATTTCATCAGAAGGAACATCAGAAAATGAAGCAAGAAAAATTGCACATCAATGTGATGGAAATTACAACAAAGCACTTCATATTTTACATCATGATTCTGCTGATACGCTGTTTGAAGAATGGTTTATCACATGGATTCGTGCAGCATTCAGAGCACGTGGAAATGCAACGGTAATTAATGAATTAATCGGTTGGAGTGATGCCATTGCTAAAACTGGTAGAGAAACACAAAAACGCTTTTTAAACTATTGCTTGCAGTTTTTTAGACAAGCCTTATTAACCAATTACAAAGTATCTAATTTGGTGTTTTTAGAAACGCAAACACAAGGATTTGACCTGAAAAAATTTGCTCCGTTTGTACACGGAAACAATATTATAAACATCAATAAAGAAGTAAATGATGCTATTTATCATATTGAACGAAACGGAAATGCTAAAATTGTTTTGTTGGATTTATCAATCAAATTAACACGATTATTACATACTAAACAATAAAGATTACACGAATCTTAATGTTTTTACCTTGCAACGGTCTTGAAACCTAAACCTTCTTCAAAACCTCCAACGCCTTCTCTACCGAATCTATATGAATAAAGGTAATTAAAAGGCGTAAACCGTTTTTGGTTTGTTTTTCCTTCATCACACACGACTTTGGGTTTTTCTGTAAATACTGTAAAACACGCGTAAAATTTTCTGTTTGGTAGAAACCACTTTGTTGGTCATAAATAAAATAACCAATCAATCTTTTTTGTTTTAAAATGATGCGTTCCAAACCAATTTCTTTAGCAATCCATTTGATACGAACGCTATTTAATAAGTCCACAACTTGCGTTGGAATTTCTCCAAAACGATCAATAATATCAACTTCAAATTGTTTTAGTTCTTCTTCTGTTTTCAATTCGCCTAACTTGTTATACAAATTCAGTCGCTCTGAAATTACAGAGATATAATCATCAGGAATTAAAACCTCAAAATCGGTGTCAATAGCGACCTCTTTCACATATTCTTTTTTTGTTTCGCTGTTGTCGTACAATTGTTTAAACTCATTTTCTTTGAGTTCTTCAATGGCTTCATTCAGTATTTTTTGGTAGGTATCAAAACCAATATCATTGATAAATCCGCTTTGTTCTCCGCCCAATAAATCTCCTGCACCACGAATCTCTAAATCCTTCATTGCAATGTTCAATCCGCTACCTAATTCAGAAAATAGAACCAAGGCTTCTATGCGTTTTCGAGCATCATCCGTCATCATATGATAAGGAGGCGTAATGAAATAGCAAAATGCTTTTTTGTTAGATCTACCAACACGTCCACGCATTTGGTGTAAGTCTGAAAGCCCAAAATTATTAGCATTATTGATAAAAATAGTGTTGGCATTTGGCACATCTAAACCACTTTCAACAATAGTTGTAGAAACCAAGACATCAAACTCATTATTCATAAATGAAAGCATCAGGTTTTCTAACTTTTTGCCTTCCATTTGACCGTGACCAATACCAATTTTTGCATCAGGAAGCAAACGCTGAATCATTCCTGTAACTTCTTTGATGTTTTCTATTCTGTTATGGATAAAAAATACTTGTCCTCCACGAGAAATCTCATATTGAATTGCATCACGAATCGTTTCTTCAGAAAAACGAATAACTTGCGTATCAATAGGATGACGGTTTGGCGGAGCCGTATTTATAACTGATAAATCTCTTGCAGCCATCAAGCTAAATTGCAAGGTTCTCGGAATCGGAGTTGCTGTTAAAGTTAATGTGTCAACATTTTCTTTGATGGTTTTTAATTTATCTTTTACTGATACGCCAAATTTCTGCTCTTCATCAACAATTAAAAGCCCTAAATCTTTAAACCTTATGGCTTTATTTGTCAGTTGATGCGTACCAATCACAATATCTACAGCACCATTTTCTAATCCTTTTAAGATTTTATTTCGTTGTTTTGTAGTTTTAAACCTGTTGAGATAATCTACGGTTACAGGAAAGTTTTTTAGTCGCTCACTAAAAGTTTTAAAATGCTGAAAAGCAAGAATGGTTGTTGGCACCAAAATAGCGACTTGCTTACCATTATCAACAGCTTTAAAAGCAGCACGAATGGCAATTTCGGTTTTCCCGAATCCGACATCACCACAGACCAAACGATCCATAGGTTGCTCTTTTTCCATATCCGTTTTTACATCTTGTGTTGCTGTAAATTGATCAGGAGTGTCTTCGTAAATAAAACTTGCTTCGAGTTCGTGTTGCATAAAAGTATCAGGACCAAATTGAAATCCTTTTTGCATTCTACGTTTGGCATATAATTGAATTAAATCGTATGCGATTTTCTTAACACGAGTTTTGGTTTTTTGCTTGAGTTTTTTCCATGCACCAGAACCTAATTTATACATTTTTGGCGCTTTGCCATCTTTGCCGTTGTATTTTGATATTTTATGTAGCGAATGGATACTAATATATAGTACATCTCTATCTCCATACATTAATTTGATTGCTTCTTGTTGATTGCCTTCAACGTCTATTTTTTGAAGTCCGCCAAACTTCCCTATTCCATGATCAATATGCGTTATATAATCGCCAATATTAAGATTCGTGAGTTCTTTGAGTGTAATTGCTTGTTTTTTTGCGTACCCATTTTTTAATCTAAACTTATGAAAACGTTCAAAAATCTGATGATCTGTATAACAAACAATTTTAGCATCGTTGTCTATAAATCCTTGATATATTGGAAAAACGATTGTTTTATATGTTATTTTTTGTTCTATATCACCAAAAATATCATCTAAACGTTTTACCTGTTTTTCGTTATCACAAAGAAGGTAATTGGTATAACCGTTTTGAGTGTTTTTTTGCAGATTTTCTATCAGTAAATCAAATTGTTTATTGAATGATGGTTGAGGAGACGTATCAAATTTTACAATAGAATTTGATTCTTGTTTATACAAGCCAATCTCTATTAAAGAAAACTCTTGCAATTGATTTTCTATTAAGTTTCCATCACAAAATAACTCATTTGGTTTTCCATGATTTATTTCTTTTGAAAGGCTTTTAAAAGCAATTTCAGCTTTGTCAAAAAGGTTGTCTAAACGTGATGAAAGCAGTTCAATATTTTTTGTAAACACTATTGTATTCTGATGAATATATTTTAGAAAACTTTCACGATTATCTTCCAATAATTTATTCTCAACATTTGGCATAATGCTGATTTTTTTCAATTTTTCGGAAGATAATTGTGTTTCTACATCAAATGCTCTGATACTATCAACTTCGTCACCAAAAAACTCAATTCTATAAGGATCATCATTAGAAAAAGAAAAGACATCTATAATTCCACCACGAACAGAAAATTCTCCAGGCTCTGTAACAAAATCGGCACGTTTAAAGTTGTATTCAAACAAGATTTCGTTGATAAAATCTAACGAAATTTCTTCTCCAACAGTTAGTTTTAATGTGCTTTTTTCCAATTCACGTTTGGTAATTACTTGCTCAAACAAAGCAGCAGGATAGGTGACAATAATTGCAGGTTTTTTACGCGAATTAATTCGATTTAAAACTTCAGAACGCAATAAGACATTTGCATAATCAGCTTCTTCAATTTGATAAGGTCTTCGATAAGATCCTGGATAAAAAAGCACATTTTTTTCACCAACCAATTGCTCTAAATCGTTGAGGTGATAAGCCGCTTCTTCCTTATCATTAAGTATAATTAGAAAGGTTTTTTTTAAAGTTTTGAAAGTTGCAGAAATAACAAAAGACAACGACGAGCCAACCAAATTCGTAATTTGAAAATGATTTTTTTCGTGTTGTAATTGCTGAACAATCTCTTTAATTTTCGATGATTGTTCGTAAGTGGAAACAATGTTTTGTTTACTCAATTAGTCACATTTTGGGCAAAGATATACTTTCATTTGAAAAAGTTACGTCAATTCGAGTGGTTTTTGTGATTGAAATGAAGAAAAACAGTATCGAGAATAGTAATTTTAAGTTCTCGATATAAAATTCTTGTCAGAATTTCACGCAAATTTAAAAATATCTATAAATAATTTAAAAATTTGGGATGTTTAAGTATCTTTGCAGCACAAAAAATAAAAGATTATGTCAATTTCAGATTTATATTCAAGTGGCGCTCATAAAAGAGATTTAGGGCATTTTTCAAATATTGTTAAACTTGCCTTAGCAGATGATATTATTACAAAGGAAGAACAGCGTTTGTTAGATAGAATGGCAAGGCGTTTAGATATTTCAGAAACAGATTATAAAGAGATTCTTAAAAACCCAGCAAAATATGCAATAAATCCTCCTGTTGATTATAATAGACGTATTGAGCGTTTGTATAATTTAACTAAAATGATTTTTGCAGATAGTGAAGTTACAGGAGACGAAGTGAAAGTAATGCGTAAAGTTGCTATTGGTCTTGGTTTTCCAACAGATAATGCTGAAAAAGTTGTTGACGAAGCAATTCATTTGGTAATGAATGACAATGATGTTGAAGATTTTACAAAAGCGATTAAGCGCGTAAATAAAGACTAAATACAGTTATTATAGATTTATAAGTATAGCCGTTCATTTTATGAACGGTTTTTTTATTATGGTTATATTTGGAGAGAAATTATAATCATAATGCTAAAAAAAGGAATACTCATTTTATCAATTATTCTACTAAGTTCTTGCGGCACAACACAGAAACTTAAAAAAGAGTTTAGCAAAGACCATAAAGAAAACACTTCCTTTAAAGGATTTGTGCTATACAATCCAACAACGGAAAAGGAACTTATAAATCATAACGGAAATAAATACTTTACGCCTGCATCTAATGCCAAACTTTTTACATTTTATACCGCATACAAAACTTTAGGAGATTCTATTAAAGGATTGGAATATTATAAAACTGGAGATTCATTGATTATTAAAGGAACAGCAGATCCATCATTATTATATGCTTTTAAAGGTATGAAAACCCTTAATTTTCTTAAAAAATCTACAGATTCTATTTTTTTGGTAGATGCAACTATTGATGAGGTTCATTATGGAAGTGGTTGGGCTTGGGATGATTATTCGTACTATTTTATGTCAGAAAAAAGTTTACTTCCTCTGTATAGTAATATGTTGACGTATACTGTTGATGGCGACAATATTTCGAGCAATATACCAGCACTTAAAGATAATATTTTTCTTTCTGATAGTTCTTTGAGGCGTGAAACTTCAAAAAATAAATTTTATGCAAAAAGAGGTAAAAACAAAAAATATGAAGTACCATTTATTACTTCAAATGAATTGACTGCACAACTACTGAGTGATGAAATCGATAAAAAAATAGTTTTAATTCCAAATAAAAAGTATGATTTTAAGCCATTATATAGCGAAAAGAAAGACTCGTTATTAACCAAACTATTGGTTGATAGCGACAATTTTATTTCCGAGCAACTGATGCTCCAAGTTGGCTATGAAGTTTCTAAAAAGTATAGCGTTAATGAAGCAATAAAGTACTCCTTAGAACACTATTTAAAAGGGTTACCGCAAACACCTCGTTGGGTTGATGGCTCAGGATTGTCTCGGTACAATTTATTTACACCAAACGATATGATACATTTACTTGAAAAAATGTATCGGGAAATTCCACAAGAAAAACTGTTTAGTTATTTTCCTGTTGAGGACAAACATGTCTTTGCTAAATCAGGATCATTATCAAATAATTATAATTTGAGTGGTTATCTTGTCACAAAAAAAGGAACAGTGCTTATTTTTAGTTATATGAATAATCACTTTAAAGAATCTTCATCAGAAATAAAAAAGGTGATGGAGAAAACGATTAAAGAAATTTATAATAAGTATTAGACACTATTTAAAGAGAAGTTCCGTTTATTTATTGATTTTAAACTCAAAAGCATGAAATTTAACACCTCAAAAACCCTCATTATTCTATTAATAATTTTGTCAGCAATTCAAAATTCTTACTCACAAAACGACGAAAATAAATGGGTAATTGGAATAGGATCAAACGCAACTGATTTTTTCCCATCAAACGAGATTGGGGATGTTACGGGGAATTATAATGGATTAGGAAATGAATTGTTCAATGTAAATGATCATTGGAATCAATTTGGACTTCCAAAAATTAATATAACTCGACATATTTGGAAAAGACTTTCTGTAGATCTTGCTTATAGTAGGAACAAAATTTCTAAAATAGGAGATTTCCGAGTAGATGATTTACCTTATAATTCAATTGACCTTTCATTACAATATAGTATTCTTAAAGATAACTCTAAGTACTATCCGTATGTATTGATAGGTGCAGGATATACGGTAATCGATGAAAAAGGATCTGCAACTTTTAATTCTGGAATAGGAGTTACGTATTGGTTTGCAGATCAATTTGGAGTAAACGGAGACGCGATGTTTAAGTATGCCACTCTTGATTATCCAATAATTCAACACTTTCAATACTCGATAAGTATTGTACATCGATTTGGAAGTGGAAGAGGTAATAAAGATTGTGTAGTAACAAAATAAACTTCACGTTTAAAGATAAAAATGTACTTTGCATAAAAAAAGTGCAGCAATTAGATACATCACAGTTTCAAGTTTATAATGCATCTGCAGGAAGTGGAAAAACTTTTACGCTAGTAAAAGAATATCTTAAGATTCTTCTTTCTACAGATGACATTTTTCGTTTTCAAAATATTTTAGCGATTACGTTTACCAATAAAGCGTCTGCTGAAATGAAAGAGCGTGTACTTCAAAATTTGAAAGAATTTTCGGAAGGAAAAACAAACGTGATGTTTGTGAAAATAAGTGAAGAAATTGTTATTTCAAATGAAGTTTTGCAACAACGCTCTAAACGTGTTTTAAATAGCATTCTACAAAATTATTCGGCTTTTAATATCACAACTATTGATGCTTTTACATATCGTATTATTAGAAATTTTTCTTTTGATTTAGGACTTTCGCTAAATTTTGATGTAGAAATGGACGCTAATTCATTATTAGAAGAAGCAGTTGATTTACTCATTTCTAAAATAGGTTCTGACAAAGACTTAACTAGCGTTTTAATTGATTTTTCGTTAGAAAAAGCAGATGATGATAAGTCGTGGGATATTACACATGATTTAAAAGAATTTGCAAAAATTCTATTGAATGAAAACGATATAAAATATTTAAAAAAGTTAGAAAATAAAACAGTTCAAGATTTTATAGATTTAAAAAAGCAGTTGCGTAAGAGTAATAAAATTATCGAAAATGAATTTTCAGAAATTGGGAGTAAAGGTTTAGAAATAATAAGTTCTATGGATTTGGAACACAATGATTTTTACAGATCGATGTTGCCTAACCATTTTAAAAACCTCGCTCAAAATTTAGAAAAAGCAACGTTTTTTGATCAAAATAAGTTGCGAGAACGCATAGAAGAAAACACATTTTACTCGAAGTCAAAATCTGAAGATATTAAAATGACTATTGAAGAAATTTTGCCTGTTTTATTAGAGTTGTATTCAGAATCAGAAAGATTATATCAAGAATACACAAAGAATAATTTGGTATTAAAAAGTTTGATTCCTTTGGCGGTTTTAAAACATATTAATCAGTCATTAAACGAGATAAAAGAACAAAATAGTATTCGTTTAAACGCAGAGTTTAATCAATTAATTTCAGAGAAAATAAAGGATGAGCCTGCTCCATTTATCTATGAGCGACTTGGCGAGAAATTTCGATATTATTTTATTGATGAAATGCAAGACACATCGCAATTGCAATGGCAAAATTTGATTCCGTTGATAGAAAATGCATTGACATCTGAAACGCTGGAAGGCGATCATGGCAGTTTGATGTTGGTTGGCGATTCAAAACAAGCGATTTACCGTTGGCGAGGAGGAAAAGCAGAACAATTTATTGACTTAACAGAGAAGAAGAACCCTTTCCCAGTTGCAAAAGAGCTGAAAAATTTAGAAACCAATTATAGAAGCTATTCTGAAATAATTGATTTTAACAATCGGTTTTATTCTCATGTTTCAGGGTTTTTTACAAACAAGAAACATCAAAAACTATATATAAAAGGAAATCAACAAAAAAAGACCACAAAAGAAGGTGGTTTTGTACAGATTTCATTTGTAGAAAAAGATAAAGATGATGAAGAAAAAGAGTTGATATTCCCTAAAAAGGTGTTAAAAATCATTCAAAATTTAGATGCTAATTTTGCGTTGAGTGATGTATGCGTATTGGTTAGAAAAAAGAAGGAAGGATTTGCTGTAGCAAATTATTTATCAGAAAACAATATTGATATTATTTCATCAGAAACACTCTTGTTGAAAAACAATAAAACTATTGGTTTTATAATTAATCTGATGTCCTTTTTAAAAAATTCAGAAGACACAAAATCGTTTGTAAACGCATTGTATTTTTTAAGTGAAAAAGTTGATATTCAAAACGATACGCATAATTTTATTACTGAGTTAATAAAAAAATCAAATCAAGAAATTTTTGAAGATTTAAAAAATTATGAATTTATTTTTAATGAAGCCGAGTTTGCTTCGCTTCCATTTTATGATAGTGTAGAATATATAATTCGTTGTTTTGATTTAGTTCCAACTCCAAATGCTTTTGTATTGGCATTTTTAGATTTTGTATTAGAATATCAGCAAAGAAAAGGAAGTGATTTGAGTAGTTTTTTGGAATATTGGGAGCAAAAAAAAGAAAACCTTTGCATTACAATTTCAGAAGGACAAAATGCAGTTAAAATTATGACAATTCACAAGTCAAAAGGATTGGAATTTCCTATAGTAATTTATCCATACGATTTAGATATGTATCGAGAAATAAAGCCTAAAATTTGGTATGATAATTTTGACAAAACACGTTTTTTAAACTTTGATACTTCGTTGGTTGATTACTCTAAAAAGTTAAATTATACAGGAGAATATGGAGAGCAATTGTATAGTGAGAGGCGCGAAGAAATAGAATTAGACAGTTTAAATTTGTTATATGTAGCAACAACCAGAGCGGTTGAGCAATTGTATATTATTTCTGAGAAAAAAACAAAAAATAATGATTTAGAAAACGCTCGTTTTTATTCAGATTTATTTATTTCTTTTTTAAAGAATCAGACGAATGAAAATTCTTGGCTTGAGGAAAAATCAGAGTATAATTTTGGAGATTTAAAAAAGGTTTTTTTAGAAGAAAAATTACAAAGAATAGATAAATTTATAAATCAAGAAGAATTTATTTCTTCTCCATGGAAAAATCACGATATTTCTATTGTAGCAAATTCTTCCAAATTATGGGATACCAATCAAGAGAACGCTATTGAATATGGGAATTTGATTCACGAAATCCTTTCTAAAATAACTCTTGCTGACGATGTTGAAAGCGTACTTCAACAATATATTTTTGAAGGAATTCTGAGTAGTAAAGAGGCTGAGATAATCAAAAAGAAGGTTTTTGAGGTAGTAAGGCATCCATTATTGAAAGGTTATTTTGAGTCTAATACACAAGCGTTTAATGAGCAAGAACTAATATCTAATGATAAGATTAGACAGATTCCAGATAGAATTGTTGTAAAGAACAACAAAGCAGTAATTATTGACTATAAAACGGGAAGGTCAAAAAAACAGCATCATCTACAACTCAAAAAATACAGTAAGGCTCTAAATGAAATGGGATATAAAGTTTTAGAAAGCTTTTTAGTTTATATTGGTTCTAAAGTAATAGTTGAAAAGATAAAGTAAAATGATTTAAATACACGTAATAAACTAATTATAAGCAACTTAGGTAACTCTTTAAAGAGTTATATTTATAATAAAGATTTTTTTTTTAGGATAATTCATAATATTTTGTAGATTTGTTCTTGGATTTAAGCAATTACGGTTTATCTTTGCAATTAAAATAGGAAACAAATTAACTTTAAAACTTTAAAAAATGAAACATTTAAGAATAGCTTTATTAGCTTTACTTGTAGTTGCTGGATATAGCAACGTAAATGCTCAGGATGAGAATAATCCTTGGGCTATTAGTGTCGGTATAAATGCCGTAGATTTTCACCCAGCAAACAATCCAGGGCAAATAAACAATGGAGGGCATTCTTCAGGATGGTTTAATGAATTTTTTAACGCAGAAGACCACTATAATATTACTGATGCTCTTCTTTCAAGAGTTGCAGTCTCTAGATATCTTACAGAAGGTTTTTCTATAGAGTTAGCAGGAAGTTATAATAGAATTGATAAAATAGGAAACTGGGAAAACGGTACTGGAACAGCAGCACACACCCTTCCATTTCTGATTAGTACAGGTCGTGAAACAAATCCACTTTATGAGCAGAATCCGGGAGACTTAGCCTATTTTGGAATAGATCTTGGAATTAAATACGATTTAAATAACCTTATATTTAAAAATTCAAAATGGTTTGACCCTTTTACTTCTGTTGGTGGAGGTTACACTTTGCTTGATATTGGAGGAAATACAGGAACACAAGATGCATTTACTATTAATGGGGGATTAGGACTTAACTTATGGGTAAGTGATGCTTTTGGATTTAATATCCAATCTTTATATAAGCATACTTTTGATGATGCCTTTATAGGAGCTCACTTTCAACATGCTGCAGGTCTAATTGTTAAGTTTGGTGGAACTGATACAGATGGTGATGGTATAAATGATAAAGATGATCTTTGTCCAGATGTATTTGGATTAGAAGAATTTAATGGATGTCCAGATACTGATGGAGATGGAATTATAGATTCAGAAGATGCTTGTTCAGATGTATTTGGTTTAGCAGAATTAAACGGTTGTCCGGATTCAGATGGTGATGGTATTGTTGATGGAAAAGATAATTGTCCAAATGTAAAAGGATCTAGAGCAAACGGAGGATGTCCAGATGCTGATGGAGACGGAATTATTGACGGAAATGACAATTGTCCAAATGTAGCAGGACCTATTGCAAACAAAGGTTGTCCTTGGGCTGATAAAGATGGAGATAAAATCTTAGACAAAGATGATGCTTGTCCAGAGGTTGCTGGTGTTGCAGAATACAATGGTTGTCCTCCTCCTGCAAGATTGACTACTACTCAGATTACAGAATTAGACAATTTAGCTAGAACAGTATATTTTAATAGTGGTAAAGATTCTTTTACTCCTGAAACATATGCTATTTTAGATAGAATTGCTGGATTGATTAAAGATTTCCCAGCGGAAAACTTCCATATTGCTGGTCACACAGATAGTCAAGGAAGTAGTGCTTCAAACCAAGAATTATCAGAAAGAAGAGCTGTTGCTGTAAAAAATTACTTAGCTAGTAAAGTAGGTAATTCATTTACTTCTGCAGGTTACGGTGAAGATACACCTGTAGCTTCTAATAATACAAGTGCTGGTAGAGCGCAAAACAGAAGAGTTGAAATTAAAATAGCTAAATAATAATTTTATTTCTCAAAATATATTTTAAAAACGCTCCGAAATTCGGAGCGTTTTTTATTTTTATAGAATTTATAATTCTCTATGAAATCTTTTCTTTCAAATGTTGTTACTGATATTCTTATTCAAAAGGAAGTTGCAACACATAATTTAATTTTTATTTTGCCAAGCCAACGAGCGGGTGTTTTTTTAAGAGAGGAGATTATTAAACAATTAACTACAGCAAGCTTCTTACCTCAAATTAAAAGTATTGAGAATTATATTCAAGAACTTGCAGAGGTTAAACAAATAGATACAATTCAACTCTTGTTTGAGTTTTATTCTGTTTATAAAAAAAACACTCTTAAAGAGAAGTTAGATTCTTTTGATACGTTCTCTCAATGGGCAACGATTATTTTACAAGATTTTAATGAAGTAGATAGACATTTATTAGACCCTAAAGATTTATTTACCTATTTAAGAGATATAAACCGATTAGAGAATTGGAATCCAACAACAGAAATCACTAAGAACTACTTTTCTTTTTTTGAAAAACTGCATTTATATTATGATGAATTTTATCAATTTCTACTTTCTAAAAAGATAGGTTATCAAGGATTAATCTATCGTGAAGCAGAAAGAAATATCCAGCATTATATAAGCAACAACGTTGACAAACATATTGTTTTGGTTGGTTTTAACGCCCTTAATAAAGCAGAAGAACGAATCTTCCAAGATTTACTGCAAAGTGGCTTAGCATCTATTTATTGGGATGCGGACGAAAGTTATTTAAAGACATCTAAAGAATCGGGAATGTTTTTAAAGAAGTATAAGAATGAATGGAATTATTTTCAAAAGACTCCATTTAATTGGATGGAAAACCATTTTAATTCAGACAAAAAAAATATTCATTTTATAAGCACTACAAAAAATGTAAGCCAGTTAAAGTATGTAGGTGAATTATTGCAAAAGAAGCAAAATTACAACAACACTGCACTTGTGTTGGCTGATGAGTCTTTACTTTCGTTGACATTAAATTCGTTACCAAATACTGTTGAAAAAATAAACATAACAATGGGTTTCCCGTTATCAGATATTCCTTTGGCGGGATTTTTTAATAATGTTTTTAAACTGTATTTGAATCAAGAGAAATTAGGCGTTATAGATAAGAATTTATTTTATCATAAAGACGTATCAAATTTATTCAGTCATTCTTATTTTAAGAAATTATTGAATGACAAAACCCTAAAGAGTTCATCTAAAATTGGCAAAGCGAATCGCATTTTTTTGTCAGAAAAGCATATCTCAGAAATTTTTAAAGATGTAGAATCTATTAATTTTATGAAGTCTTTATTTAAGAAAGGAAACTCAGCCGTAGAGAAAGTATTACAAAACTGTATTGCTATTTGTAAAGATTTAAAAGAAGTTACTAATGGAATTGAACGAGAATATGTATATCGTTTTTTTACTGTTTTTCAGCAATTAGAAACCTTAAATGAGAAGTATGGACATATCTTAAATCTAAAGACGTTACATCAATTTTTTTTGCAAGTCTCAAAAAGCGAAAAGTTGTCTTTTCAAGGGGAGCCATTAGAAGGATTGCAATTGATGGGAATGCTAGAAACACGTGTTATTGATTTTGAAACGGTTATAATTACATCGGTAAATGAAGGTGTTTTACCTGCTTCTAAGTCCAAGAAATCTTTTATTCCATTTGACGTTAAGAAACATTTTGGCTTGCCAACATATCAAGAAAAAGATGCTATTTTTTCGTATCATTTTTATAGGTTATTGCATAGAGCAAAAAACATCTATATACTTTATAATACAGAAGGAGACGCTTATGGAACTGGTGAGAAAAGCCGATTTTTGACACAAATGGAAATTGAGCGAAAAGATATAAAACATACAATTGTAAGCCCCAAGGTAACGATTAACACTCCAGAATTACAAGAGATTCCAAAGACAGATTTAGTCATAGAAAAATTAAATGAACTTGCCCAAAAAGGCTTGTCACCTTCTGCTTTATCAACATACATTTACAATCCAATAGATTTTTATTATCAGAAAATATTAAATATTGAAGAAGTTAATGAGGTTGAAGAAACGGTTACTGTAAATACTATGGGAACTGTAATTCATGAAACCTTAGAACGGTTATACACGCCATATATTGGTAAATTTTTAACGGAAGAATCTTTCAAAAAAATGTTTTTGAAGGTAGAAGATTTAGTTGTTGATAATTTTAAAAAAGTATATGTAAACGGAGACATATCAAAAGGGAAAAACAAATTGATTTTTGAAGTTTCTAAAAAACACGTTAATCGTTTTTTAAAACAAGAATTACAAGAAATAAAAGAAGGAAAACAACTTAAAATCATAGATTTAGAAAAAAAATTATCTGCTGAAATAGCGATAGATAGTTTAAATTTTCCAGTAAAATTACATGGAATTATCGATAGGATAGATCAAGTTGATGGCGTTATTCGAATTGTAGATTACAAAACGGGCGTGGTACAATCAAGTCAATTACGCATGATTGATTTTAGTAAAATGAGCGCCGATTATAAATACACAAAGGCATTACAAGTAATGTTATACGCTCATTTATTTATCGAAGAGACAAATTTTGATATGTCGCAACCAATTGAGGCGGGAATTATATCGTTTAAGAATTTAAATAATGGATTTTTAAAAATGAATTTTGCCGAAGGACGCGCAAAAGATCATGCAGTATCAGAAGAAAAAATAAATGAATTTTTGGTTGAATTAAAACGAATTATTGCAGAAATTTTCAATCCTGAAATATCCTTTCTTGAGAATTCAGACAAAGCCTTTTAAATTTTAAAATGTATGCAAATTGAATCAAATTTAGTTATAAAAAGTAGTTGCCACAGCAAACCAATTGTTACCGATGTAATTTATAAAGGAAACACGATAAAAAAACCAATTGTGATATTTTGCCACGGTTATAAAGGGTTCAAAAATTGGGGTTCTTGGGATTTGGTTGCTAAAACATTTGCAGAAACTAATTATTTTTTTGTAAAATTTAATTTCTCACACAATGGTGGAACACTTGATAATCCAATAGATTTTCCTGATTTAGAAGCCTTTGGAGAAAATAATATCACAACTGAATTAAATGATTTGGAAGATGTAATTAATTGGATTATAACAAACAAAAAGTATAAAAATGAAGTTGACACAACCAATATTACTTTGATTGGACATTCTCGTGGAGGAGGAATTGTAATAATAAAAGCATCAGAAAATAAAAATATTTCGAAAGTCATTTCTTGGAATGGAGTTTCAAATTACGGGAATAGATTTCTAAAAGGAAAAGATTTAGAAGACTGGAAAAACTCAGGAATTTCATATGTTTTAAACGGAAGAACGAAGCAACAAATGCCACATAAATATCAGTTTTATAAAGATTTTAAAGAGAATGAAGAACGACTGACGATTAAAAGGGCAATCGAAAACCTCAACAAACCACAACTGATAATTGCAGGAACTTATGATGAGGTTGTCAAGCTATTTGAAGCAGAAATATACATTTGTGGAATCCAAAAAGTCAGTTAGCGGTTATTGATCAGATGAATCACACATTGGGAAGTAAACATCCTTGGAATGAAGACACGTTGCCAATTCATCTTGAAAAAGCAGTTCAAGTTAGTATTGATTTTATTGCCAAATAATTAAATGCGCAAAGAATCAAACATAACCTTTAAAGGAATAAACAGACTTGCAATTCCTGCAATTATCACTGGAATCGCTGAGCCTTTACTTTCAATTACCGATACTGCAATTGTTGGGAATATAGCTATAAACCCTATAGAATCTCTTGCTGCTGTTGGAATTGCAGGTTCTTTTATTTCTGCATTGATATGGATTTTAGCACAAACTCGTTCTGCTATTTCTGCGATTGTAGGGAAGTACTTAGGTGCCAAAAAGTTAGATGAAATTGCTACGTTGCCTTCACAAATTATTGCGATTAATCTTGTGTTGAGTGCTGTGATTTATTTTATTTCAAATTATTTTGCAACAGAAATATTCCAACTATACAATGCCAAAAACCTCGTTTTGACCTATTCTGTAGAGTATTACAAGATTCGAGTATTCGGTTTTCCTTTAACACTTTTTATCTTTAGTATTTTTGGAGTTTTTAGAGGTCTTCAAAACACTTTTTGGCCAATGATTATTAGTATTGTTGGTGTGAGTATAAACGTACTACTCGATTTTGCATTGGTTTATGGAATTGAAGGTTTTATTGAGCCAATGAATATTCAAGGTGCTGCTTGGGCAAGTGTTATTTCTCAAGGTGTAATGGCGCTTTTAACATTGATTTTATTTTTGAAAAAAACACCATTTAACCTCAAGTTTTCATTTCCATTTAACAAAGAAATCAAAAACATTTTATCCATTAGTTTTAATCTTATTATTAGAGCAATATCATTAAATGTAGCTTTATTTCTTGCAAACTCTTACGCCACAAAATATGGTGATAATTATATTGCAGCACAGACAATTGCCTTTCAAATTTGGATATTTTTTGCCTTTTTTATTGATGGATATGCAAGTGTTGGAAATATAGTTTCAGGAAAATTATTAGGAGAAAAAGATTTTAAAACAATGCAAATTTTAAGTATTAGATTGAGTAAATATTCAGTTATTATTTCGATACTTCTTACAATAATATGTGTTGTCTTTTATACTCCTATAGGAAAACTTTTTTCACAAGAACCATTAGTTTTAGAGTCGTTTTACGGAATTTTTTGGATAGTACTTGCTATGCAACCAATAAACGCTATAGCATTTGTTTTTGACGGAATTTATAAAGGGTTAGCAGAAGCAGTAACACTTCGTAATCTATTATTGATTGCTACTTTTTTAGGATTTGTTCCAGCACTTTTAATAGGAGATTATTTTGATTTAAAACTAACAGGAATTTGGATAGCATTTACTGTTTGGATGTTTTTAAGAGCAGGAATTTTAGTCATAAAATTTAGAAAAAAATATGTGCTTAAGAATCCGTAACTTTGACCTAATAAAAAAAAGCATATGAGCAACGGAAGTTTATATACGCGCATCCAAAAGAATATTGCAACGGTTGAATTTTTTCATCCTGCAAGTAATTCCTTTCCAAGGGAATTATTAGCAAGACTCACTAAATCGCTTGATGAATTAAGTAAAAATGATGAAGTGTATGTTATTATTTTAAAAAGCGAAGGAGATCACGCATTTTGTGCTGGAGCATCGTTTGATGAATTAGTAGCAATTACTAATTTTACTGAAGGGAAACAATTTTTTCTTGGTTTTGCAAATGTTATCAATGCAATGCGAAAATGTAAAAAACCAATTATTGGTCGCGTACAAGGTAAAGTTGTTGGCGGAGGAGTTGGACTTCTATCTGCTTGCGATTATGTTTATGCAACTGATAAGGCAGCCATAAAATTATCAGAATTAACCATAGGAATTGGTCCTTTTGTGATTGCTCCTGTTGTGAAACATAAAATGGGAAATACTGCTTTGAGAGAATTAACACTGAACGCTACAAAATGGCATAACGCTTATTGGGCGAAAGAAAAAGGCTTATTTGCTACTGTTTTTGATAACACAAAACAATTAGATGAATCGGTAGATGATTTGGCTTATAACTTGGCAAGTTACAATCCAGAAGCTTTACAAAAAATGAAAAAGGTGCTTTGGGTAGGAACTGATAATTGGGATACATTATTAGAAGAACAAGCAGAAATAAGCGGCAAATTAGTATTGTCAGAATTTACAAAAAAAGCACTTGAAAAGTTTAAAAAATAGAAATGAGTAATATTAGAATCACAAAGCAATTTAATTTTGAAACAGGTCATGCATTATACGGTTATGACGGTAAGTGTAGAAATGTTCATGGTCACAGTTACAAATTTTCGGTGACAGTTATTGGCGTGCCAATTTCTGACAGCAATGATGTAAAGTTTGGGATGGTAATTGATTTTTCGGATCTTAAAAAAATTGTAAAAGAAGACATTGTTGATGTTTTTGATCACGCTACGGTTTTTAATAAGAATACACCTCACGTAGAATTGGCAAAAGAATTGTCAGACAGAGGGCATCATGTTATTTTGGTAGATTATCAACCAACAAGCGAGATGATGATTATTGATTTTGCACAAAAAATTAAAAAGAGATTGCCTGAAAACATCAAATTACATTCATTAAAATTGCAAGAAACAGAAACTTCGTTTGCAGAGTGGTTTGCGAGTGATAATTAGTTATTTCCCATTAAAAGAACTCATAGTATTCGCCATTCCTGCAGTACCAAAAGAAGTAATTAGTTTGGCAGAAACAGGCAAACGTTCTATTAATTGATTTTCTTCCTCTTTAGACCATTCACTCAACACAAAATCAACTTGACGACCTCTTGAATAATTTGCGCCAACGCCAAATCTAAATCTTGGGTATTTTGTAGTATTTAATTTTTCTTGAATGTCTTTGAGTCCATTATGTCCGCCATCGCTACCTTTTGCTTTCAAGCGAATTGTTCCAAAATCGATATTCAAATCATCGGTAACAACTAAAATATTGTCAATGGCTATTTTTTCTTTTACCATCCAATATTTTACCGCTTTTCCACTTAAATTCATATAAGTAGATGGTTTTAAAAGAATAAATGTTCGTCCTTTAAATCGGAATGAAGCAATATCACCTAATTTTTCTGTTTCAAAAGAAGTCTTGTGTTCTTCTGCCAATTCGTTTAAAATTTTAAAACCAATATTATGGCGTGTATTCTTATACTTTTCACCAATATTTCCTAAACCAACAATTAAAAACTTTTTCATAAGGTCTTCTTTTATTTCTTTTTTGAATAAATTTTTAAAAAACGAACTACAACTCATTCTACAAAAGTATTAAAAATAAAAAAAGCGTTCCGATTTTCGAAACGCTTTTAAAATATTTCTTATGAAATCTATTCTTTAGCAGCAGACTTTTCAGTTGCTCCTTCTTCACCTTCAGTTGCTCCCTCTTCACCTTCAATTGCTCCTTCTTCGCCTTCTTCACCTTCTTCTTCTTCTTCTTCTTCAACAACAACAGCACGAGCCATTGCAACTCTCACAATTGCCATATTCTCTGGATGTAAGAATTCTAAATTTTTTTCTAAAATATCAGAAATTGAAATATTATCTCCAATATTAAGAGGAGTAATATCTACGTTAATAAAATCTGGAAAATCTTTAGGAAGTGCACGAACTCTTAATTTACGGTTTGTAAATAAAAGACGACCTCCATCTAAAACACCTTTAGAAACTCCTGATATTTTAACGGGTATAGTCATAGTTATTTGTTTACCTTCAAATAATTGATAGAAGTCAATGTGTAAAATTTTGTCTGTTACAGGATGAAATTGAATATCTTGTAAAATTGCAGCGAATGTTTCACCACTTTCAAGTTCAATCGATGCAGTATATACATTTGGAGTATACACTAAGTGTCTGAATGATAATTCATCTGCTGAAAAATGTATGGCTTGTTCTCCTCCGTATAAAACGCAAGGCACCTTTCCAGCATTACGTAAGGCTTTAGTTGATACTTTACCTACGCTTTCTCTTTTGGATCCTTTGATCGTAATTGATTTCATTGTTTGTTATTTAATTGTTACATTATAAATTTATCACTGATGGATTTGTTGTTTTGCACATTTTGCATAACATCAGCAAATAAAGGGGCGCAAGTTACAATTTTTATTTTAGAAGATTCTCTTTTTAGCGGAATTGTATCAGAAATAATTAATTTTGTTAATTTAGAGTTTTCGATACGCTCTATTGCACCTCCAGAAAGAATACCATGCGTTGTAATTGCACGTACACTTGTAGCGCCTTTTTCAATCATAATTTCGGCTGCTTTTACCAGTGTTCCTGCAGTATCAACCATATCATCAACCAAGATAATATCTTTGTCTTTTACATCTCCAATTAGTTCCATATGCGAAATTATATTGGCTTTTAATCGTTGTTTGTAACAGATAACAACATCACATTTTAGATGTTTAGAATATGCATAAGCACGTTTTGAACCTCCCATATCTGGAGATGCAATCATCAAATTAGGGAGATTTAGGCTCTTTATATGCGGCATAAATATAGAAGAAGCATATAAATGATCAACAGGCTTTTCAAAGAAACCTTGTATTTGATCAGCATGTAAGTCCATTGTAATAATTCGAGTTGCCCCAGCAGTTTCAAGCATTTTAGCAACGAGTTTTGCAGTAATTGGAACCCTTGGTTTGTCTTTTCTATCTTGTCTTGCCCAACCAAAATAAGGAATAACTGCAGTAATATGTCTTGCAGATGCTCGTTTTGCGGCATCTATAATCATAAGTAATTCCATTAAATTGTCAGCATTTGGGAAAGTAGAACCAATAATAAATATTCTTCTACCCCTTACAGATTCTTTGAGAGCAGGTTGAAACTCACCATCGCTATATTCAGAAAAGATAACATTTCCGAGAGTTGCTCCGTATTCGGATACAATTTTTGTAGCAAGTTCAGAACTTTGTCTACAAGCAAAAAACTTAGGTTCAATAGTTGGATAAGACATGATTTTGATGTGGTTTTGTGTTGTTGTACAAAAGTAAAAATAAAAAGGTAGGTTTATCGGTTAAAAAATAATTTATTTTATAAATTTGCAAACACAATTTTTGATAAGCTCAAGTGGCGGAATTGGTAGACCTGTCTGCCGACAGGCAGGCGCGCTAAAAGGATTCAAAATCCAGTTTTTCTGAGAATGGTGTTTTAAAAATAAAAGTAAATGTTCTATGTGTATGCTATTTCAAGTTTAAGACATAATTATATTTATGTTGGAATGACAGAAAACATTGAAAATAGAATAAAAAGACATAATGACGGTAGAGAAAGAACTACAAAATTTTATAGTCCTTTTGAATTAATTTTTTCAGAAGTTTGCGAAACTAGACAGGAAGCTAGGACACGTGAGAAATATTGGAAATCTGGCATAGGAAAAGAAAAACTAAGAGCAATTAGAGAGGTTCTATAATGCTCAAGTGGCGGAATTGGTAGACGCGCTGGATTCAAAATCCAGTTCTTTCGAGAGTGTGGGTTCGATTCCCACCTTGAGTACACTAATAAAAGTCGAAGTTTTACACTTCGGCTTTTTATTTGGGTCAAACATAGGTAAAACAAACTAATCCTTTAATTTTTTATCAGTGATTGTATATTCTCTGTTTTAAACCAAATGGATACAAACTACCCGTCTTTTTTAGAGGCTTTATACCTTTTTTTGAGTATGCCAACCATTAAATTTGACTCCGATTTGATATGTAGTTTTAAGCAGTCCAAGTGGTTTTATTGAAATGTATTTTAATTAATTAAATCAGCTTTGGTTAATCTTTTATTTCCCAATAGTATAAAAGCATCCCTATTATTTATTAACTCCATTGCTACCAATATCTCATCATTTTCTTCACTTAATAATTCTATTTGCTCATCAAAATAATTAATCATATTATTAAAGCATGTTTCAATAGATTGTTCTGAATTTAGAAATTCTTTAATACAATGGTTCTCGCAATCAATATATATATATCATTATATTTTTCATAAGTTGCAAGAGTATCTTGACTACACCCAATGAACGTTTCACCTACTGTTTCTAGAGACTTGCCTAGGTTCTTTGCAGTACTGCATGCAGGCGAATAAAAAAGAGAATTTTTAAAATGCTCAATATTATCAACATCAACAAAAACTTCATTTTCAGTTCCAATTTGTTCATCATTACCGTGCATTAGACCAATCAAAATAAAGTTTTCTCCTTCAAAAGAATTAATAGTTTCTATCAATTTTGTTTCTGTACAGTCTAGACCTGCAATTGGAATTATATTGACTTCATCATTATTAACTAATGATTCTTTTATGGGGACTTCTAAAATTTAATTCATTGTTAATCAGATAATTATATGTATCTTTCGTACTATAATCAAAACTGTAATAAAATGTATAAACCCAGAGGGAAAAAAGGATTATTTGATGAAGAATTTACAAAAGATCGCTTATCATCAATAGGCAATCCATTAGAAAACATAAGTAAAGTTATTGATTTTGAATTATTTAGAGAATTGCTAGAGCATAAGTTACTCAACACTAACAAAAAAAGCAATGCAGGAGCAAAACCTTATGACTTGGTAATGATGTTTAAAATATTGATACTTCAACGTTATTATGGTTTAGGAGATAGTCAAGTTGAATATCAAATATTAGATAGAATGAGTTTTAAAACATTTTTAGGATTAGAGACTGGCGATAAAGTACCAGATGAAAAAACCGTATGGAGTTTTAGAGAACGTGTAACAAAAACAGGTTTAGTAGAAGAATTATTTGAGCAGTTTACTTTCTTTTTAGAAGAAAAAAAACTCATATTTAATGAAGGACAATTGATTGATGCCAGTTTTACAGTAGCACCACGCCAAAGAAACACAAGGAAAGAAAACAAGAAAATAAAAGACGGTAAGGGTAATGAATTATGGAATGACAAACCCAACAAGAAAAAACATAAAGATATTGATGCACGTTGGACAAAGAAAAATGGTGAAACTTTCTTTGGTTATAAAAATCACGCAAAGGTAGGCACTAAAAGTAAATTCATTAACACTTACACAGTAACAGACGCCTCGGTTCACGACTCACAAGCTTTGGATGACTTGCTTACCGAAAAAGATAAAAACCAAGATTTACACGCAGATAGTGCATACACAGGCAAAGAGCAAGATAAGATTATCAAAAAATATGAAATGAAAAATAAAGTACACGAAAAAGGCTATCATAATAAACCATTGACAGAGAAACAAAAAGCAAGCAACACTAAAAAATCAAAAATTAGAGCAAGAGTAGAGCATGTATTTGGCTTTATGGAGCAAAGTATGAAAGGTTTAGTTTTAAAATCAGTAGGAATTATAAGAGCATCAGGAATAATTGGTTTAATCAACTTAACCTACAATTTATTTAGGTATGAACAAATCAAAAGATTAAACATAACTTACTGATAGACGGATAGATTGGATAGATGGATAGATGGAATTTGATGTTTTGTGTATCAAAATCAAAAAATATTACTACCTTTGTAGTGTTAATCTTTTTTCTAAAAAAGATAAAAAAGGGTTCTCATCTTTTTTAGAAAACTGAAAAACCAATTTTTAGAACTCCCCTTATGTTATTGAAACTTTGCTCAAAGTAATCTCCTAGTTCAAAATCATTGTCATCATAACCAACAATAGTACTAATCATTTATTTTTAGTTTTTGTCGGCTAAATAATTCGATTGTCAGTTTTAATAAATTCTTCTCAAAATTAATTCCAACTTCAGTTTGCCTCCTTATACTCTCTAAAATATCATTCATTGAGTAAGAGCGCCCATCTTTCGTTTTAAGAATAATTTGTTCTCTTTTCTCTTTTGGATGTCTCATAATCCAATCTTCAATTACAGCATCAATTCTAACATCTAAAACCATTACAGCTTCGTCAATTAACTTAACAATTTTTGTGTAATCAGAAGTAAAACTCTCAAGTTTAAATAAATCTTTATTTATTAATTTTTTAAGTATATCTCCATCTATTTCAGAAATCTTGCTTACAGTGACAAGTATGACATATACTAAAGAAGTCTCTTCTCTTATTTTTTCAAAGACCTCAATACCATCTATTTCCTTTCCGTCATGAAAATTTCTATCTAACAAAACCACCATTTTTTGTCCTAAATTATCTAAAACATAATCTAGACCTTCTTGGGAATGTCGAAATAACAAAACATTAGATTCACCATACTTTACTCTTAATGCAACTAAAATGGGTGAAGTATTATTTTCTTCATCAAAAATATCATCATGTATGACTACTATTTTGGTTGGTGTTATTTGATTCATTTTGATTTATTATTAAACGGAATGGTTATTTTAAATGTAGCTCCGGTTGGTTTAAATTCATTTTCAATAACTTCAATTTTTCCATTAAGAGCTAGAACTTGTTTCTCTACTATATAAAGACCAAGACCAGCACCTCCTTGCTCTGCTGTTCGTGTATTGTAAAGCCCAAAAATCCATTCTTTATCATTCATATCCAATCCGTAGCCATTATCGGAAAAATAAATAACAAAACTATCAGAATTTAGATGCCCCGTACATTTAATCTTTTTATCTAAAGTATCTTTAAGAGCTTTAATAGAATTAGAAACTAGATTTTGAAAAATATCTTGAAATGCATTTTTATTAGTTTCAATTACAAATCCACCTTTAATATCAACTTCTAAAGTTATATTTTCTTTTTTGAAAACATCTTTATATTGTTTTAATAGGAGCTCTGATATTAAAGTAGAAACATTAAACTCTTCATAACTATTCACATCCACATTAGCAAAACTTAACATAAAATCTGTCACTGATAATAATGTCTCCATTTCATTATAAATTAAAACAGCATATTGTCTGAAATATTTATCATAACTCGGGTTAGGATAATTCAACTTAAAGAATTCTCCAAGGTGTTTAACTTTAGCTATTGAAGTTCTAACAGCATGTGTAATCAGTGATGCAAATTCTTGCATGGAGACAATGCGATGTAATATTTTTTCTTTTCTTTCTACTTCTTTTTGGTATTTCTTTTGTTCAGAAATACCTCTACTAATTACTTGGTGTAAATCCTTTGCTTGCTCCTTTAAACGGGTAATATTTGCTTTAGCCTTCGGGTTGGTTTTAGCAACTTCTTTTGCGATTTTCTGTAACTCTTTTTCAAATGTTTTAACATCAGCTCCAGCATCAATAAGTTTGTTTTCAACTATACTTCTTTTCGTTTTTCGTTCAGATATTTTTAAATCCTCAAATGCTTTTAATTGGAGAATAATGAACTCTTTTAAACTACTATATGCTTCATTATCTATGAAATTCTGCCTGTCAGTAGCATCTATTATGAGGGGATTTTCTGCTTTAGTAATATCAAGAATTCCTATAACTTCTCTTGTGCCTACAGTATTGAAAGCCCCACTATATCGCCTTTTATCAAGACCTAAAACGTCTCTCTTTTTCTGAAGATCCTGTTCATACTCTGCAAAGGGTGTAGTAATAATGCCATCTCGATATATTTTGATTCCATCAATACGAGTATCGTCATTTTTATAAATTGCGTTATATTTTCTTTTAGAACTTTCATTAAAATGATATATTCTTATTTTAATAGGACCAAAAACTTTCCTCTCTACAGATATTTTTTCAATTTCTCCAGTATCAGAATTAAAAATTAATGATTCTTGTAACTCTTTTTCAGTATCATATTTTATTTCAGCATAATGTGAATAATATTTTATAGGGTCAGGTTTAACAGGTTTTTTTTGATAAGAATTAAACTCATTTGAACTTAATTTTATATTAAAGGGAGGTTCAACAGGATAAAATGGAGATACCAATTTTGACAACTCTTTATATAATCTTTCAACATCATTAGTTGTCCAGACATCATAAATTTTTGAAATAATTATTTGAGTTCCTTTCTCTTCTTTTTTAGCAGGCTCAAACGAGTATTTATTTTTTATTTCTGTAAATAAAGATAACTGTCCAGCAGTAGAATTATTGGAAAGAACTTCATACTCATCCCAATTAATATTTACACACAACCAATTATCATCTCCTTTTTCTTTAGTTCTTATTTGAACACGCTCACCTAATTTATCAACTGCAAATCTTCCAACTCCTTTTTCTCCAACAAATTTTCTGTTATATGGTGGGTCTGAATAAAGTTGCACACGCTTACTATTAGTACCAACAACCATCCATTTATCCTTAATATCTTTAAAAGACATTCCAGTACCGTTATCACTTATAATTATTTTACCGTTACTAGGGTTTGAAGCGATGTCAAAAAAAGAAACAACAACTTCCTCTGCATTAGCATCATAACAGTTCTTTACTAATTCAAATATTGCAGTAATTCTATCAGTAATTAATTCTCTTCCTAAAAGACGAAATGCATTAACATCGACTCTCCATTGTAGCGTTTGTTCATCTTCTGTTATGTTTTTAATTTGATTCAAGTTGTTTGATATGGTTTTTTATACTCTTTGCCACAACAATACCCAGTCCTACAGGGACAGCATTACCTATTTGTCTAGCAATTGTGTTATTTGACACTTCTTTTTTTGGATCTATAAATTTGTAATTTTTAGGAAAACTTTGAATAAGTGCAGCTTCTCTAAGTGTTATTGCTCTATCTTGTTCTGGATGACCAAAACGACCGTTACTTAACCCAATACAGTAAGTCGTCATTGTTGGAGCAACATCATTCCACTTCATTCTTCCATATACACTTTTGAAATTCTTACCACTTTCTTTCTTATGGCACTCTAACCACAAACTTTCATCCCAATCTTGCCAAGTACCACCTTGCTTACTTGCTTGAATTCTTTTTTTATTTAATGGTGTTAATTTTCTAGCAACATGAATACTATCTTTTGGATGTGCAACACCATCTTCTACTGGAGGAAGGTGCCCAATAGCATCTTTTACTGTCACAAAATTATCTTTCTTGATTGTCTTTTTTATTAACTTTATTTCTCCATGTTTTGACCCAAACAAAATCAATCTTTTTCGCCTTTGTGGTACACCGTAATCTTGAGCATTAACGATATGATAAGTAACAAAGTAGTCTTTATCTTTTAATCTACTCACAAAATCTTTAAAAACCTTCCCTTTATCAAAGGTCAATAAAAGAGGAACATTTTCCATTGAAATAATTTCTGGTTCAACTTCATCGATTAAATTAGCAAAAGAATATAGCAATTTCCATTTTTCGTCTTTTAATTTTGCTTTGTCTTTTGAATTTTTCCCTCCTTTTTGGTTATAAATGGAAAAAGGCTGGCAAGGTGCGCATCCGACGAGTATCTTTCTTTTACCTTCAGTATATTTAGATACTAATTCTTCACTAGTCAATGTAGTAATGTCTTCGTGAAAAAATTTAGACTTATTATTTTTTTCAAAAGCATATTTACAGGTTTCATCAAAATCAATTCCTGCATCAACTTTAAATTTTTCTTTAATGAACCCGTGGGTTAACCCACCAATTCCACAGAATAAATCTACTACTGAAAAATCATTTATTTCCACAGTTTTTCTCTAATTTTTAATTCTTATGTTGAACATCAACCAATATACAAATATAGAAATAATAGCGGATTATTTTTTTGTTAGCCAATAGATTTAAAAAACTATTCATTTTTTTATTACTTTTATAGAAATTAAAACCCACTTTCATACAAAAAAAGTGGGTCTTATTTGGGATAATCTAAAAGTTTCCTGTAAGCTTACATACAAAGTAAATCAGTAAACTTTAGATTATCTCTCTCTCACAAACAAAGATACCAAGGTTTTATTTAACCTTACTTTGAGTTATTAACAATGGGTCTAGGTCCGTTTTATCACACCTAAGGTTTAAATATTTAAAAATCAATACTTTAATTTTGTTAATAACTTTTAAATTATCGGATGTAAACTCTCAATAAGTTCGTGCAAGTTTTCAAGGTCGCCCTGCACATAGCGTTCAGTAGACGAGATGTAGCGATGTCCTGCCCTGGAACATTAGAACAAGCCAATATTTCTGTAGAAGGTTTATTTCTGAATGCAGATGCTGGATTTGATGGCAAAGATTTTCGAAAATCTTGTAGCAATAAAGATATTAATGCTAATATCTGTTTCAATAAGCGTAATGGAAATACTGATAGAGACGAATATTTTGACCAAGAATTATATAAACAAAGATATGCTGTAGAACGCTCAAATGCGTGGATGGACAGTTTTCGTTCACTCCTTAACAGGTTTGACACAACAGTTGCTAGTTGGGTAGGGTTTAACTACCTGTCATTCATAGTTATAGCACTTAAAAAATTCAAAAAGAAAAAATTAATAAAAGTTTAAATCACTTCATAATGAATGTTGTTTGTACAAAAACAATATAAGAAATTTATTATTTTTCTTCAGGCTTTTTTACTTTCATTAATTAAAAATCATTTCCAAACCAAACCTCATAATGACGAGGTCTTATTTTTGAATTTTTGTATATTTTTGAAAGGTCTCTAAGAGTTATTTTAATTCCTGAATTTTCCATCAATTTTTTAATTTCATTAGCCTCTTCTTTTTCTTTCGAGTTAAAAAACCTTAGTTCAGAGTTTTTGAGATTATATTCTTTCAATTCTATTCCTGGAACTAAAAAATCTTTTTTTAAGTTAGCAGTTTCTTCTTCTAATCCTATCTCAATGTTTTTTGCTTTTTCTCTTTGATCATTATTTTGAATATGAAAATAAATTCGTGCACTTAATTTTAGGTCTAGTTTTTCAATAACCTCTTTTGCTACAGAATCTTTTTTAAAGCCTTCAACTACTCCTCCCGCTTTTTTTGCTACCTCAGAATTTTTTTCCGTACTCTGCAAGTTTGTTATTATTGTCATCATTTGAGAATCTAACTTCTCCTTTTTGAACAAATAACCAGAAAAACTAAACCCTGCGGCTCTTAAACCACTATTTTCATCATTGCATAATTTTAAGAGTTCTATAGTATTACTAAATTCTTGATGATACTCGTTTGTTTGGTCTTTATGCGATTTATAAATATATCCAAAATAAATTATTATAACAGGTATAATAATACTTCCTATCACTTTTCCAACGACCTCTATTTTAGACCAACGATCTCTATTTTCCATAATATTTGAGTTTTAAATATAATTTTATCAATTATTTTTAATGTAAATTCAAAAATACATATTATATTTATTATATAATAGGGGGTTCCCCCTTTTTCAAAAATAGTATATCAATTCATTTACTTACTTTTGTAGTAACAAAAACAAAACTATAAGAATAAATTTTTTTTAAAATACAGATAAGATAGCGTTGCTATTATTTCTTCTACAGAAAATCGCCAATTTTTAAGAACAGAGGGAAGTAAGTGGCAGACGCACCAATTGGGTGTGTTCTGAAACTATTTCTCAGTTCTGTTCGGGTTGTTTGGCAGTAGCTTTCCCTTATAAGGAACAACTCTTTTTAAAATAACTGTAGACAAAGCAAGGCAAAAGCTTTTATTCCTCGGTCTGTCAATTAAATATAAAACAAAATCAAAACTTGATTATTAGTTATTAGAAAATATCTTCTAATTTGGTAATTGGTTGTTTAATTAATAAGGCTTCATTTTGATTATCCTCTATAAAGGCATCAAAGTTTTTTAAATCAAACCCTTCACTAATATTTGCGAATTGCAAATCTATTAAGTCCTCTAATTTTGCTATTGGTAATTGGAATTCCTTATACTTACCATCATCAAAAGCTTCGGTAAGGTCTTTCACCTCTCTTTCTTGAGACAGTAAAAATGCTCTAGCCTTAAGAGCTCCATTATTTATATAGACTAGCACTTTCCAAAACTCAATAGGCAGGTGCATTTGCGCTCCAGTCGGTGCCATATATAAAGGGTCAGAATCTCTAAAAACTGCCCCAGAAAATACTGAAATCTTTTTACCTTCTGCTAGCGCATTATCAAACATATAGTTTTCAATCTTTGCCCAGACAAACCCTTGTTTATTAAACCTTGTATGTTGAGTGCTACAGTTTGTCCAATGGTAAGTATCATTATGAGCCATTACAACTTCTAAATCATTACCCCACATTGGCTCAACTCTTCTTACCACATGTCCTCTATCTAGGGGGTTTTTTACTCCACCGAAGTCTTTGTAATATTCATTTCCCATTTGAGCCTCACGACTAATCCTCTTGTCAAAGTACCAGCCTGATGACCCTCCCATATTATCAGGTAAAGATTTCAGGTTGGAGCCATCAATATTTACAGCAGAAAAGAATGGTAAACGACGTTCTCTATTCATTACTATGCTAAAGTGAGTATAGGGTAAAATATGTCTGCTTTTTGTAGCGTGTGTGTTTCTTTCTACTTTTAGATATAGCTCATCCGACAGCCAAGGGTATTGAATTTTCTCTCCAAGGAAATCAAGATCAAATCCTTTTCTCTCATCATAATTTCCTATTAACCCTTCTTCGGAGTCAATAGAAACATTATCTTTTGCTTGCGAACTCTTAATTGAAATATCGTCACGATTAGATACAAAACTTAATTCAACTGGGACTGAAATAGAAAGTTTACCATCAGATGTTATATTACTTTTGCATTTCAAATATTGATTCTCCGTCTGGTTGGTAATGTTTTGCAAATCAACTTGCGTAGTTTTGTTGCTACTTATTTCATCTAAATTTGCCTCTCTATTAACTAAATCCCAAACAGGCTTCCAATGGAAATCTTCACTCGATAATTGTCCTATAAAGTTTAAGCCAATATCCTGAACAAATTTATCTTTAGCTAATTCATACATTGGAACAGCGTAATTTGATTCCATATATTTACCTGCAAAATGCAATCCTAGAACATGACCAGTTTCTAAATCTATTACGGCAGAACCAGAGTTTCCTCCTAAAGTAGAAGCATCATGTGCAAGTGCCCTTACATTAAAGTGAAAGCTTCTCACCACTTTAGTTCCATTAATTTGCCCAGGCTGCAATCGCTTGATGTTATATATCCCACCAAAGAGATTATGTTGTACTAGACCATCATTTCTTGAATCAAATGCAGGGTAGCCTACAACTGCAATTTGTCGCCCTTTAATATCTTCAGGTTTCATTAATGATAAAGACAATGGCATTTTATCTTGATGTCTTTCAGGAACTGTAACTTTCAATAAAGCCATGTCCCAGTATGGGTGTATCATTATCACATCTTTTATATCGAAAAATACATGATCTTCTAGAGGTGTATTTATTTCTTCTTTAAAATCAATTCCCGCAATTTGATCAGGTATAAATTTGACACCATTTTTACCTAAACCATTACAAAATAATTCAGCAACATGCCTATTAGTCATGATAATATCTTTACTTACTAAAAAGCCAGTGCCTGCATAAGGAATTCTGGAATTGGTTGGAACTTCAATTCTACCAATAGAAGCGAAAGCATTTAATAAGTTATTCTTGATTGTTGGATTGTTCAGTATTTCCCATTCTTTCTTTTGGACATGATTATAATTATCATCTTTAATTGTAAATACAGGTCTTAATTCGGGAAAAATTATCGCCTCAATTGAGGGCATATCATTAAAGTTAATGATTCCTGAATTAGAAAAATCAGTTAAAGCTTTTTGAATTTTTTGGACATCTTTTTTGGCTGACTTCTTTTTTAAAGAAGGAATATACTCCTTTAAACTCTCTTCATTCTTAAGTAAATCTAAATGATTGGAAGTGATGACATTTTTTAAATAATCCGATTGTGAGATTATTTTTTCATTAATTAAATTTTTGTGCATAACAATAGCATTAACATTAAACTTATTTTGTATATCCGTAATTACTCATAACCTGTTATATTAGCAATATCAGGGCTACATCTTCTACATACAACTCCTATTTTATCTCGTTCTTCTTTAAAATGTGAATGACAAGATTCTTCACTATCAAAATTAGCAGTAAAACTAAATATATTCATATCCTTTATATTGCTAAAGATAAGCATTAATTAATAATTATTAGTCTTTACGGATATACAAAACTTATTTAAATGCTATTAGTTAATATTGGAAAATTCGGTTAAATTGAGCCGTTGTACAAGCGTTTTAGGACATTTTCTATTTTTTAATATCATTCATTTAAAACTCCTAATGTATGTCTTTTTCCTAAAAACCATTTTCTAAAATAAACCTTTTTTTTACCATTGATTTTTTTTACTCTTGCTCGCTTTATTTTTCGTAATGGGACATATTGTTCTGAACTCTTTTGCATTTTCTTTTTCCAACCTCTTACAAAAAGGTCTCCATTCCCATTACTAGGATTTGTAATGGCTAGGTCATCACATTTGGCTCCAGCTGGCATTGAAATAATATGAGCGCAACTTGGAATTTCATCAATATAAATAATATGCCCTTTGTAGGTTATCTTTACATAACCAAATCCAATCTGGGGAATTAAGAATAGAATCAAAAGTGAGACTAATGTTATACTTTTTTTCATAACTAAATTTTTGTATCCTTACTCTATTTATAGAACTCATTTAAACTTTTATTAGTTTTTTCTTTTTGAATTTTTTAAGCGCTATAACTATGAACGACAGATAATTAAATCCCAACTAACTAGCCACAGTAGTATCAAATCTGTTCAGAAGTGAACGAAAACTGTCCATCCACGCATTTGTACGTTCTATTGCATACCTTTCTTTGTAAAGTTTTTGGTCAAAATATTCATCTCTGTCAGTATTACCATTGCGTTTATTGAAGCGTATATTGGCATTGATGTCCTTTTTACTGCAAGAAGTTCTAAATTTTTTTGCGTCAAACCCTGCATCAGCATTGAGAAATAAGCCTTCTACAGAAATATTGGCTTGTTCTAATGTTCCAGTAACGACTTCAAATTGCACTTCTATATCATAAAGGTCATTGTGATTTCCTGCTAGAGGTTCAGACATCGCAATAGGAAGTCCTTGTCTGTCTGTCAAATAAAGAGCATTGGTGGTTTTACATTTCTTTCTCCCTTGGTATTCTACTTGTTCTCCTCCTCTTATTGCAGGAGTATGGCTACCGTCTAAATCGACACTGGAAAGGTCCAATTTAGATTTGTGCTTTTCCAAAAAGAATATCCAACAGCTCTTCCAAACTCCATTGACACACCATTTACGGTAATGATAATAAACCGACGCCCAACACAATGGTTTTTCTTTAAAAAAGACTTCTGTTGGTAATTGATGCCATTGCACTCCTGTTTTTAACTTGTAAAGAATGGCATTAACAATCTCTACTAATGGAACTGTGGGTGGAAATCCTCGTTTTGGCAATGGTATATGTGGTATAATCTCCATTTCTATTGTATCTTTGTCTAGTACTGTGTACATAATGGGTTGTTTTTAAATATTTTACGTATGTTAACGCAAATATAAACAACCCTTTTTTAACCTTATAAAAAGTTTAAATCACTTCTTTGTGTTAAATACTTATTGAACTTTTTATTTGCTGTTTTTGTTTTTGCTAAAATATCTTTATCACTTTTTAGATTTGCTTTTTTGAGTTCAGGAAATATAAAGTCTTCATTATTTATTTTTTCATTTTTATACGTTTCTATGATTGGTATTACTTTAAGTGGAAGTTTTAAAGATAGGAGTTTATCATTTTTATTCATCCGATAGTGTAGTCTTCCATCAAAAATATCACTCCACTTTATTTTTAATACATCTGCAACACGCATACCAGCAAGGTAAAAACTAAAGAGCCAAACGTTTCTAACGTGCATTTCTTGTTCTGTTAGATTATTTAGACTTTCTATTTTTTTTACTTCAGAGATAGATAGACCCACTTTTTCTGTTTCTGGAAATTTAATTCTAATTTTACCTTTTCCAAAGGGATATAATTTGCTATCAACAATACCTTTTCGAATAGCAATATTAAATAATGTTCGAATAACCACAAGATTATTTATGATTGAGCGCGGTGAATTTTTTCTTTTTACTTTAAGGTAAGTAATAAACCCTTTAATAAAGTCTTCGTTGATTTCTTTAAAGGACAAATTATCAGAACCCGAAAAATTTATCACATGATTAATTCTTGGCTTATCTGAACTTAAGCGGGTTAATTTTTTATTTGCTTCAAGTTCTGATAAATATTTTTCACTAATGCTATTAAAACTTTCTTCTTCGTTGGGTTTTACTATCTGTTTTTTGATTTGTCTTGAGGAAAATTCTTTTTGGTTTGATTGTAAATCAATTACTGTATCACTTGCTTCAGCTAATTTCTTAATAAGCAAATTATTTAAACGAGCAGAATTAGGGTGAGATTTTTTTATTTTTCTATTGGCTTCATCCCAATATTTTTCATCAATATAATGTCCTACATATAGGTATGTAGACTTTCTGTTCTTGGTAATTCTTATAACCAAAGGATATAGCCCTTCTTTATTTGGTTTTTTGCGAAGTATTAATTTTATGCTAGATGCCATAGTTTTAAAAGTGTATATTTGGGTTCATATAGCAAATATAACACTTTTAGGTAAAACATAGGTAAAACAAATGATGATTTTATGTGATTTTAAATGATTTCAAAAGGTGTAATTTAATTAGCAATCGTTTGATTATTAGAACAAATGGGTGTATATTGAATCAAATGAAACTGGATTCAAAATCCAGTTCTTTCGGGAGTGTGGGTTCGATTCCCACCTTGAGTACTAAAAACCTTGACTTTTATTAGTTGAGGTTTTTAAATTTAAACCAACAATAAAGTTTGGTAAAACTTTAACCAAAAAATAACTTATTTCTATTTATCTTCGTACGATTAAAAATTAAATGAAAACAAAACAAAAAAAATATGATAAAGCTTATATGCGGATGGCTCAAGAATGGGCTAAATTATCATACTGTAAAAGAAAACAAGTTGGAGCGATTATAGTTAAAGGGAGAATGATTATATCTGATGGATTTAACGGAGCGCCATCAGGATTTGATAATTGTTGTGAAGATAAAGAAGGAAATACAAATTGGTATGTTTTACACGCAGAAGCCAATGCTATTTTAAAAGTTGCAAGTTCTACACAGTCTTGCAAAGATTCAACCCTATATATTACATTGTCTCCTTGTAAAGAATGTAGTAAACTTATTCATCAATCTGGAATAAAAAGAGTTGTGTACTCACAAGCATATAAAGACATTTCTGGATTACAATTTTTAGAAAAAGCAGGTGTTGAAACAACATATTTAAAAACAAAAGAGTAGGAATGAATCAAAAAACACAATTACCAATTTATTTAGGAATAGCAATTGCCTTTGGTATATTGATAGGAAGTTCTTTTAATTTTAAAAATAGAGCAAATTCAATTTTCAAATCAAATAGCGAAGAAACTAAAATAAAAAGGTTGATAGATTATATTGAATATGACTATGTAGATGATGTTGATACAGAAAGTTTGTTGGATGATGTAATAGATCAAATTGTAAACAAATTAGACCCACATTCTGTATATTTCAACAAAGAAGATTTTGCCAGCAACAACGAACAAATGCAAGGAAATTTTTACGGAATAGGAGTTCAATTTAGAATAAATAAAGATTCTGTAGTTGTAATAAAAGTGTTAGAAGGAGCACCAAGTAAAAAAGCAGGGGTAAAGGCAGGAGATAGAATTTTAATGGCAAATAACGACACTATCTCAGGAATTAAATTAACGAATGAAGATGTAATGGGAGTTCTTAAAGGAGCGCCAGACACAGAAGTAAAATTATCGATTTATAGAAGGTCAGAAGATAAGAATATTGAGATTAATTTGAAGCGTGGAGATGTTCCAATTACAAGTGTATCAACATATTATATGTTAAATGAAGATACTGGATTTATTAAAATAGATAGATTTGCTAGAACAACATACAACGAATTTAAAGTTGCTTTAGACAACCTACTTGATAAAGGAATGAAGAAAATGGTGTTGGATTTACGTGATAATCCAGGAGGATATATGGATATTGCCAATCAGATTGCAGATGAGTTTTTAGAAGATGATAAATTAATTGTTTTTACTAAAAATAAAAAAGGAGAAATTGACAAAGACTTCGCAACGAAAAAGGGTGATTTTGAAAACGGACAGGTATATATTTTAATTAATGAAAATTCAGCATCAGCATCAGAGATTGTAGCAGGAGCATTGCAAGACAACGATAAAGGAACTATTGTTGGTCGCCGTTCTTTCGGAAAAGGATTAGTGCAAGAAACTATGGATCTTGGCGATGGTTCTGCAATTAGATTAACAACCGCAAGATATTACACGCCAACAGGGCGTTCAATACAAAAACCGTACGATTTAAGCCATAGTGATAAATATTATGAAAAATTCAACAGACGCTATGAAAGTGGAGAATTAGTTTCTGCTGATAGTATAAAAGTAAATGATTCTTTAAAAAAAATAACAGAAAAAGGGAAAATCGTTTATGGCGGCGGCGGAATAATTCCAGATGTTTTTGTTGCCATTGATACAACTCAATTTATTGAAGAAAAATACGCAAACGCAGCATTTTTAAATCAATTTGCATTCGATTATGTAGATAATAACAGAAGAGCATTAGAAAGTATACCTTTAAGTAAGTTTATTTCTTCTTTTGATAAAAAGGATGAAATACTAAACGACTATTTAAAAAAGATAGACACAAGAGTTTTAATTTCTGATCATAAAAAAAACATTCTTAAACGATACATAAAAGCAAACATTGCTCAATATTTGTTTGATGATATAGAATTTAATAAAGTCTTTCAAGAAGATGATGAAATGATAGATAAGATTTTTGAATTGGAAAACATCGAATAATCTTTGTATTTTGCATAAAATATGAATTTAAAAAAAAATATATATTTTGCTTCTGATCAACATCTTGGAGCACCTACAGTCAAAGAAAGTTTTGTAAGAGAACAAAAGTTTGTACGTTGGTTAGACAGTATTAAAAAAGATGCAGAAGCCATATTCTTATTAGGCGATTTATTTGATTTTTGGTTTGAATATAAAACCGTTGTTCCAAAAGGATTTGTTCGCGTACTTGGCAAGTTAGCCGAAATTAAAGATAGTGGAATTCCGATATTTTTTTTTGTAGGAAACCATGATTTATGGATGAATGATTATTTTGAAACTGAATTAAACATTCCTGTATATCATGAGCCAAAAGAATTTACATTTAACAACAAAGCCTTTCTTATAGGTCACGGAGACGGTTTAGGTCCAGGAGATAAAGGCTATAAACGAATGAAAAAAGTCTTTACCAATCCGTTTTCAAAATGGCTGTATCGTTGGTTACATCCAGATATTGGCATGAAATTAGGAAATTATTTATCAGTAAAAAACAAATTGATTTCAGGAGACGAAGACGTTACTTTTTTAGGCGAAGATCAAGAATGGTTGGTTCAATATGCAAAGAAAAGACTCCAAGAGAAACACTATGATTATTTCTTGTTTGGTCACCGTCATTTACCAATGGAAATAAAAGTTGGAGAAACCTCAAAATACATCAATACTGGAGACTGGATTACACACTTTACGTATGCAGTTTTTGATTCTCAAGAATTATCTCTCAAAACTTTTGAAAGATAATTTAATACGCCATTGCGAACAAAGTGAAGCAATCTATCTATCAACATAAATAATTATGTTTCTTTTTTTCTTAAAATCTGTGAAATCAGTGTCTTTTTAACCATTCTTTAACAACAAAAAACATTTTTTTTCTTCTACTTGCAAGCTCAAATAAAGCATAGTATATTCACGCTTTAAATTTTTAATAATGATAGAAGAAAATAATACAACAGTTGACATTAGAGCAATCAATGAAAAAATAGAAAAAGAAAGTGCTTTTGTTGATTTATTGGTAATGGAAATGAACAAAGTAATCGTTGGTCAAAAACACATGATAGAACGACTACTAATCGGTTTGCTCGGAAACGGACATATTCTATTGGAAGGAGTTCCAGGATTGGCAAAAACATTGGCGATTAACACATTGTCTAAGGCAGTACAAGGAGATTTCAGTCGTATTCAATTTACACCAGATTTATTACCTGCAGATGTTGTTGGAACAATGATATACAACATAAAAGACAACGAGTTTTCAATCAAGAAAGGACCAATTTTTGCAAATTTTGTATTGGCAGATGAAATCAATCGTGCTCCAGCAAAAGTACAATCAGCATTATTAGAAGCGATGCAAGAACGTCAAATTACAATTGGCGACACTACTTTTAAACTTGACGATCCGTTTTTAGTAATGGCAACACAAAACCCTGTAGAACAAGAAGGAACCTATCCTTTACCAGAAGCACAAATGGATAGATTTATGCTAAAAGTGGTGATTGATTACCCAAAACTTGCAGACGAACAATTGATAATGCGTCAAAATCTAAAAGGAGGTTTTGATAAAGTGAATCCCGTTGTTTCTTTAGCTCAAATTAATAAGGCAAGAGAAGCAGCAAAAGAAGTATATATGGACGAGAAAATCGAGAAGTATATACTTGATATTGTTTTTGCAACACGTTATCCAGAAAAATATAACTTACCAGATTTAAAGAATTTAATCAGTTTTGGGGCATCTCCAAGAGGAAGTATTAATCTTGCAATGGCAGCAAAATGCTATGCGTTCATAAAGCGTAGAGGTTATGTAATTCCTGAAGATGTTAGAGCAATAGTTCATGATGTGCTACGTCATAGAATAGGAATTACCTACGAAGCCGAAGCAGAAAATATCACTTCAGAAGATATTATCAACAAGATTGTAAACGAAGTAGAAGTACCATAGAAAGTGTTTAATCGTTAAGACGTTGATTTTTTTAAGTTTTAATATAGGCTTTAAACGATTCAACAAATAAACAAATAAACAGTTCAACAACGAAATGGATACCAAAGAAATACTTAAAAAAGTACGAAAGATAGAGATTAAGACAAAACGCTTGTCTAATCATATATTTTCTGGCGAATACCACAGTTCGTTCAAAGGGCGTGGGATGACGTTTTCTGAGGTGCGTCAATATCAATATGGCGATGATATTCGTGCGATTGATTGGAATGTTACAGCACGATATAACGAAACTCACGTCAAAGTTTTTGAAGAAGAACGAGAACTTACAATGCTATTAATGGTTGATATTTCAGGTTCAGAATTTTTTGGAACTACACAACAATTCAAACGAGATACAATTACCGAAATTGCTGCTACATTAGCGTTTTCGGCAACTCAAAATAATGATAAAGTTGGACTACTTTTATTTTCTGATGAAATTGAACTTTACATTCCGCCTAAAAAAGGAAAAAGCCATGTATTAAGGATTATCAGAGAATTGGTAGAATTTAAGGCAAAAAGCAATAAGACCAATATTGGAAATGCATTAAAATATGTATCAAATGTGATGAAGAAAAAAGCAATTGTTTTTGTCTTGTCCGATTTTATGGATACTGATTATGACCAAACACTCAAAATAGTTGGCAATAAACACGATGTTACAGGAGTAAGAGTCTATGACAGGCACGATGAAGAGATTCCCAATTTAGGAATGTTGCCAGTTTTAGATGCCGAAACAGGCAAACGATTTTTGGTGAATACGATGTCTAAAAAAGTAAGAACTACCTACAAAGCCAATTATTTGCGTTCTGTAGATTACTACGAAACAACCTTTAGTAGAAGTGGCTCAGGAACAATTAGTACACGTATTGATGAGAGTTATGTAAAAAAATTATTAGGATATTTTAAACGAAAAGGGGCGAGATAAGTTGAAAAAAAACAATTTACATATCAATGTCTGTTCGAGCGCAGTCGAGAACTATTCAAAATGGATATTAGGAATATTTATATTTTTTGCTGGATTTTTATTCGCACAGAATCCTGTTGAGGTTGTTATTGATACAACCAACATCAAAATTGGAGAGCAAATAGAGTATAAAATTTCGGTTGATAAACAAGAAAACGTCATATTTCCAAAGCTTGTTTTGGATAGCCTTAAAAAAGTAGAGGTTGTTGAGGAGTTAAAGATTGATACTACAGAAACAAAATATATTAAAAAGTATCTACTAACGAGTTTTGATAGCGGACGCTACGTAATTCCTCGTCAACAAGTATTTATAAACACTAAGAAATTTCTAACAGATTCTTTGTTGATTGATGTTGCAACGGTAAAAGTTGACACACTCAAGCAAAAGTTGTATGAAATAAAATCTATCAAAAACCAACCAATTATTTTTGATGATTATAAAAATTATTTATGGATTGGTTTGGCAATTTTAGCGTTGATTCTTGCGTTGATTTGGCAATTTTTCATCAGAAAGAAAAAAGAGATAGTGTTAGAAAATCTTATTCCACCTTATGATTTAGCGATGCAGAGATTAAGTCAGTTAGACAAAAAGTTCTTATGGCAAACAGGAAAAGTAAAACAATATTATATTGAGTTAACAGATATCGTTAGAACTTATATAGAACGTGAATTAAATATTCCAGCATTAGAATCTACAACAGATAAATTGATGGAAACTATCAAAGATTTCAATAAAATTAAGACATTAGATATTCCAAAAGAAACTGTTAATAATCTTCAAAAATTATTACGTGAGGCTGATTTAGTGAAGTTTGCTAAGTATAAACCAATAGAAAGTGACATAGAAGGACATCGCAAGGATACCGAAAATATCATTAAAGATTTACAACCAAAAAATGTAGAAGAAGATGAAGTTGTGGAATAATTTAGAGTTTACAAACCCAGAATTTCTGTGGTTATTACTTATCGTTCCTTTACTTGCGATTTGGTATTTCTTGATGCGCAAAAAAGATAGCGCAACATTAACGCTATCAAGTACAGCATCATTTAAACCATCAATTTTATCACGCCTGAAACCGTTGCTAAATATTTTAAGATTATTGGCAATTTCAGCATTGATAATTGCATTAGCAAGACCAAGAAATGTTGAAGTAAGCACTAAAAACAGTACAAATAGAGGAATTGATATCGTTATGGCAATAGATGTTTCTGCAAGTATGTTGGCGAAAGATTTAAAGCCAAATCGATTAGAAGCATTGAAGAAAGTAGCAATTGATTTTGTAAACAAACGACCAAACGACAGAATCGGAATTGTTGTTTATGCTGGAGAAAGTTTTACGCAAACGCCAATTACGAGTGATAAACGCATTATAAAAAACACGATTCGCAAGATTACTTGGGGACAAATGGATGGAGGAACTGCAATAGGAATGGGGCTTGGATCGGCAGTAAATAGATTGAAAGATTCTAAAGCAAAAAGCAAAGTCATTATTTTATTGACTGATGGTGTAAATAATACAGGATTTGTAGATCCAAAAACGGCAACTGAACTTGCCAAAGAATTAGGCATTAAAACCTATACTATCGGAATTGGAACAAACGGAATGGCAGATTTTCCTGTAGCGAAGGATATGAGCGGAAAGCTAATTTTTCAAAAAGCGAAAGTTGAGATTGATGAAGAATTGCTAAAGTTTATTGCCAAAGAAACAAATGGAAAATATTTTAGAGCAACCAATAATTCTAAATTGAAATCGATTTACGATGAGATTAACAAATTAGAAAAAACAGAAATAGAAGAATATAAATATTATAATTATGATGAAAAATACCGTTCGTTAGTCTTTCTCGCAGGAATTTTATTACTGATAGAAATGCTATTAAAGTTTACGATGTTTAGGAGTTTTGTTTAGAAATGTTTAACAATTACACATTATAAAATGTACCAAATAGAGGAACCAACATATTTTATTTATTTATTACTGATTCCAGTATTGTTTACTGTGTTTCTATTGGTTTTTTGGTGGGAAAAACGAACGCAAAAGAAGTTTGCAACAGAAGAATTATTAAAAAAATTAAGTCCAGAAAAATCAGTATTTAAACCTATTTTAAAAATGATTATTTTCTTAATTGGGTTGGTGTTTTTGATAGTTTCGTTGACCAATCCTAAAATGGGAACCAAGATAGAAATCATAAAGCGACAAGGAGTAGATATTGTTTTTGCGCTCGATATTTCTAAGAGTATGTTGGCAGAAGATATTTCACCAAATAGATTGGAGAAATCAAAGCAAATTATCTCTAAAATTATTGATAAACTTGGAAGTGATAGAATCGGAATTATCATTTATGCAGGTAATGCATTCCCTTTATTACCAATTACTACAGATCACGGAGCCGCAAAAATGTTTTTGCAAAGTGCCAATCCAAATATGGTTTCAAGTCAAGGAACAGCAATAAACGAGGCTATAAAATTAGCAACAACATATTATGATAATGACGAACAAACAAATCGTTTTTTGTTTGTTATTTCTGATGGCGAAGACCATCAAGAAGACGCTTCAAGTGCTATTGCACAAGCAACAAAAGATGGTATTAAAACCTACACAATTGGAGTTGGAACAGAAAAAGGAGGTCCAATACCACTAAAAAACAAAGGAGTTTTACAAGGATATAAAAAAGATAGTAAAGGAGAAACAGTAATCACCAAAATGAATACTAAAACACTTGAAAATATTGCAGAAGGTGGAAAAGGAAACTATGTTTTAGGAAATAAAACACAACAAACAGTTGATTATGTTGAGAAACTGTTAGTAAAAGCAGAAAAAAGTGAATTTGAAAGCACACAATTATCAGATTATAAAGACCAATTTCAGTGGTTTATCGGATTTGGATTGCTGTTTTTAGTTATTGATGCTTTTATGTTTGAAAAGAAAACAAAATGGATTCAAAAATTAAATCTGTTTAATAAATAATGAAAAAAATACTATTTATACTATTCTTTTTGCCATTGAGTATTTTTGCTCAACAAGACAAAGCTGCACTTGAAAAAGAGGCAAGACAGTTAGTACGTGAAGGAAATAAGTTATACAATCAACTAAAATTTGCTGATGCAGAAGTTGCTTATAAAAAAGCGTTAGAAAAAAATCCAGATTATGAGATTGCTAATTATAATTTAGGAAATGCGTTGTCGCAACAAAATAGAAATAAAGAAGCCATAAAAAAGTATGAACTAGTTGCTAAAACGACCAAAGATAAGTTTACACGAGCATCATCTATGCATAATATTGGAAATGCACATTATCAAGATAAAGAGTATCAGAAAGCAGTTGATTCATATAAACATTCGTTGAGAGCAAATCCAAAAGATGACGAAACGCGTTATAATTTAGCATTGGCACAAGAGATGCTAAAAAATCAGCAACAAAACGAAGATAAAAATAAAGATAACAAAGATAATAAGGATAATAAAGACGACAAAAAGGACGGAGACGACAAGAAAGATGAAAATAAAAAAGATGATGACAAGAAAGATGATGAAGACAAAAAGGATTCTAATAAAGATAAGAAAGATGACAAGCAGAAGCAACAACCACAACAAGGAAAATTATCTTCTCAACAGGTAAAGCAATTGCTCGAAGCGATGAATAATGAAGAACAGAAAACGCAAAAGAAAATGAATGCAAAGAAGGAGCGAGGGAAAAAAATTAAACAAGAAAAAGATTGGTAATTTTGTAGTATGAGTTTTAAAAACGGTTACATATTATTTTTTATGCTATTTACAGCAGTTTCAATTTTGGCACAAGATGCTAAATTGACAACAACTGTGAGTAAGAATAAATTAGGTATAAATCAACGTTTAAAAATAGAATTTACTGTAAATAAGCAAGGAGCAGACAATTTTGCTCCTCCAAATTTTAAAAATTTTACAGCAAGAGGACCAAGTACATCCATCAGTCAATCTTGGGTAAATGGGAAAGCCTCTTACGCCCAAACATACATTTACATCCTTCAGCCAAAAAAAGTTGGAACTTTTACAATTTCATCAGCAACAATAGAATACAAAGGAAAAATACTAAGTTCAAATACAGTTGAAATAGCGGTTGTAAGGGCATCAGAAATACCAAAAGATCCTAATGACCCTTCCTATATTGCAAGTCAAAATATACTTTTAACTACCGAAATTTCAAAAACAAGTCCTTATGTAGGCGAAGGAATTTATGTAGTTTATAAGTTGCTTTTTAGCGAAAAAATTGGTTTGAGTGATTGGAGAATGAATGAGATTCCACAGTACAATGGGTTTTGGAATCAAGAGTTGGAAGTAAAAGCAATTGATGTTAAAAACATCACTTATAAGGGCGAAAAATACCGTTCTATTATCTTAAAAAAAGCCTTGTTGATTCCTCAAAAATCAGGGAAACTAACTATCGATCCAATAGATATGAATATTTCGATCAATGTGCCAACTGGAAGAGGAGATTTTTTTGGAAATTCTATTAATAGAAGAGTAAATCATTCAACAGCATCCGTAAAAAGAGTTGTAAATGTAAAAAATTTGCCAATCGAAGGGAAACCTGAAGGTTTTACAGGTGCAGTTGGAGAATTTGATTTTATAATAACAACGTCAAAAGATATTTTAAGAGCCAATGAAACTACTCAAATAGATGTTGAGGTAAACGGTCGAGGAAATCTAAAATTATTTAAAATACCTAAGATAACAACTCCAAACGAATTGGAAGTTTATACTCCAGAACACACCGAAAAAGTAACTACAAATTCGAGAGGATTGTCAGGAAAAATTTCAGACAGTTATACCGTTGTTCCAGAGTATAAAGGAAAGTATAAAATCCCTGAAGTTTCATTTTCTTATTTCAATCCAAAGGAAGAAGAATACATCACAATTATTGCAAATCCTTTAATTATTGATGTTGTCGGTGGGAAAGAATTACCAACGAATACTAATGAGAACACAACATCTAAACAGACAGTTGTAGCGGCAACAAATAATTTTAGATATATAGAACACAAAACTACTTTTGCACCCATAAAAACAGTTGATTTTTTTAAATCAAACTTGTTTTATACATTGCTATTATTACCCTTTTTAGTCATTCCTTTTGGAATCTTCCTTGGAAAGAAAAAAGCGAAAAGAGATGGAGATATTGTTGGAAATAGATTGAGAAAAGCAGATAGATTGGCAAAGAAATACCTATCACAAGCCAAGAAACAATTAGGTAAAAAAGAGGCGTTTTATATTGCTTTAGAAAAAGCATTACACAATTTCTTAAAATCCAAATTGAATATAGAAACGAGCGACATCAGTAAAGAAAAAATTACAATTATTTTGCAAGATAGAAAGGTAGATGTTACCACAATCAATGAGTTTATTAATGTGTTGAACGATTGTGATTTTGCACGATATACGCCAACGACCAACATGATGATGCAAAAAGAATTTGAGAAGGCAAAAATGGTAATTACTAAAATTGATAAACAAATTTAGATGAAAAAAGGTGTCTTTTTATTACTGATTTTTTCAACGTTTGCATTCGCTCAAACGGCAGATAATTTGTTTACTGATGCTAATGAATTATATAAAAAAGGCAACTATACAGAAGCCATTGAATTGTATAAAAAAGTAGAAGGTTTACAAGTTCATTCAGACGATTTGTACTATAATTTAGGGAATAGTTATTACAAACTAAACAAGGTTGCTTCGTCTATTTATTATTACGAAAAGGCTTTAAAAATAAATCCTACAAATAGTGATGTAATTACAAATTTAGCCTTTGCTAAACGTATGAAAATAGATGCGATAGAAATAATGCCAAAGACTATTTTTCAAAAATTTTCAAATTCATTTATATACAAACTCACGTATAATTCTTGGGCTTGGCTTGCTGTAATCCTGTCTTTTCTGGGCGCTATTTTGTTTTTGCTATATCATTTTTCGTATTCTTCAGGGAAGAAACTATTATACTTCAACACCAGTATTTTAAGTGCTATTTTATTGATTTTTGCAGTAATATTTGCGTACAAATCGTATGATTATGAAGTGAACACAAAATTTGCTGTTATTTTTAAGCAAACTACCGAAATCAAGAATGCGCCAACACTTAATAGCGATACCGTTTTTGAATTGCACGAAGGCACAAAGGTGCAAGTCTTAGATGTTATTGATGATTGGAAAAAAATTAAACTTCCTGATGGTAAAATTGGATGGATTGTTGCTGATGATATGAAAGAAATTTAATTTATATGTGTTTGTTGTAGCTCAGACAAAATCATTGCTTTCAAAGGAAGACATTAAAACGCTCGCAATACAATTTCAAAAATCTTCTGTACAACAGTCACATTTACAGAATTCCCTAACTGTTTCATTGTAATAACCTGAGTTCGACCTAAGAGAGTCATCATTTAATTAGGATAAAAAGTAGAAAAATAGTACATTTAAGTATTGAAAATCAAATGTTTAACTAAATTTCTATTTATGATTTCTACAGATAAAATTACCAACTATTTTTGGCACCATTACCACAAAAGAGTAACAAAAGACCTCATTTTAATGAGGTCTTAAAATTTATAGTGGTTGAAATTAATCAGCTAATAAAATAACTTTATTATCTTTCATTTCAATCGTTCCTCCATTGATTGGGAATACATATTCTCCATCAACTTTAGTAAAAATATCTTGAAAATCTTCTTCTATTTTAACGGCTCCTCCTTTAAACTTTACATTACCATTTACCAATAATGAAACTATTGGTGCGTGATTGTTTAACATCTGAAATTCTCCATTAATTCCTGGAACTGTTACAGATAAAACTTCTGAAGTTAAAAGAACGGCTTCTGGTGTTACTATTTCTAAAAGCATAAATTTAGTTTTAAACTTCTGCTAACATTTTTTCTCCCGCATCAATTGCATCTTGAATTGATCCTCTCAAGTTAAATGCTGCTTCTGGATATTTATCTAACTCACCATCCATAATCATATTAAATCCTTTGATAGTGTCTTTAATATCTACTAATACCCCTGGAATTCCTGTAAATTGCTCTGCAACATGGAAAGGTTGAGATAAGAAACGTTGTACACGTCTTGCTCTATGAACAACCAATTTATCTTCTTCTGATAATTCTTCCATCCCAAGAATAGCAATAATATCTTGTAATTCTTTATAGCGTTGTAGTAATTCTTTTACTGCTTGTGCTGTATTATAATGTTCATCCCCTAAAATATCAGCAGTTAAAATTCTTGAAGTAGAATCTAATGGATCTACTGCAGGATAAATTCCTAACTCTGCAATTTTACGAGATAATACTGTAGTTGCATCTAAATGCGCAAACGTTGTTGCTGGCGCTGGATCTGTTAAATCATCTGCAGGTACGTAAACTGCTTGTACTGATGTAATAGAACCATTTTTAGTTGATGTAATACGTTCTTGCATCACACCCATTTCTGTTGCAAGTGTTGGTTGGTATCCTACTGCTGATGGCATACGTCCAAGAAGTGCTGACACCTCTGAACCTGCTTGTGTAAAACGGAAAATATTATCAACGAAGAAAAGTACGTCTTTTCCTTGTCCGTCTCCTGCTCCATCTCTAAAATATTCTGCAATCGTTAATCCTGATAATGCTACACGAGCACGTGCTCCTGGTGGTTCGTTCATTTGACCAAAAACGAATGTTGCTTTTGATTCTCTCATTCCTTTCACATCAACTTTTGATAAGTCCCATCCACCATCTTCCATAGAATGCATAAAGTCATCTCCATATTTGATAATTCCAGACTCTAACATTTCTCTCAAAAGATCATTCCCTTCACGTGTTCTTTCGCCAACTCCTGCAAATACAGATAATCCACCGTGACCTTTTGCTATATTGTTAATTAATTCTTGAATCAATACTGTTTTACCTACTCCTGCTCCACCAAATAATCCAATTTTACCTCCTTTTGCATAAGGCTCAATTAAATCAATTACTTTAATCCCTGTAAATAAGACTTCTGTTGAAGTTGTTAAGTCTTCAAATTTTGGCGCTTGACGGTGAATAGGAAGTCCATCTTTACCTGCTTTAGGTAAATCTCCTAATCCATCAATAGCGTCTCCAACTACATTAAATAAACGTCCATAAACATCTTCTCCAATTGGCATTTGAATTTGGTTTCCTGTTGAAACTGCATCTACACCTCTACTTAAACCATCTGTAGAATCCATTGAGATTGTACGAACTGTATTTTCTCCAACATGAGACTGTACCTCTAAGATTAGTTTTGAACCATCTTTTTTAGTGATCTCTAATGAATCATAAATTCTTGGAAGCTCAGAACCTCCTGCAAATTCAACATCAATAACTGGACCTATAATTTGTGCTACTTTACCTGTAATTTTAGTCATTACCTTAACTCTTTATTATTAGCTTTTTAACTTATCGAGATTGCTCTCGGTTTTCAAGGTGCAAATATAAGAGTTTTAATTTATATTTTATATCTATTTTTTTGCTTTTTTAAGCATAAAAAAAAGCCTTCAATTTGAAGGCTTTTTTCGATATTATTTTTAATCTTTTTATTACAATAAAGGAGAATAGATTTATTTAAAAATGTTTTTTTCTTCCTAAATTATTTTTATTTGATTTTAATTATTAATAGTTAACGAAGCAAAAAATTGTGAACCAACATTCCCTGACCCAATCGCACTGGTATAATCATCTCCTCCAATATTTGTAGCTCCAATCTTAATTACCGATTTAAGAGATGGAATAGAATAATTTATTTGTGCATCTACAGTTGTTCTTGCTGGAATAAATCCTGAGGCAAAAGTTGCTTCCCATAAATAACTATCAGACCATCTTGCGTTAATATTAAACCCAAAGTTTTCAAATAAATGAGTATTTCCAATACTGAATTTCACTTTATGTTTAGGTGTATTAAAGCCTGCTTGAAAATCTGGATCTGTAGTTTGGTCAAAATCAATATCTGAGTATGTATAATTCGTTCCAATTCTAAAACCGTCACCTATTTTTGTAGACAACCCAATTATAGCTCCAAAAGTAGTTATATCTGCAGCAGAGTTTTTGAAAATTTGAAAAGGCTGTACATTACCAAAGCCATCTACAACACCAACTCTTGTTTGACTTAGAAAATCTTTATAATCATTAAAATAAACATTTAAGTCTATAGAAACCTTGTTTATTGTACCACGATACCCAACATCGAATGCTGTTACTTGTTCTTCCTTAGGTAATGCAGTAACAGCCGAAACTGGACTGCCTGCTATTAAAGAAGCTAATGAAAATACGTTTCCATTTGTGTTTTCATAGACATCTCTTGCAGTAGTAGTAGTTCCCGGTAATGCTCTATCCAAATTGTCTGGAGATCCACCAGCAAGAATAATTCCTTGTGCAGCTAGATTTAAACCAATAAATAATGTCTGTGTGTCTGGATTTCTAAACCCTGTTTGGAAAGAAGCTCTAAAGTTATGCTGTTTATTCTCTCCAACAGAATAATTAAATGATACTCTTGGAGAAATGTTTTCATCAAAAAATTCATTTTTATCTAAACGTACAGAAGCAGTAACCTTTAAACGATCATCTTCAAGGAACTTTTTTATTCCTTGCACATAAGCACCAAATTCGTTGTATTCAATAGATCCATCAGCATCCGTAAATATAGTACCTCCAGAATTTAATGAATATACTTTATAATTTCCACCAACTTGCAAGTCCATTGCGTCATTTAATAAACTTTTAAAATTATAATTTCCTTCAGCAGTATATGACTTTGTGTCGTCTAAAAATAAAGAACCTGTGTTTACGTTTCCATCTGTTGTTATTTTATTAAAAGCAGCCTGAAATTCTGGTGTTCCAGGATTTAACCTTGCATTTTGGTCAGCAAATTGTCTTGCTCCTACATGCAAATTAGATATAGTAGCTGGATCGAGAGGGTTACCTCCACTACCCATAACTTGATTAAGACCTCCTAAATAACCAGCTACATATTGTCCATACCATGGCGTAGCGAAAGACCTCGCTAGTAAAAACCCTGTATTATTAATATTATATGAATCTCCCGCCGTTTCAGATGTAACATATCCTCTTATAAAAAAATTATCATCTTTAATTTCTAGTTTATGCTGTCTAATTATAAAATTCTCTAATTGAAATCTACTCGTTCCTTGATAGATGGTATTACCAAAACCAATTCTAGAATTCCAAATTATTTCGAAATCATCACCATTAGGTCTATAATTTAAAGAAATATCCGTTTTTGCACTTCTAGCCTGATGATCAGTCAAATCTGTTTCTTTATATGGTGAAACAGAAACATTATCTTGCGGTATAAATGGTAAAAGTCCAGCAAATGAAGGAGGCAACTGTCCACCTGCAATTAATCCACCAATAAAAGTCTGTAAATGCCTTGAACCAGCCGGAACTCCTGCACCAGCTAAAACTCCTTCAAGACTAATTTCATCTCCATAAAGATTTAAACCATTATGTCCTGGAGAGCCTGCAGCTGTAATTGCATCTGGTAAACCAGCACCAACAGTAGTATATTGATTATCGTCAGTGACATTCCAATCAGTTCCATCTAAATAAGAAAAAGACGCTTTTGCGGCAAATTTATCGCTAAATTTATATGCGGCTCTAATACCTACATCAGTATAATCATCATCTCCAGCAGCATCCGAAGATGTAATCCCATTTTTTACATACACACTTATTCCTTCTTGGTCAAAAGGGCTTTTACTTGTCAGAAATAAAATTCCATTAAAAGCATTTGCTCCATATAATGCTGAAGAAGCTCCTGGAATTAACTCTATACTTTTTACATCTAGTTCATTAATACCAACCAAATTTCCTACAGCAAAATTTAGAACTGGGGATGAATTATCCATACCATCAACTAATTGTACGAAACGTAAGTTTTGAAACGTGGCAAAACCACGAGTATTCACTGAGTTAAAAGTTAAACTACTCGTATTTACATCTACTCCTTTTAAGTTCTCAATACTATTATAAAAGCTGGCAGAAGCAGATTGCTTAATATCTCTAATATCCATTCTCTCAATGGTTACTGGAGATTCTCGCACACTTTCTGGTGTACGGGATGCAGATATTACTATTTCGTCTAATGGAGTTGCTGTTTCGGTTAAAGAAACATCTACCGTTTGGTTATTTGATGTAACTTCAACTCTTGTAGAAGCATATCCTATTCTTGAAATTTCAATAGTAAATGGGGGCGATTGCGAAACATCAAATGAGAAGTTTCCATCAAAATCTGTGGATGTTCCTAATGAAGTTCCTATAATTTTAACGTTAGTGCCAGGAATCGGTTGTCCTGATTGTTCATCTGTAACTGTTCCAGTTACCGTCGTTTGCGCAATTAATAATGTTGTAAATAACATCATTATAGCGCACATTAGTTCTTTCATAATATATAATTTGAATTAATTATCAATATTGCAAAATACAATTTTTTTCTAATATTCACTTGTTTTGCATTTTAAATAATGCTAATTTTATAATATTCGTATTTTTACACGTTAAAAATTCAATAAATCTTCATTTTTTGGTTTAAAAAATGTGTTTTATAAAAATGTGTTTACAAATTTGTTGATTCTTATTTTCCTTTCTCCAAAAAAATACTTTTTTTGTTTATCCGTGGCTTTTAAAACCCTAAATTTGTTTTATTAATCATTTTCTCATTTTAACTTGAAAATTACACACAGTTTTTCAAATTTTTCAACCAATAAAAAAACAATCATTACAATTGGAACTTTTGATGGAGTGCATTTAGGTCATCAAAAAGTAATTAAACAACTCCTTAATTCTTCAAGAAAAAAAGATGAAGTTTCACTTTTACTTACTTTTTTCCCTCATCCGAGAATGGTATTACAAAAAAACAGCAGTCTTAAATTGATTAATACTATTGAAGAAAAATCTGATTTATTAAAGGAATTAGGCTTAGATGAGTTAATCATTCATCCTTTTAATCAAGAGTTCTCTCGTTTGTCTGCGTTTGAGTTTGTGAGAAATGTTTTGGTCAACCAACTTAATATTTCAAAATTAATTATTGGTTATGATCATCATTTTGGAAAAAACAGAGAGGGAAATTTTGAGCAATTACAAGAATATGGTGAGCTTTTTGGATTTGAAGTGGAAAAAATTTCTGCCCAAAATCTCAATGATATTTCTATCAGCTCTACTAAAATTAGAAAAGCACTTGACGAAGGAAATATAAATAAGGCAAACAATTATTTAGGGTACAATTTTATGCTTTTAGGAGAAATAGTGAAAGGAAAAAATCTTGGTAAAAAAATTGGATTCCCTACGGCAAACATCAACATAAAAGAAGAGTATAAATTGATTCCGAAAACAGGTGTTTATATAGTCAAATCAGTTATTGAAGGTGTTTTATATTATGGAATGATGAATATTGGCAATCGCCCAACAATTAATGGAAAGCATCAAACTATTGAAGTTAATTTCTTTGATTTAGATGCTGATTTGTACGGGAAAATCATCAAAGTTGAATTGCTGAAATTTTTGCGAGACGAACAAAAATTTGATTCTTTAGACTCCTTAAAGCTTCAACTACAACTTGATAAAACTAATTCTTTAGACTTTATCAAAAGTCTAACATCTATTTCTTAAATTTGTGACTTCAAAAACACAATTGTAGATTATGTTACAAGTAGCATTTATTAGAGATAATAGAGAAACAGTATTAAAAGGATTGGCAAAACGTAACTTTGCGAATGCAGAAATTGTAATCAATCAGGTAATTTCAACTGATGAAAGTCGTAGAGCAAACCAAACTGAACTTGATAATACTCTAGCCGAATCTAATAAATTATCTAAAGAAATTGGTGTTCTTTATAAAAATGGGGAGGTTCAAAAAGCAACCATTTTAAAAGAAAAAACAAGTCAGTTAAAAGAATCTTCTAAAGAATTGACCGAAAAATTAAGTCAAATTACTACTGATTTACAAGAATTATTATATCAAATTCCAAATATTCCTCATGATTCAGTTCCTGTAGGAAATAGTGAAGATGATAATGAAACTATTTTTGAAGAAGGGACTATTCCAAATTTACATGAAGGAGCACTTACACATTGGGAATTGGCAAAAAAATACGATATTATTGATTTCGAACTTGGGAATAAGATTACTGGAGCAGGATTTCCTGTATATAAAGGTAAAGGTGCGAGATTACAACGTGCATTAATCAATTATTTTTTAGATAAAAATACAGCTGCAGGATATACAGAAATACAAGTTCCGCATTTGGTAAACGAAGAATCTGGAAAAGGAACGGGACAATTGCCTGATAAAGAAGGACAAATGTATCATTGCGGAGTTGACAACTTATATTTGATTCCGACTGCTGAAGTTCCTGTAACAAATATATATCGTGATGTGTTGTTAAAAGAGACTGATTTTCCTATTTGTAATACTGCATATACGCCATGTTTCAGAAGAGAAGCAGGAAGTTATGGAGCGCACGTAAGAGGCTTGAATCGTTTACATCAGTTTGATAAAGTGGAAATTGTACGTTTGGAGCATCCAAATAAATCGTATGCTGCTTTAGACGGAATGGTAGAGCATGTAAAGGGGGTTTTACAAGAATTAGAAATGCCTTATAGAATTTTAAGATTGTGCGGAGGGGACTTAGGATTTACGTCTGCTTTGACGTTTGATTTCGAAATTTTTTCAACGGCGCAAGATCGTTGGTTGGAAATAAGTTCCGTTTCTAATTTTGAAACATTCCAAGCCAATAGGTTAAAATTGCGTTTTAAAAATAGTGAAGATAAAAGTGAGTTGGCACATACATTAAATGGAAGTTCTTTAGCATTACCTCGTGTTCTTGCTGGATTGCTTGAGAATTGTCAAACACTAGAAGGTATTAAGATCCCAAAAGTATTAGTGCCTTATTGTGGTTTTGAAATGATTAATTAGCAACAACTGCTGCCATCATTTTTTTGTACTTATTCATTTCAAGTAAAGCATCAAAGTATGCATTTATTTGACCTTTTTTCATGTACACCTTTGCACTCTTTTTAGCAGCCTCGTATTGTTTGATTAATTCTTTCATTTTGATTAGTTTTAGTTGTTCTACATATTTAAAACAAGATTCGTGCCAAAACGTTACAGTCGTATTTTAAAATAGTATTGATTTTATAAAAACTTTAACAGTTTCTTCATTATCTTTGAGGCTGAAGTCTATATAAATGCGGAAAATTGTTATTCTTTTTTTAATGTTCAACTCCTTGTCTTTGTTAGCACAAGAGCAACAAATGGCATATGACTATTTCAGAAAAGGAGAATACGAAAAATCGGCAAGTATATACAAGACTTTATACGAACAAAATAATTTTAATTCTAATTATCTAACTCGATTAATTGATTGTTATCAGCAACTCGAAAGTTTTGATATAGCACAAGAATTGATAGAAAATTATATCAAAAAACAACCTCGACACACACATTTTTTGGTTGAATTAGGTTATAATTACGAATTACAATATCAGCAAGAAAAAGCAGCTGCTTATTATAAAAAAGCGCTAAAATCAATTGATAAAAAAGGGATTTCAGGATATTCTGTTGGTAAAGCTTTTCAAAACAATCATTTATTAGATTACGCAATACAAGCCTATAAGGCTGTAATGGACAAAAATCCAAATGCAAATTATAATTTTCAGATTGCACAAATATATGGTGAAAAAGGGGACGTCCAAAGTATGTTTGACACCTATTTAAATGAACTTGAAAAAGATGAAAAGCATCTAAAGCCCATCCAACGATATGTAGGAAAATATATCACAGACGATAGTGAAAATGAATATAATATTCTCTTTAAAAAATCTGTTTTAAAACGTTTACAAACCAATCAAAAAAATGGTTGGAACCAATTATTAAGTTGGTTGTTTATCCATCAAAAACAATATGGAAAAGCGTTTATTCAAGAGAAAGCGTTGTATAAACGTTCGCTTAAAAGCATGAATAATATTATAGGTTTAGGAGAAATAGCATTTGATAATAAAGACTACCAAGCTACACAAAATATTTTTAATTATATTCTTAAAAATAGTAAAAATCAGGAAGAAATAGTAGATTCAAAATTATACTTATTATATGTTTCCATTGAAACTTCTGATGATTTAGAGCATATTGATAATCAGTTTCAAAAATTGTTTGACGAATATGGAAAAACAACCAATACACTGGAAATTCAAATTGCTTATGCAGATTTTTTAACCTTCAAAAAAAGAGAACCAACTAAGGCAATTACCATTTTAAAAGGAGCACTTGAATTGCCAAGCAATAAGTATCAAAAAGGCGTTATCAAAATAAAATTAGGCGATGTGTTGGTTTTTAATAGTCGTTTTAATGAAGCCTTAATTTATTATTCTCAAGTACAAACCAAACTTAAAAATCATGTTTTAGCACAAAAAGCGCGTTTTAAGGTAGCACAAACAAGTTATTTTAAAAGTGATTTTGATTGGGCAGAAACACAATTAAAAGTACTCAAAGGTTCTACTTCACAACTGATTGCTAATGATGCGTTGGATTTGAGTTTGATTATTAATGATAATAGTGTTGGCGACACAATAAAAACAGCGTTAAAATTGTATGCAAAGGCAGATTTATTGGCATTTCAAAAGAAAAATATACAAGCGATAGATTCTTTGAGTGTGATTTTAAGAAATCATAAAGGACATGCTATTGAAGACGAAGCGCTTTTTAAACAAGCGGAAATTTTTGAAGAATTAAAACAATTTGACAAGGCTGAAAACAACTATTTAAAAATAATAGAAATAAACTCTGAAGATATTTTGGTGGACGATGCTTATTATCAATTAGGAGAATTGCATTTAAAGCAAAACAATATAGAAAAAGCAAAAGCGTATTATCAAAATATCATTTTTGATTTTCCGTCAAGTATTCATCTAGTTGAGGCTCGAAAAAAATATAGAAAACTCCGAGGAGATAATATCTGATATATTACTTCATTAAAGCATTATTACATTAAAATATGTATATATACAACGTAACCATAAATATAGACGATAGCATTCATAACGAATGGCTAAAATGGATTCATAATCACATTCCTGATGTTATTGCAACAGGACGTTTTGTGAGCGCAAAACTCACAAAAGTATTGGTTGAAGAAGAAATGGGCGGAATAACATATTCTGTACAGTACAGAGCTAAAACACGCAAAGATTTAGATGATTATTATAAATTTGATGCAGAAAAAATGAAAAATGATAGTAAGCCTTTTAATGGTAAATTTGTGGCTTTTAGAACTGAATTGAAAATTATAAAAGAATTTTAAATTGAAAAAATGTACCATTTCTTTAATTTAGCCATCCCCTGTTTTTTTTAGAAATTCTAAATTAAGTTGTCCGCTACTCTCTATAGGCGGTATTTTTATTATATTCCATCTGCTTTTGGTTGGCATTAGTAGTATGGAAACCACCTTTGATATTTTGTAATAAATGAAATTGATTAGTTCCCTCACACTCTGCCTGTTTAGATAGTTATAGCCTGCATTAAGCAACAAGTTAAAATGTAATTAGCCATCCCCTGTTTTTTTTAGTTAAATTCTAAATTAAGTTGTCCGCTACTCTCTATAGGCGGTATTTTTATTATATTCCATCTGCTTTTGGTTGGCATTAGTAGTATGGAAACCACCTTTGATATTTTGTAATAAATGAAATTGATTAGTTCCCTCACACTCTGCCTGTTTAGATAGTTATAGCCTGCATTAAGCAACAAGTTAAAATGTAACGCTTGTATTTTCTTGTAAATCATATACATTGCCACAGTCAAAACAGCAAGCATTGACTGTAATCCATCAAAGGTTTTTAGTTGAATATCTTCCAATTTATATTCTTGTTTTATATGTCTGTGATATTCTTCTATTTTCCATCGTAAACCATACCCTTTAAAAGCCCATTTAGCAACTTCTATAGCTGTAGAAAGTTTGCTTTTGACAAGTAAATAACAGAGACCTCCGTGTCTTACATTTCTCGAAACGACTAACCACAATGAGAGTGTAACTCCCTTTATGGTGTAATTTATTGGGATTGCTCCTAATTGATACTCTTTTAAAACAGGTTTGTTTTTCTTTACCTTGGTCACTGTTTGTGTTATTGAAAAATCTATTTTTTTAAGAAGTTGGCTTACTTGTAACTCATTCTCTTTATGGTATAATTTTGTGTTTCTCTTCAAGCGAATGATTGTTTGTGAGCATTCACTGACAAAAAAATCTTTTAAAATACCACTATCTGCTCCTCTATCAAAAACCCAACAGCCTCTATGGGCTACATATTTCTGTACTTCTCTTACGGCTTTTTTTATTTCATTATTACTGCTTAATGCCCCCATTTCAAAACTATAAGCTTTGCTATAAAGAGGTGTTATTTCTTTATGATTGCTAATCACATTTATGTTTAAGACATTATAACCAAGTCCGATTTTGCTAGTATCACCATCCTTTACAAACTCCAAGCCCTCCATATATTTAGCATATTTTTTGCTGATGTCAGTACCGTCCATAAGAATAAAATTATCTTTTGAAATACTATTTCCAACGGTTTCAAGGTGAGTAGTCATCACTTTTTCTGCATAATCTCCCTTTAAGTATTGAGCAGAAAGGCGCTTGCAAACATCTTTCAATTTTATAGACTCTCGTAAACTAGCTGCTATTTGATTTACAAATACAGATTTTGACTTTAAAATTCCTAAAACCATCTCTTTTAAACAACGTGTTTCTGGTTTGGTCATTTCTGAATTAGATAAAAAATAGTCACTTAATTGGGTTTGTATCTTTTTTGTTAGTATCTTGCTCATAGAACTGTTTTTAAGGTGATTTTGCTTTTTTTACAAGAACAAAATACAACTTTTTAAACAGTTTTCCAATTTTAAATCAACCGAAATTATCAATAAATTCAATACTTAACGAAGTATTTAATTCGTTTTTCGGGGGATGGCTAAATTCTTTTTGGGCTAGGAATAATCCAACTTTGGACACATAGGAAAAAGAGGAACCAATAATCTGAGTAAAATGCAAAGCAGGTAACAAAGAACTGAGGTAAAAAACAACTAAAAACTCAATTATATTTCACTAAAACACTTCTAAAATTATCATCATAAGGAATTCCATTTTTTACAATAGAAAATGCCTGTTTTAATAACTTATTACACACCGCAATTAATGCTAGTTTTTTACTCTTCCCTTTAGCTACAATTCTATCAAATAACGCCTTGCAAGATTTGTTATATTTACAAGCATTAAAACTACATAAAAACAATAGATTTCTTAACTTAACATTGCCAACCTTGCTTATTCTTGGTCTTGCCTTTACACTAGAACCAGATTCTCTAATTACAGGTGTAATTCCTGCATAACTACACAATTCTTTTGAACTATCGAATCTATTAAAACCATCTGTAAAAACCAATAGCATCATTGCTGTTTTTGGTCCGATTCCTGGAATACTTTTTAACAATGTCAAACTTTCTTGATATTCCGATTTTACATTATTCTCTAAGGCTACCTCCAACTTTTTAACCTCTTTTTGTATAGATTTCAATTGTCTATTTAAAGATTGAATAACTAATCTTGATGGTGTCCCTAACACATCCTCTCCATGTATTTTGTTTTTTAGCATAGTGCTCTGTTTAGTGTAAATACTCAACAAACGTACAATTTGTAAACTCTCTTGTTGGGTTTTTGATTCTCCGTGCCAAAGAGATACAGCTACTTGTAATGCATAGTTGTAAATTTGTTTTGCATCGCTCTTATCCGTTTTTACCTTTGATAAACCCATCTGTATAAAACGTTTTATCTTTAATGGATTTTCTACTGAAACTAACACTCCTTGTTCTACTAAATAATAAGCCAACTTACTGTGATAATAACCTGTGGCTTCCATCACACAATGGCTCTCTTTATTTAATAATTTATTGAAGTGTTTAAAACCTGAATAGTCATTATTAAATTGATGAAAATTACCTAAATAATCATACACATCAAAAACATCTTTACTGATGTCAATTCCAAAATATTTTTTATCTTTACTCATATAAAATGATTTTATGAAAGAACTAATTACTACGATTCAACAACTTAAAAACGAGATCTTTTTTGTCTCATAGAACTGAACGAATTTTTAGTAAAAAAGAGAGGGGATTATCAATGTTGACGAGATCATAGTCTCTACGTATATATTAAACTTATTCCTCTCTTTGGTTCTTTCTGATTAATTGCTTAAATTTATAAAATGTAAACTTAAGATGTATAAAAATAATAGCGGTTTGGGTGCTGAAATCAAAGTCCGTATCTTTGAGAAAGTTTAGTGGCAAATTGAAGGTTCGTGCCTGAAATCCGCTACTATTCTTATACTAACCGATAAATAAAATTCTACAATACGCAATAACTATCAAATTTTTATACTTTTTTAAATTTCAATATTGATAAAAATAGATACGCTAAATGAATCTTAAAAAGTTGCATTTGCTAGTTGAACTTAAGATTTGATTTGAAAGTGTAACTTTGTTATAGTTTTAAGAAACTTAACTATAGATTGGAACGAAAAATAATCATTACTAATGACGGCTCTACAACCATTCATTTACCTGAATGGAATGAGCAATATCATTCAAAACATGGAGCAATTCAAGAAGCGTATCACGTTTTTATTAAGAGCGGTTTATCGCTTTTTAAAAATCAAGAAATAAATGTTTTAGAAATAGGTTTTGGAACAGGTTTAAATTGTTTTATTACTTTTTTAGAATTAGAAACATATAATTTAGAAGTTGATTATACAGGAGTTGAAGCGTATCCAATCTCAAAGGAAGAAGTTGAAGCGTTAAATTATATTTCGGAATTAAAAGCAGCAGGAAAGACATTATTATTTAAGGAAATGCACGAAGTTTCTTGGGATGAAAGGCATAAAATTTATAAAAATTTTCATCTGACAAAACAGCAAAAATTTTTTAAGGATATTGATGATGAGAATACTTTTGATTTAATTTACTTTGATGCTTTTGGTGCGCGTGTTCAACCAGAACTATGGACAGAAGAAATTTTTAAAAAGATGTATATTGCGTTAAAGCAAGGAGGTATTTTGGTCACATATTCTGCTAAAGGAAGTGTAAGAAGAGCAATGCAAGCAGTAGGATTTGTTGTTGAACGACTTGAAGGTCCTCCTGGAAAAAGAGAAATGTTAAGGGCAATTAAAAAAAGATAATATGAAATTTAGTAGATTTAGAAAAAGAAGAAAACCTAACAAGAGTAAATTAATTATATTATTAATTGTATTGTTAGTTCTTCTTTACTTTTGGCAAAATGCCGAAAGTTTAATGGAAAAATATTTCTAATTCAACGCAATTTTTTTCATTATTCTTAACGCTTCAACATATACCCAATAAAGGTTTTTATAGAAATAGGTAATAATGATTAAGACAAGAAAACTTAATCCAGTTAGAATAAAGACTCTTTTTTCTATCCTTTTTTTCTTTATTAGTCGTTGTTCTTTAATTTTTTTTGTTCCAAATCTAACTAAATCCGAATGGCAAGTTTTCTCATCAGTCTTAAAATTTCTACGTATAACCAAATGAGAGTTACGAGTAGCCCCCAAGTTGCAACCCATTCCATATATTTTGGCACATGATTTACTTTTCGCTCTATATAATCAAAATCTAAAAGTAAAGACAAAGAAGCAATTGAAGCAGCAATAATATTAAAACCTATTGCAAACCATGAAGTACCGTAAATAATTGATGCTGAGATTCCAAAGAAGCTTAAAATCCAAGAAATAAGGTAAATAATCATTATTGATATTGTTGCAGAAATAATTACACTTCTAAATTTGTTAGTAACAGTTGCTATTTTAAATTTGTATGAAAATAGCATTATAAAAAAAGCGATAATTGTAACGCCAACTGCTCTCATTGGCATTCCTTCAAATTGTAATTCTGCATATGCTGAAAAACCTCCAAGAAAAAAACCTTTTGCTAACGAATATAACGGTGCAGTAATGACTGCCCATTTATGCTTATAAGAAGTTAAAACACTTAAAATAATTGCGGCTAACAGCCCTAATGATGTATGCCACTTTACATTTACACCTTGATAAACTAAATCCCAAACATACCAAGTAGATATGGCAACAAGTATTAAACAAAAAAATGTTTTTATAATGATTCCTTGCAATGACATTTTTTTAGGAGAATATGAAAAACCATTCCACACACCAACTGAAAATGCGGGATTTGAAGTTTTGTAATTTAGTAAAGACATTATATACTTATTAAAACAATTAAATTAATTATTTTCTTTTTTTAGCAGTAATTTTTGAAGGGTTGTCCTCAATTTATAATAAAACAAGTCTATTATGTAGACACTATAAATATATAAAAGTCACTATAACAAATTAAAGTGTTTTATTTTTAAACCTTAAACCGTCTCTTTTTCCATTTATATGAATTTTTAAAAATGGTTAAAAAAGAAGCAAAAATGATGAAAAATGGATAAAAAATAACAATAATTGGATAAAAAATGATATTTTTTGTTTGTTTTGTGAAAATTAGCATTTTTATAATAAGTATAAAATCAATAAAGAACTTGATTGAAAATAGCATAATAAAAATTTTCCAAGAGAAGAATTTGAAAAGTACAATTGGAAGTGAAATTTCTAATAAAAAATTCATTAATAGAACAGAAATTCCAACAAATTTTCCAAACCAATTGTTATAATTTGAAGTTTTTGAAGCCCAACGAATTCGTTGTGAAACTAAACTTTTAAAATTAGGTTGAGGTTTCGTAATTACAAGTGCATCATAAGATTTTAAAAAATGGACTTCTTTAGGAAATATTGCAACCATTTTTTCTAACATAAAAATATCGTCACCACTTGAGATATTATTATTTCCTTCAAATCCATTAACTTGATGAAATGATTTTTTAAAATAGCAGAGGTTTGCACCATTGCATAAAAAAGGTTTTTTGATGCCAAAACCACCAATAGTAGAACCAATCAAACTTATAAAATCTAACAGCTGAAATTGCTCTAAAAACCGAATTGTTACTACTGTAAGTCACTGGAGCACAAATCATTTTTGAATCATTTTTTTAATGAATTCATCAAAAAGTTGAAGCCATTTTTTTGGAATTATACAATCAGCATCTGCAGTTGCAATCCAATTAAATTTTGACTTTTGTATAGCTGTTTCAATTGCATCTTTTTTTGGTGAATTCGATTTTCGGATGTTATCAAATATATAAATGTCAAGTTTTGAATTTTGACTTTTGAATTGTTCAATTCTTTCAACAGAGTTATTATTAGAATCATCATTTATAAGGATTAACTCAAATAACTCTTTTGGATAATCAAGTGATGATAAACTTTCTAAAAGGTTGGGCAAGTTTTTTACTTCATTCCGAAAAGGAATAATAACTGTAAATGTATTTTCGGGAATAGAATTATCATTTTTAAATAATTTAACTTTATCAAAACTAATGATAAAAGAGGCAATTAAAATTGTGTAAATGGTGGTTATTAGGAAAACTAAATAGATCATTTATAATTCTTTTGAAAATTTAAAATTTATTACAAAAAGACTTCCAATCAATGAAGGAATTGCAAAATTTAGAATCCACATTAACAATGTAATTGTTACAATTGTTATTTCAGAAACATTAATAAAAGTAAAAATATAAATTGCAACAGTACCTTTTACAGCCCAATCAAACAAAGAAATACTTGGAATGAATGATGCTAAAAAATACATTGTAAAAATTAAGTACATCAAAGTTGGGTAATCAATTTCAACACCAAATAGTATCAATAAAAAATAAAATTGATGGGAGAATATTATATAACGAATAAATGACAATACAACTATTTTTAAATGTGTTTTTACAGCTATTTTTTTGACATAATCTCGAAGTTTATCAAGTTTTAGATAAGAGAATAGTTTTACTTTTCTGTTTTTATTTGGAATAAAAATAAGCAATAAAAATCCGAGTAAATATGCAATTCTTCGAATTCTATATGGATTTATTTCAATCTCATAAGTCGATATAAAATAGATAATTCCTACAATTCCAAAGAGTATTGTTATTGTAAGTTGACTTAAATTTCCAATCAAATTTAGAAGCATTATTTTGCCTTTATTTTTTGGAAAATAAATGGCTTTTCCGCCATAATCTCCAATTCTATTTGGTGTAAATAATGAAACTGTTAATGCTGCCAAGCTTTGTTTTGTAGCATCTAGAAAAGAATTTTTTTTAATACTATTTGTAAGGATTCTCCATTTACAAATTTCAAAAAACCAATTTAAAAATGATAGTAATAATAAAATTGGAATCGCCCATTTTTTTTGAAGGAGTATGTTTTTTATTTGATGAATAAGTTCACTGAATTTTATACTGTCATTATGCACAACTTTATCATAAATAAAATAGAGCGAACCGACAACAATGGCAAGTTTAATTAGAAAAAATAAAAACGACTTGTATTTTGGGTTTATGTTGTTGTACATTTACACAAAGAAACGAAATATTGTCCACAGAAAAAATCATATTAGGAATTGATCCAGGAACCACAATTATGGGTTTTGGATTGATAAAAGTTGTAAATAAGAAAATGGAGTTTATGGTAATGAACGAATTGATGCTGAAAAAGTATGACGATCATTATGTGAAATTGAACCTCATTTTTGAGCGAACTATCGAACTGATAGACTCTTATCATCCTGATGAAATAGCAATTGAAGCACCATTTTTTGGCAAGAATGTGCAGTCAATGTTAAAATTAGGAAGAGCACAAGGTGTTGCGATTGCTGCAGGGTTATCACGAGACATTCCAATTACTGAATATGCTCCTAAAAAGATAAAAATGGCAATTACAGGCAACGGAAATGCAAGTAAAGAGCAAGTTGCAGGAATGCTAAAGAATACGTTAAAATTAAAAATGCTACCTAAAAACTTAGATGCAACTGACGGACTTGCTGCAGCAGTTTGTCATTTTTATAACAGTGGAAAAGTAAGTGTAGGAAAAGGTTATACAGGCTGGAGCGCATTTGTAAAACAGAATGAAAGTAGAGTTAAAAAGTAATTAATTGGCAGGAATCTACCTACATATCCCTTTTTGTAAACAAGCATGTCATTATTGTGATTTTCATTTTTCTACTTCGTTAAAAAGAAAATCAGAAATGATTAATGCCATTGCTGACGAATTGATTTTACGTAAAAACGAACTCACGGAAACTATAGAAACCATTTACTTTGGAGGAGGAACACCAAGTTTATTGTCTGTTGATGAAATCCAATTATTGATTGATATAATTCAACAAAATTTTAATGTAATTGACACTCCTGAAATCACTTTGGAAGCCAATCCAGATGATTTGTCAGAAGAAAAAATACGCGAACTTTCTGAAAGCCCAATAAACCGTTTAAGCATCGGAATACAATCATTTTTTGAAGAGGATTTAAAGTCGATGAACCGAGCGCACAATGCTAGTGAATCTAAAGATTGCCTTTCAGTGACGAGTCGCCACTTTGATAATATTACGGTTGATTTGATTTATGGAATTCCAAATATGAGTATAGATAAATGGAGGAAGAATTTACAGATTGTTTTTGATTTTGGTGTCAATCATATTTCTAGTTATGCGCTAACAGTTGAGCCCAAAACAGCCTTAGATTCATTTATTAAAAACGGAAAATATCCACCATTAGACGAGCACCTTGCAGCACAACATTTCGATATTTTGGTAGCGGAAACAACGAAGCAAGGATTTGTACATTATGAAATTTCTAATTTTGGAAAACCTAACTATTTTTCTAAACACAATACAAGTTATTGGCAAGGTAAATCTTATCTAGGAGTTGGTCCTTCGGCGCATTCGTTTGATGGAAAGCAACGCAGTTGGAATGTGAGTAACAATGCAAAATATCTAAAGTCAATTCAGAATAAAATTCTGCCAAGAGAAGCTGAAGAATTATCATTGGATGACCAATTCAATGAATATATTATGACTGGATTACGAACAATTTGGGGAGTTTCTTTGGATACAGTTGAACGAGAATTTGGTGATGAGTATAAAATTCATTTACTGAATGAAGTTGAAGGTTATCAGAATATTGGATTGCTCAAAATTCATAAGAATATAGTTTTAACAACTAACAAAGGAAAGTTTCTAGTTGACGGAATTGCCTCTGAATTGTTTATGGTTGACTAAAAATGATTAATTTTATAGTATGAAAATTAAAATCAAACTGAATAATAGAAAATACAAAGCTAATCTTCAAAAACCAATAGATATTTCGTTGCCTTTATCAGCATCAAAAGAAAATGTAAATGCTTGGTATCTTGATGCGCCAAAAATTGAACCAGTTATTGATGGAAATTGGATTGCAAGTGTTGAAAAAGGTGCTTCGGTAAATTTTAATATGATTCAGTTTAATCCACATGCGCATGGAACACATACGGAATGTATTGGTCATATTACCAAAGAGTTTCATAGTATAAATGACTCTTTAAAAACCTTTTTTTTTATTGCTCAGTTAATATCTGTTTTACCAGAAATTCAAGAAAACGGTGATAGAATTATTACGAAAGTACAGTTGGAAAATTTATTGAAAGATAAAAAAGTAGATGCATTGGTTATTCGCACGCTTCCAAATAAAGAGGAGAAAAAATCACATCAATATTCAAATACAAATCCACCTTTTTTGGCAGAGAATGCGGCAGAATATATCAAAGAAATAGGAGTAAAGCATTTGTTAATTGATTTACCATCAATAGATAAGGAAAAAGATGATGGAAAATTGTTGGCGCACAAAGCCTTTTGGAATTATCATGGAAATCAACGTTTAGATGCGACTATTACAGAGTTTATTTATGTGAAAAATACTGTAAAAGACGGAGTATATTTATTGAATTTACAGGTAGCATCTTTTGTAAATGATGCATCGCCAAGTAAACCAGTTTTGTATAAATTGAAAGGATGAATATGATTGTAAACACCCCCTATAATCCCCTTAAGGGGATAATTGATTAGGTAAAATAAGAAGTATTGAATAAAATTATACCATTTATTGCTTGGCGTATGCTTTCTCGTTTAAAATCTAAAGGTTGGCCTCAAGATTTATTAGATATGTTGTATCTTGGTGATGATGTGTTGCGATTTGCAAAAGCAACAGGAGAAGGTCTTGATGAGAGCGAAAAAGTAATTCATAGAGATATAAACGGAACTATTTTACGGGCTGGAGATTCTGTTGTACTTGTAAAAGACTTAAAAGTAAAAGGCTCAAGTATGGTTGCTAAACAAGGAACTGCTGTGCGTAGAATTTCTTTAGATCAAGAAAATGCTGAATTTATTGAAGGTAAAGTTGGTCCTACTCAGATTGTGATTATCACAAAGTATGTGAAGAAATTGTAATTACTTAATCTTAGCAATCGACAAGGTCGCTTTTGCACCTGTAGCCAAAAGCCATTCGTTTGCCGAAATAACTTCTGCGTTATCATCAAAAATCATAAATCCTGCGGTATTTGGTCCAGACGAACCTTGATTTAACGCCTTGAAAGAAATGACATTTAATCCTTCTGAAAGAGGTAATCTAAACTGCTGAAATGTACCAGTTAACACGATACTTTTAACTACAGGAACATCGTTTAAATAAATGGTAACTTTATCGCCGTCAGGATATTGGAAGTCTCTACATACAATTGTTACATTTTTTGACTTGCTTGTGAAACCTCCCAAATATTTATCAATTTTTGTATATTCTTTCTTAATTTCTCCTTGTTGTTTTTCAACTTTGTGTTTATGTAATTCTTCGGGAGTTATGATTCCGTCATGTCTTGGAATATTCTTTCTTTCATCTTCAAGTTGTTTTTTTAGTACTTCTTTTATAGCATCTTCTTTTGATGTTTTATTAGAAGTTCGAGGGTCGTTAAATTTGTGTTTTTCTACCTCAATGTTTGGTGGAATGTTTATATCGCGAGACTTGCCATCTGTGTTGTCTAATTGAGCAAACAGTGATACGCTGCTTAATAGAAAGCAACTAAAAAAAGTAAGTTTTATAAGTTTTGATATCATAATTCTCTACGAAAATATTATTTTTTAACTTAGCAATAGTTAAAAAAACTATAATTATCAAAAATAATGCCAAGAAGTTGGAGAGTTTTGCTTTTGCATAAAGGCTTGTTACGCTATTTAAAAATCTAGCAAGAATAATAGTTTTCATTTTATTATTAAATTCGATAAAATAACATAAATTTGTATTTATACTAAAAAAAAATAAATGAATTTACTTGAAGATCCAGCTTTAACAGTAATCATTCCTGCTTATAACGAAGAGATTGCTATTCCTCTTTTTTTACCTAAAGTAATAGCACATTGTGAAGCGAAAAGTTATAATTTGATTATAGTAAATGATGGTTCTACTGATAGAAGTTTAGAAATTTTAAATACTTATCGTTCTAGTATTGTTTCTGTCGTTTCTCATAAGGTTAATAGAGGAACAGGAGCGGCAATAAAGACAGGTATAACTAATGCAAAAACAAAATATGCTATTACTATAGATGCAGATGGACAGCATTATATATCTGACATTGATAAACTTTATAAAGAAATTATCAAAACAAATTCTGATATGGTTATTGGTTCTCGTAAAGGTTTAAGATCGGCAACATTTTTTCGTGGTTTAGGAAAATTAATTATAAGGGAAACGGCAAAAATTTTAATGCCTATTAAGATTTATGACTTAAATTCTGGTCTTAAAATTTTTGAAACAGAAGTCGCTGCATCTTGCCTTCACCTTTGTTCAGATAGTTTTGCATTTCATGATACAATTACATTGGTTTTTACCAATTATCGTTTTAAAGTAATTGAAATTTCCATAAACATAAAGGATCGAGTAGGAGGAGTAAGCACTATAGGTGTTATGACAGCAATTGATACAATTAAGGAAATAATTAATATGGTATTGTTATTTAATCCATTAAAGATATTTTTTCCATTCTCAATGTTTATTTTATTTGCCTCCACAGCATGGGCACTACCAATATTGATTTTAGGAAGAGGGCTTAGTGTTGGCGCATTACTAGGAATAATTTTAGGAATATTACTTTTATTTTTGGGTTTGATTGCAGAACAAATTTCTCAAATGAGAAAGCGAACAAGAAAATAAACTTAAATAAATCTAAAGAGTTAATTTAAATTATGAAGAATAAAAATAATTTTCAATTTGTAGGTTGCAGTATTATCCTTTTATTATTACTATTAGTTACCTATTCAAATCATTTTAATAATGGTTTTCACTTTGATGATATGCATACAATAGTTAATAATGTTCATATCAGAAATCTTGAAAATATTCCAAGTTTTTTTGTAGATAATACGATGTTCAGCTCTAGTCCTTTTCATAAATGGCTAAGACCAGTTGTAACAACTTCTTTGGCAATTGATTATTGGCTAGGTAATGGTCTTAATCCATTTTATTTTCACTTATCTATTTTTATAGTATTTATATGTTTGCTAGTCATATTATATTATTTATATAAAAATATTTTGGGATATGTTCTTGATATTAAGAGTAGTTCCTATATTGCTTTATTAGCAACGGCTTGGTTTTCAATTCACACTGTAAATGCAGAAACTATTAACTATGTTATTGCTAGATCTGATGTGTTGTCTACTTTTTTTATTTTAATGTCTTTTTCCATATATGCTCTTAAAGGGAGGTGTAAGAAATATTATTTATATATAATTCCAGCGGTTTTTGGGGTCTTTTCAAAAGAGACCTTATTTACATTACCAATTCTATTATTCTTTTATAGTATTTTATTTGAGAGGCAATTAACATTAGTTGGAATTTTAAAAAAAGACAAGTTAAAGCAGTTTTTACAAATTTTTATTGAATTATTGCCTTTAATAATTGTGGTAATAGTTGTCCAGTTATATACCCTTTCTAGCATTGAAGAATCTAATGGGTTTTCAAATTCCATTTATTCATATTTAATTACACAACCATATGTTTGGGTGCACTACTTTCTCTCTTTCTTTTTTCCATTTAATTTAAGTGCAGATACAGATTGGACAGTAATCGAAAATATTTTTGATGACAGAGTTCTTATTGGTTTTTTCTTTTTAGTAGGATTATTATATGTTATTGTTAAAACTTCGATTAAGAAAAAAACAAAACCAATTGCCTTTGGATTAATTTGGTTTATCGTAGCACTTTTGCCAACGTCTTTAATCCCATTGGCCGAAGTGCTAAATGATCATAGAATGTTTTATGCATTTATAGGGTTAACTATAGCTGTTTCTTATAGTTTAGGATTGTTAATTATAGAAAAAAAAAGATATTTTAAAAATCCAATTTTCAAATTTGGATTAATTTTAGTGATTTCAGGTGTTTTATGTTCTTATGCATATGGAACATTTCAAAGAAATAAAGTATGGAGTACTGGTGCGTCACTTTGGTTAGATGTAACCATAAAGAGTCCCAAGAATGGAAGAGGGCTAATGAATTATGGTTTAACACAAATGGAAATCGGTAACTATGAAGTCGCAAAGAAATATTTTGATAAAGCCTTGATTTATAGCCCTTATTATTCAAATCTGTTTGTCAATTTAGGTATAGTGAATAATGCTATGAATAATCCTAAAGAAGCAGAAATAAATTTTCTAAGAGCTATTGAACTAAATGGAAGTAGTGATTCTTCATATTTATTTTATGCTACCTTTTTAAAAAAACAATACAGATTAATTGAAGCTAAGAAATATGCAGAAATGGCGCATGAAATAAGTAATACCAATATGTCAAATAATTATGTGCTAATGGAGGTTTATAATGAATTAAAATTGTGGAATAAAAGTATTGCTTTAGCCAATTTTTGTTTGAAAATTGTCTCAAATGATAGTAAGACTTTAAACTTTTTATTAAGAGCCCAAAACAAACAGAATAAAATATCTGATCTTATTTTAAAAGCAGAAAGTACCCCTACCCCAAGTAATTATTTAAATTTGAGTTTGCACTATTACAATATAAAGAAGTATGAACAGTGTATTATGTATTGCAAGAAGGCTATTGAATTAGATCCAAATTATTATTTAGCATATAATAATATTTGCTCATCATACAATGCGTTGGGAAATTATGAAGAAGCTATTTTAAATTGTGAAAAAGCACTAGCCATAAAATCAGATTGTCAATTGGCTAAAAATAATTTAGCACTTGCTATAAAAATGAGAAAGGATTAAAAAAATATATGGAGAATTTTGACGATACAAAGAAACCTGAATATACTGAGAGGTTATTGAAAAAACAGGGTAAATGGTGGAAAAAAGTATTAGATGTTCAAATGCCTTATAGGTATAATATAAAGAAAATTTGCCATGGGTTTGTTTTAGATGTTGGCTGTGGAGTTGGTAGAAACCTTATGCACTTAAATGGTAATGGTGTTGGTGTAGATCATAATACAGCTTCGATAGAAATAGCTAAATCAAGAGGTCTTACAGTCTTTAGTGCTAGTGAATTTGAAGAGTCATCATATAAAAAAGAGGAGTTTTTCGATTCAATTTTATTAGCCCATGTTTTGGAGCATATGGACGAGAAAAGGGGTTTTGAAATTCTTTCAGAATACTTTCCTTCTCTTAAAAAAATGGTAAAGTAATATTTATTACACCTCAAGAAGCTGGTTTTAATTCAGATAAAACACATGTAACTTTTTTAGATTTTATTAAATTGGAAAAAATATTTAAAAAGAACAATATTATTTTAGAAAAAAAGTATTCCTTTCCTTTTCCTATAATGATAGGTAGATATTTTAAGTATAATGAATTTGTTTGCGTAGGGGTAAAGGGATAGTATTATTTTAGAAATAATTATTTTTATAACCAAGTTCATAAACTTTAGAAATAAACCTCCCTAAAAATTTGCCCCAAATTGATATAAATATACTTAATTCTTCTTGCTTCCTGTTTCCAGATATTATTTGATTTGTAGTTTCAGATTCTTCATGAATACGATGACTTACAAGTCGCTTATTTAAATATATAAATGCGCCATTGTTTTTTGATAATTCTAGCCATGCCCACCAATCTAGTACACAAAAGTATTTTGCGTCAAAGAGGAAACTGTTAAATTTTCTAGATTATATGTAACTGTAGGGCAACAAATAGGGCTTCCAAATGATAGGACAGCCTTCCTTATAAGAGGATTGTGAATTATAGATTTTATTAGAAAAGGAAAAATTAAAGTTCTTTTTATAAAATAATTTAAAGAATATTTTTGCTCTTTGTTGTTTATTATGTTTGTATAATTTGTAAATAAAAGGATGATTTTGTTTGAATGAAATTTATCAATTTCACCAAATATCTCCTCTAAATAGTTGGGATTGTATACATCATCTTGATGGACAATAGTTACAAATTTAGTTATGACTTTAGAAATGGCAAAATTCCAATCAGTTGCTATTCCCTTTTCTTTAGAATTATTGATATGGTAAAGTAAATTATACTTCGAAGCAAGGTTTTTTATATATGGTGATGGCGTAGAGGTTGTTAAAATCACTTTGCTGTCAACTGTTTGATTTTTAACACTTAAGATACATTTTTCTAAATAGGAAGAATCATTATAAGTAGGAATGACAAATGTATGATTCATAAAATGGAATTACTATGTTACTAATTTATTAAAACAAATATACATTTTATTAGTGTTGAGAAGTGTTTAAATAGATAATAATTACTTTATCTATTTTATAAGCAACAACTCTTTTAAATTGTTATTATCAGTAATTAAAGGATGTATAAAAGCACTATATTTATTCACACCAATTTTTTCTAAACACACATAGACTTGTCATTTTTTTTGGTTGCAATGGCGTAAATGGTTTTAATTTTAAGGTTTCAAAAGTATATTCCAAACATCTTTTTGACGACGGCAGACAAACCTTTAGGTTCAACGAAGTTAATCTAAACCTAATTTTAGTATACTCCTACCTTCTCAGGAAATCGAAGATTCAACGGAGTTAATGACACTATTTTACTATCTGTTCATTTCTGTAAAATATTTGTAAAACATAGGAATTGTTTCAATGCCTCTTAAATAATTAAACACTCCAAAATGTTCATTTGGCGAGTGAATTGCATCACTGTTTAAGCCAAATCCCATTAGAATAGTTTTGCTTTTTAATTCTTGCTCAAACAGTGCTACAATAGGAATACTTCCTCCACTTCGTTGAGGGATTGGTGTTTTTCCAAACGTACTTTCGTATGCTTTTGATGCTGCCTTGTAACCAATTGTATCAATTGGAGTTACATATCCTTGACCTCCGTGATGAGGTGTTACTTTGACCGTTACCGATTTTGGCGCAATGCTTTCAAAATGGTTTTTAAATAACTCCGTAATTTCTTCCCAATTTTGATTTGGTACCAATCGCATAGAAATTTTGGCAAATGCTTGTGAAGCAATTACAGTTTTGGCTCCTTCGCCTGTATATCCTCCCCAAATTCCGTTGACGTCTAATGTTGGACGAATAGAATTGCGTTCGTTGGTTGTATATCCCTTTTCGCCATATACTTCATCAATATTTAAGGCTTTCTTGTAGTTTTTTAAAGAGAAAGGTGCTTTTGCCATTTCGGCACGTTCATCAGTAGATAAATTTTTACTTTGTTATAAAAACCTGGAATCGTAATGTGGTTGTTCTCATCGTGCAGTGAAGCAATCATTTTGGTTAAAATATTAATTGGATTGGCAACTGCTCCACCATATAATCCTGAATGTAAATCACGATTTGGACCTGTAACTTCGACTTCTACATAACTCAAGCCACGTAAGCCAGTGGTTATTGAAGGGATGTCGTTTGCTATCATTCCAGTATCAGAAATTAAAATAATATCATTGGAAAGTTTTTCTTGATTTTGTTTTACATACCAACTTAAACTTTCTGAACCAACTTCTTCTTCGCCTTCAACCATAAACTTGACATTACAAGGTAATTGATTTGTTGAAGTCATAAATTCCAATGCTTTTACGTGCATATACATCTGCCCTTTGTCATCACAAGATCCACGCGCAAAAATTGCTCCTTCTGGATGAATTTCTGTTGTCTTGATGATAGGTTCAAAAGGAGGGGAGCCCCATAATTCAAGAGGATCTGCAGGTTGCACATCGTAGTGTCCATATACCAAAATAGTTGGTAGTTTTGGGTCAATGATTTTTTCTCCATACACAATTGGATATCCTGGAGTCTGACAAATTTCCACTTTGTTGCATCCTGCTTTTTCCAGCGCTATTTTTATAGCATCGGCAGTTTTTAACACATCATTTTTATAAGCAGCATCTGCACTTATTGATGGTATTTTTAGCAACTCTACGAGTTCGTCAACAAAACGGTTTTTGTGTTGATCTATATATGATTTTAAGTTTTTCATAGTATGATGTATTTGAAAACCAAAAATACTAAAAATACTCAAGAACTTCTTTGCAATTTCTTCGGATTGTTTATATTTGCACACCTAATTATAGGATAAATTGCAGGTTTACCTGCTGTAAGCAGGCGTGGTGGAATTGGTAGACACGCTAGACTTAGGATCTAGTGCCTTGCGGTGTGAGAGTTCGAGTCTCTCCGCCTGTACAAAAGAAAATGCTTCTCAATTGAGAAGCATTTTTAGTTTGTACTAATTGAACTTAAGTTTTCGGTTAAAATTTCCAGTTAGAAAAACTCGTTGAAGATTCTATTTTATTTTCAATTTCATCAGGAAGTGAAGGAAAGAAATCAAGATGAGTTAATTGCTCTATTTTATCTATAGAAGTGACGAAATTTTGCAATGATTTTTTTGACTCTTTATGCGGAAGTAAAAAAGCAATTACTTTGGTTTTAGACTCAGAATAGTCTAAAATTATTTTATAAAACTGGTTTGGTACAGCCACGTCTTCATATCCGATTGTTGGTAAGTCTTTATTTAAAATTCCTCCTGTAATAATGTATAGTTTTCCGTATGTCTTTGTCCAATAACGAGTTTTCATTTCCAATCTATTCCAAACTCCTGCATTAAAATCGTTTTTTTGCGGTGTGATATTAGAAGTGTAAAATGTTTCATCGTATGCATCTTTTGTAAACCGCCTATCACCTGCAGGACAGAGATGACCTCTATCATAACCAGATTTTTTGTAATTTTTATAATTTGCCGAGCCTGTTAAAACTTTAGGGTCATTTATAAAATATGGTCGTTTTCTATTGTCATATGTTAAGTGAGTTTTATTAAGTTCGTATGCAACCCATTCTGCTTGCTCATAAAGTTCATTGTACGATAAAGTATAGTTTTGATGTTGTATTATTTGACCTGTTGTTGAGGTTGGTAAATAATTAAAACCTTCAATAGAAACTTGTGAATTTTGAGATTCAAAATTATTTTGATAATAATAAAACCCAACTGCAACTATGAGAGATAGAATTGCGTAAATTGCTTTTCTATTCCGCATTTTTAAGTTTTATAAATTCGAAATCTTCAGGCTTTTCTATTTTATTAAAAATAGCAATCATTTCTTGTGGAGGAACGGTTAATTTACGTTTGGCTAAATCTATCCAAGCTCCATATATTTTTATTTCTGCAGAAACAACACCATCATTTTTGATGATTTTATGTTTAAATTTAAAACGCTCAAATTTACTGGAAGCAGCAATTAATTCTAAAGTTGCTGTAATGTCTTGACCAACAAGAATTTCTCTAAAAAAACGAGTATTTTCTTCAAAAAGAATAGGACCAATATTGTGTTTGGAAAATTCACTTAAAGAAAATCCGTGATGAGCAAAAAAACGAGAGCGCACTTCGGCAGCATAGTTATTATATGCTGTATGGCGCATATGAGCGTTTGGATCAAAATCTGACCAAGTAGTTGTAAAAGGTATTTCAAAAACCATATAACTATTTTAAAATGGCAAAACTATGGAGATTTATAGTACTGAAAAAAAATGCTGCGATTAATTTTTTACAGTTTGATATTTTTGACTCGTCAATTTTAAATCACCCAAAACATTAAGTCCTTCTTCAATATAAATATCTTTAGATAAATTTTTATGCCAAGCAACACGTTTTGTACCTAAAAGGGTATCTTTTTCTATAAGTGGTAATTCATAAAGAGGTGAATTAAATGTTAAGTTTGTTTCGTATTGTGATAATTTTTTAAACATATCACTCTCTTTAGAATGTTTTTCTAAGTCGTTTTTATAATTAGCATAATTTAAATAAATGATGGTGTCATCTTGCCCTTTTTTCAACCATTTCGCATTGTCATCAATCAATAAAAATTGAGAATTTTTGTTAATACGATCAATACTATTGTGTACTACATCATCAAAGTTTGTATACTTGTTCCACGGACTGTAATTTGCTTTTTTGATCTGATCCCAAGGAAGTGGATTGTCATAATCTTGCTCACCAACGTCCATATAGGTGTATTGAGAAGGTAAAATTACGTCTGGCTTTACACCTTCGAGTTGTGTAGAACCTCCATTAATTCGGTAGAATTTTTGAATAGTCAATGCTATTCCTCCTAAGTCGTTTGGAGTATTATAATACCTATTTAAGTCTAATACATTTTGAACGGTTCCTTTTCCGTATGTTTGTTTACTACCTATAACTACGGCTCTTTTATAATCTTGCATTGCTGCAGCAAAAATTTCAGATGCCGATGCTGACAACTCATTGGTAAGAACTACTAAAGGACCATCCCATAAAACAGATTTGTCTCTGTCTTTTTTTACGATTGGCTTTTCGCCTTTATATTTTACCTGTACAACTGGACCATCTTTAATAAATAATCCTGCCATTTCAATAACTGCAGGTAGAGATCCTCCTCCATTATTTCTTAAATCAATAAGGATACCATTAATATTTTCTTTTTTCAATCTTTCTATTTCGATAGCCATATCTGTAGCACAATTACGTGCTTTTCGATCGTTAAAATCAACATAGAATTTTGGGAGATTTATTACACCAAATTTTTTTCCGTCTTTTACAGTAATACTCGATTTTACAAAAGTTTCTTGAAGTTCTACAATGTCTCTAATGATAGAAATTACTTCAATAGAGCCATCAATTTTCTTTAATGTTAGGCGAACTTCAGTTCCTTTTTTTCCTTTGATAAATTCAATTGCTTTTGACAATCGCATACCTACAACATCTAAAGGTTCACCATCACCTTGAGCAACTTTTAAAATAAGATCTCCAACTTCTAATTCTCCAGCTCTCCATGCAGGACCTCCAGAAATAAGTTCAGAAATTTTTATATAATCATTTTTCTTAAATAGTCTTGCGCCAATACCTTCTAATTTTCCAGAGATACTTTCGTCAAATTCTTTTTTGTTTTTTGGAGCAAAATAGAATGTGTGCGGATCAAATGCTGCGGTAATACTGTTTAAATAAGTTGCAAACCATTCAGTATGTTCAAAATCTTTCATATGCTCATAGAAATCATCATAATTTTTCATAGTACCTTCTCGTGCATCAATTTCTAGTTGTGCAAATTCTTCATCACTAATTTTTTCAGAAGTTTTAGACTTTGATTTTATTTTTGATTTGTACTTTTCAATTCCCTTAAGAGTTCTATTTCCATAGATACCATCAACTTTGCCTATATTTAAACCGTTGTCAACCAATATTTTTTGAACTTTCTTGACTTGTTGTTTTGTAGCGTAGAAATTCTTGAAATAAAAATTGCTTTTATTGATATTATTACGAAATTCTTTTTCAAATTCTGAAAGATTTGTGTTATCAGAAGAATCATTATTTAATTTATCATAGAGTCTTGATAAAGTGCTGTATTTTAACTGTGTTTTCCAAACATCATAAAGCGCTTCTTTATCTTTAGCGTATTTGACATTATCATAGTTAATATCCAAAACTTCATCAATAGTAAAATCGTATGGTGTTTTTAAGATTTCTTTATAATAAGTTTTTGCTTCATCTACACGTTGTAAGAAACGATTGTAAACTAAGTTGAAAAAAGCAACTTCTTGTTTTAAAATTTGATCGTCAATCTCGGTTTTAAACTTTGAAAATTCATCAATATCAGATTGCAAAAAATAACGTTTTGCAGGATCTAAATTACCAATAAAATCTTCAAAAACAACTACAGAAAAAGTGTCGTTTATTTGTTTTGGTTCATAATGACCATTGGTCAAAACATCTCTTAAAATACTGACTAAAATTTTATCTTTCTCGTCATCTTTATTATCTGTAAAACTCGCTAAAGTTAAAACCAATGCTATAATTGGAATTATATATTTCAAATTTCGCTTCATATATTCTTTAAATTTCGTCATTTTGTTTTATAAGCCACTAAAATACTATGATTTTTTGTGATTTTCGTTTAATTTTTATTCTTTTTGTAAATTTTTCTGAAGACTTTGTGAATCACTCAATCTCGAGATAGTTTTGTAATTTTATTAGTTCCAATAACCTTGCCATTTACTATACTTCTTTGTTTTGTGCATTTATTTCACTAAAAGTTACAAGGAATTATAATAAAAATAATTTTTTCGTAATTTGATACTTTACTCAACAATATTAACAAATAACAGCTATTTTATGTCTCTGCAAAATGTTAAAATTGTTTTAAATTATAAAACAATAAAATTATAGTAAATTTGTTGCTGATATATAGATTTTGATGACGAAAAAACCTTTAATTTTAGTAACCAATGATGATGGAATTACGGCTCCAGGAATCAGAAAATTAATTGCTGTAATGAATACTATTGGCGATGTTATTGTCATTGCTCCTGATAGTCCACAAAGTGGAATGGGACACGCAATAACGGTTGATTCTACACTTACTTGTAACAAAATAAAAGTAGATAATGGGAATCAAATTGAATATAAATGTTCTGGAACTCCTGCAGATTGTGTGAAAATGGCGGTAAGTGAAATTTTAGAGAGAAAACCTGATTTGTGTGTTTCTGGAATTAATCACGGCTCAAATTCGTCAATAAATGTGATTTATTCAGGTACAATGAGTGCTGCTGTTGAAGCAGGAATTGAAGGGATTCCAGCAATTGGTTTTTCGCTGTTAGATTATTCTTGGAATGCAAATTTTGATGTTTTAGAAAACGAAATCAAAAAAATCTCTAAAAATGTTTTGAAAAACGGACTTCCGGAAGGAGTTGTTTTAAACGTGAACTTTCCAAAATCAGATAAATTTAAAGGAATTAAAATATGCCGTCAAGCAAAAGGAAATTGGAAGGAAACGTTTGACAAGAGGGTGAATCCGATAGGAAAAGAATATTATTGGCTTTCAGGAGAATTTGCCAATTTAGATAAAGGCGAGGATACTGATGAATGGGCACTTGCAAATAATTACGTGTCAGTTGTTCCTGTTCAGTTTGACTTGACAGCACATCATTTTATTCAAAAATTAAATAATTGGGAATTATAATGAGACGGGAAATTTTAATAGGATTTTTAGTAGCCATTTTTGCAACTGTTTGTGGTTTTTTCTTATATATCGAACTTTTTTCAAAATTTGATTTTGAAGAAAGTTTAAAAATTCTCAAAGAAGGAAAATTATATGGAAAAGTTCTAGGTTTAGCTGCTATTCCAAATTTATTTGTCTTTTTTGTCTTTTTAAAAAAGAACCAAGATCACAGAGCAAAGGGCGTTTTGATGGCAACAATCATAACAGCACTAACAATGCTAATCTTAAAGTTTGTTTAGGTGAAATATTATATCATTGCAGGGGAGGCTTCAGGTGATTTACACGCATCAAATTTGATGAAAGCGTTGCAAAAAGAAGATGCAAGTGCTGATTTTAGATTTTGGGGAGGAGATTTAATGCAGTCTGTTGGCGGAATTATGGTAAAGCACTATAAAGAGCGTGCTTTTATGGGTTTTGCTGAAGTAATATTAAATTTGCGAACAGTTTTAGGATTTATAAATTTCTGCAAGAAAGATATATTAAAGTATCGTCCAGACCATATTATATTTATTGATAATTCTGGTTTTAATTTGCGAATCGCAAAATGGGCAAAACAGCAGAGTTTTAAGACTAATTATTATATAGCACCGCAAGTTTGGGCAAGTAGATCGAGTAGAGTAGCCGATATTAAAAGAGATGTTGATGCACTATTTGTAACGCTTCCTTTTGAAAAAGAATTCTATAAAAAATATAATTATGATGTTCATTTTGTAGGTCATCCTTTGATTGATGGGATTGCAGATAGATTACAAGTTGATGAAGAGAAGTTTAAAAAAGAACATCGTTTATCTGACAAACCAATTATTGCCTTATTACCTGGAAGTCGTAAGCAAGAAATCACGAAAATGTTGTCTGTGATGCTAAAAATGGCAAATAAATTCACCGATTATCAATTCGTAATTGCAGGTGCACCAAGCCAAGAATATGAATTCTACGAACAATTTATTTATACAGATAATGTGAAATTTATCAGTAATAAAACATATGATTTATTGTCTGTTTCTTATGCAGCACTTGTAACTTCTGGAACAGCAACGCTGGAAACAGCACTATTTAAAGTACCTCAAGTTGTTTGTTATAGGGGAAGTTGGTTTTCCTATCAAATAGCAAAAAGAATTATTACGTTGAAGTTTATTTCGCTCGTCAATTTAATTATGGATGCTGAAGTGGTTACAGAATTGATTCAAAATAATTTTAATGAAAAGCGTTTGGAAGGAGAACTGCATAAAATACTTGATGAGAAAGGGCGTGAGAAAATGTTTGAAGCGTATTATGGCTTAGAACAAAAATTAGGAGGAAAAGGAGCAAGCGAAAAAGTTGCAAAATTAATAGTGCAATAAAATTTTATTATCTTTATCGTACTATGCGAAAGATATTACGATTTATACCAATACAACTTACTTTTTTTCTTGTCTTAGGAATCCTTTTTGGATTTTATAATGCTATTCAAATCAATTATCTCACTATCATTTTAATTGGTTTGTTGATTGTTTTAGCACTTTCATATTGGCAATCAAACAAATCATTTTCTCCAAATCTATTTTTCAATATTCTCACATATCTTTTATCCTTTTTCTTAGGGATATCAACAGTTGTAATGCATAATGATTTAAATAATAAGCATCATTACTCTTATTTTATTACTGATGAAAACAGCACTGTTTTAGTGGTTGATAAAGTCTTAAAGTCGAGTAATTATCATAATAAATACGAAGCATCTGTATTAGAAATAAATAACATTTTAGCAAAAGGGAAAGTGTTGTTGAATATTCAAAAAGACAGTCTTTTACGATTGAATGTTGATGATAAATTGTATTTAAAATCAGATTTTAAAGAGGTTAATTCTCCCAAAAATCCATATTATTTTGATTATAAAAAGTATTTGGAGAGGCAACAGATATACCATCAATTATTCATTTTTAATACCGATTTTTTATCGCTGCCAAAACGTGGTTCTTCCTTTAAAGGATTAGCAGCAAAATTTAGAAATAAGATTAATAAGGTATTAATCAAAAATGGATTTAAAGACGATGAATTAGGCGTAATAAATGCACTTTTATTAGGTCAGCGACAAGATATTTCTCCAGAATTATTAGAAAGTTATGCAGGAGCAGGCGCTGTTCATATTTTGGCAGTTTCAGGATTGCATGTAGGTATTATATTGTTAATTCTCAATTTTTTGTTCACACCATTAGAACGATTAAAAAACGGAAAGTTCATCAAATTAATTATAGTCGTTTTTCTTTTATGGGTTTTTGCATTCATTGCAGGAATGTCAGCATCAGTAGTGAGAGCAGTTACAATGTTTACAGCAGTCGCTATTGGAATACAAGTAAATAGGCCAACAAATGTGTACAATACATTGGTGATATCAATGTTTTTTTTGTTGCTACTTAAGCCTTCTTTTTTGTTTGAGGTTGGTTTTCAATTGAGTTATTTAGCCGTATTTTTTATTGTTTGGATGCAACCGTTATTGTATAATTTATGGATTCCAAAATGGAAAATTTCAGATTTCTTTTGGAAACTATTAACTGTTTCAATTGCTGCACAATTTGGAGTTATTCCTTTGAGTTTATATTATTTTCATCAGTTTCCAAGTTTATTTTTTATATCCAATTTAGTTATAATTCCTGTGCTTGGATTGATTCTTATTGGCGGAATTATAATTATTGCGTTGGCGTTGTTAGATATACTTCCAGTATTTCTCGCAAAAATTTATTATTACTTAATTCACGCGATGAATAGGATTGTAGATTGGGTTGCACAGCAAGAATATTTTTTGTTTAAGAATATTTCTTTTTCATGGTTAACTGGTTCTTACATCTTATATTTTGATTGTTTTTATGATTCGCTTTTTTGGAAAAAGGAATGCACCTCGCTTGATGCTTTTTTTTAAGTGCAATACTCCTTCTTCAAATTGTAACTATGTATGAAAAAAGAGAGCGTCAATTGACCAATGAATTTATTGTTTTTCAAAAAAGTAGAAACTCTTTAATTGCAGAACGAAATGGTGGAAAGTTGAATGTGTATCATACTTTTGATAGCCTAAAGTTGTTAAATGATAAAGTGCTAAATCAATACAAAGTAGGAGTTGGAAATTTAGCTGTTTCTATGACAGATTTCGTTCCAAATATACATCAAATTAAGAATAAAAGAATTTTAATTGTAGATAGTTTAGGTGTTTATCAAATCAATAATTTAAAACCAGAAATTGTGATTTTACAGCAATCTCCAAAAATAAATTTAACACGTTTGATGGATTCTTTAAAGCCACAACTTATCATTGCAGATGGCTCTAATTACAAAGCATATATAAAAGAATGGGAGAAAACCTGTGAGCAAAAACATACTCCTTTTTATCACACTGGACAAAAAGGAGCATATATTTTAAAGGATTGATACCTTAATTTACAAACTCTGGTTTGAAATTAGTATAATATGTTTGAAAATCCTCTTGTAAGGCAAACTTCTTATGGTCGTTCTTATGAAGCATTTTTAGATATAATTCCAATTGTTGTGGTGTTTTATATCCTTTTACAGGAACAATCATTTCTGCTTTTTCATCCAGAAATACTATTGTAGGGAAAGCGGTGATTCCCATAAAATTTGAAAATTCATGAGAATAGTTTCTGCTTTTTGCTCTAGCAGGATTATACTTAGGATTGCTATATTTTTTACCTTTATAATTGATTACATCGTTTCCCTCAGCGTTGAACTTTACAGCGTAATAATTTTTATTTACATAGTCCACAACTTCTTTGTTATGGAAAGTGTTTCTATCAAGCATTTTACAAGGTCCACACCAATTTGTGTAAACATCAATCATAATTTTTTTAGGATTTTCTTTTTGCAATTCAATTACCTTCTCAAGACTTAACCAATTAATCTCTTGTGCTTGTATCGTTATTGTAGAAACAAACAATACTAGTAGTAAGATATTTTTCATCATATGTTTATGTTTTTCAAAATGTTAGTTGCAATTTATGTGCCGAAATTAATAAAATAAACGTCCACCAGTTGGCGGACGTTTATTAGTAAACTAAATTTAAAGATTTTTATTTTACGCCGTGCATTAATTTTTTTACTACTGGCGTCAAAGCCATAATCATTAAACCTGCAATTATAGGTACAAAAGTAAAGATTAAAAAGAAAGTACTCATTGAATATTTGGTAGTAATTTCGTCAATCATTCCACCCATAGAACCAGCTAATTTATTACCCATACCAACAGCTATAAACCAAAGTCCAAACATCATAGCAATCATTTTTCCAGGAACTAATTTAGAAACATAAGACAAACCAACAGGAGATAAACTAAGTTCACCTAAAGTGTGTAATAAGTATGCTAAAATAAGCCATATAACACTCACCGAAGCGGTTTTTGCTCCCTGAGGAATACTAACCGAACCATATGCTAATACTAAAAACCCTAAACCTAATAATATTAAACCAATACCAAATTTTATGGTCGCAGGCGGATTGTATTTACTTTCCCAAATTTTAGAAAATAAAGGAGCAAATGCAATAATAAAAAACGAATTTAAAATACCAAACCAAGAAGCAGGTATTTCGGTAGAGGTTTGGCTAAATTGATTTGTTAACATTACAATTACAATAAACCAAATAATAGCAAAACTAATACCTAAAAAAGTATTTGATAAAGTATATTTTTTAAAAGTAATTTTAAATAAACTAAATAAAACATAGGTAATAATTGCTAAAGGTACAATAGTAAGTAAAGTGTTTGATATCCTAAAAATATTTGCAGCACTACCCTCTAACAATCTATTGGTATAATCTTTTGCGAAAATAGTCATAGAACCACCAGCTTGTTCAAAAGCCGCCCAAAAGAAAACAGTAAAAAATGCTAAAATACCTACAACAATATATCTGTCTCTTTGTACATTATTAGGTACGTCATCATAACTTTTTTCTTCTTCATTTACAATTGCATCAGATAAATCGTCTACTTTGCTAGGCTTCTTACCAACATTTCCAAAAATACCTTGTGCAAACCAAAATTGTAACATCCCTAAAAACATAAAAATACCAGCAAGACCAAAACCATAATGCCAACCATAGGTTTCACCAACATAACCACAGAGCATAATACCTAAAAAAGCACCAGCATTAACACCCATATAAAAAATAGTAAAAGCACCATCTTTCTTTTCTTGAGCATTTTTATAGACACCATTTATAATTGAAGTAATATTTGGTTTAAAAAAACCATTTCCAGCAATTAATAAAACGATACCTAAATATAAACCCCAAGGAGTATTAAGAGCCATTGATGCGTGACCAAGTGTCATTAACAAAGCACCTATTGCAACAGCATTTCGATAACCTAAAAGCCTATCTGCTAAAATTCCACCAATAATAGGTGTAAAATAAACCAACATGGTATAAGTACCATATAAACCTAAAGCTTCTTCACGACTCCAAGCCCAACCGCCATCCATTAAAGCAGATGTTAAGAACAGAACCAATAATGCTCGCATTCCATAATAAGAAAATCGTTCCCACATTTCTGTAAAAAATAGTATAAACAACCCTGAAGGATGACCCATTAATAGTTGGTTGTTAAGTTCTGTACCTTCGAACTTGTATTTTGTTAATGTACTCATAAAAAGATTTTTTAGTTAATTATTTGTATAAAAAGAACCTCCTAGTTTTTTAAAAAACTAAGAGGTTTTGAAGATTGATTTATTCAACTCCATGCATTAATTTTTTAAGAGGAAAACTTAACAAAAATAACACGATACCACCAATAATAGGTATCCATACTAAAATTTTAAAGAAGTCAGACATAGTTGATGTTTCGGCAATTTTTTGCATATAACCAGAAAACTGTCCAGCAACCATATTTCCCATTGCAGATGCAAAAAACCAAATACCAAACATAACTCCTAATAAACGTTTTGGAGATAATTTATTTACATAAGAGAGTCCTACAGGCGAAAGACTTAATTCTCCCATTGTATGTAATAAATATGCAAGAACTAAAAACAACATACTTGCTTTTTGTAAAGAAGTACCACCTACATTAGCAGCTCCAATTACTAAAGGAACAAACCCTAAACCAAGTAAAACTAATCCGATTGCAAATTTTTGTGGACCATTTGGATTAAACTTAGATTTAGCTAACTTCATCCAAATAAATGAAAATAAAGGAGCGAGAGTAAATATAAAAAATGCATTTAATCCCTGAAACCATGTTGTAGGAACTTCACCATCTTGATTTATAAAGCGATTATAAATCATATAACCAATTAAACCAGTTAATGTAATCACACTTAAACCCATAAAACCCATTGCAAGAGGATAATTTTTACCAATTACTTTATTCATACCTAAGAAAAGCCAAACTAAAATAATAATTGGAATAGCAGAAAAAATACCAGCAATAATATTAAAAGTTAAAACAGCACTACCTGTTAGAGTTCTATCTGTATAATCATTTGCAAATATTGTCATACTTGATCCTGCTTGTTCAAAAGCAGCCCAAAAGAAAATTGAAAAAAATGCTAAAACACCTACAACAATTAACCGATCTCTTTCTACTTTAGTTAGCGGTGTTTTTTCTACACTTTCAATAGAGTCAATTAAATCAACATTATCGTCTAAATTTCCTTTAATAGGCGCTAAACCTATTTCGCCAAACATTTTTTGAGATAAATGGAATTGAATAAGACCGATAAGCATAAAAACTCCAGCTAATCCGAATCCGTAATGCCAACCATAAGTTTCTCCTAAGTATCCACATAAAATTGAACCTAAAAAAGCACCTACATTAATTCCTTGATAAAAAATTGTATATCCAGCATCTTTTTTTTCTGAACCATCTGGATAAAGTTGACCAACTATTGAAGAAATATTTGGTTTAAAAAATCCATTTCCAACAATTAATAAACCTAAACCAAGATAAAACGCAGGCATTGGATGAAATGCTAAAGATAAATGCCCTAAAGTCATTAAAATAGCACCAATAATGATCGCTTTTCTAAACCCAAATACTTTATCTGCAAGAATACCACCAATTATTGGTGTAATATAAACTAACATTGTGTACCATCCATAAAGACTTCCTGCTTCATCAGAAGCCCAACCAAGACCAGGATTATCACTTGTAATTTCACTTACTAAGTATAGAACTAAAAGAGCTCGCATACCATAATATGAGAATCGCTCCCACATTTCGGTAAAGAAAAGCATAAATAAACCTACTGGATGTCCGAAAATTTCTTTTTCGGTTGCTAAATTGTTTGACATAATTTTTGAGTTATTTTAAGTTAATTATTTTATATATTGAGATTCCTCGTCGTTCGTACCTCACTCTGTCGGAATGACATTATTGATAAGAATTACATTTTTTACAAATTTTCCTCGATAAAAGTAGTCATTTTTTTATAAAGGTGTAATCTAGTGTTTCTGCCTCTATAAATACCGTGTGTTCTGTCTGGATAAATAAACAAATCAAATTGCTTATTAACCTCTACTAAAGCGTTTACCATACGTGTTGTATTTTGTACATGTACATTATCATCACCACTACCATGTATTAGCAAATATTTTCCTTTTAATAAATCTACAAAATTTATAGGTGAATTTTCATCATAACCACTGGCGTTTTCTTGTGGAGTTTGCATATAACGCTCGGTATAAATAGTATCGTAAAAACGCCAAGAAGTTACTGGCGCAACTGCAATTGCCATTTTAAAGGTATCTGCACCCTTGGTTATTGCCAAGCTAGACATGTAGCCACCAAATGACCAACCCCAAATTCCAATACGGTTTTCATCTATATAATCTAATTTACCCAATTCTTTACCCGCATTTATTTGATCTTCTATTTCATATTTACCCAATTCTTTTTGGGTTACTTTTTTAAAATCACGTCCTTTAAAACCAGTGCCACGACCATCTACACAAGCAATAATATAACCTTGTTGTGCTAGCATATAATACCAATAATCGTTAGTATTATTCCATCGGTTTGCTACTTGTTGAGATCCTGGTCCTGAGTATTGATACATAAATAAGGGATATTTTTTAGTAGCGTCAAAATCAACAGGTTTAATCATCCACATATTAAACTCACCATCATCTGTTTTTATAGTGCTAAATTCTTTTTTCCCTAAATTATATTCACTTAATAGTTCTGAAATATTGTTGTTGTCTATAATACTTTTAACTGTTTTCCCTGTTTTTGCTTTGTTTAAAGTGTAGATTGTTGGCGTAGAAGCATTAGAGAATGTATTAATATAGTAGTTAAAGCTATTACTAAACGCCGCAGAATTTGTGCCAATTTTATGAGATAACTTTAGATGTTTATTACCATTTAAGGCAATTGTAGAAACACTTCTATTCGTAGAGCCGTCTTCGGTTGATTGGTAATAAACACGATTTTCTTTATCATCATAACCATAATAATTAGTTACTTCCCAATTGCCTTTAGTTACTCGGTTTGTTAATTTTCCCTTATCCGAATAATAATAAATATGATTATAACCACTTTTTTCGCTAGTCCAAATAAACGAGTTATCTTTTAAAAAGGTTAAATTATCGGTAATATCTATGTAAGCATCGTCTTTTTCGTTTAAGATTACTTCGCTTTTTAAAGTATTACCATCTACAAAAAGTAAATTTAGATTATTTTGATGCCTATTTAATGTAGTAACACAAAGTGTGTTTGCTTGGTTAGTCCATTCAATTCTTGGTATGTAATATTGTTGATTTTTACCTAAATCTACTTTGGAGATTGAGTTTTTTGAAGAGTTGTTTAAATTATAGATATGTAGAGTAACTTCAGCATTTTTTTCACCTGCTTTTGGGTATTTAAAAACTTGCTGGGTTTGGTATAAAGCAGATCCATAAATATCCATTGAAAATTCTGGAACTTCTGATTCATCAAACCGTATAAATGCTATTTTATCTGAATTTTTGTTCCAATCAAATGCTCTTACAAACGCGAATTCTTCTTCGTAAACCCAATCTGTAATGCCATTAATAATTTTATTTTTTTCGCCATCAAAAGTTATTTGTGTCGTTTTATTGGTTGTTAAACCTTTATAAAACAGATTGTTATTAAATACAAAAGCCACCTTATTTTCATCTGGTGAAAAAGTTGGTTCTTGAATTTTTTCTTCAGAAATTTGAGCCAGTTCTTTAGATTTTAAATCATAGATATAATAAATACCTCTAGACGAATGACGAAATATTTGCTCTTGTTCTGTACCAATAATAATTTTATTTTCATCTTTACTAAAAGTATAGTCGTATAATGAATTTATTCCGTCAAGGTCATTTATATTAACTATTGTCTCTACTTTTTCTAGAGTTTTATAAGAATACTTATCTAAATCTGCACCGTTATTATTTACTACTACATAAAAATCACCTTTATGCATGGAGTGAAAACTGTTTAGACGCTGTGTTCTAAATGTACCTTTAGACCATAAGTCTTCTAAGGTAATTTGTTTGGAGTTTGTTGTTTTGGTTTTTTGTGCAAAAGAACTATTGTTAATTAATAGTGATAAAATTATAAGTGTAAGTAAATTTCTCATGTAAAATAAATTAATCCTCAAGTTTACGGAAAATTGAATTAAAATCTGTTAAAAAAATATAAAAACAGTAATTTTGTGTTTTAAAACAACGTTATAAATGCGAAAACAAATCCATGGTTTCTCAAAATTAACCAAAGAAGAAAAAATGGAATGGTTGGCTAATTCCTTTTTCTCGAGTAAAGAGGAAGCGATAAGCACCTTAAAAAAATATTGGAATTCGGATGTTAAACTACAAGAATTACACGATGATTTTATTGAAAATACCATTTCAAATTATTATTTGCCGTATGGTGTTGCGCCAAATTTTGTGATAAATGGAAAGGAATATGCAGTGCCAATGGTTACGGAAGAGAGTTCGGTTGTTGCTGCAGCATCATTGGTTGCAAAGTTTTGGAGTACTCGCGGAGGTTTTAAAGCCGAAGTGCTATCAACTAAAAAAATAGGACAAGTCCATTTTATGTTTGATGGTGATTTTGGTGAATTACAAGATTATTTTGATACAAATAAAAAGCGTTTATTTGAAGTAACAGAGACGATTACTAAAAAGATGCGTAAGCGTGGAGGAGGAATTTTGGATATTGAGTTGCGAAACAAAACATCAGAATTAAAAAATTATTATCAGTTGCATGTTACCTTTGATACACAAGATTCGATGGGAGCAAATTTTATCAATTCGTGTTTAGAAACGATTGCAAACGAATTTAAAAATGATAAGATTCAAGTTGTAATGAGTATTTTATCGAACTATGTTCCAGAATGTTTAGTTCGTGCAGAAGTATCGTGTAAAATGGAAGAGTTATACAATGAAAATTATGAAATGTATGCGCAAAAATTTAAACAAGCCATACAGATTGCAAATGTAGAACCGCATAGAGCAGTTACTCATAATAAAGGAATTATGAATGGAATTGATGCTGTTGTGTTAGCAACAGGAAACGATTTTAGAGCTGTAGAATCTGGAGCACACGCCTATGCGTCAAGAAATGGAGCATATAGAAGTTTGACAAATTGCGAAATAGAAGATGGAGTTTTTAAATTTTGGATTGAAATTCCGTTGGCTTTAGGAACCGTTGGCGGATTGACAACATTACATCCTTTGGCGAAATTATCATTGCAATTATTACAAAATCCATCTGCAAAAGAATTGATGATGATTGTTGCTGTTGCAGGATTGGTGCAAAATTTTGCAGCATTACGAGCGTTGACAACCACAGGAATTCAACACGGACACATGAAGATGCACTTGTCAAATATCATTAAACAATTAGGAGCATCAGAAAGTGAAACAGCATATTTAATGGACCATTTTGCAGATAAGCAGGTTTCTCATAGTGCTGTTGTAGATGAGTATAATAACTTGAACAAATAGATGCAGAAATTTTACTCAAACGGAAAATTACTTCTCACAGGGGAATATGTTGTGCTTGATGGTGCAAAATCATTGGCAGTTCCAACTAAGTTTGGTCAAGATTTGATAGTGAATAAAATAAAAGAGTCAAGTTTGCTTTGGAAGAGTTATGACGAATTAAATAACTGTTGGTTTGAAGCAGAATTTAGATTGTCAGACTTAAGAATAGTCAATGAAACTTTTAACTCAGATAATGATAAGAAGCAGGAATCTATTGCCAATACTCTTCAAAAAATATTGCAAGAAGCTAAAAGACTGAATCCAAATTTTTTAATTTCTGATGGAGGCTTTCGTGTAAAAATGAATCTTACTTTTTCAAGAAATTGGGGGCTCGGGACATCTTCAACATTAATAAATAATATAGCAATTTGGGCAAAAACCGATGCTTTTGAATTGTTAAATAAATCTTTTGGAGGAAGTGGTTATGATATTGCTTGTGCACAGAATAATACACCAATTTTATATCGGTTAAAAAATCAAATCCCAGTTGTAAAACCAATTAATTTTCAACCTGCTTTTTCTGACCAATTGTTCTTTGTGTATTTGAATGTAAAGCAGAATAGCAAAACTGAAATTAATAAGTACAAAGAGTTTAATGGAGGTAAAGAGGATATTATAAATAATATTTCAACTATTACCAGTGAAATAATCACTTCTGATAATTTATCTGATTTTGAAAGATTATTGAAGGAGCATGAGCAAATTATTTCAAGAGTGATTCAAAACAAACCAATTCAAGAATTAATATTTAAAGATTATTTCGGTCAAATAAAAAGTTTGGGAGCTTGGGGCGGAGATTTTATTTTAGCAACAGGAAATGGTGATACGCCAAAGTATTTTAAAGAAAAAGGTTTTGAAACTGTGGTTTCGTATAAAGAAATGATTCTATGAATAAAATAATTATCATTGGAGGCGGAGCAGCAGGTTTTTTTGTAGCTATAACAGCCGCAGAAAATAATCTAAAAGCGGAAGTAATTATCCTTGAAAAAGGAAAAAAGGTATTGCAAAAAGTTAAGATTTCTGGAGGAGGACGATGTAATGTAACGCATGCTTGTTTTGTGCCTAATGAACTCGTAGAATTCTATCCAAGAGGGAAAAAAGAATTGCTTGGTCCTTTTCATAGATTTATGATAGGTGATACAATAGAATGGTTTGAAAATCGAGATGTTCCATTAAAAATAGAAGATGATAATCGTGTTTTTCCAGTATCTAATTCTTCGCAAAGCATTATTGATTGTTTGACTGAAAGTGTAGAAAACGCAGGAGTAAAAGTTTTGTTAAATCAAAATGTGCAGTTAGTAAAACAACATGGAGAAGCGTTTGAAATAATAACAAGTACAGATACTTTTAGTGCTGATAAATTACTGATTGCCACAGGATCAAATCCAAAAATGTGGGCGTTAGCAGAAACTTTAGGGCATACAATAGTTGAGCCAGTTCCTTCATTATTTACGTTTAATATTAATGACAAAAGGCTAAAAGACTTACTTGGAGTTTCTGTTCCAATGGCAACGATAAAAATTTTGAAAACAAAATTGAAATCTTCAGGACCTTTGTTAATCACTCATTGGGGAATGAGCGGTCCAGGAATTTTGAAATTATCTGCATTTGGAGCGCGAATATTAGCAGAGAAAAATTATCAATACAATGTTGAGGTAAATTGGTTATCAAAACCAACTGAAAAGGTCTTTGAGACATTGAAATCAGCGAAAAAAGACTTGAATAAGAAACAAATAGCATTAAAATCTTTATATTCAGATATTCCAAAGAGATTGTGGGAACGTTTGGTGCTTGCAAGTAATATTAATATAACTGCTTGTTGGGTAGATTTGAGTAATAAACAATTACAAGAATTGGCAAATCAATTGACAAAAGGAGTTTTTAATGCGAATGGTAAGAGTACTTTTAAAGACGAATTTGTAACCTCTGGAGGAATCAATCTAAAAGAAATAGATTTTAAACGATTTGAAAGTAAAATACATAAAAATTTATTTTTTGCAGGAGAAATACTAGATATTGATGCTGTTACAGGAGGTTTTAACTTTCAAAACGCTTGGACTGGTGGATTCATTGCTGGAAATGCAATGGCAGAAGACTAGCTTAATTCACCACGATGAGGTTTTAACGCATCACGAACCGTTTTCATATTGGTTTCATCAACAATCATAAAAGCGATGCTATGCATGTCAGAAATTTCAAGATGATTTATTTCATAAAAATGGATTTTCTCTATCGTTGCGTATTCTTTCAAATGAATGCAATGATGCTTTGCTGTTTGTAAAGAAACACTTCCTTTAAAATCCCAAATTAATTTTATTTTTCTATTCATAATCTTGTTTTTCAGTTGACAAAAGTAATGCTATATTTGCCTAAAATTATATGACATTGATCGAAAAAGATTTCATTTTAACTAATTTAGATACTTCAAATTTTGAAAAAGGAAAATATACTTGGAAAACACCAAGTAATATTGCACTTGTAAAATATTGGGGGAAAAAGGAAAACCAAATTCCAGAAAATACTTCAATAAGTTTTACGTTAGATGCTTGTTTTACCTTGACAACGCTTGAGTTTCAGAAAAAGAAAAGTGAAAAATCTACTTTCGATATTTTTTTTGAGGGAAAAAAGAAAGACGATTTTAAACCAAAAATCACACAGTTTTTTGAGCGTATTGGAGTGTATTGTCCTTTTTTATCTGATTATGATTTTGTGATAACTTCTCGAAATTCGTTTCCTCACAGTGGCGGAATCGCATCTTCTGCAAGCGGAATGAGCGCAATCGCATTGTGTGTGATGAGTCTAGAACAATCGTTGAGAGGTGAAATGAATGATGAATATTTTTATAAAAAAGCTTCTTTTTTAGCACGTTTAGGTTCTGGAAGTGCCTGTAGAAGTATCAAAGGGAGTGTTGTAGTTTGGGGAAATCATAAAGAAATTAAAGAGAGTTCAGATTTATATGGAGTTGAATTTTCAGATGAAATCCATCCAAATTTCAAGAATTTTCATGACACTATTTTGTTGGTAGATGAAGGGGAAAAGCAGGTTAGTAGTACAATTGGACACCAGTTGATGTGCAATCATCCGTTTGCAAAAGAGCGTTTTAAACAAGCAGAAGAGAATATAAGTAAAATAAAAGAGATTTTACAGAACGGTGATTTAAAAGGGTTTATAAGTCTTGTAGAAAGTGAAGCTTTGACGCTGCATTCAATGATGATGACTTCTAATCCTTATTTTATTTTGATGAAACCAAATACATTAAAAATTATTAATAAAATTTGGAAATTTAGACAAGAAACAAGTTTGAATTTATGTTTTACGTTGGATGCTGGAGCAAATGTTCATTTGCTATATCCAGAAAATAAAAAAAATAAAGTTAACGATTTTGTAATCAAAGAATTAATCCAATATTGTCAAAATAATCATTATATTTGTGATAGAGTTGGAAAAGGTGCAACTCAAACCTCAATTTAAAAGCTTATGAAAGGTCCCTTATTTTACGCTAAAATTTTGCTCTTCGGAGAATATGGAATTATTAAAGATTCCAAAGGTTTAGCAATTCCGTATAATTCGTATCAAGGAGCATTAAAAGTTTTTGAGAATTCTTCTGAAGAAGCAATAGCGTCTAACAAGAATTTATTAAAATTACACAAGTATTTATCAAGTTTAACGACTGATTTAGTTCGTTTTAGATTAGAAGAACTTAAAAATGATCTTGATGCTGGAATGTATTTTGACTCAAGTATTCCTCAAGGGTATGGCGTTGGAAGTTCGGGAGCGTTGGTAGCATCTATTTATGACAAATATGCAGATGATAAAATCACTGTTTTAGAAAATTTGACACGAAATAAACTATTGAAATTAAAAGAGATTTTCTCATTGATGGAATCCTTTTTTCATGGTAAAAGTTCTGGTTTAGATCCTTTAAATTCTTACTTGAGTTTACCAATATTAATAAATTCAAAAGACAATTTAGAACCAACAGGAATTCCATCACAAAAAGAAGGAAAAGGTGCTGTTTTCTTATTGGATTCAGAAATTGTTGGAGAAACCGCTCCAATGGTAAGCATCTTTATGAATAAGATGAAAAATGAAGGTTTTCGTAAGATGTTAAACGAAGATTTTGTTACATATACAGATGCTTGTATTGATGATTTTTTACACGGAAATATAAAGTCACTTTTTGGAAATGTAAAACAACTTTCAAAAGTAGTTTTGACTAACTTTAAACCGATGATTCCGAAGGCATTTCATACACTTTGGCAACAAGGAATTGACAGCAACGCATATTACTTAAAACTCTGTGGTTCAGGTGGAGGAGGCTATATCCTTGGCTTTACTGAAGATTATGAGAAGACTAAAGAGATGCTTAAAAAATATAAGTTAGAATTGGTGTATCGATTTTAATTATCAATAAATCTGTCATTTTTGCGAAGACAGAAATATTTTTATTTCACTTATCTTTATGACGGAAATTATCTCAAAAGACAAGCAAATTTTTCTTAAAACTCTAAGCCTTTTTTCGGCTGTGAGAGGATACAATATTTTGGCACTGGTTTTAGCGCAATATTTGGCGTCTATATTTGTTTTTTCACCTACAAAATCACTTCGATATGTATTGTTAGATAAAAATTTATTCTTTATTGTTCTTGCATCAGTTTGCGTGGTTGCTTCTGGATATATTATCAATAACTTTTATGACAGGGAGAAAGATTTGATTAACAGCCCTGTGAAATCAAAAATTGATAACTATGTAAGCCAGAAAACAAGGCTGAACCTTTATTTTCTACTTAATTTTATTGGTGTTTCATTATCACTTTTACTTTCTTGGCGAGCAGTATTATTCTTTTCAGTTTATATATTTTTGATATGGTTTTACTCACATAAACTTCAAAAATATCCGATTGTTGGTTGGGTTTTGGTTACCATGTTAACGATTGCGCCGTTTTTTGCAATTTTTATTTATTATAAGAACTATGCCAATATTATTTTGGTACATGCTGTTTTTGTATTTCTTTTATTTTTGCTTCGTGAGTTGATTAAAGATCTTGAAAAAGTACCTGGAAATATTGCTCAAAATAACCAAACTATTACAGTAAAATATGGCGATAAAGTCACAAAAATTTTGGCTACAATCATAACAATATTTACATATGTGGTTATTTCTGGAATGTTTGGAACTTCTGAAATTGGCTTAATGGAATATTACTTTATAGGAGTTGTTTTCTTATTACTTTTCTTTATCATTTATTTGTGGATGAGTAAGACTAAAAAACAATATATATTATTGCACAACCTTTTAAAAGTTATTATTGTTCTTGGTGTTTTTAGTTTGGTACTGATAGATAAGTCTGTGATTATTGGACGGTTGATATAGAATCATTACCAACTACTTTAAAACAAAACTCGTAATTCATAATTATGTAATCCGTAATTTACTATACCTTTGCCCAAAATTTAAAATAATGGCAGCAAAAGAAAACTCGTCGCGAGGACGACACGCTAAAAAAGAAAAAAAAAGCACTACAAAAAAGAAGGATTACCCAAACATGAAAACAAAGAATTTTCGTGTAAATCCTCAAAATATCAAAACATTTAAAAAAAAACCAAGCACGACTCCTAAAAAAGAGAATGTTGCTGACGGAATCCGTTTGAATAAATACATTGCCAATGCAGGTATTTGCTCACGTAGAGAGGCAGATGTTTATATCGGTGCAGGAAATGCAACTGTAAATGGTAAGATTATAACTGAAATGGGTTATAAAGTACAAACTGATGATGTTGTGAGATTTGATGGACAATTATTATCTATTGAAGCAAAGCGCTATGTATTGCTCAATAAGCCGAAGAATTTCATTACTACAATGGATGATGAGAGAGGAAGGCGTACAGTGATGGAATTGGTTGCTAATGCGACCAAAGAACGTATTTATCCTGTTGGAAGATTGGATAGAAATACTACAGGATTATTATTGTTTACCAATGATGGTGAATTGGCTAAAAAATTAACACACCCAAAACATAGTGTAAAGAAATTGTATCACGCTTCATTAGATAAGAAATTGACAATGAAAGATTTGCAGACAATATCTCAAAACTTTGTACTTGAAGGTAAAATGGTATTTGTTGACGCGATTTCGTATGTACAAGGGCAATCTAAAACAGAAGTTGGTATTGAAATTCATTCTGGAAGAAACAGAATTGTACGTAAAATATTTGAACATTTTGGTTATACTGTAGTAAAATTAGATCGTGTTATTTTTGCAGGATTGACTAAGAAAAACTTACCAAGAGGTCATTATAGATTACTTACTAATCAAGAATTGATAAATATGAAGATGATATAGTTAGAAAACTATTAATAAAATCAAGTCCAAGCAATTTTATTTGGACTTTTTTTATTGGCCTCAAATGTAGTTAAAAGCAAGATTCAACTAATAAGTGCAACAGTTTTTAAATATCGGAATTTTTAGATTCCGATATTTGTAAAAAGACTGATTGTCGATGAATTATAAGCAATTAACCGACGCTCAAAGATATAAAATAGAAGTATTATTAAAAGAGAATTATTCTAAAACTAGCATTGCAAATATTTTAGGAGTCAATAGAAGTACGATTTATAGAGAATTAAAACGGAACAGTAAAAAGCGAACATATAATGCAGAGCATGCACAAGAAATAAGTGTAGAGCGTAAAAAGGAGGCTTATAAACATGCTGTATTTGATATTAGTATGAAGCGATACATTGATAAGAAATTGTGTTTTTATCAATGGTCTCCTGAACAAATAGTAGGAAAATGTGCTATTGAAAAAAGAGCCATGATAAGTGTAGAAAGAATTTATCAATACATCTATCAAGATCAAATTAAAGGAGGTCTGCTATATACTCACTTGAGAACAGCAAGGCGTTGGAGAAGAAAACGATTAAATAGAAAACATCAAAGAGGCAAAATACCAAATAGAGTAATGATAGATAAAAGACCAGAACTCGTTAATAAAAAAGAGCGCTATGGTGATTGGGAAGTTGATACTATTATAGGGAAAAATCATAAAAGTGCAATTTTAACATTAACAGAGCGAAAAAGTCAATTTGAATTAATGGTAAAAACCAATGGAACAAAAGCAAATTCTATCAAAAAACAAATGATAAACATATTGGCCCCTTTTAAAGAGTATAACATCTGATAACGGAAAAGAATTTACTTTACATCAAGAAATTGCTAAGAAGTTAGATGCTGAGTTTTACTTTGCAGACCCGTATAGTCCATGGCAAAGAGGTTTGAATGAGTACAACAACAAACTTATAAGACAATATTTACCAAAGAAAACAGATTTTAATTTAATCTCAAATGAGTATATAAATATGATTATCAACAAATTAAACAATAGACCAAGAAAATTATTAGGTTATAAAACACCTAATGAAGTATTTTTAATTAATTTTAACCAAAACTGTCGCACTTAATACTTGAACTTAAGATACAATAACCCTTGGCAAATAAAATAGATTGTAAAAAAACGGTAATGATACCAAAAAATTAAATATTCAAAAAAAATATACTGACCACATATAAGTTATAAGCAACTAATTATAAACTGATTACAAAGTTATTAACAGTAGACAGTGTTTTAACCTAATTTAAGCATTATTTTTGCGTAAGGTCAGTAATTAATAATAAATTACGCTTTGGAGATTGGGAAATAGACTTAATTATTGGCAAAGATAGAAAGGGTGCAATTGTTACAATTGTTGAAAGAACTACCGCTTTTTTCTTAATCAGAAAATTGCCCTTTGGAAAAAATGCTAAAGAATTAGCCAAGATTGTTATTGATATGCTATTGACTTATAAGGATTTTATTCACTCCATTACTTCTGATAATGGTAAAGAGTTTGCAGCGCATAAAAAAATAACTGAAAAATTAGTGTTGCAATTCTTTTTCGCACATCCTTATTCATCATGGGAAAGAGGTCTCAGCGAATATACAAACAAATTAGTTAGGCAATATATCCCTAAAAAAGCAGTGTTTGAAAACTATAGTAATCAAAAAATCAAAGAAATACAACATAAAATAAACCGAAGACCAAGAAAAAATCTAAAGTATGAGAATCCTAAAAATATATTTTATAAATTTGTAAACCTAAAAGTTGCATTTGCTAGTTGAATCTACCAATCTTAAATTTAACATTTTTTTTTAAACTAGATAAATGTAATTGTTTATTTTTGCATCAATAATGAAACAGATAACGCATAAACTATTTTCAACAGTATTAGCACTAATAATACTCTTTTCAACTTTTTCTTTTACAGTTGACAGGCACTATTGTGGAGATTATTTAGTGAATACTTCTATATTTTCTAAGGCAAAAGGCTGTGGAATGGAGATGCAAAAAACCGTTTCAGATACTGCTTGTGAAGCAATTAAAAAGGATTGCTGTAAAAATGAAACAACTTATGTGAAAGGAAATACAATAGAGCAGCAAGCTTTAGGTCAACAGGTTGTTGAGCAGTTGTTTTTTGTTGCTATTTTTGTGAAATTTTATGTAAGTTTGTTTGATGAAAAAGGTTTAGATAAATATACCTTTCATTTTTATAATCCACCTCTTATTCGAAAAGACATTCAAGTTCTTTTTGAGAATTTCAGAATTTGATTTTTTATTAATTACCCTAAAAGTTTGCACAAGAAATTGTGTGAAAAAGTATGTTTAATAAATAAAATCAAAAAATGAAATCAAAAATCATATATATATTATTAGTCTTTTTACCTATGTTTTCAATGGCACAAGAAACATTGAAAGGAATGGTAATGATAAAAGAAAATGGAGAAATGAGCGGACTAGAAGGCGCTACAGTCTACTGGCAAGATACAAGTGTAGGTACAACAACCGATGAGAATGGTTGGTTTGAAATCAAGTACACATCAGAATATAAAAAATTAGTAATTAGTTTTGTTGGGTATCAAACAGATGTTGTTGAGGTGATTTCAAACAAAGAAATTCATCACTTATTGACTGAAGGAAGTGAATTGGATGAAGTGCAGATTAAGGCTCGGAAGAAAACAACATCAGTTTCTTATTTTTCTACTGCCAATATTTCAAATATTAGTAGTGATGAGTTGTTAAAAGCTGCGTGTTGTAATCTGTCAGAAAGTTTTGAAACCAATCCTTCTATAGATGTCAACTTTTCAGATGCAGTTACAGGAACAAAACAAATTCAAATGCTTGGATTGAATAGTCCTTATATTTTGATTGCTCAAGAAAATATTCCAACAGTAAGAGGCGCAGCACAAGCGTACGGATTGACCTTTACACCAGGAACTTGGGTTGAGAGCATACAAATAACTAAAGGTGCTGGAAGCGTAGTGAATGGTTATGAGAGTATTGCTGGACAAATAAATGCAGAGTTGATAAAGCCGCTATCAGATGATAAATTGTTTGTAAATTTGTATGGCTCTGATGATGGAAGACTTGAGTTTAACACACATTTTAACCAAAAAGTGTCTGATAAATGGAGTACAGGATTGTATGTTCATGGCAATAATCGTTTCAAAAAAATTGATGGAAATGGCGATAACTTTTTAGATATTCCGCTGGCAAAACAAATCAATGTAATGAATCGTTGGCAATACCAAAATCTTCAAAAAGGTTGGATTAGTTTTCTTAATTTTAGATATTTATCGGATGAGAAGCAAGCAGGAGAAATTGATTTTAATCCATCAGAAGATAAATTTACGATCAACGCTTGGGGAAGTGAGATAGACACCAAAAGAATAGATGTTTCTACTAAATTAGGTTATGTGTTTCCAGAAATTCCATATCAAAGTTTTGGTTTTCAAACGGCTTATAGCAATCACAAACAAAATTCTTATTATGGTTTACAAGCCTATGATATTGATCATCAAAACATATATTCCAGTCTGATATTCAATTCAATTATAGGAGATACTCGAAATAAATTTAAAATGGGAATTACTTTTACTTATGATAAATATAATGAAACTGTAAACACAATAAATTATGATAGAAAAGAAAATTCGATCGGTGGATTTTTCGAATATTCTTTTGATGATCTAGAAGATTTTAGTTTTATTACAGGAGTTCGTGTAGATCAACACAATAAATTAGGGTTTTTTGTAACTCCTCGTTTGCATGTACGTTATGCTCCTTGGGAAAAAGGAGTTTTGAGAGCATCGGTAGGAAAGGGTAGAAGGAGTGCTAATATTTTTGCGGAAAATCAGCAATTATTTGCTTCAAATAGAACAATAAATATTCAAGATAATGGCGGTAATATTTATGGGTTGAATCCAGAAACTGCTTGGAATTACGGACTCAGTTTTATGCAAGGATTTAACTTGTTTGACAGGAAAGCAGATGTAGTATTTGATTTTTATCGTACAGATTTTGTGAATCAAGTTGTTGTAGATTGGGAAAATTCACAAGAAATATCATTTTATGATTTGGATGGAAAAAGTGTTGCGAATAGTTTTCAAGCAGAGTTTAACTATAATATTTTTGAACATGTAGATTTACGTACATCTTATAAATTCTATGATGTAAAAACAGATTATAATTCAGGAGAGTTAGCAAAGGCATTAATACCAAAGCATCGATTTTTTGCAAATGTTGGGATAAAGACACATGAAGATAATAATAGTTTTTGGAGGTTTAACGTAACATATAATTGGGTTGGAAGACAGCGCTTTCCGTCAACAAGTGCAAATCCGATTGAGTTTCAAAATGAAAAATATACAAAAGAAAGTAATTTACTAAATTTACAAGTGACTAAAGTTTTTTCTCGTAACTTTGAAATGTATATTGGAGGAGAGAATGTTACAAATACAACTCAAAAAAATCCAATTATTTCTGCGGATGACCCTTTTGGTGCGTATTTTGATAGCACAATGGTATATGCGCCAATTCATGATTCAAATTACTATGTTGGTTTGAGATATAAATTAAATTAATCTATCATTCTGAATGAAGTGAAGAATCTAAAAAAGAGATGTTTCGACTTCGCTCAATATGACAAAAAAGTATTAAAAATGAAAAAAATAATTTTAGTTTTAGGAGTGTTATTGATAACGTTTTCGGTGTCAGCACAAAAAAAGAATGCCAAAAAGCAATTTGAAGTAGATGGTATATGCGGAATGTGTAAGGTACGTATTGAAAAAGCAGCGTTGACAACCAAAGGTGTAAAATATGCTAATTGGAATGTGCAAACACATAAATTGTCTTTAATTGTGGATGAGCGAAAAACAACCATTAAAAAAATAAAAGAAAATATTGCTGCTGTTGGTCATGAAAGTGAAGGTGTAGTATGTACAGAAGATGCTTATAATAATTTAGACGCTTGTTGCAAGTACAAAGATGAAGAAGTTGTAAAAAACCACAAATAAATTTTGAACAGATGAAAAAAATAGTTTTAGTATTGGCGATAATTTTCGCAACAGGATTTGCATTTACTTCTTGTAAATCAGAAAAGAAAGAGGAGAAAAAAGAAGTAGCAACGGCAGTGTATCAATGCCCTATGGATTGTGAAGATGGTAAGAGTTATACAGAAGCAGGTTCATGTTCTGTTTGTAAAATGGACTTAAAAGAGAAGAAAATTTCTTTTGAAGAAAACAATGATGAGCAAGAGCATTAAAAAATAAATTGTGCTAATCAATTAATTAATTAAACTTTAAGTGTATAAGCTGTATATGAGGACATAAATATTCTTATATATATGCCCTGTTTTTTTATTTAAACGACAATAATTATGAGACACAATTACTTAATTAATACTATTTTTAATAGAAAATACTTATTTCTATTATTAATCGCTATTTTTTTTAGTCAAAATTTAGTGGCTCAAAAGCCAATACCAAAGCGTTCTCTCGAAATAACTCCTAAAGTTGATAAAAAAATTGAATCTGAATACAAAAATAATATACGTGTAAATGCAGATACAGGTATTCCAATTGCATTATGTGCAGTGAACTTTGATGTTCCACAGGGAACACCAGAACAAAAGGCAATGTTTTATTTAAATAGTGAATCTAAAAAATTAGGTATTTCAAAAAATAAAATAGCTAGTTTACAACATTATGCCACAAGAACTACAAATGCTGGTTCTGTGGTTAGATATAGACAATATCACAATGGTTATCCTGTAAACAAAGCAGAAGTTACAATAAGTATTTCTCCTCAAAATCAAGTAGTTTTTGTAATGAATAGTTATGAGTCCAATATTGACTTACCAAATACGCAACCTTCAGTTTCAGAACAAAAAGCATATCAATTAGCTTTTGATTATTTAAATGTATCTAGCCAAGTTAGTTTTAAGAAAACCAGAATGACGGTTTATTCAAACAAAAAAATGACTCGTCTAGCTCATGAAGTTATTATTTCTGCGACTCAACCTTTAGGAGAATGGCATGTTTTTGTTGACGCTAACACAGAAGAAATATTTAAGGTAGTAGATATGGCTTATTATTGTAGTGATTCTGATAAAGAAAAAACAACTAAAAAATCTACTAATACAACTGCAATGACAGTTGTAGACGGTACTGGTTTTGTTTTTAATCCAGATCCTTTATCATCAAACACAGTTGCTTATGGTGGAAATTATTCTGACAATGGTGATGCTACAAATACGGATCTTGATAATGCACGTTTTAGAGTTACTTTAAATAACATAGAAGAAATAGGTGGAGTATTTAAATTAAAAGGACCCTTCGCTGAGATTGTTGATCATGAAGCTCCAACTGAAGGTGTATTTACGCAAAACTCATCAGATTTTAGTTTCAATAGACAAGACCAAGGTTTTGAAGCTGTAAACGCTTACTATCATATTGATTTTTTGATGGATTATATTAATAATACATTAGGAATTCCATTAATGCCATACCAATATACTGGAGGTGTACAATACGACCCTCATGGTTTAGATGGAGCTGATAATTCACACTACACTAGTGGGGATGGACGTCTTGCATGGGGTGAAGGAGGTGTAGATGATGCCGAGGATTCAGATGTTATACATCATGAATTAGGACATGGTTTACATGATTGGGTTACTATGGGAAGTTTGTCACAAGTTGATGGTTTAAGTGAAGGTTCAGGAGATTATATAGCACAATCATATAATAGAAGTTTAGATTTATGGGCACCAACAGATCCTGCTTACAATTGGGTGTTTAATTGGGATGGACATAATGAATTTTTTCTTGGTAGAATTACTAATTATGGATCTACTTATCCAGGGGGACTTGTAGGACAAATACACACTGATGGTCAAATTTGGTCAACTTGCCTTATGAAAATATGGGATCAAATCGGTCAACAAGAAATGGATAAAATATTTTACGAAGGACTTGGGATGACAAATAGTTCTTCTAATCAAAATGATGCGGCAAATGCTGTATATCAAGCAGCTATAAATTTAAGTTATACAACAGCCCAAATTGCTATTATTCACGCTTCATTAACTGCTTGTGGTTATACTTTGCCAGCACTTCCAGAACCTCCTGTTGCTGCTTTCAACGCAGATACTACTACTATATGTTTGGATAATACTAATACTGTAAATTTTACAGATGATTCTGTATCTGCTCCTGCTGCAACCTCTTGGTCTTGGACTTTTGAAGGTGGAACACCTGCAACTTCTACAGCTCAAAATCCTACAGTAACATATGCCGTTGAAGGAACTTATGATGTAACACTTATGGTTACTAATGATTTTGGAACAGATACTTTAACTGAAACAGATTATATAACTGTAGTAGCAGGAGTAAATTGTCCTGCCTGTACAACGGTAACTAATAATACAGTTGTAGTTATTTCAGATGGAGTCGGAAGTTCCTATAATTCAATTATTAATATTAGTTCTGTTGAAGCAATTACTGATGTCAATGTAACGATTAATATTGATCATAGTCGGTCTGATAATTTGGATATTACTTTAACCAGTCCAACAGGTACAATTGTTGAATTAACATCAGATAATGGTGGGATTGGAGATAATTATATAGGTACAATTTTTGACCAACAAGCAACAACTCTCATTACTGCAGGGTCACCACCTTTTACAGGGTTATTTATACCTGAAGGAGATTTAAATACATTTAACGGATTAGATCCTGAAGGAGATTGGACGCTAACAATTGTTGATAATGCAACTGATGATGGAGGGCAATTAAACTCTTGGTCTCTTGAAGTCTGCGTTGATAATCCAACATCAGTTTCGGAAAATAGGTTTGATAATTTTTCAATTTATCCAAATCCGAATAATGGTACTTTTGCTATTAAATTGAACTCTACTTCAAATTCAAAAATTAATGTACAAATTTATGATATAAGTGGTAAAACAATTTTAAATAATCTGTATAAAAATACATTTGCATTTGAAAAGACTATTAAATTAAATTCGATTCAATCAGGAGTCTATTTAATTAAAGTTAGTGATGGTGAAAGAGAATCAATAGATAAGATTATTATCAAATAACGTCTAATTTTCTCAATAAAAAACGCTCGTAAATTTTACGAGCGTTTTTTGTTCTTTTAACTTTCTAATGAAGATTAGTAATTCCACATATCAAGTTCTTTATCTCTGATATTTTCTCTAATTCTATCAGATTCTAACAATTGAAATAACGCATTACCTTTTACATAATGAGCAACATCACGATTTCCGTAAAGATTCTCTTCTCTGTATATAATTGCATTATATCTTCGAGCATTTAATAAATGATCATACGAAATCGGATAGGCAGAGTTTTTTTCATTAAATACTTTCATCTCGTGTAGTATTTCTCGTGCTCCTGGATACCAAACCCAAAAGATTGGCAATTTTTCTGCAACATCTTCTAACTCTTGTCTTCCTTTTGTTTGAACATCTGGAGCAACTGGTGCAATTGCCAAAACACGTGCTTTCATTTCTCCTTGACGTTTGTCAAAATACCAAACACTTTTTATTTTAAATCCTTCTATATCATGAGATTTTAACTCATTTTTATCAATGTATTCTGCAATATCAGTATTTCCGGAATTCAATTCATCTTTACCAGCATCTGTAGTATCAATTCTAAAAAGTTTTGCTTCAATCTCTTTTGTAGTCAACTTAGTTGTAAAATATGAGTCATCATAAATTTCAGTTAACTTACCATCTTTAACACCTGCCAGTAATGTAGAAAACAATGATTTTCTATTAGAAGATGTACTGTTTTCATGAATTGGATAATAATATGGTAAATTTAATCTTTCGTTCAAATCGATGTATTCCCATACCACTTTTGACCAAAGAATGTCTCTATCATCAACATAACCATACGCCAATGGTTTGTCATTATCTGCAAGCAATTGTTCTGCTGTTTTTACTCCAATATCAGCAGGAGTTTTTGCGTTTAACAAATTTGCTTGTGCACCAACAAACATAGTTATAAAAACTGTAGCTATTAACATTACAAAATTTTTCAAATTCATCTTTATTTTGTTATTTTTTTAATTATTGTATTTCAACACTTACTGCTGAAGCATCTTTTACAGTCACGCCAGCTATACCTTGTAAACTCGATTTTACGTCAAATATTGCAATAACGTCTCCAACTCTTGCTCCGTTGATAGCACTTTGTGCTTGTCCATTCATTTTATTTCCAGTTACAGTGATTGTAGCTTTTCCCGGAACTTTTACCTTAAAACTTCTGATATTGAATTTTAAGTCGAATAAAAAATCTGGTAGTTCAACTCGAACTGTAGTTCTAGCTAAACTAGATTTAGGCATTTTGACAAAACCTGATTCTTTACGAACAGTTGCCAATGGTTTAGGAATGTCTTTAATTCTAAAAGGAGCTTTACTATTACCCGGAAGACCATCTAAGGTCCATGAAACTCTAATGCTTACATCTTTTCCTCCTCCTGGAGTCATCATATATTTAGATCCTGAAACTTTTCTTAATCCCGGAGCAGATGCCTTTACTAAATTATTTGGAACACCTGGAACCGATATTGTCATAGGATTTGGTAAACTACGGTATACTACGTTCATTTTATCAGCAGCAACTACCGCACTGTTAGGTTTTGCTATTACGGCATAAGAACTTTTAACAGGTATTGTAATTATAGAATCTCCTTCTTTAAACTGAAATTCACCTACAATATTTCTTTCTCCTATTGGTCCTGCAGGAAACTCAAGAATTGTTTTTCCTGCTTGCATAGCATCTTTTGGTAATTCTCTATTGTTAATGATTACTTTATCAGCTTGTAAAGTAACATCCTTTTTACCTAGAATAATTGTTCCCTTAAAGTTTTCTCCTGAGAAAAAAGCTGTTTTTTCTGGAACAACAATCGCTTCAAAATTTGTTAATGATGCTTCAATTTTAAGTTTCCCTTCGAGCATAGATGATAAAACTTCTGATTCTGTAGTTTTTACATCAGCCTGTAATTGAGTTAACTTTGTTAATGATGCTACTAAAGGAAATCCTTTATAATGATAATCCAACCAATCTACTTTTATTCCATCTCTATTTGTAACTTCATTAGTTGCAAATTTTGTTTGTACATCATCAGAAATACTCTTCATATCTGGATTTTCAGATAAGATTTGAGTTACACCGTTTCTAAAAGCAGAAATTTTATCTAAAAATTCTTGACCTTCTGACTTCAAATTATCACTAATAAAGAAGTACTCATCTAAAAAGTCTCCTTTATCCATAATTTCATAATCCTTATCGTCTTCTAAATTAGAAGTCATTTTTCCTTTTAATTCTGATAAATAAGAATTTAAATCATTAGCAAAACCAGTAATCTTATCTGCTTGTGCTTTTAAAGGTTTATATTTTGCTGGTTGTTCACTTACTTTTTCTACTAATCCTTGCATAAAATCACTATTACGCTTAGATGCAGCTTCGTTAGATTCAACTAGTTTTTCATTCATTAGTCCAAATGCAGATAATACTTCTTTTGACATATTTAATGCTAACATTGCAATAAATATTAAATACATCAAATTAATCATCTTCTGCCTTGCTGAAAGTTTTCCTGTTGCCATAATTAATTAGTTTTTAAAATGGTTATTAAATTTTATTACTAATTAATTCTTATTCATTGCAGATAACATCCCTCCATAAACACCATTAAGTGATGATAAGTTAGAAGCCAATGATTCCATTTGATCTTTCAATTTCCCAGCATTCTCTGCCGATTCAGCATTGATTTCTGCCTGTCTTGAAGCGCTTTCCAATTGTACTTGATACAGGCTATTTAATGATTCCATTTGTGCTGCTGCCAATGAAAGTTGCTCACTGTATTTATTAGTTGCTACAATTGACTCAACTGTAGGAGTAATATTTTCTGCTGCTCCTTTAAAGTTTCTGATTCCTTCACCTAAACTTTGCATAAGTCCTGTATCTAATTTTGCTTCTTTAAGCATGTCATCTAGTTTTTGAGATAACATACTTTGCGTATCTCCTCTTTCTGCTGCATTTCCTCCTGCTAATTCAGGATACACTCTTGACCAATCTAAATCATCTTCTACAGGTTCAAAAGCTGAAAAAGCAAAAATAATTGCTTCTACTATAAGTCCAAATGCCAACATTCTATTTCCTGTAAATGGACCTATTTCAAAATGTATAATTTTAAATAATGCACCAATAATTACGATTGATGCTCCAAGACCATAGGCCATGTTAAATATTCTTTTAGATGATCGAGATTGTGCCATAATTTTTAATTTTTTAGATGGTTAATTTTTGGGGGTATTGTTTAATTAATTGGTTTCTAAGGATTAAGGTCTGTACCTAAATAATCCTGTGCAGTTCTAAAGCCAATATAACTTCTTGCAGAATCTGCATATTCATAATCTCGAGTACTTACTTCTAAAAAGTATGCTACATCTTTCCATGAGCCTCCTCTTATTACTTTTCTATGGTTTGTTCTATCTTCAACATTAGGGTTCATCGTAGAGCTTAAATAATAGGATGCTGCATTATATGCTGTATTTGTCCATTCCGAAACATTTCCTGCCATATTATATAAGCCATAATCATTCATGTTATATGATTTTGCCTCTACTGTATATAATGCACCGTCAACGGCATAATCACCTCTTCTTGGTTTGAAGTTTGCTAAAAAGCATCCTCTATCACTTGTAGTGTATGAATTTCCCCAAGGATATGTAGCGCCTTCTAGTCCTCCTCGTGCAGCATATTCCCATTCATGTTCTGTAGCCAATCTAAAATGTGATACAGTTGCGAGACCCTTTTTTGAATTTAAATAGTCATTTTTCTTTTTTGTTCTCCAACTACAGAATGCTTTAGCTTGCGCCCAAGTTACACCAACAACTGGATAGTCTTCGTATGCTTGATGATGAAAATAATCTTGATGCATTGGATCATTATATGAATAGTCAAAATCTTTTACCCATACAGTTGTATCTGGATACACCTCTACAACACTATGCTTAATATAATCTTTTCTATTCCCTTGATTTCTTGCTGCTGCTTCTTTATTTAACCAAGAGTATCTGTATTTTAATTTTTCGGTTTTAAGCATTCTTTGACCGTTAAAACTCTCTTCTATAGGCACAAACATTGAATCTACCATTATTTCGGTATAATACTCATCTGGAAAATCTGCCTTGTCCCAAATTAATTCTTCATCCCAATTTAAAGCACGCCCTTGAGTTGGTGAGTTTATATTTCCTAAACTTCCATATTTATCTAACATATACTTTTCATACTCAGTCGCATCTGCTGTATCTGCTGCTTTAAATTGATATGCAGCAAGTGGTGATGCAGGATCGTTTGGGTCTGAATACAAATCTGCCATTAAAGCCAATTCTGTTCTTAAAACTGAATCTCTTACCCAAAAAACAAATTCTTTATACTCGCTATTGGTAATTTCAGTTTCATCCATATAAAAAGGTCTTACTGTAACAGTTCGTGCAGGTGAATTTAATGCTCCAGAAATATCTTCATCTTGCTTACCCATCGTAAACGAGCCTCCTGGAATTAGAGCCATTCCATAAGGTTTCTCAACATTCCAAGTACTATTTGATTTTGCTCCAACCAATTCTCCTTTATCATTCTTACCACAACTATAAATTATAGTAATAAACAGTATATATAATGATATTTTTTTCATAGTAAAATGTATCTTTTTCTAAATTCGCGTAAACCTAAATATTATTTTCTTAATAACAATTAAATTTATTCTATATTTTAGAACCTTTTTTTAAAGGATTTTTTTTAATGTTTTGTACCATCTTTCAGGTATTTCTTGCTCGTTTGCATTCAAATAATCTTGGTATGTACAAGGTATTAACGAATGTCTTTCATATTTATTATTGTTAAAGTTAATTTCCATCCACCATCTTCCACTTTTATTACTCTTATAAAAGTTCAAAATTTTATCTTCTAATGGCACTATAAACTTCTGATATTTTTCTTTTGTTCCAAACGGATAATCATTCGTTCTACAATTTACACCTTCTATAAAATACCAAATAGTTTGTGCTATTAACTGTGAAGTTTGCCTTTTATTGTCTAGCTTATAATTAAATTCATAAATCCCAAAAGAACTCACTTTGTCACTTATACCTGCATAACGTGAAATTGCACATATATCCTCGCCATAAAAACCATTTGGTGTTGCATTATTATTTGCTGGAGCCTCACTATTGCGTATTACACCAATATCTATTGATACAATATCTGCATCACGAAGAATAGGCTCTATTAACTCTATTTTATTTACAACTTCACCTAATCTATATGCATCAAAAAACAAATCGTTAATTAAATCTATTTCTTCTTGTGGGTTGAAAAAAGTCTGGTAACCTATATTACTAAAGTTAAACAAATTGTTTGGTTTCTCCATCACAATCGAACTTAAATATGATTGTGAAGTCACACCATCTTGAATACTTCCGAAGTCAAATTTATTATCTATCGATACAATATTAACCATTTGTTCTAAACTATCATACGCACGATAATTAGCATACGTCAAATCTTGCCCTCCTCCAATAACTATAGGAATGATATCTTGTTTTAATAAACTCGAAAGTAATCCACTAACTGCAAAATAAGTGTCTTCAACAGTATTTCCTTGTGGAATATTGCCTAAATCGGCGATTTTGGTTATCCAATTTCCTGGAAAAAGTTGATAAATTTGTTTTCTGATTTCGTTTAACCCTTGACCTGTTTCTTCATTATCTATGGCTCTACGCCCTTCCTCAACGCCAACAATAACAATACGCACTCCTACTAAATCAGGTATGCCATTCTGAGCAGAATGAATGTCTATATTGTAGCCAAGTGTTTGATCTGATTGCAACATTAAATGTGCAAGTACAGCATCATCAACTGGTCGTAAATAATCAAAACTCATACTAATTTGAGTCGTTTTTAGGGGTTAAACAATAAGCGAATGTAACAAATTATTTCTTTTTTGCTACTTTTTTCTTTATTGTTTTCTTTTTCGGAGCCTTTTTCTCAATAATAGTTTGCACTTCTTCAAGTGTTAATTTGTCTGCTTTGGTAGTTTTTGGCAACTCTATTTTTATCTTTCCTTTAATAATATTAAAACGTCCCCAACGAGCCTTTTCTAATCGTATTCCTTCTTCTTCCCAATTGTGAATTACTTTATCAATCTCTTTCTGCTTCTTGGTTTCAATTAATTCTACAATATTATCAAACGTTAAATTATCAAAATCATATTTCTTGTTTACATTGATAAACATATTATTCCATTTGATAAATGGTCCAAAACGTCCAACACCTTTCTGAACAGGCAAATTTTCATATTCAGCAATTGGAGCATCTGCTTTTCTTTTTGCTTGAATCAACTCAATAGCTCTATCTAAATCTACCGTCATGGGATTTTCGCCCTTTTCTAACGACACAAACATACTACCAAAACGCACATAAGGTCCAAAACGTCCGTTTGAAACAATTACTTCTTCACTTTCGTAATTTCCAAGGTTTTTTGGTAATAAAAACAAATCTAAAGCCTCTTCTAACTTGATATTACCTAAAGTTTGATCTCCTTGTAAACTTGCAAATTTCTTATCTTCATCTTCTCTATCGCCTATTTGAACCATTGGTCCAAATTTTCCTAAACGCACTAAAATTGTTTTTCCTGTTTCTGGATGTTTTCCTAAAACACGTTCTCCTGATTCTCTTTCAGCATGCTCTTTTACATGTTCTACTGTTGGATGAAAATCACCATAAAAACCTTTTATCATTTTTATCCAATCTTCTTTTCCATCAGCAATATCATCAAAATCAGACTCTACTTTGGCTGTAAAGCCATAGTCAAGAATATTGGCAAAATTGGCAACTAAAAAGTCATTTACAATATTTCCAATATCTGTTGGGACTAACTTTCCTTTATCTGAACCAACTTTTTCTGTTAAATCTTTTGAAGCAACAGTACCATTTTGTAACTTTAATTGAACATATGTTCTTTCAACACCTTCAACAGTACCTTTTTCAACATATCCTCTACGTTGTACTGTAGAAATTGTTGGTGCATATGTTGATGGTCTTCCAATTCCTAATTCTTCTAATTGTTTTACCAATGATGCTTCTGTAAAACGCCCTGTTGGTCTTGTATAACGTTCTGTTGCTGTGATATAATTGTCATTTAACAATTCTCCGACAGCCATTTGAGGTAACATTCCATCTTGTTTTTCATCTTCATTATCTGTTCCTTCAAGATATACTTTTAAAAATCCATCAAACTTTATAACCTCACCATTTGCAATAAAAACTTTATCATTTTTAGTATTTTCAATCTTCACGTTGGTGCGTTCTAATTGCGCTTCACTCATTTGTGATGCAATCGTACGTTTCCATATCAAACTATACAATCTGTCTTGATCATAATCAACCGAAACAGTATGACGATCCATATTTGTAGGTCTAATCGCTTCGTGTGCCTCTTGTGCTCCTTTAGCTTTCGTTTTAAAATTTCTTGGATTACTATATTGCTCTCCATACGAAGAGGTAATCTCTATTTGCGCAGCAGTTTTTGCATCCTCAGACAAATTCACACTATCAGTTCTCATATAAGTAATCAATCCTGCTTCATATAAACGTTGTGCTATCATCATCGTCTTTGCAACAGGAAAATATAATTTTCTTGATGCTTCTTGTTGCAATGTTGATGTTGTAAACGGTGCTGCTGGAGATTTTTTTGCTGGAGATTTCTTTAAATCTGACACAGAAAAATTTGTTCCTATACAGGAGTTTAAAAACACTTCTGCTTCTTGTTTGGTGTCAAAATTATTTGGAAGTTTTGCCTTAAACTTCTTTCCGTTTTTATTCGTAAATTCTGCATCTATCCTATAAGATGCCTTTGGTTGAAACCCTAAAATATCTCGTTCGCGCTCTACAATTAATCGTACTGCAACAGATTGAACTCTACCTGCAGATAAGCCTCCTTTAACCTTACGCCACAAAACTGGTGATAATTCATAACCAACCAATCTATCCAATACTCTTCTTGCTTGTTGTGCGTTTACTAAATTGTAATTTATATCTCTCGGATTTTCAACTGCTTTTAAGATAGCTTTCTTTGTAATCTCATGAAAAACAATACGTTTGGTATTATCTTCTTTTAATTTTAATTGTTCCGACAAATGCCATGCAATCGCTTCTCCCTCTCTATCCTCATCACTTGCCAACCAAACGGTATCTGCTTTTTCCGCTAAAGCTTTTAACTTACTTACAACTGCCTTTTTATCGGTTGATACAATATAGTTTGGCATAAAATCGCCATCAACATTTATCCCTAATTCTTTGGAAGGTAGATCTGCAATATGCCCAAAACTTGACTCTACTTGAAAATCTTTTCCAAGAAACTTTTCTATTGTTTTTGCTTTTGCAGGTGACTCAACTATTACTAAATTCTTCGCCATAGATTTTTATTATTTAACAAAATATACCTTAATATATAAAGGCAATTTAGGATTGCAAAAGTATACAGTTTTTTTTAAATTCAAATTTTTTGATTGATTATTTTAATAATCCCCGTAATTGACATGCTTATTTTTTTAAAAATCTTGACTAAAACTTAAAGTTACAAATGAATGTGAAATTGACTGTGGAGTTTCTTTCGAATTAAAGTTATAAATTAATTTAAATGTGCTTCTATTCTTTTTATAAACACCCCCAACTTTCAATTTAAAAATATGATTGGTTGCTGAAGTTGTAAAGAGAATATCATCCTTTAATAGACCTCCTTCTATTAAAGTATTATGAACTACATATTTATAACCAAGTGTTGCAAACCCATAAAATTCTTTCGTATTGGTGATATCAATTGCACTTACTCTTGATGAATTTTTTAAATTATTCATTTCTCCAAAGAAATAATACACATTGTTTTCTAAAAAAATATCTTTTGTCCCTATGGTTGATAAAATTCTATATTGAAAAATATTATTTTCATTCAGTGGTAAATCATAAAAATGATTGTATTTAATATTAAACAGTAATTTAAATTCTATTTCTTCAGTCCAAGATATAAATTCTTCTATCCTTAACGCTTTATGAAACCAAGTTTGCAATCTATTTGAAAATGATTCTCTCCCAGTAACACCAGTTTCCAACGCCAAAGATGAAGCAAATTTATCAGTTACTTTTGCAACTTCAATTTTTCCAAAAAGCCATCCAGCGAAAGGTCTATCAAAATCACGAGTATCAAGCGAACTTAAATTTAGAGGTGTATAAATTTCATTTCCCAAGGTGAAATTTAATTGCAAATCCGCATTGTTTTTATAAATAAAATCATTCTCAATCCTTTTCTTATAACTTAAAAAAAGACCATTTGTATAATACCTGTCTATCAATACAAATTTATCATTTTCTAAAACAATTTCAAATTGTTCATTTATAGTCTGGGCTATCAAAGAATTAAAATACAACTGCAAAAGACATATTACAAAAAACTTTTTCAATTTTATATTATTTTTTAGTTTGACGTTGACAATATAATAAATTACAAATAAAACACTGCCAGTTTGTCATATTTTTAGATTTTTAGTTGTATCTTTGCAATCTCAATTTTGAGATATGGCAAGTGAATATGTAATAGAAGAAAAAAAGCAAGGTCAAACATTAATAACCGAACAAAAAGAAGGTAATTCTAAAAAATTATTTATCGAAAGTTACGGTTGTCAAATGAACTTGAATGATAGTGAAATTGTCGCTTCCATCCTTTCAGAACAAGGATTTAATACAACTTCAAAACTTGAAAATGCAGATTTAGTTTTGGTAAATACGTGCTCTATCAGAGAAAAAGTAGAAACTACAATTCGCAAACGATTACAAAAATACAATGCTGTAAAACGCATCAATCCAAAGATGAAAGTTGGTGTTTTAGGGTGCATGGCAGAAAGACTGAAAGAAAAATTTTTAGAAGAAGAAAAAATTGTTGATTTAGTTGTTGGTCCAGATGCTTATCGAGATTTACCAAATTTATTGCAAGAAATTGACGAAGGTCGTGACGCAATTAACGTGCTTTTATCTAAAGATGAAACCTATGGAGATGTGTCTCCTGTACGTTTAAATTCTAACGGCGTTTCGGCGTTTGTTTCTATCACAAGAGGTTGTGATAATATGTGTACTTTTTGCGTAGTCCCTTTTACTCGAGGTCGTGAGCGTAGTCGTGATCCTCAAAGTATACTTAAAGAAATTCGAGATTTAGCCGATAAAAATTACAAAGAAGTGATGCTTCTTGGTCAGAATGTAGATAGTTTTTTATGGTATGGCGGAGGACTTAAAAAGAATTTTAAAAAAGCATCAGAAATTGCAAAAGCAACTGCAATAGATTTTGCACAATTACTAGAAATGTGTGCAACGGCATTTCCAAAAATGCGCTTTCGCTTTTCAACTTCTAATCCTCAAGATATGGATTTGAATGTATTACATACAATGGCAAAATATCAGAACATTTGCCGATACATTCATCTTCCTGTTCAATCTGGAAGTACAACTGTTTTAAAAGCGATGAATCGACAGCACACAAGAGAAGAGTATATGGAATTGATTGACAATATCCGTAAGATTATTCCTGAATGTGCTTTAAGTCAAGATATGATTGCTGGTTTTTGTGGAGAAACGGAAGAAGACCATCAAGACACATTAAGTTTGATGGAATATGTAAAATATGACTTCGGATTTATGTTTACATATTCTGAAAGACCTGGAACTCCAGCAGCTAAAAAAATGCCGGATGACATACCGTTGGATGTAAAAAAACGTCGATTGACAGAAATTATTAATTTACAACAAGTGCATAGTTTATATAAAACTGAGTTATTTGTTGGAAAAACTGTTGAAGTATTAATTGAAGGAGAATCAAAGAAATCTGATAAACATTGGAAAGGAAGAAACTCGCAAAATACTGTAGTTGTATTTAATAAAGAAAAGTACAATATTGGAGATTTTATAAATGTAAAAATTGATGATTGTACAAGCGCAACCTTAATTGGAACTGCGATTGGATATTCAGAGAATAATTAAGAATTAGAAAACACGAATGGAATCATTACAAGCCATAAAACAACGTTTTGGAATTATCGGAAACGATATGCAATTAAACCGTTCGCTTGAAAAATCGATGCGTGTTGCACCAACTGATATTTCGGTTTTAGTAACAGGAGAAAGTGGAGTAGGGAAGGAAAATATTCCAAAAATAATACATGCACTATCACACAGGAAACATGCAAAATATATTGCTGTAAACTGTGGAGCAATTCCTGAAGGAACAATTGATAGTGAACTTTTTGGTCATGAAAAAGGTGCTTTTACTGGCGCTACATCAACAAGAAGTGGATATTTTGAAGTTGCTGATGGCGGAACAATTTTTTTAGATGAAGTTGGAGAATTACCTCTTACAACTCAAGTTCGTTTATTAAGGGTTTTAGAAAATGGCGAGTTTATCAAAGTTGGTTCGAGTAAAGTACAAAAAACAGATGTTCGTATTGTTGCTGCTACTAACTTAAAAATGATGGAAGCCATCGAAAGAGGAAAATTTAGAGAAGATTTATACTATCGTTTGAGTACTATCGAAATTGATTTACCTCCTCTACGAAATCGAAAAGAAGATATACACTTGTTATTTAGAAAATTTGCTTCAGATTTTGCGCAAAAATATCAAATGCCAACAATTAGATTGACAAATGACGCCATAAGTTCTTTGATTAACTATAATTTTCCTGGAAATATTCGTCAATTACGAAATATTGCTGAGCAGATTTCCGTTATTGAAGAAAACAGAACGGTAACTCGTGTACAATTAGCTGATTATTTACCTCAACAAGGTAAAAACTTTCCGTCTATAATTTCAGGAAGTAAATCAAAAGCAGATTTTTCTAACGAACGTGAAATCATGTACAAAGTTTTGTTTGACATGAAAAACGACATCAATGATTTAAAGAAACTAACACTCGATTTATTGCAAAACGGCAACAATTCAGAATTAAAAGAAGAAAATCAACATTTGATAAAAAAGATTTATCGTGAAGAACCATCAGAAGTTGAAAATAATGTAGAAGTAGTATATCCTGAGACTTATCAGCAAGAAAAAACTGAACAATATGACTTTGTAGAAACTGTAGATGAAGATGAAACACTATCGTTACAAGACAGAGAATTTCAAATGATAAAAAAATCTCTTGAACGTAACAAAGGAAAACGTAAATTAGCTGCAAAAGAATTAGGTATTTCTGAGCGAACGCTTTACAGAAAAATAAAACAATACGATTTGTAGCCAATGCTACAATGACTAAATGATGTAATGAAAAAATTAGAATGAAAAAAATAATACTCTTTTTTGCTTTTACACTTCTTTTGACAACTCAAAGTTGCGGAATTTATTCGTTTGGAGGAGTTACTTTAGACAATCGTATTAAGACAGTTCAAATTGATTATTTTGCAAATAATGCTTTATTGGTCGAGCCTACTTTGAGTCAGCAAATGACATTGACATTACAAGATTTATTTACAAGTCAGACGAATTTAACCTCTGTAAATAGTGGAGGAGATATTCTTTTTGAAGGAGAAATTACAGGATATCGTATAAATCCTATGACTGCAACTTCAGCACAAACAGCTGCTCAAAACAGATTGACTATCACTGTGAATGTTCGCTATTACAACAAATATGTAGAAGATAATGAGTTTGAAAAATCATTCTCTTTTTATTATGATTTTCCAGCAAACTCACAACTTACAGGAAGTGTCTTAGAAGATGCTCTTTCTGAAATTTTAGAACGAATCACACAAGATATTTTTAATGCTTCAGTAGCAAAATGGTAAATGAATACAACCGATTTTACATATCTAATTAACAATCCGAAGGAGATAAATAAAGAACATACCAAGCAATTAGAAGATGTTATTACTGCGTTTCCTTACTTTCAATCTGCAAGAGCGTTGTATCTTAAAGGGTTGAAAAATCAAGATAGTTTTAGATACAATCAAACATTAAAAACTACGGCTGCTTATACTACAGATAGAAGTGTTTTATTTGAATTTATAACTTCTTCTTTCTTTACAGATGACACTCCAACACCTGAAGAAATTGACGTTGTTGATTTAGAATCTATTGAAATAATACATAGAAAGTTAGTAGATACTTCTATAACACCTAAAGAAACAGCATCTATAGAATTCCTTGAAATTGGAAAACCTATCGAATTTAAAAACGATGAATCACATTCTTTTAATCAATGGTTGCAATTAAGCTCTTTTAAACCAATAAAACGAGAAAATAAAACTGAACCTGAAAAAGAAAAACAGGGAAAAAAAGTTGATTTGGTAGATCAATTTATCGCTAAGAATCCAAAAATAAAACCTGTAAAAAATGACACTTATAATCCAATCGTTTTAAAAAACGAGCCAACAGATTATAACACCTTAATGACAGAAACACTTGCAAAGGTATATTTAGAACAAAAAAAATATAAAAACGCTATAAAAGCATATCGTATTTTAAGTTTGAAATATCCAGAAAAAAGTAGCATCTTTGCACACCGAATTAAAGCAATAAAATTATTAGATAAAAATTAGATTATGAGTTACACAATATTTTTAATATTAATTATAATAATAGCAGTACTTCTTGTATTAATCATAATGGTTCAAAATCCTAAAGGAGGTGGATTATCTTCTTCATTTGGTGGTGGAGGTGGATCTCAATCAGTTGGAGGAGGAGTTCAAAACACTACAAGTTTTTTAGATAAAAGTACTTGGGCACTTTCAATTGCATTATTAGCATTGGTATTATTATCAAACTTTGCACTACCAAATAGAAGCAACGCACCAACAGATACAACAATTCAAAATACGCTTGACGACAGAGATATTCAACTTCCTGCTGAAGAGCCAACAACTACAACGCTTGATTCTATCGAGTAAAATATAGTTTAAAAAAAATGCCGATGAAATGACACGTTGGCATTTTTTTTTACAATTTGACAGCGTTTTCAATTTGGCATACTTTTGGAAAAAGATAAATCAAACAAATAACAAATTAAAAATTATTCAAAAATGAGTAAAGTACAGATAAAACCATTGGCTGATAGAGTTCTTATTGAGCCTACACCAGCGGAAACTACTACAGTAGGTGGAATCATTATTCCAGATTCAGCAAAAGAAAAACCACAAAAAGGAACTGTGATTGCAGTAGGAAAAGGAACAAAAGATGAACCAATGACAGTAAAAGTTAGGGATACTGTTCTCTACGGAAAATATGCAGGAACTGAATTAACTGTTGATGGTAAGGATTATTTAATCATGAGAGAAAGTGATATTTTCGCAATCCTTTAAATCTGCTAAATAATTGATTTGTTTATTCGTGTATTTATAAATAATGTCATGAGTGAAATTCAACATATACTAATTAATGAATTGTTTCTGTGAGTAAAAGACTTACAATTACACAGTTTAACAAATAAATAAAATACAAGAAGAAATGGCAAAAGATATAAAATTTGATATAGAAGCACGTGACGGATTAAAGCGCGGCGTTGATGCATTGGCAAATGCAGTTAAAGTAACCTTAGGACCTAAAGGACGTAACGTAGTTATAGGGAAAGCATTTGGTGGACCAATTATTACTAAAGATGGTGTTACCGTTGCAAAAGAAATTGAACTTGAAGATCCGCTAGAGAATATGGGTGCTCAAATGGTTAAAGAAGTGGCTTCTAAAACCAATGATTTGGCTGGTGATGGAACTACAACTGCAACTGTATTGGCACAAGCAATTGTAAAAGAAGGTTTAAAAAATGTTGCTGCAGGAGCAAATCCTATGGATTTAAAACGCGGAATTGACAAAGCAGTTGAAGCCATTGTAGCAGATTTACAAAAACAATCTAAAACGGTTGGAAACAAAACAGAAATGATTAAACAAGTTGCTTCTATTTCTGCAAATAATGATGAGACAATTGGAGATTTGATTGCTGAAGCATTTGGGAAAGTAGGAAAAGAAGGTGTAATTACTGTTGAAGAAGCAAAAGGAACAACAACTTATGTTGATATTGTTGAAGGAATGCAATTTGATAGAGGATATTTATCTCCATATTTTGTTACCAATACTGAAAAAATGTTGACTGATTTAGAGAATCCTTATATTTTATTGTTCGAAAAGAAAATAGCATCCTTAAAAAATTTACTTCCAATTTTAGAACCAGTTTCGCAAAGTGGAAAACCTCTTTTAATTATTGCAGAAGATGTTGAAGGTGAAGCTTTAGCAACATTGGTAATGAATAAATTACGTGGTGCATTAAAAATAGCTGCTGTAAAAGCTCCAGGATTTGGAGATCGTAGAAAAGCAATGTTACAAGACATCGCTATTTTAACAGGAGGAACTGTAATTTCTGAAGAACTTGGGTTGTCATTAGAAAAAACAACGCTAGATATGCTTGGAACAGCTGAAAGAATTACAATTGACAAAGACAATACAACTATTGTTAATGGCTCTGGAAGTGCAAAAGACATCAAAGCAAGAGTAAGCCAAATTAAGGCTCAAATCGAAACTACAACTTCTGATTATGACAGAGAAAAATTGCAAGAACGTTTAGCTAAATTGGCTGGAGGGGTTGCTGTTTTATATGTTGGTGCAGCAAGTGAAATAGAAATGAAAGAGAAAAAAGATAGAGTTGACGATGCATTACACGCAACAAGAGCTGCCGTTGAAGAAGGTATTATTGCTGGAGGTGGAGTTGCATTGGTTAGAGCCAAATCTGTTTTGCAAAAAATTACGACTGATAATTTAGACGAAATTACAGGAGTAAAAATAATTGATAGAGCTATTGAAGAGCCTTTACGTCAAATTGTTGAAAATACAGGGAAAGAAGGTTCTGTTGTAGTTTCAAAAGTAATGGAAGAAAAAGGAGATTTTGGCTACAATGCTAAAACTGGTGAGTATGTAAAAATGCTTAAGGCAGGAATAATCGATCCAACAAAGGTAACACGTATTGCGTTAGAAAATGCAGCTTCTGTAGCTGGAATGATTCTTACTACTGAATGTGCACTTGTTGATATAAAAGAAGATACTCCTGCTGCAGGAATGCCACCAATGGGTGGAGGAATGCCTGGAATGATGTAATCGAGTGGCGATCTCCACAGATAAATATTAAGGATATTCGTTTAAAACCTATCGAATCTATTGAATAAAAAAAATCCGTTCTGTATTCTGAACGGATTTTTTTATTTATTCAAAAGGTATTATGTCATTCTCAGTATGAGCGAAGAATCTCATCAATTAAAACGTTACTTTTGCACGATGAAAGTTGATTATATAATAGTTGGTTTAGGGCTTGCAGGACTGGCATTTTCAAGAGAGCTTAAAAAAAATGGCAAGTCTTTTATTATTTTTGAAGACAATTCTCAAAATTCTTCAAGAGTTGCTGGAGGAATGTACAATCCAATTGTTTTAAAACGATTTAGTCCAGTTTGGGATGCTAAAAATCAACTTGAAAAAGCTATGCCTTTTTATAAGGAACTAGAAGATTTACTAGGAGGTAAATATGATTATAAGGTTGATTTTTTTAGACTGTTTACCTCTATAGAAGAGCAAAACAACTGGTTTGTTGCATGTGATAAACCTGTGTTATCTGACTATTTGATTCCTAAAGTTGTGACTGATAATTTTACTGGAATAGATGCTCCATTTGGTTATGGCAATGTCACTAAAACAGGACGAATTGATACACAGACTTTATTGAAAGATTATAAAAAACATTTAGAGAAGGAAAATTTAATTGTCTATGATGAATTTGATTATCAGTCAATAAATCTTGATAAAGAGAAAATAGAGTACAAAGATATAACGGCAACTAAAGTAGTTTTTTGTGAAGGTTTTGGAATTAAGAAAAATCCTTTTTTTAAAACTTTGCCAATGGAAGAAGCCAAGGGCGAAATGATTACTATTCATACACCAGAATTGGAAGTAGATTTTGTTTTAAAATCATCGATCTTTATAATGCCACTTGGAAATGATCTATACAAAGTTGGCGCAACTTTTAATTGGACAGATAAAACGAGTATGCCTACAGAAAACGCAAAAAAGGAACTTCTTGACAAATTGAACACAATTATAAATGTGCCTTATAAAGTTGTTGATCATGTGGCAGGAATTAGACCAACGGTAAAAGACCGAAGACCATTAGTTGGTATTCACACTAAACACAAACAATTAGCCATTTTAAACGGTTTAGGAACGCGAGGAGTTATGATTGCGCCAACTGTAGCCAAAGAACTCTATAATCACATCGAAAATAGCGTAGAACTCAGAAAAGAGATAGATATTTATCGATTTGATAATTAGGTATTGATTGTTTTTTAGAATGTCAGTTCGAGCGTAGTCGAGAACTAATAGCATATAAAAGAGGTCTCGACTGCGCTCGACCAGACAAACATCATACAATTCTCACTTCTTCGCATATTTCTCGTCATAATTCATAAAGAAACTAATCCAAAGAAGTCTTGCTAAACGAAGATTTATAGGTGTAAAAACAATTAAAACTATAATGATTGAGAAAAAACTTTGGTTTAAAGTAAGTCCTATAAAAAAATTTGAGATTATAAAAGTAGCAATACTCAATACAACTGTAATCCCATAATTAATATACATTGCACCGTAAAAAAAAAGAGGGTTCCATTACATATTTCAAATCATAATTACTGCAATTTTCATAGAGTTTTAAGGTCTTTTTTAAATTGAATAAACTAAGTCGTTCTTTAAAAAAATCACCTTTGTGACATCGAGGGTATTTATTGTTGGCTATACTATAAAGTTTCGTTCCTTTTTTAAACATAATAACATCAAAAATAGATTACTTTTGCAAAAGTAAATTTTTCAAACCTTTTATACCGTAACAATTCTTACAATTTATGTTAAACATTCACAACTTAACGGTTTCATTTGCTAGAGAAGATTTATTCTCTGGAATTACTTTTAAACTCAACGCAGGAAATAAAGTAGGACTTGTAGGTAAAAATGGCGCAGGAAAATCAACGTTACTAAAAGTTATTTCTGGCGATATTGAATATGATGGCGGTACTATGGCGTTTGAAAAAGACGTAAGAATAGGGTTTTTACGTCAAGATATTGATTTTATTGAAGGCCGTACAATTTTAGAAGAAGTATATGAAGCATTTATTGAGATAAAAGAAATAGAAAGAAAACTTGAAAAAGTCAATAAAGAATTATTAGAAAGAACAGATTATGAGACTGATTCTTATACTGATTTAATTACAGATTTGACTGATTTAACGCATCGTTATGAAGTTCTTGGAGGTTATAATTACAAAGGAGATACAGAGAAAATTTTACAAGGATTAGGTTTTAAAAGAGAAGATTTTGATAAACTTACGGATACTTTTTCTGGAGGATGGCGAATGCGTATAGAATTGGCAAAATTATTACTTCAAAGAAATGATATTTTATTGCTCGATGAGCCAACGAACCACCTTGATATTGAGTCAATTATTTGGCTGGAGAATTTCTTAAAGAATTATACTGGAGCCGTAATGTTGGTATCACACGATAAAATGTTTTTAGATAACGTTACAAACCGTACGATTGAAATTTCTTTAGGTCAGATTTATGATTTTAAGAAACCATACACACAATATTTAGCCTTACGTGGAGAAATACGTGAAAAACAATTACAATCACAAAAAAACCAAGAGAAAGAAATTAAAGCAACCGAACAACTAATTAATAAGTTTAGAGCTAAAGCCAATAAGGCGGCAATGGCGCAATCGCTTATTAAAAAATTGGATAAAGTAGTACGTATCGAAGTAGATTTAGAAGATTCTGCAGTGATGAATGTTCGTTTCCCATTATCTATACAGCCAGGAAAAATTATTGTTGAAGCAGAAGGTTTAGCAAAAAGTTATGGTGATAATCAAGTACTTAAAAACGTAGATTTGTTGATAGAAAGAGGTAGTAAAATTGCATTTGTTGGTCAGAATGGACAAGGAAAATCAACCTTAGCAAAAATGATGGTTGGTGAGATTCCGTTTGAAGGGAAAATGAAATTAGGACACAATGTTCAAGTTGGATATTTTGCTCAAAATCAATCAGAATATTTAGACGGAGAAAAAACAGTACTTCAAATTATGGAAGACGCTGCAACAGATTCGAATAGAATGCGAGTTAGAGATATATTAGGATCGTTTCTGTTTGGAGGAGATGATGCAGATAAGAAAGCAAAAGTACTTTCTGGAGGAGAGCGTAATCGACTGGCATTGTGTAAGTTATTGTTGCAACCAATCAATACCTTAATTATGGATGAGCCAACAAACCATTTAGATATTGCCTCTAAGAATGTATTAAAAAAAGCCTTAAATGACTTTGAAGGGACGTTGATTGTGGTGTCGCATGATAGAGATTTTTTACAAGGATTAGCGTTAACAGTTTACGGATTTAAAGACAAAGCCATCAAAGAATATTTAGGAGACATTGATTATTTCTTAAAGCAGCATGAAATGGAAAATCTTCGTGAAGCAGAAAAGCGTACTAAAGTTGTTGTAGAAAAAAAACCAACAAATAATAATTCTAAACAAAATAGAGCAAAAGAAAAAGAGCAAAAGAGATTGCAAAATAAATTATCAAATTTAGAAACTCAAATTTCTGATTTAGAAAAAGAAATTATCAATCTTGATGTTTTAATTTCTGATGATTTTGAAAAAGTAAGTGCAGACCCAGATTTTTTTAAGAATTACGAAACAAAAAAAGAATTGCTCGAAAGTGTGGTGGAACGTTGGTCAGAATTAGATGATAAGATTAATGCGTGACCTCTCGACTTCGCCCGAGGAGACAAGAGAATGTCAGGTTGAGCAGAGTCAAGACCTTGTTTAAAATAAAAATACTCTTTGCCAAACACTAAAAATAGCATACTACAAAGAATTGTCTTTTCTGAAATAACTCAGAATGATATATCGCTGTACATAAAACGAGAGGACTTAATTCATCCAAAAATTTCAGGAAATAAATATCGTAAACTAAAATACAACATTGCTCAAGCAAAGACAGAAAATAAAGAAATTTTATTGACTTTTGGCGGTGCATATTCCAATCATATTTCGGCAGTTGCAGCAATAGGAAAACAGCATAATCTTAAAACAATTGGTGTTATTAGAGGCGATGAATTAGGAACTGATTTAGAAAAAACATTGGCAAATAATGCAACGTTGAAGTTTGCTTATGATTGCGGAATGCAATTCAAATTCGTTACACGATCAGGTTATCGAGAAAAAACATCTAAAGTATTTATTGATAAATTAAGAAATGAATTTGGTCATTTTTATTTAATTCCTGAAGGCGGAACCAATGAATTGGCAGTCAAAGGATGTGAAGAAATTTTAAAATCAGAAACAAATAAATTCGATTATATTTGTGTTGCAGTTGGAACTGGAGGAACTATTTCAGGCTTGATAAATTCTGCAAAGAAAAATCAGAAAGTAATAGGATTTCCAGCATTAAAAGGGGATTTTTTAACATCAGAAATAAAAAAGTACACTAAGAAAACGGATAATTGGAGTTTGAATACAGATTACCATTTTGGTGGTTATGCAAAAACGTCTGATGAGTTAGTAGGTTTTATAAATCGATTTAAAAAGGAAACAAATATCCCATTAGACCCTATTTATACAGGGAAGCTACTATTTGGTATGGTTGATGCAATTAATAAAAAAGTATTTGAAAAAGGTTCTAAAATTTTGGCGATTCATACAGGAGGAATTCAAGGAATTGAAGGGATGAATGCAATTTTGAGGAAAAAAGATAGTTTGTTAATAGAATAAAAAGCCATTGATGAAGAAAATTAGTACAATTTTATTGGTTTCCATTTTTATGATGAGTTGCGGCTCAAAAAGAAGAGTCGTAACGACTAAAAAAACTCCAGAAAAGGAAGTTGTTATTGTTGAAGAAACTCCAATCGAAATACCTGTTGAAATAAAAAAAACTACAAGCGTAGATGTAAAACAAGCATATATTGAGCAGTATAGTGATGTTGCGATAGAGGAGATGAAAAAGTATCAAATTCCTGCAAGTATTACTTTGGCACAAGGAATTTTAGAATCACGAAGTGGAAGTAGTGAATTGACATTAAAATCAAACAATCATTTTGGGATAAAATGCCATAAAAACTGGGAAGGTGGAAAAACCTACTATGACGATGACGCAAAAGGAGAATGTTTTAGAGTCTATAAACATCCTGTTTATTCTTTTAGAGATCACTCACTTTTCTTGTATGGTCGTAAGCGTTATATGAATTTATTTCGCTTAAAAATTACTGACTATAAAGGTTGGGCAAAAGAGCTTCAAAAAGCAGGATATGCAACTGATAAAAGATACCCAAACAAACTAATAAAGATTATTGAAGACTATAAATTGTATGAATATGATGCGAAGGCTTTAGGGAAATCAGTTGATGAAATTAAAATAAAAGTTGCTGATTCTCATACGGTAAGAAAAGGTGATACGCTATATTCTCTTTCTCAAAAATATAAAGTATCAGTTACTGATTTAAAGGAAATAAACGGACTTGAAACAACTAATATTTTTGTTGGTCAAAAACTATATTTGACAAGATTGGAATAAGTTAAGAAATGTCATTCTGAACAAAGTAAAGAATCTAAATTTAATAAAAAGATATTCTTTGTTTCATTCAGAATGACAATGAATTTTATTGACGTTTTACTCTAGGCTTCATACTTTTTCGTTTACCTCTATTTTTCATATTACGACCTTTGTGCTCGCGACTTCTTTCCCACTTTTCATACTGCTGTTCGTTCAAAATCTTTTTCATTTTCTTCTTCATTTCTATTTGCTTATCCAAACGACTATTTATCATGCTCAAACGATCTTCTTTTGAAGGTTTCGTTTTTTCTTGCCCCTTATTTTTCTTGCGTTCCTCTCTTTTAATATTACGTTCTTTAGCTATTTCAAGATTTATTTTCTTGATTTTGCGTTGTTGAGATTCAGTCAAATCTAACTGTAAGGTCATTTTTTTGGTTCTCAATGATGCAGCTTCTTCTGGAGTTAAATCTTGCATAAACGCTTTGTGTTTATTACCGTGAGATTCTTTTTGTGTGTCATTGGTGTCTTTCTGTGCTTGTGTGCTGATTGTCATTAATGCAATCAAAGCAATTGCTAATTTTCTCATTTTTAATTGGTTTTAAAATTTATTACACATCTATGACTAAGAAAAGCATAAAAGGTTTAACTTTGAAATTCATTTTAACAAAATATTAATACAATAAGAAAAAGAAATCAGCATATCTACATTTAGAAAAGTTGAATATTAAATAGCAAAACAAAAAACGCTCCGAATTTTGGAGCATTTTTTTGTTACTATTCCTTTAAAGTAGGAATTTATAAGTTAGCTTTTAAGAATCTCCACAAACAAACCATTAGCTGTCTTTTCAACTTTGGCTAATTTATTTTTAGTCAATCCTTTAATAGTCTTATCCCATTTTTTATTAGATAAACCACTTTGTGTTTTTAATTCGTTTAAATCAATTCTTTCAACTTTTTGAATAATAGCAAGAACTGCTTTTTCTTCATCATTCAAATTAACTGCCTGTGCGACTCGCACCTCTGGTTTCATTTGAGGGAAGAATAATACTTCTTGAATAGAAGGATTATCAGTCAAAAACATAATTAAACGATCCATTCCAATACCTAATCCAGAAGTTGGAGGCATACCATATTCTAATGCACGTAAAAAGTCGTGGTCAATAAATTCAGTTGCTTCATCATCACCTTTTTGTGCTAGTTTTAATTGCGCTTCAAAACGTTCGCGTTGGTCAATTGGGTCGTTTAATTCCGAATAAGCATTTGCTATTTCTTTACCACAAACCATTAACTCAAAACGCTCTGTTAATTCAGGATTGTTTCTGTGTTCTTTACAAAGAGGACTCATTTCCTTTGGATAATCAGTAATAAATGTTGGTTGAATATAGTTTCCTTCACATTTTTCACCAAACATTTCATCAATCAATTTTCCTTTACCCATAGTTTCGTCAACAGCAATGTTCATTTCTTTTGCTGCAACTCTCAATTCTTCTTCAGATTTTCCGGTAATATCATATCCAGTAAATTCTTTAATAGAATCTGCCATAGTAATACGCTTGTAAGGTGCTTTAAAGTCAATTTCTTGTTCATTAAACGTTGCTTTTGAACTTCCATTTACTGCTTTAGCACAATACTCTAAAAGTTTTTCAGTAAACTCCATCATCCAATTGTAGTCTTTATATGCTACATAAATTTCCATAGCTGTAAACTCTGGATTATGGGTTCTGTCCATTCCTTCGTTTCGGAAATTTTTAGAAAATTCATATACACCTTCAAATCCACCAACAATCAATCTTTTTAGATATAGCTCATTAGCAATACGCATATACAACGGAATATCTAAAGAATTGTGATGAGTTATAAAAGGTCTTGCTGCTGCTCCTCCAGGAATAGGTTGTAAAACAGGTGTTTCAACTTCCATATATCCAGCTTCGTTAAAGAAATTACGCATTGCAGTAAACAACTTGTTTCTTTTTATAAACACTTCTTTTACATGCGGATTTACAACTAAATCTGCATAACGTTGTCTGTATCGCATTTCAGCATCTGTAAAACCATCGTGTACATTTCCGTCAGCATCTACTTTTGGTAATGGCAAAGGTTTTAAAGCTTTACTTAATAAGGTAAAGTTTTTTACTCTTACACTTTTTTCACCTACTTGAGTAGTAAATAAAGTTCCTTCAATACCAATAAAATCACCAATATCTAATAGTTTTTTATAAACATCATTGTATAGTGTTTTATCTTCTCCTGTACATATTTCATCACGATTAAAATATACTTGTATTCTTCCTTCACTATCTTGTAATTCAGCAAAAGAGGCTTTTCCTTGAATTCTACGAGACATTAATCTTCCTGCAATTATTACCTGTTTATCTTCAGCAAAATTTTCTTTAATCTGTTTAGAAATATAATCTACAGGATAAAGATCTGCTGGATAAGGGTTGATACCCAATTCTCGTAACTTTGTAAGTTTCTCACGTCTTACAATTTCTTGCTCTGATAATTGCATTCTAAGATTTTTATAAATGGATTTGATTTATATCAAAAAGCAAAGATACAATCAATTAGGAAATAATCAGACTCTATAAAAAAGAATTCAAAAAAAGTAGAGTGATAGAAAAAAGATGTATTTTTGTAATCTGTATGAAAATGCAGAGTTGTGTTGTTTTGACGTTGTTGAGACGTCAAAAGGTTTTTATTAACCAATGGAAAGCTTCCCGAAGTTCGGGATGCTTTTTTTGTTTTATTTCATTTTTTCAACTGATGTTTTTCCCAAAAGCAAAAGAAGATTCTATTGATTTATAGAAAAGAAAACATCTTTATAATCCCAAAATTTAGAAAAGTATAATCCTAAAAAGATGATACTAATCAAGAATTTTAATCCTGTTGAAAGCATAAATCCTATAAATGAACCAAAGGCAGCTTTGACGGCTCTTGAACTATCTGTGCTGTCATGAATCATTTCCCCTATAAATGCACCAGCAAAAGGACCAATAATGATTCCGAGAGGTCCTAAAAATAGAATTCCGATAATCAATCCAAAAACAGTTCCCCAAATTCCGTATTTACTTCCACCAAATTTTTTAGTTCCCCAAGCAGGAATGATGTAATCGAGTCCCCAAATAAGAAGGGCAACTCCTAAAATTATCCCAAGAAATGTCCAATCCATAGGAATTACTTTGGTTAAATGTAATATAAGTAGTCCAATCCATCCTGTTAAAGGTCCTGGAAGAACGGGTAAAAAAGATCCTATAATTCCGAGTAAAACGAAAAAGAAGCCTAAAAAGAGTAAGAAAATATCCATGAGTTTGTATTGTGTTTAATGTTTATAGTTACAATATAACAATAACCGTGCTAAAAAGTAGCAACTTTTTATATGGAATTTATTTGGTAGATTCAACTAGCAATAGTAGTTTTACTACAAGGGCAGAATATGAGTATTATGAAACAGGAGACTTAAAACGCAAAAAACTTGAAGGAAATCAAAATGTTGATTATGTATATAATTTGGCAGGACAATTAAAAGCCATCAATCACCCATCACTTACGAGTGCTAACGATCCTGGAGGAGATAGCAATGATGTTTTTGGAATGATGATAGATTATTATAGTGGAGATTATGCACGTACAGGTACACCTACTCCAATTTCTACAACAGCAGATGGTATAGATAGATATGATGGTAATATCAAAGCAACACGTTGGGCAAACAAAGTAAGTGACGGTAACCCAAATGTTGTTCATAACGCTTATACATATACCTATAATAAGAATAATTGGTTAACCGAGGCAAATTACGGAACAACTAACAACAGTGCTACAATTACTCCAAATTCAGCAGGGAATTATAAAGTAACGAATCTTACCTATGATGCCAATGGAAATTTATTATCTTTGGATAGAAATAAAAGTCCACTTTCTGGAGGTGGGAATGCTATGGATAAATTTACATACAATTACAATACGGCTACAAACCAGTTAAATCATGTAAGTGATGCTGTTCCACTAACTGATACTCCTGTTGATTTAGAAACACAGCCTAATAACAATTATCGTTACAATAGTATAGGGCAGTTAGAAAGGAATATCCAAGATGATATTGAGTATATATACAATGCTTCAGGTTTAGTTACCTCAATAAAAAAAGCAGGAAGTCCTTATTTAAATATCTATTATGATGATAAAGGAAAGCGTGTACATAAAGAAGTAAAAGTTACTAGTACTCAGTGGCTTGATACTTATTATGTGCGTGATGCCGCGGGAAGCGTAATGAGTATCTACTCTGGTAGCCATACAGGTTCAAGCCCTGGAATTAACACTGTAAATGAATACCCAATTTATGGTGCTTCTCGTTTAGGTATGTATAACAAAATAGCAAACAAAAACACTTATGAGATTAATGACCATTTGGGCAATGTAAGAGCAGTAGTCTCAAGTGTTGCAAGTAGCAACAGTTATTTTGACTACTACCCAGGCGGTATGGTAATGCCTAATAGACAAATCGTTGGTGGTGAACAATATAGATACGGCTATCAAGGAAGTTTTGCAGAAACTGACCCTGAAACTGGAATGCCAGCCTTTGAAGCTAGATTATATGATACTCGTATTAATAGATGGTTAACAGTTGACCCAAATAATCAATTCCATAGTCCATATATTGGAATGGGTAATTATTTCACGAATGGTATTGACCCTGACGGTAGGGATGTTATTCTACTTTTTACAGAAGGAGCTCCTTATGGTACAGCCTTGAGCGGACATACTGCAGTTTTGATTGGAAACGATACAGATGGCTGGACATTCCATAATCAAACAGGAGGTGCAGATGCTGATGGAGGAGCTAGTATAGCTACAGATAAATTTAGTAACATTAATGAATTTTATGAACGATATGGAAAAAGCGGTTCGTATCAATCTGGCGTACATATAACAACTTCTTCGGATGTGGATGCAACAATGCGTCAAACAGCTAATGACATTACTGATGGCAATAAAGCTTATGCGGTATGTGGCAATAATTGTCAGGATTTTGCTAGACAAGTTATTGAATCAGGAGGGATTGATTTAGGTGAAACACAACAAATAGGAGGAATAACTTGGCCAAGAGCAGAATTCATTAATGCCTATAATCAAACAGACGGGGATTTATTATTTTTCCAAGATGCTAGGAACAAGCTAAATAGGCAAGATTTTAGAGCTTCCAATTTATCCTTTTTTCAAAATGTAGTTGGTTTGCAAAATCTACAATTTAGAAGTAGATTTTTTACTAATCATAAACCAAAAGTAACATTAGAAGTTGGGGAATTACAACAACTTCCTTATGAAGGAAATTAATACATAAGCCTAATGAAAAAGAAAGTATTAATTGTATTCACAATAGTTCTATTTTTATTAATCCCTGTAACAATTCTTTATTTGTTTCAAGAAGGCTACTTATACACTTCTAAAAGCTCTAGGCTAGAGTCCATATCAAAAAAAGAGTCTAAATTTAGAGGACGATTTATTGGAGAATATATTCCAAATAAGAAAAAACTAAAATTATGCAATAAGACTTATGATGTCCCAAATATTTGGGTAGAGAAATATAGAACAGATTTAGAATATTTAAATTTTTTTATGGAAACTGATATTGATTTCCGCAATCATAAAATTGATTATTATATTCTTGATAATAGCCATAAAAGCGGGATAGGTTACGGCTCTACAAAAAACAAATACGCATTAATTTATCGTAATAAAAATTCTGAAGAAGTAATGACATATGTATTTAATATGGAAAGCGATTTAAAATGTTCTGACACGATAGTATTTACCAAGAGCTTTTAAACATACACTTTTATAGCCTTTAAATAGCCTTTAACTTTGCAGCTTTTACAAGATTATCAATAAGGTAAAATATATGCTGTTTATCCTCGTTAGGCAGATGTTCAATGTCATTGATACGTTTTAAAACCTCTTTATCATAAGTAGATAAAGAACCCTCGCCAATTAAATAATCAACGGACACATCAAAAGGTTTAGCAATTTTTAGCAGAATGTCAATCGATGGAGTATTTTCATTACGCTCGTAGTTACCAATAATAGTACGAGAAACTTCCACTTTTTTAGCAAGCTCACTTTGAGAAAGATTAAACTTCTTTCTTAAGGTCATTATTTTACTTCCAATGTCTAACATAGTTAACTAAAATCAAGTGTTTGTAGTAATTAATAACAAAAGTAGTTAAAACCTGAGTTCGACCTAAGAAAGTCATCATTTAATTAGGATAAAAAGTAGAAAAATAGTACATTTAAGTATTAAAAATCAAATGTTTAACTAAATTTCTACTTATGATTTCTACAGATAAAATTACAACTATTTTTTGTTCTATTGATGATTTTTGTATTGTTTTTGAACCTGAATTTAAGAAAAAACAACTTTCTACAGGAAAAAAGACTCGAAATAGAAAATTTAAAATGTCAATGAGCGAAATTTTGACAATCACAGTTTTGTTTCATATAAGTGGTTATCGAAATTTCAAACACTATTATTTGTTCTATGTTCGAAAACACCTTAGTCAAGAATTTCCAAAAACAGTTTCATATAATCGTTTCACAGAACTTATGCAATCCAATATGTTGCCTTTGTGTTTGTATATGAAAACTTGCTGTTTAGGAAAATGTACAGGAATTTCTTTTATTGATTCTACACCTGTTCGTGTTTGTAATAAAAAACGAATCTCAAAAAATCAAGTTTTCAAAGACATTGCAACTATAGGAAAATCTACTATGGGATGGTTTTATGGTTTTAAACTTCATATCATAGTCAATGACAAAGGAGAATTGCTTGAATTTGTTATCACTCAAGCCAATGTAGATGATAGAGCCCCTTTAAAGCAAGAGAACTTTTTAGCCAAAATATTCGGAAAATTATATGCTGACAAAGGGTACGTTTCTAAAGAATTGACTGCTTTATTGTTTGATCAAGGACTACATTTAGTTACTGGAATTAGAAATAATATGAAAAACATATTGATGTCAATGAGAGATAAGATTCTACTTAGGAAAAGGTCTATAATAGAAACCATCAATGACCAACTTAAAAACATCTGTCAAGCAGAACATTCTAGACATAGAAGTTTTGGTAACTTTATCACCAATTTAGTAGCGAGTCTTATTGCTTATTCTTTTCAAGAAAAAAAACCATCTATCAAGTTTGAAACTCAAAATACAAATCAATTAGCATTGTTTTGTTAAAGCCTTAGGTCGAACTCAGGTTGTAAAATCTTCTGCTATAATAAAAATGGGAAGATAATGGGAAGATTGATAAAATAAAAAACCTCAAACTATTGATATACAATTGATTGAGGCTTAATCTTCGTAGCGGGAACTGGACTCGAACCAGTGACCTTCGGGTTATGAGCCCGACGAGCTACCTACTGCTCTATCCCGCGATTTGGATGGCAAAGATATAACTATTATTTGAATAGTAAAGCATTTTACGATTAAAACGTACCTTTGCAACCAAATTATTGAGTATGACACATAAAGCAGGATTTGTAAATATTATTGGAAACCCAAACGTAGGAAAATCAACCTTAATGAACTCTCTCGTTGGTGAGCGTTTATCTATCATCACATCAAAAGCACAAACGACCAGACATCGTATTTTAGGCATAGTAAATGGTGATGATTTTCAAATCTTATTTTCTGATACTCCTGGAATCATAAAACCTGCTTACGAACTCCAAGAATCTATGATGGATTTTGTAAAATCGGCTTTTGAAGATGCTGATGTATTAATTTATATGGTAGAAATAGGTGAAAAAGAGTTGAAAGACGAACGATTTTTCAAGAAAATAACCAATGCAAAAATTCCTGTTTTATTACTAATCAACAAAATAGACAAAGCAACTCAAGAAGAAGTTGAAGATAAATTAGCATATTGGCAAGAGAAAGTGCCGAATGCTGAGGTGTTTTTAATTTCTGCTTTAGAAAAATTTAATATTGAAGGCGTTTTTAATGCTATTCTCGAAAAACTTCCTGAATCTCCTGCTTTTTATCCAAAAGATCAATTGACAGATAAATCTGAACGATTTTTTGTTAACGAAGCCATCAGAGAAAAAATATTAATGCATTATAAAAAAGAAATTCCATATTCAGTAGAAATAGAAACTGAAGAATTTATTGAAACCGATAAAATTATCAAAATTCGTTCTATAATTATGGTAGAACGCAACACTCAAAAAGGAATTATTATTGGCCATAAAGGAAGTGCTTTAAAGCGTGTGGGAGTTGAGGCTCGTAAAGATTTACAAAAGTTTTTTCAGAAAAAAATTCATTTAGAATTGTATGTAAAAGTCAATAAAGATTGGCGAAATAACAAAAATCAACTGCGTAGATTTGGGTATAAGGATTAGATACAAATTTCAGCCATCAACTACTTTTTCTCCAATATTTTCATCATAAATGCATGCAATTCATCCATCTGCTGATGTCCTGTTTTTTTCCCCATTCTTCCTAAAAAATAAAGGATTAGCCAAAAAATTGGCAACCCTATAGCCATAATCATTGGGAAAGTTGTGCTTTCTTCCAAAGACCATCTTACATACCATAAAATCAAGAATCCAATAAATGCGACTGCAACTCCAAAATGGATAAACATAAACAGCGTCCAAACTTGAGGTTTTGGTCCAAACAAACCTCTTACAACCGTATTTTCTCCATCTATTTTCTCCACTTCTATATTTAATTGGGGTGACCAAAAATGATCATCCTCTCTCGGAACGTCAATTATAATGTGTCCGTCAACGATTTTACTGCAATATTTACAATTGTCATCTTTTAAATTATTTCGAAAATTTTCTAAGAGTTGCTCTTGCGTTTTATCCTTATATTCTATTCTGAATCTTGGTCGCAAATGTATTTCACTACTCCTTTCTTCTTTCATTTTTAGGTATTTTAAGATTTTAAATATACTATTATTTTAGAAATCATATTGTTGTATGTTTTTAATCTAAAAAATTATCTTGAAAGACTTCTCAACTTCATTCGAAACGACGTAACATGAGTTTTGTTAATTTCAATTACAAAAATCACTCAAATTGACGTAATTTTGCACAAAATTTATCAGAAATGAATACCATTATAGCTATTGTTGGACGTCCAAACGTTGGAAAATCGACATTATTTAATCGATTGATTCAGAGCAGAGAAGCAATTGTTGATTCTGTGAGTGGCGTTACGCGTGATCGCCATTATGGGAAATCTGATTGGAATGGCAAAAATTTTTCTGTGATTGATACAGGAGGTTATGTTGTTGGTTCTGATGATGTTTTTGAAGGAGAAATCAGAAAACAAGTGCAACTTGCCATTGAAGAGGCTGATATTATTGTTTTTGTGGTTGATGTTACTGAAGGTATTACACCTATGGATACAGAGGTTGCAAACTTACTTCGTAAGGTGAAAAAACCTGTTTTTTTGACTATCAATAAGGTTGATAATTCGATGCGTCAAGAAGATGCTTATGAGTTTTACAATCTTGGTTTAAAAGGTGAGTATTATGCGATTTCATCTATCAACGGAAGTGGAACTGGCGAATTATTAGATGCAATTACTGACATAATTCCTGATGATACTGACGAAGATATAAATGAATTACCAAGATTTGCCGTTGTTGGTCGTCCGAATGCAGGAAAATCTTCGTTTATTAATGCGCTTATTGGCGTAGAAAGAAATATTGTAACTGATATTGCTGGAACTACACGAGATTCTATCGATACAAAATATAATCGTTTTGGGTTTGATTTTAACTTGGTAGATACTGCAGGTATCCGTAGAAAAGCAAAAGTTAAAGAAGATTTAGAATTTTATTCGGTGATGCGTGCTGTAAGAACTATTGAACATTGTGATGTTGCTATTGTAATGATTGATGCTACTCGTGGATTTGAAGGGCAAGATCAAAGTATTTTTTGGCTCGCCGAAAAGAATAAAAAAGGGGTGGTAATTCTTGTAAATAAATGGGATTTGGTTGAAAAAGAAACCAATACTGTTAAGGAATACGAAGCGATGGTTCGCCGAGAAATTGCTCCTTTTACTGATGTCCCTATTATCTTCATTTCGGTATTGACAAAGCAACGTATTTTTAAAGCAATAGAAACTGCTGTTGGTGTTTTTGAAAATCGTTCAAAAAGAATTCCTACAAGTAAATTAAACGAAACGATGTTGGAAATTATCAAACAAAACCCTTCTCCTGCATGGAAAGGGAAATTTGTGAAGGTAAAATACTGTATGCAATTGCCTACGCCAACCCCACAATTTGTGTTTTTCTGTAACTTACCACAATATATACGTGATCCTTACAAACGATTTATTAAAAATAAATTACGTGAAATCTATGACTTCAAGGGTGTTCCTGTAATTATTTATTTTAGGCAGAAATAGATTTTTTAGATTTGCCATAAAGATTTTGAAGAAATTATCACTTCAAATTCCATTATCTTTAATATAGCAAATTATATACAGTCAAACTGACGCCAACAACGGTAATCGTTGCACAAGAATATAAAATCAGTCCAAAAAAGTTGACATAAGCTATTTTTTTAGAGAAAACCTATTTTAAAATTTATGTAAATTCTAAATTTTTAACTGGTTTAAAGTTGCTTATTTGAAGTACTATCACCTCTTTTATTTGATATAAGTAAAAAGCAAGTCTTTAATTGATTTGATTAGAACGGTAAATCGTCTGGTTCGTTTTCAGATAAATCTGTTGCTTTTAACTCTTCTAAAGGAGGTAATTCAGCACTTTGAGGCGCTTCAGTTTGTAAATTTTCAATTCTCCAACCTTGAATAGAGTTAAAATATTTTGCAACGCCTTCTGGATTAATCCATTCTCGACCTCTTAAATTGATTGACACTTTTACATCTTGACCAATCTTGTAACTGTCTAACAAATTACATTTATCTTGTACAAATTCTATCATCAACATTTGAGGATATTGTTCGTTTGTCGTGATTACCAATTCTCTTTTTCTAAAACCACTTGCGCCAAATGTTTGCTCTTCGCCAATCAATTTAATTTTTCCTGATACTTCCATTTTCGTATTTAATTATTTGATTAAAAGCACTTTCCACGCACTTTCTATTTCTTTTTTCTTTAAAAATTCTTGTGCAAATGTATGCTTTTCTTTGGGTTTAATTCCCACAAATTGTGGATGTTCTTCTGCAAACTTATCAACATCTTGTTGATTTGGTTGTGCAGCTACATTCCCTAACATTCCAAGATCATTACCTGTAAGAATATCGCTATTTTTTATTTCTAATGGAATCAAATCTACGCCAATTCCTAAGGTTGATAATGGTTTTGGCACTTCAAAAATTCCGTTATTGGCTCTCGAATACCAATTTGCTCCCATTCTTGAAACCAAATCTATTTTATGTTGATCTATTGCTCCGTTTTCATCTAATATTCCTTCTTTTATATGCAATTTTACTACTTCACATATTATCAAGTTTCCTGCGCCTCCTTCTGTTCCAAGTTCTGCAATCTCGTTTACCTTGCATTCCATTTGTACAGGAGATTCTGCAACTCTAAAAGGTTTTACAATGTTAGATTTTAACATCGTCAATCCTGCTTTTTCAAATTCATTTACGCCTTCTCCATATTCGGTACTCGATAACGACATTTGCTGTACCAAATCATAATTTACAATGTTTATTACAACTTCTTTGGTCGCTTTTGCATTTATCAGCGTGTGTTTAATTGTATTATCTCGCACTCTACGTGCTGGAGAAAATATCAAAATTGGAGGGTTGGCACTAAACACATTAAAAAAACTAAATGGTGATAAATTCGGATTACCATTTTTATCAATTGTACTTGCAAATGCTATTGGTCTTGGCGCGATTGAACTTAATAAATAGTCATGTAACTTTGACGTTGGTATGTCTTTTGGATCGATTGAAATCATACATCAAAAATACTATAAAATTCCGTCAATTCGAGTAATTTTTGTAATTGAAATGACAAAAATTCTATCGAGAATAGCAATTTTATAGTATTTGAAAAGTTCTCGATACAAAATTCTTAATTCCTTCAACTTCACCCAGCAACTTAGAATTTCACTCAAACGGACGTTTATTATCTATCTAAAGTAATAATACGTTACGAGTTTAGTTATATCAATAGATAAATTTTATATTTGTGTTGATGTCAGTATTTAAAAATTCTCAAACTACACGTTGGATAACAATCATTGCATCCTTTATTATTGTTACCCTTATTCTTTGGAATACCTATTCGTTTTTTCAAAAATTTAAGACCGAAGAACGTTTAAAAATGGAAATTCTTGGAAATTCTTATGAACGATTAGGTAAAGCAGATTTGAATAATGAGATTGGTTTAGAACTTTATATTTTAGAAAGTAATAACTCAATTCCGATGATTATTACAAATGAAAAAGGTGAAATTAGTAATTGGAGTAAGTTAAGCATAGATGATAATATTCCTTATAAATCTTTAAGCGTAGATGATAGAAGATATTTAACCAAGCAATTAAAAATCATGAAAGGACAAAACTTACCTATTGATGTAAGTTATAAGGTTGAAGAAACTGATGTGCAACAAATCATTTACTACCGTAATTCTGACTTACTCAACAAGTTAATATATTATCCTATTTCTTTTTTGCTGATTTTATTACTGTTTACAAGTGTTATTTACCTCTTTTTTAAATCCAACAAAATTGCAGAGCAAAACCGCTTGTGGACAGGAATGGCAAAGGAAACTGCACACCAAATCGGTACTCCTCTATCATCTTTACTTGGATGGATTGAATTACTTCGTGCTGATAAGGTTGATGAAAGCATGGTAAGTGAAATTGAAAAAGATGTAACACGTTTAAATGTTATTTCTGATAGATTTTCTAAGATTGGTTCTATTCCTGAGTTAAAAAAACACAATGTTGTCAAAGAAACTCAAGGTGCTTTTAAGTATTTTGAATCTCGTAGTTCTAAACAAGTAGTCTTCTCATTTGATAGTCAAAAAGAGAAAATGTACTCACAACTAAACCTTCAACTTTTTGGTTGGGTGATTGAAAACTTGGTGAAAAACGCTATAGATTCTATGAGGGGAAAAGGTGCTATTTCTATAAATATCGCGGAGTCTCAAAAAAACATCAACATTTTAATAACGGATACTGGAAAAGGAATTCCGAAGAATATACGACAGCAAATTTTTTCTCCAGGATTTACAACCAAGAAACGAGGTTGGGGACTTGGGCTGTCACTCTCCAAAAGAATTATTGAAGATTATCATAATGGTAAAATATTTGTAAAAAAATCTGAAATAAATAAAGGAACTACGTTTTGTGTGAGTTTGAGGAAAACATAAGCACCTTAATATTATGAAAAAAATATTCTAATTCATTAGTGTCCGATAAAACATTTTAAAAGTGGGATTTCCTATATAGGACTCCCCACTTTTTGATTAGACACCATGCTATTTAAAAATTAAAACAGTTTTATTGACCTAAAAATAAGGTATTTATTAAATCTGTATTTTTATCGGACACTAATGATAATTAATAATAAATTACGCTTTGGAGATTGGGAAATAGACTTAATTATTGGCAAAGATAGAAAGGGTGCAATTGTTACAATTGTTGAAAGAACTACCGCTTTTTTCTTAATCAGAAAATTGCCCTTTGGAAAAAATGCCAAAGAATTAGCCAAGATTGTTATTGATATGCTATTGCCTCATAAGGATTTTATTCACTCCATTACTTCTGATAATGGTAAAGAGTTTGTAGCGCATAAAAAAATAACTGAAAAATTAGTGTTGCAATTCTTTTTCGCACATCCTTATTCATCATGGGAAAGAAGTCTCAGCGAATATACAAACAAATTAGTTAGGCAATATATCCCTAAAAAAACAGTGTTTGAAAACTATAGTAATCAAAAAATCAAAGAAATACAACATAAAATAAACCGAAGACCAAGAAAAAATCTAAAGTATGAGAATCCTAAAAATATATTTTATAAATTTGTAAACCTAAAAGTTGCATTTACTAATTGAATCTACCGTTTTATAATTATGTATTATTGCTAAACTAATTAAACAAAGAAGTATTAATATTTAGGTGAAGAAATCAATATTTATAACGTTCTTAATTTGTTCTTTTTTGAGTTACTCTCAAGAAAAATCTTCCTATTTACAATTAGATTATTTTTATGGAAATGTTTTAGGAACCGATCCAGATGCATCTATTTTTTTGCAAGGACATCCTACAGGTTTTTTTATTAGTTACAATATAAGAAGTGATAAGGAACAAGATTGGCAAGGGGAATATAATTATCCTGATTTTGGGTACTCGTTTGGTTATCAAAATTATAACTCAGATATCTTAGGAGAATTGTATTCTGTTTATGGTCATTATAATTTTTATTTATTGGATAGGAAAAATAAAAATCATTTGATTTTGAGAACAGGTATTGGTTTGGCATATAGTACCAACCCTTATGATAAAAAGACAAATAACAAAAACACAGCTTTAGGAACGGCATTAAATTCGAGCACCTATTTTAAAATCTATTTTCAAAGAGAAAATATATTTGAACGTTTTGGAATTAATTCTGGATTGACTTTTGTGCATGCCTCAAATTCTAATATTAAATCTCCAAATTCCGGCGTAAATATTTGGGCAGCAACATTAGGCTTAACCTATAATTTTGATAAGAGAGAAGAGCCTGTTAAATATGATAAACCGCCAAAAAAGAAGTTTTCAGAACCTTTGAAATTTAATTTTGCAGTTAGAACAGGTGTAAATGAATCTGCTATAATAGGAAGTGGCGTAAAACCATTTTTTGTTGCATCTGCATATATTGATGAGAGATTGAGCAGAAAATCTGCTATTCAATTTGGAGCAGACTTGTATATTTCTCCTATTTTAAAAACCTATTATGAGTTGAATTTAACAATTCCACAGACTAATTTAAGGGAAACGAATAGTTTTTCAAGAGTTGGTTTATTTTTAGGACATGAATTATTTATAAATAAGATGTCTATTGAAACACAAGTTGGATATTATGTAAAATATCCATTTGAATATGATGGTCGAGTTTATGAAACTTTGGGAATTAAACGGTATTTTAATAATAAGTGGTTTGCTACAGTTAGATTAAAAGCACATGCTGCTGATGCAGAAACAGTAGAATTTGGTGTTGGTATAAGATTATAGGTATGAATAAATATTTTCTTGTTTTTATAATACTTTTATTGACAGTTCCTGTTTTTTCTCAAAATGAGACTACAACTATTTCTGACAATATTCAAATTGATTTTTTTTATGGAAAATTGATTGAGCATGATAAAAAATTAAAGAATGCGATTCAAGGAAACCCATTTGGATTTATAGTTTCATGGAATTATAAAAACACGAGTCCAACTAAATTTAACACTGCTTATAATTATCCAGAAAGAGGATATTCTTTTTTGTATGAAAATTTTAATTCAACTATTCTAGGAGAAGTATATGGAGGATATAGACATTTTAGTTACAATCTAATTCTGAATAAAAAGAACAAATTAAAATTGGCAACCGCTTTCGGAATAGGATATGCGACTAAAAAATATAATAAAATCACCAACAATCAAAACTATGCTATTGGATCTCATCTATTGGCTTCAGCGTATTTGAAGTTGCAGTATTTAAAATTGTTTAAAAAAAATAATATAAGTATTAATTCTTCATTAAGTTTAATTCATTTTTCTAATATTGGTTTTAAAAACCCCAATTTAGGAATTAATACCGTGGCACTAAATATAGGTGTAAAATATGATATAGATAATACAAAAAGGGTTAGTATAGAAAAAGAAGTTGCGAAAAATAAGATTGATTCTAAAATTGCATATAACGTATTATTAAGGAGTGGATTTAATGAATCTTTGGTTATTGATAGTGGTTTATTCCCATTTTATACCTTCACATTTTATGGAAGTAAAGAGTTAAACAACTATTCAACAATAACTGGAGGAATTGATTTTTTTGACAGTAAATTTTTAAAAGAGCATATTAAATATATTAATGAAAATGAGGGTAGAAATTATAATAAAAATGATTATTATAGAGCAGGAATATTTATAGGTCATGAATTAACTCAAAATAATTTTGCTTTTGTTTCTCAATTAGGATATACATTTTATTCACAGTATCCGTATGTGAGTGATATATATGAACGTTTTGGACTTAAATATAAGTTGAGCGAACATTTCTTTTCTGAACTTACGATGAAAGTTAATTTGTTCAGAGCAGAGAGTTTAGAATTTGGATTAGGATATAAATTTTAAAAATTAATCAATGAAAAAATATATTTATATAATTTTATTAGTAATATTTTATAATTGTGATAGTGAAAATGCTGGTGACTGTGTTCAAACGGCAGGAAATATTATTAAAGTAGCCATTGAAATGCCAAGTTTTAATAAAATTGTGACTCATGAAAACATCGAATTAATTGTAATAGATGGACCAGTGCAAAAAGTAGAAATTGAAACAGGTGAGAATTTATTAAATGATATAAAAACAGAGGTGATTAACGGCGAACTCATTTTAAAAAACGGAAATAAATGCAATTTTTTTAGAGATTACAGCCTCACCAAAATTTTTGTTACTTCACCAGATATTAATACAATAAGAAATGCTTCGGAACTTAATGTATCCTCAATTGGCGCATTGACTTACCCATCTTTATCTCTAAGATCTACTGGAGAAAAAAGAGACTTTTTATCTGTAGGAGATTTTCATTTGACTATAGAAAACGAGAATGTCACTGTATGGGGAAATGGAATTGCTAACTTCTATATTGATGGTCACACAGATAGGTTAAATGTCAATTTTTCTGATGGAGATACACGATTTGAGGGCGAAAACTTTATTGTAAAAAATATAACAGTAAGAAACGTAAGTTCTAATGATATGTTACTCTATCCAACAGAAAGTGTTTCTGGAACGATACATTCAACAGGTGATGTTATTTTATATAATACACCAACAATTGTTGATGTTGAAGAATTAAGTGTAGGGAAATTAATATATAATTAAAAATAAAAAGCCAAAGTAATATATTATATTACTTTGGCTTTTTTACTATAATTTTCAGAATTAAACTATCCTAAAGCAACACGCTTAAAACTTGCTACAGCAACATCGCCATAAGTTTTTACGTAATCTGCAACACTTTTCTTTTCATCTTTGATAAAATCTTGATCTAACAAACATTGTTCTTGATCTAACGTAGTGTTATCAGAAATAAAACGCTCTAATTTCCCAGGTAAAATTCTATCCCAAATTTGTTCCGGTTTACCTTCAGCTTTTAATTCTACTTTTGCTTCTTCTTCTGCTTTTGCAATAACATCTTCAGTCAATTGAGACATAGAAATATATTGAGGAACATTTTTTAAAGTTTTACCTAAACGACCTAATTCAATATTGTCTTTTTCAATCACTGCGATTCTTGCTTCAGTTTCGTTTGCAACAAATTCTGCAGAAAAATCTTTATAAGATAATGTAGTCGCTCCCATAGAAGCAGCTTGCATTGCAAGATCTTTAGTTAAAATAGCTGCCTTATTTACAGCAGTAGTTAAGCCTACCATTGCTGCAATTTTATTGCCATGAATGTAAGAACCTACAAAAGGAGCTTCTACTCTTTCAAAAGCAGTAATCTCTAATTTTTCACCAATTACTCCAGTTTGCTCAACTAATTTTTCAGCAACTGTCATTCCGTCAAAATCAGCATTTAAGAAAGACTCTTTATCAGTGTGATTCATTGCGATAGTAACAAATTGATTTGCTAATTCTTTAAAAGAATCGTTTTTACCAACAAAATCAGTTTCACATGCCAAAACGATAGCCGTTCCAACAGTATTGTCATCATTTATTTTTGCAATTGCAACACCTTCACTTGACTCTCTATCAGCTCTTTTTGCAGCAACCTTTTGACCTTTTTTACGAAGTACATCAATTGCTTTTTCAAAATCACCATTAGCTTCAACCAACGCATTTTTACAATCCATCATACCTGCACCTGTGGCAGTACGAAGTTTTTTTACATCTGCAGCAGAAATATTTGCCATTTTTATAATCTTTTATGTGTGTTAAAAAACTGTTTGAAAAATGTCATTTTGAGTGTAAATGAAGAATCTTAAGATTTTTCACTTTGTTCAAAATGACATTTGTTATTTAAACAATTTTATTTAATTATGCCGTAGCCTCTTTCTTTGCTACTACTTCTTTTTCTTTACTCTCTTTATTTGCCTTTCTATTTGCCAATCCTTCTGTGATTGATTCAGAAACATATGATAATACTTTATCAATAGATTTTGAAGCGTCATCATTAGCAGGAATTACGAAATCAACAGGTCTTGGATCTGAGTTTGTATCTACCATTGCAAAAATTGGAATATTTAATTTTTGCGCTTCAGTAACAGCGATGTGTTCCTTTTTGATATCTACAACAAATACTGCTCCAGGTAAACGTGTCATCTCAGTAATAGAACCTAAATTCTTTTCTAATTTTGCACGTTGACGGTTAATTTGTAATTTTTCTCTTTTAGAAAGTGCATCAAAAGATCCATCTTGTTTCATTCTATCAATTTGCGACATTTTCTTAACCGCTTTTCTAATAGTAATGAAATTAGTAAGCATTCCTCCAGGCCATCTTTCTGTGATGAAAGGCATATTTACACTTGCTGCTTTATCTGCAACGATGTCTTTTGCTTGTTTTTTTGTTGCAACAAAAAGAATTTTTCTTCCTGATGCAGCAATTTTACCTAAAGCTTTTGCAGCTTCTTCCATTTTCGCAGCCGTTTTGTACAAGTCAATAATATGTACTCCATTACGCTCTGTATAAATATACGGAGCCATATTTGGATTCCATTTTCTTGTTAAGTGACCAAAGTGTACACCTGCGTCTAATAATTCTTTAATTTCGATGTTTGCCATTTTATTTTAGTTTACGTTCGTTGAGATAGCAATAATTAAGTAGCGATATCATATCAGTCTTAATTATTTAGATGCTAAACTTTAATAACATTTTAAATTTAATAGTTTAGGTAAAAGATTAACGTTTAGAGAATTGGAATTTCTTACGTGCTTTCTTTTGACCAAATTTCTTACGCTCAACCATTCTTGGGTCTCTTGTAAGTAATCCTTCTGGTTTTAATACTGAGCGGTGCTCAGGATCAATTTCACATAACGCTCTTGAGATTGCTAGACGAATTGCTTCTGCTTGACCAGTTATACCTCCACCAAAAACACTTACTTTGATATCAAATGATTTTTCGTTATCAGTCAACATTAAAGGTTGGTTTACTTTATATTGCAATGTAGCAGTAGGGAAGTAATCATTCAACTCTTTGTAGTTTTTATTTCTCTTGTTTTTAACAACAATATTTCCTTTTCCTTTTGAAAGATAAATACGAGCAACAGCCGTTTTTCTTCTTCCTATTTTATGTATAGTTTCCATTATTATCTAAGATCGTTAAGGTTAAATGTTTTAGGTTTTTGTGCATCTTGATTGTGTTCTGCACCAGCATAAACATATAAATTTCTGTACAATGCGCTACCTAATTTATTTTTTGGTAACATTCCTTTTACTGCTTTTTCAACAAGACGTGCTGGATCTTTCCCAAACATTTCTGTTGCTGTAAGTGATCTTTGACCTCCTGGATAACCTGTGTGACGGATATAAGATTTATCTGTCCATTTTTTTCCAGTTAACTGAATTTTCTCAGCATTAATAACAATTACATTATCACCACAATCTACGTGAGGTGTGTAATTAGGTTTATATTTACCTCTTATAAGCATTGCTACTTTAGAAGCAAAACGACCCAATGTTTGTCCGTCCGCATCAACAACCAACCACTCTTTATTTACGGTAGCCTTGTTTGCCGATACTGTTTTGTAACTTAATGTGTTCATACACTATTAGTTTTTGTCTAATTAATATTAATAAATTTGTTTTTCCTTCTCGTAAGGGACGGCAAATGTACGAACATTTTTTAGATAACAAACACCGTTTCAGTGTATTTTACTATATTATTTTGATGGAGAAGTTTTATCAATTTTAGAGGTCATTTTTTCTGTAAAAGCACTTATTTTAATGCGCATCCAACCAATTATCACCAATATCTAAATCAACCGTTAAAGGAATAGAAAGTTTATAGGCATTTTCCATTTCATTTTTGATGATTGGTTTGAGTGTTTCAAGTTCATCTTTATGAATGTCAAAAACCAATTCATCATGCACTTGCAATAACATTTTTGATTTGTAGTTTTCTTTTTTGAAGCGTTTATCAATATTGATCATTGCAATCTTGATAATATCGGCAGCGCTCCCTTGGATAGGAGCATTTACAGCATTTCGCTCGTCACCAGAACGCACAATAGAGTTTTGAGAATTGATGTTTTTAAGATACCGTCTTCTCCCTAAAAGCGTTTCTACATAACCATTGTCACGAGCAAAATCGACTTGTTTTGAGATGTATGCTTTTAAAGTTGGATATGTTTCGTAATATGTCTCAATCAACTCTTTAGATTCAGTACGACTCAAATTTGTCTGCTGACTCAATCCAAAGGCAGAAACACCATAAATAATTCCAAAATTAACCGTTTTTGCATGGCTTCTTTGCTCACGAGTTACTTCTTCTAGTGAAACGTTAAATACCTTTGCTGCAGTTGCTTTATGAATGTCCTCTCCATTTAAAAACGATGTTTTCATGGCTTCATCACCACTTAATTCTGCAATCAAACGCAACTCTATTTGACTGTAATCGGCTGCTAACAGCACATAGTTTTTATTTCTTGCAACAAATGCCTTTCGCACTTGCTTTCCTCGTTCTGTTCGAATAGGAATATTCTGTAAGTTAGGATTGTTAGAACTTAATCTTCCAGTTGCAGCAACAGCTTGACTGTAATTTGTATGAATTCGACCTGTTTTTTCATTGATTTCGTTTGGCAATGCATCAACATATGTGTTCTTCAATTTTACAAGTCCACGCCATTCCAAAATATTAGCAACAATCTCGTGATTTGGAGCGAGATATGACAAAATTTCTTCACCAGTTTTATACTGTCCTGTTTTTGTTTTCTTAGGTTTATCGACCAACTTTAAATGATCAAATAAAACTTCGCCTAATTGTTTTGGAGATGCTAAATTGAACTCCACATTTGCTTCTCTATAAATTTTACTTTTAAGATTTATAATGTCTTTGGTTAAATCTACTGAAAGATTTTTTAAAAAATCTGCATCAACATTGATACCTTCCAATTCCATGTCAGCAAGTACATTCAATAGCGGAATTTCAATTTCGTTAAATAGTTTTGTCAGCTTATTTTTTTCTAATTCTTTTTCAAAAATTTCTTTTAATTGTAGTGTAATATCTGCATCTTCAACAGCATATTCTGTTTGTTCTTCGATGGATGAATCTCTCATCGACCTTTGGGTTTTCCCTTTTCCAATCAATGTTTCGATAGGAATTGGTTGGTAATTAAGATACGTTTCAGCCAACACATTCATATTGTGTCGCATATCTGGATTGATAAGGTAATGCGCTAGCATAGTATCAAAAATATGCCCTTTTACAACAATGTTGTAGTTGTTTAAAACCTTGATATCATATTTTATATTCTGACCAATTTTCTCGATATTTTCATCTTCAAAAAATGGACGAAATTCCTCTAAAACTTGCTGTGCATCTTCTTTGTTTTCTGGAAACACAACATAATATCCTTTCCCTTTTTCGTAAGAAAACGCGATTCCTACAAGTTCGGCTTTAAAAGTATTTAAACTTGTTGTTTCAGTGTCAAAACAAACAGAATTTTGCTGTAATAATTGTCTAACCAAAATTTTACGTGATAAATTAGTATTTACGTATTGATAAAAATGATTGGTATTTTTTGCCTCTTGATATCCAGAAACGACCTCTTGAACAGGCGCGTCAGTTTGTATGGCAAACAAATCTAATTGTTGAGTTTGTGGAACTTTATTTAAAGCAGGAATCTTTTTAGTATCAATCGAAATTTCTTTATTTTCTGTTTCTGTAACAGATTTATTCTTAAAAATCCTATTAAAATTATCATGAATTCTACGGAATTCTAATTCTTGAAACACATCAGAAACTTTTTGAAAATCAGGAATGGAAAGTTTAAAATCTTCTTCATGGAACTCAACAGGACAATCTAACATGATAGTTGCCAACTCTTTGGATAATAACCCTAACTCTTTATTGTCTTCAACTTTTTCTTTTAATTTTCCTTTGAGTTCATGCGTATTTGCCAACAGACTTTCCATACTTCCATATTGTGCAAGAAATTTTTTAGCTGTTTTATCCCCAACTCCTGGAAGTCCAGGAATATTATCGACAGAATCTCCCATCATTCCTAAATAATCTATCACTTGCTTTGGATCTTGAATTTCAAATTTTGCTTTGACTTCGTCAACTCCCCAAGTTTCGTATCCTCCTCCAAATTTTGGGCGATACATAAATACATTTTCAGTAACGAGTTGCGCAAAATCTTTATCTGGAGTTACCATAAAGACAGAATATCCTGCATTGTCGGCTTGTACAGAAAGTGTTCCTATAAGGTCATCAGCCTCAAAACCAGCAACTTCAATAATTGGAATATTCATAGCGTCCAAAATAGTATGAATATATGGTACCGCAATTTTAATAGCTTCAGGAGTTTCTTTACGATTTGCTTTGTATTCTGGAAAGACTTCTCTACGAGCTACAGAACCTCCTTTATCAAATGCAACAGCCAGTAAATCAGGTTTTTCACGCCTTATAACGTCTAAAAGAGAATTTGCAAAACCTAAAATTGCTGAGGTATCCATTCCTTTAGAATTTATTCGCGGATTTTTTATCAATGCATAATATCCTCTAAAAATTAATGCAAATGCATCTAATAAAAAAACTCTTTTTTGTTCTGCCATTTAATCTTGAATTATAAAAGTATAAAATTACAAAACTTATCTCTTGAATAGAAATTAATTGGATTACAATTCGTAATTTTCGCCTTTAAATTTTGATTAATGAATACATTTTCAATAGCTATACACGGAGGCGCAGGAACATTGGTAAAAGGAATGATGACTGTAGAATTAGAAAGACAATATAAAGAAGCATTAAAAAATGCTTTGGATATAGGATATGCTATTCTTGAAAGTGGAGGAACTTCAATAGATGCTGTAGAAAAAGCGGTTATTGAGTTAGAAAACTCTCCCTTATTTAATGCAGGAAAAGGAGCTGTTTTTACTGCTGATGAAACTCATGAAATGGATGCCTCGATAATGGAAGGCAAGACTTTAAAAGCAGGAGCAGTTTCATTAATTACAGGGATTAAAAACCCTATTTCGTTGGCAAAGGACGTTATGGAAAACAGCAAACACGTTTTTTTGGCAGGAAATGGAGCGATGGAATTTGCCAAAAAGATGAAGTATAAATTGGAAGATGAAGTTTATTTTTATGACGAACTCCGTCATCAACAATGGATAGAAATAAAAGATACAGATGCTTTTCAGTTAGACCATTTAGTAAAAAAAGATTCAAAGTTTGGCACTGTTGGTGCTGTTGCTTGTGATAAAGAAGGTACTATTGCTGCGGCAACTTCTACAGGAGGAATGACCAATAAAAAGCACGGTAGAGTCGGAGATAGTCCAATGATTGGTGCAGGAAATTATGCTAATAACAAAACGTGTGCAGTAAGTTGTACAGGTTCGGGAGAATTTTTTATTAGAGGTGTTGTAGCTTATGATGTTTCTTGTTTGATTGAACACAAAGGAATGTCGCTCAAAGATGCTTCAGAAGAAGTTATCAATAAGCGTATTATTAAAATTAATGGCGATGGCGGATTAATTGCCGTTGATACTAAAGGAAATATAGCTATGCCTTTCAACACCGAAGGAATGTATCGTGCAAGTAAATCTTCAAATGGACAAGAAGAAGTTTCTATTTATAAGTAAATTGTCATTGCGAATTCCATTTTTTTTTGGAATGTAGCAATCTGTTAGTTTTTAATTTATAAGAAAAGATTACTGCGTCGTTACACTCCTCGTAATGACATTTAAATAAAAGGAGTCTCAATCAAGAACGCCAACCTAATTCCTAATAAATATGGGGGATTTTGCTACCGCTTCAGACAGTTTTCCAAAACGGCCTCTTTGAATAAAATGTGTATCGATTATGAGTTCAGGAATTAATGTTCTTTTAATCTGTTGCATTTATGAGGGTAGAACTAAAAGAAAAAGAAATGAAGGGCAAATTGCAATTCTCATAGCATAATTCGTTCTTGCCAAAATTAGGATTTAACGTTATTATAACATTGTAAGAAACAATATTTGTTGGAAATATCTATAAAAACAGTATATTTGTTAATTAGAAATATTGTTGAGGTACAGATGATTACAATAATTCATTTGTATTTTGAGTTTAATAAAATAAACAGACTTTAAAATTTATGGCAAAATTTGGAGAAATAATAGGTTCAAATATTCCCGTTTTAATAGATTTTTATACTGAGTTTAAAGACAATGCAAACGATTTACATTCGGTATTGAGAGATGTTGCTGCAGCACTTGGTGATAAGGCTAAAGTAATCAAGATTGATGTAGATAAGAATGAAACCTTGGCAAACGCACTGCGTATCAAAGGAAATCCAACATTTATTATTTACAAAGAAGGTGAAATGAAATGGCGTCAAACTGGAGAGCAAGATGCCAATACTCTTATCAATTTGGTTGAGCAATATTTCTAAAAACAAACCCTTTTTCACTAAAATGTGCCAATACTTTTGGCAATACATATTTTTGATTTTTTGCAGCTTTTATACTATCATGAAATACAATAATACTTCCGTTTTTTGTATTTTTTAGTACATTTTTTAGACATTTTTCTTTTGAGATAGATTGGTCAAAATCTGCGGATAAAACATCCCATAAAATTATTTTATATCCTTTTGCTCTTAATTTTTTGACTTGATGTGGCTTTATTTTTCCGTAAGGCGGACGGAAGAGTAATTTTGAGTTAGACTGGTTTTTATCAGTTTTTTTTTGAAAACTGCTGACTGCTGACTGAATACTATTTTCAGTTTTCTCAACATTCTTGATATATGTCTCAGTATTCACTTTCCATCCATTTAAATGATTGTGTGTGTGGTTTCCAATTGAATGATTGTCAGCAATTATTTTTTTAACTATTTTAGGATGATTTTTAATATTTTTGCCGACACAAAAGAAGGTTGCTTTTGCATTGTATTCCTTCAAAGTGTTGAGAGTCCATTCCGTAATTTCTGTAGTTGGGCCATCATCAAATGTAAGGTAAATGACTTTTTCTGAAGTAAAAAAACTCCAAACATAGTTCTTGAAAATTCGCTGAACTATCTTTGGAGTTTTTACAAAATAGAAAACCATATTATTCTTCTAATAGATCGCTAAACAATTCTAATTGTTGAATGTATTTATTTTTAATTTCGTCAGCATATTCTTCTGCATCATATTGAATAGTTGTTTTTACCAACTGATCATACATCAATAAGTTATTTTCAATTTCATCAAATACAGCTTCTAAATATTCTTCGCCAAATGTGCTATAATATTCTAAATTTTGTTCAAATTTATTTGTCAATTCTATAATAATTTTACGTGCTTTTTCAGGTTTTTTCAGTTCGTAGTATGCATCTGGAAATCCTAAGATCATTCCGTAATGCATAAATCCATCAACAGGCATTTTTTCCATTGCAGTATCTAATAATTTTTCTGCGTCATCAAGTCTTTCTTCATTGATTAGTGCTTCTACTGAACGCACAATATTATTACGGAAAGAAACAGCGTTTTTACGAGTTTCGGGATCCAAATAAATTTTTCCGTCATTGATGTTTTTCCAATCAATGTTTTTCCAATAATCATAGTTTACATCTGCATCTACACGACCCATATCAAAGAGACTTGCACCATTTAAAGGAGTTTTAATTGGTACTAATTTAAAGGCTACTCCATCTAATTGTAGGTAATCTTTCATCCAAAGGTATTCTTCATCAGCATTTGCACCTCCTGTAAAATAGATAGGACGTTCCCAATTATTATTTGCAATAATATCGAGCATCAAAATACGGTTTTTGTAAAGTCCTTGAGGATCAATTTCAATATCGATATATGGTACAATTAAATCAGCATCTTCTGGCTTTACAATACCATTTCTTAAAACGGCTTCTTTATCAACAGGAATTCTAATTTTATTGGTTGGATATGTTTTTTCAAACTTGTCATTGATGGTTTCGACATATGTAATTTCATTATCACTTTGTAGCCATCTCATCAAATAATCAATAGAAATAATACTATCTTTAAATTGAGGCATTTCAACAAGATACGCAATATCCATTGTTCCGTGTTTATAGTCGTCATGTGTTAACTGTGATGGAATTGGAGGTGCTTTGTAGGTTGCACGTTTCATTTGATCGATATACCAATCCGTAGCAAAAAGACTTGTGTTTACCAATTTGATATCCGTTCTATAATCTTCAACTTCTTGCATATACCATAAAGGAAATGTATCATTATCGCCGATTGTAAACATAATGGCGTTTTCTTGACACGAATCTAAATATGCTTTTGCGTTTAAAGGTGATGTATATTTTCCAGAGCGATCGTGATCATTTCCGTTTTGGAAAGCCATTAATACAGGAACTGCTAATAAACAAATGCCACTTACGCCAATTGCAGCAATTTTCTTTGGTGCATAATTTTTTATATATTGATAAATGGAAAGGACTCCAAAACCTATCCAAATTGCAAAAATATAGAAGGAACCAACAACGGCATAATCACGTTCTCTAGGCTCAAATGGTTTTGGATTGGTGTAAAAAATAATTGCCAATCCTGTAAATGCAAAAAAGAGCAAGAGTGTGTAAAAATTCTTTTTATCATTTTTAAGTTGAAAAATTAATCCAATAAAACCTAAAATAAATGGCAAGAAGAAATAAGTATTTCGCCCTTTATTATTAGCAATATCGTCAGGTAAATTCGATTGAGGGCCTAAATTTAAAATATGCTCGTCAAATATATCAATTCCACTAAGCCAATTTCCGTCATGAATGTCTAAATTTCCTTGAATGTCATTTTGACGTCCAACAAAATTCCACATAAAATAGCGTCCGTACATATAACCAAACTGATAATCAATCATAAATCGAACATTTTCAATGAGTGTTGGTCTTCGTTTACTTTTTTGAGGTATTCCAGCGATGGCTTTGTAGTTTTTCACAACATTTGGTGAAGGGTCAATCATTCGAGGAATAATTCCTTTATGGCGATTGCTAAAATTCGGTTCCGTATTTTTATAGTCGTTTACAATGATATATTTTCCAGTCTTTTTGTCTTTTTCATATTTTGGTTTTCCATCTACAAAAGGCTTAGCTTTGTCTTGCTCTCTTCTGTAGTATAGAGAATAATACTTGTCATAAAAAACACTTGCATCACCATATTGTTCACGGTTGTAGTATGCCAATAATTCTCGTGCACTCGAAGGATTATTTTCATTAATTGTCGTGTTTGCATTCGCTCTAATTGGTAGCATCAACCAAGAAGAAAACCCAATCATCACAAATAATACTGATAAAATTAAGGTGTTTGCACCTACTAAATTTTTCTTGCGAGTATAATTTAATCCAACGTAAAAAGCAACTACCAAAAGAAGCATTGCAATGATACTTCCAGAATTAAATGGCAATCCAATTGAATTGACAAAAAATAGTTCTAAGGCACTAAAATATTTTAAGGTAAACGGAAATAGAAATTTAAAAACAAATAGCAATACTGAGATTGCTACAACATTTGCAAGAATGAATTTTTTTGACGTAATGTTTTTATAATTCTTAAAAAAATAAATAAAAACAATAGATGGAATTACTAATAAAGATAAGATATGAACTCCAAAAGAAAGACCAACTACAAAACTGATTAATAATAACCATTTGTTACCTTTTGGTTTATGCATTACCGCTTCCCAACGTAGCGCCAACCAAAACAATAAAGCCATTAAAAAGGATGACATTGCATATACTTCGCCCTCAACTGCGCTAAACCAAAAACTATCAGAAAAGCAATATGCTAAAGAGCCAACTAATCCACTACCAAGAATTGCGTATGCTTTACTTGTTGAAATTTCATCAGATTTTGCAACTATTTTTTTTGCTAATGCAGTGATTGTCCAAAATAAAAACAGAATTGTAAAAGCACTTGCCAAAGCCGACATAAAGTTAACCATGTATGCTATTTGTGTAACTTCTGAAGTAAACATAGCGAAAAATGCTCCTAACATTTGAAATAGAGGCGCTCCTGGAGGATGTCCAACTTCCAATTTTACTGCAGTAGAAATATACTCTCCACAATCCCAATAACTAACTGTTGGTTCGAGTGTTAGCGTATAAGTAATTAGTGCAATTGTAAAAACTGACCATCCGAGAATGGTGTTTAGTTTGGTATAATTAAATGATGGCATACGTAGTTTTTTTTATCAATGGCGAAATTACTAAAAATAAATCATCAAATAAAACGGAATGTAAATAGTTAAAGTATCTGCGAAATGTTAAATAACTCGTAAAGAACTCATTTAAACTTTTATTAGTTTTTTCTTTTTGAATTTTTTAAGCGCTATAACTATGAACGACAGATAATTAAATCCCAACCAACTAGCCACAGTAGTATCAAATCTGTTCAGAAGTGAACGAAAACTGTCCATCCACGCATTTGTACGTTCTATTGCATACCTTTCTTTGTAAAGTTTTTGGTCAAAATATTCATCTCTGTCAGTATTACCATTGCGTTTATTGAAGCATATATTGGCATTGATGTCCTTTTTACTGCAAGAAGTTCTAAATTTTTTTGCGTCAAACCCTGCATCAGCATTGAGAAATAAGCCTTCTACAGAAATATTGGCTTGTTCTAATGTTCCAGTAACGACTTCAAATTGCACTTCTATATCATAAAGGTCATTGTGATTTCCTGCTAGAGGTTCAGACATCGCAATAGGAAGTCCTTGTCTGTCTGTCAAATAAAGAGCATTGGTGGTTTTACATTTCTTTCTCCCTTGGTATTCTACTTGTTCTCCTCCTCTTATTGCAGGAGTATGGCTACCGTCTAAATCGACACTGGAAAGGTCCAATTTAGATTTGTGCTTTTCCAAAAAGAATATCCAACAGCTCTTCCAAACTCCATTGACACACCATTTACGGTAATGATAATAAACCGACTCCCAACACAATGGTTTTTCTTTAAAAAAGACTTCTGTTGGTAATTGATGCCATTGCACTCCTGTTTTTAACTTGTAAAGAATGGCATTAACAATCTCTACTAATGGAACTGTGGGTGGAAATCCTCGTTTTGGCAATGGTATATGTGGTATAATCTCCATTTCTATTGTATCTTTGTCTAGTACTGTGTACATAATGGGTTGTTTTTAAATATTTTACGTATGTTAACGCAAATATAAACAACCCTTTTTTAACCTTATAAAAAGTTTAAATCACTTCAAAGAATAAAAATGTAAAAAAAAAATTTGCTGAATTAAAAGATTGCCTTAAATTTGCACCCGAAATTATTGTCCCATGGTGTAATTGGTAACACACCGGTTTTTGGTACCGACATTCAAGGTTCGAGTCCTTGTGGGACAACTGAAACGCTTGTTAATTTATTGATTTTCAGGCGTTTTTTTTGAAAATATATTTTGTGACGGTATTTGTGGAGTTATTTATTTAATATTGTTGTAATTGTCGATATAATTTCGAATTACCTAAACAGGTTTTAATTTATCTTTTTGGGTTAAATAATTTAACTCATCATACAAAGTCATAAGAGAGTATTATTTTATAATGCAAGTTTAACTTGTTTATTCTTTATTGAATAATTTCAAAACTTCCATTAATTCTAATACCACTGGTAGATGTCGGCCATGATTTCATAACTATTAACCTGAGTTCGACCTAAGAAAGTCATCATTTAATTAGGATAAAAAGTAGAAAAATAGTACATTTAAGTATTAAAAATCAAATGTTTAACTAAATTTCTACTTATGATTTCTACAGATAAAATTACAACTATTTTTTGTTCTATTGATGATTTTTGTATTGTTTTTGAACCTGAATTTAAGAAAAAACAACTTTCTACAGGAAAAAAGACTCGAAATAGAAAATTTAAAATGTCAATGAGCGAAATTTTGACAATCACAGTTTTGTTTCATATAAGTGGTTATCGAAATTTCAAACACTATTATTTGTTCTATGTTCGAAAACACCTTAGTCAAGAATTTCCAAAAACAGTTTCATACAATCGTTTCACAGAACTTATGCAATCCAATATGTTGCCTTTGTGTTTGTATATGAAAACTTGCTGTTTAGGAAAATGTACAGGAATTTCTTTTATTGATTCTACACCTGTTCGTGTTTGTAATAAAAAACGAATCTCAAAAAATCAAGTTTTCAAAGACATTGCAACTATAGGAAAATCTACTATGGGATGGTTTTATGGTTTTAAACTTCATATCATAGTCAATGACAAAGGAGAATTGCTTGAATTTGTTATCACTCAAGCCAATGTAGATGATAGAGCCCCTTTAAAGCAAGAGAACTTTTTAGCCAAAATATTCGGAAAATTATATGCAGATAAAGGATATATTTCTAAAGAATTGTCATCTTTGTTGTTTGATCAAGGGCTTCATTTAGTAACTGGAATTAGAAATAATATGAAAAACATATTGATGACAATGAGAGATAAGATTCTACTTAGGAAAAGGTCTGTAATAGAAACCATCAATGACCAACTTAAAAACATCTGTCAAGCAGAACATTCTAGACATAGAAGTTTTGGTAACTTTATCACCAATTTAGTAGCGAGTCTTATTGCTTATTCTTTTCAAGAAAAGAAACCTTCTATCAAGTTTGAAACTCAAAATACAAATCAACTAGCATTGTTTTGTTAAAGCCTTAGGTCGAACTCAGGTTATTAATACTTCCTTTCCATAAACATCCATAGAAGAAAATTTGTTAGAATACCGTTTTTTATTACTTCTCCATCAACTATTACTTGAAAACTATAATTAATTACTCTCCCTACCTTTGGCTGAAATTTGTCTAAGTGTATTCGTGTTTTATGATAGTTCCGCTTCGCAATGATGTACGACTTCACACTTTTTACATTCATAACTCCATTGACTCTTTATATAGTAATGCTTCGTGTGATTACATCTTCTACATTCCACACCTATTTTATCTCGTTCTGCTTTAAAATGATTTCTGCAAGATTCTTCACTATCAAAATTTGCTGTAAAACTAAATATATTCATATCTTTACTTTCGATAAAGGGAAGCATAATTTATTAATTATTAGTGTTTACAGATATATAAAAAAATTATCAAAAAAAGATATTTTTTTAATTTTCATTCACTTTATGAGAAGGTTAAATAAACGATTATCTATAATTTGTTTTTATGAAGAATTTTCCAGATAAACTACATAAAAAACTAACCGAAAGAAAAGAAAAAAACGCTTTGCGAGAACTTTCTTTACGAAGTGATTTGATAGACTTTTCATCCAATGATTATTTAGGCTTTTCTAAATCAAAAGAAATTTTTCATAATGCACATCAATATTTAGTTGAAAATAATTTACAAGAAAACGGAGCAACTGGTTCTCGATTGTTAAGTGGAAACCATAAATTGTATGAAGATGTAGAAAGGCTGTTGTGCAATTTTCATAATTCAGAATCCGCAACAATTTTTAATTCTGGTTATGACGCCAATATTGGTCTTTTTTCTTCTGTTCCTCAACGTGGAGATATTATTTTATATGACGAATTGATTCATGCTTCTATTCGTGATGGAATTAGACTTTCAAATTCAAAATCATTTAGTTATAAGCACAATGATTTGCAAGATTTAGAAATTTCAATTTTACGTCATTCTGAAGGCGTTTTAGAATCAAATCAAGATATATTTGTTGTCACAGAATCCGTTTTTTCTATGGATGGAGATTCTCCAGACCTAGCGAAAATGGCAAAAATGCTTAAAAAGCATAAAGTTTATTTAATTGTTGATGAAGCGCATGCTGTTGGAGTTTTTGGAAATCGAGGATGCGGATTGATTCAAGAATTGAAAATCGAGAGCGATGTATTTGCTAGAATTATAACTTTTGGAAAGTCTCTAGGATGTCATGCCGCAGCGATTCTTGGCAATAAAAATTTAAAAGAATATTTAGTTAATTTTTCTAGAAGTTTAATATATACGACTGCACTTCCGCTACATTCTTTAGCAACAATTAAAATGGCTTATACTCAATTGTCTGATACAATAACAATAGATAAGTTAAAGCAGAATATTCAGTATTTTAATTCTGAAGTCAAGCAAAATAACTTACAATCGAGATTCATTAAGAGTGATTCAGCAATTCAATGTTGTATTATTTCAGGAAATGAAAATGTAAAAAAGACCGCAACTTTAATAAGAGAAAAAGGGTTTGATGTAAAACCAATTTTATCACCTACAGTTTCTCAAGGTGAAGAGCGTTTGCGTTTTTGTTTGCATAGTTATAATTTAGAGAAAGAAATAGATGAAGTTCTAAAACTACTCGCTACCTTTGTGTAACTAAACGAAGTTTTTATGAATGATGTATATACAGTTTTAGCTGTTTTTGAATATTCTACAGAAGCACATCTAATTAAATCAAAGTTAGATTCTGAAAACATTAGAACTTTATTGATGGATGAGAAAACGATAGATTCTGATCCTTTAATCAGTCAAGCAATTGGTGGTGTAAAGCTGCAAGTTCATAATGATGACCTTGATAAAGCCTCAAAAATATATAACGATATAAGAAATTATAAAACTTTAGAAAACGGTGATTTAATCCATTGTCCTAAATGTAATTCTACTCGAATTTTAGGCGCTCCTGCAAAGCGTAAAAACATATTTTATATGTTGTTTCCCTTTTTTGAAAAGTCAAGAAATATTTGTAACGATTGCAAAACAGTTTTTTAAGTATGAAAAAATATTTTGTAACTGGTATTTCTACCGAAGTTGGTAAAACAGTTGTTTCTGCAGTAATAGTAGAGGCTTTAGAAGCCGATTATTGGAAACCAATACAAGCAGGAGAATTGGAGAATTGTGATACCAAGAGAGTTCAAAATTTAATTTCTAATAAAAAATCTAAATTTCATCCAAACTCATATGCATTAAAAACGCCAATGAGTCCACATGCTGCTGCTGAAATTGATACAATTCAAATTGATTTAAAAAACATAAAAGAACCAAAGACTAAAAATAATTTGGTCATAGAAGGCGCTGGAGGTTTGTTAGTGCCTCTAAATCAAAAACAAACAATTTTAGACATCATAAAACCAGAATACAAAGTGATTGTTGTTTCTCGTCATTATTTAGGAAGTATCAATCATACATTACTGACTTTAAAACTATTGCAAAAAAAAGGATTTGATGTTGCACTTATTTTTAGTGGTAACGAATATAAATCAACCGAAGATATCATTAAGAAAATGGCAAATGTAGGCGTAATAGGAAGAATCGAAGAAGAGCCTTATTTTGATAAAGATGTAATAAAAGAATATGCGGATTTGTTCCGAGATAAGTTATGAGTTTACAAGAAAGAGATAAAAAACACCTTTGGCACCCATTAAAACAACATCAATTAAATCCTGAGAGCCTAGCTATTGTGAAAGCAAAAGGTTGCATTTTAACTGATGAGAAAGGGAATGAATATATAGATGCAATTGCGTCTTGGTACACGTGTATGTATGGTCATTGTAATGACTTTATTACGAGTCGTGTATATAAGCAAATGCAACAATTGGATCACGTGATGTTTAGTGATTTTACACATGAACCTGCAGTGAAACTTTCTGAGGAACTTATTAAGATACTCCCAAACGGACAAAATAAAATTTTCTTTAATGATAATGGATCAACTGCGGTTGAGGCAAGTATTAAAATGACCTTGCAATACTATTATAATAAAGGAGAAAAACGTTCTACTTTTATTGCTTTTGAAAACGGATTTCATGGTGATACTTTTGGAGCAATGGGAGTTTCTGGATTATCGGTTTATAATGACCCATTTGAAGATTTTTTGATTGATGTAAAGCGAATTCCAACTCCAGATGGAACGAATCATAAAGAAATTATAGATATACTTGAGAGTTACATTTCCAATAATAAAATTGCAGGTTTTATATACGAACCTCTACTACAAGGAGCAGCAGGAATGAAAATCTATGACGCATCAGGATTAAATGGAATTTTGAAGTTTTGTAAGAATCATAAAATTTTGACCATTGCAGATGAAGTAATGACTGGTTTTGGTAAAACTGGTAAGAACTTTGCTTCTGAATATATGGATACAAAACCAGATATTATTTGCTTGAGCAAAGCATTAACGGTAGGATTACTTCCAATGGCAATTACATCTTGTACTCAAGAAATTTATGACGCATTTTTAAGTGATGACATTTCTAAAGGATTTTTTCATTGTCATACCTATTCTGCAAATCCAGTTGCTTGTGCTGCTGCAATCGCAGGAATTGAGTTATTACAATCAGAAGATATTCAAAAAGGTATCAAAGAGATTATTGCTTCTCATAAAACATTTAATGAACGGATAAAGAATCACCCTAAAGTGAAGTCAACTAGACAATTAGGAGTTGTTTTTGCGATAGATTTAAATACGAATATAGAACGATATGGAGGTCTGCGTGATAAACTTTTGAAGTTTTTTATGGATCGAGGTGTTTTTCTAAGACCATTAGGAAATACAATTTACATTCAAGTTCCTTATGTTATTACCAAAAATGAGTTGAAAAAAGTGTATAAAACTATTGAAGAGTCGCTAGTGATAGTTTAAATTTGCTTTTCGAAACAGTTTTTATGCAAAAACCTATTTCAATTACATCTATTGCTTCAATTTCTTCTTTAGGAAAGAATAAGGAAACTATTTGGGAGAATTATTGTAACCCAAATCACAATTTTGTACTCAAAGGTTTTGATAAATCAAAGGTATTAATTGCTTCTTTATCTGCTGATTCAAATGCTGAAATTGAACTATTAAGAAAGTCAAATAATAAATATAAGAGCCTAGACAAATCTGTTTTAATGGCAATATATGCATCTCGTAGAGTAGTTGAACTCGCCAATTGGAAAGATGGAGATTTTGGGATAAATATAGGCTCTTCTCGTGGAGCAACATCACTTTTTGAAAAATATCATAAAGAATTTTTAGAAAATAATAGAACAAATACGTTAGCATCACCAACTACAACTTTAGGGAATATATCTTCTTGGATTGCTCATGATTTGCAATCTCAAGGACCTACAATTAGCCATTCGATTACATGTTCCACCTCATTACATGCATTAACTAATGGTGTTGCGTGGATAAATTCAGGAATGAGTGATAAGTTTTTGGTTGGTGGAAGTGAAGCGCCTTTAACCGCTTTTACAATTTCTCAAATGAAGGCAATGAAAATTTATGTAACTAATACTGAAGAAGATTTCCCTTGTAGAACCTTAGACTTTCAAAAAAAGAGAAATACAATGATTTTAGGTGAAGGAGCCTCTGTTATGTGTTTAGAAAAAGGGAATGTAGAAAATGCTTTGGCGGTTATTGAAGGAGTAGGTTTTGCGACAGAAATATTAGAACATAATATTTCAATTTCTGATGATGCAAAATGTTTTCAGAAGTCAATGAAAATGGCTTTAAAAAAAATATCAATTTCTGATGTAGATGCGATTGTTATGCACGCGCCTGGAACTTTAAAAGGAGACACATCAGAGTATAATGCAATTGAAAAAGTATTTGGTGAAAATATACCAGCATTAACATCCAACAAATGGAAAATTGGTCATACGTTTGGTGCTTCAGGTGCTTTGAGTATTGAAATGGCAATTTTAATGATGCAACATCAACAATTTGTTAATATTCCATTTTTAGAAAATCAAAAACACCCAAAACAGATTAATAAAGTACTCGTTAATGCTGTTGGTTTTGGAGGAAACGCTGTAAGTGTTTTACTTTCAAAATAAAAATATTTAAAAAAAATCACGAATGTATTTTTTAGTACATTTGCCAAACTAAACAAGACTTTATGAGCGTAGTAAAACACGATTGGACACGAGAAGAGATATTAGAGATTTATAATAAACCAATAATGGAGTTGTTGTATGAAGCAGCAAGCGTACATCGTGAAAATCATGATCCAAATCTTGTACAAGTATCAACATTACTTTCTATAAAAACTGGTGGTTGCCCTGAAGATTGTGGTTATTGCCCACAAGCAGCAAGGTATCACACCAATGTTGAAGGAAATGATTTAATGTCTGTTCAGCAAGTAAAAGCGCAAGCATTGCAAGCAAAATCTGGAGGATCTTCTAGAGTTTGTATGGGAGCAGCATGGAGAAATGTAAAAGATGGTTCTGAGTTCGATCAAGTATTAGAAATGGTGAGAACTATTAATAAACTTGATATGGAAGTTTGCTGTACACTTGGAATGATTACAGAAAATCAAGCAAAAAGATTGGCTGAAGCAGGATTGTATGCTTATAATCATAATTTAGATTCGTCAGAAGAATATTATAAAGAAGTAATTTCTACTAGAAGTTATGAGGATAGAATTAAGACTATTGAAAATGTTCGTAAAACAAACGTGACAGTTTGTTCAGGTGGAATTATTGGAATGGGAGAAAAAGTTGAAGATAGAGCAGGAATGTTGGTGTCTTTAACAACATTTGATCCGCATCCAGAATCTGTGCCTATTAACGCATTAGTTGCTGTTGAAGGAACTCCACTAGAAGAACAGCAGACAGTTGAAATTTGGGAAATGATAAGAATGGTTGCAACAACTAGAATTGTAATGCCTAAAACTCAGGTAAGATTGAGCGCAGGAAGAACTGAAATGACTCAGGAAGGACAAGCAATGTGTTTCTTTGCTGGTGCCAATTCAATATTTGCAGGTAATAAATTATTGACAACTCCAAATCCTGATGTAAATGAGGATATGAAGATGTTTGATAAACTAGGATTAACTCCAAGTAAGCCTTTTACAAATGTGAGTAAAAAACCAGTTTCGGTTGAAGCGGAAAATTCTAAGTTTAAACCATTAGGAGAGAAGCCAAAATGGACTCGACCAGAACATATTATAGAAAAGAATGAATTGGCTAAAAAGAAAGCCAAGGAATTGAGAAATGTCTAAATAAAAAAACTCCGAAGAAATCTTCAGAGTTTTTTTATAGACAAATTTTATTTGTAGTGAATTATAGCTGTCCTGTAATCCACTTATAAATGTCGTTTCCGTTGGCTAATAGCAGTAATCCCATTAAGAAAATAAATCCTCCAATCTGAGCATATTCTAAGAATTTATCACCTGGCTTTCTTCCTGTAATCATTTCCCATAAGGTAAATAATACATGTCCTCCATCAAGTGCAGGAATTGGTAATAAATTCATAAAACCAAGCATCAATGATAAAAATGCAGTGATTGCCCAAAATGCAGGCCAACTCCAAGTTGAAGGAAAAATATTTCCAATAGCTATAAATCCTCCAAGGCTTGTCGCTCCTTTTGAAGTAAATACAAACTTAAATTGTGTAACAATATCATGTAGTTTCCAATATGCTTCTGAAGTTCCTCTTGTGATGCTTTCTGAGAATGTAAATTTTCTTTTTGTTATTATGTTGTCATCAGTTCCTTTTAGACTAATTCCTATCGTTCCTTTTTTACTAAGTTCAATTTTTAAATCTTCTATTTGATCGTTTCTATCAACCTTAATGTTTACAGATTCTTTTGAATTTTGAATTCCAAAGGTAACATCTGACGAATATGTTACAGGAATTTCGTTTACCGCAATAATTTTATCAGTTTTTAATAATCCTGCTTTTGCAGCAGTTGAACCTTCGACTACAGAGTCTAAAGTAAATGGAAGCCTTGGAGTCATTGCCGTCATTCCTGTAGATTTGAAGATTTGCATATCTATATCTTCAGGAAGTTTTATTTGCTCTGTTTCTCCATTTGTATGTTTTACTGTCATGGTTTGGACGTTTCTTAACAATAGATAATTATTGATATCTGTTACATCATCCATCACTTTACCATTTACCAATAATATGTTGTCTCCTTGCTGAACGCCATATTGTTCTAATACTTTAGCAACACCAAATCCGTATTTTACATCTTTTGATTTCACAACATTTTCTCCCCAAACATTGAAGATCATAATGTAAATTAAAAATCCTAAAATGAAATTTACAATAACCCCTCCAAGCATTATAATCAAGCGTTGCCACGCTGGTTTTGAACGAAATTCCCAAGGTTGAGGTTCTTGTTTCATTTGCTCCAAATCCATACTTTCATCTATCATCCCAGATATTTTCACATATCCGCCAAGAGGCAACCATCCTACTCCATATTCTGTTCCGCCTTTTTTAAAGCTAAACAATTTCTTGCCCCAAGCATCAAAAAATAAATAGAATTTTTCTACTCTTGTTTTAAAAATTTTTGCTGGTAAATAATGACCAAACTCATGTAAAACAATCAATAATGATAAACTCAGTAATAATTGCGATGCTTTTATTAATATTTCCATATAGTATCTTTCTTATCTTAAAAAACGCACAAATGTACGGTTTTAAATAGAATTTTAAAACAGATATACAAAGTAAGAATATGAGGTAGATTCAACTAGCAAATGCAACTTTTAGGTTTACAAATTTATAAAATATATTTTTAGGATTCTCATACTTTAGATTTTTTCTTGGTCTTCGGTTTATTTTATGTTGTATTTCTTTGATTTTTTGATTACTATAGTTTTTAAACACTGCTTTTTTTAGGGATATATTGCCTAACTAATTTGTTTGTATATTCGCTGAGATCTCTTTCCCATAATGAATAAGGATGTGCGAAAAAGAATTGCAACACTAATTTTTCAGTTATTTTTTTATGCGCTGCAAACTCTTTACCATTATCAGAAGTAATGGAGTGAATAAAATCCTTATAAGTCAATAGCATATCAATAACAATCTTGGCTAATTCTTTAGCATTTTTTTCCAAAGGGCAATTTTCTGATTAAGAAAAAAGCGGTAGTTCTTTCAACAATTGTAACAATTGCACCCTTTCTATCTTTGCCAATAATTAAGTCTATTTCCCAATCTCCAAAGCGTAATTTATTATTAATTATATCACTTCTAAGATCTATTGATACTCTATCTTTAATTGCGTTCTGCTTCCCTGAAACAGGTCGTTTCCTGTGCTTTAATTGATGTCTTAAGTGAGTATACAAATTACCTCGTTGTCTTTTATCCTCTCTAATATAAGCATATATTCTTTGGTGACTTACCATAGGAATATTATGAGATTTGCAATAACCTATTTTTTGAATTTCGATTTATTTCTCTATAAACAGTCGTTTTATCTACGCCCAATGCTTCTGCTATGCTTTTTTTGATTTACCACAATTTAGATATGCTTCTATTTGATACCTTTGTTCTTTAGTTAAGTGCTTCATATTTATTGATAAGCCTTAACAAGGAGTTATTAAGAGTGAGGGATTTAACGATATTAAGATTATATTAATACTCCTAAAAGTTGCATTTACTAATTGAACTTAAGAATTATTGATACATCTTCATCTAAAGAAAATACTTTACAACCAATTTGTGATTTTTTAAAACAAAAAATCGATTACTATGATTGGGTTGGGTTTTACTTTAAAAACGGAGACAAAGAAGAGTTGAAATTGGCAGAATTTGCTGGAGAACCAACCGAATACACAATTATTCCTTTCGGAAAAGGAATTTGTGGTCAAGTTGCAGTAAGTAATGAAAATATTGGTCAAATTGATATTGATTCTCACTCTAAAAATCCATTTACAAAATCAGACGAAGAACTTTTAGAATACGTTTGTGAACAAGTTGCTAAAATTGTTTAAAAGTTCGTTTTTTATTTAGTCGTTAAGGCTAATTGGTTTTAGTATTTTTGTGTAAAACCACGCAACTTACAAATGAGCACTACAAAAATAGCAAAATCAGCACTTATTTCAGTATTTCACAAAGATGGATTGGCACCAATCGCTAAAAAATTAGACGAACTTGGAATCACCATCTACTCAACTGGAGGAACAGAAAAATTTATTACAGAATTAGGTATAAATGTTATTCCTGTTGAAGATTTAACATCATATCCTTCTATTCTTGGCGGACGTGTAAAAACATTGCATCCAAAAATTTTTGGAGGAATTCTTACACGTCGTGATAATGAAAATGACATTTCACAAATCAATGAATTTGAAATTCCAGAAATTGATATCGTTATCGTTGATTTGTATCCTTTTGAAAAAACAGTAGAAAGTGGTGCACCTGAACAAGACATTATTGAAAAAATTGATATTGGAGGGATTTCATTAATTCGTGCCGCAGCAAAAAACTTTAAAGACGTTATTTGTGTTTCTTCGGTAAGTGATTATTCAGAATTTCTACAATTAATTTCTAACGGAAACGGAAGCACAACATTAACTGACAGAAAACGATTTGCTGCAAAGACATTTAACGTTTCCTCTCATTATGATAGCGCAATATTCAATTATTTTAACAACAACCACGAAATTTCTACATTAAAAATAAGCGAACAAAAAGGACAAATATTACGTTATGGAGAAAATCCACATCAAAAAGGATTTTTCTTTGGTGATTTAGACGCAATGTTTGATAAATTACATGGTAAAGAACTTTCATACAACAACTTATTAGACGTTGATGCTGCTGTAAACTTAATCTCTGAATTTAAAAATGATGCACCAACATTTGCTATTCTTAAACACAACAATGCCTGCGGGTTGGCACAACGAGAAACCATTTATCATGCATATGTTGATGCGCTGGCAGGTGACCCAACATCAGCATTTGGAGGAATTTTAATTTCTAATGTTGAAATTGACGCAAAAACTGCTACTGAAATTCATCAATTATTTTGTGAAGTCGTTATTGCACCTTCTTTTTCTGATAAAGCATTGGAAATATTAAAAGGAAAAAAACACAGAAGAATCCTATTACAAAAAGATCTTAAATTACCTAAAACTACCGTTAGAACTTGTTTAAATGGAGCCTTGGTACAAGATAAAGATTTAAAAACTGATGTTTTAGAAGATTTAACATATGTAACCAACAATAAACCATCAAAAAGCGAGTTAGAAGACTTATTGTTTGCCTCTAAACTGTGTAAACACACGAAGTCAAACACTATTGTTCTTGTAAAAAATAAACAGTTATGCGCAAGCGGAACTGGTCAAACAAGTCGAGTTGATGCATTAAATCAATCTATTGTAAAAGCAAATCATTTTAATTTTGATTTAGTTGGTGCTGTAATGGCAAGTGATGCTTTTTTCCCTTTTCCTGATTGCGTAGAAATTGCTGATAATGCAGGAATTAAAAGTGTCATTCAGCCTGGAGGCTCAATAAAAGACCAATTATCTATTGATTATTGTAATGAAAATAAAATAACAATGGTAATGACTGGAACAAGGCATTTTAAACATTAATTTATTACATTTGTAATCAATCCAAATAAAGAGTAAGAATATGGGCTTTTTTGACTTCATGACCGAAGAAATTGCTATTGATTTAGGAACAGCGAATACACTTATCATCCATGATGGGAAAGTAATTGTTGATGAACCTTCAATTGTTGCAATTAACCGTCTTACAGGAAAAATAATTGCTACTGGAAAAAAAGCCAATTTAATGCAAGGTAAAACTCATGAAAATATTAAAACTGTAAGACCATTAAAAGATGGTGTAATTGCTGATTTTGAAGCTTCAGAACTGATGATTAAAGAGTTTATCAAGAATATTCCAACTATAAAAAATAAATTTTGGACACCTTCATTAAGAATGGTTGTTTGTATTCCTTCTGGAATTACTGAAGTAGAAAAACGTGCTGTTCGTGATTCTTGCGAACATATGAATGCTAAAGAGATCTACTTGATTCATGAGCCAATGGCTGCTGCAATTGGTATTGGTATTGATATTACGCAGCCTAAAGGAAATATAATTATTGATATTGGTGGAGGAACTACAGAAATTGCGGTAATTGCTCTTGGAGGAATTGTTTGCGACAAGTCTGTAAAAGTAGCAGGAGATGTTTTTACCAACGATATTGCTTATTATATGCGAACACAACACAATTTATATGTTGGTGAACGTACAGCTGAAAAAATAAAAATTGAAATTGGATCTGCTACCGAAGATTTAGAAAATCCACCAGAAGATTTATTAGTGCAAGGACGCGATTTATTAAGTGGTAAACCTAAACAAATTCAAGTTTCATACAGAGAAATTGCAAAAGCATTAGACAAATCTATTTTAAGAATTGAAGATGCTGTTATGGAAACTCTTTCTCAAACTCCGCCAGAATTAGCAGCAGATATTTACAATACTGGAATCTATCTTGCAGGAGGAGGCTCAATGCTTCGCGGTTTAGACAAGCGTTTATCTCGAAAAACAGATTTGCCAGTTTATGTAGCCGAAGATCCTTTACGAGCAGTTGTTAGAGGTACAGGAATGGCATTAAAAAATCTTGAAAAGTACAGCAATGTTCTCTTGAAATAATATAAAAGTACATGAGACAAATAATTAAGTTTCTTGAAAAATATCGGTACTTTTTACTGTTCTTAATTTTAGAATTTTTTGCGTTGTTTTTTACTATTCAAAGTCATTCTTATCACAGAAGTAAATTTATTAATTCTGCTAATCGTTTTACTGGAGGTATCTATAACAAAATAAATTCTATAAACGAATTTTGGAATTTAAAAACTGAAAATCAACATCTTTTAGAGGAGAACACAAGATTGAAAAACATACTATCTGTTGAGATTATTGAAATAGATAGTACAAAGCATTATAGAAGATATAGTTATTCTTCTGCTAAAATAATTAAGAACGATTATACCAAACGGAATAATTATTTGTTGATCAATAAAGGTTCTAAAAATGCTATAGCTTCTGACATGGCTGTAGTTAATAGTAAAGGAATCATTGGAGTAACTAAAATTGTTTCAAATTACAATACTAGAGTAATTAGCATCTTAAATAAATATTCTCGTGTCAATGCAAAACTAAAAAACAACGATCACTTTGGAACACTTTCATGGAACGGAAAAGATTACAAAACGGTACAGCTTTTAGACTTACCTAGACAGGCACAATTTAAAATTGGAGATACAATTATTACTGGCGGAAAATCTACTATTTTTCCTGAAGGGATTTTAATTGGAACTATTAAAAATTTTGAAAAAACTGATAATGTATATCGTTATATAAATGTCACATTGTTTAACGATATGAGTTCGTTGAGTAATGTAAACATTATTACAAATTTACAACGTGAAGAAATTCAACAATTAGAAAACACAAACAATGAATAATAATAGTGCTAAACATATCATTTGGTTTGTATTATTTATTCTTTTACAAGTATTGATTTTTAATAACCTTAAACTTTTTGGTTATATTAATCCTTACATTTATATTGCCTTTATTTTCTTTTATCCTCTTAAAAAAGAAAAAGGAACATTTTTATTTCTTAGTTTCTTATTAGGTCTTTGTATTGATTTTTTCTCTGATACAGGCGGAATTAATGCTGCCGCAACATTATTTATCGCATATATTAGACTTCCTGTTTTGTCAACTATTTTAAGAAAAAATGATTTTTATTTTCTACTCTTTAATATTCGCTCTATTTCATTTATAAAATCATTTTTATATATTCTTTCACTCACATTCATCCATCATTTAATCCTTTTTACCCTAGATTATTTTAGTTTAAATGAGTTTGGAAGTATCATCAACAAAACAATAGTAACAACAGCATTGACTATATTTCTAATTTTTATCGGCATCCTATTATTTACTAAAAAAAGATAATATGAGAAGAGGAGGATTATTATATATACTTATTTTACTCGTCGGAATTATCTTTATCGGACGTTTGTTTTATATCCAAATATTAGACAATAAATATCAAATATCACCTCTTAATAATGCCTCTATAAAAAAAGTGTATGATTATCCGGAAAGAGGGTATGTATATGATAGAAATGGAAAATTATTAGTTGCCAATCAACAATCATATGATTTAATGATTATTCCGAGAGAAGTAAAACCTTTAGACACAATAGAATTTTGCAACTTATTAAAGATTGATAAAGCATTTTTCTTAAAGCAATTTAAGAAAGCAAAAAAATACTCTCCACGCTTGCCCTCGCCTTTTGTAAGTCAAATTTCTAAAAATGATTACGCATTTCTACAAGAAAAATTACACAAATTCAAAGGATTTTATATTCAAAAACGTTCAATAAGAGAATATCCTATGAAAATTGCGGCTAATGTTGTAGGTTATATCAGTGAGGTAAATCAAAATCAAATTGAAGAAAATAATTATTATCAACAAGGCGAATTGATTGGTAAAAACGGAGTTGAAAAAACGTACGAATCGGTTTTACGAGGAATAAAAGGTATTAAACATATTCAAAAAGATAAGTTCAATAAAGAAATTGACTCTTACAAAGAAGGTGTTTACGACACACTTGCAACTCCTGGAAAAGATTTAACACTAACACTCGATGCAATTTTACAACAATACGGAGAAAAATTAATGACCAACAAACGCGGTGGAATTATTGCAATAGAACCGTCAAGCGGAGAAATTTTATCTTTAGTTACAGCGCCATCTTATAATCCAAATATGATGGTTGGTAGAAAACGCTCAAAAAATTCTGTCCTACTTTTTGGAGACACCATAAACAAACCAATGTATGATAGGGGTTTACAAGCTGAATACCCTCCAGGGTCGCCATTCAAAATTCTCACAGGACTTATAGGATTACAAGAAAACGTAATTGATGAGAATACTAATTTTACGTGTCATCATGGCTATAAATATGGGCGAAATGGATTTATGGGGTGCCATTCTCATGCAAGTAATGTGAAATTAAATTTTGGAATTTACACATCGTGTAATGCTTATTTTGCAAATATTTATAGACGAATTATAGAAAAATTCGATACACCAACTATAGGCATGAATACTTGGAATAAGCATGTTGAAAGTTTCGGTTTAGGTAATTATTTTGGAAATGACGTATATGGAGGAAGGAAAGGATTGATTCCTAATGCCGATTATTACGATAAATGGTATCCTGCAAAAAATTGGACAGCAACATACACAATTTCTAATGCTATTGGTCAAGGGGAGGTTCTTACTACACCTATTCAATTAGCAAATATGACAGTAGCAGTTGCCAACAGAGGTTATTATTATACACCACATATTGTAAAAAATATAAAGGGAGAAACTATTGATAAAAAATTCACAACTAAAAACATTACAACAATAGATAAGAAACATTTTGAACCTATAATTCAAGGTTTATTTGATGTTTTTGAGCACAAAAACGGAACAGCACACTCATCACGAGTTAAAGGAATTGAAATCTGTGGGAAAACTGGTACGTCAGAAAACTACACCAAAATAAATGGAAAAAGAGTCAAATTAACCGACCATTCCATTTTTATTGCATTTGCGCCAAAAGACAACCCAAAAATAGCCATTAGCGTTTTTGTTGAGAACGGATATTGGGGCTCACGTTGGGCTGGACCAATTGCGACTTTGATGATTGAAAAATATCTAAAAGGGGAAACTAACAGAAAATATCTTGAAGATCGGATGTTTAACGGCAGTCTTCAAGAAGAATATAATAAACAACTTGACTCATTGTATCGTGCAGCGGGAGAAAAATAACATATTTGCAGGAGTCGATTTATGGCTCGTACTATTTTATATCGTCCTTGTTTTTTTAGGATGGTTAAATATCTACGCAGTATCTACATCCGAAGAACATACCGAAATTTTAGATTTTAGTGCCATTTACGGAAAACAACTAATTTGGATTGGATTAGCAATACCACTCATAATCATTGTTTTATTTATTGAAACGCGCTTTTATGAGCGTTTTGCTTCCCTTTTTTATATCGCTTCAATACTTTCTCTTGTTGGTCTTTTTCTCTTCGGAAAAAACGTTAACGGCGCGCAATCATGGTACGCAATTGGAAGTTCAACACTACAACCATCAGAATTTGCAAAAGCATTTACAGCATTGGCAGTCGCGAAACTATTGAGTGATAAAGTTTTTACATTCAATCCATTAAAAAATCACATTAAGGCTTTCTTTCTGATATTTATTCCAGCACTTCTAATTACATTACAGCCAGATCCTGGATCAGCATTGGTATATTTTGCGTTCCTTTTTGTTTTTTATAGAGAAGGATTACCACCATATTATTTTGTCATCGGATTGTTATTAATCATATTATTTTTATTAACACTCCATTTCGGAAATTATGCCTCTATTCTTATTATGATATATGCTATCAGTGGGATTTTTGTTTTTGTTCTTGGATATTTAAGTATCTACAAACGACGAATTTTAAAGCGAAGTTGGTTACAATTTCTAACATTTTTCTTTATCATTTGTGGATATATTTTTAGCGTAAACTATATTTTCAACAATATCTTTGAAGAACGTCACAGAAATAGATTTAATATCATTCTTGGAAAAACAACTGACACTCAAGGAGTTGGATATAATACAAATCAAGCCTTAAAAACCATTGCTTCAGGGGGTTTTACTGGGAAAGGTTATTTAGAAGGAGATAGAACGCAAGGTAAATTTGTTCCAGAGCAAGATACAGATTACATATTTAGTACCGTTGGCGAAGAATGGGGCTTTTTAGGAAGTACATTTGTCATTATTCTTTTTATTGTCTTTATGTTTCGGATTATTTATGTCGCCGAACGACAAAAGTCAACTTTTAGTAGAGTCTATGGCTATAGTATTGCTACAATTTTCTTTTTTCACTTTATGGTAAATATTGGAATGGTTATTGGCTTAGTACCAACTATTGGAATTCCGCTTCCGTTTTTTAGTTACGGAGGTTCTTCTCTTTGGGGATTTACGTTGCTTTTATTTATTTTTATTAGACTTGATGCTAATAGATCTTATGAATGGTAGATAATAATTAGATTTTTAGTTTATAGTCCCATTATTGTATAACAAAAAACTATAAATTATAACGCAGCAACTAACTTCGTTAATTTAGACTTTAAGTTTCCTGCTTTATTCTTATGAATAACATTATTTTTTGCTAATTTATCTAGCATTGAAGTAACTTTAGGCAATAAAGCCTCTGCTTCTTTTTTATTAGTTGTAGCACGTAAATCTCTAACTGCATTACGCGTAGTTTTGTGTTGAAACTTATTTCTCAACTGCTTAACTCTGTTGCTTCTAATTCTCTTTAAAGCTGACTTGTGATTTGCCATTTGTTTCTTTTTTCTTTATTAAAAGTAGCCCGTAGGGGAATCGAACCCCTCTTACATGGATGAAAACCATGCGTCCTAGCCGATAGACGAACGGGCCATTATTATTAACATCTTCTTCTTAGCGGATGCAAAAATACAACTATTTTTATTTCTGCAAAACTTTTTTAAAATTATTTTAATACGCTTTTGCAAATAGCACTCTTCTACTCGACTTTACTCCTGTCAAGACACATTTTCCTTCTTCTTTTTTGACATCATTTGGAATACAGCGAATAGTTGCTTTGGTCAATTTCTTTATTTTTTCTTCGGTTTCTTCAGTACCATCCCAATGTGCAGAAATAAAGCCTCCTTTTGACTCTAAAACTTCTTTAAACTCATCAAATGTGTTTACTTCGGTAATGTGTTCGTTCCGATAATTCAATGATTTTTCAAATAAACTTTCTTGAATTTCATTTAGAGTTTTTTCTATATAAGAAACGGTATTATCAAATGAAATTATTTTTTTTTCTAAAGTGTCTCTTCGAGCAATTTCTAAAGTTTTATTTTTCAAATCCCTTGGACCTATAGCAATTCGTAATGGAACTCCTTTTAGTTCATATTCTGCGAACTTCCATCCAGGTTTATGAGTTGTTCTGTTGTCATATTTTACTGAAATCCCTTTTTCTTTTAATGACGCTGTTAATTCATTTACTTTTTTAGTAATTGTTTCTAATTGCTCGTCGTCTTTATGAATTGGAACAATCACCACTTGAATTGGTGCTAATTTTGGAGGCAAGACCAACCCTTTATCATCAGAATGTGTCATTACAAGCGCTCCCATAAGTCGTGTGGAAACTCCCCAAGAAGTAGCCCAAACAAATTCTCGTTTTCCTTCCTTTGTAGTGAACTTCACATCAAATGCTTTGGCGAAATTTTGTCCCAAAAAATGTGATGTTCCAGCTTGCAAAGCCTTTCCATCTTGCATCAACGCTTCAATAGTGTATGTCTCTAATGCTCCTGCAAATCGTTCGCTATCACTTTTTGTCCCTTTGACAACAGGCATTGACATAAAATTTTCAGCAAAATCGGCATAAACCTCTTGCATTTGTTCTGATTCTGATATTGCTTCTTCTTTTGTTGCATGTGCTGTATGCCCTTCTTGCCAAAGAAATTCGGCAGTTCTTAAAAACAAACGTGTTCTCATTTCCCAACGCACAACATTTGCCCATTGATTTACAAGAATTGGTAAATCACGATATGATTCAATCCATTTTCTATAAGTATCCCAAATAATTGTTTCAGAAGTAGGACGAACAATTAATTCTTCTTCTAATTTTGCTGTTTCATCAACTACAACATTTCCATTTTCATCATTTTTTAAACGATAATGAGTCACAACTGCGCACTCTTTTGCAAATCCATCTATGTGACTTGCCTCTTTAGAAAAGTAAGATTTAGGTATAAAAATCGGAAAATACGCATTTTCATGACCTGTTTCTTTAAACATTCTATCTAATTCTGCTTGCATTTTTTCCCAAATAGCATAACCATATGGCTTGATAACCATACAGCCTCTAACCCCTGAATTCTCAGCTAAATCAGCCTTTACAACCAATTCATTATACCATTTAGAATAATCTTCTGCTCTTGTTGTTAGTTTCTTACTCATATTTAATAGTTTGGCACAAATGTTGTAACATTTATAATTAAATATTAATTTCGACAAAATTACTTATTTTTAGTAGTTTTAACATATAAAAAATCAAAGGATTATGAAAGTTTTTTACTTATCTAAAATTAAAACCACAAGTTTACTATTATCATTTTTTGCACTTGTAGGTCTATCTTCGTGTGGATCATACCAAAGTGCTTATAATGATGATGATGGAATCTACAATTCATCAAGTAAAAATCAATCATCAGAAAGTAAAGAGACTGTTAATAATAAAGAGACTGTCAATAATAACGAGCAGGAATATTTTACAAAACCTTATGAAGAGTATATAAATATACAAGATGGAGATTTAATTACTAATGTTGATAATTATTACTACGATGACCAATTGAAAGAAACTGATAGTCTTACAACTTCAAATCATTCTGGCTCTTCTCCTTGGGGATATTCTGAAAACACTTCAGTTACTATAAATGTTGGAGGTGGTTATGGATACCCTTACTATGATAATTATTTTGGGTACAATCGCTATCCATACTATGGTAGTTATTCATCGTACTATTATAATCCTTGGTATAGAAGTCATTACTACAACTATTATAATCCTTATTACTACAGTTATTCACCTTATTTTGGGTCATCATACTATGGAGGTTACGGTTATGGAAACCCTTATTATGGAAGAAACCGCTATTATAGTTCTGGAAGAAATCAATATTACAGAAACTATGATACTTACGGTCGTAGATCCACATATAATTCAAGAGGAAGTACTACTAATAGAAGAAATGTTTCAAGTATAACAAATTCAAATAAAACAAATACAAGAAGAGTTCTTGGCAATAATGCTAGAACTACTACTCGTAAAATTTCAAGCAATCCAAACAATACTCGTACAGTTAGAAATAATAGCGGAACACGACGACGAACTATCAGAAACACTAACAGATCCAGCACACCTTCAACAAGATCAAGATCAACAAGAAGTTCTTCTTCAAGAATTAGTACGAATAGAAGCAGTTCTAGGTCAACAACACCACGTCGTAGCACTACAAGAAGAAGGTAATGACAATCAAAAAACTTATATAAATGAAAAAAATATTTTATTTAGGAGTATTCTTATACTCAATTTTAATGACAGCACAAGATATTGATAGTAGTATTTCATTGGGATACAACGATTTAGGTGTCTTATTTAGTGGAGATGATAATAATGGGACTGCTCGTTCTAGATCTATGAGCGGTGCATTTGGAGCATTAGGTGGAGATTTAAGCGCTTCGGAAATTAATCCTGCAGGGATGGCGATTTTTTCGAAAAGTGAATTTTCTGCATCTTTAAATGTTCGTAATCAGACAATAAAATCTAATTATTACGGAACAAATACTTCTCTTGAAGATCATTTTACAAACTTATCGCAAGCAGGAATCGTATTTATCTTTGAAAGTGGAAATTCTAAATGGAAAAAAACTGCTGTTGGATTTAACTATAGTATTGCAAGAGATTTTAATAATAGTTGGACTGCAAATGGTAATAGTAATTTTGCAACTTTTGTTCGTGATGGAAACTACACACCAGATGATGGGGATGACACTAATGATATTTTTTATGGGTTTACTGACGGGCAACAATTTCAAAATTATACAAGTGGAAAAAATAACAAATACACATTTTCAATAGCCTCGCAATATAGTGATGATTTATATATGGGAGCATCAGTTACTTCAAATGATCTTAGTTTTTATCAAGCTACATTACTTGAAGAAGATAATAATGATGGCAATGGAAATACAAATGCATCTGAATCTTTTTTACGAAATTATCTTTTAACAACGGGAACTGGAACTTCACTTACACTTGGTCTTATCTCAAAACCAACAGACAATATACGTCTTGGATTGTCTTACCAATCGCCAACTTGGTATAATTTATATGAAGAAGTTGATGATGAGTTTGTAATAAACGCTCTTGAATATAGACTTAGAACCTCAAGTAAATTAACTGGAAGTTTCGCATATATTTTTGACAAGAATGGTCTGATAAGTGTTGATTACGCATATAGAAACTATAGTAATACTAAACTAAGTCCAACAATTGATTTTGATATTGAAAACCAATCATTTAATTCTGATTTTAAAGGAACATCAGAACTAAGAGTAGGAACAGAATGGAGACACAAAAAAGCAAGTTTTAGAGGTGGATATCACTTTGAACAAAGTCCATATAAAAATGCTTTAAAATCTGATGATTTAAAAGGATATTCTTTTGGATTGGGTTATAATTTTGGAAACATGAAAATTGATCTTTCTTACGAAAATTCTAACCATACAGATGTGTATGATTTTTATCCTCAATTTGATGAAGTAGATGCTGCAGAATTAGACTTTGACACATCTAAAATTACAGCGACGTTAGTATTTAACATATAAAACTTGACTCCTACCTCTTAATAAATTGGATCGCCATATATAATAAGATCGGACGAATACTCAATTCTTCTGCTACTTGTTTTGCATTGTCTCGTGCATAACTTAATCTCCTTATAAAGGTAGGAACTTCACTAAATATAACTATCAATAAATATATCAAATCCTTACAGATAGTTTTAGTATTTTTGCCAAAATTACTTTACACATAATGAAAGATATTTCGGTTTCTATACAGTCTACAAATAATCCAACAATTCTAAAGTTTGTTCACACAACTTCTATCACTAATGGTAGTTATGAGTATAACAATGTAGATGAAGCAAAAAATTCTCAATTAGCACAGCAGCTTTTCTATTTACCATTTGTAAAAAAAGTATTTATATCTGCTAATTTTATTGCGATTGAACGCTATGATATTATTGAATGGAATGATGTGCAAGAAGAAGTAAGAGAACAAATTGAAAATTACTTGAAAAATGGAGATCCAATCATTTCTTCTGATATAAAGTCTTCCAAAAAAGTAGCGATAGAAATTTATGCTGAAAGCACTCCAAATCCAAGTGTAATAAAGTTTGTAGCCAACAAAATGTTGGTTTCTCAAACATTTGAATTTAAAAATATTGACGAAGCAAAAGATACTCCTTTGGCAGTTGAATTATTCAAATTACCATTTGTAAAAGAAGTTTTTATTTCTGAAAATTACATTTCAGTAACTAAATTTGATATTGCCGAATGGTCTGATATTGTACAAGAAGTTCGTAACTTCATAAGAGAATATATTACTGAAGGAAATATCACCATCAGTGAAAAATTTATTCAAAAAGAAACAAAACAAGCTATTTTAACTCCTGAAAATCTAAACGATACTTCAAAACAAATTATCAGTATTTTAGATGAATATGTTCGTCCTGCAGTTGCATCTGATGGAGGAAATATACAATTTGAATCGTATGATGAAAGTAGTAAAACAGTAAATGTTATTTTACAAGGTGCATGTAGCGGTTGTCCTTCTTCAACTATGACTTTAAAGAGTGGTATTGAAAATATCCTTAAAGAAATGATACCAAATAAAATAGACGCTGTAATTGCGATAAACGGTTAAAATTTATGTCAGAAAAAATAACACCCTATAAAGATTCAGAACTTGGAAAGAAAGAGCAAGTCGCTCAAATGTTTGACAACATTTCTGGAAATTATGACGGGATGAATCGTATAATTTCCTTTGGAATTGACGTAAAGTGGCGTAAAAAAGTAGTTGCATTGGTCAAAAAATGCAATCCTACTGATGTCCTTGATATTGCTACCGGAACTGGGGATTTGGCGATTAATATTGCTAAAAATACATCAGTAAAAAAAGTTGTTGGTTTAGATATTTCTGAAGGAATGCTAAATGTAGGTAAAGAAAAAATTGCCAAAGAAAAATTGACTGATAAAATCGAAATGATTCTTGGAGATTCTGAAAAAATACCATTCGCAGCTAATAGTTTTAATGCAATCACTGTTGCTTTTGGCGTTCGTAATTTCGAGCATTTAGAAAAAGGGTTGGAGGAAATCTTACGTGTTTTAAAACCAAAAGGAACTTTTGTAATTCTTGAAACATCGGTGCCAGAAAAAACACCTTTCAAGCAATTTTACAATGTTCACTGTTCAATTATTTTACCTTTAATGGGTAAACTGTTTTCTAAAGATGGTTCTGCATACTCTTATTTATCAGAATCTGCGTCAAAATTTCCTTACGGAGAAAAACTCAACAATATTTTACGAAAAGTTGGGTTTATAGATGTAGAAAACAAACCGCAAACTTTTGGTGTCGCAACCATTTATACGGCTACAAAATAATTATGAAGAAAACAGCAACCCTTTTTATTTGTCTAATTTTTATAGGTGTTAACAAAATAAATGCGCAAAAAGAAGTCATTGAATATCATCTTGATGAAGATGCAAAAACAATTTATTGGGGTTATTATCTTGGACTTAATAAAAAGGACTTTAAGATCAACTATAAAGACACTAACACATTTGTTGAAGTAGAGCCAAATTATGGTTTTAATGTTGGTTTGATTGGCGGATGGAACTTCCATAAGAATATTTCTTTACGTATTGAGCCAGGACTTTCGAGTAATACAAGAGTATTGGCTTTTACCAATATTTCTGGAGGCGAGAGAGATAGTATTCGTGAAATAAGTGCAACTTATCTACACTTTCCTTTACTCCTTAAATTACAAACAAATAGGCTTGGAAATGTACGCCCTTATGTTGTTGCAGGAATGTCATATGATTATAACTTTTCAAGTAATGAAAAAAACCCTGACGATAATTCAAATGGAGAATTTAGAATGAAATCCAATAATTTTGGCTATGAAATTGGTTTAGGTGTTGACATTTATTTGCCTTATTTTATTTTTTCACCGTCTATTCGAGGAACATTTGCTATCAATAATGAATTAATTCCTGACAACGATCCAAACAGTCAATGGACAGGTCCAATCGACTATTTAGGTACACGTGGCGTATTTATAAATCTCGCTTTCCATTAACTTCTTCTAAATTCACTTAACAAAATTGCAGTAGCAGTTGCTACATTTAGACTTTCCGTTTCTTGAAATTCTCCAAATTTCGGAATTGTAAGCGTATCTGTAATTAACTCAAGAATTTCTTTACTCATGCCATTTGCCTCATTTCCCATAACCAAAATCGCATCTTTTTTTAATTTAGATTCATATACATTTTCTCCATCCATTACAGCAGCATAAATTGGTAAATCAGTGAATATTAAATACTCTTTTAAGTCGGTATAACTCACAGAAATTCGTGTTAGAGAACCCATTGACGCTTGTACAACCTTTGGGTTATAACAATCTACTGTATCGGTAGAACAAACTATTTGTGCAACACCAAACCAATCACATAAACGGATAATCGTCCCTAAATTTCCAGGATCATTTACAGCATCCAAAACGACTGTAAACCCAGAAGTTTCTATTTCTTTTTCTGATGGAATCTCAAACAGCCCCAAAACTTGATTTGAATTTTTTAAAAGACTTATTTTTTGCAATTCAACATCAGAAATTAACTCAACTTTATGAGAAGATAAGGTATGTGAAAAATCAACTGTACAAAAAATGGTGTGTACTTTAAAATCGGAAGCTAAAAATTCATTTACGACCTTTATTCCTTCTGCAAAAAACAGTTTATGACTATTTCTGTACTTTTTTTGACGTAAACTCGTTATTAATTTCAGTTGGCTTTTGGATAACATTATAAAGTGTTATTTTTGAGCAAATTTAAACTCTTATTTGTTGAAAAACAATTATTCAATAGTATACATCTTTTTTGGAATCTCTTTATTGCTGTTTTCCTCATGTAATATGGTAAAATATGTTGCAGATAACGAGCACTTATTGACCAAAAATATGATTACAGTAAATGATAAAACAACTAACGATGATGATATAAACAGTTATATTATTCAACGTCCAAACAGATTGACTTTAGGCGTTCCCGTTGCGCTAAACTTCTATAATTGGGGGAATAAAGACTTAGAAACTAAGTATCTAAAAGGAATAGATTCATTTTCTAGAAAAAGAGATCGACCAAAAGAATTTAAAAAATTTAAGCACAAGTTTAATCACTGGAAATTTAAAAATGGTGAAGCTCCTGTAATATTAGATTCTACAAAAACAAAATTAACTGTTGATAATTTAAAGCAACATTTTATAAGTCAAGGATATTTTAGAACAAAAGTTGATTACAACGAGTTGCGAAAAAACAACAAACGTGCAACTGTTGATTACACTATAAATACTGGGAAAATTTTTTTTCTAAACAGTGTATCAAAAAACATAAAATCATCTATTTTAGATTCCATTTTCGAACTTCATAAAAATGAAACTTTAATAAAAACCAAAGAAGAATATCGCGACTTAAACTTTGAAAACGAAGCAGATAGAATCACCAAATTGTATCGAAATTCTGGTATTTATCACTTCACAAGAGGCGCTATAGGATATAAGGCTGATTCTACAAGAAATTCCTATAAAGTAGATGTCAAATTAAATATTGGAGATAGAATTGTTGAAAAAAATGATAGCATTTTTACTGCCCCATACATTATTCAAAAAATTAGTACAGTTGATGTATATACTGATTATAGTTTTAATAAAAAGGAAGACTCTTATACAAAAACCGACTCCTTTAAAGGTATTAATTTTCACGCCCATGATGAACTAAAATACAACTCAAGATTATTGAGTAATTCTATTTTTATTGAGCCAAACAATATTTATAGAGACGAAGATAAAAACCTGACAAGGAAGCATTTAAGAGGATTACAAAATTTCAAAGTAGTCAATGTAAAATATGAAGAAATTGACAGCGAAAATATAGCTGCAAAAGTATATTTAACACCATACAAAAAGTATTCTTTCTCTGCTAATACTGAATTAACACATTCTAATATTAAACAACTTGGAGTTTCTGGAAAAATATCAACTTTAAATAGAAATACGTTTAAAGGTTCAGAAATATTGCGTTTTTCTGTTCAAGGTTCTTTTTTCAATACATCAAGAGAAGCAGGAGACAATACAGGCGGATTTTTTAATGCTTTTGAATTTGGAGGTGATGTATCTCTTGAAATTCCTCGTATCGTTTTCCCATTGAAAACAGAGAAATGGATTCCGAAAAAAATGTCTCCAAAAACCAAGGTTAGTTTAGGTACCAGTTTTCAAAAAAATATAGGATTAGACAAACAAAAATTTACTGGAATTATTGATTATAATTGGCAATCAAGTAAAACCAAAAAGCATCATTTAGAACTTCTAAATGCTCAATTTATTAGAAATTTAAATACCAACTCTTACTTTGATATTTATCAATCAGAATATATTAATTTGACTTCTATTTCTAATATCATTGCACAGACAACAACGATTCCTTCTGAAAATTTTGAAACAAACGGAGATATCATTCCAGCCACTTTTATTAAGTATGTTACAGATGTAACCAACGGTTTTCAAACTACAAATCTAACCGAATTTAATAGTGTCCAAAACATTGAAAAAAGACAGGATATCATTACCGAAGACGCTTTAGTTCCTGTAATTTCTTACGAATTTACATACAACAATAGCGAAAATTATAAAGACGCTAATTTCTCATTTTTCAGAGCGAGAGTAGCATCTTCAGGAGCATTATCAAGTGCTATTTCTACAAAAACAAATGCAGATAGCGGAAGAAAAGAAATTTTAGGAATTCCTGTTGCACAATACATCAAAACAGATTTTGAATACAAGAAGTTTTGGGGAAGCTCAAGCGACAATATTTTAGCATTTAGAAGTTTACTTGGTATTGCTATTCCGTATGGGAATTCAAACGAAATACCATTTAGTAGAAGTTATTTTATTGGAGGAGCCAACGATTTACGTGCATGGCAAATATACGATATTGGTCCAGGATCTATTCAAAACGGACTCGAATACAACGTTGGGAGTTTAAAACTCCTGTCGAGTTTAGAATATCGATTTAAAATAATAAACAGTGTAAAAGGTGCTTTATTTGTTGATGCAGGAAATATTTGGGACATTACAAAAACAGACTTAATAGCTGACGAAGGGAAATTTAACGGAATCAAATCGCTCAATCAAATTGCTGTTGGTACAGGTTTTGGGATTCGTTATGACTTTAACTTTTTGGTCATTCGTTTAGATTTAGGTTTTAAAACTTACGAACCATATTTACAAGATAATTTAAAATGGTTCAGCAATTATAATTTTGGAAAAGCCGTTTATAACATTGGTATTAATTATCCTTTTTAGGAATTCATATCTTTTCGGTTAAGATTTCACTATCTTTGCAAGTCACAATTAAAAAATCAACTTATGAGTAAGCCTATAAAACCTGGAATTGCAACAGGAGATCAAGTTCAAGAAATTTTCAAACTTGCCAAAGAGAAGAATTTCGCACTTCCTGCAGTAAATGTTACTGGTTCAAATACTGTAAATACTGTTTTAGAAACGGCAAAAGAGTTAAATGCACCTGTAATTATTCAGTTTTCAAACGGTGGCGCACACTTTAATGCAGGAAAAGGATTGTCTAACGAAAACCAACAAGCAGCAATTGCTGGTGCAGTAGCAGGAGCAAAACATATCCACACAATGGCAGAAGCTTATGGTGTTCCTGTGATTTTACATACCGATCATTGTGCTAAAAAATTATTACCTTGGATTGACGGACTTTTAGATGCAAGCGAAAAACATTTTGCTGAAACAGGCAAACCATTATACAGTTCTCATATGATTGATTTATCAGAAGAGCCAATCGAAGAAAATATTGAAATCTGTAAGACATATTTAACTCGAATGAGCAAAATGGGAATGACCTTGGAAATAGAATTAGGAATTACCGGAGGTGAAGAAGATGGTGTTGATAATAGCGATGTTGATGTTTCAAAACTATATACACAACCTGAAGAAGTTGCTTATGCTTACGAAGAACTACTAAAAATAAGTCCTCGTTTTACTATTGCTGCAGCATTTGGTAATGTGCACGGAGTTTACAAACCTGGAAATGTAAAATTGACTCCAAAAATTTTAAAAAATTCACAAGAATATATTTCTAAAAACTACAATGTTCCTCATAATACAATTGATTTTGTTTTTCATGGAGGATCAGGTTCTACACTTGAAGAAATTAGAGAAGCAATTGGTTATGGTGTTATCAAGATGAATATTGATACTGACCTTCAATATGCTTTTGCCGAAGGAATTAGAGATTATATGGGTGCAAAAGTTGATTATTTAAAAAGTCAAATTGGAAATCCTGAAGGAGAAGAGTTACCTAACAAAAAATATTATGATCCACGTAAATGGTTACGAGAAGGAGAACTAACTTTCAAAACTCGTTTAAAACAAGCATTTGCAGATTTAAATAATATTGATACACTATAATCTATATCTTTTACGTTAAAATAAAACGGAGCGTGTACTTTTTTAGTAACTTGCCGCTCTTAACTACAAACTAAAACCTACTAATATGTCATCTTGGTTTAAAAGAAAAGACAAAGGTATTCAAACACCTACTGAACAAAAAAAAGACGTTCCTAAAGGACTTTGGCATAAAACGCCAAGCGGAAAAATTGTTGATGCAGATCTACTAAAAACCAATTTTTATGTAAGTCCAGAAGATAACTATCATACAAGAATAGGAAGTAATGAATACTTCGAAATATTATTTGACGATAATAAATTTGAAGAATTAAACTCAACTCTTTCTTCAAAAGACCCATTAAAATTTGCTGATAAGAAAAAATATTCTGATAGATTAAAAGTTGCCAAAGAGAAAACCGGTTTAACAGATGCAGTTCGTACTGCTATTGGAAAATCAAATGGTAATGACATCGTTATTGCTTGTATGGATTTTGCTTTTATTGGAGGCTCAATGGGAAGTGTAGTTGGTGAGAAAATTGCACGAGCAGCAGATTACGCATTAAAAAACAAACTTCCGTTTATGATAATTTCAAAATCTGGAGGAGCAAGAATGATGGAAGCAGCATTGTCATTAATGCAGTTAGTAAAAACGTCATCAAAATTAGCGCAATTAGCAGACGCTAATATTCCGTATATCTCTTTATGCACTGACCCAACGACAGGAGGAACAACTGCATCATTTGCGATGCTTGGAGATGTTAATATTTCAGAACCTGGAGCATTAATCGCCTTTGCAGGGCCAAGAGTTGTAAAAGATACAACTGGAAAAGAGTTACCTGAAGGTTTTCAAAAAGCAGAATTTGTTTTAGAACACGGTTTTTTAGACAAAATAATAGAGCGAAAAGACTTAAAAAAGCAAATAAATTTATATCTTGATTTGATTTTAAATCAACCTGTAAGAGCATAAATCAATATGAAAAAAGTAAGTGTACTCATACTCTTTTGTGTGTTTTTTATGACTTTGAGTAGTTGTAAAACTACTCAAGAAACGGGTATTGAAGCCGCTAAAGAGATTCCTTACTTTACGTTTACTACTCTTGATAATCATCGATTTATAAAAGACAATTTTGATAAGACACGCACAAAATTGATACTCTATTTTAATTCAGAATGTGAACATTGTGAAAAACAAGGAAAATGGCTGTCTGAAAGTATTGATTCTTTTAATCACTTAGAACTAACTTTTATTTCTTTTGAAGAAATGGATGCAATAAAAAATTATCGAGATAAATATAAATTCAATCGAGAGAATATTACTTTCCTTCAAGATACAAGACTTACTTTTTCTGATAAATTTGGTGTAGGAAATTTTCCAAGCATTCTGCTTTATACCAAAAAAGGGAAACTTATAAAGAAGTTTGAAGGAGAAACAAGAATAACAACTATTTTACCGTTTATTCCAAAAAAATAGAAGATTTTATATCTATTTACCAACCGTTTATCTCAATCTTATCATAAATTAAATCTCCAGATTTTTTGGTTTCGTGATTACTATATCCGACTGAATTAGAAACCGTTGACCACATTGAGAATAAAACTTTTTTTGGTTTGTGCTTAAATATTTCTAGGTCTAGAGAGTGTTTTTCAAAAACAAAAGTTAAATTATATTCATTACTTTTTTCTTGTCCGTATTTTTGGACATATTGTCCTCTAATTTCGTCATCACTCATTCGAGTTAAAGGATATCCATTAAAATCCTTATTAGTGGTAGCTTTAAAAGTTTTGTGCTCAAAAATCAGTTCTATTTCAACACGAAAATTACAATAATCCAATCGTTGTCCAGATATATTCTTTAGAGGAGCGTTTAATCTTAGAAAAGATTTATTCTTATACATAGATCTTTCTAAAGATTTGTCATATGACGTAATATAGTAGGCATTCCATCTAATGTTTTTTGGATTATCAGTAGATTCAATCGCTTTTTACGCTATTTGAGTTTGTTGTTTACAGCACAAGAAAGTCGCTAATATACCGAGTAAGATTAAGTTTTTCATAATAAATTTATTGATTATTATATGTAAGTTTAAATATTTTTTAGCAATTGAAGTTAACATGTTTAAGATAAATTCAGTTTCAATTGCTTTTATCGCATGATAAGTAAAATTCGTGAAAATAATTGAAAAAATCAAATTTTAACAACTTTAAAATTTATTGAGGGAAAGTTGCATTTGCTAGTTAAATCTCCTTCACTCTTTTAATATCTCTTAAACAATTGTTTTTCAAAATAATAATAGTATCTTTGCGCCTTGATTCACGAAGATTCATATACATAAAAATCATTTAAATAATATTAGCATGTATTTAACAAAAGAAATTAAAGCAGGTATTTTCAAGAAACACGGAAAAACTGCAAAAAACACAGGTTCTGCAGAAGGACAAATTGCATTATTCACTCACAGAATTGACCATTTAACTGGACACTTAAAAAACAATCATAAAGATTATAATACTGAGCGTTCGTTAGTAAAATTGGTAGGTAAAAGAAGAAGTCTATTAGATTATTTAATCAAAACAGACGTCTTAAGATATCGTGCAATCGTTAAAGAATTAAAATTAAGAAAATAATATAAAAGAGGCTCTTTGCCTCTTTTTTTTATTTATATCAGAAAAAGAAAGTTAAACTTTTCATTGGCAAAAACACACAACACAACAACACAAACCAATTAGTTTAATTAAAAAAGTTTAAAACATTTATGATTCCAAAAGTTTACAAAGAGGTCATTGACTTTGGAGATGGAAGAGAAATTTCTATCGAAACAGGAAAGTTAGCAAAACAAGCACATGGTAGCGTTGTTGTGCAATCAGGAAAATGTATGTTATTATGTACAGTAGTTTCTAACTACGAACAGAAAGACCTAAATTTTCTTCCGTTAACGGTTGATTACCGTGAAAAATTTGCCGCTGCAGGACGTTATCCAGGAGGTTTCTTTAAAAGAGAAGCAAGACCAAGTGATGGAGAAGTATTAACCATGCGCTTAGTGGACAGAGTATTACGTCCATTATTCCCAAAAGATTATACTGCTGAAACGCAAGTGATGATACAGTTAATGTCTCATGATGATGACGTTATGCCAGACGCTATGGCTGGTTTAGCAGCTTCGGCAGCTATACAATTATCAGATTTTCCATTTGAGTGCGCAATCTCTGAAGTAAGAGTTGGTCGTATTAATGGTGAATTTGTTATCAACCCAACACGTGCGCAATTAGCAGCATCTGATTTAGATATGATGATTGGGGCTTCGGCTGATTCAGTAATGATGGTTGAAGGTGAAATGGATGAAATTTCTGAAGAAGAAATGGCAAATGCAATTAAGTTTGCTCACGAAGCTATTAAAGTACAATGTGCTGCTCAAGTACGTTTAGCAGAGGCATTTGGAAAGAAAGAAGTTCGTGAATACGAAGGTGAAAGAGAAGATGAAGATTTAGCCAAGAAAGTTCATGATATGGCTTATGCTAAAGTGTATGCTATTGCAAAAGCTGGATCTGCTAAACACGAAAGAAGTGCTGCATTTTCTGAAATTAAAGATAACATTAAAGCGACGTTTTCTGAAGAAGAATTAGCTGATTTTGGCGATTTAGTTTCTAGATATTATCGCAAAGCTGAAAAAGCTGCAATTCGTGATTTAACCTTAAACGAAGGATTACGTCTTGATGGTCGTAAAACTGATGAGATCAGACCAATATGGTGTGAAATAGATTACTTACCTTCTACTCATGGTTCATCAATCTTTACACGTGGAGAAACTCAAGCTTTAGCTACAGTAACTTTAGGAACATCTAGAGATGCAAATAAAATAGATATGCCATCTTACGAAGGTGAGGAAAACTTCTATTTACACTACAACTTCCCTCCTTTTTGTACAGGTGAAGCTAGACCAATTCGTGGAACTTCAAGAAGAGAAGTAGGACATGGAAATTTAGCACAACGTGCATTAAAAGGAATGATTCCTGCAGATTGCCCTTATACAGTAAGAGTTGTTTCTGAAGTATTAGAATCTAACGGTTCCTCTTCTATGGCAACTGTTTGTTCTGGTACAATGGCGCTTATGGATGCTGGAGTACAAATGATCAAACCTGTTTCTGGTATAGCAATGGGATTAATTTCTGATGCAGAATCTGAAAACTATGCTGTATTATCTGATATTCTTGGTGATGAAGATCACCTTGGAGATATGGACTTTAAAGTAACAGGTACTGCAGACGGTATCACAGCTTGTCAAATGGATATCAAAGTAAAAGGATTGTCTTATGATGTATTAGAATCAGCATTGGCTCAGGCTCGTGATGGTCGTTTACATATCTTAGAAAAATTAACTGATACAATTGCTACACCAAATGCAGATGTTAAAGAGCATGCTCCTACAATGGTAACAAGACGTGTTCCTAACGAATTTATTGGAGCCTTAATTGGACCTGGTGGAAAAGTAATTCAGGAAATGCAAAAGGAAACTGAGACAACTATCGTTATAAACGAAGATCCAGTTACTGAAGAAGGTATCGTAGAAATTTTAGGTGTTGGTAAAGCAGGTATTGATGCTGTTATGGCAAAAATAGATTCTTTGTTATTCAAACCAGAAGTTGGAAGTGTATATGAAGTGAAGGTAATCAAGATTTTAGATTTTGGTCCTGTTGTAGAATATGTTGAAGCTCCTGGAAACGAAGTCTTAGTTCACATTTCTGAATTGGCTTGGGAACGTACAAACACTGTTACCGATGTTGTAAATATGGGTGATGTATTTGACATAAAGTACTTCGGAAAAGATCCAAGAACTCGTAAAGATAAAGTTTCTCGTAAGGCTTTATTAGAAAAACCTGAAGGTTTTGTTGAAAGACCTCCAAGAGATAATAATCGTGGGCGTGATAACCGCAGAAAGGATAATCGAAGAGACGATAGAAGAAAAAGAGATTAATTTATTGAACTCTTAATCATATTAAAAAAGGTGTCAAAATTAAATTTTGACACCTTTTTTTTAACTTTTTCATTCAATATCCTCTAAATATATTTTATTCTTCTATCTCTATTTTTTTACTTGCAACTTGATCTATTGGCAAAATTACTTTACCATCATTTGTTTTAATTGTCATACATATATTATCAATAGCAACAATCTCCCCTTTAGTTTTCCCGACTTTGATATGTTGTCCTATTTCAAAGTTTTTCCGAGTATAAAATCCAAGTAATAGTTTTTTCACAACATCACGAGAACCTAATCCAAATGCAATAGTAAATGACAAAACTATTGATGCTAAAATTAATGTAATATTTTTCTCAATAATGCTTGTATTTATTCCTGCTTGATTTAATGCTGTTATTGAAATAAAAATTACAATTAGGTAAAAAGCAATATTCCCGACTAAATTTCCTCCTGTTATTCCCAACGATTTAAACATTGAGTGAATTGCTTTTTTAACAATTGTTCCAACATACACGCCTCCAACAAAAATGAGCAATGCTGTCAATAATTTAGGTAAATATGCAATAAAATTTCCTATTCCTTGAGATACTATATCAAGTCCAAAAACATCCGCACCAACCAAAATAAATATCAATATTAACAAACACTTAACTGCTCCTAATATAACTTTAGTCAATACCACATTAATTGTAGTATTACCAAAAATCTCCGTTTCGCTTAATTTTTCTGACCATTCATCAATCTTAGTTTTACCCAATGCCTTTTTTATGATATATAAAAATATCTTTATAAAAACCCATGAGAGAATGATAAAACCAATAAAACCTAAAACTTTAGGCAATCCTGATAGTAAATCATCAAATATTCTTTGAAATGATGAAAGGTCTATTTTTAATGGTATTAATGTGTTCATATTTATAAATTTTGGTTAGTGTTATTCTTTGTTTTTATCTGTCGATAAAAAAGATCCTATCGTATTTGGATATTTTATGACAAATAAATCTGCAATATCAATAGACAACTTGATAAACGAAATGTCATTCATTACTTTTTCTTTAAGTAGCTTAGGCACCTCTTCATTATGCAGTATGTTTTTAAAAGGGTTTTCCATCATTGCAAGTTATTATAAGTTATTAATACTCTTTCTTTCGCTCTTTTTATTCTCATTTTCACAGCACTTTCACCAATTCCTAAAACTTCTTGAATCTCTTTTACTGACATATCATCTTGATATTTCAGCAATAAAATTACTTTATCATTTACATCAATCAGTTCTAAAACTTTTTTTAATTTTTCAGTCTTTAAACTGAATATACTGTCATCAAGAACATCATCTTCTGTAAGCTTTTCAAGATAATTATCTATTGGAACCTTTAGCTTTTTCTTTTCACTGTCTCTCTGTACATAATTAACACAATGATTATATGTAAACGAGTATAACCATGTCGAGAATTTGGAGTTACCTTTAAAAGATCGCAATTTAACAAACAATTTTAAAAAAATATCGTGTGTTAAATCCTGCGCTTCTTCTTTAGACTTACTAAATCCTAAACATTTATTATACACAACCTTTACATACCTATCATAAAGTTGTGAGAACAAATAACTATCATTTGTTCTTATTATTCCCTCAATTAATTCCTCATCACTCAAGTTAAATTGTACATTTAAGCAATTACTACTAACTATTCTTAATAATTCTTATTTAATAAGACACCATCAAGTTACAAAATGTCACTGTAAAAGTTAATTATTTTTATTTTATTTTTTGTAACAAAACATCAACAACTTGCGTATATATACTTGAGAACGTAAAATTACTAGATGAGACAACTAAAAATCACGAAACAGGTTACCAATAGAGAAACCGCATCATTAGACAAATACTTACAAGAAATAGGTAAAGTAGATTTAATTACTGCTGACCAAGAAGTTGAATTAGCACAACGTATAAAAGTTGGAGATCAATTAGCCTTAGAAAAATTAACAAAAGCGAATTTGCGTTTTGTTGTTTCTGTTGCTAAGCAGTATCAAAACCAAGGTTTAACACTTCCTGATTTAATAAATGAAGGAAATTTAGGATTGATAAAAGCCGCAAAGCGTTTTGATGAAACTCGTGGTTTTAAATTTATCTCTTATGCTGTTTGGTGGATTCGTCAATCAATATTACAAGCATTAGCAGAGCAATCAAGAATTGTTAGATTACCTTTAAATAAAATTGGTTCTATCAATAAAATCAATAAAATGTATGCTTTCTTAGAGCAAGAAAATGAGCGTCCACCTTCTGCTGAAGAAATTGCAAAGAAATTAGACATGACTATCAGCGATGTAAAAGAATCTATGAAGAATTCTGGTCGTCACGTATCTATGGATGCACCATTAATTCAAGGTGAAGATTCTAATTTATACGACGTTTTAAATACTGGAGATTCTCCAAATCCTGATAGAGTTTTAATGCACGATTCTTTAAAGATAGAAATCATTCGTGCTTTAGACACCTTAACTCCTCGTGAGGCTGATGTAGTTCAACTTTATTTTGGTTTAGGTGAGCAACATCCAATGACACTTGAAGAAATTGGTGAAACCTTTGACTTAACTCGTGAGCGTGTTCGTCAAATTAAAGAAAAAGCAATCAGAAGATTAAAACATACATCTAGAAGTAAAATCTTAAAAACATATTTAGGATAATTAACATAGACGTTTAGATTTTTAAATGTTAACTATTTAGATGCTGGACAATTTGTCCATCATCTTTTTTATTTTTGATGTATTATAATTTTCATTTATCACTATATTTGTCATAAATCAATTTTATAATATACAAATGACTAAACTAATTGCACCTTCAGTACTTGCAGCAGACTTTGCAAACATACAACGAGATATAGAAATGCTGAACAATAGTGATGCTGACTGGATTCATATTGATGTAATGGATGGCGTTTTTGTTCCTAATATTTCTTTTGGAATGCCTGTAATTAAAGCCATTCAAAAACATGCTAAAAAAACAATGGATGTTCATTTAATGATTGTAAATCCTGACCAATATATCAAAGAATTTAAACAGATTGGTGCAGATATCTTGACAGTTCATTACGAAGCGTGTACTCATTTACACAGAACGCTTCAAGCCATAAAATTAGAAGGAATGCAAAGAGGAGTAGCATTAAACCCTCATACACCTATAGGCGTTTTAGAAGACGTTATTATGGATATTGACTTAATTTGCTTAATGAGTGTAAATCCTGGTTTTGGCGGACAAAGTTTTATTGAAAATACGTACAAAAAAGTAATTCAATTAAAACATCTTATTGAACAGTCTAGTTCTAAAGCAAAAATAGAAATTGATGGAGGAGTTACAGACCAAAACGCTCACAAACTGGTTATTGCTGGTGCAGATATATTGGTTGCAGGCTCATTTGTCTTTAAAGCTGACAACCCAACTGAAACGATTAAAAATTTAAGATTACTTGCGAATAACTAAAATTGTTCAATCAAATAATTTATCAAATCAGTAGTTGTTACAATTCCTACTAACTTGTAACTATCTACTACTGGAAGTGCATGAAACTCTTTTTTTGATAAGATTTCTGCAACCTCTTTAATTGTCATTGAAGATGTTACACTTATCAAATCTTTAGCCATTACTTGCTCTATTGTAAACATATTATAAACAATTGTATCAACTGTTTTTTCGTCTTCGTCAACTGCATCTGCAAAACTAATTCGAAGTAAATCAGTATAACTTAGCATCCCTATAATAGCTTCTCCATTTACAACAGGAATATGTCTAATCTTGTTATTTTTAAATAAACGTTCTGCCCTGACCAAATCATCATTATAATTTAATGTAATAAGATCTGTGGTCATTATTGCAGAAATTGGTGTTCTTTTTTTCATGATATTAACTTTTAAATTAGGTATAAAGTTAGCATTCATCATCATCTAAATCATGATATTAATCATGTTATAGATATTTTAAAAAATGCTTTTGGATAACTTTGTGTCCCTATAAAATTCAAGATTGCTGCACATCCAACTATTTCCGTTTTGAAAATAGAAGAGTCCAAAAAATAAACAAAGCAAACTTATGTTCTTTTTTACTTCTTCTATTTATCCGTGACTCTGGCAGGATTCAAACCTGCAACCGCTGGAGCCGAAATCCAGTGCGCTATTCAGTTGCGCCACAGAGCCTAAAATTTAATTTATCCTAACAGCTCTTTTACAAGCGTTGATATTGTTTTTCCATCTGCTTTTCCAGCCAATTCTTTTGATGTCATTCCCATCACTTTTCCCATATCTTTCATACTTGTTGCTCCTGTTTTAGCAATAATAGCTGAAATAACTATTTTTAAATCTTCTGTACTCATTTGTGCGGGTAAAAATTGTGAAATAATTGCCGCTTCTGCTAATTCTAGCGCTGCCAAATCCTCACGTTCTTGCTCTGTATAAAGTGCAGCACTATCTTTACGCTGCTTCACTAATTTTTGTAATAATTTAATTTCATCTTCCTCAGTAAATTCAGCATCTCCACCTTTCGTATTTGCCAATAATATTTCTGATTTGATAGCACGTAATGATTGTAAAGCGACTTTATCTTTAGATTTCATTGCCATTTTCATTTGCTCCATTAGTTTTGATTGTAAACTCATATCAATTTTATTTAGAATGCGAAGATAAAAAAACTCGATGTAATTTCATAGTTAATGAAAAAACTCGAATTTTATAGGGGCTTATCATCTTTGGGTTTTGTTTTAATCTACATTGTCATGTAAAAAAGAGTTATTAGAACGTAATTGTAAATCGTCATTTTCATCAACACCTAAAATTGTTTTTGATTGTGTTGACTCTGACGAAAGTGTTGTCTCGTCTAACTCAACTCCCATTCTCTTATATGCAGGCTCACGCTCTATTTCGTCAATATTTTGATTCAATTTATTATTAAACTTATAGTTAAATTGCTTCATTTTCTCTTTTCTATCTTGAGAACGATTTTGCAATTCTGAAATAGTCAAATGTAATGGAGATAAATCCTCTTTCTTTGTAGTTTTCTCTACCTCTTTTATAGACTCTGTACGGACGTTAAATTGTAATTCTTCTTTAAGTTTTTCTTTAACAACAGTCTTTTTTGTAGCACTATTCAACGATTCTTCAAGTTTATTATAATCTTCTAAATCAAAATATACTTGCTCCTCTTTTACTTCAGACGGCTTTACCTCAACGTGACCGATAACTTCTATTTCGTTAATATCAATACTTTCATCAGATACTTTATCTTCAGACAATGACAAATCAAATGTAAATACTGTTTGTTTCTCATCTGCTTTATCAACTGCTATTTCTTCAAAACTATTTACCTCAATATCATTTACTGATGTAATTACAAAATTATCCAACTTCTCATATACAATTTCATTATACACAACTTCAATATTTTTTATAAGTTCAGATGTTGGAATCAAGTCTAATTCAGAAAGTATTTTTTCTTCTGTATCATCTTCTAAAACATGAACAACAACCTCATCATTCTCTGCAACTATTAATTCGTCTTTTTTAGAAAAATCATACGTTACCTCTTGATCTTCTTCAAGTGCATGAATAATTTTCTTGTCCTCAGTATTTGAAATATGGTGTTGTTGATCTTTGTGAAATCCTGTAGCAATAACTGTTACTGCAATTGCATCATCTAAAGATGTATCTTCACCAACACCCATAATAATATTTACATTTGTTTTGGCTTCAGCTTGTATAAAATCATTAATTTCTCCTATTTCATCTATCGTAATTTCTGATGCTCCAGATACAATTAACAACAATACATTTTTTGCACCAGTAATTTTATTATCATTCAATAATGGTGAATCTAATGCTTTAACAACTGCTTTTTCTGCTCTATTCTCTCCTGATGCTTTTGCAGAACCCATAATTGCTGTTCCACTATTAGCAAGTACTGTTTTAGCATCTCTTAAATCTATATTTTGTGTATAGTGATGTGTTATAACTTCTGCTATTCCTCGTGATGCTGTTGCCAATACTTCATCTGCTTTAGAAAAACCTGCTTTAAATCCTAAATTCCCGTATACTTCTCTTAATTTATTATTATTTATAACAACCAACGAATCTACATGCTTCCGCAATTCTTCAATACCTTTTTGCGCTTGTTTGTTACGAGTCTTTCCTTCAAATGAAAATGGAATTGTAACCACTCCTATTGTCAACAAATCTAATTCTCTTGCAAACTTCGCTATCACAGGAGCGGCACCAGTTCCAGTTCCTCCACCCATTCCTGCATTGATAAAGACCATTTTAGTATTGGTTCCTAACATCTTTTTTATCTCTCCTTCACTTTCTAATGCAGATTGCTTTCCAACTTCAGGATTTGCTCCTGCTCCAAGACCTTCAGTAAGGGTAACTCCTAACTGAATTTTTAACGGTACTTGGCTATTCTGAAGTGCTTGCGCATCAGTATTACAAATTACAAAGTCTACACCTTTAATACCTTGAGAGAGCATGTAATTTACTGCATTGCTTCCTCCGCCTCCAACACCAATTACCTTAATGGCACTTGATTGGTTTTTTGGCATATCAAATAAAATATTGTCAAAGTTTTCCATAAGTTTAGTAGGTACTATATTATTCTGCGTTATCTAAAAACTCTCTGAACTTGTCTGACCATCGTTCAAAAAGTGATTTTTTTTCTATTTTTATTACTTTTTCATCTTCATTTACCAAGCCTTCTTCTAGAGTACTTTCTGATTCAAGAACCGTATATTTTTCATTCATCTTTTTCTTATCTCTCAGCCCTTTCATCAACAATCCAACTGCTGTTGCGTACATAGGACTTGAAACACCTTCTTCAGAATCTCCTGCTAAATGCTCGTTTGGATATCCAATTCTTGTATCCATCCCTGTAATATATTCAACCAATTGCTTTATATGGTTTAGTTGTGCACCTCCACCAGTCAACACAATACCTGCTATTAGTTTTTTCTTTGGTTCTTCATGTCCATAATTTCGAATTTCAATAAAGGTCTGTTCAATAATTTCTACAACTCGTGCATGAATTATCTTTGAAAGATTTTTTAGAGTTATCTCTTTAGGATCTCTTCCTCTTAATCCTGGAATAGATACAATTTCATTTTCTTTATTTTCTCCAGGCCATGCAGAACCAAATTTTGTTTTCAATAATTCTGCTTGCTTTTCAATAATCGAACATCCTTCTTTAATATCTTCAGTGATTACATTTCCACCAAACGGAATTACTGCTGTATGACGGATAATTCCATCTTTAAAAATCGCCAAATCTGTTGTTCCTCCACCTATATCTATCAATGCAACTCCTGCTTCTTTCTCTTCTTGACTCAGTACTGCATCTGCAGATGCCAAGGGTTCTAGTGTAATTCCAGCCAAACTCAATCCTGCGCTTTTTATACATCTCCCAATATTTCTAATAGAAGAAACTTGACCTACAACAACATGAAAATTAGCTTCTAATCTTCCACCATACATTCCTTTAGGCTCTTTTATTTCTGCTTGACCATCAACCTTAAACTCTTGTGGCAATACATGAATAATTTCTTCTCCTGGAAGCATCACCAACTTATGAACTTGACTTTCTAGTTTTTCTAAATCTGACTCGTCAATAACTTCTTGAGAATTTGGTCGAGTGATATAATCACTATGCTGCAAACTCCTAATATGCTGTCCTGCAATACCAACAATAGCATCTGAAATTTGAACTCCAGAAACAGCAATTGCTTCATCAACAGCTTGTTGTATAGATTGAATCGTCTGCGTAATATTATTCACAACTCCTCTATGAACACCAAGACTCTTTGCTTTTCCTGTGCCAAGCAATTCGATTTTATCATACTCATTCTTACGACCAATCATTGCAACAATCTTTGTTGTTCCAATATCTAATCCTACCGAAATATCATTACGTTCCATTTCGTCCATTTTTAGTACATACAACTTGATTGTTGTATTTTAAATCTATTATTTTATAATTTTCAATTGTTTTATTTGCCATTGTGTGATTATAAAACGCTTTCAAATTTTTAAATTTTGCTTCTATATTCTCAATTCCACCCAAATTAATTTTATGACTTCCTATTCTTGTCATTAATAAAAAGTCATTTTCGGCAGATTTATGAATTCCTACTATTTGTTTTTTTAAAAACACATCTCTTTTGATATAGGTTAATAACGTATATACACCTTCCATATTTTCTGTTATCGAAGGACCTGTTATGATAGGCACACGCGCCGAATGATTCCTTGACAAAGGCATCTTTTCTCCTTGTCTATCAATATAATACGATTCTGAGTTGGTATTAACTCTACCGATTGGCGTACGTTGCTTAACACTCGTTTTTAACTGTCCATCTATTGTCAAAAATGTAGTCGCATTTTCAACCATTGGATGTGATAAAATCTGTTTTTCTAAGCTACTCAAATCTATTAAGGATTTCGCTTGATTTTTAACATAATTTTGATTTTGTATTAACAACTTATTAACCATTTCATAACTCATAAAAAGATTCTCTCCTTGCTCAAATTTTATATCAACTGAAGTTACTTTTTTAGCTTCATTTCTATAATTAGAAAACCCTAAAAGAAATAGTAATGTTACAATAAGTAAACTTCCAATTATGTAATTCCAATTAATCTTCACTTTCTAGTCCTTCTTTAATTTGTGTTACCATTTCCCCAATATCTCCAGCACCAATCATAACTTTTATTATTGCTTTTGACTGCTTTATATTTTCTAATAAATTTTCTTTAGTAGATAATTTTTTATTTGTCATATTTATTTTATTCAACAACCATTCTGAAGTAATTCCTTCTAATGGTTTTTCTCTTGCTGGATAAATATCAAGTAAAATAAGTTCATCAAACTGTGACAAACTCTGTGCAAAATCATCTGCAAAGTCTCTTGTTCTACTAAATAAATGTGGCTGAAAAACTGCCAACACTTTTTTATTTGGATACATTTCTCTAACCGAACTCACAACTGCATTAATTTCTGCTGGATGATGTGCGTAATCATCAATCAAAACTAAATTAGCTGTTTTTATTTTATATGAAAACCTGCGCTGAACTCCTTTAAAAGAAAGTAATGCTTTGGCAATAGACTGAAGTGAAACTCCATAATTATTTGCCATTGCCAAAGCAGCTACAGCATTTAGCACATTGTGTTTTCCTGGGAGATTGAACTCCACATTTGTAATTATTTCTGTTGGTGTTTTTACATCAAAAATGTAAACTCCATTCCTTATTTTGATATTATCGGCATAATAATCTGCCTTTTCATTCACTCCATACGTTAAACCCTCTAAAGGCAACCCTTTGCAAACAATCAATGTGTTTGAAACTTTATTTGCAAATTCTCTAAACGAACTTTCTAATGCGTTCGCTTCTCCATATATATCTAAATGATCAGCATCCATAGAGGTTACACATGCAATATCTGGTGATAATCGCAAAAAAGAGCGATCAAATTCATCTGCTTCTACAACTGAAACTTTGTCTCCACCAAGTATTAAATTAGAATTGTAATTTTCTGCAATTCCGCCTAAAAAAGAAGTTGCATTTACGCCACTTTCTTCCAAAATATGCCCTAAAATTGCCGAAGTAGTTGTTTTACCATGCGTTCCTGCGACTGCTAAACAAATAGTATTTTTGGTGATTTTACCGAGCACTTCTGCACGTTTCATCACATTAAAACCATTCGATTTAAAATAAGATAATTCTGAATGATTTTCTGGAATTGCTGGTGTATAAACAATCAATGTTTTTGCAGAATCTTTAAATTGGTCTAAAATTAAATCTACCATATCTTGATGATGAATTTTAATTCCAACTTCTTGTAATGAATCTGTAATTTTGGTCTGAACCTTATCAAAACCAGCAACATTTTTACCGTTCACTGCAAAATATCGCGCCAAAGCACTCATCCCTATTCCGCCAATGCCGATAAAGTAAATGTTATGTGTGCTTTTTAGGTTCATCTAATTAACTTTTCTATTTCGTCAACAATAGTTTTTGTAGCATTTGGTAATGCCATTTTTTTTATATTCTGACTTAATTTTTCTTGCAAATCGTCATCATTTAATATATTCTCAAAAACACTTTGAAAAACAGTTAAATTCTTTTCTTCTATCAATATTGCGCCATCTTTTTCAACAATCGCTTGTGCATTTTTTACTTGATGATTTTCTGCAACATTTGGTGACGGAATAAAAATCGTTGGCTTGCCAACGATACACAACTCTGAAATTGATCCTGCTCCTGCTCTACTGATAATGAAATCGGCTGACGAATAGGCAAAATTCATGTTATTTAAGAATGAATGTGTCTGTACACCTTCCAAATTATCATATTTTTTATAGTTCTTGTAGTACAATTTTCCTGCTTGCCAAATCACTTGAATTCCTCTCTCTACAAACCAATTTAATTGACTTTCTATAAACTGATTTATCTTGCGAGCACCTAAACTTCCACCTAAAACAAGTAGTGTTTTTTTAGTCATATCCAATTTAAAAAAACGTTTTGCTTCAACTACATCATCAGTCAATGTTAATAAATCTTGACGTACAGGATTTCCCGTTTTTATAATTTTATCTGTAGGAAAAAATCGCTCTAAATTGTCATATGCAACACAAATTTTCGCTACCTTTTTTGCTAATAATTTATTTGTAATTCCTGGAAAAGAATTTTGCTCTTGTATCAATGTTGGTATTCCTTTTTTGGCTGCAACAAACAATGTTGGACCACTTGCAAAACCTCCTGTACCAATAACTACAGTAGGTTTAAACTGTTTTACAATCTTTCGGGCATTCCATAGACTGCTCATCAATTTAAAAGGAAATGATAGGTTCTTTAATGATAAACTACGCTGTATTCCCGAAATCCAAAGTCCTTTAATTTCATATCCAGCTTGTGGAACTTTTTCCATTTCCATTCTGTCTTTTGCTCCAACAAATAAAAATTTAGCATCAGGAAATCGTGCTTTTAATTTGTTGGCAATAGCAATTGCAGGATAGATGTGTCCTCCTGTTCCACCTCCACTTAACAGTATGTTAATCGATTGCTTCATGAAGAATCTTTAAAGGGTTGTCGTGTTCTAAATTTGTTGATGATTCATCTTTGGCTGAACTTACACTCAATATCATTCCGATAGCAAAGCAAGTCATCCAAATTGAAGTTCCTCCACTACTTATTAATGGCAAGGTTTGCCCTGTAACTGGCAAGATATTTACGGCAACTGCCATATTAATTAAAGCTTGAAAAATAATTGGCAAGCCAACTCCAACAACCAATAATGTTGCAAAGATTGTTTGTGCTTTTTTAGCGACCATCATAATCCGAAAGAGCAATAAAAAATATACCAAGGCAACACCTATTCCTCCTATAATTAAACCATATTCTTCTACAATAATTGCATAAATAAAATCCGAAGATGATTGTGGTAAAAAGTTTTTCTGTACGCTTTTTCCTGGACCTTTCCCTGTAATTCCTCCTATTGCAATCGCTGTTTTTGCTTTTTCTACTTGATAGGCTTCTTCAGCTTTTTTATCAGAAAAATTCTCAACCCTACTTATCCAAGTATCTACACGGTTTGTCATCAGTTTAGGAAACGCTTTTGCTGTCAGTACAAACAACGCTAAAAATACCAATCCAAATCCGATAATATATAAAATGTATTTCCATGGATATTCTCCAAGAAAAACAAGCACTATAATCATACTAAAAATAATTGCTGTTGTAGAGAAATTTGCAGGTAATATCAATATTAAAATTGCTGCTACTGGAAGCCATAAAACCCAAAGACTTTCTTTAAAGACAATCTCTTTGTTTTTATTTTTTGCTAAATATCTTGCAACATAAGTCATCAAAACAAGTCCTGCTAAAGTGGATGTTTGAAACCCTATTCCTACAAACGGAATGCGTATCCAACGACTTGCATTTGCCCCGCCAATAGTATCTCCCTGAATTAATGTATATAATAATAGTAAAAAAACCAATGGCAACATCAAAACCGATCCTCCACTGAAATATCTATATGGAATTTTATGAACGCCATACAAAATAATAAAACCCATCAATAATAAAAATGCATGTTTCATTAAAATAGAAAAAGTGCTTGATGCCGACCCTACGACATATACCAAATTGGTACTTGCGCTATAAATCGGCATAAATGAGAAAATGGCAAGCATTACAATTATTGCCCAAATTGCTCTATCTCCTTTTATATTTTTAATGATACTACTCATTTATAACTCTCTAACTGCTTGTTTAAATTGTCGTCCTCTATCTTCATAATTTTCAAACAAATCAAAACTCGCACATGCAGGAGACAACAATACTGCATCGCCTTTTTCAGCAATTTTATACGCTACTTTTACTGCTTCTTCTGCTCCTTTTGTTTCTACAATCAAATCAATTACGTTTCCAAACGTCTTTAAAATTTTCTGATTATCAGTACCTAAACAGATTATCGCCTTTACTTTTTCACGAACTAAAGGCATCAAATCAAAATAATCATTACCTTTATCTACACCTCCAACAATCCAAACTGTTGGTGTTTTCATACTGTCTAAAGCATAAAATGTTGCGTTGATATTTGTTGCCTTTGAATCATTGATATATTGAACTCCACTGATTTTCAACACCTTTTCTAAACGATGTTCAGCGCCTTCAAAATTTTCTAAACTCTCTCTAATTGTTTCTTTTCTAACTTTCAATAACTGTGCAGTCATCGCAGCAGCCATTGAGTTTTTGACATTGTGTTTTCCTTGTAATGCTAATAATGTAATTACCATCTTAAATTCGTCTGTGTTAGTCTTAATTATTATTTTATTACCTCTTATAAATGCTCCTTTTCTTACTGATTTTTTTATTGAAAAGGGTAGCAATTGTGCTTTTATTTTATTATTCTCCAACCATTTTTTAATAACGACATCATCTCCATCATAAATCAAATAATCATCTTTGGTTTGATTCATTGTTATTCTAAATTTAGAATCGATATAGTTTTCAAATTTGTAATTATATCTATCTAAATGGTCTGGCGTAATATTGGTTATTATCGCGATATGTGGCGCAAATCTGTCAATTCCATCTAACTGAAAACTACTCAACTCCAACACATACTTATCGTGTTGATTTTCTGCAACTTGCTCTGCAAAACTATCTCCAATATTTCCTGCAACTTCAACGTTCAAACCATCATTTTTTAAAATATGATGCACCAACATTGTTGTTGTTGTTTTACCATTTGACCCTGTAATTCCTACAATTGTAGCATCGGTAAATTGTGATGCAAATTCTATTTCAGAAACCACTTTTATTCCCAACTCGCTCAATTTTTTTATAAGTGGAACTGAGTCTGGAATTCCCGGACTTTTTATAACTACATCAGCAGTTAAAACTGTTTCTTCTGTGTGGCCATTCTCTTCAAATGGTATTTCGTTAATTAAAAGAACTTGTTTATACTTTTTCGCTATTGCTCCATTATCAGAAACAAAAACATTATATCCTTTTTGCTTGCCCAAAATTGCAGTTCCAACACCACTTTCTCCTGCTCCAAGCACAACTAATTTCATCTTATCTTAATTTTAGCGTTACTATCGTTAGCACTGCCAATAAAATTCCAACAATCCAAAATCGAGTTACAATTTTACTTTCGTGATAACCTGATTTTTGATAATGATGATGTAATGGAGACATCTTAAAAATACGCCTTCCTTCTCCAAATTTCTTTCGTGTGTATTTAAAGTAACTTACTTGTAAAATCACCGATAAATTTTCTGCCAAAAATATTCCTGCCAATATTGGGATCAACAATTCTTTACGTGTTGCAATTGCTAAAACTGCTATAATACCTCCAATCGTCAAACTCCCTGTATCTCCCATAAATACTTGTGCTGGAAATGTATTGTACCACAAAAAACCTATCAAAGCACCTGCAAACGCACTAATAAAAATTACCATTTCACCTGAATTTGGTATGTACATGACATCGAGATAGTCAGCAAAAATGATGTTCCCAGAAATCCATGCAAAGATGCCAAGCGTTGCAACTATTATTACGGACGATCCTGCGGCGAGACCGTCAATTCCATCTGTAAGATTTGCTCCATTAGAAACGGCTGTTATAATAAATATCACAACTAAAATGAAAACTATCCAAGCATATTTTTGATAACCATCACCCAACCAACTCAATGCTACTGAATAGTCTAACTCGTTATTTTTAAAAAAAGGAACTGTTGTTTTGGTTGATTTGTGCGCTTCGCCGAATAATCTTGGGGTTCCATTATCGGCGAGTTGCACAATTCCTTGGGGTATTTCTTCTTTTATAGTTACACTGTCATTAAAATAAAGCATTGAACCTACAATAATTCCAAGTCCGACTTGACCGAGTACTTTGAAGCGACCTTTTAAACCATCTTTATCTTCCTTAAATATTTTAATATAATCATCTACAAAACCGATAGCTCCCATCCACAATGTTGTGATTATCAAAAGAATAATGTAAATATTGTCGATTTTTGCAAACAACAAAACAGGAATCATTGTTGCCAAAATGATAATGATTCCTCCCATTGTTGGAGTTCCTCCTTTTTCTTTTTGACCGTCAAGACCTAAATCTCTTACTGTTTCTCCAACTTGTTTTCTACGCAGATAATTGATGATTTTTTTTCCGTAAATAGTAGAAATTAGTAATGAAAAAATAAAAGCCATTGCTGCACGAAATGTTATAAATTTAAACAATCCTGCTCCAGATAAATGGTAATGATTTTCTATGTATTCAAATAAATAATATAACATCTTACTTTTGTAATTCTTTTAAAATTGTTTGCGCCTTTTTATAATCATCAAAATTTGATCTTACGCCATTTATTTCTTGATATGTTTCGTGCCCTTTTCCTGCTATCAATAAAATATCTCCTTTATCAGCCAACTTCCCTGCAGTTTTAATTGCTTGCTCTCTATCTACAATCGACAGCGTTTTTTTATAATTTTGAGGTTCAACTCCTTGTTCAATCTCATCTATTATTGTCTGCGGATTTTCACTTCGAGGATTGTCAGAAGTAAAAATTACTTGTGTACTCAAAACAGTTGCTATATGTCCCATTTTAGGACGTTTTGACTTGTCTCTATCTCCTCCACAGCCAACAACCGTAATCACTTTTTCGTTTCCAGTCCTGATATCGTTTATCGTTTCCAATACATTCTTTAAAGCATCAGGCGTATGTGCATAATCAATAATTGTGGTGATTTCTTCATCAGAAATAAAATATTGAAAACGTCCTGAAACATTTTCTAATTCGCTCATCATTCTAAGTGTCTCAAATTTTTCTAAGCCCAACAAATCTGCAGTTGCATAAATTGCTAATAAATTATAAGCATTAAAACTTCCAATCAATTTTACCCAAACTTCAGCGCCATCAATATTTAAAAGCAATCCCGAAAAACGATTTTCAAGAATTCTCACTTTATAATCTGCCATTGACTTTAATGCATACGATACTTTTTTGGCATTTGTATTTTGTAACATCATTTTATCATTCTTATCATCTCCATTTACCAACGCAAAAGCCGTTTTGGGTAAACTATCAAAAAATGATTTTTTAACATCTCTATACTCAGCAAAAGTTGAGTGGTAATCAAGGTGATCATGCGTAAGATTTGTAAAAATTGCACCTGAAAAGTGTAATCCTTCTGTTCTTTTTTGATGAATTCCGTGCGAACTCACTTCCATAAAGCAATAATCTACACCATTTTCAACCATTTCGTTTAAATAGTGATTGATTGAAACAGAATTTGGGGTTGTATGCGTTGCTGCATATTCTGTTTCATCAACCATAATATTCACCGTTGAAAGCAATCCGACTTTGTAACCTGACTTTCTGAATAAATTGTATAATAAGGTTGCAATGGTTGTTTTACCATTGGTTCCAGTAATTCCTACGAGTTTTAACTTTCTTGATGGATTGTTATAAAAATTTGATGCTATAATTGCCAAAGCACTATTTGAATCATCAACTTGAATATATGTTATTCCTTCTTTTAATTGTTTTGGAATAACTTCACAAATAATAACTTTTGCACCTAATTCTATTGCCTTAGTTATGTATTTGTGCCCATCAACAGTCGCCCCTTTTTGAGCTACAAAGAGCACGTTCTTTTTTACTTTTCGAGAGTCAAAAATAATTGCACTTACAGACATATCTGTTGTGCCGTAAACAGCGTTTACAGAAACTTTATATAATATGTCTTTTAATAATTCCATTATGCCAATTCTAATTTTATCGTTGCACCTCTCACTACTTTTTCTCCAATTTCTATAGACTGATTTTTCACCTTTCCATTCCCAATAAATATCACTCTAAATCCTAAATTCTCTAATAACGACACTGCATCCATCCCAACCATTCCTGTAACATTTGGCACTGTTTTTAATTGTTTTTCTAACGCGTTATTATACTTTTCAAAATCACCATTAACACTTGCAAATTTTGGCTCTTTGTTACTAATTTCTTTTAAAAGTGGTGCGTCTGTATATATTTTTTGTGCGATGTCTTTAAAAACGGGTCCAGATACATCTGCTCCGTGATATCCTTTTTCAAGATTTGGTTTATGAATCACGACAATGCATGAATACTTAGGATTATCTACAGGAAAGTATCCTGTAAAAGAAGAAATGTATTTTTTATCTTTATTCCATTCTTCAAAATTCCTATACTCTGTTCTTGCCGTTCCTGTTTTTCCTGCCATTGAAAAATTATCTTCATATAATTTTTTTCCCGTTCCTCTCACAACAACATTTTTTAACATTTCTTGAACTTTATTTATAGTTGTACTAGAACAAATTTTTGAATTGATAATTTCTTTTTCAAAAACCTTTACTTTTTTATCCCAAGAACGGATTTCTTTTACCAATCTTGGTTTCACCATCTCACCATCATTGGCAATCGCATTATAAAAAGTAAGTGTTTGTAAAGGAGTCAAGAGCAAGTTGTATCCATAAGCAATAGAAGGCAATGCATTCTTACTCCAATTAACATCTCCAGGAGCAGGAATATTAGGTTTTCCTTCACCTTTTAATGGCAAACCCAAAGTATCATCAAGATGCATTTTCTTTAATTGATTTATAAATTTATTAGGGTTCTCATTGAAGTTTTCATCTATCAATCTTGCAAAAGCAATATTTGACGAAACCTCCAATGCTCTTGCAGCAGAAATTTCTCCGTAACCTCCTTTATGTGAGTCGCTAATGCTTCTACCATACATTCTGTATTTTCCTGTTCCTGTATCTACGACAGTACTTGAGTCTATGACTTTTAGTTCTAAAGCTGCAACCATCGACATTACTTTAAATGTAGATCCAGGCTCGTGAGATTCCCAAAGTGCATAATTTCTTTTTTCGTAATACTTTCCACTTTTTCCTCTTCCTAAATTAGAAATAGCCTTAATTTCTCCAGTCTTCGTTTCCATCACTACAACACAACCATGTTCCGCTTCGTAATGCTCTAATTGTCTCAATAGTGAATGATGTGCAATATCTTGCATATTCACATTGATGGTTGTGATAACATCCCTTCCATCTTGTGGCTCTACCTCATTATTATCATTGATTGGTTTCCACTGCCCTTGCGCAATTTGTTGCTTTAACCTCCAACCCTGTTTTCCTCGCAAATGTTTTCTGTAAGCACCTTCAATTCCCGGAGCGCCACGGTAATCGTCATAACCAATGGTTCTTTCTGCTATTTTTCCAAGAGGATGCTCGCGTTTTGTAGATTGCTCTGCAATAAAACCTCCTTTATACATTCCTAAATTAAAAATCGGAAAAGTTTTCATTTTCTGATAATCTAAATACCCAACATTTCGAGCAATCAATAAGTATCTATTTGGTTTTGGAGTTCTATTTCTCGCTTTACGAATCAATCGAACATAATAATCTGATGGCTTGCCCAACATTTGAGATAATTCAACGGAAAGCGCTTGTATGTTTTCTTCAAAATCTACCGTATCATCTGGTTTAGAAGCGTCCATTCTAATTTCATATCTAGACATAGAAGTTGCCAGCAAACTACCATCATCTGCGTATACATTTCCACGATTTGCATGAATTGTATCGTTTTTTATGGTGCTCTCTTCTGAAATGGCGATATATCTATCGCCTTCGGCATATTGAATATTTGTAAGTTTGAAGATTATTGCAATAAAAAACACAGTCAAGAAGACAAAGAAAATATATAATCTACTTAATATGTTCTTTTTTTCTATTGCCAACTTAATCTGATTTACTATTTATTACTTTAATTTTTTTTGGTGGGTTTTTAGAAGGTAGCAATCCACGCTCTGCTACTTTTTTTTGTACTGCCGATTCAAGTTCTAATTGCATAACTCTTGTCCTTGTATCTATAAACTCCGCTTTTAGTTCTCTAATTTCGCTATTTAGCTGAGCAATTTTTAATACTTTTTTGTCTGTGCTGTGCGATCGAGAAATCATAAACAACAACAAAAAGACGACGTATATAATCACACGCCAATTTTTAAAGGCATCATTGCTTACAAGAAATTTTCCTTTTAAAACGTTGTAAATATTTTGTTTTACTTTTCCCATTTACACTTTTACTGCTATTCTCAATTTCGCACTTCGCGCTCTATTATTTTTCTTTGTTTCTTCTCTTGATGGAATTACCATCTTGCCTACTTTTTTTAACGGAACTTCAAAATTTCCATAAAAATCTTTTTCTGGTTCACCTTCAAACTGTCCGTTTCTGATAAATCTTTTTACCAATCTATCTTCTAGCGAGTGATATGAAATCACACTCAATCGCCCATTATCATTCAATAACTCTGGAGTCTGCGTCAAAAACTCTTTTAAAACCTCTAACTCTTGATTCACTTCAATTCGAATCGCTTGAAAAATTTGAGCTAAAATTTTATGCTCCTTTGCTTTTGGTAAAAATTGCTGAAGAATTTCTTTTAAATCAAAACTTGTCTTAATTTTTTTCTCCAGTCGTGCTCCTGAAATTTTCTTAGCCAAGGCTCTTGCATTTCTCAACTCGCCATAATTAAAAAGAATCGAACTCAACATTTCTTCACTATAACTATTCACAATTTTAAAAGCCGACAACTCATCATTCTGATTCATTCTCATATCTAACTTCGCATCAAAACGAGTAGAAAATCCTCGTTCAGCCTCATCAAATTGATGTGATGATACTCCTAAATCTGCAAGTATTCCATCAACTTTTTTTATTCCATAAAAACGTAAGAACTTTTTTATATATCTAAAGTTTTCTGGAACCAACACGAATCGTTCATCATCTATATTATTATCTTGAGCATCCTTATCTTGATCAAAAGCAAACAATTTTCCTGCAGCATCCAATCGATTTAAAATCTCTCTTGAATGTCCTCCTCCACCAAAAGTCACATCAATATAAATTCCGTTTGGCTTAATATTTAAACCATCTATACTTTGGTGTAATAAAACCGGATTATGATATTCCATCCACATCATCAATTACATTTCCCATCACTTGTTCTGCCAATTCACCAAAATCAACAGCTGCATCATCTATCGCTTTTTCATATCGTTCTTTATCCCAAATTTCAATGATATTTACAGCAGATGACAAAACAACTTTTTTGGTAATACCTGCGAATTTTTGCAAATCATTTGGAATTAATAATCTTCCAGAAGCGTCTAATTCTACTATTTTTACTCCTGCAGTAAATCGCCTTATAAAATCATTGTTCTTTTTTCTAAATCGATTTAACTTACTTACCTTCTGCATCATATCATTCCATTCTTGCATTGGATACAACTCCAAACAAGGCTGAAAAACGGCACGTTTCAACACAAAACCCTCTTGCAATACAGCAGACAATTGCTTCTTTAAAGCAACTGAAAGCATCAAACGTCCTTTGACATCTGCCTTACATTCGTATGTTCCAATTAAGTTTATCATTTTTCTCTCTGGTAATATTTTCAAAAGTAAATAATTATTTCCACTTTTTACCACTTACTACCACTTTTGTTAATAACTTTTCCTTTTTTAAAAACACAAACAGTATCTTGTTGATTATCAGTAGTTTTTATTCTCTTTGAAATTTTAATAAGCGATGTATCTAAAAAAATCGTATTTTGCTCTAAATTGGTTACATTTGTTGTGAATAAAATTGAGAGTTATTAAATGAGTTATACGCTTAAAAAAGAAGGGAAATTCAATTATATTGAAGAAGGTGAAGGTCAACCAATTATCGTACTTCATGGCTTGATGGGTGCATTGAGTAATTTTGATGGAATTACTTCTCATTTTTCTAAAAAAGGATATAAAGTATTGATTCCCGAAATGCCGTTATATATCTTACCCATAATCAAAACCAACGTAAAAAACATATCAAAATTTATCAAAGAATTTATAAATTATAAAGAAATTGATAATGTAATTTTTATAGGAAACTCTTTAGGAGGTCACGTCTCATTATATTTTGCCAAACACAATCTTAAAAACATCAAAGCACTTGTTCTTACAGGAAGCTCTGGATTGTATGAGAAATCAATGGGGGACTCCTATCCAAAACGCGGTAATTATCAATATATCAAAGAGAAAACAGAGGCTGTTTTTTATGACAAAAACATTGCAACTAAAGAAATGGTTGATGATCTTTTTGAACTTGTAAATGACAGAAGCAAAGTGATCAGAACATTATCAATGGCGAGAAGTGCAATTCGTCATAACATGGCAAAAGACATCCCAAATATGAATATACCAACTTGCCTAATTTGGGGGGAACAAGATGATGTAACTCCTCCTGAAGTTGCTGAAGATTTTCATCGATTACTCCCTGATTCTGATTTATTTTGGATAGACAAATGTGGTCATGCACCAATGATGGAATGTCCTGATAAATTCAACGATATTTTAGAAAATTGGTTCGATAAACGAAAGATTTAGTATTGAAGTGATTTAAACTTTTTATAAGGTTAAAAAAGGGTTGTTTATATTTGCGTTAACATACGTAAAATATTTAAAAACAACCCATTATGTACACAGTACTAGACAAAGATACAATAGAAATGGAGATTATACCACATATACCATTGCCAAAACGAGGATTTCCACCCACAGTTCCATTAGTAGAGATTGTTAATGCCATTCTTTACAAGTTAAAAACAGGAGTGCAATGGCATCAATTACCAACAGAAGTCTTTTTTAAAGAAAAACCATTGTGTTGGGAGTCGGTTTATTATCATTACCGTAAATGGTGTGTCAATGGAGTTTGGAAGAGCTGTTGGATATTCTTTTTGGAAAAGCACAAATCTAAATTGGACCTTTCCAGTGTCGATTTAGACGGTAGCCATACTCCTGCAATAAGAGGAGGAGAACAAGTAGAATACCAAGGGAGAAAGAAATGTAAAACCACCAATGCTCTTTATTTGACAGACAGACAAGGACTTCCTATTGCGATGTCTGAACCTCTAGCAGGAAATCACAATGACCTTTATGATATAGAAGTGCAATTTGAAGTCGTTACTGGAACATTAGAACAAGCCAATATTTCTGTAGAAGGCTTATTTCTCAATGCTGATGCAGGGTTTGACGCAAAAAAATTTAGAACTTCTTGCAGTAAAAAGGACATCAATGCCAATATATGCTTCAATAAACGCAATGGTAATACTGACAGAGATGAATATTTTGACCAAAAACTTTACAAAGAAAGGTATGCAATAGAACGTACAAATGCGTGGATGGACAGTTTTCGTTCACTTCTGAACAGATTTGATACTACTGTGGCTAGTTGGTTGGGATTTAATTATCTGTCGTTCATAGTTATAGCGCTTAAAAAATTCAAAAAGAAAAAACTAATAAAAGTTTAAATGAGTTCATTGTGAAAATAAATACTGCAACTTTTATCATCAGCAACACAGATGTTTCAAGATGTCCTGCTGAAAAAACTCCAGAATACGCTTTTATTGGACGCTCAAATGTTGGGAAATCTTCGTTAATCAACATGCTGACCAATCACAAAAAATTAGCAAAAACTTCTGGAAAACCGGGAAAAACTCAGTTAATCAATCATTTTAAGATAAATGACGAATGGTTTTTGGTCGACTTACCTGGATATGGCTATGCGCAAGTTTCTAAAACAAAACGAAAGACTTTTCAGAGTTTTATCAAAGATTATTTTTTACAAAGAGAGCAATTAGTCTGTACATTTGTATTGGTAGATTCTCGTCACGAACCGCAAAAAATTGATCTTGAATTTATGGAATTTCTTGGCGAAAATGGTATTCCGTTTGGAATTATCTTTACAAAGGCTGACAAACTTGGAAGTTCATCAATAAATAAAAACATAACCAAATACAAAAAGCAATTACTCAAAACTTGGGAAAGTGTACCGACTCATTTTGTAACTTCGTCAGAAACAGCAATGGGAAAAGAGGATGTTTTGAAGTTTATTGAGCAGATTAATATTGATGTTGCTGACAATTTTAAATAGGTCTCGACTGTGCTCGACCTAACAATTGTCTCCTCGAACGCAGTCGAGAGGTTAATTAACCAAATCATGCATTCTACAAAAAACAATATCCAAATACTACACGAAGATAATCATATTATCATTGTCAATAAACGCGCAGGAGATATTACGCAAGGAGACAAAACTGGTGACACTCCTTTAAGCGATGTTGTAAAAGGATATATCAAAGAGAAATACAACAAACCAAACAATGTATATCTTGGCGTTGTACATCGTCTTGACAGACCAACTTCTGGAGTTATTATTTTTGCTAAAACTTCCAAAGCATTGAAGCGATTAAACAAAATGTTACGAGAAAAAACAATCAACAAGACGTATTGGGCAATTGTTAAAAATAGACCTCAAAAAGAACAAGATACGCTTGTTCATTATCTTAAAAAGAACCCAAAAAATAATAAATCTACGGTTTACAAAACCGAAACTGAAGGTTCTAAAAAAGCAATTCTACATTATAAAATTATCAAAGAATTGGATTCATATTACTTGCTTGAAATAGACCTTGAAACTGGTCGTCATCATCAGATTCGTTGTCAACTTGCGAGTATAGGAAGTTACATAAAAGGGGATTTAAAATATGGCGCAAAACGCAGTAATAAAGATGGAAGTATACATTTACATGCACGTAAAATTGAATTTATTCATCCTGTGAGTAAAGCAACTATTGTTGTTATAGCACCAACTCCTGAAGATGTTATTTGGGATGCGTGCAAATAATTATTTACAATATATAATGCGTACTCACAAAATTAGATTGCTTATTGTCAAGCAAATCATTTAATACATCCTTGTTTTCGTCATTTCCTTTAAACGCAACTAATGTACGAATAGAAAAAGAACGGATTGCATCATGCACACTCAAGGTGCTCACTGCAGAATCTTTACGTCCTACAAAAGGAAAAACGTCTGGTCCTCGCTGACACTTACTATTAATATTAACTCTACAAACTTGGTTTACCAACATATCAATCAACGGTGCAAGTGCATTGGCATCATTACTAAAAAGACTTACTTGCTGTCCGTAATTAGAGTCAGAAATATAGTCTAAAGGTTCGTTGATATTATCAAAAGAAGTAATCGGAACTACAGGTCCAAATTGCTCTTCGTGAAACACTCGCATATCTGTATTTGTTGGGTATAAAACTGCAGGAAACACAAAACTTTCAACACGTTCTCCACCATTTTTATTGATTACTTTTGCACCTTTTGAAGTTGCATCATCAATCAATTCTTGAATGTATTTTGGTTTATTTGGCTCTGGAAGTGGCGTTAAACTTACACCGTTTTCCCAAGGTAATCCATATTTCAATTCCGAAACTTTGGCAACGAATTTCTTATTAAATTCTTCAACAATATCTTTATGAACAAATATTATTTTTATAGCTGTACAACGCTGACCATTATACGAAAATGCTCCTGCAACACACTCAGAAACAGCAACATCAATATCACAATCTGACAGTACAATTGCAGGGTTTTTAGCCTCTAATCCTAAAACCAAACGCAATCTATTTTGTTTTGGATGCAATCCTTGCAATGCATTTGCTGATTTACTATTTCCAATCAATGCCAACACATCTACTTTTCCTGTTTTCATAATTGGCGTAGCCAATGTACGTCCGCTTCCGTAAATAAGGTTTACAACTCCTTTTGGAAAACATTCTTGAAATGCTTTTAACAAAGGTGATAATAGTAGAATTCCATATTTTGCTGGTTTAAAAACAGTTGTATTCCCACAGATAAGTGCAGGAATCAACAAACAAAAAGTTTCGTTTAAAGGATAGTTGTAAGGTCCCATACATAAGACTACTCCTAATGGTCCTCTACGTACTTGTGCATAAACTCCGCTATGCAACTGTAAATTAGAGTGTTCTCTATCCATCTTTTTTAAATCTTGAATCGTATCTTCTATATATTCGATAGTTCTATCAAATTCACTACGAGCAGCATCGTAGTTCTTCCCAATTTCCCACATCAACAGTTTTACAACTTCATCACGAGTTTCTGCCATCATTTTTACAAATTTCTCAATGCTATAAATTCTATCTTCCATCTTCATCGTTGGCCATTCTCCTCGTCCTTTATTATAAGCATTAACTGCTGCATCTAGCGCTTCAAGTGCATTTTCTGCTTGCATATTTGGGATTGTACCAATATTTTTTAGAGACAATTTTCCTGAATCACCCTTACAATATATAGCAGAACTAACTGTCAATGTTTCTCCATTCCATTTTCGTAACTCACCATTAATCAAGTAAGTATCTTGAATGATTAAGTTGTTTATTTGAAAATCTTTCGGAATTATTACATCTTGAAATATGTTTTTAATTGCCATATGATTTTTATTATATAGTTCGGTTACTAAGTTATGTGTTTTGAAAGTATTATTTACAAAAACGTAATTAAGTTATAAACTCAAATAGTTGTTCGTTCTCGTTAAGATATTCACCTAAAAATTCAAGTTTTTTCATTCTTGTTATCAATGGTTCAAAATCATTTTTATTTTTCAAAACAATTCCTACCAATGCTGTTGTTGTTGAACGCTGATTCTTCTTAGTATATTCAAAATGTACAATATCATCTGTTTCGCCCAAAACATTTACTACAAATTCTTTCAATGCTCCAGGACGCTGTGGAAACTTCACTAAAAAATAATGCTTCAGTCCTTCATATAATAAAGCACGCTCTTTCATTTCTTCCATACGTGTGATGTCATTATTTCCTCCACTTACCACACACACAATATTCTTACCAACAATGTCACCTTTTATCAGTTCTAAAGCCGCAATACTCAATGCTCCTGCAGGCTCAACAACCAACGCATTTTCATTATATACTTTTAAAATAGTTGAGCAAACCAAACCTTCATCAATCGTTAAAACATCATTCAATACTTCTTTGCAATATGCAAAATTACGGTCGCCCATTTTCTTAACTGATGCGCCATCAACAAACTTTTCTATATAGTTTAATTCTGTATTTTTATTATTTTTTAAAGATGTTGTTAATGATGGTGCACCTATTGGTTCAACGCCAATTATTTTTGTTTTCGGACTCAATTTTTTGAAAACACTTCCAACTCCAGAGGCCAAACCTCCACCACCAACTGGAAGAATCAAAATATCAATTTCTGAAGTTGTATCCTCTAAAATCTCAATACCAACGGTACCTTGACCAGCGATTATCATTTCATCATCAAACGGATGAACAAAGGTTTTTCTATTATCTTGACAATATGCTGTTGCTGCGATGTAACTTTCATCATACGTATCTCCAACCAACTTAATTTCTACAAACTCACCTCCAAACATCATAACTTGTTGCGTTTTTTGGTTTGGAGTAGTAACTGGCATAAAAATAACGCCTTTTACTTTCAAATGTTTACAAGAATAAGCAACACCCTGTGCATGATTTCCTGCACTTGCGCAAACAATTCCGTTTTTAAGCTGATCTTCTGAAAGGCTTTTTATTTTATTATAAGCACCTCTCAACTTATAAGATCTAACTATCTGCAAATCTTCTCTTTTAAAAGAAATAGTTGCTTTATAACGTTCAGAAAATGATTTGATTAATTCCAAAGGTGTTCTACTCACAACGTCCTTAATATTTTCTTGCGCTTTTATAATTTCCTCCAAAGGAATAGTATTCTTCAAATTTACAGCCATTTTTTTTTACAAAATAATTTTTTTCATTTCAGTCATAGACGCTCTTAATTCATATCCAATTTCTTCAATTGGATGTGATTGAATGTTTTCGTTTACAAAAATTAATTCTTCATTACCTACACCATTTGACTTGCCTTCTCCAAATTTTTTACCGATTACATCTGTATCAATATTTTTCATAAAATTAATTAATAAAGGCTTGCATGCGTGATCAAATAGATAACAGCCATATTCTGCTGTATCTGAGATAATACTATTCATTTCAAATAGTTTTTCTCTCGCAACAGTATTGGCAATCAAAGGTAATTCGTGTAACGATTCATAATATGCCGATTCTTCAATAATTCCTGCTTCTGTCATTGTTTCAAATGCTAATTCTACACCAGATTTCACCATTGCAACCATTAAAACTCCGTTATCAAAATATTCTTGCTCTGAAATTTCAGTTTTTGTCGCTTCCGTTTTTTCAAAGGCAGTTTCTCCTGTTTCGGCTCTCCAAGCCAATAAATTCTTATCGTCATTTACCCAATCTTCTATCATCGTTTTAGAAAAATATCCACTCAAAATATCGTCCATGTGTTTTTGGAATAACGGGCGCATAATTCCTTTTAATTCTTCAGACAGTTCAAAAGCTTTTATTTTTGCAGGATTTGAGAGTCTATTCATCATGTTGGTAATTCCTCCATATTTCAAAGCTTCAGTAATAGTTTCCCAACCATATTGAATTAACTTTGAAGCATAACCTGCATCAATTCCTTTTTCAATCATTTTGTCAAAACATAAGATAGATCCTGTTTGTAACAAACCGCATAAAATTGTTTGTTCGCCCATCAAATCTGATTTTACTTCGGCTACAAATGATGAATTTAACACTCCTGCTCTATCTCCTCCTGTAGCAACTGCATAGGCTTTCGCTTGTTCAAACCCTTCGTTATTTGGGTCGTTTTCTGGATGCACCGCAATCAATGTTGGTACACCAAACCCTCTTTTATATTCTTCTCTCACTTCAGAGCCTGGACATTTTGGCGCCACCATAATTACAGTAATATCTTTACGTATTTGCATTCCTTCTTCCACAATATTAAATCCGTGAGAATAAGATAATGTTGCTCCTTGTTTCATCAACGGCATAATTGTAGAAACTACGCTTGTATGTTGTTTGTCTGGAGTCAAATTAGACACCAAATCTGCTGTTGGAATCAACTCTTGATAAGTGCCAACTGTAAAGCCATTTTCACCTGCGTTTTTATATGACTGACGCTTTTCCTGAATTGCTCCTTCACGTAGCGCATAAGAGATATTCAATCCTGAATCGCGCATATTTAAGCCTTGATTTAGTCCTTGCGCACCACAACCTACAATCACTATTTTCTTTCCTTTCAATTTTGAAATCCCTTCTAAAAATTCAGAACTATCCATAAATTCACATACACCCAATTGTGCTAATTGATTTCTTAATGAAAGTGTGTTAAAATAATTTGCCATTTTTATAAAAATTTATTTTTGTATTAATATTTTAATAATTCTGATATTTTCATTGCTTCTTTTGAAACAGATATTCTTCCTGAACGAACAAATTGCATAATCCCAAAAGGTTTAAATTGTTCGTATAATGCTTCAATTTCTGATCGTTTTCCTGATTTAGAGATTACAAAAAAATTACGAGATACCGTTACTATTTCTGAATTGCTCTCTTTAATTATATTTTGTATTTGACGTTCATCAAATAATAAATCAGAAGAAATTTTAAATAAAGCAGACTCTCTGAAAATTGTATCTTCATCTGTGTGATAATATGCTTTAATTACTTCAATTTGTTTTTCAATCTGACCTACAATTTTTTTCACATAAGATTCACTAGTGTTCACTACAATTATAAATCGAGAAACACTTTCAATTTCCGATTCTGATACTGTCAGACTCGCTATATTTATATGTCTTTTTAAAAATATTGCCGAAATACGATTCAATAATCCTAAATGATTTTCCGCATAAACCGATATTGTAAATAATTTTTTTTCCATAATTAACTTAATCTCATTTCTGAAACCGATGCTCCTGTTGGAATCATCGGGAATACGTTATTTTCTTTTTCTATACTTACTTCTAAGAAATAGGCGTCTTTAGAAGCCATCATTTCTTGAACAGCACTTGCTAAATCATCTCTTTTAGTCACTTTTTTAGCATCTATATAATATCCTTTAGCAATGGCAACAAAATCTGGATTAACCATTTCGGTTGATGCATAACGCTTATCAAAGAATAATTCTTGCCATTGACGTACCATTCCTAAAAATCCATTGTTTAGTACCACAATTTTTACAGGAACTTTTGTTTGAAATATTGTTCCTAATTCTTGAATTGTCATTTGATATCCTCCATCTCCAATGATTGCAACAACTTCGCGATTTGGAACACCCATTTTAGCACCAATTGCTGCAGGAAGTGCAAACCCCATCGTTCCCAATCCTCCAGAAGTTATATTACTTTTGGTTTGTTTAAATTTTGCATATCTACAAGCAAACATTTGATGTTGACCTACATCAGATACGATAATAGCATCATTATTAGAAGCAATATTAATTTGTTCTAAAACTTCCGCCATTGTTAAGCCTTCCTTTTCAGGATATAAATCTCCTTTAATAACTTTATCATATTCTAATGCATCTTTTTTATCAAATTCTTTTTTCCAATCTTTATGACTATTCTCGTTTATTAAAGGAATTATCTGACTCAAAGTTTCTTTCACATTTCCTAAGACAGCAACATCTGTCATAACATTTTTATCTACTTCCACAGGATCAATTTCGAAATGAATCACTTTTGCTTGTTTTGCATACGTATCTAAACTTCCTGTAACTCGATCGTCAAAACGCATTCCTAACGCAATTAATATATCACATTCATTTGTCAATAGATTAGGCCCATAATTTCCGTGCATTCCTACCATCCCAACATTCAATGGATGATCAGATTCCAATGCTGACAATCCTAAAATTGTCCATGCTGCAGGAATGTCTGCCTTTTCTATAAATGCTTTTAATTCTGCTTCTGCTTCACCTAAAATAATTCCTTGACCAAACACGATCAGCGGTTTTTTAGCAGCATTAATAACATCAGCTGCTTGTTGAATTTTATTAGTATCAATAGCCGGTACTGGTCTATAACTCCTTACTGTAGTACATTTTTTATAAGAAAAATCAAATTCGTCCAATTGAGCATTCTTCGTAATATCAATTAGCACAGGTCCAGGACGTCCTGAGCGTGCGATATAAAATGCTTTCGCCATAATTTCAGGAATTTCATGAGCCTCTGTAATCTGATAATTCCATTTAGTCACAGGTGTTGAAATCCCAACGATATCTATCTCTTGAAATGCATCAGAACCCAATAAATGTCTAGCCACTTGACCTGTAATACAAACCATAGGTGTTGAATCAATTTGTGCATCTGCAATTCCTGTGATTAAATTTGTCGCTCCAGGACCTGAAGTTGCCATTGCAACGCCTACTTTTCCGGTAGCACGAGCAAATCCTTGTGCTGCGTGTGTTGCACCTTGTTCGTGACGCGTTAAAACATGCTGTAATTTATCTTGATATTTATATAATTCGTCATAGATTGGCATAATTGCGCCTCCAGGATACCCATATATTAAATCTGCCCCTTCTTCTAAAAGGCATTTGACTACAGCCTCTGATCCTGTTATTTTTATTGTACTCATAATTTAAAATTTATCTGTTACACAACCTTCAGATGCTGACGAAACTGTTTTTGCGTATTTATATAAAATCCCTTTTTTGTGTTTTAATTCTGGTGCAACCCAATTTTCTTTTCTAATTGCAATTTCTTCATCAGAAATTAAAACATTAATAGAATTATCTTCTACACTTATACTTATTTTATCTCCAGTTTTTAACACTCCAATTGTTCCTCCAGATTGTGCTTCTGGTGTAATGTGTCCGACCACAAAACCATGAGTTCCACCAGAAAAACGACCATCAGTAATTAATGCTACAGATTTTCCTAAACCTGCTCCCATAATTAATGAAGTTGGTTTTAACATTTCTGGCATTCCAGGACCTCCTTTTGGACCAACATATCTTATCACAACAACATCCCCTCTTTCTACTTCTCTATTTGATATTCCTGTATTTGCTGCTTGCTCACCATCATAAACAACTGCTTTCCCTTCAAACTTTAATCCTTCATTACCAGAAATTTTTGCTACAGCACCTTCTTCTGCAAGGTTTCCGTATAAAATTTGAATATTTCCTGATGATTTTAAAGCCTTGTCTTTTGGATAAATTACATCTTGCGCATTATCAAAAGTTAAAGGTGTTACGTTTTCTAAATTTTCTGCCAATGTTTTTCCTGTTACAGTTAAACAATCTCCGTGTAAATAACCATTCTCTAATAAATATTTCATTACTGCTGGAGTTCCTCCAACATCATGAACATCTTCCATTAAGTATTTTCCAGATGGTTTTAAATCTGCAATTAATGGAGTTCGATCACTTACTCTTTGAAAATCTTCTAAACTAAAATCAATATCAGCGGCATGTGCAATTGCTAAAAAGTGTAAAACCGCATTTGTTGAACCTCCTAAAGCATTTACCAATGCAATTGCATTTTCAATAGATTTTTTAGAGATAATATCTAATGGTTTTAAATTTAATTCTAATAAATTTTTGACAGCCAAAGCAGTTCTTTCGCTTTCTGATAATTTATTTGGATTTTCTGCAGGAATAGAAGAATTATAAGGCAATGAAAAACCCATACATTCAATTGCAGAAGCCATTGTGTTTGCAGTGTACATACCTCCACAAGCTCCAGCTCCTGGAATTGCTCTTTTTATTATTTCTCTGTATTCTTTTTCGTCAATTTCACCTGCAACTTTTTGCCCTAAAGCTTCAAATGCAGAAACGATATTTAATTTTTTCCCTTTGTATTTTCCAGATGCAATTGTACCGCCATACATCATAATTGAAGGACGATTTAAACGCAACATTGCTATCACTGCTCCAGGCATATTTTTATCACAACCAACAACCGAAATTAATCCATCATAACTTTGAGCATTCATAACAGTTTCAATAGAATCTGCAATAATATCTCTAGAAGCCAATGAGTAATTCATACCAGAAGTTCCCATAGAAATTCCATCAGAAACACCAATTGTATTGAATCCTAAACCTACTAAACCAGCAATTTTACATTCTATTTTTACTTCAACCGCTAAATTGTTCAAATGCATATTACAAGGATTACCATCGTAACCTGTACTTGCAATTCCGATTTGAGCCTTACTCATATCTTCATCTGTCAAACCAACAGCATACAACATTGCTTGTGAGGCTGGCTGAGATTCGTCTTGTGTCAACCTTTGACTGTGTTTATTTAATTTCATTAATTTGGTTATTCAATTTTTAGAAAACTTTTCAAAAATACTTTGAGAGATTTACCCTTTTTTATATTATTCTATTTTTTTACAACACTAAAAGTCTCTCATCTTTACTTAATGTGTTGATTATGTATCCATTATCTGAAAATAAAATACATTAATCATCTGTATCCATTTAAAACACTATTCCTTTATGCATAAAAAAACCTTCCTTTTTCAAGGAAAGCTTCAATCTTTTATATGATATCATAACATTCCTATAAGTCTAAGTGATAACAATCACTAAGACAATTACAATAGAAATGATATTTAGTATAGTACTCTTCATTAAGTTCACTACAAACTTATTGTTTATTTTTAATATTTTAACAAAAAAAGTTCTTTTTTTTAATATTCCTTTCAAAGTCTCACTTTTCTTCTCACAACTTCAGCAATAGAAATTCCTTCTATATTGCTTTCTAACCAAGAAATAATATCTAAATATAAGAACGAACGTTTTTCATACGGGTGATTTTCATACACTTTTAATTCCTTATGCAATGTTTTAAATGCCGATTTTAATTCACTTGGATACATATTTGTCAAACTTCTTAAAAATTGCATCATTTTCTTTTGAACAATATGCAGATTATCCATTTTGATTAGAAATTTATAGGTCGATTTAATCAGTACATCAATATTTTCGTCAATTCCAGCCTCATAATGTGCCACCAAATTAAGTACACGAGCATAGCACAATAAATCCTCTCGCATTGCCAATTCTTTATTTGATATAATTTTATTGAGATATAAAATACAATTCTTGTAGTCTGAAGCTCCAAAATACATACATCCAATTTTGTAATAAAACACCATGACATGATGTGCATCTATCTTATTTTCAAATCGTTTTATTTCCTTTAGAACATTTGGAATACAAGCAATTCCTTCAGAGAAATTTGCGTCTAAGAAATATTGATTTAGTTTGTTTTGATGATAATATACTGAAGCCAATGCTTCAGTATTGTCATTTAACAAAAAGTTTTTGTGCTCTATATCAGAAGAAAAATTAGCAAGAACTTCTTTAAATCTCTTTGTGTACTTCAACATAAAAAGAGATTCTAATAAATAATTATAACCTTTTAAATAAAATACTGGATTTACTTTCTTCATTTTCGGATATTGATCAAAAAGATCAATCCATTTTTGAGAATAACGATAACTACTCACAAAATCTTGGGTAATTAAACCAAACCATAAATATGCCTTATACAAAAATAATTTTTCTTTAAACCCAAATTCTGAAATCGTATATTTAGGAAGGTGAGTCTCAAAATATTTGGTTATTATTTCTATATCTTCACTACTTTTTGCATATCCATTTTGCAACAACCAACTATACAGTTGCAATGACAAATTTGACAACTTACTTGTCATTACATTCCTAACACTCAATTCTTTTGCTTGCAACGAAAGTATGTCTGCCCTATTATTTAAACTTCTGGTAATATACTGAGATTCAATAACTTTCTCCATTTCTACAATTTCATAAGCCAAATTATTTTCTTCATTTTCAATAGCAGTATTCTTAGCTTTATCCAATATTTTTAAACTCTGTTTGTACAGACCTTTATTATATAAAATAGTGGCATAATCTAACTGTTCTCTAATTTGACTTCTTATATTTTGATGTTGAGGATTCAAACGTAAACTCACCAAAAGCTGCTTATACAAATGTGCTTTAGAATTAGACAGTTGTTGCTTTTTTATATTCGTTTTTTCGAGAATTAAGTGCTCATCATAAGTTGATGATTTGTCCATTAGATTAAATAATGCAATAAAATTTGAGTTGGCACTACCCTCTAATCTTCCAACGTACAGTTTAAACTGTCGTTTTTCTGATTTAGAAAGCGACTTTATCAAAGCAAACAATACATCATTTTTTTTAATAGCCATTGTAAAATAATCTTTACATTTTATTGATTAACAGTTGTTTACATTTTATTTTCAACTCCTGAATATAGTACAACTTTCGTTATATATAAGTACAAAGCAAAACTTCAATCTTATTTTTGAATATTCAAAAGTGATAAAATATTTTAAATAATGAGTACAAATCGAGTTCAAATTTTTGATACAACACTAAGAGATGGTGAGCAAGTTCCTGGATGTAAGTTAAATACCGAGCAAAAATTAATTATTGCAGAGCAATTAGAAACGCTTGGAGTTGATGTAATTGAGGCTGGATTTCCTGTTTCAAGCCCTGGAGATTTTAAATCGGTTGAAGAAATTTCTAAACTGATAAAAAATACTACTGTCTGTGGGCTTACTCGTGCTCATAAAAATGATATTGATGTTGCTGCACAATCACTAAAATACGCAAAGCGACCACGAATTCATACAGGAATTGGCACTTCAGATTCACATATTATCCACAAATTTAATTCTACTCCCGAAAAGATTATTGAACGTGCCGTAGAAGCCGTAAAATATGCAAAATCATTTGTAGAAGATATAGAATTTTATGCTGAAGATGCTGGAAGAACTGATAATGAGTATTTGGCTCGTGTCTGCGAAGCAGTTATAAAAGCAGGAGCAACTGTTTTAAATATTCCTGACACAACAGGTTATTGCTTACCAGAAGAATATGGCGCAAAAATGAAATACTTAAAAGAAAACGTAAAAGGTATTGACAATGTCATTTTATCTTGCCATTGTCATAACGATTTAGGATTGGCAACTGCCAATGCAATTGCTGGTATTACAAATGGTGCCCGTCAAATAGAATGTACAATTAATGGTATTGGCGAACGTGCTGGGAATACAGCTTTAGAAGAAGTTGTGATGATTTTAAAACAGCATCCATACTTAAATTTAGATACTAACATTAATACTCAAATGCTCTTCGGAACCAGTAAGATGGTACAAGAACATATGGGAATGGTAGTACAACCAAACAAGGCCGTTGTTGGTGATAATGCTTTTGCACACAGTTCTGGAATCCATCAAGATGGTGTGATTAAAAATCGTGAAACTTACGAAATCATGGATCCTACAGATGTTGGCGTTACCGAATCTTCTATTGTTTTAACTGCTCGTAGCGGAAGAGCAGCATTGGCATACAGAGCAAAAAATATCGGTTATGAATTGACAAAAACACAATTAGATGTTTTCTATCCAGAGTTTTTAAAATTTGCTGATGTAAAAAAAGAAATTTCAGATGATGATATTCATAAAATAGTGGAAACTAGCAAAGCATATAGTTATTAATTCTTAGATGTTTTTTTGTATTTTCACCAAATGAAAAAAAATTCTTCTTTCCTCGATGCATTAAATTATCGAAGATCTGTACGCATATATGATAAAGACATCGAAATCGATTCAGAAATTGTAAAGAAGTGTATCGAACAAGCAACTTTAGCACCAAACAGCAGTAATATGCAACTTTGGGAATTCTATCACATTACATCAAAAAATACCTTAAGTAAACTTGCAAAAGCGTGTTTAGGTCAAAATGCCGCTGCAACTGCAAAAGAAATGGTTGTTTTTGTAGTACGAAAAGACTTATGGAGAGAGCGTGTAAAAAAGCATCGAAAGAATTTGGGGAAAATGTATGGTGAAAAACCAATGAAAGAATACACTTCAAGAGAAAAATTTGCTTTTAATTATTACACTAAAATTATGCCTTTTGTATACGCTGATTTCTTAGGATTATTTGGCTATATAAAATATGCTATTGCTTGGATTACAGGACTTTTCAAGCCAAGTTATAGACAATTACGAACTTCTGACATGAGAATTGTAGCACATAAAACTGCTGGACTTGCAGCACAAACTTTTATGTTAAGTATGGCTACAGAAGGTTACGACACCTGTCCTATGGAAGGTTCAGACACCTTGCGAATCAAAAAAATATTAGGATTGCCATATAGAAGCGAAATTAATATGGTTGTTTCTTGTGGTGTTAGAAAACCTGAAGGTGTTTATGGCGAACGCTTTAGAATTCCTTTTGAAGATGTATATAAGCACATCTAATTTATTTTATCAATAATTCGTATTTTTGTTGCTCTTAAAATAATCATTTATGAAAAAAATTCAGATGGTTGACTTAATTAGTCAATATAATCATATAAAACCACAAATCAACAAGGCTTTTGAAAGTGTTTTAGATACTGCATATTATATTGGCGGACCAGAAGTTAAAGGTTTTCAAGCAGATTTAGAAAAATATCTTAATGTAAAACACGTAATTCCTTGTGCAAATGGAACTGATGCGCTACAAATCGCAATGATGGGACTTGGTCTTGAACAAGGTGATGAAGTTATTACTGTTGATTTTACTTTTGCTGCAACTGTTGAAGTTATTGCGTTATTAAAACTAACTCCTGTTTTGATTGATGTTGAAGCTGACACTTATAATATGAATCTTGATGCCTTGAAAAAAGCCATTACCCCTAAAACAAAAGCAATTGTTCCTGTTCATTTATTTGGTCAATGTGCGAATATGGAGGCTATTTTGGAAGTTGCAAAAGAACATAATTTATTTGTAATTGAAGATAATGCACAAGCAATTGGAGCAGATTATACGTTTTCTGACGGAACCAAAAAAAAATCAGGAACAATGGGAACTATTGGTACAACGTCATTTTTTCCTTCTAAAAACTTAGGTTGTTATGGAGATGGTGGCGCAATTTTTACTAATGATGATAAACTTGCACACAACATTAGAGGAATTGTAAATCACGGAATGTACGAACGCTATTACCACGATGTTGTTGGTGTAAATTCAAGATTAGACAGTTTACAAGCAGCCGTTTTACAAATAAAATTACCTTTATTAGATGGTTATTGTGATGCTCGAAGAAAGGCTGCAAACTATTATAATGATGCTTTTGCAAATAACAAACATATCATTACACCAATTACAAGCGATTTTACAACACATGTTTTTCATCAATATACGATGCAAATTATTAATACTGATAGAGATGCGCTTCACAAGCATTTATTAGACAATAATATTCCGAATGCAATCTATTATCCTGTGCAATTACACAGCCAAAAAGCATATGCAGACAATCGATATAATGAAGATGATTTTAAAGTAACAAATGAGTTGGTAAAAACTGTTCTTTCACTTCCTATTCATACCGAATTAGAAGATGATCAGTTAGAATATATTACAAAAACTGTATTGGCTTTTGTAAACAAATAAAGATCTTAAAAATGTCATTCTGAATAAAATAAAAAATCTATCAATGGATGAGATTTTTCGACTTCGCTCAAAATGACAAATCAGAGTGTAAAATATTATGAAAAAAATACTTGTTACTGGCGGATTAGGATATATCGGTTCACATACTGTTGTTGAATTACAAAACAAAGGGTTTGAAGTTGTTATTATTGATAATTTATCTAACACAACGATAGAAGTTTTAGATAAAATTACTTCAATCACTGGAATAAAACCTCAATTTGAACAAATAGACTTAAAAAACAAAAAAGACGTACAGCAGTTTTTTAAAGATAATACTGTTGATGGTGTAATTCATTTTGCTGCATCAAAAGCTGTTGGAGAAAGTGTTGAGAAACCACTAATGTATTACGAAAATAATATAACAACGCTGACTTATGTCTTACAAGAAATGCTCGCAAACAATGTTCATAATTTTATTTTCAGTTCATCTTGTACCGTTTACGGGCAAGCAGATGAATTGCCAATCACAGAAAATGCTCCTACAAAACCCGCAGAATCACCTTATGGAGCAACAAAAAAAATAGGTGAAATTATTATTGAAGACACTAGTAAAGCAACTGATTTAAAAGTGATTGCTTTGCGTTATTTTAATCCTATTGGTGCGCATGAGACTGCAAAAATTGGAGAATTACCTTTAGGAGTTCCACAAAATTTAATTCCGTATATTGTGCAAACTGCTGCGGGAATACGTGAGTGTCTTTCTATTTTTGGGGATGATTATCCAACGCCTGACGGAACAGCAATTCGCGATTATATACATGTTGTAGATTTAGCAAAGGCACATATTGCGGCTTTAAACAGACTGTTAGAAAATAAAAACAACGCAAAATGCGAGTTTTTTAATATTGGTACAGGAACAGGAAATTCGGTATTGGAAGTTGTAAAAGCATTTGAAAAAGCCACAGGAAAAAAGGTGAATTATAAAATTGTTGACAGACGTGTAGGAGACATTACTGCTGCTTATGCTGATACGACTCTAGCCAACAATGAACTTGGCTGGAAAGCCGAACTTGGCCTTGAAGAGGGTTTGAGAAGTTCTTGGAAATGGCAAGAGAGTTTATAATTCTTCTGAACTTATAAAAATTTATATGACTATCGGATTACTTGCACAAATCGATAAAATCCGGTACCTTTCTATTACTAAAACAGTTATAAGCATAAAGATACAAGAATTTTCTAGAAGATGATAGTTGCAAAGCCCATTTTAAGAGAGAAAGAGACAAGCAATGAATTGTCTGCAAACGATGTCAAACTCAAGAGCATTATTGGATTTCCACTAGAGAGCAATATCAATGCAAGCAATGTAATTTTAGAACCACTTTGCGAAGCGGCACATTATTGCATGGCACTGAATTGCCGTATCATTACTGGTATTTTGGAATGATGATGCTAACTAGTACAAAAAAGAGTTTTTCTGCCTTAGAAGTGCAAAGACAATTAGGGCATCTCTATTATGAGCCTATCTGGTATATGCTCCATAAAATACGCTATGCAATGGGAAAAAGAGATGACAATTATACACTTTGCAATGAGATAGAGCTTGATGAAGGCTTTTTTGAAATTGTTCCTAAAAAGATAATCGGGATAGAATTGCAATAGAACTAAAAGAGAATGATGGTAAATACAAACCAGGTAAAGGCAGTCAAAAGCAAGCCATTGTTCTAGTAATGGCTGAATCAAAAATGGTAGCTGCTTCCAAAAAGTATAAATACAAGCCAAATAAAAAAGTAGGCTATATCAAAATGCAGCTATTAGATGACCTTAGGAAAGCAACTACCAATGAACAAGTAGATAAAGTAATTGGCAAACAAGCATCAGTCGTAACAGATGGTGCAAACAACTACAACGATCTCAACGACAAACTCGGTGACCACAAAGCAGTTATTGCTGAAGTGAAAAAGGAAGCCTCAAAAATTCTCCCTTGGGTTCATATTGCTATCAGTAATGCTAAAAGACTGTTTTTGGACATTCATCATTCCATTGAAAATGATTGTTTGCAAAGCTATCTTGATGAATATTGCTATAAATTCAACAGAAGATATTCCGATTCGGTGTTTGACAGAGGCGTAATTGCTTCTGTTTAATGTAAATGGAAAAGAAATGTCTAATCAATCAGATAGTCATAAAAAACTATGCACTTTAGTGCATTTCGCTTTAGCTTTTAAAATTTTTTATTTTTGTTGTATGTCAAAACAACGAGTTAATGGTCATACAGTTTCGAGATTAACAGTACATATAGTTTGGAGTACAAAATATAGATATTCAGTACTTCAAGGAGATATACAAAAAGATTGCAGAAAAATTCTAATTCAAATATGTGATGCCGAAGGTGTCAGTATTTTGAAAGGAGTTGTAAGTAAAGAAGATATCCATATGCATTTAGAGTATCGTCCTTCTCAAGATATAAGTAGTTTGGTTAAGAAGTTAAAGGGGAGAAGTTCAAGAAAGTTACAAGAGAAATTTCTAGAATTACGAAAGAAATATTGAAGTCGTCATTTCTAAACAATAAGATTTGGATGTTGGAGTACAAGAAATATCACAAATAAGATAATTAATGATTATTTAGAGCATCATCGTAAATTAAATAATGATACAGATTCTTTTATCCTAGAGTAATATCACGTACTGCTGACTTTAGTCAGGTTTAAAAACCTATGGCACTTTAGTCGATAGTGATTTATTTAATAATATTAGTACACTCTGAGCTCCTTACAAAATTTAAAACTCACAACTTTCTAATTGTTAGAACGTTATGAGTTTTAAAAGTGGTACCTCGCAGAATCGAACTGCGGACACATGGATTTTCAGTCCATTGCTCTACCAACTGAGCTAAGGTACCAATTGCTTAATTGCGGGTGCAAATATAAAAGTATTTTTTATACTAATCAAAACAAAAACTAAAAAATCATTTGTATTTTTGTACTTTATTTTTTTTAGCAAATGAATTTAGTAATTGATGTAGGAAACACACGTATTAAAGTGGCTCTTTATAAAGAGACTGCGTTGCGCTATGAAACTATTTTTTTAAAAAAAAGAATCATTAGTGAAATAAAAAAAATAAAAAAAGAGTTTGAAATAGATAATGCAATCATTTCTTCTGTAGCCTCTCTTTCCATGACTTCGTTAGATAAGATTAAAAATTTGTTTCCACTATTACAATTAGGTTACAAAACGAAAATTCCATTTAAAAACAAATATAAAACTCTTAAAACATTAGGAGTTGATAGAATAGCGCTTGTAGTAGCAGCTGTAGAGTGTTATCCTAATCAAAACGTTTTAGTGATTGATGCTGGTACTTGTATAACATATGATTTTGTAGATGAAAATGGGATATATTCAGGAGGAGCAATAGCGCCTGGAGTTGAAATGCGCTACAAGGCACTCCATACTTTCACAGCAAATTTACCGTTATTAAAATCAGTTTATCCAAATAATTTAATTGGAGATTCTACAAAAAATGCCATTCATTCAGGTGTTGTTAATGGTATATTATTTGAAATAAAAGGAATAATTGAACAATATAAGCAAGAAAACGAAAATTTAACAATAGTTTTAACAGGAGGAGACACAAATTTCTTGGCGAAACGATTAAAAAATGGCATATTTGCCAAGCCAAATTTTTTATTGGAGGGCTTAAATACTATTTTGAACTATAATTTAAAAAATGATTAAAAATATATCAATACTTACTTTAGTATTATTTTTTACGCAAAGTTTTGCACAAGAAACAAGTGCATCACCATATTCTGTTTTAGGAATTGGAGATGACGTATCTTCAAAAACAGTTGAAGAAATGGGTATGGGAGGAGTTGGAACTGCAAGTAATTCAACAATATATCAATTTACATTTTCAAATCCAGCATCTTATTCGTCAATCTCATTAACAACATACTTGTTGGCAGGACAGAATAGAGGAATTTCATTAAAAGACACAAGCGGAAAACAAAAAATATCAAATGCGAGTTTATCATATCTTGCTATGGGAATACCTCTTGGAGAAAAAGGAGGTTTTGTGTTTGGATTGCAACCAAATACTTCTGTTGGATATTCTTTGATTGATAGAGTTTTAGATAGTAATGACGAAGTTCTGGAGATAAATAGATATAATGGAGATGGAGGGACAAATAGGTTTTTTTTAGGAGTTGGTTACGAACCTATAAAAAACTTAAGTTTAGGTCTTGAAGGAGAATATGTTTTTGGAAATATAGATAATTCTATTATAAATCGAAGAAGAGGTGTACAATTAGGGACAAGGTATGTTACAGATGTAAGAATTAAAGGATTTGGTTTAAAGGCAGGATTGTTATACAAAAAGGAATTAAAAGAAGACTTATTTTTAAATTTAGGAGCAACAGTTCAATTAGAAAACGAATTAGATTCTGAAGGGAATGAATATTTATATACAGCATCATTTGCAAATGGAGGAGAATTTCCGAGAGATACTATATTGAATAACGCAAGTACAGGGTTTTATAAAAAACCGTTAAAAACAAGTTTTGGAGTAAGTATTGGTAACCCAAATAAATGGGAAGCAAGTATAGATTATAGTTTTCAAGATAAAATAGAGTTAGGAGGAAATTTATTAAATAATAGTCCTAGATTGGCATATCAAAAAGGAAGTAAATTTTCTGCTGGAGGATTTTATCTTCCAAAATACAATTCAATTTCTAGTTATTGGGATAGAATTATTTATAGAGCAGGAATAAGGGTTGAGCAAACAGGACTGATGTTTAATGGAACAGGAAACGCAGGACAATTTGATGCGATTGATGACTTTGGCATATCTTTTGGAGTAGGGTTACCGATGGGCAATCAAGTATCAAGATTAAATTTCGGATTTGAATTCGGAAAAAGAGGTACAACTAATAATGGATTGATTGAAGAAAATTATTTTAATTTTAAATTCGGCCTGTCATTGAGTGACAAATGGTTTAGAAAACGTGAAATTAACTAAAGAGCTAAAATGATGAAAAAAATTACGTACATAATTGCAGGATTATTCCTTTTAATAGGAAGCATAGGTGCTAATGCACAAATGGAAATGAATGAGCAAGATTGTATTATAGAGTATAACTTATATAAAGGAGATCTACAAGGAAATTTTTTCGATACAGCTAAGACAAGATTGACAAATCTAATGACTAACTGCCCAAAACTATCTGTAAACATATACAAACTTGGAACTAAGATTGTAGATGATATGATTGCAAAAGGAGATAAAGATAATGGAGTAGCATTATTTAATAAAATATATAGCCAAAGAGTTAAGAATTACACCAAAGGTTTAGGAAAAGTTTATAGCGATTGGGCAGATTTTATTGCAAAGAATGGAGGAACTGAAGCAGAGGTAATTTCATTATTAGAAAAAGGTTATAAAGCAGATCCAACAGGATTATCAGCAAAAAATATCTATAAGTATTTTGATGTTGTATTAGAAAATAATAAAAACAGCAATGTTCAAAAAATATTAGACACTCATGATGATATTAATGATGCACTTGTAGTGAAATCTGGGAAGTACCAACAAAGACTTAGTAAATTACTTGCCAAAGAAGAAGGTGGAGTAATATTAGAATCTAAAGAAGCAAAATCTAAAATAATTGCAGAAGCAGTATTAAAAAACATAGGAATCATCTCAGGAGGTCTTGATCAAAAAATTGAAGAGTTATTAACTTGTGATAGATTAGTACCATTATATAGAAGATATTTTGAATCAAACAGATTAAACGGACAATGGTTGAGAAGATCAGTGTCGAGAATGTTTAAAAAAGGATGTACTGGAGATGCATTGTATGAAGAATTGGTTGAAGCGTATGCTAACGCAGAACCATCAGCAGAATCAAAGATATTTTACGCTAGATTGTTAGAAAAAAGAGGGAAGCTTGCAGAGGCTACTGCGATGAGAAAAGAAGCATTTCATTTAGAAACAGATCCAACTAAAAAATCTAACTTGTTGTTAAAAGATGCTCAAGACTTATCAAGAAAAGGAAAAGGAAAAAGAAATGAAGCTAGAAGACAAGCAAATGAAGCGTTGAAATTTAACCCAAGTAACGGTAACGCTTATTTATTGATTGCTACCATATATGCAAAAAGCGCAAATGGTTGTGGAACAACTTTATTCTCAAAAAGAATGGTGTATGTTGCAGCATTAAACAAAGCAAGAAGAGCAACAGTTGTAGATCCAAGTATGGCGTCTAAAGTAAGGAAATTTACTAGAGCTTATGCTTCATATATACCAACAATACAAGATGCATTTACTGAAGGATACAAATCTGGGGATTCTTATAAAATTGGATGTTGGATTGGAGAAACAGTTAGAGTACAAGTGAGATAAATTAAATATTTAGTACATTTGTTGAATGACTAAATCATTTAAGAATATAATTAAAAACATTGCTATCATATATATGATAGCAATGTTTTTTTCTTGTGGTAATGACGCTCAGGAAGTGCGTGATTTTCTTGCCGATAAAAATTTACCAATTGGTGTTGCAGAAAATTTTCATAACATTCATACCGATTCAGGACGTGTAGATTTAAAAATTTCTGCACCTTTATTGCACGATTTTAAAAATAGAAAGAAACACCCATATGCAGAATTTCCTAAAGGGATAAAAGTTGTAACGATTGACAAAAATAAAGATTCGGTTGTGGTAACAGGTAACTATGCAATTACATATGGCAAGACAAGCATCTCTGAAATAAAAGATAAGGTTGTGGTTATTAACCATGCAGATTATAAAAAACTATTGACAGAACAACTTTTTTGGGATCAAAAAACAAAATACTTTTATACCGAAAAGCCTTTTACTTTAATTACCACAAGAGATACAATACACGGTATTGGTTTTGATGCAAGTGAAGATTTGAAAGTGTTTATGGCAAAGCAAAATAGAGGAAGTATATATTTAAACGAAGATAATTAAGTATGAATAAAATAGGAAAAATATTTGAGATAGGTTATCTAGTTGTAGCCATAGTCTTTATTTACGAAGCGATATCAGAATGGTCAGCAGAAGGATCAAAATCATATACCTTTTTGATACTCGCAGCACTTGCAGTTTTTATGTTCTTTTTTCGTAGAAAAATGAGAATAAAAAGAGAAAATTACACTAAATAAAACAAACAATAATGGAATTACAGCTAATTGTAATTGTCATATCTATTATATTATCAGCCTTTTTTTCAGGGATGGAAATAGCATTTGTATCAGCCAATAAAATGCATATTGAACTTGAGAAAATGAAAGAAGGTTTTATTGCAAAAATTCTAAAAAAACTAACTCAAAAATCATCAAAATTTATCACAACAATGCTTGTTGGCAACAATATAGCATTGGTAATTTACAGTTTTTTTATGGGCAAATTTCTAGTCCATTTTTTACCAATTGAATCGTGGAATTCTTTTTCTATTCTTTTTCTACAAACATTAATTTCGACCATTGTAATATTGATTACGGCAGAGTTTTTACCAAAAGCTATTTTTAGAATATATGCTAATGAAGCGCTAAAGATATTTGCAATTCCTGCATACTTTTTTTATATAATTTTCCATTTTATATCTGATTTTATTACAGTAATTTCTGATTTCTTTTTGCGTGTATTTTTTAAAACAGTATCAGATGAGGAACAAACAGAATTTAGTAAAGCAGAATTAGAGAATTATATTACGGAGCAGTTAGAAAATACTGATGAAAGTGAAGAGGTAGATTCTGAAATTCAAATTTTTCAAAACGCACTTGAATTTAATGATGTAAAAGCGAGAGAAGCAATGATTCCTCGTACTGAAATTTTAGCAGTTGATATAAATGAAACGGTTATCAACTTAAGAAAATTATTTATTGAAACAGGATATTCTAAAATCATCGTTTATAAAAATACGTTAGATGAAATAGTTGGCTATGTACATGCGTTTGACATGTTTGAAAAACCTAAAAGGTTACAGTCAATACTGATGCCTGTAGAATTTATTCCTGAAAGTATGATGATTAATGACATTTTGAATGTACTTACCAAAAAGAAAAAAAGTATTGCAATAGTTTTAGATGAGTATGGCGGAACATCAGGAATGATAACAGTTGAAGATATTATTGAAGAATTATTTGGTGAGATTGAAGACGAGCATGATACTATTGAGTTTACCGAGGATAAGATTAATGATAGAGAGTTTGAATTTTCAGCACGATTAGAAGTTGATTATGTAAATGAAGAATACGATTTAGAACTTCCAGAAGATGAAGCTTACGAAACATTAGGAGGATTAATAGGATATCACTCTGAAAATATTTTGTCAGAAAATGAAATTATAGAAATCGATAATTACCAATTTACTATTTTAAAAGCCTCATCAACCAAAATAAAAGAAATCTACCTAAAAGTTTTATTTAAAGAAGAATAGAAATTATACACTACCTTATTTCAGCTTTAATTTTTTACTATGTTGCCCTTTATTTTATTGAAAAATCGCTTTCATATATCGATATGAAATTGTAATTTTGCACACTAATATAAAAATATAGTATGGCAATTTTATCAAAGATTAGAGAAAAAACGGTTGTTTTAATATTAATTATCGGTATGGCACTTTTTGCTTTTGTTATTGGAGGAGAATCATTGAGCAGTAATGGAGCACAGAAAATAGATGTAATTGGTGAGGTGAACGGAGAAACAATCAGTAGAAATGATTTTAGCCAACAACTAGAAGCATATAAAGCAAGAGTTGGTAGAAACGTTTCTGAAACTCAAGCAATGAATGCAGTTTGGGATGGTCTTATAAACGAGCAAGTTTACAAAGATCAGTTAGATAAAGCAGGAATTGTAGTTGGAGAGGATGATGTATGGCAGTCAATAATTTCAAATACGAGTCTTCAAAATAATCCATCTTTTCAAAACGAAGCAGGATTGTTTGACGAAGAAAAGGTAAAAGAATTTATCGCAAATATGAAAGAAGATGCTATTGGTGCGGCAAATGGATCTCTAGAGAAAACAAAATGGCTAAGTTGGCTTTTAGATGAAAAAAATATTAGAAAAAATATTGGTAGAAAATCATATAATGACCTTGTGAGTGCTGGTTTAGGAGCGTCTTTAGAAGAGGGTAAAAGAGATTATTTATATAATAATTCTAGCACTACTGCACAGTATGTGTATATTCCTTATACTTCTATTGCCGATAGTTTAATCACTGTTACAAAGAGTGATTATAAAAACTACATCAATAAGCATTCAAAAGAATATCAAGTAGAAAAATCAAGAAACATCAAATATGTAAAATTTGATATTTTAGCTTCTGAAGATGATAAAAATGCAATGAAAGCAAATTTGTCTGAAAACATTAGTGAAATGAAAACCACTACAGATGTGGTGACGCTTATAAATGATATAAAATCAGATTTAGCAATTAATAATAACTTTATTTTTAATGATAAATTCCCTAAAGAGATTGCTGATCAAGCATTAACTGCAAATGTTGGCGATGTTGTTGGTCCTTATGAAGAAAACGGATATTATAAACTTTCTAAAGTTGTTGCATTTAAGAAAATGCCAGATTCTGTAAAAGTTAGACATATTATTGTTCCTTATTTAGGTTCAACAAGATCGGCTTCTACAAAAACTAAAGAAGCAGCAAAGAAAACGATTGATAGTATTTTTAAATTGGTTAAAAATAGTTCATCAAAGTTTATTGCAATTGCTGATGGGGTTAATTCTGACGGTACAAAGGGTAAAGGAGGAGATATTGGTTGGGTTTCTGAGGATGGTGCATTTTCACCAAATTTTGATTTAGATTTCGCAAATTTTATGTTTGATAATAAAAAAGGTGAGATTCAGGTTGTTGAGACGAAATTTGGATACCATATTATCAAAATAGATGACCAAAAGAATTATCAGAATACAGTTAAATTAGCAACATTATCAAGGCAAATTGTACCTTCTGTAGAAACTGAAAATAAATTTTATCAAGATGCAGAAACTTTTGCTTCAGATATTTCTAAAGGAGTAAACTTTGATGATGTAGCAAAAGAGAAAGGATATAAGGTATCTTATGGTAATAAATTAAAAGAATTAGACGAAAATGTTCCTGGACTTGCAGGTAACCAAAGACAAATTATTCGTTGGTCTTTTGAAGGAGATACTGATATAAATACTGTAAAACGTTTTGATATAGATAAAGGTTATGTTGTGGCAATATTGACTAAGAAAACTGCAAAAGGAACTGCAAAAGCAGTAGATGTTGCAGGGAAAATTAAGTCGATTATAGTCAAAAACAAGAAAGTAGCAATGATTGCTAATAAAATGACTTCATCAACATTAGAAGATATAGCAAAAGAGAATGCTGTAGCTGTTAGGACTGCATCTAAAGTTACTTTAGTAAGTCCTACAATTTCTGGAGTTGGTAGAGAACCTGCGATTGTTGGAGCAATGTCTAACGCAAAAGAAGGAGATGTATTTAAAGGAATAGAAGGTATAAAAGGAGTTTTTGCAATCAAGGTTACTTCTAAAGAAAATCCTGTAGAATTAGATAATTATGGAACTTTCCGTAATAAATTATCAGCAGCAGCTAAAAGTAAATCTGCTCAATTATACAATGCTTTAAAGGAAGCTTCAGATATAGAAGATAATAGAGCAAATTTATATTAAGAAATTCTATTAGAATACTCAATTTAGAGTTCATAAAAACAGCCGAAATTATTATAATTTCGGCTGTTTTATGTTTTTATAAAGTTTTATTATTATCTATTCATAGACATTAAAAATTCTTTATTGTTAAGTGTAGATTTCATTCTATCATTTAAGAATTCCATCGCTTCAATAGGATTCATATCAGCAAGATATTTACGTAAAACCCACATTCTTTGTAACGTTTCACTATCTAATAATAAATCATCTCTACGAGTACTAGATTTTACTAAATCAACTGCAGGATAAATTCTACGATTTGAAATATTTCTATCTAGCTGTAATTCCATGTTACCAGTACCTTTAAATTCTTCAAAGATAACTTCATCCATTTTAGAACCAGTATCCGTTAATGCAGTAGCAATAATTGATAAAGAACCTCCTCCTTCAATATTACGAGCAGCACCAAAGAAACGTTTAGGTTTGTGCAAAGCGTTTGCATCAATACCTCCAGATAAAATCTTTCCAGATGCAGGTGCAACGGTATTATATGCTCTTGCCAAACGTGTGATAGAATCTAAAAGAATCACAACATCATGACCACATTCCACCAATCTTTTTGCTTTTTCAAGAACGATGTTAGCAACACGTACATGCTTATCTGCAGGTTCGTCAAAGGTAGAAGCAACAACTTCACCTTTTACATTTCGCTGCATATCTGTAACCTCTTCAGGACGCTCATCAATCAATAAAATAATTTGATAAACTTCAGGATGATTTGCAGAAATAGCATTGGCAATATCTTTTAATAAGATAGTTTTACCAGTTTTAGGTTGTGCTACAATCATTCCACGTTGCCCTTTTCCAATAGGAGAAAAAATATCAATAACTCGTGATGAAATTGAGCCTTTCATTTCAAGGTTTAGTTTTTCGTCAGGAAATAATGGTTTTAAATGCTCAAATGCAACACGATCACGAACTACATTTGGATTTAAACCATTTATTTTTGAGACTCTTATTAGTGGGAAATATTTTTCACCTTCTTTAGGCGGACGTACATTTCCTAATACTGTATCTCCAGTTTTCAAACCAAATAATTTTATTTGAGATTGAGAGACATAAATATCATCAGGTGATGATAAATAATTATAATCAGATGAACGCAAGAAACCATAACCGTCAGGCATCATTTCCAACACACCTTCACTCTTTATAATTCCATCAAATTCATAATCAGGATCGCGATAACGATTACTACTCTTATTATGAGATTTTTGGTCTTTATGCTGCTGTTTTTGGTTATTGTGTACTGGTTTTTTTGGATGTTCAGTTTTTTTTGCTCCTTCTTTTTTTTCTGATGATGTAGTTGGAGTATCGTCTGATGTAGTTGGAGTATCTTCTTTTTTCTGAGGAGTTTCTACTTTAACCTTTGTAGGTTGCTCCTTTTTTGTGATTTGAACTCTTTCGGTCTTTGCAGGATTTTCTTTTTTTACTTCTTTCTTAATTGTAGTATTGTTAATTGTTTTGTTATCAGTACTATTAGAAGTTGATTGAGGTTTTGAAATGCGCTTTCTTTTAGGCTTTTCTGAAGTTTTTGTAGGTGTTGCTACAGGATTTGTAGCTTGATGGTCTATGATTTGGTAAACCAAATCTATTTTTTTTAATTGACTAAATTTCGAAAGATTAATTTCTTTCGCAATTTGTTGTAATTCTACAAGGGGTTTTTCCTTGAGTTTTGAAATTTCAAACATTATGTGTGATTGTTATTAATAATTTTATTCTCTTTTAGAATAATATGAATAAGTAATATTGATTGTGAATTTAAATTGCTGTAATGCAATTCTCTACAGAAGTAGGTGGCAAATATATAAAATAAATTTAATATTTAAGTTTTTATCTACAAAAGTTTAGTTTACCTTTGTATTTGTTATAAAAAACAAAAATGATTCAACGTATTCAAACAATATATTTATTCATTGCAGCAATTATTTCTGGCGGATTAACTTTCGTATTCAGTTTGTGGACAAACGTTGATAAAATTTTGTTTTTTGCTAAAGATGCTTTTGTTTCAGATAAATTATTGATAAAATTTATACCAATACTATTTGTTGCTTCTGCTTTATTATCATTGATTACGATATTTCTGTTTAAAAACAGAAAATTGCAATTTGTTTTAGGACGTTTAAATATTTTGACAAACCTTTTTTTATTAGGATTGCTGATATATCAATCACTAAACTTATCTGGAGAAGCAGTCGTTTCTGAGAAGGGTATTGGGTTAGTACTTCCAATTATTGTTGTCTTTTTGCTTGCCATAGCAAATAAAGCAATAAAAAAGGACGAAGACCTTGTAAAATCTGTTGATAGATTGCGGTAAAACTAATATTATGTATATTTAGTGTTTATAACCATTCCGTTTTCGGAATGGTTTTTTTTTGCACAAAGAAATATTAACCTCTTTTTTCTAACTCTATAATTTCCATATCTTTAATATTATCTCCATCAATAACAAAGCGAATCATTGTTCTTACTTGGTGGAAACCATGTTTTCCAACTGCTCCAGGATTTAAATGAAGTAAGTTTAATTTTTTATCAAATTGTACCTTTAAAATATGTGAATGTCCGCTAATAAATATTTTTGGAGCATTTTTTTTAATTTCTTCACGTATTCTTGGGTTGTATCTATTTGGATATCCACCTATATGAGTCATCCAAACAGTAACATTTTCAATGGTAAATTTATTATCAAGAGGAAATTCTAATCGAGCATCAGCAGTATCAATATTACCATAAACAGCACGTAGAGGCTTTAGTTTTTTAATAGTATCGGTAACTTTAAGGTCGCCAATATCTCCTGCATGCCATACTTCATCTGCCTGTTTTACAAATTTTAAAATTTGTGCATCTATATAACTATGCGTATCAGAAAGGAGTAAAATTTTCTTCATTCAATAAAAAATAAGTTTAAAATACTGATGTATATTTGTGCTTCACAAAAATAAGATTTTAAGTTGAGGTATTTTTTAGAACTTTCATATAATGGCAAGAATTATCATGGTTGGCAGATACAACCAAATGTTATTTCAGTTCAAGAAAAAATAAATGAAGGCTTGACAAAATTATTGCGAACTTCAATCAATGTTATGGGAGCAGGAAGAACAGATGTTGGAGTTCACGCTTCGCAAATGTATGCTCATTTTGATATTGAATCAGTAATTGATACAACTCTTATTTTAGATAGATTAAATTCCTTTTTACCAGAAGATATTGTGATTTATAACATTTTTGAAGTAGATGAAAAATCACATACGCGATTTCATGCAATAAGTAGAAGCTATGAATACCGAATTTATTTAGGAAGAAATCCCTTTTTATTGGACACAACTTGGCAAATCTATCGAAACAAATTGGATGTTGATAGAATGAACGAAGCAGCTAAATTGTTGCTAAATCATTCTGATTTTAAATGTTTTTCAAAAGCAGCAGATGTGAATACCTATGTTTGTGATGTTACTGTTGCAACATGGAAACAAACAGATAATTTACTGACTTTTCATATTTCTGCTAATAGATTTTTAAGAAATATGGTTCGTGCTATTGTTGGAACACTTATAGATGTTGGAATGAGTAAAATTTCAATAGAAGATTTTAAGAAAATTATAGATAGTAGAAGTAGAAGTGAAGCAGGGTTTTCAGTGCCAGCAAGAGGGCTGTTTTTGGCACATGTTAAGTATCCAAAAGAAATATTAAGGAATGAGTAATACAGGAAAAGCATTTGATGTAAAAATATTTAAACGGCTGATGCAGTTTGCAAAACAGTATCGTTCGTATTTTTTAGTAGCATCTATTTCGGCAATATTACTGACTTTATTTGCAGTTGTTAGACCTATTCTTTTAAAAGAAATCATCGATCATTATTTAGCAGACAAAAACAAGATTGGACTGCTAAATTATGTTTTATTAATGCTAGCAGTTTTATTGACAGGAGTTTTGACGCGCTTTATTTTTATTTATACAGCCAATAAATTGGGTTTCAGTATTATAAAGGATATGAGAATGCAGTTATATAGGCATATGCTCAATTTTAAAATGTCTTATTTTGACACTTCTTCTGTAGGTCAATTGGTAACGAGAGCAGTGACTGATATAGAGCGAATTGCAAGTTTTTTCGGACAAGGATTGTTTATGATTATTAGTGATTTACTCACAATGATTGCGATTATTATTGTTATGTTTTGGATGAATTGGAGTTTAGCATTAATTACATTATCAGTTTTGCCAATTATTATATATGCTACAAAATTGTTTCAATTGGCAATGAAAAAATCATTTACAGAAATACGTGTACAAGCAGCGAACCTTAACGGATTTGTACAAGAACGAGTTACAGGAATGAAAATAGTTCAACTATTTAATCGAGAAAAAATAGAGTATGATAATTTTGTAGAGATAAATAAAAAACACAAAAAGGCTTGGGTAAATACGGTGTTATATTACTCAATATTTTTTCCAATTGCAGAAATTCTGACATCAATAGCGATTGGTTTAACGGTTTGGTATGGTGGATTGCAAATTATTGCAGAAGGCTCACAAACAGGCGTTGGTGATATTATTACCTTTATTATGATGTCAGAAATGCTGTTTAGACCTTTACGTCAGATTGCCGATAAATTTAATACGTTGCAAATGGGAATTGTTGCAGGAGAACGCGTATTTGAAATAATGGATACCGAAGATTATATTGATGCCAAAGGTTCTGTGGAAATGGAAAGTTTTAAAGGTGATATTTCTTTTAGCGATGTTTATTTTAGTTATATCAAAAACGAAGAGGTTTTGAAAGGGATTTCATTTGATGTGAAGTCTGGAAAAACTGTTGCAATTGTTGGTGCGACAGGAGCAGGAAAATCTACAATTATCAACCTTATAAACCGTTTTTATGAAATCAGTTCAGGAGAAATTACGATTGACAATCAAAATATAAAGACGTATACTTTGCCAACTTTGCGTAAGAATGTTGCGCTGGTTTTACAAGATGTTTTTTTATTTTCTGATACTATTTTAAAAAATATTATTCTTGACAAAAACGTTTCGTTACAAGAAGTAGAAATAGCTGCCAAACAAATAGGAATTCATGATTTTATCATGACGCTACCAAATGGTTACAATTATAATGTTAAAGAAAGAGGTGTAATGTTATCTTCTGGTCAGCGACAATTAATTGCTTTTTTGAGAGCGTATATAAGTAAACCAAGTGTTTTAATTTTAGATGAAGCAACATCTTCAATAGATTCTTATTCAGAGCAATTGCTACAAGATGCAACCGATAAAATCACTAAAAATCAAACATCCATTATTATTGCTCATAGACTTACAACTGTCAAGAAAGCTGATAAAATTATTGTAATGGATAAAGGATTGATTGTTGAGCAAGGAACGCATCAAGAATTGTTAGAGCAGAATGGATACTATAGTAACCTATATGAAATACAGTTTAAAAAGCAGGCGAGTTAAGGTTTATTTTAAGTCAAATCGTTTTTCAGTGTTTCTACAAGCCCGAAAGTGTTTTCAAATAGCACAAATTCACCGTCTTTGATATATGATATTTTCCCTGTTTCTTCTGAAACGACCAAACATAAAGCATCTGTTTTTTCGGTTATTCCAATAGCAGCACGATGTCGTAAACCAAAACGTGTTGGTAATTCTTTATCAGAAAGCGGTAATACAGCACGAGCTGAAACAATTTTATTTCCATTTATGATAATTGCGCCATCGTGTAACGGACTATTTTTAAAGAATATACTCTCCAAAATAGGTTGATTTAATTCAGCATTCATAGCGTCTCCAGATGTTTTTACAAAATCCAAACTTTGAGCACGTTCCAAAACTATCAATGCACCAGTTCTTTTCTTTCCCATTGCTTCGCAAGTATTTACAAGTGTATCAACATCAGTTTCAATTTGTAAATCGGATTTTAAAAAATTAAGTTGCTTGAAGAAATTTCGTTTTGAAGAGAAATTTGCAGTACCTAACATTAATAAAAAGCGTCTAATCTCTTGTTGAAAAACAATAATCAACGCCACAACTCCACCGCCAATTAATGCACCTAAAATTCCACTGAGCATTTCCATTTCAAGTGCTTGAGTAACTTTCCACATTAAAAAAATAATGGTAATGCCTATAAAAATATTAATAGCAACAGTACCTCGAAGTAATTTATAGACATAGTAGAGTAGTACAGCAACAAGAACGACATCAAGAATATCTGTAAAAGAAATGTCCAAAAAATCGAGCATAAATTGTTTTTTTGTAAATATAGTGAAATTCAGAATTCAAAATTGAAAAACCAAAATTTTATTGGAGCATTTGTGTAATCTTAATTGTTTCCATTGCTTCTTTTACATCGTGCACACGTAAAATAGTTGTTCCGTTTTGTAGCGCAATAGTATTCGCAACACTTGTAGCATTCAAGGCTTCTTTTGCCGATGTGTTTAGTAAATTATATAGCATAGATTTTCTTGAAACTCCTGTTAAAATAGGAAGTTCAAAGGTTTTGAAATATGATAATTTTTTAAGTAATTCGTAATTATGCTCCAATGTTTTTCCAAAACCAAAACCAACATCTAATATAATATCGTTTACTTTTTCTTGTCTTAATTCCATAACTTTTTCTGCAAAATAAGACATTACATCTTGCACAACATTGCCATAAGTTGGTTGCTGTTGCATATTTTGAGGAGTTCCTTTGATGTGCATCAATATATAGGGAACTTGCAATTCTCCGATTATTTTAAACATATCTTTGTCTAGTGTTCCTCCAGATATATCATTAATCATACATGCACCAATTTCAATACTTTTTTTAGCGATAGCACTTCTAAAAGTATCAACAGAAATCAAAATTTCAGGAAAATTTTTAATTAATAATTTTATCGTTGGTAATAAGCGTTTTAATTCTTCATCTTCAGAAATATGCTCAGCATTTGGACGTGAAGAGTACGCACCAATATCTATAAAAGTTGCTCCTTCATTGAGCATTTTTTCTGTTTGTACTAATATATCTTTATCCGTAGAATAGTTACCGCCATCAAAGAAAGAATCAGGAGTGATATTTAGTATTCCCATCACTTTAGGGTTTGATAAATCAATAAGTTTTCCGTTACAATTTATAGTCATTCAAGTATTGTTTAATTGTTTATCGGTTATTTTAATTTTGAATTTCCCGTCTTTGCGAGGTTTTTTTAAAAATTGTGGCAATCTCCTTATAGCATAGAGATTACTTCACTTTGTTCGCAATGATTATTTCACAGTGGTATTTACAATTTTAGTCATTTTAGGCATTGTATAATTATTCATTTGCTCTATTAAATCTTCAATAGAATCACTTACCAACACCATATTTCTGTTTTCTTGTTTTAAAAACCCTTCTTGTACCATTAAGTCTAATTGCTCAAGTAATGGATTAAAATAATTATTGGTATTTAGAAATCCAATTGGTTTTCCTTCAATGCCAAGTTGCCCTAAAGTAAGCACTTCAAAAATTTCATCAAGCGTACCAAAACCTCCAGCCAATGCAATATAACCATCTACAAGTTTACTCATTTTAACTTTACGAGTACTCATTTTTTTGGTAATTATTACTTCTGTAATATCAGAATGAACAACCTCTTTATGTTTTAATAAATGCGGAATAATTCCAATAACTTCGCCTTCGTGTTTCAACAATTCATCAGCAAGTGCTCCCATCATTCCAATTTTTCCTCCACCATAAACTAAACCAATATCGTGTTTTCCAAAATAAGCGCCAACTTTTTCAGCCTCAGTTTTATAAACCGAATTAAAACCGATACTTGCTCCGCAAAAAACTGCAATTCTATTCATTCACAAAAAGAAATTTTTTAGTTCGTTAAATTTATCCGAAATTTACACAAAAATAATTATTTATATGCAGAATACTTCAAAACAGTACGATGATGTAATTGAGAAATGCCGCTCACTGTTTATCAATAAAATGACCGATTATGGAAGTGCTTGGAGAATTCTGCGGTTACCTTCTCTAACTGATCAAATTTTTATCAAGGCACAACGAATTAGAATGCTTCAAGAAAATGAAGTTAGAAAAGTTGAAGAAGGAGAGCGTTCTGAATTCATTGGAATTATTAATTATTGTTTGATGGCATTAATTCAATTAGAAAAAGGTATTGGAAAATATCCAGATTTTGACCTTGATCAATCAATAGTACTATATGATAAGCATATTGAGGAGACAAAAGCATTGATGGAAAATAAAAATCACGATTATGGAGAAGCCTGGAGAGATATGCGTATCAGTTCGTTGGCCGATTTAATATTGCAAAAACTATTGAGAGTCAAACAAATAGAAGATAATGAGGGGAAAACAATAGTTTCGGAAGGATTGGATGCAAACTATCAAGATATGATTAATTATGCAGTTTTTGCGTTGATTCATATGAACGAAAAATAATACTTATTGAAATTAATGTCTCCTCGATCGTAGTCGAGAGATTAATAATTTAAAAGATCTCGACTACGCTCGACCAGACAAAAAATGAAAATTTATAAAAATGAAAATTTTAACACTTATAGCACGACTTTTTGTTGCAGCAACATTCATTTTCTCAGGATTTGTGAAATTGGTAGATCCTTTAGGTTCTGCCTATAAGTTTCAAGAATATTTTAGTGCTGATGTTTTGAATATGGAGTTTTTGATTCCATATGCTTTGCCATTTTCAATTCTATTAATTATTGCTGAAATATTGCTTGGAGTTATGCTGCTAATCGGTTTTAAACCAAAATTTACAACTTGGAGTTTATTTTTAATAACATTGTTGTTTTTGTTCTTGACTTGGTATTCTTGGACATATGATAAAGTTACAGATTGTGGATGCTTTGGCGATGCAATAAAATTGACACCAAAAGAAACTTTTTATAAGAATGTAGTATTGATTGCATTGACTGCGTTTTTAATATTTGCAGTAAAATATATAAAACCATTATTTAGTAAAAACATACTAAAATGGATTTCTTTAGGCTCGTTGATGATCTTTTTATATATCACATATCACGTATTAGTTCATTTGCCAATTATAGATTTTAGACCTTATGCTATTGATAAAAACATTCAAGAAGGGATGAAAGAAATTGGCATTGACGGCTTGCCAAAAGTGCACGATTTCTATTTGGAGACTAATGATGGCGATGATTTAACTGATGAAATATTGAATAAAGAAAAAGTGATGTTTGTGGTTGCTTATGATTTGGATGTGTCGGATATGGAAGGATTTAAGAATGTTCAAAAAACAACAGATTTAGCATTGAAAAACGGTTATACTGTTTACGGATTGTCATCTTCATATATTGATGATTTGATGGCTTTAAATAAGGATAATAACCTTAATTTTAAATGGCTTTTTGTTGACGGAACTGTACTAAAAACAATTATTAGAGCAAATCCTGGAGTTGTAACTTTAAACAAAGGAACAGTTACAGGTAAATGGAATTGGATTGATTTAGAAGATTTTAAACCGTAATATTTGAAACAAGCACTATTAGTATTTATTGGAGGAGGTTTTGGAAGTGTTGCCCGATATTTGATAGGGAAGCACCTTAATAATGTCGAAAACGGGATTCCTTATGGCACTTTTCTTGTAAATATTTTAGGGAGTTTGTTAATTGGAATCATCTTAGGATTGGCAATTAAAAACGATACACTATCGAGTAATCAAACTTTATTGCTTGCCACAGGTTTTTGTGGAGGTTTTACAACGTTTTCAACCTTTGCTTATGAGAATCACGCCCTTTTAAAATCAGGAGATTTTATGAGTTTTGCAATCTATACAATTGCAAGTTTTGCGGTTGGATTTCTTGCAGTTTTTTTCGGAATGTATTTAGTGAAATACATTTAATGACTACAGCTATAAAAACAGCTAATCAAAGAGAATTCTTCTCCATCAATAGTAAAAATTGCGATGCCATATTGTGCATATAAAGGGAAACGACGTTCTGTTTGACAGGAAAAACATCTACGTTTCTTATATTTCCTTTGAGAATCCAAAAAAAAAATGTGACCACGAACTAAATTATAATTTTTGAAATGTGACCAATAATTTCTTTAGTGTTTTGGTTTTAATCAATAGAAGTTACTTTTTGTTAAAAGATGTAACTCCGAAATAACTATTCACCAATCATTCCAAACTCTACACCTTCAGAATATGCAACTTTAATATCATTTTCGCTAAATGCTTTTTTGATGGCTTCATGCGTGTCAAAAGTTACTTGCCAATAATCATCAGGATTAGCATATGGGCGAACTGTTACTTGAACATTATGGCTGTCAAAACTCTCTATCCCTATTTCTGGAATTGGAGTTTTTAAGATATTATTGACAGTCTTTAAAGAATTTGCAATAATTTTTTTGACTTTAGGAAAACTTTCTTCGTAAGGCATTGTAACATCTATTTCTAATCTCACAATTCCTTTTTCAGAATAATTTGTAACAACTTCTCCAGTGATTTTTGAATTTGGAATAATCAATGTTTTTTTTCCTGGAGTAATAATTTTTGTACTAAAAACGCCAATTTCTTCAACCTTCCCAAACTTATCTTCAATCTGAATCCAATCATTGACCTTGTAGGGTTTTAGTGACAATACAATTAATCCAGAGGCAAAATTACCTAAACTTCCTTGCAAAGCCATTCCGATAGCAAACACTGAAGCTGCAATAACTGCAGTAAAAATAGAAAGTTTTATTCCTATAATAGATGCAGCAACTAAAAGTAACATGATTTTTAAAACCACACTGATTATCGACATTAAAAAGGGATGGATATTTTGTGAAACACCACTTTTTTTTAACGTAATTCCTATCAGTTTGATAAGTTTTTTTATCACTTTAAATCCGATAAACAAAATGACGATTGCAAGTAAAATTTTAGGAGCATAAATCCAAATATTGTCTACTGCTGTGCTTAAAAAATTATTAAATTTTTCCATATTTTTTTATTACATATTTCTACGATACTGACCACCAACGCTAAATAGTGAATTGGTAATTTCTCCTAAAGAACAAACCTTGGTTGCTTCCATCAATTGTTCGAAAATATTTTCGTTATTAATAGATTTTTCTTGTAACAAGCGTAATTGTTCGGTTACTTGATCAGCATTTCCTTTATTGAGGTTTTTTACAACTTCTATTTGGTATTTTTTCTCAGACTCTGTTGCTCTAATGACTTCTTTTGGTATTTCGGTTGGCGAACCTTTAGAACTTAAAAACGTATTTACACCAATTATTGGAAATTCTCCTGTATGTTTAAGCGTTTCGTAATACAAACTTTCTTCTTGTATTTTACTTCGTTGATACATAGTTTCCATTGCACCTAAAACGCCTCCACGTTCTGTAATTCTATCAAACTCTATGTAGATTGCTTCTTCGACTAAATCGGTTAGTTCTTCAATAATAAAAGCACCTTGTATTGGGTTTTCATTCTTCGCTAATCCTAATTCTTTATTTATTATTAATTGTATTGCCATTGCTCTACGAACAGATTCTTCGGTTGGTGTGGTAATTGCTTCATCATACGCATTTGTATGTAGTGAATTACAATTGTCATAAATTGCATGCAATGCTTGTAATGAAGTTCTAATATCATTGAAATCAATTTCTTGTGCGTGTAACGAACGCCCAGAAGTTTGAATATGATATTTTAACATTTGTGCTCTTTCATTAGCACCATATTTTAACTTCATTGCTTTTGCCCAAACCTTACGTGCAACACGTCCAATTACTGAATATTCAGGATCAATTCCGTTGGAGAAAAAGAAGGATAAGTTTGGACCAAATTTATTGATGTCCATTCCACGCGAAAGGTAATATTCAACGTATGTAAATCCGTTAGACAATGTAAATGCCAATTGTGAAATTGGGTTTGCTCCAGCTTCAGCAATATGGTAGCCAGAAATAGAAACCGAATAGAAGTTACGTACTTTATTTTCAATAAAATATTCTTGCACGTCACCCATTAATCGCAAAGCAAATTCAGTAGAAAAAATACAGGTGTTTTGTGCTTGGTCCTCTTTTAAAATATCAGCTTGTACTGTACCACGTACTTTTGCAATGGTTTCGTATTTAATTTTGTTATATATGTTTTTAGGTAAAATTTCATCGCCAGTAATGCCAAGTAATAGTAACCCTAAACCGTTATTCCCTTCAGGTAAATCACCTTGGTATTTGGGTCTTGCAACTCCTTTTGCATTATAAGTTTTAGCAATTTTTTGCTCAACTTCTTTTTCTAAATTGTTTGCACTAATATATTTTTCACATTCTTGGTCTATAGCCGCATTCATAAAAAAGCCAAGTAACATTGGCGCTGGTCCATTTATGGTCATAGAAACTGACGTCATGACATTGGTTAATTCAAAACCAGAATACAATTTCTTTAAATCATCTAAACAGCAGATAGAAACTCCAGCATTACCAATTTTACCATAAATATCTGGTCGTAAATGAGGGTCGTTTCCATAAAGAGTAACACTATCAAATGCTGTAGAAAGACGTTTGGCATCCATGCCTAAACTTACGTAATGAAAACGTTTGTTGGTGCGTTCTGGTCCACCTTCGCCAGCAAACATTCTAGTTGGATCTTCACCAGTTCTTTTAAATGGATAAATTCCTGCTGCAAATGGGAATTCTCCAGGAACATTTTCTTGCATAGTCCAATATAAAATATCGCCCCAAGCTTCATATTTTGGTAAAGAAATTTTTGGAATTTCTAATTGTGATAAAGAAGTTGTATGTGTTTTTATGTTGATTTCTTTACCACGCACCTCAAAGGTGTATATTTCATTTTTATAACGTTGTTTTTTGCTGTTCCAGTTTAAAATAGTTAGCCAGTTATGTGCATTTAAATCCATTTTTACGCTGGCAAATTCTTTGAAGAGAAGTTTTAAAAATTCTTCATTGTCATTCTGAGTGGAACGAAGAATCTCATCTTCATTTAGCCCATTTTTTGTTAAAAAAGATTCTTCACTATCGTTCAGAATGACATTTGAGTTGACATTAGCGACAGAACAAATAGTCTGATAGATACCAAATAATTTTTGGGCAATTTCTTTTTGTTCTAAAGCAATTTTATCATAATTACGATTAGTTTCTGTAATTTCTGATAAATAGCGTGTTCTATTTGAAGGAATAATGAATTGTTTTGTACTCATTTCTTTTGCAATCTCATATTGACTTGTCATTCTGAGCAAAGCCGAAGAATCTTGTTTTTTATTAATTACATCAATTATTGCACGATACAAACTATTCATTCCTGGATCATTAAATTGCGATGCAATTGTGCCATAAACGGGCATTTCATCCATTGGTGTATCCCATAAATTATTGTTACGCATATATTGCTTTTTCACATCACGCAAAGCGTCTAACGCACCTCTTTTATCAAATTTATTTAGAGCGATTAAATCGGCAAAATCAAGCATGTCAATTTTTTCTAATTGTGTTGCTGCTCCGTATTCTGGTGTCATTACATAAAGCGAAACATCAGAATGTTCTATAATTTCGGTATCACTTTGACCGATACCTGAGGTTTCTAAAATAATTAAATCGTAATTAGCAGCTTTTAAAATTTCAACGGCTTGATTTACATGTTTTGATAATGCTAAATTTGATTGTCTAGTTGCTAATGAACGCATATAAACACGTTCATTTTTAATGGCATTCATTCTAATTCTGTCACCAAGTAAAGCGCCACCAGTTTTTCTTTTGGAAGGATCTACGGAAACAATGGCCAACGTTTTTTTAGGGAAATCAATTAAAAACCTGCGCACTAATTCATCTACTAAAGACGATTTTCCTGCGCCACCTGTTCCAGTAATTCCTAAAACGGGAACTTTAGAAACAGTTGTTGATTTGAATATTTTTTCAAATTCGTCAGATTTATTTTCAGCAATAGAAATTAACCGAGAAATTGTATTTACATCTTTATCTGCTAAACTTTTTGCAACATCTTTTCCTTTAGGTAAATTTAATGGTAACACTTCAAAATCACATTGCTCAATCATATCATTAATCATACCTTGTAATCCCATTTCTCGACCGTCATCTGGTGAGTAAATTCGGGCTATTCCGTAATTCATTAAATCTTTAATTTCTGATGGTAAAATAACGCCACCGCCGCCACCAAAAATTTTGATTTGTGTTGCTCCTTTTTCTTGTAATAAGTCGTACATGTACTTAAAATATTCATTATGTCCACCTTGATAAGAGGTCATAGCAATAGCATTTGCATCTTCTTGAATGGCAGTATTTACTACTTCTTCTACACTACGATCATGCCCTAAATGTATAACTTCAACGCCAGTTGCTTGAATGATACGGCGCATAATATTTATAGCAACGTCGTGACCGTCAAATAAGGAAGCGGCTGTTACAATTCGTACTTTATTTTTAGGTTTATAAGGTGTGATTTGTCCCATAAATAACATTCGATTTACGACTGCAAATTACGGAATTTTAAATTTTGAAGCGTTTTATTTTAGATATTTTAAAAATCGTAGATTGTAAATGCAACTTTACCTCAATAAAATTTTAGAATTGATAAAACTTGACTTTCTCAAGTATTTTAACTAATATCGTACGATAAAGTCAATTGAAACTGAATTTATCTTTACTCCGATAATATAAAATTCTACAATACACAATAACTATCAAATTTTTATGCTTTTTTGTATTTCAATATTGATAAAAATACAAACACTAAATTTATCCTAAAAAGTTGCATTTACTAATTGAACTTAAGAATGAAAAGGGTTTTCTATTTTTCATATATTCTAAATCACATTCATTTTGATACGCCTCTTTTTCAAAAGAAATATTTCTGTATGCCAAATCCCAATTTCTATACTGTATCAATCTAATAAAACCTTCAACGAAATACCAAATAAAAAAGAAAACCCAAAGTAGTTCTGCTTGCTGTTTTAAATGAATTTTTTCATGATTGATTAAAATAGAATCGTGCTTCAAAGCATTACTTTTTAAAAATATAAAAGGATAAATAGTCAATCCAATATATTTTTTAGGAATTATATATTTGAAAATAAAAATCATTAGTACTTTATAATCAAGAATGAAGCCAGAATTCTAGTGAAACGAATCATTCTTTTGGTATGGTTGTTGATACATATAAATATACAGAAAAGAATGTTAAAAGTGCTTTTTTGAATACTAAAAATGGAATTGTTAATTTTGATTACAATTTCTATGTGAAGAATTTTTTAAACGATTTTAAATTTAAAAAGATGAAATTATTAAAACTTTTACCCTTAACAATGCTATTATTTTTAGTCTCTTGTTCAACAGTTAGAGTTGCGACAGACTATGATACAAAAGCAGATTTTACTAAATATAAAACCTTTGCTTTTTACAAAAAAGGAATTGATAAGGTTGATATTTCAGATTTAGATAAACGCAGAATTTTACGTGCAATTGAAGCTGAAATGACTGCAAAAGGAATGACAAAATCCGAAAATCCTGATGTGATTGTAAATATTTTTGCAAAATCAATTAAAAAAGTAAGAGTATATGATGACTATAATTATTTCTGGAGACCTTGGTATTACGGACCAAATTTTGGAACGAGAATATCACAATACAACGAAGGAACGCTGTTTATCGATATGATAGACAATTCTAAAAAAGAATTAGTTTGGCAAGGAATAGGAAGTGGAGCATTGGTAATAAACAATCCGTTAAAGAAAGACGAGAGAATTAAAGAATTTGTTGGAGAAATTATGGCAAAGTATCCGCCATTTTCTAAAAAATAGATAAAACAAAATTGTTATAAGAAACGTTCCGAAATTCGGAACGTTTCTTATTTTTGCGCAATGAGTTACAATAATTTGCCTAAATTACAGCCAGAAGATTTTTATACTAGCAAAAAAGGGTATCGTGTTTTTACTAAAAAATACCATCTAAAAAGAGGTTATTGCTGTAAGAGTGCTTGTAAACATTGCCCGTTTGGATATGATAAAAAAGCAGATAATTTAAAATAAATAAGATGAGAAAATTTTTATTAGTAGTTTTTGTATTGCAATTTACAGCGTGTGCTGAGTTGCAACAAGTGGTAAATCAATTACCAAATGGTGGATTGACAAACCAACAAATCGGAGGTGGATTAAGAGAAGCCTTGGATAACGGAATTACAAACCAAGTAAATGGATTGGCTATTAAAGATGGTTTTTTTAAGAACGAATTGGTTAAAATTCTCTTGCCAGAAGAATTGCAAAAGGTTGATAAAGCATTGCGTACAATTGGTTTGTCGAGTTTGGCTGATGAAGGGTTGAAAGTGTTGAATAGAGCAGCGGAAGATGCTGTTGGAGAAGCAATTCCGATTTTTGTAGATGCTGTAAAAGGAATATCTTTTAACGACGCTAAAAATATATTATTAGGCAATGATAATGCAGCGACAGCGTATTTACAAGGACAAACATCGAATGCATTGTATCAAAAATTTAGTCCAATAATCAATAATTCATTTCAAAAAGTTGGCGTAGACAGAATTTGGGAAGATTTGATTACACGATACAATAACTTGCCCTTTACCAATAATGTAAATACTGATTTAACGGCTTATGTAACTGGCGAAGCCTTAAAAGGAGTTTATAAAATGGTGGAAGTTGAAGAAAAACAAATTAGAACTAAAATTAACAAGCGTACTTCTGATTTATTAAAAAGAGTTTTTGCACTTCAAGACAATAAATAAGCAATTATTTGTTTAAAATTAATGCCATTTCTTGTTGAAGTTCCAACGCTTTTTCTTGTGATTTTTGTGAGAAATTCATATCATTTCCTGCATAAATAATTCCGCGAGAAGAATTGATTAGTAAACCAACATCTTTTGTGAGTCCATACTTACAAACATCTTGTAGATTTCCTCCTTGTGCACCAATTCCTGGAACTAATAAAAAGTGATTTGGTACAATTTTTCGGATACTCTCAAAGTATGCAGTCTTCGTAGCACCAACAACGAACATTAAATTAGCACTATTTTTCCAAGTTAATGCCTTTTGCATGACTTCTTTGTAGAGTTCATTGTTATTGACTTTCATCCCTTGAAAATCGAATCCTCCTTTATTAGAAGTCAGTGCTAAAAGTATCGTAAATTTATCTTCGAATGCTAAAAAAGGCTCAACAGAGTCACTTCCCATATATGGCGCAACAGTAACAGAATCAAAATTTAAATCCTCAAAAAAAGCCTTGGCATACATTGTTGAAGTATTTCCAATATCGCCACGTTTGGCATCAGCAATTGTAAAAATTTCTGGATACTTTTCGTTTAAATAATTGATGGTTTTTTCGAGCGATTTCCAACCTTTTGTTCCATATGTTTCATAAAAAGCAGTATTTGGCTTGTAAGCAACAGCGAGGTGATGTGTTGCATCAATAATCTGTTTGTTAAACTCAAAAATAGGATCTTTTAGTTCTAATAAATGCGTAGGAACTTTAGTAAGATCAACATCCAAGCCAATACATAAAAAGGAGTTTTTTTTACGAATTTGATTGATAAGTTCTTTCTTTGTCATCTTTAGTTTCCAATTGCGTTTGGCAAATGTAATCATTAACTTATATTTGTTCAAACAAAATTATAAGTAATGAGAAAAAATATTGTAGCAGGAAACTGGAAAATGAATAATGATTTAGATACATCCATCGAATTGGTACATGAATTAATTTTAGCGACTGATGATTTGGATATTGGCAATACGCGTGTTATTGTTGCGCCAACTTTTGTGAATCTTCAAAAGATTAGAGAGATTACTACAGGTTCAAGAATAGAAGTTGCTGCTCAAAATATGCATCAAGAGAGCAATGGTGCGTTTACTGGTGAGATTTCGGCAGAAATGCTTTTAAATATTGGAGTTATAGATGTAATTCTTGGTCATTCTGAACGTAGAACATACTATAATGAAACCGATGAAATGTTGGCAAAAAAAGCTTCGAAAGCAATTGGAAATTATATGAATATTATTTTCTGCTTTGGTGAACAACTGCAAGATAGAAAATCAGAAAATCATTTCCATATAGTTGAAGATCAATTAAAAAAAGGGTTGTTTCATTTGAGTGCTAAAGAATTAGGGTTTGTTGTTTTGGCATACGAACCAGTTTGGGCTATAGGAACAGGGGAAACTGCAAGTCCAGAGCAAGCACAAGAAATGCATGCTTTTATTAGAAGTTTGCTTACAAACAAATATGGAAAAGAAACTGCAGAAGAGGTTTCAATTTTATATGGCGGAAGTGTAAAACCAAGCAATGCCAAAGAAATTTTTTCAAAACCTGATGTTGATGGCGGATTAATTGGAGGAGCGGCTTTAAAAGCTGATGATTTTTTAGCAATCGTAAAGGCTTTTTGATTTATATGGACAATATTTATATTTCTTACAATTTTACAATTACACCCAAAGAGCCAGCAACCGAAATTTTAATTGCCGAACTCGGCAATAAAGGTTTTGAAAGTTTCGTAGAAAATGAAGATGGAGTTACAGCTTATATTCAAAAAACGGAATGGAATTCGACGCTGTTAAATGACATTTTTATTTTAACTTCTGATGAGTTTGAAATTTCATATAAAATTGAAGAAATAGCACAAACTAATTGGAATAGTGAATGGGAAAAGAGTTTTAATCCAATTCAAGTTGATGATTTGGTGAGTATTCGTGCACCTTTTCATAGGAATCCGAATTTAAAATATGATATTGTTATTGAGCCAAAAATGAGTTTTGGAACAGGACACCATGAGACGACATATCTTATGGTTCAGCATTTATTAAAACTTAATTTACAAGACAGAAAGGTATTAGATATGGGTTGTGGAACAGGAATTCTCGCAATTTTTGCAGAGAAGAAAGGAGCAAAACCACTAGATGCGATTGATATTGATGCTTGGTGTTATGAAAATTCGCTAGAAAATGTAGCACGGAATAATTGTAGACATATTTCTGTTTTTGAAGGTGACGCATCTTTATTAATCAATAAAAAATATGATATAATTATTGCCAATATCAATCGAAACATTTTATTGAATGATATCAAAACATATACAAACTGTCTGAATGATAATGGAGTTTTATTACTCAGCGGATTTTATCAAGAAGACATTCCAATTATTGATGCTGAAGTTTCAAAATATGATTTAAAAATAGATCTTATTTTGGAACGAAATAATTGGGTTGCAGTAAAATATGTAAAATAAAAATACTTTTTGTAAGTTTATAATGTCAATATGAGTACAAAAGAAAAAATACAGGAAGAAGTAGATGTTTTGGAGCAAGAAACTCAAAAACACGAAATAGTGTTACATAATGATAATGTAAATACATTCGATTTTGTTATAGATTCTTTGATTGATGTTTGTGAGCATACGCTTGAGCAAGCCGAACAGTGTACAATCTTAGTGCATTATAAAGGGAAATGTACTGTAAAAACAGGCGAATACGACTTCTTAAAACCTCGTTGTTCAAAACTCTTATCTTTAGGACTTTCTGCCGAAATAGTATAAACTCTCTTTAATATTCTTAAAATGTAAATTTGTGTGCTTATCAATCAATAAAACTATTGAGTTATACGTTTAGTATCTGTTTTATTCTTTTTTTGGTTTAATACCTTGGGGCTTGCCCCAATTCCTCTTATTGGGTCCAGGGCTTGTCTTGGAGTTTAATGTCTTTTACTATGTTAAAAATATCTTAAACCTAAAGGGTCTCGCAATTTCAAGATTTTGTTGGCGTTTTAATTATATAACAGGACAATTAAAAAAAATTAATGAAGAAAAATTACTTTTTATAAACATAGTAATTATGAAGCCAGAAAATAAAATAATGGACAGAACGACATTTGTTTTTGTTTGGTTAACAATTGGGATTATTTCAACTGCGATTGCAGTAATTTTTGTTATCGGATTAAAAACAATATTTGGTTATTTTATTTATTCGTGATCTCGACAAGATTCATCTTAATGCGGTTTTCTTAGTGTTATTAGTGGTTGTTTGATTTTTGTGGGACATCTTGAGCGTTTCCTTTTCACCTTTTCGTTTAGCAATTTTATTGGTTCTTTCAGCAGTTTAATATCATTTTTAAGGTGTTATGCAACTTTTGAAATCATCCTGATGGCGCAGCTTCTTGATAATGCACCTTTAAAAGCATTTTGCCTTTATCAAAAAGCAACCAATTCATGTTTAAATCTGGGTGTGTTGTCTTTATTCTTTTCAGAGCGTAAAATGCCCTCGGCTAACTTTAAAGAGATTGTAAATTTTCTTTGACTAATAACCCCTTTATACTTAAGGTATTGTATTATTTTTTTATTTATAATTATTGCTGGCTGTTTAATTTATTATTAATTTCTAATAAATTAATAATCTTTGTTTGCAACTCTCTATTTTCTTCAAGTAGTTCCACGTACTTATCTTTATAGGAATAGCTATAATGAGCAGAGTGCTCAGCCACAACAGCAGATAAAGAGTGCGGATTTTTGGCGTTGGCGGCAAGGTCTGCGTAATTTAAAAGCATTTCGCCTTCGTCAAACAACAGCCAATTCATGTTTAAATCTGGGAAAACTTTACTAATTTTTGGTAATACATCACTATAAATTGCGCCTTTAGTACGCAAATAACCATCTGATACATCAATTTTTTGCGAAAAATTACGCATGCTAATCTCTTTATTCTCAATATATTGTCTTAATTTTTCTTTAACAGTCATAATTTTTTCGCAAAGTATTATGTATTTTCGTAAAAGTTTACGTATGTTTGTATCATCAATACGTCATAAAGATATGATAAATAATGATAGTTTTCTATGATTAGCAAAAGAGAAAGAAATAAGATAAAAAAAATACTTGGTAAGTACTATTCAAACGCTGTTTCAGAGCATCTGTACAATAAAGGTATCAGAAATAAATATGGGAATCCTCATAGTAATAGTATGATACGAAATGTGATGAATGGTCAACACCATGAAGAAATTGAAACACAAATCTTTGATCTAGTAGAAAAAACTGTTGCGAGAAAAAAAGAGGTTGCCGAAAATCGCAAAGAGCTTTTAAGCGCATAATATGAGAAAATTGGCACTACAAGCATCACAATTAATAAAAAAATCCAAAGCAGGAATTTCGGATTAAAAATCAAAATTCCTTTAAAATTTTAACTATCATGAATACCAATACCGCAAATTTAGAAAAAATGCCGAGAACTCACAAACGAGTTGCAGCCACAATGCCAACCGATACTAATATTGAATTTATTGGCATACCAAGTACCAAAGAAGTTATTTGGTTTCAGTATGGCAATCAACATAGTTTTGAAAATTTACCAATACCAATCATTACAAAATTGGCATCAAAATATTATTCAGATACCTGCGCAGTTGCAGAGATTACTTTTATGGCGACAGATTATAAGCGTCAACTAGAAATTTACACTTATTATATATATGGAGATGCAGATTTTACTCCAGATGTTATTGATGGCGAACTACAACCAGCCGAAAACTTTCGAGATAAGAAAGATTGCATTTTGCTAAAATGGAATTCTAAAGACATTACCATTGATGGGCAACCATTGAACACGAGAGAAATCAACCTTATTGATTTAATGATGGAAGGACTTCCAGACAAGGTAATTGCACACGTTTTTGGAATTACACTATCAACATTGGAGTACCATAAAAAACGTCTCTACACAAAAGCAAATGTATCTCACAAAGATGCTTTTCTATTAAAAATATTAAATGAACGTATAAATTAGAATAGTAATTTTTGAAAACACTTCTAAACATACTAACGAGAAAACACTTGTTATTTCAAATTATTCTGGCGGAAAAGATAGCCAAGCGATGTATTTGAGGTTAAAAAATATTGTGCCAGCACATAGATTGGTTGTGATAGATTTACATCTGCCAGAGGTTGAATGGGACGGAACACAACACAACAATTTATAAAAGATATTGTAGAACACGAATTTTTTGTTGCTCAGGCTCGTAAAACCTTTTTTGAAATGGTTGAACATAGAAAAATGTTTCCAATATTGGTAGGTTTTAGATTATTTTTTTAATACAAAAAGGACACGCCTTTCATAGTAAATGAAAGGAATATCCTTTATTGCTTTTATAATCTAGCGACCTCGACAAGATTCAAACTTGTAACCTCTTGAGCCGTAATCAAGTGCGCTATTCAGTTGCGCCACGAGGCCGTTTTTGAGTTTGCAAAGATAGTAACTTTTGTAAGATTACAAACTATTTGTTGTGACAAAATACCTCCAACCAATTATTGCGAGTTGCCATTTCTTTGCTTTACTCAAATCTAATTGTTGTTTTGAGAAAGAAGGTAGTAAAACCTTGTTAATTTTAGCAAGAATTTTGAATAATTGTTTTTTCATTTCTGATGAATTTCTTGGTAAAGATACTTAATTTATGTAAAATAATATTTGCATATTTTCCTTTAAATAATTGTCAATAATAGTTGAATTAAATATTCACAAGCGATCAAAACCATTTTTAAAATTAGTAGTATCTTCGCTAAAAAATAATAGTAAAAATGAGTATAGCATATATAATAATAGGTTTTGTGTTATTAGTAATTGGAGGAGAATTCTTAGTGCGTTCTTCTGTGGCATTGTCATTTAAATTGAATTTATCAAAGTTGATTATCGGAATGACAGTTGTGTCTTTTGCAACATCAGCACCAGAATTATTAGTGAGTTTAAGCGCAGCATTAGATGGTTCTCCAGATTTAGCGCTGGGTAATGTTATAGGTTCAAATATTGCAAATATTGCGTTAGTTTTAGGAATTACAGCAATGATTGCTCCGCTGACTGTAGATAAGAGTTTTTATAAAATGAATTGGCCTGCAATGATGGTGTTTTCATTGGTGTTTTATTATTTTTTGTTGAATGATAATTTATTAAATCAAACGGAAGGAGCAATATTATTTATAATGTTAATCGTGTTTATCTATATAATGATTGCAAAAGCCAAAAAAGATAAAACAGTAGTCGTAGATGATGTTGATGATACATTGATGAATACGAGTTACTTTAAAATAATTGCATGGCTAGCAATAGGAGGTTCTGCACTGTATTTTGGTTCAGAATGGTTGGTAGAAGGCGCAAAAGATATTGCTCAAAAAATGGGGATTAGTGAAGCCATAATTGGCGCTACAGTTATTGCAATTGGTACATCTGTTCCAGAATTAGCAGCATCAGTTATTGCAGCATTAAAGGGAGAAAAGGCAATTTCGTTAGGAAATTTAATAGGATCAAATATTTTTAATATAGGTTCTGTAGTAGGTTTAACCGCTATCATTACTCCTATAAAAGTTGATGAAACAATCAATGATTTAGGAACTAACAATGCTGATATATTATTTACCAATTTGTATTGGATGTTGGCTATAGCAGCAGTATTAATTCCGTTAATATTACTTCCAAAGAAGTTTGAATTAAATAGAATGAAAGGCACCCTTTTATTAGTAGCCTATATTGTGTTTGTATACTTGTCATTCAAATAGTCTCATAACTCACATCAACCCCCTATTTTTTTACAATCTCCATTACATAATCTTTAATTTTGTGTAATTACCCCTAATTTTTTAAGGGTATTGCTGTTGTGTTTAAATATATTTAGTATTTTTGTCCTGTAATTTAAATAAAAAATAAATTAGACATGTCAAAAATTAGATTTCAAGCGCTTAAAGAAACGTTGCATAGACAACCAATCAAGATTAAAGAAAAAAATCGTAGATCTTCAATGTTTGGAGAAAATGTTTTTAATAAAACGACTATGCGTCAGTATTTAACGAAGGATGCATATGTAGGAGTAATGGATGCAGTAGAACACGGTTCTAAAATCGACCGTAAAATAGCTGATCAAGTTTCTTCAGCAATGAAAGATTGGGCATTATCTAAAAGCGTAACACATTATACACACTGGTTTCAACCATTAACAGGAGCAACTGCCGAAAAGCATGATGCTTTCTTTGAAACTATTGAAGACGGAATGGCGATTGAGAAATTTGGTGGAGGACAATTGGTTCAACAAGAGCCAGATGCTTCAAGTTTTCCAAATGGAGGAATTAGAAATACATTTGAAGCAAGAGGTTATACGGCTTGGGATCCTACTTCTCCAGCTTTTATTTATGGAACAACTTTATGTATTCCGACAATTTTCGTATCGTATACTGGTGAAGCATTAGATTATAAAACACCATTATTGAGAGCTTTAAATTCAGTTGATGAAGCAGCAACTGCTGTGTGTAAATATTTTGACAAAAATGTAAAAAAAGTCACTGCTTCTCTAGGTTGGGAACAAGAATATTTTTTAATTGATAAAGCATTGGCTTCTTCAAGACCAGACATCGCATTGACGGGAAGAACTTTGCTAGGGCATTCATCTGCCAAAGGGCAACAACTTGATGATCATTATTTCGGAACAATACCAAATAGAGCTTTGTCTTATATGAGTGACCTTGAAAAGGAATGTATGTTGTTGGGTATTCCAGCAAAAACACGTCATAATGAAGTTGCTCCTAACCAATTCGAATTGGCTCCTATATATGAAGAGTCTAATCTTGCAGTAGATCATAATTCATTACTAATGGATGTGATGGAGAAAGTAGCTGATCGTCATAATTTTAAAGTATTATTCCATGAAAAACCATTTGCAGGAGTAAATGGATCGGGAAAACATAATAACTGGTCATTGGCAACCAATACTGGAGTGAACTTATTAAGTCCAGGAAAAACTCCAATGAGTAGTTTACAATTCTTGACATTCTTCGTAAATACAATTAAGGCAGTTTATGATAATGAGGAATTGGTAAGAGCGTCAATTGCTAGTGCTAGTAATGATCATAGATTAGGAGCTAATGAAGCTCCTCCAGCAATTATTTCTGTATTTATTGGATCACAATTGACCAAAGCATTAAAAGAATTAGAAAATGTGACTAACGGAAAATTATCTCCTGAAGAAAAAACAGATTTAAAATTAAATGTAGTTGGTAAAATTCCAGATGTATTACTTGATAATACGGATAGAAATAGAACTTCACCATTCGCATTTACCGGAAATAAATTTGAATTTAGGGCTGTTGGTTCTACTGCCAATTGTGCCAATCCAATGACAGTTCTTAATACAATTGTTGCCAAACAGTTAAAAGAGTTTAAGATTGAAGTTGATAAATTAATCGCATCAAAAGATTTAAAGAAAGATGAAGCAGTCTTTAATGTATTGCGTGAGTATATTAAATCTTCTAAGAAGGTGTTATTTGAAGGAAATGGTTATGGAAATGAATGGGAAAAAGAAGCAAAAAAACGTGGTTTAAGCAACCATAAAACAACACCAGAAGCTTTAAAAGCGCGTATTTCTAAAAAGACAATTGCACTATTTGAAGAAATGGATGTTATGAGTCAAGTAGAAGTAGAAGCTCATCATGAAATAGAACTGGAAGAGTATACATTGCGTATTCAGATTGAAGGTAGAGTTTTAGGCGATATTGCTAGAAATCATGTAGTGCCAACGGCAATAAAATATCAAAATGTACTTATTAAAAATGTTTCAGGGTTGAAAGATATTTTTGGAAAAGACTTTAAAAAGTATGCTTCTGAACAGATTAATTTAATCACAGAAATATCTTCTCATATTGAGAATATCAATTCTAAAATTAATAAAATGGTTAATGAACGTAAGAAAGCAAATAAATTACATGGACAGAAAGCAGCGGATGTTTACTGTAATAAGGTAAAACCTTATTTTGAAGAAATTCGTTATCACTGTGATAAATTGGAGTTAATGATTGATGATGAGCTTTGGCCATTGACAAAGTACAGAGAATTGTTATTCACTAAATAAATCAAAAAAGAGCCTCAATTATGGGGCTCTTTTTAATTTGTTAAAACAAATACGTTAGATTTGTTTAGTGAAAAATAAACAATTCTTATTTTTGCATTCGATTATAATTGTAAATTCATGAGTCAAGAAATTTCAAAAAGGTATAGTCAACGAGGTGTTTCGGCATCTAAAGAAGATGTGCACAATGCAATTAAGAATGTAGATAAAGGATTGTTTCCACAAGCATTCTGCAAGATTGTTCCAGACCATTTAACTTCAGATGATGATTATTGCTTGATAATGCATGCAGATGGAGCAGGAACAAAATCATCTTTAGCATATATGTATTGGAAAGAAACAGGAGATTTATCTGTTTGGAAAGGCATTGCGCAAGACGCATTGATAATGAATATTGATGATTTGATATGTGTTGGAGCAACTGATAATATTATGCTTTCTTCAACCATTGGAAGAAACAAAAACAAAATTCCAGGAGAAGTAATTTCTGCAATTATAAACGGAACAGAAGAATTAATTACAGATTTAAAAGAACATGGAGTTTCTATTCATTCTACGGGAGGAGAAACGGCAGATGTTGGCGATTTAGTGCGTACGATTATTGTCGATTCTACAGTTACGTCAAGAATGAAACGTACAGATGTGATTGATAATGCCAATATAAAAGAAGGAGATGTAATTGTTGGCTTGGCATCTTTTGGTCAAGCAACTTATGAAACAGGATATAATGGAGGAATGGGAAGTAACGGATTAACATCTGCAAGACATGATGTTTTTTCTAAATATTTAGCAACAAAATTTCCTGAAAGTTTTGATGCTGCAGTACCTGAAGAATTGGTGTATTCTGGAAATACAAAATTGACAGATGCTGTTGAAGGTTCGCCAATTGATGCAGGAAAATTGGTATTGTCTCCAACAAGAACCTATGCGCCAATTATCAAAGAAATTTTATCAAAATACAATTCAGAGGTCATTCATGGAATGGTACATTGCTCTGGAGGTGCACAGACAAAAATTCTTCATTTTATAAAAGATTTGCATATTATAAAAGATAATATGTTTGAAATTCCACCATTATTCAAATTGATACAAGAACAATCAAATACAGATTGGAAAGAAATGTATCAAGTATTTAATTGTGGTCATCGAATGGAAATTTATGTGTCTCCAAAAATAGCAGATGAACTTATAGCAATATCCAAATCTTATAATGTAGATGCTCAAATTATTGGACGAGTAGAGGCTTCGTCTATCAAAAAACTGACAATTAAAAGTGAGTTTGGAATTTTTGAGTATTAATTGGTTAATATTCTGTTAAGAATGTAACTATGGCAATATTTTTGTAACGAGGAGGTTATAATAATATTAAAACATATTTAAGATGAAACTACTTATATTATTTACTCTTGTTCTATTTTCTTTTAGTACCGTAATTGCTCAAGATTGGAATACTAATTTTGACAAGTCATTAGAACTAGCATCTAAAGAAAATAAAAATATCATTTTAGTTTTTTCAGGCTCAGATTGGTGTGCGCCTTGTAAAAAAATTGACAAAGATATTTTACAAAGTGAAGAATTTATTAGTTACGCTACTGAAAATTGGATTTTATTAAAGGCTGATTTTCCGAAGAAAAAGAAAAATAGACTTTCAAAAGAACAACAAGATCACAATGATATGTTGGCAGATAAATATAAAGGAACATTCCCTTTGATTGTAGTTTTAGATTCAAAAGGGAAGGCTTTGAAACGTATAGGATACGAGAGGTTTACATCAAAAGAATATATAGATTTACTTAAATAAATACTTTATTAAATGAAGAAGTACCTTTTTCTGTTTATAATACTTACCTCATTATCCTGTACTTCACAACCTCATAAGTATAAAAAAGTTGTAAAGTTAATGGGAAGTCGTTTTGACATTTCTGTTGTTGCTGATAGTGAAGAAAAAGGGAATGAATATATTTATATAGCAATTACTGAAATTAAAAGAATAGAGGATATTATATCATCTTGGAATCCAAGTTCTCAAACATCACTTATTAATAAGAATGCAGGAATTGAACCAGTAAAAGTTGATAAAGAACTTTTTGATTTGATAGAAAGATGTATTGCTATTTCTAAATTAACTGACGGCGCTTTTGATATTTCGTATGCTTCAATGGATAGAATTTGGAAGTTTGATGGAAGTATGACAACAATGCCTTCAGAAGAGAGTATTCAAAAATCAGTAGAAAAAGTAGGTTATCAAAATATTATTTTGAATAAAGATGACACAACTGTATATCTGAAAATCAAAGGGATGAAAATTGGTTTTGGAGCAATCGGTAAAGGATATGCAGCAGATAAAGCAAAAAAATTACTAATTTATAAAGGTGCTAAAGCAGGAATCATCAACGCTTCTGGTGATATGAATACTTGGGGAGAACAACCAAACGGAGAAGATTGGAAAGTTGGAATTACAAATCCGTTAAATAAAAACAAAGTGTTTGCGTTGTTACCAATTTCTAACTCTTCAGTAGTAACTTCTGGAAATTATGAAAAATATGTAACTTTTAATAGCAAGCGTTATTCACATATAATCAATCCAAAAACTGGTTATCCAAGTTCGGGAATTGTAAGTGTAAGTGTGTTTGCTTCTAAAGCAGAATTGGCAGACGCTTTGGCAACATCAATTTTTGTAATGGGAAAAGAAGTTGGCTTAGATTTTATCAATCAATTAAAAGGAATAGAGTGTATTATTGTTGATGATATAGGAAAAATTCATACATCAAAAGATATTAAACTAAAAAACATAGTAGAATGAAAAAATTAGTTGTTTTTGCAATAACCATTCTTACATTGAGTTCGTGTGTTGTGGTAAAAGAATATCAGAAAGTAAATATTAATGATCCTGATATGATATTATCAGCCAATAAAATTGAAAAATTTGAAACAAATTTTCAAGTATATCGTGAAGGATCTTCTGGAGCAAATGGTGGAAAAACAGGTGGAGGATGCGGATGCAATTAAAGATATGAGAAAACTTGCAATCATAGTATTTTTAGTATGTTCGACAATTTCTTTTTCACAAGAGAAAAAAGACGATTCATCAGAATATAAAAAGAGAGTTTTAGAATCTACAGAAATAGATTTTTTGATGAGTTATTATAGTCAAGATGGTGATCATGCTTCTGTAACTGGAGGAATTGGAACAGAAGAATTGACTGATATTACACCAACAATTATAGTGTCAATGCCATTGAATGATGATGATGTTTTAACGGTTGATGTTGGAATTTCAGCATATACATCAGCATCTTCAAGTAATTTAGATCCGTTTGATGCTTCAGGCGCCTCACAAGATGATGATGATGATGACGATGATGATGGAGCTATAGGGTTTATATCAGGAACACCATGGAACGAATCTTCTGGAGCATCACAAAAAGACACTTGGTTTTCAACCAATATTAATTATGCGCACAGTTCTGATGATAGAAATTCTATTTGGAGTGCTAATGTAGGTTTTGCAACAGAGTATGATTATACCTCTATTGGTTTAGGTGGTGGTTACACAAAATTATTTAACGAAAAAAATACGGAAATAGGCGTAAAGGCGCAAGTTTATCTTGATACTTGGAATCCAAAGTATCCGACAGAATTAGATACTTATTTAGAAGTTGATGGTGATTTGGAAGATGGATTTTTTGAAGATGTACCTATTTTAAACCAGCAAGCAGAAAGAATTAATGATGGAATTTTTGCGGGAACACTTTGGATACCTAAATCAGCATCAGGTTTGATTGACAATAAGAATAGGAATTCTTATTCGGCATCGTTTAGTTTTTCACAAATACTCTCTAAAAAATCACAATTCTCTTTATTTTTGGATGTAGTGCAACAAAAAGGATGGTTAGCGAATCCTATGCAACGTGTTTATTTTGCTGATAAAGACAATTTTTATATTGGTGGAAATCACGAATATACATCTTCAGGTGTTTTTGTTCAAGCAGATCCGAATGCAGTTAGCGGTATTGCAAATTACACAAGTACTACCAATCAAACTGTTTTTCAATTGGGAGATGATATAGAACGCTTGCCAGACACTCGTTTTAAAATTCCAATAGGAATGAGATACAACTATTATATCAACGAAATATTCTCATTACGAACTTATTATCGTTATTATTACGATGATTGGGGAATTAATTCGCACACGGCAAGTGTAGAATTGCCAATAAAAATAGGCGATAAATTTACCTTATATCCAACATATAGATACTATCAACAAACACAAGCAGATTATTTTGCACCTTATGAAAGTCATCTATCAACACAAGATTTTTATACTTCTGATTATGATCTATCAGAGTTTGATAGCAATCAATATGGACTTGGAATAAAATATTCGGATGCACTGCATAAAAAGAATATTTTTAACTTCGGAATAAAATCTATTGACTTGAGATACAGTAGTTATTCAAGAAGTGATGGTCTAAACTCTGGAATTATTTCCTTTGGAATAAAATTTGTGAATTAATAATTTAAGCCTCGTAACTACGAGGCTTTTTTATGTAGAAAAACTAATATTAAATTCGTAAATTTGCATTCCAATAAAAAGACATGTTAGATAAATTACATATAGTAAAACAACGATTTGATGAGGTTTCTGACCTTATCATTCAACCTGATATTATTACTGATCAAAAGCGTTATGTACGACTTAATAAGGAGTACAAAGACTTGAGTGTAATGGTTGAGAAAATCAAAGAATATGAGGTTTTACTTGGTAATGCTGCTGAGGCAAAAGAAATCATTTCTGATAGTTCGGATGCTGAAATGGTAGAAATGGCAAAGATGGAATTGGATGAAGCCAATATAGGAATTCCGAAATTGGAAGATGAAATCAAGTTTATGTTGATTCCTAAAGATCCTGAAGATGGTAAAAATGTAATTGTAGAGATTAGAGCAGGAACTGGAGGAGATGAAGCAAGTATTTTTGCTGGAGATTTATACAGAATGTACACGAAATTTGCTTCTGACAAAAAATGGAAAACTGAAGTTGAAGATATAAGCGAAGGAACTGCAGGAGGGTTTAAAGAAATTATTTTTAGTATTTCTGGTGCCGATGTTTATGGCGATATGAAGTTTGAATCTGGAGTACATCGCGTACAGCGTGTACCGCAAACTGAAACACAAGGGCGGGTACATACAAGTGCCGCAACAGTTATGGTACTTCCTGAAGCGGAAGAGTTTGATATAGATTTAAAGCAAAGTGATATTCGTGTAGATTATTTTTGTTCGTCTGGTCCTGGAGGTCAGTCTGTAAATACGACCTATTCTGCAGTGCGTTTGACACACGTTCCTACAGGAATTGTAGCACAATGTCAAGATCAAAAGTCACAACATAAAAATAAGGACAAAGCCATGAAAGTATTGCGTTCTCGTATATATGAAATGGAATTGGCAAAGAAACTGGCGGCAGATGCTGCCAAAAGAAACACCTTAGTTTCGAGTGGTGACCGTTCTGCAAAAATTAGAACTTACAATTATCCTCAAGGTCGTGTAACTGAACATAGAATTGGTTTGACAATTTATGATTTACAAAATGTCATCAATGGTGATATTCATAAGATTGTTGAGGAATTGAAACTACATGAAAATACCGAAAAGTTGAAGGAACTTGGTGAGGTTTTGTAAACTTAAAAATGATATAAAAAAATCCTATACGATAAGTATAGGATTTTTTTGTCTCATAATCTAACAGTCCAACTATCCAACAATCTATTTAGCATACCAATCTCTCAATCGAACATCAATAGTTGAATTTTCACTATTTACAATAGTTTTAAATTTCTCGATATCAGAGAATCCATCAGTACCTCTATAATGATATGGATACACAATTGCAGGTTTAAAGTCTAAAACACCGCTTGAGGCTTCTTGAACATCCATTGTATAAGGTAAATTCATACAAACAAATGCAATGTCAACATCGTATAATTGACGCATTTCTGGTATTGCTGCAGTATCTCCTGAAACATATACTTTCGTATCATCAAAATTGATAATATAGCCGTTTCCTCTTCCTTTAGGATGATGAGAATCTTCAGTTTCAGGTAAATTATACATCGCAACGGCAGAAATAAAGAATCCTAATCTGTGAATTCCTTGGCGGTTATTCAATACTTCTATTTGATTTTTGTATTCGCTTGGCAATTTGTCTGCAACGGCTTGTGGCACAATAATAATTGTACCTTTTGTGTCGATTCCTTTAAGTGTTTCTATGTTTAAGTGATCTTGATGAATATCAGTAATCAAAATAAAATCAGGTTTTGCGAGTCCTTTAAATTTGTCTGCTCCACCGTATGGATCTATGTAGATTGTTTTGTTCTTATAAGTAAGAACCAATGTTCCGTGTGTTATTGGTTGTATGGTAATGTTTCCGTCTTTGGTGTTGATAACGTCTGGAGTTATAAGTTGCGCATTCATCTGAAAGGAAAAGATACCCAATAATAGAAATATACTGTTTTTCATTTTTAAAATTTTGTTGATTTGTTTTGATATATACATAAAGTGTACCAAAGTTAAAAAATCTATATTAATAAAAACAAAAAGTCCGAAACGAAAGTTTCGGACTTTTATTATAAGCAAGGTATTATAATTTATTTTATTTTATCAACAACTGCCTTAAAAGCTTCTGGATTATTCATTGCTAAATCTGCAAGAACCTTACGGTTCAATTCAATGTTATTAGCTTTGACTTTCCCCATAAACTGAGAATAAGACATTCCGAATTGGCGTGCTCCAGCGTTAATACGTTGAATCCACAATGCACGGAAGTTTCTTTTATTGTTTTTACGGTCTCTATAAGAATATAACATTCCTTTTTCAACCGCATTTTTTGCTACTGTGTAAACGTTTTTACGTCTTCCAAAGTAACCTTTTGCTTGCTTCAATATCTTTTTTCTTCTAGCTCTTGAAGCAACTGAATTTACTGATCTTGGCATAATTTCATGTTTTTGTTTTATGATAGGCGGACTAACTACTTAGACTCTTGTTCGAGCACTATCACATGGTTAAACTAATTCCTAACTTCTATTTCAAGGTTAATTGTTGTAAGATGTTACTCTTGTCAGATTTGTGAACCAAACCATCGTGAGTAAGTCTTAACTTACGCTTTTTAGATTTTTTTGTCAATATATGACTCTTAAAAGCATGCTTTCTTTTGATTTTTCCAGTACCTGTAAGCTTAAAACGCTTTTTAGCACTCGACTTTGTTTTCATTTTCGGCATTTCTTCTTGTTTTTACTTGCTTAATATTGTCTTTGTCATGTTGAATTTGTTTCAACATCAACTTTATATGCTTGTCATTCTGAACAGCGTGAAGAATCTTAAGATGTTTCGACTGTGTTCAACATGACAATAGTATTATTTCTTTTTTGGTGAGATAAACATAATCATACGTTTACCCTCTAATTTTGGCATTTGTTCTACTTTACCATATTCTTCAAGTTCCTGAGCTAATCTTAATAATAAAATCTGACCTTGATCTTTATAAATGATAGAGCGTCCTTTAAAGAAAACGAATGCTTTTAATTTTGCTCCTTCACTTAAAAATTTAATTGCATGTTTCTTTTTAAATTCATAATCATGCTCATCAGTTTGCGGTCCAAAACGAATTTCTTTAATAATTACTTTCGTAGCTTTTGACTTTTGAGCCTTATCACGTTTCTTTTGTTCGTATAAAAACTTTTTATAGTCTATAATTTTACAAACAGGTGGAACTGCTTTTGGTGATATCTCTACCAAATCTAATTCTAAATCCCGCGCCATTGTTTTAGCAGCGATTATTGAATAAACGCCTATTTCAACATTGTCGCCCACAAGACGGACTTCATCAACAAACTTAATTTTTTCATTAATTCTGTGTTGATCTTCTTTGATTATTCTCCAAGGCTTTCTTGCTCCTCGTCTTTTACGTATTGCTATGACTGTAAAATTTAAATTAAACTTAAAATTGTTCTAATGCACTATTTATTTCTTCTTCAATTAATGATATAAAATCATCTATAGTGTATGTTCCTTTATCTCCTTCACCATGTTTTCTTACAGATACCGTGCCATCTTTTTCTTCATTCTCACCAACAATAATCATATATGGTATTTTGCTCATTTCTGCATCACGAATCTTCCTTCCAATTTTCTCGCTTCGATCGTCAATTAGGGCGCGAATTTCGGAATTTTCCAAGACTTGTGAAACTTTTTCGGCACATTTTTGATATTTATCACTGATTGGTAGTAAAATAACTTGCTCAGGCGTTAGCCATAAAGGAAAGTTTCCACCAGTATTTTCTAATAAAATTGCGATAAATCGTTCCATAGAGCCAAAAGGAGCACGATGAATCATTACAGGCCTATGTAATTTGTTGTCAGAACCCTTATAAGTCAAATCAAAACGTTCAGGTAAATTGTAGTCAACTTGTATCGTTCCTAATTGCCAGCTTCTACCCAAAACATCTTTTACCATAAAGTCTAGTTTTGGACCATAAAAAGCGGCTTCACCATACTCTATAACAGTTTTTAATTCTTTTTCTTTCACTGCATTGATAATAGCATTTTCTGATTTTTCCCAATTTTCATCAGAGCCAATATACTTTTCTTTATTATCAGGATCACGCAATGAAATTTGTGCTGTAAAATCTACAAACCCTAAAGCCTTAAATACATAAAGGACTAAATCAATTACATTTTTAAACTCTTCATTTAATTGATCTGGAGTACAGAATATATGAGCATCATCTTGTGTAAAACAACGTACACGTGTCAATCCATGTAATTCTCCACTTTGTTCATATCTATATACAGTGCCAAATTCTGCAAAACGTTTTGGCAATTCTTTGTATGAATATGGTTTTACGCAATATATTTCACAATGATGAGGGCAGTTCATCGGTTTTAATAGAAATTCCTCTTCATCTTTTGGTGTATGAATAGGTTGAAAACTATCTTCACCATACTTTTCATAGTGACCAGAAGTTACATACAATTCTTTTTGACCTATATGCGGTGTAATCACCATTTCATAACCTGCTTTTTTCTGAGCACGTTTTAAAAACTGTTCTAATCTATCACGAAGTGCAGCACCTTTCGGAAGCCATAATGGCAATCCCTGACCAACTCTTGGCGAAAAAGCAAAAAGTTCTAATTCTTTTCCTAATTTTCTATGGTCACGTTTTTTTGCTTCCTCAAGCCTTTCTAAATATTCCGTAAGTACTTTTTGCTTCGGAAAAGAAATGCCGTAAATACGTGTTAATTGTTTATTTTTTTCATCACCTCTCCAGTATGCGCCTGCAGCACTCATTATTTTAACCGCTTTTATAATTCCTGTGTTTGGAATGTGTCCTCCACGGCATAAATCTGTAAAATCTGCATGATCGCAAAAAGTAATATCTCCATCAGTTAAATTTTCAATCAACTCAACTTTATATTCATTATCTTGTTCTTTATAATAAGATAAAGCAGCGGCTTTAGAAACAGATCGTAATTTGAATTCATGCTTGCCGCGAGCAAACTCAATCATTTTATTTTCGATTTGCTTAAAGTCTTTTTCGGAAATAGTTTCTTCTCCTAAATCTAAGTCATAGTAGAATCCATGATCAATTGCAGGACCAATAGTCAATTTTACCTTCGGATAAAAAAACACAACAGCCTGAGCCAACACGTGAGCCGTTGAATGCCAAAACGCTTTCTTCCCTTCTTCGCTGTCAAAAGTAAAAAGAATTAAGTTTCCGTCTATATTAAGAGGAGTTGTTGTTTCTACAATAGTATCATTAAATTTTGCAGAGATAACATTACGAGCCAAGCCATGACTAATGCTCATAGCAACATCATTTGCAGTACTTCCTTTTTCGAATTGTTTTACGGAGCCGTCAGGCAATGTAATATTAATCATATAACTTATTAAGTAAGAATGCAAAGATATTGAAAACTATTATTTATCTACAATTTTAATGAAGTAAAAATCATTTCTATTATATATAGTAGAAAAAGGCTGTAGAATAGAGTTTTTTTTAAATAAAAAGACCTGTTTTGATACTGTTTTTAAGTTGTCTATTGCAATTATTTTATTAATATCATTTTAACTTTGAAATCGCATGTATATAAATTGAATTATTTTTTAATTAGTTGCGGCAAAAAAATGAAGCATAGCATGGCTACGGTTCTATTTTTCAACAAAGGATAAGTGAAAAAGAAACAATTTATTAGGACTATTTTAAAGTTAAAATGGTAAGTAATACACTGGTTTTAAAATAGTTTGGTATAGCCATAAAAATAATTAAAAAAAAGTATTTTTTTAGTTTGTATAATAGAAAAGATATTTTACATTTGCACCCGCTAATGAAAAGAGATAATATAAGTTCATTGAAAATATTGAAATTGACAGCGTAAATTGAGTAAGAGCCAATTTTTATTAGATTAATGATTGGTATTTTTTTTTGAGACTACTCACGTTATAATTTATTTAAAATTTATACGATGAAGAGTTTGATCCTGGCTCAGGATGAACGCTAGCGGCAGGCTTAACACATGCAAGTCGAGGGGTAACAGAGGTAGCTTGCTACTTGCTGACGACCGGCGCACGGGTGCGTAACGCGTATACAATCTACCTTTTACAGGGGAATAGCCCGAAGAAATTCGGATTAATGCCCCATAATATTGATTTTCGGCATCGGAGATTAATTAAAGTTTCGGCGGTAAAAGATGAGTATGCGTTTTATTAGTTAGTTGGTAAGGTAATGGCTTACCAAGACTACGATAAATAGGGGTCCTGAGAGGGAGATCCCCCACACTGGTACTGAGACACGGACCAGACTCCTACGGGAGGCAGCAGTGAGGAATATTGGACAATGGAGGCAACTCTGATCCAGCTATGCCGCGTGCAGGAAGACTGCCCTATGGGTTGTAAACTGCTTTTATACAGGAAGAAACCTTTTCACGAGTGGGAAGTTGACGGTACTGTAAGAATAAGCACCGGCTAACTCCGTGCCAGCAGCCGCGGTAATACGGAGGGTGCAAGCGTTATCCGGAATCATTGGGTTTAAAGGGTCCGTAGGCGGGCTATTAAGTCAGAGGTGAAATCCCACAGCTCAACTGTGGAACTGCCTTTGATACTGGTAGTCTTGAGTTATATGGAAGTAGATAGAATGTGTAGTGTAGCGGTGAAATGCATAGATATTACACAGAATACCGATTGCGAAGGCAGTCTACTACGTATATACTGACGCTAATGGACGAAAGCGTGGGGAGCGAACAGGATTAGATACCCTGGTAGTCCACGCCGTAAACGATGGACACTAGTTGTTGGGATTAATCTCAGTGACTAAGCGAAAGTGATAAGTGTCCCACCTGGGGAGTACGATCGCAAGATTGAAACTCAAAGGAATTGACGGGGGCCCGCACAAGCGGTGGAGCATGTGGTTTAATTCGATGATACGCGAGGAACCTTACCAGGGCTTAAATGTAAGTTGCATGATTTAGAGATAGATCTTTCTTCGGACTACTTACAAGGTGCTGCATGGTTGTCGTCAGCTCGTGCCGTGAGGTGTCAGGTTAAGTCCTATAACGAGCGCAACCCCTATCGTTAGTTGCTAGCAGGTCATGCTGAGGACTCTAACGAGACTGCCGGTGCAAACCGTGAGGAAGGAGGGGATGACGTCAAATCATCACGGCCCTTACGTCCTGGGCTACACACGTGCTACAATGGTATATACAGAGAGCAGCCACCTGGTGACAGGGAGCGAATCTATAAAGTATATCACAGTTCGGATCGGAGTCTGCAACTCGACTCCGTGAAGCTGGAATCGCTAGTAATCGGATATCAGCCATGATCCGGTGAATACGTTCCCGGGCCTTGTACACACCGCCCGTCAAGCCATGGAAGCTGGGAGTGCCTGAAGTCGGTCACCGCAAGGAGCCGCCTAGGGTAAAACTGGTAACTAGGGCTAAGTCGTAACAAGGTAGCCGTACCGGAAGGTGCGGCTGGAACACCTCCTTTCTAGAGAAAGAGATGTGTTAGTTACAAGAGAAATTTCTTACTCAAGCTGTTAATTTTAAAATATATAAGTAAAAACTGATTAGAGTCTCGTAGCTCAGCTGGTTAGAGCGCTACACTGATAATGTAGAGGTCGGCAGTTCGAGTCTGCCCGAGACTACTTTTTTAGTTTTACAAAGGAAATTTTAGAAGTTGAGAAATATAGTTTTAAGTGTTGAATGTTCAGTTTTTAATTAAACGAGACACCAACTAATAACTAACAACTAATAACTCATACTAAATTTGGGGGATTAGCTCAGCTGGCTAGAGCGCCTGCCTTGCACGCAGGAGGTCATCGGTTCGACTCCGATATTCTCCACAAGGCAATGCCTTGAGATAATTATATCTCATTGTATTGCAAAGCGCGAAGATATAGACTTAATTGTCTGTCGCGACGCGTGACAACGTTCATTGACATATTGAAAAAATAATATCGTAAGATATCGAGATATTTAAGAAAATAAAATATTAAAAAAGCAAAAGTACAATAAGCTAAGTAAGGGCGTATGGTGGATGCCTAGGCTCTCAGAGACGATGAAGGACGTGATAAGCTGCGAAAAGCTGCGGGGATTAGCACATATGAATTGATCCGCAGATATCCGAATGGGGCAACCCAGCATGTTGAAGACATGTTATCCTATTTATAGGAAGTAAACCCGGTGAACTGAAACATCTAAGTAACCGGAGGAATAGAAAACAATAGTGATTCCGTCAGTAGCGGCGAGCGAACGCGGATTAGCCCAAACCAAAGTTGTTACGGCAATTTTGGGGTTGTAGGACCACGCTGTTTGATGCTCAATGAATTAGAATCCTTTGGAAAGAGGAACCATAGCGGGTGATAGTCCCGTATAAGTAAAGCGAGTTATTGATAGTGGTATCCTGAGTAGTGCGGGACACGAGTAATCCTGTATGAATCAGCCGGGACCATCCGGTAAGGCTAAATACTCCTGAGAGACCGATAGTGAACTAGTACCGTGAGGGAAAGGTGAAAAGAACCCTAAGTAAGGGAGTGAAATAGATCCTGAAACCGTACGCTTACAAGCGGTCGGAGTCCCGATTTATCGGGATGACGGCGTGCCTTTTGCATAATGAGCCTACGAGTTACTGTTGCTAGCAAGGTTAAGTGATTAAGTCATGTAGCCGAAGCGAAAGCGAGTCTGAATAGGGCGAGATTCATTCCTTGGGAATGAAAGCGTACATTGTACGTTTAGTTAGTAGTAGTAGACGCGAAACCGAGTGATCTACCCATGGGCAGGTTGAAGCTGTAGTAACATACAGTGGAGGACCGAACCAGTTGACGTTGAAAAGTCTTTGGATGACCTGTGGGTAGGGGTGAAAGGCCAATCAAACTCGGAAATAGCTCGTACTCCCCGAAATGCATTTAGGTGCAGCGTTGATTTATAGTTTTATAGAGGTAGAGCTACTGATTGGATGCGGGGGCTTCACCGCCTACCAATTCCTGACAAACTCCGAATGCTATAAAATGATAATCAGCAGTGAGGGCATGGGTGCTAAGGTCCATGTCCGAGAGGGAAAGAACCCAGACCATCAGCTAAGGTCCCAAAATATATACTAAGTTGAACTAACGAGGTTTGACTACTTTGACAGCTAGGATGTTGGCTTGGAAGCAGCCATTCATTTAAAGAGTGCGTAACAGCTCACTAGTCGAGTGGTCGAGCATGGATAATAATCGGGCATAAGTATATTACCGAAGCTATGGATTTCGACATTAGTCGGAATGGTAGGGGAGCATTGTAATCAGCGCTGAAGGTGAACTGTGAGGTTTTCTGGAGCGATTACAAAAGAAAATGTAGGCATAAGTAACGATAATGCGGGTGAGAAACCCGCACACCGAAAGACTAAGGTTTCCGCAGCGATGCTAATCAGCTGTGGGTTAGTCGGGGCCTAAGGCGAACCCGAAAGGGGTAGTCGATGGACAACAGGTTAATATTCCTGTACTTCTTATAATTGCGATGGAGAGACGGAGTAATGAACTCACCGCGTACTGACGGAATAGTACGTTGAACTGTGTAGGTATAAGTTTTATAGTTAAATGCGTAAGACTTGCTAAAGCAGGATAGTACCACGAGTCTTCGGACAAGTGGATAGTGTGATTAAGAACTTCCAAGAAAATCTTCTAAGCTTCAGATAATAAGAACCCGTACCGTAAACCGACACAGGTAGTTGGGATGAGAATTCTAAGGTGCTCGAGAGATTCATGGCTAAGGAACTAGGCAAAATAGACCCGTAACTTCGGGAGAAGGGTCGCCCATCTTCGGATGGGCCGCAGTGAAAAGGTCCAGGCGACTGTTTATCAAAAACACAGGACTATGCTAAATTGAAAGATGATGTATATGGTCTGACACCTGCCCGGTGCTGGAAGGTTAAGTGGAGTTGTTAGCCTCGGCGAAGCAATCAAATGAAGCCCCAGTAAACGGCGGCCGTAACTATAACGGTCCTAAGGTAGCGAAATTCCTTGTCGGGTAAGTTCCGACCTGCACGAATGGTGCAACGATCTGGACACTGTCTCAGCCATGAGCTCGGTGAAATTGTAGTATCGGTGAAGATGCCGATTACCCGCTACGGGACGAAAAGACCCCGTGAACCTTTACTATAGTTTAGTATTGACTTTGGATAAGTAATGTGTAGGATAGGTGGGAGACTATGAAGCGGCGTCGCTAGGCGTTGTGGAGTCATTGTTGAAATACCACCCTTTGCTTATCTAGAGCCTAACTCAGCGATGAGAACAGTGCTTGATGGGTAGTTTGACTGGGGTGGTCGCCTCCAAAAGAGTAACGGAGGCTTCTAAAGGTTCCCTCAGTACGGTTGGTAATCGTGCGTAGAGTGCAATGGCATAAGGGAGCTTGACTGAGAGACATACAGGTCGATCAGGTACGAAAGTAGAGCATAGTGATCCGGTGGTTCCGCATGGAAGGGCCATCGCTCAAAGGATAAAAGGTACTCCGGGGATAACAGGCTGATCTCCCCCAAGAGCTCACATCGACGGGGGGGTTTGGCACCTCGATGTCGGCTCGTCACATCCTGGGGCTGGAGAAGGTCCCAAGGGTTGGGCTGTTCGCCCATTAAAGTGGCACGCGAGCTGGGTTCAGAACGTCGTGAGACAGTTCGGTCTCTATCTGTAGCGGGCGTTAGAAATTTGCGTGAATCTGATTCTAGTACGAGAGGACCGAATTGGACTGACCTCTAGTGTACCAGTTGTTCCGCCAGGGGCATTGCTGGGTAGCTACGTCGGGAAGGGATAAGCGCTGAAAGCATATAAGCGCGAAACCCATCACAAGATGAGATTTCTTTAAAGGGTCGTGGAAGATTACCACGTTGATAGGCTATAGGTGTAAAGGCAGTAATGTCATAGCCAAGTAGTACTAATGACCCATAGGCTTATGTACCGAGTTCCCTCTTTCGGGAGGGAACGGACTTTTTTATATTTTTTTTCTTATAAAACTTCGATATTTTCAATATTATTTATTCAATATGTTAACTTTTACAGTTGGCAGCAACCAGTCCTTCAGTCAGTAGTTATTTAACTGCACTGTTTTACTGCAAACCGCACACTGAAAGACTTAAGGTGGTTATAGCGATAGGGCTCACCTCTTCCCATCCCGAACAGAGAAGTTAAGCCTATCAGCGCAAATGGTACTGCCATTATGGTGGGAGAGTATGTCATCGCCTTTTTTTAAAAGTCCGTCCGCCTTTGGCGAGACGGACTTTTTGTTTTATAACTATTTGTACTTTTTATGAATGTTATTAGTTGATATGAAGCAGACACACAAAGTTGGACACTACCAAAATTTGTTTTGGTTAGTTGCGTAATATTAATTATAATCTCCTCATTCAAAAAGAGAATCATTTTCTGTTACTTTTTCATTAATGTATTTTTTGAAGTGAACTCTTGGGCTTTTTAAGAAATTTCAAAAGTATATGATAAATAGAAACTTCATTTTCTTCTCTATTATGTGAAGTTTTAAAAACTTTACTATTTGTATATTTGGTTTCAATTTCTTCAATAATTATTAAGTGCGACAGTTTTGGTTAAAATTAATTAAAAATACTTCATTAGGTGTTTTATAACCTAATAATTTTCTTGGTCTATTGTTTAATTTGTTGATAATCATATTTATATACTCATTTGAGATTAAATTAAAATCTGTTTTCTTTGGTAAATATTGTCTTATAAGTTTGTTGTTGTACTCATTCAAACCTCTTTGCCATGGACTATACGGGTCTGCAAAGTAAAACTCAGCATCTAACTTCTTAGCAATTTCTTGATGTAAAGTAAATTCTTTTCCGTTATCAGATGTTATAGTCTTTACATACTCTTTAAAAGGGGCCAATATGTTTATCATTTGTTTTTTGATAGAATTTGCTTTTGTTCCATTGGTTTTTACCATTAATTCAAATTGACTTTTTCGCTCTGTTAATGTTAAAATTGCACTTTTATGATTTTTCCCTATAATAGTATCAACTTCCCAATCACCATAGCGCTCTTTTTTATTAACGAGTTCTGGTCTTTTATCTATCATTACTCTATTTGGTATTTTGCCTCTTTGATGTTTTCTATTTAATCGTTTTCTTCTCCAACGCCTTGCTGTTCTCAAGTGAGTATATAGCAGACCTCCTTTAATTTGATCTTGATAGATGTATTGATAAATTCTTTCTACACTTATCATGGCTCTTTTTTCAATAGCACATTTTCCTACTATTTGTTCAGGAGACCATTGATAAAAACACAATTTCTTATCAATGTATCGCTTCATACTAATATCAAATACAGCATGTTTATAAGCCTCCTTTTTACGCTCTACACTTATTTCTTGTGCATGCTCTGCATTATATGTTCGCTTTTTACTGTTCCGTTTTAATTCTCTATAAATCGCTACTTCTATTGACTCCTAAAATATTTGCAATGCTAGTTTTAGAATAATTCTCTTTTAATAATACTTCTATTTTATATCTTTGAGCGTCGGTTAATTGCTTATAATTCATCGACAATCAGTCTTTTTACAAATATCGGAATCTAAAAATTCCGATATTTAAAAACTGTTGCACTTATTAGAGTTGAATCTTGCTATCTAATAAATGCTAAATCATACTAAAAAATAGAGTTATTAACAGTATTTTGTTAGAAAAGGAAGATTTATATGAATTTCTGCGTAACGTCAGTTAATTATATCACTTCTAAGATCTATTGATACTCTATCTTTAATTGCGTTCTGCTTCCCTGAAACAGGTCGTTTCCTGTGCTTTAATTGATGTCTTAAGTGAGTATACAAATTACCTCGTTGTCTTTTATCCTCTCTAATATAAGCATATATTCTTTGGTGACTTACCATAGGAATATTATGAGATTTGCAATAACTTACTATCTGTGTTTATTTACTACTTTAGTGCTTAAATCTCGCAACTAACCATACACAAATACGATAAATAAAATTCTACAATACACAATAATTATCAAATTTTTATACTTTTTTAAATTTCAATATTGATAAAAACAGATATGCTAAATGAATCTTAAAAAAGTTGCATTTACTAATTTAACTTAAGTGGTTTTCATAGCGATTTTATGAGTGTAATTATAAAAGAATTTCTCGACTAAAAGGCAGATTAAAATTATTGATGCTTGTATTGTAAAAACTTATAAACATTTCTAATGAAAAAATTTTAAATACTATACTTTTGCTACGCAAATAAAAATAAAATTATGTCAGAATCTATTGAAAGAATAAAGTGTTTAATTATTGGGTCAGGACCTGCAGGATATGCTGCGGCAATATATGCCTCAAGAGCTGATTTAAAACCAGTAATGTATACAGGAATGCAAATGGGAGGTCAATTAACAACGACTACAGAGGTTGATAATTATCCAGGATATCCAAAAGGAACAGACGGCACAGCAATGATGGATGATTTTAAAAACCAAGCAGAGCGTTTTGGTACTGAAGTTAGATTTGGTTTGGTAACTAAAGTTGATTTTAGTGATAAAGTAGGAGGAATTCATAAAGTGATTGTTGATGGTTCAAAAGAAATTGAAGCAGAAACAGTGATTATATCTACAGGAGCAACCGCAAAATATTTAGGTCTTGAAAGTGAACAACGTTTAATTGGAGGAGGTGTTTCTGCATGTGCTACTTGTGATGGATTTTTCTATAAAGGACATGATGTTGTAGTTGTTGGAGCAGGAGACACGGCTACAGAAGAGGCAACATATTTAGCAAATATTTGTAAAAATGTGACAATGCTTGTCCGTAAAGATTTTATGCGCGCTTCTAAAGCAATGCAACATAGAGTTAATAAAACTAAGAATATTACTGTTTTATACAATACTGAATTGGATGAAGTCATTGGTGATAATGTAGTTGATGGTGTTAGAGTAGTAAATAATCAAACAAAAGAAAAAACTGAAATTCCGGTAATGGGAGTTTTTATTGCTATTGGTCATAAACCAAATACAGATATTTTTAAAGGAATTTTAGATATGGACGAAGTTGGTTATTTGGTTACTAAAGGAAAATCAACTAAGACAAATTTACCTGGGGTTTTTGCTGCAGGTGACGTGCAAGATAAAGAATATAGACAAGCCGTAACTGCTGCTGGAACAGGTTGTATGGCTGCTTTAGATTCTGAGCGTTATTTAGGAGCGTTAGAGTAAAAACAGATAGAATGTTTAAACAAAAAATCCCGCAATTGCGGGATTTTTTTAGTTTATAATAGTTATTACATTTTCTCAGGCAGTGTATGTGTTCTTTCTTTGTTTTGCTCTTTTAGATATACCATTAATGGCTCAAAATAATCAAGCATTGGTTTTGCGCTCATTCCGCTACCAAGGTTTTCTTTTAATAGTTCATTCCAATCACAATTTGCACCTTGCTTTAAGATTCCGTGTAAGAAACTTCCAACTTCTTTACTTCCAAAATAATTAGTCGCATGTGGATCTTGCTTTAAAATGTTTTTTGCAATATGATCGTGAAATTGGAACAATAGAATATATGAAATAGCATAATCATAATATTGCGCAGCATCATTGTTAATATGTGTTTTAGATGCGGCATCACAAAATTCTTCACCTCTTTCGGTTGGAGGAACCATTCCTTGGTATTTTTTTGCTAATTCCCACCATTTTTTGTTGTACTCATCCTTAGATAAGTTTTCAGCATATAAAGAATTTTCAAATTCACTCATAACTCCAGCTGCAAATGGTAAGAAAACAATATTGCTTAAAGCCTCTTTTAACAATGTTTGAGTTTCGTCAACTTTAGCATCCGCAGGAACAAGTCCTTTTGCTACTAAAAAAGGTTTTTGCATTGCTACAAATCCTAATAAACTACCAATTGCTTCATGATAACCTCTATTTGCCCCTCCTCTTAATAATGGTGGAACATCAGAATTTGTATAGGCTTGATAGTAATAAATATGCCCTAATTCGTGGTGAATAGTTTCGTAATAACTTGCTGTTGGTTCAATGCTCATCAAGCAACGTAAGTCGTTTTCTAAATTCATGTGCCAAGCCGAAGCGTGATTATTTTTCTTGTAATTTGCACCTTCAGGAGCAGGATACATACTTGATTTTTCATAAAAACTTTTTGGTAACGGATTGAATCCAATACTCACATAAAAATCTTCACCTTCTTTTACAATCCATTCAGGATCTTTGCCTTTAAGTGCAGCATCTAAGTCAAGCCCTTCAACATCTATAAGAGCACTCCAATCTTGTCCCCAACGATTTGGCAACCAATGTGCTGGAAGATATTCTGGAACTTTAGCATTGTATTTTTTTGACAGATTATAACGTGCCCAAGTATGTAACTCACGATATAAAGGCCATACTTCTTGAACCATTTTTTTCATTTCAGTCATCATCTCACCACGATTCATTCCATAATCAGAAACTTGGTAAGAGAAGTAATCATCATAACCTAAAGCTTGTACGGTTTTGTTGCGGAGACTAACTAAATTCTCAAGTCCACCTTTTAAAGTTGTACCAACTTCTTTCGATGCTTCCCAGTTTTTTAAACGTTCTTTTTCGTTGTTTGATTCTCTCAACACACCGTCAATATCTCCTGTTGAAACCGATTTTCCATCAACTTTAAAATCAAACCCAAATAATGTTTCATTTTGTGCTGTTTCAGCAGCAATACGCTCTTTTACAATTTCTGATACTGTTTCAGGATTGTTAGCAGCACTATATAAGATACTTTTTAATTGACGTACTTGAACTAAATCTAATTGATCTTTTTTCTCAAGAAAAACGCGCGTTTTTTCAATTACTTCTTTACTTCCTGTAAATGTTGCGTATGCTTCATTTGCTTTTTGAACATTGTAAGCATTTAGTGTGTCGCCCTCAACAATATGAGTGTTTGCCGCCCATTCTGCCTTTGCAGATGCGTAAGATAAGTTTTTAAAAGTATCAGAATAAACATCTAAAAATACTTGTGTATCTTTTTTTACTTGACTATCGGTTTTTGTGTCTTTTTTGCAACTAAATAATAGTGTAATTACGAATAATGATAAAATCGTTTTTTTCATTTTTCATTTAGGTTATTATCTTTTTGTGGTGTAAATATACTAAAAAAAACCTTCAAGAATTAACTTGAAGGCCGTTGTGGGGAGATGGGGATAGATTATTCTTCAATAAGCATCATCATGAACATTCATGATTGCTCTTCCAGAAGGTTCGTTCATGTTTTTAAAAGCTTCATCCCATTCTAATGCAATTTTTGTGCATGCTACAGATGGTTCTTGAGGAACACTTAATGTAGCTGTATCACTTGGGAAATGCTTTTCAAAAATTGTTCTGTAATAAAAAGCTTCTTTATTTTGAGGTGTTTGTATTGGAAATTTGAATTTAGCATTTGTTAATTGTTCGTCAGAAACTTCTTTGTCAACAACCTCTTTTAAAGTGTCTATCCAATCATAACCAACTCCATCAGAAAATTGTTCTTTTTGTTTCCAAGCAACACTTTCAGGAAGCATATTTTCAAATGCTTTACGGATTATCCATTTTTCTATGCGTTCTCCATTAATCATTTTATCTTGAGGATTGATACGCATTGCTACATCCATAAATTCTTTATCTAAAAACGGAACACGCCCTTCGATTCCCCATGCCATTAAACTTTTATTGGCTCTTAAGGGGACTTCTAAAATTTAATTCATTGTTAATCAGATAATTATATGTATCTTTCGTACTATAATCAAAACTGTAATAAAATGTATAAACCCAGAGGGAAAAAAGGATTATTTGATGAAGAATTTACAAAAGATCGCTTATCATCAATAGGCAATCCATTAGAAAACATAAGTAAAGTTATTGATTTTGAATTATTTAGAGAATTGCTATAGCATAAGTTACTCAACACTAACAAAAAAAGCAATGCAGGAGCAAAACCTTATGACTTGGTAATGATGTTTAAAATATTGATACTTCAACGTTATTATGGTTTAGGAGATAGTCAAGTTGAATATCAAATATTAGATAGAATGAGTTTTAAAACATTTTTAGGATTAGAGACTGGCGATAAAGTACCAGATGAAAAAACCGTATGGAGTTTTAGAGAACGTGTAACAAAAACAGGTTTAGTAGAAGAATTATTTGAGCAGTTTACTTTCTTTTTAGAAGAAAAAAAACTCATATTTAATGAAGGACAATTGATTGATGCTAGTTTTACAGTAGCACCACGCCAAAGAAACACAAGGAAAGAAAACAAGAAAATAAAAGACGGTAAGGGTAATGAATTATGGAATGACAAACCCAACAAGAAAAAACATAAAGATATTGATGCACGTTGGACAAAGAAAAATGGTGAAACTTTCTTTGGTTATAAAAATCACGCAAAGGTAGGCACTAAAAGTAAATTCATTAACACTTACACAGTAATTAGCCATCCCCTGTTTTTTTTAGTTAAATTCTAAATTAAGTTGTCCGCTACTCTCTATAGGCGGTATTTTTATTATATTCCATCTGCTTTTGGTTGGCATTAGTAGTATGGAAACCACCTTTGATATTTTGTAATAAATGAAATTGATTAGTTCCCTCACACTCTGCCTGTTTAGATAGTTATAGCCTGCATTAAGCAACAAGTTAAAATGTAACGCTTGTATTTTCTTGTAAATCATATACATTGCCACAGTCAAAACAGCAAGCATTGACTGTAATCCATCAAAGGTTTTTAGTTGAATATCTTCCAATTTATATTCTTGTTTTATATGTCTGTGATATTCTTCTATTTTCCATCGTAAACCATACCCTTTAAAAGCCCATTTAGCAACTTCTATAGCTGTAGAAAGTTTGCTTTTGACAAGTAAATAACAGAGACCTCCGTGTCTTACATTTCTCGAAACGACTAACCACAATGAGAGTGTAACTCCCTTTATGGTGTAATTTATTGGGATTGCTCCTAATTGATACTCTTTTAAAACAGGTTTGTTTTTCTTTACCTTGGTCACTGTTTGTGTTATTGAAAAATCTATTTTTTTAAGAAGTTGGCTTACTTGTAACTCATTCTCTTTATGGTATAATTTTGTGTTTCTCTTCAAGCGAATGATTGTTTGTGAGCATTCACTGACAAAAAAATCTTTTAAAATACCACTATCTGCTCCTCTATCAAAAACCCAACAGCCTCTATGGGCTACATATTTCTGTACTTCTCTTACGGCTTTTTTTATTTCATTATTACTGCTTAATGCCCCCATTTCAAAACTATAAGCTTTGCTATAAAGAGGTGTTATTTCTTTATGATTGCTAATCACATTTATGTTTAAGACATTATAACCAAGTCCGATTTTGCTAGTATCACCATCCTTTACAAACTCCAAGCCCTCCATATATTTAGCATATTTTTTGCTGATGTCAGTACCGTCCATAAGAATAAAATTATCTTTTGAAATACTATTTCCAACGGTTTCAAGGTGAGTAGTCATCACTTTTTCTGCATAATCTCCCTTTAAGTATTGAGCAGAAAGGCGCTTGCAAACATCTTTCAATTTTATAGACTCTCGTAAACTAGCTGCTATTTGATTTACAAATACAGATTTTGACTTTAAAATTCCTAAAACCATCTCTTTTAAACAACGTGTTTCTGGTTTGGTCATTTCTGAATTAGATAAAAAATAGTCACTTAATTGGGTTTGTATCTTTTTTGTTAGTATCTTGCTCATAGAACTGTTTTTAAGGTGATTTTGCTTTTTTTACAAGAACAAAATACAACTTTTTAAACAGTTTTCCAATTTTAAATCAACCGAAATTATCAATAAATTCAATACTTAACGAAGTATTTAATTCGTTTTTCGGGGGATGGCTAATTACACAGTAACAGACGCCTCGGTTCACGACTCACAAGCTTTGGATGACTTGCTTACCGAAAAAGATAAAAACCAAGATTTACATGCAGATAGTGCATACACAGGCAAAGAGCAAGATAAGATTATCAAAAAATATGAAATGAAAAATAAAGTACACGAAAAAGGCTATCATAATAAACCATTGACAGAGAAACAAAAAGCAAGCAACACTAAAAAATCAAAAATTAGAGCAAGAGTAGAGCATGTATTTGGCTTTATGGAGCAAAGTATGAAAGGTTTAGTTTTAAAATCAGTAGGAATTATAAGAGCATCAGGAATAATTGGTTTAATCAACTTAACCTACAATTTATTTAGGTATGAACAAATCAAAAGATTAAACATAACTTACTGATAGACGGATAGATTGGATAGATGGATAGATGGAATTTGATGTTTTGTGTATCAAAATCAAAAAATATTACTACCTTTGTAGTGTTAATCTTTTTTCTAAAAAAGATAAAAAAGGGTTCTCATCTTTTTTAGAAAACTGAAAAACCAATTTTTAGAACTCCCCTTAAACAATCATACATGTGTAATTTGTCTAGTTTGCGAACCGTCTCTTCGTGAAACTCTTGTGTATTTGGTGCTTTATGGAAATATAAATAGCCTCCAAAAATTTCGTCTGCACCTTCACCGGAAAGAACCATTTTAATACCCATAGATTTAATAACTCTAGCCATTAAATACATTGGTGTAGAAGAACGAATTGTTGTAATGTCGTACGTTTCTATATTGTAAATAACATCTTTAATTGTATCTAATCCTTCTTGAATGGTAAATTTTATTTCATGATGAATAGTTTTAATATGGTCAGCAACTTTTCGAGCTGCTAAGTCAAATGCACATACAATTCCACACATAATTATATATTTTGTATTAATTATAACGCAAATAACGATTTATTATTAATTTTTGAAAACATAAATCATATTTTAGTTATAATTTAAAACTTTAAAAACATTATTAATGATTAAATGTAATTAAAAAGTTAATTTTCAATGCAGGTTTTATCATTTTGCAATAGAAAAATAATTTTCTTGAAAAATATGTTGGTTAATTTAAAAACTATTTTACATTTGTAGAGTAGAAAACAAATATGGCAACAAACAATAAAATATGGTGGTGGAACTCTCTTATATGATAAGTGAGAAGAATGCTATATATTATTAAAATATAAACAAAAGGCTTATCTCGCGATAAGCCTTTTGTTTTCGATTAATGCTGAAACAAGTCCGATACAAGATGAAGAAAATAAAATTTAAGACATTAAGTACAACAAGAATTTCAGATACAGTTACTCCTGTAGGATTGTACTTGAGTTTTCGTGACAAATATGCCAATAGATTGTTCCTAGAAAGTTCCGATTATCATAGTAAGGAAGAAAGTTATTCTTTTATGTGTATAGAGCCTATCGTTACTATAAAAACAGAGAATCATCATTTGGTTTTAAGTCATCAAGGAAAGAATATAGCGCACCAAAAATAGATAACAATTTTTACAAACTGTTTGATAAATATAGTAAAAGTATTGATTTGCAATGTGATGATAATCTAAAAGCGTTTAATGGTTTGTATGGTTATACGACTTATGATAGTGTTCAGTATTTTGAAAATATTGAGTTAAAAGTAAAAGAAGCAGCATCTTCAATACCGTTAATGCAATATAGTTTTTATAGATTTATCATTGCTATCAATCGTTTTAACGACGAAATGACTTTGATAGAGAATATTGAACAAGGAACTGAATCTAGAATTTCAGAAGTTAAAACTATCATTAATGCTCAGGCTTTTAATACACAAGATTTTGAAATTGTAGGTGACGAAACCTCCAATTGACAAATGATGATTTTAAAGAATATGTTTCTAAAGCAAAATCACATTGTAAAAGAGGAGATGTGTTTCAGTTGGTATTGTCAAGACAATTTCAGCAATCGTTTAAAGGAGATGAATTTAATGTTTATAGAGCATTGAGGTCGATTAACCCTTCTCCGTATTTATCCTATTTTGACTACGGAAATTTTAAATTGATGGGTTCTTCTCCTGAGGCTCAAATTAAAATTTCGAATGGAAAAGCAATTATCAACCCTATTGCTGGAACTTTTCGTAGAACTGGTGATATGGCAGAAGATAAAAAAGAAACTGCAGAGCATATAATGTTGGTAGATCTTGCTCGAAATGATTTAAGTAAACATGCCAATAATGTAACAGTCGAGGTTTTTAAAGAAGTACAATATTTCAGTCATGTTATACATTTGGTTTCTACTGTAAAAGGGCAAATTAAAGGGAATCCAATAGAAATAGTTGGAGATACTTTTCCTGCAGGAACTTTAAGTGGAGCACCAAAATATAAAGCGATGCAATTAATTGATACATATGAAAATCAATCAAGAGGATTTTATGGAGGCGCAGTTGGGATCATTGGTTTATGGTTCCGTTAATTTGGCAATAGCAATTCGATCATTTGTAAGTAAAAATAATGTGTTGTATTATCAAGCAGGAGCAGGAATTGTTATCCATAGTGATGAAGAAAAGGAATTACAAGAAGTAAATAATAAATTAGCTGCCTTGAAAAAAGCATTGCTGTTAGCAGAAAATATTTAGGATGAATATATTGATATTAGATAATTACGATTCTTTTACCTACAACTTGGTTCATATGGTGGAGAAAATTACAGGAAATTTGCCAGCAGTTTTTCGTAATGATGAAATCACATTAGAAGAAGTCAGGAAGTATGATTTAATTATGCTTTCTCCAGGACCTGGAATTCCAGATGAAGCGGGAATTTTAAAAGAAGTAATTACAACTTTTGCAGGAAAAAAACCAATTTTTGGAGTTTGTTTAGGACTACAAGCAATTATAGAAGTTTTTGGTGGAAAAATAGAAAATATGGATGAAGTTTTTCATGGCGTAGCAACAGAGATGAGAGTTATCAAAGATGATACAGTTATTTTTAATAATGTTCCAAATAAATTTCCTGCTGCACGTTACCATTCTTGGATAGCATCAAATAAATTCATGCCAAATGAATTAGAAATTATAGCAATAGATGAAGATGGAGGGATTATGGCAATACGCCATAAAGACTTTAACATAAGTGCAGTGCAATTTCATCCAGAAAGTATATTAACAGAAGTTGGAGAGCAAATCGTTAGAAATTTTATTGAAGCAAATAAATAAAGGTCATTACGAGAGAAACGAAGTAGTCTCTCTCTTAGTATTAGATTGCCACAACAAATTAAAATGGCTATATTCTAACTTATGACTGAATGGGTTCCTGTTCTCCATAATTCCCAAGTTTCTTGCCCAGCAAATGCATAGTAAGCAAACTCCTTAAGCCGTTGGTTATTATTTTTTATTCGTTCAAGTATCATAAACCAGTTCATATAGTTTTGCAAATATTTTGTGGCTACACCGTTAAAAGGGCGCATCCAAGTTCTAAGTCGAGCAGATGTATTGTTTACATTTTGAACATGATATACCTTGTTTTTTACATGCTGTCCTTTAGATACATTAAACTTTTGGTGATCTATATTTTGACTTTTAGCAAATGCTGTATAGGATCGATGTCTATCTGTACAAAGGCTTTCAATATTATCTAATTTCCCTGCAAATACTTTCTCTAAGTCCTTTTTACTTATGCGTCCTCTAGTTGCTACTCTAAGTTCTTTGTTATTCGTTCTGTCACAAGTAACAACAACAGCGATTTGCTCATTACTAATTCCTCGTTTAGTTGCTCTACTGCCTCGCTTGTGTGGTTTACCCTCAAGTTCTCTACTACCTTTACCTGATCCAAAAAGAAAATATCATCACTCTCTGTAATTCCTGCAAAGCCTTCTGGGCAAGCTTGCTCAAAAGCACTTAATACTTTATGTCTCCAGTCAAAAGAGGTCTGAACACAAACCTTAGTTTGTTCTGCACATTTTTTTATAGAATAACCCATGAGCATATTATATAGATAAGTAGAAAACAATTCTGGCTTTTTTAAGCCAAAGACCACCTTGCCTGTAGTATTTCTAAAATATTTTTTGCACTCTTTACAATAATATCGTTGTATGCCTTTGTATTTACCATTAGCCCGTATATCATTCCCCTTACAGTTAGGACAACATGTCAAACTTTTATCCCCAACCCTTGAAAGCAGAGAGGCAGTATCTTCATTCGAGGGTGAAATCATCAGCATCAGTTCGTTAACAATCTCCTGACGATTAGATCTATCAAGGCTTTTAAAGTATTCTGAAAAATTATCTGGTATCATTTCTTGATTTTCTTACAAGATACAACTTATTTAAGTCATATTATAGAATATAGCCAAAGGTATTTATTTTTTATGGCTATCCGATAGTTTACACATTTTTCTTCCATTTACAAGAAAGAATAAAACAGAATGAGTAAATAACGATTAAGTAAGATTGATATTTATTCATTTTGACAGTGTTTATAAGAAATCAAATGTAATCTTCATTTTATAATTATAAAGGCGTCAGTATTTTGAAAGATTATATAGAAAGCCTAAATTTGTAGACAAATATTAAAACTCCATGCTAGAATCTGTACTTTTCCTTAAAAACGCTTCTATTTTTCAACGAGATAATTTGGTATTATCAGATGTAAATATTGAAATTAAAAAAGGTGAATTTATTTATATTATTGGTAAAACTGGTAGTGGAAAAAGTAGTTTGATGAAAACGATGTATGGTGATTTAGAATTGCAAAAAGGTGAAGGTACTATTGTAGATTTTGATTTGAAAAAAATAAAAGAAAATGAAATTCCGTTTTTAAGGCGTAAATTGGGTGTTGTATTCCAAGATTTTAAATTATTGAATGATAGGAATGTAAGTGACAATCTGTTATTTGTTTTAAAAGCAACAGGATGGACAGATACAGAGAAGATGAAAGCCAAAATTAATGAAGTTTTAGAGAAAGTAACTATGCACACCAAAGGATTTAAAATGCCTTTTGAACTATCAGGAGGAGAGCAACAACGCATTGCGATTGCAAGAGCATTGTTGAATAATCCAGAACTTATTTTGGCTGATGAACCTACAGGAAATCTTGACCCAAGAACTTCGATTGAGGTTATGGGAGTTCTTGAAGAAATTCATAAAAGCGGTAAGACAATTTTAATGGCAACACATGACTATGCCTTGATACTTAAATATCCTCATAGAACTTTAAAATGTGAAGGAGAAGAAATTTTTGAGGTTGTGTAACAGACGAGTTAAAATGTCACTATCAAGAATACTTTTAATTTGAATTGGCAAACAGTAATCGCATTCTATAGGTTTTGTAAGGTCTTTCTAAAACCAAACTATTGTAATTTCCGTCCGATTAATAAAATGTCAAACCCGAGTTCTTTTAAAGTATTACATACTTTAAAAATTCGTTGGTCAGTTACCAAGTCATTTGTTACAGAAATTATTATACGCTTCACACAAGTTTTATGAAAGTGCCAGATAAAAATAAAAACCCACTCCAATAAATTGAAGTGGGAAATTGCTATGAAAAAGTAAATAAGGAGTTTTCCTTATCAAACCTTTAGTCGAATAAAGTTTTTGAAAATTACTTGTTTTAAAAATAATAGTTTGTGCTATTATGATTTAAAAAATATCACTTAAATTTGAGTGTTTAAATTACTAAAATGACAACTGACTTAGATTCTTTAACATCATACGGAGAAAATTTTATAAAAAACCAAACAGATCTTGCAATTTCGACGCAAAAAAAATATAGCACTATTGTAAACAAATTAGTAGAATTTGAAATTCATCGAAATAAAAAAATAACATTTAAAGAGGTTGATTTAAAACTTAGAAGTAATTTAATCCATTATTTTTCAGAGGTTCATAGACTTGGCGACAATACTATTGGACGCTATTTGAAATTTATTAAAAGCCTTTGTTTAGATGCGCAACGTCATGGAATACTTGTAAATAGAGAATTGAGTTATTTTAAGGGATACACTGTTAAAGCAGTAAAAACAATTCTTACGTTTGCTGAACTCGACCAAATAAAAAATGCAAGTTTTTCTAAAACTAATCATAGAATAGCAAGAGATTGGCTAATAATAGGATGTTATACAGGGCAGCGTGTCTCTGATTTGTTACAGATGGATAGTACTTCTATTCAAAAAACCCACAATTCGGAAGTCATTGTCTTAAAGCAAATTAAAACAGGAAAATTGGTTCAAATTCCGATGAATATAGAAATAAAACGCATTTTATTAAAAAGGAACGGAGAATTTCCGCCTTCATTTGCTGAGAATTTTGAAAGTAATAAGTCATTGTTTAATAGGTATTTGAAGCAGTTATGTGAGTTTGCAAAAATAGACACTATTGAAAAAGGAAGTGTTTATAATAATGAAACCAAGCGAAATGAAGAAGGAAATTTTGAAAAGTATAAATTGGTTTCGTCACACATTTGCAGACGCTCATTTGCTACCAACTTTTATGGCAATCCAAAATATCCAACACCTTTGCTGATGAATATTACTGCACATAGTACCGAGAAGATGTTTTTAGAATATATTGGTAAAAAGCAAGGAGATAATGATGAGCAACTATCGATGTTTTAAAAAACATTTTTTGCAATTTGATGTATATTAGATGATTTTCCCATTGAGTAATAATGTAAAACAGGAACTCCTTTTTTAATTAGCTCTTTGCTTTGATTTATACACCATTCAATGCCAATTTCTCTAACTGCATTATTGTCTTTGCATTTTACAATACTCATTATTAACTCGTCAGGTAAATCCACTTTAAATCTGTGTGGAATTAAATTCAATTGTTTTTTTGTTGCAATTGGTTTTAAACCTGGAATAATAGGAACAGTAATTCCTTCTAATCTGCATTTATCTACAAAATCAAAATATTTTTGATTGTCAAAAAACATTTGTGTAACAATATATGTTGCTCCATTTTTAATTTTCTTTTTTAAGAAGTGGATATCAGAATCAATACTTGGCGCTTCCATATGTTTTTCAGCATATCCAGCAACACCAATACAAAAATTTGTTTTAGAAGAATTTTGCAGTCCTTCATCTAAATATATTCCATTATTTAAATCTTGGATTTGAGATGTTAATTCAGATGCAAACTTATGCCCATCATTTTCAGGTTTAAAGTAAGTTTCGTTTTTTACAGCATCACCTCTAAGAGCCATGACATTATCAATTCCGAGAAAATCTAAATCGATCAAAAAGTTCTCAGTATTTTCTTTGGTAAAACCTCCACATAAAATATGAGGTATTGCATCGACTTGGTATTTGTTCTGGATGGCAGAGCAGATTCCAACAGTTCCAGGACGCTTTCTAACTACTTTTTTCTGAATTAATCCATTTTCTAATTCTTTATATACATACTCTTCTCTATGGTATGTGACATCAATAAATGGAGGTTTAAACTCCATTAATGGATCAATATTGTCAAATATGGATTGTACATTTTGTCCTTTTAAAGGAGGTAAAATTTCAAATGAGAATCTTGTTTTCCCTTTTGCTCTTGTGATATGTTCTGTTACTTTCATTTTAGTCTTTAATATTAGGTCTCAACCACTTGTTTGCTTCTTCTAATGATATTTTTCTTCTACTCGCATAATCTTCAATTTGGTCCGTAGCCATTTTTCCAAGTCCAAAATATTTAGCATCTTCATTCCCGAAATAGTAGCCCGAAACACTTGCTGCTGGCCACATTGCTAAACTTTCTGTTAATTCAACTCCTATTCTTTTTTCAACGTCTAATAAATTCCAAATGGTCTTTTTCTCTAAATGATCTGGACAAGCAGGATAACCTGGAGCTGGACGAATTCCTTTGTAACCTTCTTTAATTAAGTCTTCATTTGATAAATTTTCATTGGACGCATAACCCCAATAAATGGTTCTTACCTCTCTGTGTAAATATTCTGCAAATGCTTCTGCTAATCTATCAGCAAGAGCTTTGGTCATTATTGAGTTGTAATCATCATTTTCTGCTTCAAATTGTTCAGCTAATTCTTTTGTTCCAAAGCCAGTTGAAACACAAAAACTTCCAATATAATCTTGAATGTTTGTTTCTTTTGGTGCAATAAAATCTGCTAATGCGATATTTGGAATACCTTCTCTTTTCTTTAGTTGTTGGCGAAGAGTTAAAAACGTATAGGTTTTGTTTTTATGACTTACTTCAATATCATCGTTATTTATTGAATTGGCTGGAAATATTCCAAATACTGCTTTGGCTTTTAGCAGTTTTTCATCAAAAACTTTCTTTAATAATTCTTGAGCGTCAATAAATAATTCAGTTGCTTGCTCACCAACAATTTTATCTTTTAAAATTTCTGGATATTTTCCATGTAAATCCCAACTTCTAAAAAAAGGAGACCAATCAATAAACGTTTCTAATCTAGTTATGTCAAAATCTTGAATTTCATGAATCCCAACTTGATTTGGTTTTATAATTTTTGATTTTCCCCAATCAATTTTAAACTTACGTTTACGAGCTTCATCAATAGATATGTATTCTTTTGTTTTAGAGCGACTTAAGAACTTTTCTCGAAATTTATCATACTCTTCTCTAACCTGATTTTTGTAAATAATATTATCTTTTTTTAACAAATTCCCAACAACAGTCACTGCTCTTGAAGCGTCATTAACATGAACTACTGTATTAGAATAGTTAGGTGCAATTTTTACAGATGTGTGTGCTTTTGAAGTGGTTGCACCTCCAATTAATAATGGTACTGAAAATTCATTCTTCTCCATTTCTTTAGATAAATAAACCATTTCGTCTAATGAAGGTGTTATCAATCCACTTAATCCAATTACATCTACATTTTCTTTTTTTACAGTCTCAATAATTTTTTCAGGAGAAACCATCACGCCTAAATCTATAATTTCATAATTGTTGCAACCTAAAACTACACTCACAATATTTTTTCCAATATCATGAACATCACCTTTTACTGTTGCCATTAAAATCTTTCCAGAAAATTCCTGTTTCCCATCTTTTTCAGCCTCAATAAATGGTTGTAAATAAGCAACTGCTTTTTTCATTACTCTAGCCGATTTCACTACTTGTGGCAAGAACATTTTTCCACTTCCAAATAAATCTCCCACAACATTCATCCCAATCATTAAATGACCTTCAATCACTTCAATTGGTTTTTTTGAAGCAATTCTAGCTTCTTCTACATCATCCACAATAAAAGTATCTATTCCTTTGACCAATGAATGTGTAATTCGATTTTGTAAAGGAGTGCTTCTCCATTCTAATATTTTTTCTGTAGTTTTCTTTTTATTTCCTTTTACTGATTCAGCAAAATCTAATAAACGTTCAGTAGCATCTTCTCTTCTATTAAATAAAACATCTTCAACACAGTCTAATAAATTTTTAGGAATTGTATCATAAATTTCTAGCATTGTAGGGTTTACAATTCCCATATTCATTCCATGTTGTATGGCATGATATAAAAATGCAGAATGCATGGCCTCTCTTACTGTATTATTTCCTCGAAAAGAAAAGGATACATTACTTACACCTCCTGAAACGTTAGCGTAAGGGAGGTTTTCTCGAATCCATTTAGTCGCTTTAAAAAAATCTAATGCATTATTTCTGTGCTCATCCATTCCAGTAGCCACTGGAAAAATATTAGGATCGAAAATAATATCTTGAGGTTTAAAAAGCACTTTATCAATGAGTATATCATAAGAGCGTTTACATATTTCAATACGTCTTTGGAATGTGTCTGCTTGACCATTTTCATCAAACGCCATTACAATAACTGCTGCTCCGTAACGCTTTACTAATTTTGCTTGGCGAATGAATTCGGTTTTACCTTCTTTTAAACTAATAGAATTCACTACACATTTTCCTTGAGCAACTTGCAAACCTGCTTCTATGATTTCCCATTTAGAACTATCAATCATTATAGGAATACGAGAAATATCTGGCTCCGAAGCAATTAAATTTAAAAATGTTGTCATGGCATACACACCATCAAGCATTCCTTCATCCATATTCACATCAAGAATTTGAGCTCCTCCTTCAACTTGGTCTCTAGCAACTGCTAAAGCTTCATCGTATTTTTCTTCCTTAATCAATCGAAGAAACTTACGAGAACCAGTTACATTTGTTCTCTCACCTACATTTACAAAATTACTATCAGGAGTAATAACCAGTGGCTCTAAACCTGATAATGTTAGATATTTATTAATCATTATTTATAATGTTCTACTGTTGGAAAAGGTTTATAAAAATCATGTAATAGCCCTTTCCATTGTTGATATTCTTCTGATTTTCTAAATTCAATCTCATGATCTTCTATAGTTTCCCAATTCACTAATAAGATATATTTATCTTCTTTTTCAATACATTTTTTAAGTTGATGAGAAATGTAACCTTTCATTGAAGAAATAATTGATGCTGCTTTTTTAAAAGCATCTTCAAATTCTTCTGAAAGTCCTTTTTTAATATTTAATATGGCAACTTCTAAAATCATTATACTTCTATATTTAATTGTCTAGGTTTATATTTTTCAGCGACTTCTGCAATTGCTTTTATATGTGCTGGACTTGTTCCACAGCAACCGCCAATAATATTTATTAAATCATCTTTTAAATAACTTTCGATAAATGCTTGCATCTGTTTTGGAGTTTCATCATATTCTCCAAACGCATTTGGTAAGCCTGCATTTGGATGTGCCGAAGTATAAAAATTAGTTGCTCTAGACAATCGTTTCAAATACGGTTGTAATTGTTCAGCGCCAAGAGCACAATTAAACCCTACACTTAAAAGGGGTATATGAGAAATTGATGTTAAAAATGCTTCAACTGTTTGTCCTGATAAAGTTCTTCCCGAAGCGTCTGTAATTGTTCCAGATACCATAATTGGAATATCAATATTTCGTTCAACTTTTACTTCATCAATTGCAAATAATGCAGCTTTAGCATTGAGTGTATCAAAAATAGTTTCTACTAATAATATATCTACACCTCCATCAAGTAAGGCTTCAACTTGTTGTTTGTAAGCAATACGTAATTCGTTAAATGTAATTGCTCTGTATTCAGGTCTATTTACATCTGGAGATAGACTTGCAGTTTTGTTTGTTGGACCAATTGAACCCGCTACAAATCTAGGTTTAAGAGGTTCTTTAATTGTAAATTCATCTGCAACTGTTTTAGCGATTTTAGCAGATTCATAATTAAGTTCATACACCAAACTTTCCATATTATAATCAGCCATAGCGATTGTAGTTCCAGAAAAAGTATTGGTTTCAACAATATCTGCTCCAGCTTCAAAATACTTTCTGTGAATCTCTTTTATTGCTCTTGGCTGCGTAAGCGATAGAAGATCGTTATTCCCTTTTAATGAAGTTGGATAATCTTTAAATCGTTCTCCACGAAAATCTTCTTCTGTAAACTTATAAGCCTGAAGCATGGTTCCCATGGCGCCATCAAGTACGAGAATTCGTTTTTGTATTTCTTTATAAATGTTACTCATTGCTTATTTAAAATGTTATTTGATTTTAATCGTATTTTTTAATTTTTCGGTATCATTACCGTTTTTTTACAATCTATTTTATTTGCCAAGGGTTATTGTACCTAAAAAATGCTAAATCATACTAAAAAATAGAGTTATTAACAGTATTTTGTTAGAAAAGGAAGATTTATATGAATTTCTGCGTAACGTCAGTTATTAATAGAAATAAAAGCTTGATTCAAATCATCAATAAGGTCTTCAACATTTTCAATGCCGCATGATAATCGAATTAATGAATCTTTAATTCCTGATTTAAGTCGAATTTCTCTTGGAATAGATGCATGAGTCATTTGCGGAGGATGGCAAAGTAAACTTTTAACGCCTCCAAGACTCTCAGCTAGTTTGAAATATTCAGTATTTGTTACAAATTGATTTGCTGCATCTTGCGTATTTTCTTTTAAATAAAATGAAACAATACCACCAAATAATCCATTCTGTTGACGTTTTGCAATTTCATGATTTTTATGTGTTTTCAATCCAGGAAAATATACATCTTGAACAGAATCGTGATTTGATAAAAATGTTGCAACCGCAAAAGCATTTTCACATTGTTTTTTGTATCTCAACTCTAAAGTTTCTATACCTCTAATGGTTAAAAAACAGTCCCATGGGCCCAAAATACCTCCTGAAGCATTTTGGATAAACTTCAATTTTTCAGATAATTCAGGTGTTTTTGTAACTACTAATCCAGCTACCAAATCAGAATGACCTCCAATATATTTTGTTCCGCTGTGAATAATAATATCAGCACCAAGAGATAGAGGTTGTTGTGCAATTGGACTTGCAAATGTATTGTCAACAACCAAAAGTGCTCCGACACTTTTAGCAATAATTGCAATTGTTTGAATATCCGAAATTTTTAGGGTAGGATTAGTTGGTGATTCAATCCAAACTAATTTAGTCTTATTACTAATTTTATTCGAGACATTAGCAGCGTTTGTAGTATCAACATAATGAACTTTGATACCTAGTTTTTCATAAATATGTGTGAATAGGCGATAGGCTCCACCATAGATATCATCAACGGCGATAATTTCATCTCCTGCTGATAATAATTTTAAGACGGCATCTATTGCTGCCAATCCTGTTGAAAAGGCAAAAGCACCATCTCCGTCTTCTAATTGTGATACAACATCTTCTAAAACTTTTCGCGTAGGATTATTACTCCTAGCATAATCAAAGCCTTTGTGGACTCCAGGAGCTTCTTGAATAAATGTTGATGTTTGGTACACTGGTACCGAAATTGCTCCAGTGAGCGGATCACTTGGAATTGAATGAATAATTTTTGTTGCACTCATTTTTCTAGTTTTTTTGAGTTAATAAATAAATTAAAACAAAAGTCAAATGCGCTTTGTAAAAAGCGTACTTAATAGAAAAATGTTAAAAAGAATTATAACAATTGTAGATGAGTAATTGTTTTTAAGTTATCTATCCAACACCAATAAATGAATCGGTAGTTAAGTAGAATTTAGCACCTTCTTCACTAAATGTAAAGGGTTGCTAAGGCTTCAGTGGGTCTAATCCCTCTGCCTTTCTTGATAACATTTCAGTAAGTTATTGAACCTTGTGAGTGCAAATATTGCGTTAGAAAAAGTTAATAACCAAATTATTTCTAATCTTTTTTTAAAAAAAATAATAAAAGTTTGTAAAACTTAATTTACAAACTTTTATTTTCTAGTGGAGATGGAGGGACTCGAACCCTCGTCCAAACAAGCAATTAAAGTGCTTTCTACATGTGTAGTTTCTGTTTAATTGTCGGCAATAAGCTGACCAAAAACCGCCTACTTAAAACGTATTCATTTTAGTTTCAGAATATAACCATGACCTTTATATTCCTATGTTGACTTTTACGATGTCAAAAATTCGAGCGCCGTTAACCAAGGCTATCGAGAGACATAAAGCTTTTCCACCTTGTGGAACTAGGCCAATCCTACTGTAATTCGGATTATGCAGCTAAAGCGTAGTTATTCTCGCCGTTTAAAGTTTTGAAAATGATTTTTACGAGTACTATTTCATTGCTCGACATGCTTACAGTTCAACTGACCTTGCAGTCAAAACCAAGTCATCCCCAATATTTCAATGAACATTTTTCAATGTGATTGCAAATTTATAAAAAATAGACATAAAACACTGTTTGATATTCGTATAAATTCAAATATCTTAGCGCAAAATTTATACCAAACAGCAAAAAAGACATATATGAAGATAGGTATTATCAAAGAACGAAAGAATCCGCCAGACAAAAGAGTTGTTTTTTCTCCTAATGCATGTAAGGAATTGTTAGTGCAATATCCAGAATTAGAATTGAAAGTTGAAAGTTCAGACGTTCGTTTTTTTACAGATGATGATTATAAAAATATAGGAATAAATGTAGTGGACGGTGTAAGTGATTGTGATGTTTTGTTGGGTGTAAAAGAAGTTCCAATTGACTCGTTAATACCAAATAAAAAATATTTTTTCTTTTCTCACACTATAAAAAAGCAGCCATACAATCGCAAATTGTTAAAAGCAATTATTAAAAAGAATATTGAATTTTATGACTATGAAACAATCGTAAAAGAGAATGGCGACAGATTGATAGGTTTTGGTAGATATGCGGGATTAGTTGGTACTTACAATGGTTTTAGAGCATTGGGCTTAAGAGACGGATTATTCAGTTTGCCAAAAGTTGAAACTTTAGCAGATTTGAATGAAGTTAAAAGAGAGTTGGATAAAATAACGTTGCCTAATATCAAAATTTTACTTTCTGGAACAGGAAAAGTTGCGCTTGGAGCAAAAGAGATTTTAGCCCATTTAAAAATAAAAGAAATAAGTGATGCGCTTTATTTGACTTCAAAATTTACTGAGCCAGTTTATTGTTTGGTAGATGTTATGGAATATAGTAAAAGAATTGATGGTAAAGTAGGAGATAGATTCAAATTTTATAAAGATCCAAGTGGTTATGAAAGCAATTTTATGCCATATGCAAAAGAAACAGACTTTTTTATTGCAGGACATTTTTATGGTGATGGTGCTCCCTATTTATTTACAAGAGAAGATGCAAAATCTGATGATTTTAGTATAAACCTTGTTGCTGATATTTCTTGTGATATTGATGGTCCAGTTGCGAGTACACTTCGCGCTTCAACAATAGCAGACCCTTTTTATGGTTATAATCCACAAACAGAAAAAGAAGTAAATTACGATCACAAGAACGCTATAACTGTCATGGCTGTTGATAATTTACCTTGCGAATTACCTAATGATGCAAGTGAAGGTTTTGGTGAGATGTTTATGAAAAATGTGATTCCAGCATTCTTTAATGATGATAAAAGTGGAATTCTGCATCGTGCTCAAATGACTAAAAGCGGAAAACTGACAGAACGATTTTCGTATTTACAAGATTATCTGGAAGGTAAAGAATAATGTTTCAAGACAAGCAGTTTTTAATTGATTTATCCAACACCAAAATGCCTTATGGTAAATTTAAAGGTAGAGATTTGATTGATTTACCAGAGCATTATATTGTTTGGTATCATGCAAAAGGATTTCCGAAAGGAAAATTGGGAATGATGCTTGGTTTGGTCTATGAATTGAAATTGAATGGTTTGGAATATTTGATTCATGAGATTAAGAAGAATTCTTAGAAGTATCAATCAAAAAAGCGGTTATAATTCCTAAAGTATCACGCAAGCGAGGCAGTAAAGCAACTAAACGAGGAATTAGTAATGAGCAAATCGCTGTTGTTGTTACTTGTGACAGAACGAATAACAAAGAACTTAGAGTAGCAACTAGAGGACGCATAAGTAAAAAGGACTTAGAGAAAGTATTTGCAGGGAAATTAGATAATATTGAAAGCCTTTGTACAGATAGACATCGATCCTATACAGCATTTGCTAAAAGTCAAAATATAGATCACCAAAAGTTTAATGTATCTAAAGGACAGCATGTAAAAAACAAGGTATATCATGTTCAAAATGTAAACAATACATCACATCTGCTCGACTTAGAACTTGGATGCGCCCTTTTAACGGTGTAGCCACAAAATATTTGCAAAACTATATGAACTGGTTTATGATACTTGAACGAATAAAAAACAATAACCAACGGCTTAAGGAGTTTGCTTACTATGCATTTGCTGGGCAAGAAACTTGGGAATTATGGAGAACAGGAACCCATTCAGTCATAAGTTAGAATATAGCCAAAATATATTATGACAGATTTACTTTTAAACATTGGAAATATAGCAGGAGGAATTCTACTCGGCTTAGCAACATTAGATAAATGGGATGGAGAACGTGATTTTTTTAATAAAATAGCAGGTTTCTTAGTGCCATTTCAGACTATTATTGGAGGTGCACTTATAGGATTAGGGATTTTAAAATTAATGGATGGAAGTTGGATGTTCAATATCGCAAGTATTTTAGGAGGGATATTGTTACTTACACATTCATTAGGAAAGATACCAGCATTAGGAGGTGTTTTAGAAAGCTTGTCAAAAAAATTAATGCCATATAAAGCTATTATTGGAATTGTATTAATTGTAATTGGACTTATTGGAATTTTTTAATTTAAATGAATCCTGTAGAAAACTATTTTTTTAATCAAGTTGAGCCGTATCAATCTATTATGTTATACGTTCGTAGCGTAATTAAAAAAACCTTACCTGAAGTAGAGGAGAAGTATAGTTATAAGATTCCGTTTTATTATTACCATAAAAAACCGATGTTGTACATAGGAGTATTAAAAGGGATGGATTATGTTGATGTTGCATTTGTTCAAGGAATATATCTCGAAAAAGATTTCCCTCAATTAAAAGATTTTAAGAATCGAAAGCAAGTTCGTTCACTACAAGTAAAATCTTTAGAAGATTTTGATGAATTGAGATTTATAGCATTATTGATTGATGCAGTAGCGATACTTGATAAAAGTAAACGTGCATGGAAGCCATAAAAAAATGTCATTTTGAGCGAAGTCGAAAAATCTCATATAAATAAGATTCTTCGTTGCACTCAGAATGACATTCTAAAATAAAATTTTATTTTTTTAATTTACGTCAGGTAATGTAGTGTAGTTCTTAGCATATTCTAACATTTGCTCAGCAAACCCTTTTGGTTGTGTTACTTTTACTTCGGTAATGTTACCATCTTTATCAGTTACAGCAACAAGAACAGGATTTACAAAACCACTATAAGCAGCAGCTTTAAATTTACTATTTCTATTCAATATTTCTTTATGTAATTCTTGGTCTACTTTAACACCATACGTTTCTACTAAGTTTTTTCCTGCTTCAAAATCACCTTCAGATTTTATACGCTGGATTTCGCGTAATAATTGTCCAAATAAATCTTGTAACTTGTCGTAATCGTTGATTTTAAAATACGTTTTATTATCTTTTTTAACCTTTTCAATTACATTGTCTTTAGCACCTTTTTCAAAAGCCCAAGCAGCAACTAATTGTCTGTTACGCATATGCGCTTCTTCAATATCATTTCCAAGTTCCAAACGCACTAATTGAGTAATCATTCCATTTCTGATATAACCATCATAAGAAGCCTTCCCAACACCTTCTGCTGAAGGAGAAATTCCCATTTCTACTAATTTTTCACTTGGTAGGTAGTACAATCCAACTAAATCTGCACGCGCTTCTTCAAGTGTAGATGCGTAGTTTTTCATGGTTTCTTTTGGTTGACCAATTCCATCATTAATTTTTCCACTCGCATGACCTATAACTTCGTGTAATGCAGTATGTAATTTACTTGATAACTCTCCGTATTTTTTTTTGTATTCTACTTCCTCATCAGTAAGAGCAAATTCTTTTAAACGACCACTTCCACCAGATTTTTCGTAAGCGTCAATGATGTTTCCTAGAGATACAGATTTTGAACCATGCTCAACTCTAATCCAGTTATTGTTTGGCAAGTTTACACCTATTGGTGTTGACGGAGAGGCATCTCCTGCTTCACCTGCAACATTTACTGTTTTATATGAAACTCCAACAACATTTGCTTTTTTATGCTCATCCATTATTGATGAATTGTCTTCAAACCATTGTGCAGATTCGGCAACGATTGCCATTTTTTTAGACATTTCGAAGTCCTTAATTTCTACAATCGTTTCATAAGAACCTCTATATCCTTTTGGATCATTATATACTTCTATAAATCCGTTTATATAGTCAATATCTCCTTCAGTATTTGTTGCCCAAAGTACGTTGTAGTCATTCCATTTTTCTAAATCTCCTGTTTTATAATAAGCAATTAATTTTCCAAATGCTTCAGCTTGCTTTTCATTTTCAGCAACACCTTTTGCTTTTTCTAACCAGAAAATTATCTTATCGATTGATGCTCCATACAAACCACCACTTTTATATAACCGCTCTTTTACAACACCATTTTCTTTTACCAATTGTGAGTTTAAACCTAATTCTAAAGGAGTTTTGTCATTAGGGTCAGATAATTTATCATAAAAATCTTCAACATCTTTAGTAGTTACATTAGCACCATAAAAGTTGACTGCCGAATTTTCAATCAATCCGATATCTGCATTTAAGTTTACTTTTTTAGCATCTTTATCATTAAAGATTACTTCGTATGCTTCACCAGTTAAAGAAGTGTTTGTTTCTTTTAAAAGCGTATTTAAATATTCTTTTGAAAATGCAGGTTTAAATTTATCATTTGCATAATGATGGTGAATACCGTTTGCAAACCATATTTTTTTAAGGTATGTGTTAAATGCTTTCCAATCATCAGAAGATGTGTTACCTTTATAAGAAGTGTAAATATTTTCTAAGGCTCTACGGATTTTTAAGTTATGACGGTAATTTTGGTCATACATAATATCTCTTCCGCTTAATCCTGCTTGTGTAAGATAGTACACGAGTTTTTGTTGGTCTAGTGATAATTTTTCCCATTGAGGAATATCATAGCGCAATATTTTAGTGTCAGAAAACTGTTCTACAAATGTGTTTTCTACTTTTGAAGTTGGTTTTTTTTCTTCATTTTTTGTGTCTTGCTTGCAAGAAATTAATAATGTAAATGCAAATAAGAATGGTAATACGATTATTTTTTTCATTGTTTATTTAAATTAATTATGAGATTTCAAATTTACGGAGAATTTTTATAATTGGTTTACTACTTTTTTAATAGCAACAAGATTGCTCAGTAATTTTTCGAGATGTGCTAAATTAAGCATATTTGCGCCATCACTTTTAGCATTTGTAGGATCAAAATGTGTTTCTATAAATAATCCATCAACGTTGTTTACGATTCCAGCACGAGCAATAGTTTCAATCATTTCAGGTCTTCCGCCAGTAACTCCAGAACTTTGATTTGGCTGTTGTAACGAATGTGTAACATCTAAAACAACAGGAGCAAAGGTTCTCATTTCAGGAATTCCTCTAAAATCTACAATCATATCTTGATAGCCAAACATAGTTCCTCTATCGGTAATCCACGCTTTGTTACTTCCGCTATCTTTTACCTTTTGTACGGCGTGTTGCATCGCAGACGGACTCATAAACTGCCCTTTTTTAAGATTTATAACCTTACCAGTATTTGCTGCAGCAACTACTAAATCGGTTTGACGAACAAGAAATGCTGGAATTTGTAATACATCTACATATGCTGCGACTTTTTCTGCGTCAGAAACTTCATGAATGTCAGTAACTGTTGGTACATTAAATGTTTCAGAAACTTTACGTAATATTTTCAACGCTTTTTCATCTCCAATTCCTGTAAAACTATCTATTCTACTTCTATTTGCTTTTTTGAAACTTCCTTTAAATATGTATGGAATTTTTAAGTCATCAGTAATTTTTACTGCTTTTTCAGCAATACGAAGTGCCATATCTTCACTTTCAATAGCACATGGTCCTGCCAATAAAAAGAAATTACCAGCATCAGTATGTTTTATTTTCGGAATAAGATTGATATCCATTATAAATCGTTTTTTGCAAAGATACAGATTTTTATTGCGTTTTAAAATCAATTATTATATTTACAGAAAATAAGTGATAAATGGCTTACAATGAATTTTTAGCTGATAGAATATCTCAAATGTTGACAGATAAGCGCGTCAATTTTTTTGAAAAGAAAATGTTTGGAGGACTGTGTTTTATGGTGGATGATAAAATGTGTCTTGGTGTTATAAAAAATGAAGTAATGGCAAGAATTGGTATTGAAAAATATGAGGGAGCATTGAAAAAAGAAGGCTGTAATGAGATGAATTTTACTGGAAGACCAATGAAAGGATATGTATTCTTAACGGATGATGCAATAGATCTTGATAACGATTTAGAATATTGGATACAGTTAGCCTTAGATTTTAATCCACTAGCGAAAACAAGTAAAAAAAGAGTAACAAAAAAACGAAAGTAAATTTACTTTCGCTTTTAATCTTGGTTGACATGATTTATTCTATCAAAACTCGCACACCTTCACTATGACTGCTAAATTCTGGTGCATACATGCTTTGTATAGTCGTAATGCCGTTTGAGAAATCACCTTTATTGTTTACTCTCAAGTCATATTCAAATACATAAATACCTTTTGGCAATCTATCAAAAAAGAAATTGGTTGACGCATCTTTCGTGCTTTCATAATAACCTAAACCATCTTGATATTTGTATTTTGATAGTACATTAATTGGCTCAAACCCTGATGCTCTCATATCTTTCATATGTACAAATTCCATAACTCTGTCAACTTTTAATTCAATACGTACTCGTACTAAATCTCCCAATTTTAAATCAGTTTCTTTTGTTATTTCTGATAATATTTCTCCTTTGTCAGTATTGTTTTTAAGAAACAATTTTTTAGAGATTTTCAACGGAGTTTCGGCACTTGTAATCTTATCTAAATCTTCAAAATACTGCCAGTATAATGCTCCCCAAGCAATGCCTTTCGTATCTTTTGTCAAGGTTACTGTTGCCATTTCTGGCTTTATTTCATCACGATAAAAAGAGGTTTTAAAATAACCAGTTCCTGCTTCAACTTTACTTTCTTCTAATGCTAAAGGATTTATTTTTTTAGCACCAATTTTCACATCCATAAAGTCAGTAACTTCAAGCCAATCAGAACCTTGCAATAGCAATGCATAAATGGCTTCTGTTGTTGCTTTGGTTGTTTTCCAACGGTTGGTTTGCTTATTTTTCAATAACCAAATTTTTAGATTGTCTATATCAATGAGATTCTTCTCTTCGCTCAGAATGACAGAACCTGTTTCAGAGAACACTTCAATCATCAAGGCTTGAGTTTCTACAGGTGCTTGATACCAATGCCAACTTGTAGTATTTGACTTCCAATACATCCCTAATTCGTCATTAGTAATACTATTTTCTTTGAGCGATTTTAAAATCTTCGAAGCAATAGTTTTGTTGTTGTTTCTATGATGTACGAGCGCAATCAACCCTTTAGAATAGAGATTGTACTCTTTCCAATAGGTTGCCGACTGATTACGATAATAATCAACAGCAGTTTGCAGTTTGTCATTTATTTTCAGCTGTGGATAAAAACTACGCATATACAAATACTGTAATTGTATATGACCTAAATTATTTTTTGTTAAATAATCTTTCTCAGCTTTAAACCCTTTAGATTTTGATCGTTCCTTTTTTCTGATAACTGTTGCTCTTACTAAGAGTTTTTGATAATCATCAAGAATTTCTTCATCTAAAAATTTTACTGCTTTTATGAGCATAGATTCTTCACTTTCGTTCAGAATGACATTCAATTTATTTAAGTGTCCAAAACCAGAAGCAATATGTTGTGTGATATATCTGTTTGGATATTCTGCACCTTTAAACCATGGGAATCCTCCGTTACCAAACTGCATTTTCTCTAATTTTCTTAACGAATTTTCAGATTCGTTTTTCATCTTATTTAAGTCAAACAATAAAGCAATACGTTTCTTTTGTTCGGTTTCGCTTTGCGCATCTCTGAGCCAAGGAGTTTCTTGAATAATCAATGATTTTAATTCTTGATTTTTTTCAAGATTACTTATCATAGCCTCTGTTGAGGCCCATTGATTAAAGACTTCTTGTATTTTCGGATTTGAATTTGCGATATGAGAAGCCAAGGCATTTGCATAATAGCGAGAGAATGTTTGCTCTGCACACTCATACGGATATTCCATCAAATATGGCAAGGCTTGTACAGCGTACCATGCAGGATTTGAAGTAATTTCTAAGGTTAGTTTATGGTTACTCAAAGTTGTGGAAGCATTGTCTTTCAATTTATCAAGTGTAAATGTTTTTGATTGGTTACTTCTAATCCACATAGGAAGCGTTTCTGTTACCAACATTCTGTTTGATAAAACAGGTAATGCGTTTTGTTCTCCGTCAGAAAAATCTCCTGCTTTTGCTACAATTTTATATTGAACTGCCTGCACTTTGTTATGAGGAATTGTCAAAGACCAACTCACATTTGTATTTCCTTTGGCATCTATTTTAAAAGACTGACTTTTAGCGATATTTTCCAATAAACTATCAATTTCTTTTCCTGTTACAGCATCTGTAAGTTGCAATTGTGTAAAACCGTTGAGACTTTTATCTGTAAGATTAGAAATTTTACTCGAAAAGATAATTTGATCACCTTCACGTAAAAATCTTGGAGGATTTGGTAAGACCATCAATTCTTTTTGAGTAACAGTAGTCAACGTTTTAGTTACCGATTTCATGTCTTTGGTATGCGCTAATAATTGCAGTTTCCAACGAGTTAATGCTTCTGGAACTGTAAAATCAAAACTAACGGTACCGTTTTTATCTGTTCGTAAATGTGGGAAGAAAAAGGCTGTTTCGTTAAAGTTTTTTCTGATTTTTATGCCTTGTAAAGATGTCTTATTAGGAATTATTTTTCCTTTACTTACGTTTATTAAAAATTGAAGGCTATTTTTTTCATTTTTTGTAACCACAACTTCATCTAAGTTACTTTCGGTACTCATTAAAATTGATTCTTCAATTTCTTCTTCATCAGAAATAATTTCAATAGTTTCTGGAGCAGGTAAGCCTTTAGTAGAAGCACTTCTCATCATTCTTTCCATTCTATTCAAACTAAATCCAAACCATTTTAAGTTGTCATAACCTTGCTGAGGAATGTCGAAGTGGTTACGGTGAAGATTTCGAATATTAAAACGATTCGTACCAAAACTATAGTTTGCAGTACTGTTTCCGTATGAGGAATAATTTCTTCGCTGTATTGGATTAAACGACCAATCGTGTCTTTTAAATTCGTCTAAAGAAGCATCATACATCGAGGCTAATAATTCCGCAGCAATCTTATCGGTCTTGTCTCCTTTTATTTTAAAACTCCATGTTTGCTCACTTGCAGGTTGTAACTTATCTCTAAAGGTCAACGTTTCAATAGATAAATTATCAGTAGCATAGGGAACCACAATATTAAGACTTCCGCTATCAAAACTATTGTAGTTTACATAGTAATATTTGATGGCAAAGCCACCAATAGCTGCTTTGTTTACAGGAACTTTTAAAGTCTTTGTTTCATTATTGAGATGCACAAAATGAGTAGAAATTATCTTGTAATTTTTCTCAACTTGTATGGTTGCCGTCAAATCTTTTGAGGCAGAACCAACTAAGATTTCTACGTGTTCATTCTCTTTGTAAGAGGATTTGTCAGTATTGATAAAAAACAATTTACTATCCGCAATTTTAGTGTCTTTGTTGCTAAAAACAGTGAAACGCTGTTCGTCTTTCACTTCTTGACCAAACGTGTCTTTACAGTCAAGCACAACGATGTATTTACCAGAAATCCACTTTTTGATAGTTCCTAAATTTAGTTCTTTTGATTTGTCTGTATCAAAAGTTTTATCAAAAACTAATGTTCCTTTTCCCCATTGTTGTTCGTTGCTTTCATCATCAGTAAAAGGATCGTGAGGGAATAAATCACGGAATCTAGATTCTGTAAAATCTTGATAATCTGGAGCGTTCCAAGGACGTTTTCTCAACGGATTTTTAGGTGCTACTAACTTGTATATTTTGATGTTTCCTTTAGTTGGCACAAATTCGCCATTCAAATTATTGGTTGTAATAGTTAACTTGTTGTCTTTACTTGTTTTATCAACTTTAGAATCGATTGAAATGTTGGCAGTCAAAGCATGATACCCAATTTTTACAGTAGTTTCAGTACTGCGAGTTTCTCCATTGATATCAGTTACATCAGCATAGACTTTGTAATTAAATGTTGGCTGAGAATCTTTAGAAACCTTTAAATCAGGAATCGCTTTAAAAGTAATTTCATAAGCACCTTCAGCATCTGTAATGCTTTCTCCATGCGTAACTTCTAATTCCTCTGATTGATAATAGTTTGGTCTATGCCAATTAAACCAACGAGGATAATTTGCCGTTCTCACTACACGATATGCAACTTTTGCATCTGTTATATTACTTCCAGCAAAAGCAGTAGCAGTCCCATTTACGGTAATGCTGTCATTTAATTTATAAGTTTCGGTTACAGGCTTAAACTCAGTTTCAAACTTTGGACGTTTGTATTCTTCTACTGAGAAATTATATTCGTTATAATCAAAGTCAAAATCAGCATCATCATAAAACTTACTGTCATATTCATAACTTTCATCAATTTCGATGGTGTATTTTCCTGTCAATCCACTGGAAGGTAAGATAAATTCTCCTGAAACTGAACCAAATTCATTTAGTTTTAAGTATAGTTTTTTTACTTCTTGGTAATTGACGTCTTTTAATATTACTTCGATAAACTCATCAGTAAATACTTCAGATTTTTCACCTTGTTTTTTTAGCACGATGGCTTTAAAATATACCGTTTGTCCTGGACGATAGATACTTCTATCAGTAAAAATAAATGATTTTATTGTGATTCTTTCATCTCTACTTGGCTCGTTTTTATGGTATTTATTTAGGTAATAATTACCAAAAATTGCAGTATCATCTTTATAGATTACAGTCGAAACAACATTGCGATGTCGAGAATTACTTTTAAAAGAAAACTGTCCGTTTTTATCGGTTGTAAAATTACGATTGATAGGTTTGTTGTACTTTCCTGTATTGTAATTTTTGAGGTGTACGTTAGCGTTTTCAATAGGTTTTCCAGTATTTCTATCAACAACTTGATATATATATTCTCCGTTGCTATTATTCTCTACCAGCACCAAATCGGTAACTTGCATAAAGGTATATGCGAGTGTTTTTTCGTCTTTTATTTCCTCGTTTTCAGTAGTGCCAACAATCAAATAAAACCCTTGTGGTAATTGAGGGAGTAAAACTTCTGTTTTGTGTTGTTGATAGTCTTTTTCGTTACGCAAAGATGTATTCCATTTCTTCGTTGCATCTAATTTTTTGATAAACGAAACTCGTACAGAATCATTGTAAATTTTGTTGAACTTTTTTTGCTGTTCTTTTGTGATTTTATATGCGCTAAAAAAGACATTATCAGTATTTTTATAATCAATCAATAGGCGAGAAGGAGTAGCAATAGGAATATATTTTTCTGAAGTGATGTTAATGTTTTTTTGTAGAATTTGAGCTTTTAAACTTTTGCATTTTTCGGCACCTTTTGATTCTGGGAAATTTGCGATTGCACGTTCGCAAACCTTGAGCGCTTCTATTCTCTTAAAACGATGTTCTTCGTTTGTCTTTGGTTGATATGTATTTGCTTGTTCGTGATATGCTTTTGCAATTCTAAAATCTATTTCTGCAGATGCTTCGTGATTTTCATACGCTTTTTTTAATAGATGAAGCGACTGTAAATGAAGCGTATTTTTATCATCAAAAACAGCCTTACTTTTTATAAAATCTAATCTGCTTAAAGTCAAGTCAATCAATGCAGTTGGATTGCTGTCTTTTAAATGAAATAAGGTTAAATTTCTATACAATTTTAAAGCGTTAAATTGCTGAGAAAGACTATCCTTTGAAGAAATAGCAGCCGAAATAAACGGCTTGTTTTCTCCTAATAAATTAGTATCTTTTATTTCAAATTTATAAGAAGGACGGGGCAAACTTTGTTCATCGTTTCTATAAAAGTCAATGGCTCTGTGTGCAATAAAATCATATAAAGTTGGTCGATATTCCTTTGAGTCAACTCGTAAATTTAAAATGTCATTATATGCTGATAAATCTACGAGTTGCAATTCCAAACTGCTTGATAATGAATTTTGAAAATGAACATGTGTTTCTTCAAAAATGGTTTGCAAATCCCAAGTTCTAAAGTCATTTGCATCCACTTTTTCAATCGTTTTGGTTCGGTTGTAAAATTTCCACCTATTTTGCTGAAAGTACTGCCAATAAACGTCTGCAAGAATGCTTTCTAAAATATTTTTTGCAGGAAAACTACTTTGAGTAATGGCTGCTTTTATGCCTTTGATGATTTTTAGTTGTGCATCTTCTTCGAGCGTTAAAGCGAATTTAGATTTGTATAGTAATGATTTTACTAATTGAGGCGTATTATTTTCTCTTTTAGATTTTACATAGATTTTTTCAACTTCTGTCAAAGCCGATTTTGGTAAGGATTCTAATTCAAAAGTATAGACTTTTTCCCAATCTTTAATGTAGTTGTCAAACTTGTTTTGAGCGTTAGAAAATTGAGATATAGTCATCAGTAATAGAAATGATAAAATTGATTTTTGCATAATTCATTTTTTAATACTGTAAAGATAGCAAAAGTTATACCTAAAATTAACATGAATGAGTGAACTAGTCATTTGAGTGAGGGAAGTATTGATAATGAAGAGTTAAAACTAAGTCTATCAAAAATTAGTATCATATTATAGATTGATTAAATTTGTGGTAGAATAAACTTGACGATTAATGAAAATACATTTTATAGCAATAGGAGGAAGTGCAATGCACAATCTAGCAATGGCATTGGACGAGAAAGGATATGAGATTTCAGGAAGCGATGATGCTATTTTTGAACCTTCTAAATCTCGATTGGAAACAAGAGGCTTATTACCAAAAGAATTTGGCTGGTTTGAAGAAAAAATCACTACAAATATAGATGCTATCGTTCTTGGAATGCACGCAAAAGAGGACAATACAGAGTTAAAGAAAGCACAGGAATTGGGCATTAAAATTTATTCGTACCCAGAATTTTTATATGAACAATCAAAAGATAAAACGCGTGTTGTAATTGGTGGTTCTCATGGTAAAACAACGATTACTTCTATGATTTTACACGTGTTGCATTATCATGATATGAAAGTTGATTATATGGTTGGCGCACAGTTAGAAGGTTTTGATACGATGGTGCATTTGACCAAAGAAAATGAGTTCATTATTCTTGAAGGCGATGAATACCTTTCTTCACCTATTGATAGGCGACCAAAATTTCATTTGTATAAGCCAAACATTGCATTGTTAAGTGGAATCGCTTGGGATCATATCAATGTTTTTCCAACTTTCGAGAATTATGTAGATCAGTTTCGAATTTTTACAGATTCAATAATCAATGGTGGGATTATGGTATATAACGAAGAGGATATTGAGGTAAAAAATGTAGTTGAAGAAAGTACAAATCACATTAAAAAATATCCGTATAAAACTCCAGAATACAAAATTGAAAACGGAATTACTTTTTTAAACACTTCTGATGGGAAATTACCTTTAGAAATTTTCGGAAAACATAATTTAGAGAATCTTGCAGGTGCAAAATGGATATGTCAGCATATTGGGATTGATGAAGAAGATTTTTACGAAGCGATTGTAAGTTTTAAAGGTGCAAGCAAACGATTGGAGAAAATAGCTCAAAGTGATTCAACAGTTGTGTTTAAAGACTTTGCGCATTCGCCTTCAAAAGTGATGGCAACTACAAATGCTGTGAAAAATCAGTATAAAAATAGAACGTTGTTAGCGTGTTTAGAATTACACACATATAGTAGTTTGAATGCTGAGTTTTTGAAAGAGTATGTTGGAGCACTTGATGCTGCAGATATTGCTGTAGTTTTTTATTCTCCGCATGCTGTTGAGATTAAGAAGTTAGAGAAAGTTACTGAACAGCAAATTGCTACTGCTTTTCAACGTGATGATTTGATTATTTATACCAATCCAACAGCGTTTAAAGAATTTTTATTCTCTCAAAGTCTTGATAATACTGCTTTGTTACTGATGAGTTCAGGAAATTATGGAGGAATTAGTTTTGATGAGGTTGCGAAATTGGTTTGAAGCAGAAATTGCTTCTCAGACCAAAAAATATTTTCATAACCTATATCAATACCTTCTTCAATTTTTTAAAAGTTGATTAAAAGAAATGTTTTATTAGACTAAAAAAGAGTGGAGCAATGAATGATACACGAAGTGCCTGTTACACATAATACAACTAATTTCACAAAAAAAAACGGTAATAAGGGTTTAAATTATTTTGTAATACATTGATATTAAGTATCTTTATATATGTTTGGAATACTCACTCAATTTATGGGACTCCGTAAAATAAATACGATTGGAATAAACCAATCCAACAAAGTTATATATGGCTGCAATTGCTTATAATATCAAGAAATACTTAAAATTCACTAGCAAAACTGTACAAACTAACAAGCAAAGACTTGCTTTTTACTTATATCAAATAAAAGAGGTAATAGTACTTCAAATAAGCAACTTTAAACCAGTTAAAAATTTAGAATTTGTATGAATTTTAAAATAGGTTTTCTCTAAAAAAATCGCTTAGGTTAACTTTTTTGGACTGATTTTATATTCTTGTGCAACGATTACTATTGTTACCTACAGTGTTTTTTTCGTTTATTTCCAAAACCCATTATAAGAATCAATTTTCATTATGTCAATTTTAAATTTAGACTTTTTGTTTTTAGTGATAATAACACTATCAAAACCTAATTTATTTAATTTTTCAATTGTTGCCAATTCTCCTTCTTTTAACTGTAATATTTTTCTCAAAAGCCAATCAGATAATGCCTTATTTGGGTTTGTCATTAAAGCTTTGGAGTTTTCTTGACAAACTTTTGCTTCAAAAACCTCTCCAGTTGGAATTTGTAAATTGAAATGTGTGTCTCTTTCAGGAAAGAAATCAGGAAATTCTTTGTGAATATCTATTGGAATAGGAATGTAAATTTCTCCAAAATCTCTTTTTCTACCACCTGCATTCCATTGATTCAAGCCACTTTTTTCAAATACAAATTTTTCTTTTTTCTTTATTCCGTAAAGAGGTAAAACAATATAGTTTTCTCCTTTTACAAGTGTGTCAGTTGCAGATTTAAATTCATTATTTGAAAATAAATCAAGGATTAAACTGTAAGGGTCGTCTATAATATCAATTGGTAAACGAAAAGCATTTTGAGGAATTATGAACTTTCTAAATAAAGTGCTTTTTGAATAATTGAAAGAATAAAAATTGTGTCCGTCTTCAAATTGTAAACTTGCTTTATTCTCTTTTACAGAATGAATATTTTCAATATCTATTTGATTATAATCTGTTTCAAAAAGTAATAATTCTTTTTCTCTTCTTGCAACAATATGATAAAGTGAAGATTTAATGTCGTATACTCTGTTTGCTAAATCAATTCGTTCGTTTCTATATTCTCCAAGTTTTAATGCAAGTTCTTTGCCTTTAAAGTTTTTCAATTCTCTTGAAAGGCTATTAAATTCAGCAACTTTTTCGGTGCTATTATCACTTTTAGAAATAAAAGTCTTTAAACCGACACCAACAGAATTATAATCTGCATCAAATGCAGTGTCTGAACGAGATAAATTATTTGCCTCAAAACTTCTACAAAATATATTTTCGGCAACTCGGTAATTAATAAAAGGAACAGAACTTTCACTAAAAAGTCCTGATAATTTAGAAACGGCTGAAAGAAGGTTTAAGTAGTTTCCGTTATTTTCTTGATCTATTTCTGCAAATGATTTCAATTTCATAAAACTGTCATTATTTCATTCGCAATTCGCTCTATTAAAGTTGTTGTTACCGAGTTTCCTGCTTGCATGTATAATTTACTATTTGCCAAGTTTGGTAAAACGTAATTTTGTGGGTAACCTTGAAAAGAAAAACATTCTCTAGGAGTTAATTTCCTAATTCCGTAATTGTCTTTTATTAAAGGAACATTATGTCCGCCTGTTCCCATATTTGCGGTTAAAGTAGGACAGACGTTACTTTTATTTTCTCTTACATAAACTCTTCTCCATTGATAAACAGTGTCTTTTGAAGTCATTGTTTTTTCCAATTCAGGGTAATATTTATGGTCTTTAGAATAATAATATTTTTCTTCTTGCTTTCCTTTTTCTAAAATATCATGGATGTTTTTTGTAAGCTCTATTTTTTCTGGAAATTTAAAATTAGAATGATTTTCAACTTGATTTGGGTCAAAAGCAACAATAAAAATTCGTTCTCTATTTTGCGGAACATTTGCGTGAGTCATTGAATTTAAAACAGAACTATAAGTTTTATATCCTAATTTTTTCTCTAAAATTTCAATGATGGTTTTAAATGTATTTCCGTTGTCGTGAGATACTAAATTTTTAACATTTTCAAGAAAAACAACTTTTGGTCTGTGCTTTTCTATAATTTCTTCTACATCAAAAAATAGCGTTCCTCTTGTGTCTGCAAATCCTTTTCTATTTCCTGCAATTGAAAATGCTTGACAAGGAAAACCTGCACATAAAACATCAAATTCATCAGGAATATAGTTTTTTGTACTTTTTTTTGTAATATCTCCAAATGGAATTTCCCCAAAATTTTCTCTGTAAGTTTTTTTTGCTGCATTTTCCCATTCGCTTGTATAAACACATTTTCCGCCAATATTTTGTAATGCTAATCTAAATCCGCCAATTCCAGCAAATAGGTCAATAAATTTAAAAGAATAATTTTTAGGTGTTGGAAATGGAACGTTTTCAACTTCAAAAAGTAATTGTTGTAGAGCATCTTCTTGAGCTATTGTAACATTCTCGTCTTGTTTATATTCAACAAAGTTTTTTAAGACTTTTAAAGCATCTTTTTTATAGTGTTTAGAGACTCCGTTATAAACATTGTGTAAATAATGAGTTATTACAGCTTTATCTTCTGGCTCAACAAGTCTTATTTGATAGTTTTTACCATCAAATTCCTCAATACTTACGCTATATTTTTCTTTAATCAAACTTCAAAGTTTGTGTAATAACAAAAATAGCATTTTATTTTCAAAATTTAGCAGGATTGATTCAAATACTATGTTTTTTTTTCATTGTAGGTAACGGTTAGTATATGAAGCGTAGCGACCCGCCGTTAACCAAACTCAAACCATTTATTATCTTATTATAATTTCTACTCATTATTTTTTTTATCTTCTTAATCTTGCTGTCACGAGGAAGAGTAAAAAACTAGCATTAATTGCGGTGTGTAATAAGTTATTAAAACAGGCATTTTCTATTGTAAAAAATGGAATTCCTTATGATGATAATTTTAGAAGTGTTTTAGTGAAAAATAATTGAGTTTTTAGTTGTTTTTTACCTCAGTTCTTTGTTGGGCTTTCGTACATTTTTCTTTTTGTTTGTAGCGTTGGCAAAGACATACTTATTGGCAAGTTTTGGCTCGTGCGGTTGGCTTTTTCGAGCGACTTGGCAATGTGTATGGCTTTAGGGTTGGCTATTTAATCTTAGTTCTTGCGGTAAAAATTTATCAATTTCAGCATTACTCCAAGTGAACTCCTCATCTGTGTTTTCAGAAAGTCCTAAAGCTTTTTGAGCCGCTTTGTAATCCTCATAATCAGTAGCAGGAGAAAATTCACCTATTGAACCATATTTTACAAGAAGATTGTCTCTTCTTTCTTTTAAAAGACTTTCGTCAGTGGTGTTTGACATAATTTCTTCTATCAAGCTCATATAACTGTCCCTTAGCATTTTGTATTTTTCTGCTGTATTTTTTTGTTGATACATTAAAAGAGATAGGTCTTCTTTACTTATTAAACCAAAAACTAAGCTTGCTCCAGTTAATATTAAGCCAACAAATGCGCTAACAGAAATTAGAGGTGAGTAATCATTCTGTAACCCTATAATCTGGAGAACCAACAAGATAATAGTGATTCCTGAAAACACGAAAACTATTTTTGAGTTTAAAGATTTCCTTTTCTCCAATCTGTTATATGCTTTATAATGGCAGTTGTTCATAAATACAGATTGAGCGAAATAAAATCTAATGTTTGCTAATAAATACTTATTCATTTTTTATAAATTTTTCTTAATTTTTTAATTTTACGTCTAAATTCAGGTCTTGTTTTACATTTGAAATATTCTTTAAATACATCAGCATATAATTGCTTATTTTCTAAATACAATTCATAATACCCTAATTCATTATGTCTATAATCTGGCCAAGGCTTTTTATCATACTTCTCAAAATATGAAATCCAATAAAAATGCTCTTGAAGATGTTCTAATAGAATTTCTAAATCAAAACCATTAGGATATTTTTCTTTTACTTTTGGAGGTAAAATAATACACATTTCACCTTCTTTATTATTTATGTGTAAATCACCAAAAAATAAATTTTTACTTTTTGCAATGTTTAAAATCCTTCTGTTAGTTTCTCTTACAATTGGTAAACCTAAATCAGAAACTTGATTTAGGTCTATTTCAATTTTATATTTATCTTTTATTTCCTCTTCAATAGAGTCATATTTCAGGTTGAATGACAAAGTACCTACAATCACATTTTCTTTGTGATTGTAGGTTAATTGAGAATAATTTTCCTCAAGAAAATCAATATCTTGTTTATTTAATTTTAAAACAGGCATAAGGAGAACTTGGTGTAGAAAAAACTCTTGCTTTACTTTCATTAACTGGATTTTCAGAAACCAAAGGATATTTATTTCCGAAAATTTTACGCCATTCTAAAGAAGCCTCTTTAGGTTTGTTATCATCAATGAAATCAACAGCCTTTTCAGCTCTATCTAAAGCTGTTTTAAGATGACTATCTAAACTGCTATCACAATTGCTTTTTAAATACTTAAAACAATCACGTATTACTAAGTGATAGTCAGAGAAATCTGCACCTTTTTTGTAATTAGAATTAAGAAAAGTAATTATATCGTTAAGTAAATTGTATGACTTGTATTCTAAACTTGAAGTAATTTGAACCCAAGTTTTCATCATTCTTGTTAAATCAGCGGTAAGTGATTCTGTTTCACCGTTTGAAGCTTGAAACGTATTAACTTGCTCTCTTGGGTCAAAGTCAGCCCAACTTCCACCGTCTGCTGAGTTAGGAATTATAAAGGTTTTGTCTTCAAGTTCAAAAGCAGGAACAACTTCTATATTGTGTGTGTTATCTGCAAACTTTACAAAAACTATTTTCTCCCAAGCTTTTATTTTGGCAGTTTTAGGATATGCTTTCTGTAGAATTTCCTTTATCTCTTGTAATAGTGCAGAAGGGCCATTTGATTCATAGTCTTTAAACTTGTTGTAAGTTTCCTCTGGAATTTTGAAAATTACATCAACATCTTGGTCTTCAGAAAGAGGTCTTGTGTTGGTGTTCGTTTTGTAAGAGCCAAATAAAAATTTGGTCTTACCATCATAATCATTTTCGTAGTATGATTTGTGAAGTGTTTTACACACGCCTGTGTATTTCGTTTTTGCGTCAGTTTCTTGATTTTCTGTCAAGCGGATGTTCTCCGAAAATTTGGTAAATTGTTTTTTCATATAAATGAATATTATTTTTTATCCGTTCGCAAAATGCTCAGGCGGATTTTAACCTGAGTTAAATGATTTGGATATTAAAAAAATAATATTACATTTGCAATCTCAAAACAATAATAACCTATTTTTCTGTTTTATCTAAAAACAATTTAACTCAGAAAATAAGTCAAACAATGTGCCTTTCTTGGTATGTTGTTTTTTTATGACTTTTTGTCAGTTTTTCTTTTTACTAAGACAATAGGTCTGTCAGAGTTGTGACAAAACTACTCAATCTCAATTTCATCAATTTCTTTCATTAATCTATCTGTTTTGGAAAGTGCCACAATAATTTTTTGATAATGTAAAATATCATCAAATTCTAAGGTTCTTTCTTTGCGGTCTTTTAGCCATTTTTGAGCAGGTTGATAACCACCAATGTAAAACTCCCAAGCAACTAAAGGGATGTTATCAAAATACTGTTCATCATTTATCCAAATTCTGCCTAATTGCTTTTCTTCATCAAATAATTCCCAATCTTTTTTGGCAACTTTGGTTGTGATAGTATTGCTTCCATCTTTTGGATATGTTGTAATGTAATCTTCTACTTTTGGAGATTCTAATAAATGTATTTGGCGTATTTCTCCTCCTAATTTTACCAATTTCCAAAACGTATTTTTGTCTTTTGGATAAGATACTCTTGGATAATCTATTTTCAGAAATTCTTTGTATTTTTCTCTGTATGTTGGTGAATGTAAAACCGCATAGGTATAATCTAAAATATCTATTGGAGCAAAAGTGGTTTCCGTAGTTTCTTTCTCTTTGGTAAATGTTAAACTTATATTTTTTGCAATTTCATTTATAATTTCTTGGTTTAAATTCGGTATTCTCTCTGCTGTTTCATTAATTGCTTGTTGTCCGTTAATAACGGGATAAAGATAAAGCGGAGCAATACTTTCTCCTCCTTTATTGTCTGACCTAATGTACCCATCAGCAACAATCTCTTTAGAACAGAATATATATAAATCCAATGATTCAGGTTGTTGCCTACGAAATACTATACCTAAATTTGTCCCAAGTATGAAATGTTGCATTACTTTTCCTCTGGGCATACAATGGAAGCCTCTTGATTTTCCAGTATAGTATGTCCATTTAGAATCAAAAGGACGATATGAAATTTTCACAACATTATTTTCATTCTTTTTAGAGGAGATTAAGTCATTTTGCGCAAAAGAAACTTTCCAATCTCTGGCATCTTTACCTAAAGAGTATTTAATTCTTGCTTCCTCTACTTCAAGAGCAGTAAAGTCATTTATTGTTTGAATGACATCTTTTTTTGTGTTCTTAATTGTTAATTTATCTCTTGCTGTTACAACTCCAATAGAATTAGAAATGAACAATTTATTCAATGCAAATCCTTTCTCATATTCACTTTCTTTTTCAAAATCCTTTTGTACCATATAAAACATTGGTGCTTTATTTGGTATTTTCACAAAAGGAGTTGACTTTAATGAGTTTTCAATAAGGAAATCATATTTATATTCTCGTTTTCCAAATAAATCATAATGTAAAACTTTTCCTAATTCGTTAGGTTTTTTTTTTCCTGTTTTTACAAAAATATTTATTGATACACCTTGTTCAATATCAAATACATTTATATCAGCAGAACCATCAGGTGATGTTTCTTTCTTTTTAGTGTTACCGTGTAAATCTATTGTGTAAATTTTATCATACGTTTTTAATAAATTCCAGCGCATTCCTCTAAAAGTAGGATTGTCTAAAAAACCGTGAGGGTTAATAAATGCTAAAACACCGCTTCCATTTTTCTCAATAAAATGCTGTCCGTACCGTAGGAACTTTACATAATCATCATTAATCCATTTAGAATTTCGTTCTTTAAGTTTTTCTTTCCCTCCTGGTTCTTTCTTATAGTCTTCCATTAAGTTCATAATCCAATCGCCTTTATTGGCACTTTCTCCACTATACGGAGGGTTTCCCATAATACACATTACAGGAGTATCACGTTTAATATGGTTTGCCTCATTGGCTTCACTACTTAGCCAACCTGCAAATAAAGTTCCTGTGTCTGGATGGTATTCTTCTAAACTGTTGGTTAGGTAAACTCTTGTCCGTTGGTTTGTAGTAGCCTTAAAACCAGTTTCTTTTAATAACAAATCTAACTGCAAATGAGCCATTGCATAACTTGCCATTAACAACTCAAAACCGTTTAATCTTGGCAACAAGTGTTTTTCTACATATCCGCTCCAAATCCCTTCTTGTCCTTTAAATTTCTTGTTTACGTGTTTTATTACTTCGGCTAAAAAAGTTCCTGTTCCTGTGGCAGGGTCAAGAATTTGCACTTTGTGTATTTTTTGTTCTATTTCTTTATACCCACTTTTAAAATTTTTATTTGGAGTCTGTGTTTTTACTTTTATTTTAGTTTTTGAAGTGTCCGCCAAACCTTGTGACAAATCAAATTCTGTTTTTAGAATATCATCAACTGCACGAACAATGAAATTTACAACTGGGGCAGGAGTGTACCAAACTCCTTTCGCTTTTCTTAGTTTTGGGTCATATTCAGCTAAGAAAGTTTCATAAAAATGGATAATTGGGTCTTCCATTTTTGTAGTTTTCCCATAATTCTTTAGAATTTCTTCAACATTACAAGCTAAAAATATTTCTGCTAAATTTTCTACAATCCATTTAATTCTGTCATCAATATCGGGTCCAGCTATGTACCCAAACAATTTTCTTAAAAATGGATTTGATTTAGGAATCAATTCAGCAGCTTCTTGTCTGCTAAAAGTATCTAAAGTGGGGTCGTGCAAACGAGCAGCAAACATTCCGTAAGCAATAGTTTGAGCATAAACATCTGCAAATCCTTTGGGTGTAATATCGTGAATCAAGATATTCTTAAAAGCAAGCATTTGTTCTTTAAGCGTACTATCTTCATTATGTGATTCATCACTTGTCAAAGCATTACCAATAACATCAGAAAGAAGGCGGGCTTTGCCCGCCATCATTTCTGCTAATTTTTTTGGACTTTTTATGTTTTGTCCTATGTGTGTACAAAAATCTTTGATTAGATTTTCAAATATTTTAAAATTTTCGGGTTTTGCAATGATTCCTTTTTCGGTTACTTCTGCAATTGCAATTTTGGTAATAAATTCTCCGTCATTGTATAAATGAAAATCTATGTAATCTGTGAAAATTAGATTGTCTAAAGATGCTTTGTATCGGTCAAATTGTTCTTTGTTTCCCGATTTCTTTTTTCCTTCAAGGTCTTTGTCTCCAATGTCTTTTGCTTCAATAAATCCTACTGGAATATCTTTTTTTGTCAAGATGTAGTCAGGTGCTCCGCAAGATTGTCTTTTGGGTTCGTTAGTGGCTCTAATTTCGGATATTAGACTTTCAAGAAGTTGTTGCAAGTCGCCTCTAAAAGTGTGTTCAGTTGCGTTTCCGAGTTTGTATCTCTGATTTATATTGTCAATGTATTGCGTTATTGTCATATTTCAATTCTCATTATTCTCGGTGAGCGGTGGCAAAAAATAGCTCTTTTGGTTTTTTCGGGTTTGCCTGTGTGTCGGCAAAAAACCAAAAGAGCTATTTGTGCGGTGGCTCTTTTTCGTATGAAGCCCAACATATGGATAAGTGCAGTAATTTTTCTGAAGGAAAAATTATTGTCATTTATCTGATGTTGTGTTTAGTCTTTCTATTTTGCTTTTCTTATTATTTTCAAATGTAAGCAAAATAGAAAGACGTAGTCCAAAAAATGAAGCAATAGTATCAAAGGAATTAACTATAAATTTGTTTGTAAATAAGATAGGTCATTATATTTGTATAATTAATGTCTTATTTGCAAAATTATAGAAAATTTAAATCGATTATTTTATTTTTTGCTTTAAAACTTGATTTTCTCAAAAAAAAATCGCTTAGGTCAACTTTTTTGGATTGATTTTATATTCTTGTGCAACGATTACTTGTGTATTGAATAATGCCGTCAAGAATTGAACGCCTTTTACATTTCTTCCTGAGCAATGATCAAAATGCCAACAATTTAAAGCATTTTCTTTGGTGTGTGGCTTGGGCATTATACTGTCATCAAAACTTAAAACCTTGGTGTGTGTTGATTGACTTATCTCTTGAGCCATAACTTTACTCTGTTTCCATAAAGATTTAGAATCAAAATTACCCTTGGATAGCAATCGTGTGAATTTATCATGGCTAATTACTCCATCTAAAACCCTTGACAATCCGGTGCAAGTGGTTAATTGAGTGGAACTAATCAAATAGTCCATATATAAGTCTTTCAAGTTATCAACAGACATATATCTTTTTTTACAAATTTATGCATTATTTTTGCGTAAGGTCAGTTATTAAAATTAGGATTATAAAAATGTATTTTCTCATCATTTTCTTCAAACTTCAGGTAACGTGGTTAAAATAAGGTTTGTTTTAATAAACTTTATGATACGAAAGCAAAGATGGTATTTTTAAATTACTACGTTAAGTTTGTAATCTAATCCTTAAAAACAAACTCCACAATATTTGCGCCCATTTTTAAGGCTTTTTCTCGTATTTCTTGCGAGTCATTGTGCACAACTGCATCTTCCCAACCATCGCTCAAATCACTTTCATAATCATAAAAACAAACCAATTCTCCTTCATAAAAAAGCCCAAAACCTTGAGGGTTTTTGTTATCATGCTCATGAATTTTTGGCACGCCTTTTTCAAATGTATAAGATTGATTGTAAATAGGATGGTTATAAGGAATCTCTTGAAAATAAAGTTTAGGAAACACCTTTTTTAGTTCTCTTCTAATATATTCATCCAAGCCATAATTATCAGAGATATGAAGAAAACCCCCAGAAGTTAGGTAGTTTCGTAGGTTTTGTACAGCATCATCGTTTAAAAACACATTTCCGTGACCTGTCATAAAAATAATAGGATAGTTAAAGATTTCTATGCTTGTTGCTTCAACAGTTTTTGGTTTTTTGCTTATTTTAGTTTGAATGTTTTTATTGCAAAACTCAATCAAATTTGGAAGTGCCGTAGGATTGGCATACCAATCTCCTCCGCCATCGTATTTTAAAATGGCAATATCTTGCGCAAACGAAGTTGCAGAAAAGAATAGAATTATAAGAAGATATTTTAGTTTATTCATTGGTTTAATTTACCTCTCGACTGCGCTCAAGGGGGACATTTGTCAGGTCGAGCGCAGTCGAGATTTTAGTTTTATTCATTAAAAAAAGCAACACTATGCGTTGCTGCAATTCCAGCAGTTTCTGTTCGCAATCTACTTTCACCCAAAGATACTGGAATAAATTTTTGTTGCAAAGCCATTTCAATTTCTTCACTTGAAAAATCTCCTTCTGGTCCAATTAAAAGTGTGATTCTTTGTTGAGGTTTAAGTTCGCTTTTTAATGTTTTTTTATCAGTTTCTTCACAATGTGCAATAAATAAATAGCCTTTAAAATCTTGTTTTATAAAGTCTTGAAACGAAGTTACTTCATTCAATTTTGGCAACTGAAACTTCAAAGATTGTTTCATTGCTGAGATTATAATTTTATCTAAACGTTCCTTTTTAATTACCTTACGCTCAGAGTGTTTGCATATTATTGGTGTGATTTCGTCAATACCAATTTCTGTTGCTTTCTCTAAAAACCATTCCAATCTATCATTGTTTTTGGTTGGCGCAATGGCTATGTGTAAATAGTAATTCCAAGGTTTTTCTTTTACTTCAGATTTTAGTAGTTGAATCGTACATTTTTTATCATTGACAATTAGAACTTCGGCAGTAAAAAGTTGCCCTTTTCCGTTGGTGATAAACAAAACATCTCCTTCTTTTTTTCGTAATACTTTTACAATATGGCGACTCTCAATTTTATCAAATGTAAATTGAGAAGGAGTATCGTTAATATTTGAATTGTAGAATAATTGCATATTGTTTAGTTTCTGAGATTGCTTCGTTTCACTCGCAATGACATTTTTATTTTCCTGCTAACGGAGGACTTAAAACTGCTGACTTTTTCATAATTCTCGTCTGTAAGTTCTACGTCTTTTATGTGTCACAGGATTCATATTTCGCCATAATTGTTTAATGGCGGTATTTTCTTCCAATTCTGGAGTTCGAATTAGTTTTGTAACGCTTCTTTTGGCAAATGTTTTGTAAAATTCATCAAAAATAATGGCAACAACTCCTTTGTTTTGATAATCTGGATGCACACCAATCAAGTAAAAAATAACCTCTTTACTCTGTTTTTTTGCTTTCAAAAGATGGTAAAATCCGAAAGGAAATAATTTTCCATTTGCTTTTTGTAAAGCTCTTGAAAATGATGGCATCGTTACTGCAAATGCTACTATATTATCTTCTTTATCAACAATATACTCAATATATTCAGGATTTATAAGGCTTATATATTTCTCTTTAAAATAGGTGCGTTGTTCATTAGAAATAGGAACAAAAGATGCCAATTTTGAATACGAAGTATTGAACAAATCAAACATTTTATCTACATAGGGTAAAATTTGTTTTGTTTTAGTAAAATTCATAGAACGTAATTGGTAACGTTTGGCAATCAGTTTTGCCAATCGAGAGAAATCACTAGGATTTAAATCTTTAAAAAGCATATAGTTTTCTAACCATTCTTTGGCTTTTACAAAACCTAATTGATCTAAATGCTCTTTGTAATAAGAGTGATTGTACCAAGTTATCATTGTGCCAATATGATCAAAACCATCAATGAGAACACCAACTTTATCAAGATTGGTAAAGCCTACAGGACCTTCTATAAATTCTAAATTGTGTTGTTTTCCTATTTCTGAAACTCTATTAATCAATGCTTTTGAAACTTCAATATCATCTATAATATCAAACCATCCAAAACGCATTTTTTTGATTTTTTGCTCGTTAATTTCAGTCCAATTAATGATTGCACAAACACGACCAACTATTTTATTGTTTTTATAAGCCAATAAAAAGGTTGCATCTGCATGTTTAAAAACTGGGTTTTTGGTTTTGTCAAATCCTGCTATTTCATCATTGATAATAGGAGGAACCCAACAATTGTTGTTTTTATAAAGCGAAAATGGAAATTTAACAAAGTCTCGGATTTCCTTTTTAGTACTAGCTTCTTTTAACGTAATCATCTATTTTCTCTTCTTTTTAAATAATCGAGAGAAAAAGTTTCCTTTTTTCTTACGCTTCTTAGATTTTATGATGTTTCCATCTTTATCTTTTTTTATCTCCTTATCCTTATGACGATCTAATCGCCAAGCAGCACCAAGACCTACAGTAAAAGCAGATTCGTCAGCGTTTGTATTTACTCTAATGGAAGTGTCTAATTGTAAGTTCTCATTCCATAGATATGCTACTCCAGTTCCTAAATGAAATTCGGATTTGTACTTTAAAAAATCACCCTCATTTTCTACAAAAAATGACCAATCTTGATCCACTGCATACGTTGCAGTAACAATGTATGAGTATGTGAGATTGTCTGTACCAATCTTATCAGCAATAAGATTTGTTAACAAAATAAAACGGTTTGTAAAATCATTTTGCAGTAAAATAGCTGCTTTTGGACTCATTTTTTTCTCTTTATATGCCTTTCCAAGAAAGTTTAAATTCATACCAACATAAACACCAACAGAAGGAATAAGCCGTTTTTTGTCAAATGCTGTGCGTTTTTTCCAACTTCTAATTTCTTTAGACTTATCAGCAAATTTTTGTTGAAAAATCAAATATTTTGCACCAAGAGTAAGTTCGCTAAGTCCGCTAACATTTCCAATGTTTGTAGTAAAAATATTATTAAACTCTAATTTATTTTTTTGATAGGTTACTTTTGCATTAAACTCCAATTTCTCCATAAATTTTCCATATCTAATGAAAATTGTTCCGCCAAAAGGATCAGTTTTTGCAAAAGTTTCGTTAGAACTGCTTTTTCCAAAGAAAATTCCGCCTTCTATTTGTATCACATTTATTCCAACACCATAAGGGCTTTCAGAAAATCCAGGTCTTTTGGAATTAATAACCTCAGTGTATTGAGCATTAATAACCTGATAATTAGTTATAAAAAGTGCGATTAGAAAGATTTTTTTCATATTAAATGTTTTCATAGGTTCCAAAACTACATAATTTTTTACTTTGTAAAAATTAAATATATAGTTTCCCTTTGACATTGGAAATATAAGATTTTATCTACGTAAACGTTTTAAGTTGGTCTCAAATTGTTATTTTTGAATTAAATTTTTAAAACATTTATGCAAGAAGCATCATTACAAGGATTATTTAGAACACTGCTCATACTATTTATGGTTTATTATGGCTTAAAAATTATTGGACGTTTTGTTTTTCCATTAGTTTTTAAACGCTTTCTTGGGAAGTTTGAAGAGAGAGTTAGAAACCAACAGCAACAGCAAGCACCACAAACCAACGAAAAAATTGGAGAAACGAGTATTGATAAAAAGCCAAACTCTGCAAAAGAATCTAACAAAGATGTTGGTGAGTATGTTGATTATGAGGAGTTGGAATAGAATATCAATGATGTAATTAACGCATTATATCATTTATTCATTATAGCATTCAATATGAAAAAAATAGTACCATATATAATAGCAACACTCATTTTTGTTATAGCATCGTTAGCATATTTCTCGCCTGTTTTAAAAGGAAAGAAAATCCAACAAGGTGATATTACACAATTTATTGGTTCGTCTAAAGAAATTAAAGAATTTAGAAAGGATTATGATGCAGAACCTTATTGGACCAATACTTCTTTTGGAGGAATGCCTTCTTATGTGATTAGTGCTTATTATCCGAATGATTATATCAAGAAATTAGATAAATTAATTCGATTTTTACCACGACCTGCAGATTATCTTTTCCTATATTTTATAGGTTTTTTTGTATTGCTGATGACATTAAAAGTTGATTGGAAACTCGCCATTATTGGCTCTTTAGGTTTTGGTTTTTCAACGTATTTAATCGTTATTTTAGGAGCTGGTCATAATGCAAAAGCACATGCGATTGCCTATTTTCCGTTTGTTATTTCTGGAATTTTGTTGGTTTTTCAACGAAAATATTTAGTAGGTTTTATTCTCACTGCATTGGCAATGTCATTAGAATTGGCAGCCAATCACGTGCAAATGACTTATTATTTATTCTTTTTAATACTGATTTTTGGGATTGTGCAACTCACAGCATCTATAAAAAATAAGGAGGTGCCTCATTTGATTAAAAGTGTAGGTGCTTTATTGGTTGCAGTTATTCTTGCAGTCGGTACAAACGCTACAAATCTAATGGCAACCCAAGAGTATGCAAAGCATAGTACACGAAGTAAAAGTGAACTCACTACTACTCCTGACGGAAGTGAAAAGGAGGTAACTACAGGATTAAATAAAAGTTATATTACAGAATATAGTTATGGAAGATGGGAAACTTTTAACTTGTTTATTCCTCGTTTTATGGGAGGAACAAGCCATGAAGAAGTAAAAGATAGCGAAGTTAGAAATTTCTTGCAAGATGCTGTAAATGATGGTTTAAATCCAAATGATGCAAATTATTTGTTGAATGTAGCGTCGATGTATTGGGGAGATCAGCCAATAGTTGCTGCTCCTGCATATATTGGAGCGATTTTTATCTTTTTGTTTGTGTTGGCACTGTTTTCAGTTAATGGTAAATTAAAGAAATGGCTCATTGCAGCAACGATATTTTCTATTCTGATGAGTTGGGGAAGAAACCTTTCTTTTTTAACTGATTTTTTTATCAATTACGTGCCGATGTACAATAAGTTTAGAGCCGTTTCTTCGATACAAGTTATTGCAGAATTAGCGATTCCGTTATTAGGAATATTAGGGCTAAAAGAATTTTTTTCTTCGGATGTTTCTAAGGATTTAAAAATGAATGCACTCAAATGGACAACCATTATTGTTGGTGGATTGGCATTAATCTTTGCTGTTGGTGGTACAGGATTGTTTTCTTTCGAAGTTTTAGGAGATACAGCATTTAATGAAAGTTTAGAAAAGCAAGGAATCAGTGGTTTTTTAGAAGCTGTAGTTGCAGATAGGCAAACCTTATTTTTTGGTGATAGTTTGCGAACTTTAGGCTTGGTACTTGTTTTTGCAGGAATACTTTGGTTATTCATCAAAGAAAAAATAAACCAAACAATTTTACTGATTGGTTTTGCCGTTTTATTGTTGTTTGATTTGGTAACTGTTGATAAACGCTATGTAAACGATGACTATTTTATATCAGCAAGAAAAGTAGAAAAGCCATTTAAGAAATCAGCAATTGATGCAGAAATACTAAAAGACCAGCGTTATTATCGTGTTGCAGATTTTTCTAAAAACATATTTAATGATGGTTCAACTTCATATTTTCATAAATCTATTGGAGGTTACAGTGCTGCAAAACTTAGACGTATTCAAGAATTGTTTGATTTTCATATAGATCAAAGAAATAATAAGATAAATCAAGAGGTGTTAAACATGCTTAATACGAAGTATGTTATACGAGTTGGAGAAAAAGGGAAGGTATTAGAAAAAAATGAACAAGCAAACGGAAATGTTTGGTTTGTGAATGATTTATTGTATGTTTCAAATGCTGATGAAGAAATTAAAGCATTGGATAATATTAATACAAAAATTACTGCTATAACTAGAAGTTATATTGATGGAGATTTGTCAAAAAAATACAATCTTGATAGTCTATCTAACATAAAACTAACAAGTTATAAAGCAAATGAACTTGTTTATGTAAGCAACACCAACTCAAACCAATTCGCAGTATTTTCGGAAATGTATTATAAAGATGGTTGGAATGCTTATATAGACGGTCAATTAACTCAACATTTTAGAGTTAATTATGTTTTACGTGGAATGGAAATTCCTGCAGGAAAACATAAAATTGAATTCAAATTTGAACCAACAGTTATCAAAAAAGGGAATACAATTACTTTGATTTCTTATGTGTTACTATTGTTGATTCCTATTGGTTGGTTTATGGTTGAAAAAAAGAAGATGAATGTATCATAAACTTCCTTTAAAAAGATATGCTGAAACATTACAATTTTTACAAAGTGTTTTGCCTGCGCCTGCAACAATATTAGATTTAGGTGTTCGTAATCCGTTTAGTAAAATAATGGAAGAAAACGGTTATACGGTTTATAATACAGAAGGCGAAGATTTAGATTTAGAGCTAGAAATAGTAAAAAAACACAATGTAGATGCTGTCACAGCATTTGAAATATTTGAACATCTGATAGCGCCTTTTAATGTTTTAAGAGCAATTAAATCTCCAAAATTGATAGCAACAATTCCGCTTAATTTATGGTTTGCAAAAGCATATAGAAGTAAAACAGATAAATGGGACAGACATTACCATGAGTTTGAAGATTGGCAGTTTGATTGGTTATTGGAAAAATCGGATTGGAAAATTATTAAAAAAGAAAAATGGACAAGTCCTACAAATAAAATAGGATTTAGACCAATTTTGAGAAAATATACACCAAGATATTATGCTGTTTATGCTGAAAAAATAATTGACTTATGAAGATAGGAATGATTTTAGATATTGAGTTTCCTCCAGATCCTCGTGTAGAAAATGAGGCGATAGAATTGATAAAAGGAGGACATGAAGTATTTTTATTCTGTCTAAAATATGGAGATGAACCATCAAATGAAATCGTAAACGGAATCAAAGTTTGTAGGTATAAAACCAATAAAATTGACTATAAATTTTCTGCACTAGCCTATACAGTTCCTTATTATACCTATGTGATGAAAAAGAAAATTGCTCACTTCATAGAAACATATAAGATTAAAGCAATTCATATACACGATATGCGAATTGCAGAGGCAGTTTTTAAGGCAAATAAGAAAATTAGTTTACCAACAACTTTAGACATGCATGATAACACTCCAGAGGTTATGCAATTTTATCCACATTTAAATAAATTTCCGGGAAAGTATATTATTTCACCTAAAAAATGGAAGAAAAAAGAAGAGGAGTTTCTTGCTATAACTACAAATTTTGTTGCTACTTCGCCAGAATATTTAGAAGAAGTTGTAGCGCGAACAAAAATATCAAGAAAGAAAATTCATTTAGTTCCAAATACAGTTAGAGAATCATTTTATAAGGATGCAAAGATTGACAATTCAATTGTTGAGCGTTATAAGGATAATTTTGTGTTGCTCTATTTAGGAGATACAGGATTGCGCAGAGGTTTGCCAATAGCGATTGATACAGTTAATTTATTAAAAGATAAAATTCCGAATATAAAATTAGTTATTGTTGGTAAAAGTACAACAGATAACATTTTAAAACAACAAGTTGCAGAGTTAGGTTTACAGGAATATGTAGATTTTGAGGGTTGGCAAAACGTTGAATTATTTCCCTCATACATTGTTGCGAGTACTATTGGAATTTCACCTTTAACAAAAAACTTCATGCATGAAATAATGTATTCTAATAAAGTCTTTCAATATATGAGTTTGTCACTTCCTGTTTTGATAAGTAATTGTAAGGCTCAACAAAAAGTAGTTGAAGAAAATAATTCAGGATTAATTTTTGAAGCAGGAAATATTCATGATTTTGCTGATAAAGTTTTAAAACTGTATGCGGATAAAGAATTGAGTAACAAATTAGGTGAAAACGGAAAAAGATTTATTGAAGAAAAGTTTAACTGGTCAATAACATCAAGAGATTTGATAAAATTATATGATAATTTAGAAAATTGAAAGCACTTATCATCACATATTATTGGCCAAATGCAGGCGGAAGTGGCGTACAGCGTTGGTTAAAATTTGTAAAATACTTGCAAGATTTTGGTATTGAGCCAATTGTTTATACGGTAGATAATGCAAATTACGAAGTTGTAGATGATTCGTTGGTGAATGAAATTCCAAAAGGAATAACTGTGCTTAAACAAGCTATTTTTGAACCAAATAATTTTATAAAAAGTAAAAAAGTAGCAACGGCAAGAGTAAGTTCAAAGCCATCATTTATTCAACGGACGATGCAGTATATTCGTGGAAATTTTTTTATTCCAGATGCTCGTAAATATTGGGTGAAGCCTTCGGTTAGCTATTTAAAAAACTATTTAAAAAACAATCCTGTTGATGTTGTGATTACAACAGGTCCGCCTCATAGCATGCACCTGATTGGTATGAAATTAAAGCAACAAATGGGAGTAAAGTGGATAGCAGATTTTAGAGATCCAATGTCAAATTTGTTTTATAATAAAGAACTATTATTGACGGATAAATCAAAAAATAAATTGCAACAATTCGAAAAACAAATCTTAACAACTGCCGATAAAGTAATAACTGTGAGTAATTATATAGCACAAGAATTTAAGAAGAGTGGAGTAGGAGTTGAGGTGATTCCAAATGGTTATGATGAAGAAGTTTTGGCGAGCAAAAATGCGATTTTAGACACCAAATTTACCTTGTCACATATCGGTTTGTTGCCAACGCAAAGTAATCCGAAAATACTGTGGAAAGTATTGCAAGAATTGGTTGAAAAAAATGAACCTTTCTCATCAGACTTGCAAGTAAATTTAGTTGGTAATGTATCAGAAAAAGTATTGGATAGCATTTTAGAATCAGGATTGGAAAAACAGCTAAAATTTACAAAGTACGTTTATCATTCAAAAGCGATTGAATTGCAAAAGCAATCGCAAGTATTGTTATTACTCATTCCACAAGTTGATGGAGCAAAAGGAATCGTAACGGGAAAAATATTTGAATATTTAGTTTCTGGCAGACCGATTTTAGCAGTTGCACCAATAGATGGCGATGTATCTGAAATTATTTCTGACACTAAAACAGGAATTGTAATTAGTTTTGAAGACGAAGTTCAATTAAAAACAACTATTTTAGAACTTTATAAACAGTATAAGGAAGGGAATTTGAAAGTGAAACCTGAAAATATTGAGAAATATCATCGGAAAAAGTTGACTGAGAAATTAGCTCAAATCATTACTAATTTATAATGGGAATCGTACTAAATCAATCGTTTAAAAACACATTAATTCTTATCTTAGGATTTGCAATTGGCGCGCTTAATACCTTGTATTTGTATATCCATTTTTTAAATGACGATGATTATTATGGACTCATCATTTTCCTAATCTCAACTGCTAGTATTTTGTTGCCGTTAACAGTTTTTGGAATGCAGCATGCTGTTGTTAAATATTTTTCTTCATACAAAGATAAACAGCAGAAAGACAATTTGTTATCATGGTCTTTGATTTTGCCAATGCTTATTATTATTCCTTTAGGATTTATTGGAATGTATGCCTATGATTTTATTTCTGATTGGATTTCAGAAGAGAATAAATTGATAAAAAAATACACGTATCTTATCTTTTTATGTGCAATTTTCATGGGATATTTCGAGGTGTTTTATGTATGGACAAAAGTGCAGATGCGTTCTGTTTTTGGTAATTTTGTAAGAGAAATTTTTGCACGAGTTTGTGCAACTGTTTTGTTAGTTGCTGTGTTTTTTAAATGGATAACTCCCGAACAATTTATTTACGGAATTACAATTGTATATTTTTTAAGGATGCTTATTATGATGTTCTATGCTTTTAGATTGTATTTACCTGAATTTACATTTCAAAAACCAAAAAAATTCAAAGAAATTTTGCGCTACTCAATGTACATGATTTTAGCAGGATCAGCAGCAACATTATTGTTAGAAATCGATAAATTTATGATTCCGCAAATGGAGCAAATTGAAGAAGTTGCGTATTATTCTGTTGGAATTTATATAGCATCAGTAGTCGCAATTCCGAGTAGAGCGATGCAACAGATTACACATCCTATAACAGCAGAATACCTGAACACGAATAATTTGAAAGGAGTTGATGATTTATATAAACAAAGTTCTATAAATCTTTTAATTGTTGGTGGATTGCTATTTTTATTGATAAATTTGAATATTATTGATATGTATGAAATTATTAATAAACCACAGTATTCTGTTGGAGTTATTATTGTTTTGATAATTTCTATTTCTGAATTGTATAAATTGATATTAGGAATAAACGGAGCGATTCTTATAAATTCGAAATATTATAGAATGTTCTTCTATTTTTCTATTGGAATGGCTACTTGCGTTATTGTTTTAAACAGAGTGTTGATATCTAATATGGGAATAAATGGTGCTGCATTAGCAACTTTAATAACTATTTTTATATTTAGTACAATTAAGATTTGGTATGTGAAAAATAAAATGAGCATGCATCCTTTTACAACAAAAACATTATTTGTTTTAGGCTTGATTGCAATAATATTCGTTGCCTTTTACTTTATAGAATTCACTTTTCATCCAATAGTAAATATTCTTTTGAAGAGTTTGTTAATTACGTTGGTATATTTAATTGCTGTTGTAAGATTAAAAATATCAGATGATATAAATGAGTTGGTAAATAAATATTTAATTAAATAAAAAATCCTGAGTTGAATTTCAACTCAGGATTTTAGAATTATCCTCTCTTTCCTTTTCTGCGGATTTTCGGCTTCTTTCCCTTTTTCTTACGTTTTATAATTTTTCCTTTTACACCTTTTGATCGGTAGTATAAAAAGTTATCATCTTCATTATAAGTTTCATATTGATTATGGAAATTTGATTTGAAGAAAAAATCAGCATCGTAGTCATATTCCCAAGAATCCCAAGAATTATATTTGTTATAATGTCCATAACCGTAAGAGTGTCTTTTTACATTTCCTATGTATCGGACATTTCCTCTATGATTGTAAATAACTCTCAATCCGCCAACGTTAGAGATTTGTCTGTGTTTGTAATCGACAAAAATAGTTCCAATTCGTCTGACTTTACCGTATCTATTATAGTTTATAAATACGTTTCCAATTTGTCTAATACGTCCTCTATAATCACGCTCAATTTTAATCCCTCTGTGCCCTTTTGTTCTGTGTGAACGTTTTAACATTCTGTTAGAATATTTGGCTTTAGAATGGTAATTAGGATGCGTGTTAAAATCAAATTTTCCATTAAGAAAAACATAAAATTTCACGCCTCTTTCAACAAACTGTATTGGTTCAGCATCATAGATGCTCATATAACCCATTCTGTAATTTGATCGTTCACCATTTTTGGCTTCAACTATTGAAACCAACAATAGCATTGTTAATAATAAAAGTATCCCTTTTTTCATAATTGTATGGTTTAGGGTTATGTCTACTCTATTAGCTTTTCGACTTCCGCTTTGATGCTATATTTTCAAATAGTGTGCCAAAAGAAAAAATAAATTCATTTAAATCAATAAAATAAAGTTTAAAATACTGATAATCAGAAATATACAAAAACTGTGTTTTTATTTACTTTTTTTTTTATTCCTGTAATTTATTTTTATATTTGCGACTAAGTTCGCAAACAGAACCTATTTTCGCAAACAGAACCTATTTTTATGATAATAGCTATTGAGAAAAATTTAAAAAGAGGTATAAGCTTACTAAGTTCTATTACTGATGAGCAGTATAGCAATACATCAATAGCACCTTATTACTCAAGTATTGGTCGTCATATGCGCCATATTCTCGATATTTTTGATTGTGCCTTTGATGGATTGGAAAATAATATGATTGTTGATTTGGCTGCAAGAAAACGTAATGAAAGCGTTGAATTAAAAACGGATGCTGGAATAGAGTATTTCAATAAGATTATTGCTAAACTAAATGGTTTGAAGTCATCAGATTTTGACCAATTAATTTCAGTTTCTGATGATTTAGGAATGGGAATAATTGCGCAAAAATATACTTTAGGAGGTTTGTTAATCCAAGCACATAGTCATGCAATTCATCATTTTGCAAGTTTAGGGTATGTTATTTATCAGTTAGGAATAGAAATTCCAGACGAAGATTTTGGATTTAATCCAACAACACTAAGAGATCAACTATTAGAGGCTTAATTTTTTTTAGATAAAAAAAGTGACCTTTTTAATATTTTTGTGTCATAACATTAAAACCCTTATATGAAACGTTTTTTCACATTTTTTTTAGTACTAACTTCATTTTCTCTTTTTTCACAAGTAAAAATTGGAGAAAACGTAGACCTTATAAACTCAAATTCAATACTAGAGCTTGAAAGCAGTGAAAAGGCTTTTGTATTAACAAGAGTAAATACTACACAAATGAACTTAATATCACCTTTAGAAGGTGCTATGGTTTATAATACAGACTCTCAATGTATTTTTCAATATAACGGAACAATATGGGAAAGTTTGTGCAATAATGGTTCAGGTAATCAGATGCTAAGTTTTGATTCTGCAACAAATATACTGACTTTAGAAAACGGAGGATTTGTCGATTTATCAAATTTATTATCTGGTTTAACTCAAAACGTAACTTCAGGACATACAATTGCTACACATGTTAGTAATTCAGTTAGTACAGATATAATAGAAACGATTACAATTTTTATGGATAATGGTAACGGAACTGTTACATTTACTAATGAAATTGGAATATCTACAACCGTTAGTATAGTTGGAGCAACAGGAGCACAAGGTGCAAAAGGAGATACGGGAGCAGCAGGAACTAATGGAGCAACAGGAGCACAAGGTGCAAAAGGAGATACGGGAGCAGATGGAGCAACAGGAGCCACAAGGTGCAAAAGGAGATACGGGAGCAGCAGGAATTAATGGAGCAGATGGAGCAACAGGAGCACAAGGTGCAACAGGAGATACGGGAGCAGCAGGAACTAATGGAGCAGATGGAGCAACAGGAGCACAAGGTGCAACAGGAGATACGGGAGCAGCAGGAATTAATGGAGCAGATGGAGCAACAGGAGCACAAGGTGCAAAAGGAGATACGGGAGCAGCAGGAATTAATGGAGCTAGATGGAGCAACAGGAGCCACAAGGTGCAAAAGGAGATACGGGAGCAGATGGAGCAACAGGACCACAAGGTGCAAAAGGAGATACGGGAGCAGATGGAGCAACAGGACCACAAGGTGCAAAAGGAGATACGGGAGCAGATGGAGCAACAGGAGCACAAGGTGCAAAAGGAGATACGGGAGCAGATGGAGCAACAGGACCACAAGGTGCAAAAGGAGATACGGGAGCAGATGGAGCAACAGGACCACAAGGTGCAAAAGGAGATACGGGAGCAGCAGGAACTAATGGAGCAACAGGACCACAAGGTGCAAAAGGAGATACGGGAGCAGATGGAGCAACAGGACCACAAGGTGTAAAAGGAGATACGGGAGCAGGATTAACAGGAATTAATGGAGCAGATGGAGCAACAGGACCACAAGGTGCAAAAGGAGATACGGGAGCAGATGGAGCAACAGGACCACAAGGTGCAAAAGGAGATACGGGAGCAGATGGAGCAACAGGACCACAAGGTGCAAAAGGAGATACGGGAGCAGATGGAGCAACAGGACCACAAGGTGCAAAAGGAGATACGGGAGCAGATGGAGCAACAGGACCACAAGGTGCAAAAGGAGATACGGGAGCAGCAGGAACTAATGGAGCAACAGGACCACAAGGTGCAAAAGGAGATACGGGAGCAGATGGAGCAACAGGACCACAAGGTGTAAAAGGAGATACGGGAGCAGATGGAGCAACAGGACCACAAGGTGCAAAAGGAGATACGGGAGCAGATGGAGCAACAGGACCACAAGGTGTAAAAGGAGATACGGGAGCAGATGGAGCAACAGGACCACAAGGTGCAAAAGGAGATACGGGAGCAGATGGAGCAACAGGACCACAAGGTGCAAAAGGAGATACGGGAGCAGATGGAGCAACAGGACCACAAGGTGCAAAAGGAGATACGGGAGCAGATGGAGCAACAGGACCACAAGGTGTAAAAGGAGATACGGGAGCAGATGGAGCAACAGGACCACAAGGTGCAAAAGGAGATACGGGAGCAGATGGAGCAACAGGACCACAAGGTGCAAAAGGAGATACGGGAGCAGATGGAGCAACAGGACCACAAGGTGCAAAAGGAGATACGGGAGCAGATGGAGCAACAGGACCACAAGGTGCAAAAGGAGATACGGGAGCAGATGGAGCAACAGGACCACAAGGTGCAAAAGGAGATACGGGAGCAGATGGAGCAACAGGACCACAAGGTGCAAAAGGAGATACGGGAGCAGATGGAGCAACAGGACCACAAGGTGCAAAAGGAGCTACAAGTTCAGTAACTACAACACTCCCTGTATCACCATTAACTGGGCGAACTATTGCTACTCATAATAATGGAACAACTACTTCTACTATACGAGAAAGTATTACTACTTTTTCACAAAATGATGCGACTACTACAGGCTCTACTGGAGAAATAACATATGTTAATGAAAGTGGAACTCCAACTAAAGCGCAAGTTGTAAGTGCAGATGCTAATAATAGTATTAGTGTTGGTAGTGATGGAGGGGCATATAAAGCGCTTAGGGTAATAGATGTATATGATGAAACTGGTGGTCAAGAGATTCAAGGTATCTGGATTAAATTAAATTTAGATAAAGAACGAATTAATATTGGTTTTGCAATGGTTTCTGGTAACGAAGTTACCATTCCTGAAGATGGTGTTTATAAGGTAACTTATAGTGCTTCTTTCACAACTGGTACAAACGGTTCTAGTATGAAGATTACTGCACGTACAGAACTTCGAATAAATGATACTGTTGTTGTAGCAGGAACAGATGCATATAGTTATCACCACGAAAAAAAGAAAGGTACTGAGAATGCTACTAGTAGTACAGCAGGCAGGAATAATTAAATCTTTTTCGGCAGGTGAAAAAGTTAGCATATATGCAGTAATATTTGAAATAAAAAATCCAAAAGGTAAATTGGTTACCTTATTAGGCGGTACAAGTATTACTTTACAGAAGTTAAACTAATAAAAAATGAGAGCGTATTTTATTTTAGTATTTTTGTATTGTACTGGATTACAAGCCCAAACAGCTTTCCACAACTTCGGTAATATCCAAATACACGATGAAGGAGCGGTGGGTTTTCATGCAGATTTTATAAATGATGGAGATTTTGATCAAAATTTAGGGTTTGCTGGTTTTTATAACTTTAATGGTTTTAGAACTGTTTCTGGAGATAATAGAGCCGTTTTTTATGATTTAGAAGTAGATGTATTAGATGATTTAGAATTGTACACCTCATTAGGTGTCCGTAATATAATGGAATACACTACAGGTAGAGTAATCACACCAAGAGATGACATTTCAATTTCTTTAGATTATTTGAATTTCGATATATATTTAGGAGAAGGAGATACAGAGCACACAGATGGTTATGCATCTATAACAGGAAGTAATGAATTTATTTTTCCTATTGGTGATGATGTGCGTTTGCGACCAATGATTATCCCAAATCAGTCTAATCAGAGTTATTTCAGAGGAGCTTTTTTTTATGAGAACCCAAATACGCCAACAACATTTTCTACCTCTTTTGATACTTCTAATAAAGAAAATTTTATTAAAAATATTAGTAATTATGAATTTTGGGATTTAGATGGAACAGAAGAAACCGAAGTTACACTTACTTGGGATGTAGAAAGTAACATTCCTTTAATTGCTGATACTATTGAACTGTTGCGAGTTGTAGGTTGGGGTAAAGATGATAATAAGTGGAAAGATTTGGGACAAATAGATGTAACAGGAGATTTGTCAGAAGGTACAATCACTTCAATTGCATTTATTCCAGATGATTATGAGGTGCTAACAATTGGTTCTAAATTAGACGATAGTTTAGAAAGTATTAATTATGCTATTTCTCCTAATGGAGATGGTGCGAATGATTATTTAGTAATTCCAGGAATTGAATTGCAACCAAATAATAAATTAGAAATTTATAATCGTTGGGGAGCACTTGTGTATGGTAAGAAAAGTTATACTAATGATTGGCAAGGTACTGCAGAAGAAGGAGGTTTAGTGCTAAATAAGAAAGAAGGTTTACCTGACGGAGTTTACTTTTATGCTCTAACATTTGATGGAGAAGAAAGAACACATACAGGTTGGATATATATAAGAAGATAGGCTTATCTCATTTTTTTAATAGTTTTAATATAGCTTCTCAACCCTTTCATATCTTTTAAAAAGGCAAACGTTTTTGCATATTTCACACCGTAGAGCTTATGATTTATAGTTGCGATTTTATAAACTATTTTCCAATGATTTTTTATTGCTTTTAGCGCATCAAAATAAGAGTATTTTTTAGAGTCAAATACGTGTGTAGCCTCTGAAATTATTCCATTGATTTCTAATATTTTAAAGTCTTCTCCATTTTCTAACTTTTCAATAGTATTGTATTTTATGTCTAATCTTCCATAATACCAACCATTTATTTGCTTATTAATACTATCAATAGTATTAATTAATTTATCACTTATAAGGTCGTTCCCACTTAAAAATTCTGTCCCTTTAGAATGATTTCCAATAGCAGTAAGTAGAATTTCTTCACTATCATTTGGAGTCAAAAGCATATTTTCTTTATGAATTTCTTGAAACAAATCAAAATATATTTTTGCTCTTTCATCTGCAAGGATTAATTCAGACAAAGTAGATTTTCCATTACCAATGACAGTAGAAAATTTTTTTAGAGTGATAGAAGTAATTGTACCTTTTTTCTCATTTGGTAGTCGATAGTAAAAGATTCCGCATTCATTTTTATAAGTTATAAACTCTTGAATAATAATATTCAAAGGATATTTTTTAAGGTATTCTTTTAATTCGTTTTCAGAATTTATTTTCTCTACAAGCATTCCTCTAAAACCAATATCAGGTTTTGCTATTAAGGGGAATTTTATTTTTTCAGCTTCTATATTCTTTAAAACAGTTTTAAAATGCTCATTTGGAGTAACTAAAACTGTTTTAGGTCTGTATTTTTCTGGAACAAGCTGAATCGTTTTATATTTAGATTCTGTTCCATCTCCAGAGTTTTTTATTTCAGGATTGGTAGCCGTGTAAAATACTGGACTTTTAGCTTTTATAGCAAGATATATAACATAAGGAATATTTGGAAGGTAAAACATAAATGTTGGCCAATATTCCCAATTTGATAATTTGTGGAAAAATACTTTCCTACTCATCATCTGTAAATAAACCGTTAACAATATTTTTTATTCCTAAGAACGCAATAACAATTGCAATTACTGAAATAATAATTCCGAGAAGTAGCCAAATATAAATAGCGTCTTTCAAGGCTTTGAATCCGATAGAAATTAAAACAGGACCTAAAAACATCAAGAGAATGGTAATTCCCATAAATTTCATTCCTTTTAAGAGTTGACTCTTATTTTTATTTTCCATGATAAAAATTTACTGCATTTCTAACGCTTCCATACTTTAACAGCAATTTGTTTGCTTGATTTTTATCAATATTCAATTTTTCCATAATCATACGAGTTCCACGATTAACTAACTTATCATTAGATAATTGCATATCAATCATTTTGTTTCCTTTAACCTTTCCAAGTTGTATCATAGTTGAGGTTGAAATCATATTTAAAATCAACTTTTGTGCTGTTCCAGCTTTCATTCTCGAACTTCCAGTAACAAATTCTGGACCTACAACACATGCAATTGGAAATTGAGCAATAAGAGCCAAAGGACTTCCTTCATTCATCGTAATACAGCCCGTAATGATATTATTCTCATTACATTTTTTGAGGGTAGATACTACATAAGGAGTTGTGCCAGAAGCGGCTATTCCTATAACAACATCATCACTTGTAATAGTATTGTTCTGCAGATCTTTCCAACCTTGGGTTTTAGAATCTTCAGCATTTTCAACGGCTTTTCGTATAGCCTTGTCTCCTCCAGCAATCAATCCAATAACCAAATCATGTGAAACTCCAAAAGTAGGAGGGCATTCCGAAGCATCTAAAATTCCAAGTCTTCCACTAGTTCCAGCACCAATATAGAATAACCTTCCGCCATTTTTCAATTTTGAAACTGTCTGATCTACCAATTTTTTTATATGTGGAATAACTTTTTCGACAGCGTTAGCAATCGTTTTATCTTCGTTATTAATGTTGATAAGTAATTCATTAACAGTCATCTTCTCAAGGTGATTATAATTTGAAGATTGTTCTGTAGTTTTGGTGAAACTCATACATCAAATGTAATAAAAAAGCCTCAATAATTTATTGAGCCTCTCTGTTTTTTTGATAGTGATATTATAAATTATTTATAATGTCATTAAAAGTTTTACTTGGTCGCATAGCAATAGCAACCTTATCAAAACTTGGAGAATAATAACCTTCCATGTCTATTGATTTTCCTTGAATAGTTATTAATTCATCAGCAATTTTAGTTTCACTGTTTTTCAACTCTTGAGCTAATTTTGAAAATTCACCCTGTAAATCTATATCTTCGGTTTGATTTGCTAATATTTCTGCCCAATACATGGCTAAATAAAAATGACTTCCTCTATTATCCAGTTCATTTACTTTTCGTGAAGGTGATTTTCCTGTATCTAGTAATTTTATGGTTGCCATATCCAAAGCATCAGCAAGTAATTGTGCTTTTTTATTATCATTTTTTTCTGCCAAATGCTCTAAAGAAACGGCTAATGCTAAAAATTCACCTAAAGAATCCCAACGTAAATGATTTTCTTTGACAAATTGTTGTACGTGTTTTGGAGCAGATCCTCCTGCACCAGTTTCAAACAATCCTCCACCATTCATCAATGGTACGATAGAAAGCATTTTTGCACTTGTTCCTAACTCTAAAATAGGGAAGAGGTCAGTATTATAATCTCTAAGTACATTTCCTGTAACAGAAATAGTATCTTTTCCTTCTTTGATTCTGTCTAATGAAAATTGCGTAGCGTCTTGCGGAGATAAAATTCTGATGTCCAAGCCATTTGTATCGTAACTTGGTAAATAAGCATTTACTTTTTTTATTAATTCAGCATCGTGTGCTCTATTTTTATCCAACCAAAAAACTGCAGGAGTATTGGATGCTTTTGCTCTGTTTACAGCCAGTTTTACCCAATCTTGAATTGGTAAATCTTTTGCTTGACACATTCTCCAAATATCACCTTGCTCAACATTATGCTCAATTAAAATATTGTTATTTGCATCAGTTACACGCACAATTCCATCCGAAGAAATTTCAAAAGTTTTGTCGTGCGATCCATATTCTTCAGCTTTTTGAGCCATCAAACCAACATTTGATACAGATCCCATTGTTGTAGGATCAAATGCTCCGTTTTTCTTACAAAAATCTATGGTTGTTTGATAAATTCCTGCATAAGAACTATCAGGAATTACTGCTTTTGTGTCTTGTTGTTTTCCGTCTTTATCCCACATTTTACCAGAAGTACGGATCATTGCAGGCATTGATGCATCAATAATTACATCACTTGGTACATGTAGGTTTGTAATTCCTTTATCAGAATTTACCATTGCAAGCGCAGGACCATTTTCAATACATTTTTGAATATCAGCTTCAATTTCTATTCTTTTATCGTTTGGTAATTCTTTGATTTGGGTTAATAAATTTCCTAAGCCATTATTTACATTTATGCCAATTTCTTTTAAGGTAATTCTGTGTTTTTCAAAAACATCTTTGAAGAATATTTTTACAACATGACCAAAAATAATTGGGTCAGAGACTTTCATCATTGTTGCTTTCATGTGTAGTGAAAACAAAACATCTCTCGCTTTTGCGTCTGCTATTTCTTTTTCAATAAATGTAACTAGCGCTTTTTTGCTCATTACAGTTGCATCAATAATTTCTCCTTCAAGAAGTGCTAAATTCCCTTTTAATACAGTCGTTGTTCCGTTAGAAGCAATATGTTCAATTCTTACAGTAGTTGCGTTTGAAAGAGTAACTGATTTTTCGTTTGAAAAGAAATCACCATTTTCCATAGTTGCAACATGCGTTTTTGAATCTGAATTCCATTTTCCCATCGAATGAGGATTTTTTCGCGCATAATTCTTCACAGGCTTTGGTGCTCTACGATCAGAATTACCTTCTCTTAATACAGGATTTACTGCACTTCCCATTACTTTTGAAAATCGAAATTTCAATACTTTTTCTTCATCAGTTTTAAATTCTTCAGGGTAATTTGGTATATCAAACCCATCAGATTGCAATTCTGCAATCGTTGCTTTTAGTTGCGGTAAAGAAGCACTGATATTTGGAAGTTTGATAATATTTGCATCAGGACTTTTTGCTAATACACCTAATTCTGCCAAAGCGTCATTTTCTTTTTGATTTTCAGTTAAGTTCTCTGGAAAGTTGGCTAAAATTCTTGCAGCAAGTGAAATGTTTTTTGTTTCAACAGTGATATTTGCAGTCTTTGTATATGCTTTTACTATGGGTAACCAAGAATGGGTTGCTAAAGCAGGTGCTTCGTCAGTAAAAGTGTATGTTATATTTGAAATTTTTGTCATTTTGTAAGTGTTTTTTGCTGACAGCAAATTTACTAATTATTAGTGAAGTTTTAAGTGAGAAGTTACTATTAATTAGGAGTTATTTTTGCTAAAATGATAATTTTAACCTTTTATTTTGTGAGATATAAAAAACAAAAGCCATAATAATGATTGCTCGATTATTATGGCTTTTTGCTAGAGTTAACTTCTAATAAACTGTAACAATAATAAAATCACCACTTGTTGAATCTTTCAATCTACTTTCATAATTATTAAGTTTCCTCTTTCCATTTTTTTCAAAATGTCTATCAGCCTTTTTTAACTACTACTTTAATGTTGATTTTCTCTAAACAACTTCTTATTAGTTATTTCCTCCTTTCAAAATAGATACTAAAACTTTGTTGTATACCCTAAAGCAATACTCGTTTCAAGTACTTATTTTAACTGTATCTTTCAAATTCATATAGTCCTTTTTGTATGCTAAATACATTGTAGATTATACTTCTAGTAAATTTGAAAAATGATGTCCATGAATTTGAAAAATGATGTTCATGAACGTTCAAAAATAACTTTGGAATAAATTCTGCTGTTATTCTTAAATACAAAGGTAAATGATGTTCTATTGTGTTTCCAAAAAAATAATGCTCTAGTTTTTAACAAGATATAAACCAAAGTTTTAAACAATTGTTGATAAGTGAAAAGTCCTAATTTGAATTTTCAAATTAGGACTTTTAATAAGTGGAAATGGTATAAGTAGTAGTTTGGAAGAATTATTTTCTTCTAACCTCTTTAATTCTTGCTTTTTTACCAGTAAGACCTCTAAAGTAATAGAGACGTGCTCTTCGTACTTTACCTTGTTTATTTACTTCAATTTTTTGAAGCGCTGGTAAGTTTACAGGGAAAATACGCTCAACTCCAATAGTACCAGACATTTTTCTGATAGTAAAAGTTTCTGAACTTCCAGATCCTTTACGTTGAATTACAACACCTCTATAGTGCTGTGTACGTGTTTTACTTCCTTCTTTAATTTCGTAATAAACAGTGATTGTATCTCCTGCTGAAAATTCAGGGAAATCCTTTCTTGTAACAAACTCGTCTTGAACGAATTTTACTAAATCTGCCATTGTTTTGTTTTTTATTGATTTTCAATAAAGCAACATTCACGATTCTCGTCAGAGGTTGATTTTTGAGTGTGCAAATGTATAAAAATATTTTTTATTGAAGTATTATATTTAACTATTTTTTCTTCAATAATCCTGCTTATATCTTAATCTTCCAACAAATCCGGTCGAATGTTCTGTGTGTGTTCTAATGCTTTTTGAGTACGCCATTCATCAATTTTTGGAAAATTACCTGAAAGTAACACTTCAGGAACTTTCATTCCTTTATATTCTGATGGTCGTGTGTAAACTGGCGGAGATAATAAATTGTCTTGAAAAGAATCTGTCAATGCAGAAGTTTCATCGCCTATAACTCCAGGAATTAACCGAATAATTGCATCACATACTACAGCAGCTGCCAACTCGCCACCACTCAATACATAATCTCCAATAGATATTTCTTTGGTGATGTACTTGTCTCTAACTCGTTGATCTACACCTTTATAATGACCTGTAAGAATGATAATATTTTCTGCGAGCGACAATGTATTTGCAGTTTGTTGATTCAACGTTTTTGCATCAGGAGTCATATAGATAATTTCATCATACTCACGTTGCGATTTTAATTCTGATATGCATGTATCAATTGGCTCGATCATCAAGACCATTCCTGCACCTCCGCCAAACTGATAATCGTCAATTTTACCATATTTATTGAGTGCATATTTACGTAAGTCATGAAAATGTACTTCAGCCAAACCTTTGTCTATTCCACGTTTTATGATAGAATGTTCAAACGGACTTTTAATTAATTCTGGTGAAACAGTTATGATATCTATTCGCATGTTGCAAAGATACTATTTTTTTAGAATGGAATTTGAGGTTACACTTATCGAGTTTGTATATGAAAAGTAGGGTTTGGCTTGCGTGCAGCTTGAAGCGGCGAAACTGTAAAAAAAATAAGAAAGCACAAACCTTTGGAGTTTGTGCTTTCTTAGCCATTACTTATAGATTTTATCCCTTTTATTTTTGATTTTGTATTTCTAAGAGAATATTTGCTAACTTTTTAGGTTGTGAAAAATTTGGAGTATGACTTGAATTTAATGTAAAAACCTTTTTCACATTTCCTTTGTACATAGCTCTTTGTACTTCAATCGGGATTGCTCGGTCTTCAGTGCATTCAATATAATATTTAGGAATGCTACCAAAATTTTCATCTGTAATTTCCAATTCATACATTAGAGGAGCAGCGGGTTCTGGAACTATATAAGGCTTTGCACCATCAAATGCTTCTTTTGGTATATCGTGAGCAAATGCATTTTGTATTTCATCTTCTTTTACTAAAGCATAGGTTTTGTCTTCTGATAGATAGAAATTTTCAACAGCTTTAGAGCCTTCAACACCTTGAACAGCTTTGAAAAACGAGCCACCATTTGGCAATAAGAATGCAGTTAAGTAAACAAGACTTTTTACTTTTTTGGGTCTCAATTCTGCAACTCTACTTACTGTTATACCATTAAAACTATGCCCCACTAATATTACAGACTCATCTTGTTGGTCAAGAATATCTGTAAGTGTCTTAACATAGTTTTCCATTGTAATACCTGCTGGTGAAGTTTTATCATTTCCATGACCAGGCAAGTCTGGAGTAATTACAGTGTGTCCATTTTCTTTTAGAATTTTCGTTACATTTTCCCATTGCCATCCGCCTAACCACGCAGCGTGTACTAATACATAAGTTTCTTTTTTGTTCATTGCTTTACTGTTTTTGTTATTAAATTGTTCTTGTACTTCAAAATGATCTTCTTTTAATTTCCATTTGCCATCTTCTTTTACCCAAGTTTCGTTAGTAATAACTCCTTTACCAACATTCATACTCCAATTTGAGGAGATAATGGCTTTGCTATTATTAATAATTTTTACTTGTGTATTGGTGTATGTTAAATCTGTAGCACCAGATTGTACAAAAGGCGTCCAAAATTCACTAATGGCTTCTCTTCCCTCAAAAGTCCCAAAAGGTTTTGCTACCATTATAGCATCTTTTGTGTAAGCATTCGAAATTTCTGTTGTGTTTCCTTGATTGAAATTTGAAATCCAATTTTTACTGGCATCTAAAACTTCATTTTTTACATTATTGCAGCTAATAATTGTTAGTGCTGTCAGACAGATAGTAATAATTTTTAATTTTTTCATTTTCTTGTTATTAAGTTAATTATAATGCAAATATAAGGACACAAATAGCGCTAAACCTGTACCTTTTGATACAAGTGAATAAATAATTTTTAAAAAGTGATTTTTTAGAGTAATTCTATTTGCTTAAATTTCAAATTTACGAGACCGGAAAGTTCAAATTGTTTGAGTATTTTAGAAATAACCTCTCTTGTTGTTCCAATCTCCTTTGCTAACTGACTATGAGATAGTTTAATATATGGAGAGTTGTTTTTCTTACTAATAGATTGAATATAATCTAATAAACGTTTATCTATTTTGTTAAATGCTAAGTTTTTATAAGAATGAAGCAGATCTTCATAACTATATATAAATGAATTTGTAGTAAATTTACTCCAAGATTTGTATTTAAAACTCCATTCTGTTGCATATCTAACAGGTATCTTAATAATGGTAGTTTCTTCTTCTGTTTTAGCATTTACAATACTTTTGCAATCTCTAAATGTGGCAGAAAGGGATAGAACACAAGTTTGAACGGGATTAACATAGTAAAGTAGAATCTGTCTGTCTTCATTTTCTTGCCATACTCTTACTTTTCCCAAAATGACCAATGCTAACCATTTAATATACTTATGCTGCTCTACTATAAATGAATTTTTAGGAACTGTTTGTACAGTTCCAACTTCAAGAATTTCTTTTTGAAGATTATCCTCTGTTATGTTTAAAGCTTTAAATAATTGGTCAAATTCTGTCACCCCTTTTTAATTTTTAAAGCTTAAATATACGCTAAAATAAGCAAAATATACGCTGTTTACGATTCCTAATTTTAAATACCTAAAATTCACTAGCAAAACTGTACAAACTAACAAGCAAAGACTTGCTTTTTACTTATATCAAATAAAAGAGGCAATAGTACTTCAAATAAGCAACTTTAAACCAGTTGAAAATTTAGTATTTGTATGAATTTTAAAATAGGGTTTCTCTAAAAAATCGCTTAGGTCAACTTTTTTGGATTGATTTTATATTCTTGTGCAACGATTACCGGTGTTGTACACAGTTATTTTTCTTCGATTGAGTCTATTTTACTCCTCATTCTTTCCAAAAATCTTGGCATATCAACACTAAACCAATTAGGTCTAATAAATTCATCCCAAACGATTGCTTTGTCAAATCCGCTTGCATCTTCACCAGTCATTAAATCAAATGATTCTGGATATTTTTCAATCCATCTGATGGCTAAATTAATTTCATTGTCAACATTGTATGAGGCTCTTTCTCTAATCTTTTTATTTTTCCCATTTTTCATATTAGGATAATTCTCTCTAAAATTCGAGTAGACATTTTCTAATATTCCATATAATTTTTCCCAATCTTCTTTTGTCATAATTTAGGTTTTCTATTTAGTAATTCTTGTAATCGAAATTCACCGCTTTTAGGTAAAGCATTATCACAAAATATTTCCCATTTCAGTATGTTTTCGGAATCAAAAGGATAATTTTCTAATCTAATTTCTGTTAATTTAAAGTTTTGAGAAGGTAATATAGGTTCGTATCTTGAAGGACCTAGTTTTTCTGAAGTTCCGTAAGTTGTTATTTCAACATCCATAATATCTCGAATTGTATTCTCTGCATAAATTTCGAGTGTTAATCTGTCAAATTCTTTGTAATATTTATTTTCTACAATATTTTTTGGTAACCAAATTTTAGTATTTACATATTTCGCATAAACAGAACCTCTATTTACTGCGTAAATAACTAAATCTTTATGTTGATTCTTTAGTTCAAATTCTAATTCAATTATTGGATTTTTACTTCTGTTGAGAATGTCTCTGATTTCATAATCATACATTGCTGTAGATTGAAAATTAAATCTTTTATAGTATTTTTTATCAAATGCTTGATGTGCAGTATTACTTTTCTCAACTTTTACTACATAAACAACTTGTTCGTTATTAATTTCAATTGGGTGAATTTTGAAGTTACTTATTCTAGGTCGAATTTTATCTTGAATTATTTGTTCTAACCATTCTTTCGTAAAATCTTTCCTGTTTATTGGATCAATTTTTTCAGGTAGATGTTTATTTACTTTGTCTTCTTTGATTCCATAGATTAAAATTCCACCATCAGAATTTGACATTGCACTTACATCTTTAGAAATTTCAGTTGTTTTATTGTTCTGTTTATCAAGAGAACCTGCTGCTTTATAATCGAGGTTCAGATTTTCTTCAACTTTATTTTCTATAAGAGAATTAAGATATTCAAGATTATATTCAGTCAATTTTATTAAATGTTTTATGTAAGTTCAAGGTTTTTTTTAATTGTGTACAACATATGGATAAGTGCAGTAATTTTTCTGAAGGAAAAATTATTGTCATTTATCTGATGTTGTGTTTAGTCTTTCTATTTTGCTTTTCTTATTGTTTTCAAATGTAAGCAAAATAGAAAGACGTAGTCCAAAAAATGAAGCAATAGTATCAAAGGAATTAACTACAAATTTGTTTGTAAATAAGATAGGTCATTATATTTGTATAATTAATGTCTTATTTGCAAAATTATAGAAAATTTAAATCGATTATTTTATTTTTTGCTTTAAAACTTGATTTTCTCAAAAAAAATCAGTTTCTTTACTTAAGTTTTATAACATTCACAATGTTTGAAAGAGCAATCTTTCACAGTGTAACTGTCAAACTTAATGTAGAATTTGTTTCTAAAAATTCTAAAACAAAAAATAAAATTTTCCTGCTATAATTAAAATTTGTAGTTAGTTTCAAACTTCATTTTTGGATTAAATCACAACATATGTATAACCCTATTGTGGTTATATCTTATATGTCTGCAAGTTACTATTTTTTAATGATTTATCCAAAGGACTGCTAATATTTTTATTATTAATTTGAATGGTTTTAGTGTAGAGTTCAGTTGTTTTAGCTGGGAACTTATTATTATCCGTTTCACTCATATTCTTTATTTCAATATCTAAAGGGCTTTTTATATTTAGCAAATCTTTTAATGAAAAAGCACTTGTAAAATTGTCAAGAAAGAAATTATAGTATTTGAAAAATCCTAAAAATCCAACGAAAGCGAAGATATAGTTTTAAAATGACAAAGTCAAGTTTAGAAAGTTGCTCGAATCATCCTGTCATTACCAAAAATATCTTTTTGGAATGTACAGTTTTTAAACCCTTTGTTTTTTAATAACTCCATCGTTTCTTTCCCTAAATATTGATTAATTTCAAAATAGAGTTCGCCATTTTGTAATAAGTTGTCTTTTGCAAAATCAGCAATTTTATCATAAAACAATAAAGGATTATTGTCATCTACAAACAAGGCTAAGTGTGGCTCGTTTTCAAGTACGTTATTATTAATTTTTTGTTTTTCTTGCATTTTTACATAAGGAGGATTGCTCACGATAATGTCAAATTTTAACTCGTCATTACGAGGAGTTGACGACAAAGTAATCTCTTTGTTACTTTTAGATTGCTTCGTTTTATTCGTAATGATACTTGATAAAGGAGTTGTTTTTAAGATATCGTCTTTTACAAATTGAACATAGACATCATTCAATTCTGCATTTTTCTGAGCAATTTTGAGCGCATCTTTTGAAATATCTAACGCCCAAACTTTCGCATTTTTAAGGTTCTTGGCTAATGAAATAGCAATACATCCACTTCCTGTACCAATATCTAAAATGGTTAAGGGTTTTGGGTTAAGGGTTTTGTTTTGATTGTTTATTGACTTTATACTTTTATCCTTCACCTTTTGCCTTTTACCTTTTACCTCATTGAGTATCCAACTTACCAATTCTTCAGTCTCTGGACGAGGGATTAAAACATATTTGTTGACATAAAAAGGCAATCCAAAAAACTCAGTTGTACCTATTATATATTGTATCGGAATTTCTCTTTCCAATTTTTTCAGCGCATCAGAAAAGAAAGCATCGTCAGAAGAGGTTATTTTTGTTGTCGGATTTAGTGCAATATCAACTCTTTTTAAATGGAGTTTAAATTCCATCAGTAAATAAAAAAAACTATCAATTTCTTCTTTTGGATACGTAGATTTGAGCGTTGTTTTAAAGTTATGTTTAAGTTCGGTTAGTGTCATTATAAAGTTTTGATCATCCATTTACTACAGTTATAATGTCCTGTGTTGCCAAGAGGTTCTTTTAAAGTTGTAAAACCTATTTTTTTATAGAGTTTTCGTGCATCTTCCATATATGACATTGTTTCTAAATAGCATTTGTCAAAGCCAAATACGCTGGCTTTTTTTAAACAAATTTGCATCATTTTTAAACCTAAGCCTTTTCCTCTTGCTTTTGGAGAAAAATACATTTTTTGTAATTCGCAGATATTTTCTTCAGAATTTTGAAGTTGCATAATTCCTGCTCCTCCAAGAATAATATTGTTATAAATAACTACAAAATAACACGATTTTGGGTTGTTGTAGGTCTCAAACATATTATCCAACGTCTTGTCTTCATAAGCAGTTCCAACTTTTGGAACGCCAAACTCGATTAAAATTGCTCTAATTGTAGTGGCAATTTTCGGGTTGTCATTTTGTTGAATTTCTCTAATGATATATGTGTTTGTACTCAATATAAAGTCTTATTTTTGTGATGTGAATATATAAAATATCAATAGATATGATACATAAAGGAGTGTTTTTTTTGGTAGCAGTATTTTTCTTGACAAGTTGCTCGGTAACTAAAAAACCTATATTTGTTAATGTTGATGCAATTAAAATAGTTGATATAACTTCAGAAACAGTGTCAATTAGTGCATTAGCTCATTTTGAAAACCCAAACGATGTTGGAGGAAGATTTGAAACTAAAGGTATTAAAGTGTTGATTAATGATGTGGAAATAGCAGAAGTAAAGTCAGAGATGTTTAAGATTCCTGCTAAAAAAGAATTTGCTGTACCAATGCTTGTTGAAATTCCGTTGGAGGAATTACAGAAGAAATTGAACACGAATTTTTTAGAAGGTTTGATTGGAGCACTTTTAAATAAGAAGTTGAAAGTAGCGTTTAAAGGACAGTTGAAGTATAAAGTATTTGGATACTCTAACCACTATGATATCAATCAGTCAGAAATGGTAAAGATTAAACTATAAATGATGTATAAAAAATATATGCAACGTTGCCTTGAATTGGCAAAAAATGGATTGGGAACTACACGCCCAAACCCGATGGTTGGTTGTGTAATTGTGTGCAATGATACCATTATAGGAGAAGGATATACAAGTCCGTATGTAGGAAATCATGCAGAAGTGAATGCAATAGCATCAGTAAAAAATAAGAGATTGCTTGAAAAATCAACGTTGTATGTGAGTTTAGAGCCTTGTAATCATCATGGTAAAACGCCTCCTTGTTCAGATTTGATTATAAAATCAAAGATTCCTAAAGTTGTAATTGGTGTAATTGATGAGCATAGTATCGTTGCTGGAAAAGGAGTAAAATATCTAAAAAAAAATGGTTGCGAAGTGGTTGTTGGAGTTTTAGAAAGAGAGTGTAAAGAACGTAATAAACGATTTTTTACGTTTCACACTAAAAAGCGTCCTTATATTATATTGAAATGGGCAGAAACACAAGATGGTTTTATTGATATGCTTCGCAAAAAGGGTGCAGAGAAAAAACCAAATTGGATTTCAAATAAATATTCACAGCAATTGGTTCATAAATGGCGAAGTGAAGAACATGCTATTTTGGTTGGAACGAATACCGTAATTGCTGATAATCCAAAATTAAGTGTGCGAAAATGGTCGGGAAAAAATCCAATTCGTTTGATATTAGATAATTCGTTGCGAATTCCGCTTGATTCTCATGTGCTTGATGGTTCGGTTAAAACAATTGTTTTTACGAGTTCGAGAACTTTATTTTCTAATGAAAAGGAGAATGTGATTATTGAATATATAGATTATGCGATGGATGTTCCACAACAGATTTGCGATATTTTGTATAAAAACAACATTCAATCTGTGCTAATAGAAGGTGGAGCGCAAACCTTACGAGGATTTATCAATGCCGATTTGTGGGATGAGGCGAGGATATTTATCGGTAATAAAAAATTTGGGGAAGGGTTGGAATCACCAAAAATTGATGATGTTTTAAAGTCTATTGAAGAAATAGATTCAGACATTTTAAAAATTTTGAATCCTTTAAATTGAGTACTTCTGACACATATAAAACAGTAGAAAAGTCATTTGAAGGCGAAGTTTTTAAGGATAGAGGAAGTAAGTTTATCGGTTATGTATTCCCTATAACTGATGAGGGTGATGTGAGAAACCACATTGACATGTTAAAATCCCAACATCATAAAGCAAGACATTGGTGTTATGCGTATAAAATTGGTTTTAGAAGAATCTACTATTGTTAAAAAAAACAATTGATGTTCATTTCAAACTGACATTTGAATATGAGCATATGGATAAAGTAATGCGTATTATTAAGGAAAAGAATTTAGTGATTGTCAATCAAAAAATGGAAATGAATTGTGTTTTTGAAGTTTCTGTTCGAAAAAAGTTTGTTGAAGCAACTAAAATGGCTTTTGAAAACCTTCGTTGCCTAACTATTAAATAAAGGAGTAATTTTTTCTAATAAATTTTGCGGACATCTTGTAGGTCTATTTCTTTTTATATCGATAAAAACCAAACTCGTAAAACCTGTTGTTAAAAGTTCGTTTTTCTGATTAAAAATTTCAAAATCAAATTCAATTTTTACAGAAGGGATTTTTTTAAGTGTAGTCTTTAGTTTAAGTAAATCATCGTACTTTGCTGGCTTTAAATAATTTACATTTAAGTTCAAAACTGGCAACATAATTCCGTTATTTTCCATCTCTTTATAAGACGTTCCAATGTTACGTAACCATTCGACACGTCCCATCTCAAAATAGGCGGCGTAGTTACCATAATAAACATAACTCATTTGGTCGGTTTCACTATACCTAACGCGGATTTTAAGTTCATGAGTAAGCATATAGGAAATATTAAGACGCAGAAAATACGAATAAAATAATTAAGAATCAATAGCATTTTTTTTTTTTTAAAGAATATTATTTACATTTTTGTAGTGTCTAAAAATTAATAGAGAGTCCCCCTATATTTTCATTGACCAAAGAATCCATAATATATGTAAAATAATAATGACTAAAACTGCAACTACGGTTTGGAATGAGTGTCTGTCTTTTATCAAGGACAACATAAAATCGCAGGCTTATAAAACATGGTTTGAACCAATTAAGCCAATTAAAATTTCGGGAGATTCACTTACGATACAAGTGCCTAGTAAATTTTTTTATGAATGGTTGGAAGAACATTATATTAAGTTATTAAGAGTCGCATTGGTTAGAGAATTGGGTGATGATGCTAAGTTGGTTTATGATGTTCGCATGGAAAATGTGTATAGTAGCAATACGCCACACACTGTAAAAATTCCAAGTTTGAATCGTAATCCGATAAACTCGCAAGGTATTACAGTGCCGTTAGATATTAACAAACGTGAATTGAAAAATCCGTTCGTAATACCAGGAATTCAGAAAGTTAAGATAGAATCTCAATTAAACCCAAACTATAATTTTGATAGTTTTATAGAAGGAGATTCTAATAGATTAGCACGCTCTGCAAGTATCGCTGTTGCTAATAAACCTGGAGGAACATCTTTTAATCCTTTATTGATTTATGGAGGAGTTGGGTTAGGAAAAACTCATTTAGCACACGCAATAGGAGTAGAGATAAAAGATAAATATCCTGACAAAACAGTTTTATACATTTCATCAGAAAGATTTACACAGCAGTTTATTGAGTCTGTAAAATCTAACACACGTAATGATTTTATTCATTTTTATCAAATGATAGATGTTTTGATTATTGATGATGTGCAATTCTTATCAGGAAAAACAGGAACACAAGATATGTTCTTCCATATATTTAATCACTTGCATCAAAATGGAAAGCAAGTAATTATCACTTCAGACAAAGCACCAGTTGATATGCAGGATATTGAACAACGTTTATTATCTCGCTTTAAATGGGGACTTTCTGCAGAATTGCAAGTGCCAGATTATGAAACGAGAATTTCTATTTTGCAAAATAAACTATATCGTGATGGTGTTGATATGCCAGATGAAATTGTAGATTATATTGGGAAAAATATAAAATCGAATGTTCGTGAATTAGAAGGGGTTTTGGTTTCTATGATTGCACAAGCATCTTTTAATAGAAAAGAGTTTACACTTGCATTAACAAAACAAATTGTTGATAAATTTGTAAAAAATACAAAACGTGAAGTCTCAATAGATCAAATACAGAAAGTTGTATCAAGTTATTTTGATTTAGATGTAGCAACATTACAATCAAAGACTCGTAAAAGACATATTGTTCAAGCACGTCAATTAGCGATGTTTTTTGCGAAAAGAATGACAAAGGCTTCATTAGCAAGTATTGGTTCTCAAATTGGTAAGCGTGACCATGCAACTGTTTTACATGCTTGTAAAACAGTAAATAACTTAACAGAAACGGATAAGCAATTCCGTAAATATGTTGAAGACTTAACAAAAAAGTTGACGTATTAAACGCTCAAATAATGACAAGAATATTGATGGTTTGTCTTGGTAACATTTGTCGTTCGCCATTAGCAGAAGGTATTTTGAAATCAAATATTTTTTTAAAAAATGTAGAAGTAGATTCTGCAGGTACAGGAAATTACCATGTTGGAAGTTTGCCAGATAACCGCTCAATTTCAATAGCAAAAGAATACAACTTAGATATTACAGATCAACGTGCACGTCAATTTTCTGTTGAAGATTTTGATAATTTTGATATTATTTATGCGATGGATAATTCTAATCATAGAAGTATATTGCGATTAGCAAGAAATGAGAATGACAAACAAAAAGTCAAGTTGATTCTAAACGAAGTTTTTCCAGATGAAAATTTAGATGTTCCAGATCCATATATAGGAGGGAAGCATGGTTTTGCAACGGTTTATGTGATGTTAGAACAAGCCTGTGAAGTAATTGCTAATAAATTAGATTAAGCAATGACTCAAAAAGGGAAACTATATTTAATTCCAACTACTTTGGGTGATAATGAACCTTTAGAGGTTTTACCTCTTTCGGTTAAGAAAGTTGTGGAGTCGTTAGATCATTTTATAGTTGAAAATCAAAAAACAGCAAGACGTTTTATAAAGCGTATCACTCCTAATAAATCACAGCCTTCATTAGTGTTAAAATCAATTGATAAATATGCTGATGCCTTGGAAGTAGCCAAGTATTTAGATGTCTGTGAACAAGGAATTTCTATAGGTTTATTGTCAGAAGCTGGAGTTCCTGCAATTGCAGATCCTGGAGCAGAAGTTGTTAAGTTGGCTCATCAAAAAAATATTCAAGTTGTGCCTTTGGTCGGACCTTCTTCAATTTTATTGGCTATGATGGCGTCTGGAATGAATGGTCAAAATTTTGCTTTTAATGGTTATTTACCAATCGATCGTGCTGATAGAAAAAAAGTAATTAAACAGTTAGAGAGATTGTCGTTAGATAAAAATCAATCACAAATATTTATTGAAGCTCCATATAGAAATGAGAAAATGTTAGTTGATTTAAAAGCGATATTAACTCCAAGTACACATTTATCAATTGCCTGTGATATTACGCTTCCGACAGAGTATATTAAGACATTGTCTATTGAAAAGTGGAAAAAAGAACATTCTGACTTGCAAAAAAGACCAACGATATTTATTATACATAAAGTATAAAAAAATTAACCAATCTAAATTACAGGATTTTTGTTTGCTTCAATAGAAGAAACATCAAATCCTGAAAACTTTTTTATATAATATTGTATAGAACTGCCAAAAGCATCATTGAAGTTTTCGTTTCCTTGACTTCGTAAATACTTTTTTACACTTCCTGCACCTCCAAGGTGTGCAGCGGCAAGAATTCCAGATTCAGTAATTCTAACACCATTTATTTTTCTTCCAACACTTCTTCTGATATCTTTTCTTAAAATGTATTTATTTAAAGAACATAATGCTGTAAAAGCTTTTTCTTGTTGCTCAGAATCATTTAAGAAATTGTTAATATTATAGATTTTCAATCTTTTTAAAGTAGATTTCCCAAATTGATACTTTCCTAAATAACCATGTATATTTACGATATTATATCTGTTTTGAGATTCTTTAAAGCCTAAAGCTCCTTTAAATCCTACAAATGATTTTCCAGTAAATGGGACTTGAATAGTATTTTTACTTTCTTCTAAAGTAAGAACTGTTACTATTTGTGTAGGTCTTACACAATTCTTATCATAAGCTCTTTTATTTTTTTCAATTTTTGAAAAGGCAGAACTTAATATGATAATGGCAAATAAACTAATTATTAAAAATATTTTTTTCATAGTTTAAGACTTTACTCTTTTAAACAATTACTTTTATATTTAAGGGCGCAAACTTAATACTTAAGTTTTAATAGTAATGTAAAATTAAAAAATAGTTGTTAATAAAAATTTAAAGTTAATTTTTAATTATTAAGATACTTATTAACAGTATTTTAAGTTGTAGATTTTCAATTAGTTTTCCCAATTATTATTCAATAAAACAAGAAGGTATTGGGCGTATGAGTGTTTTGTAAAGTAGTTGGAAAGGTTAAAAAAGGTTTTTTAACACAGCATATTTAATGTCCTGTCTAGTTTTTCCGGATTTTTTAAGTAATTATGAACGTTATTCATTCTTGATTTTCTAGAAGAATGTTTTTTAATCCCATACTTCATTATATAGCTTACCGTATTTGTATTGCTTTTTACTTTGTCAATCTTAATAGTAGAAATTTCTTTTGAAGTAGCCTTAGTAGATTCCACACAGCCATTATCGTACAATCCATTACTTGCAAAAGTTGACACTGATACAAATAAGGTTAATAGAATTGTTGTATAGATTGTTTTCGTCATTTTAATTTTACTACTTTTAAAAAAATCAAATCCTAAAAATTGTTTTGGTTGTGGTAACAAATTTGGTGCAAATGTACAAGAGATATAGAATGTAAAAACTAACAAATAGACGGTAGTAAGGAAAAAATTAACGAATGGTACGTTTTTATGAATAAACTGTAAAAAGGACATTTTTAAAATTTAAAAGACTAATAATCAGTTGTTTAAAAAATAAAGTATTACCTATTTACCCCTTGTTGGCTAATCCAGCGTTGGTATTTTGTAGCGTTTCGGTTGTGTTGAGCTAATGTCTTAGCAAAAGCATGTTTACCAAAATTATTTACATCAGCACACATATAGTAGTAATTGTGGTTTTGAGGGTTTAAAACAGCATTAATCGAAGAAACATCAGGCATTGAGATTGGTCCTGGAGGCAAACCTATGTTTTTGTATGTGTTATATTTAGAATTGATTTCAAGATCTTTTAATAAAACACGTTTGATAACAGCATCTTGTCCTAATTTTTGTTTTAAAGCAAATATAATTGTTGGATCAGCTTGCAAAGGCCACTTATCTCGTAATCGATTTAAATACAATCCAGCAACTTTTGGGCGCTCGCCCACACTTGCAGTCTCTTTTTGCACGATTGACGCTAAAGTAATTACCTCATTAATAGTTAAATTTTGCTGTTTTGCTTTTTTTTTTCTTGCAGATGTCCAGAATTTCTTATACTCTTTCAGCATTTTTGTTCTAAATTTTTCTGCGGATGTATTCCAATACACTTGATAACTGTTTGGAATGTACATTCCAAGAGCCGTTTTAGAAGTGAAACTGTTCTTTTTCAAAAACGATGTATCTTTAAGTGTATTTAAAATAGTAATTGAATCAGGTTCAATTTGTTCAGCAATTCGACCAGCCAATTTTTCAAGAGTTTCTTGATTGTTAAAGGACAATTTAATAGCAGTTTGTTTGCCACTTCGCAATAAGTTTACCAAGTCATTGTTGCTATTTCCTTTTTTTAAATTATATTTTCCTGCTTTGATAACATTTGGATAATTTTTCTTCTGAGCAACCCATTTAAACGAATTCGGATTTTTTAAAAACGGAGAAACATTTTTAAATACTGTTTCAAAGTTTGATTTTGAAGAAATATATAGAGTTGTATCTTCGGTAATATTAGATGCGTAAATTTTAGAGTAAAAACTATAGGCAACACTTCCTCCAATAATAAATAGGAGAGAAATTATTGCTAAAATGATTCTTTTTTTAGTCATGTATCAATTGATATAAGAGTTCGTTTTTAAATGTTCTATTATTATAAATCCAATCTTTTTTAACACCTATTTTTTTAAATCCTTGCTTTTCAAATAACGAAATGCTTTTTAGATTATCATCAGTAATGTTTGCATACACTTGATGCAAGTCTAAATGTGTAAAAACATAATTTAGCAGCAATTTTAAAGATTCTGATGCATACCCTTTTCTTTCAAATTCAGGACTAATAAGTATGCCAATTCCTGCACGTTTATGTTTTGGTTCAAAATCAAATACATCAATCATTCCGACTGAAGTACTCGAATTATTCTCTACAATCATCAATCGAAGTTGTTTTGCTTCGTGGATGTCTTGTTGTGCATTTTTAAGGTATTGAGTTAATACATATTTTGAAAAAGGCTTTTGTGTGTTGCTCACTTCCCAAAAAGATTCATTGTTTTCTATTTGAAATAAAAATTCCAAATCTGTTGGCTCTAAAGCTCTTAAATTGATATGTTTTCCGTTAAGAGTTTTCATATAATAAATATTCCTTCAAATACAAAAGTTGCTTCTCCTGTCAAAAATATCTCTTTAAAAACACCGTTTTCTTTAGTGAAACTAACAGAAAGTTTTCCGCCACGCGTTTCTAAAAATATTTTATTTTTTGATGATTTTTTAGCGATATTCGCTGCAATAGCAACTGCCGTAACTCCTGTACCGCAACTTAGCGTTTCGCCTTCAACACCTCGTTCGTATGTTCTTACTTTAAAAGTATTGCTATCAATTTGTTCCACAAAATTCACATTTGTACCTTCCTTAAAATAAGGAGCGCCATTTCTAATGCTTCTTCCTTTTGTTTTTATATCTATATTAGAAATGTCATCAACAAATTCTACATGATGTGGAGATCCTGTGTTTAAAAAAAGATGTGATTTATTATTTATAACAGTATCGACATCAATCATTTGAAGGTTTACAAGAGAATCGTTTATCGTTGCATGATGAATTCCGTCAATGGCTATAAATGTAGTATCGTCAGAAACAATTCCTAACTTTTTTGCAAATGCTACGATACATCTTCCGCCGTTTCCACACATCGTGCTTTCGTTTCCATCAGCATTAAAATAAATCATTTTAAAATCTGAGGAGCCAGAGTCTTCTAATAATATCAACCCATCAGCACCAATTCCAAAACGTCTATCGCATAACTTATTAATTATATTAATATCGTTTTTGGGAAAATGGTTGTCTCTATTGTCTATTAAGACAAAATCATTTCCAGTTCCTTGATATTTATTGAAGTTAATTTTCATTGTCACAAAAATATCATTTATAACTCATAACTCAAAACTTATATTTGAGTGTGTTAAAGTTCCGTTAATCTGTTTTTAAGGTCACAATAAACTGCTATTTTTGAGTGTTCTATTAATAATCAAAATATATTTATCATGAAGAAAATTTTAAGTTTAGTATTCGTTTCAGTGCTTGGAGGTGTATTGACGCTTGGTGCGTATAAATTATTTGTAGAAAAATCTCAAGTTGTATATGAACATCAGCAGGAAAATAAATTGGAAAATGTTCAAACAAATTTTGTAAATTCTCCAAGTTATGCAGCAGAAATAACCGATTTTACAAAAGCATCATCAAAAACTTTAGATGCAGTAGTACACGTAAAAAATAGATCTATTTATACTCCACAAGTGACAATGCAAGAGATGTTTTATGGAAGAAGTCAAGGACAACAACGTGTTCAGATTGGAACAGGAAGTGGTGTTATTGTATCTTCTGATGGTTATATAATTACTAATAATCATGTGATAAATGGTGCAAATGAAATCGAAATAGTATTGAATGATAAAAAAACCTATACAGCAGAATTGATTGGAACAGATGCTACAAGTGATATTGCGTTGGTAAAGGTTGACGCAACAGATTTACCTTACGTTGCTTTTGGAGATTCTGACAATGTGAAAGTTGGAGAATGGGTGCTTGCAGTCGGGAATCCATTTAATTTGACATCAACAGTAACAGCAGGAATTATAAGTGCTAAAGGAAGAGATTTGGCAAATAAAAATAATAAAATTGAGTCATACCTCCAAACAGATGCTGTTGTGAATCCAGGAAATAGTGGAGGAGCATTGGTGAATACACATGGAGAATTGATAGGAATTAATACGATGATTACTTCTACAACAGGTTCTTATATAGGATATTCGTTTGCCGTACCTTCCAATATTGCTAGGAAAGTGATTGAAGATATTATGGAATATGGTAATGTACAACGTGCATTTATAGGTATAAATTATAAAGAGTTGAATGGTGCGAATTATAAAGACTTTAATGTTTCAAAGACAGAAGGTGTTATTATCACCAATGTTTTGGCTGAAAGTGGTGCATCAAAAGCTGGAGTTAAAGAAAATGATATTATTATAAAAGCTAATAATGTGAAGATTTCGACTTTTGCTGACTTAAACGGATTTTTAAGTACTAAACGTCCTGAAGATGTTGTTGATTTTACTATTGTAAGGAATGGTAACGAAAAGGTGATTCCCGTAAAATTGTATAAGAATGTAACGACAACGGTAAATCAGTTAGGATTGGATCTCGAAGATTTAAAACCTTCAGAATTGGAAAGATACGATCTAAAACAAGGTGTAAAAATCAGTAATATAAATAATAAAAAATTAGAAGATCTTGGTTTAAAGAGAGGTCAAGTAGTTGTGAGTATTAACGGTCAGCAAATCAACAATGTAAATGATGTCAATACAATTATGACGTCTTTAAGTAAAAACAGTAGATTGTTATTAGAAGTATTGTCTGATAAAGGTGTGAGTGAACGCTATATTTTTAATTAAACAAATAATAATATATTTTAAATCCGACACTTTATGTGTTGGATTTTTTTTTGTTTAGAATAGTGCTAACTATAACGTTTTAGTTTTATACATTTGCAAAAAATTATAAACTAAATTATAGTATAATGGCTGAAAATATCTACGAACAAGAACTGACTTTTCAAACAGATAGACGAAGAGCATCTGTTGAGTTTATCAAACTTATAAGTGATTTATGGTACGATAATACTGTTGAATTGATTTTATTTAGAAATCAATTAATAGATAGAAATGTTAGTGAAATTTTAAACTTATTAGAGTACGCAACAGAATTTGTTGGAAAAGCTATTTCAATTTTTGACGCAGTAGAAATTGCAAGAACAATAAAGCAACTTAATTTGCCTCCTTCTAAATTAGATATTGGAAAATTGGTTTATGAATATCAAATTGATAGTTCTGACAATATTTATATGTTTTTAAGTGATAAATTGAAAGGTGCTGGTAAAGCGGAGTTGATTAAACCTAAAGATGTAATTCTTTATGGTTTTGGTAGAATAGGAAGATTAGTCGCTAGAGAATTGATGAGCAAGACTGGTAAAGGTCAACAAATAAGATTAAGAGCGATTGTTACTAGAGGAAAAATTGATGAAACAGTTTTAGAAAAAAGAGCTTCATTGTTGAGAAATGATTCTGTTCATGGTGATTTTGCAGGAACAGTAAGAGTAGATGCAGATAATAATGCACTTATTGTAAACGGAACAACAGTTCATATTATTTCTGCAAATGCACCAGAAGAAATTGACTATACTGCATACGGAATAGATAATGCTTTGGTTATTGATAACACAGGAGTGTTTAGAGATAAAGGAGCTTTGAGCCGTCATTTAGTTGCAAAAGGTGTTGATAAAGTATTATTGACTGCTCCAGGAAAAGGGATTCCAAACATAGTCTATGGAGTTAATAATTTGGAGCATACTGCAGATGATATCAATATATTTTCAGCAGCATCTTGTACAACCAATGCAATTACACCTATTTTAAAAGTAGTTGAAGATAGTTTTGGCGTTATAAACGGACATTTAGAAACAATTCACGCATATACAAACGATCAAAACTTGGTTGATAATATGCATAGTAAATACCGTAGAGGTAGAGCAGCAGCGTTAAACATGGTAATTACAGAAACTGGTGCAGGAAAAGCAGTTTCTAAAGCACTGCCGTCGCTTAAAGGTAAATTAACTTCGAATGCAATTAGGGTTCCTGTACCAAATGGTTCATTGGCAATTTTAAATTTGCAGTTAGAAAGATCTGCAAGTGTTGAAGCGATGAATACAGTAATGAAAAAATACGCTTTAGAAGGAAGTTTGGTAGAGCAAATCAAATATTCTTTGGATAACGAATTAGTATCTTCTGATATTGTAGGTTCATCTGCTCCAGCAATTTATGATAGCAAAGCCACAATTTCTACTGAAGATGGTAAAACAGTAGTACTATATATATGGTACGATAATGAATACGGTTATAGCCATCAAGTAATAAGGTTGGCAAGGCAAATAGCAAAAGTAAAACGTTTTACGTATTATTAATAGTTTTTTTTATTTTAGAGTCTTTAAATATAATTGTTCTACTTTTTCTCTCGCCCAAGGAGTTCTTCTTAAAAATTTCAAACTCGATTTTATTGTTGGATTGTTATTAAAGGAGTTTATTTTAATTAACCTTCCTAATTCTTCCCAACCATAAGTTGATACAAGATTCTGTACAATTTCGGCAAGTTTTACGCCATGTAATGGATTGTTTGGTTGTTCTTCACTCATTTGACAAAAATAATATATTAAATTCTCTTTTTATCAATATAATGTGCAATTCCTGCGAATAAAAACTAAATTGTTTTAGTGTTGGAAAATTTTTCTCCGTATTTTTATGCGAGATTTTAAGAAAGAATGAGTCAAGATACTTTAAAGAGAATTATATTATTGCGAGATGAATTGCGTCAACACAATTATAATTATTATGTGCTGGATAGCGCCACAATTTCCGATTATGATTTTGATAATAAACTCAAAGAATTACAAGGCTTAGAAGAACAACATCCACAGTATTTTAATGCAGCTTCGCCAACGCAACGTGTTGGAGGAGAGGTTACAAAGAATTTCAAAACCGTTACACATAAAAATCGAATGTATTCATTGGATAATTCATATTCCAAAGAAGATTTATATGATTGGGAAAAGCGTATTCAAAAAAATCTTGGTACCGAAAATACAGAATACACTTGTGAATTAAAATATGATGGTGCATCAATCAATCTAAGTTACGAAAACGGAAAACTAGTCAGAGCCGTAACTCGAGGTGATGGTTTTCAAGGTGATGATGTAACTGCAAATATTAAGACAATTAAGTCGATTCCGCTACAGTTAAAAGGTGAACTTATAGATTCTTTTGAAATACGAGGTGAAATTATTTTGCCCTTAGATGGTTTTAATAAAATGAACGAAGAAAGAATTTCTGAAGGAGAAGATCCGTATAGAAACCCTCGAAATACAGCAAGTGGAAGTTTAAAATTACAAGATAGCGCTGAGGTTGCAAAACGCCCTTTGGATTGTTTGTTATATCACATTGTTGGAGATAAAATTCCTTTTGAGTCACATTTCAAAACATTAGAAAAAGCACGAAATATCGGATTTAAAGTTCCGAAAGCAGTTAAAGTCTGTAAAGATATAGATGCTGTTTTTGAATTTATAAATCATTGGGATGTGGAACGCCATAAGTTACCTTATGAAACAGATGGAATCGTAATAAAAGTAAATAATTTACATCAGCAAGATGAGTTAGGATATACTGCAAAAGCACCTCGTTGGGCGATTGCGTATAAGTTTAAAGCAGAGCAAGAAAGCACCTTGTTACATGAAAATCACCTATCAAGTTGGAAGAACTGGTGCAATAACTCCTGTTGCAAATTTGGAGCCTGTGCAATTGGCTGGAACTATTGTAAAACGGGCTTCTTTACATAATGCTGATCAGATAGAAAAATTAGATATTCGAGTAAATGATACGGTGTTTGTAGAAAAAGGAGGTGAAATTATACCAAAAGTTGTTGGTGTAGATTTTACAAAACGACCTTCTGATTCTCAACCAACAAAGTATGCTACGCATTGTCCAGATTGCGAAACAGTATTGGTCAGAAAAGAAGGAGATGCAAAACATTATTGTCCGAATGAATATGGTTGTCCGACTCAAATAACAGGAAGAATACAGCATTTTATTAGCCGAAAAGCAATGAATATTGATGGTTTGGGTGCTGAAACTATTGAGTTGTTATTTAAAGAAAGATTGATTTTAAATTATGCTGATTTATATGATTTGCGAATAGAACAAATTACTCCTTTAGAGCGAATGGCAGAAAAATCTGCTCAGAATATTGTTGCAGGAATTGAACTTTCAAAACAGATTTCGTTTGAGAAAGTATTGTTTGCACTTGGTATTCGGTTTGTTGGTGAAACTGTAGCAAAGAAATTAGCAAAACATTATAAATCACTAGATAAAATAATAGCTTCTTCTTTTGAAGATTTGACAAAAGTTGATGAAATAGGAGATAGAATCGCACAGAGTATTGTTGATTTTTCAAATGATTTGAGTAATATTCAACTAATTGATAGATTGCGAAATTACGGTGTGCAACTAGAAATGTCTGCAGAATCTCAAGTCAATCAAACTGACAAATTGCAAGGAAAAATATTTGTGGTTTCTGGAGTTTTTCATCAGATGAGTAGAAATGAACTCAAAAAAACGATTGAAGATAACGGTGGAAAAGTAAGTAGTTCTATATCAAAAAAAACGAGTTATATTGTTGCAGGAGATAATATGGGATCAAGCAAGCGCACAAAAGCAGCCAATTTGGAAATACCAATAATTACAGAAGAAGAATTTATAGAAATGATACGTTAATTTAAACTAGTAAATGATGAAAAAAAGAAAACTTATTTTAGGATTGTTTGTCCTTGCAGTTGTGTTAGATATTGTTGGGATAATAACAGGAAATCAATTGATGAGATTTATATTCAAACCTCTGATTATGTTGCTCTTAATGATGTATTATTCAGTCATTGTAGAACCAGAAAATAAACTATATTTAGCAGTATTATTTTTTTCATTTTTGGGCGATGTTTTCCTTTTGTTTGATTCAAAAATGAACTTTATGCTCGGACTTACATCGTTTTTAATAGCACATATTTTATTGATTAAAATTGTAGTTGGAATGCTCAAAAAACCTTCTATATCTAAAAAATTAATAGCAATAATTCCTTTTGCAGTCATCTTTTTTGGACTTGTTTTTTTATTAAAAAATAATTTAGGAGAACTTTTAATTCCTGTGATTATCTATGCATTAATCATTACAACTTTTGGTGTAGTTTCGCTCTTAAACTATCTGACAGAAAAATCAGTTCCAAATTTATTATTACTTGGTGGAGCAACTTTTTTTATATTATCTGACAGCACACTTGCCATCAATAAATTTTATCAATCGGAAGCATATTTTCCTGTATTTATTATGATTACTTATGTTTTGGCAGAATACTTAATTTGCAGATTTATGATTCTTGAAGGCAAAAAATAAGTGCTTTTGAATTAACAAAAGCACTTTAAATTATGTGTTTAGTCTTATAAAAAAACTATACAACTTGTTTTTTAGACAGCTACTTTAGGTTTTTCTATAAACTTGTCGTTTATAGATTCTCCAAGAATTGTAATGTCCTTAACATGGCGGTAATCTTTTACCGCTTCAAGCATATCTGCTTTATTATCTCTTCTAATTTTAATACCACTTCGAGCACCTTTATTTCGTACTTCTATATAAAAACCATCCTTTAATTTGGTTGGCCGTGTTGCTGGTCTCCCCATTTTTATGTAATTTTAAATTGGTTTGTAAGATACATTTTTTTTTGTTAAAAAAAAGCTAAAGTTTTGCACCTATAATTGGTATGCTTTTTCGTTGGTCAAATAGAATAATTGCACTTACAATAAATGTGCCTAAAGCCATATAGAATAGGGTTCCACCATCATTGTTTATTTCAATTCCAAGTTGTGTTAAGTGCATCGTAATTGCGCCTCCAAGAATTCCGAGAGTAAGACCTGCTCCTGCCCAAATTGTGCGAGGAATTAGAATTAGTATTGCAGAAATTAACTCTAAAACACCAATTCCAATTCTTCCAAAAGGTTCTAAACCAACCTTTGTGAAAAGAGATACACTATCTGGATGAGCTGAAAATTTGAAACGCAATGTTTGTATTAAAATAAGAGCAACAATAATTCGAAGAATTAATAATAATTTTTTATTCATAATTGTAAGTTTATTCTTTTTTGACGTTTATTAGTTATTGAAATTACAAAATTTAAGAAAAATAAATATGACTATCGGATTACTTGCACAAATCGATTGAACAAGTAGATAAAGTAATTGGCAAACAAGCATCAGTCGTAACAGATGGTGCAAACAACTACAACGATCTCAACGACAAACTCGGTGACCACAAAGCAGTTATTGCTGAAGTGAAAAAGGAAGCCTCAAAAATTCTCCCTTGGGTTCATATTGCTATCAGTAACGCTAAAAGACTGTTTTTGGACATTCATCATTCCATTGGAAATGATTATTTGCAAAGCTATCTTGATGAATATTGCTATAAATTCAACAGAAGATATTCCGATTCGGTGTTTGACAGAGGCGTAATTGCTTCTGTTTAATGTAAATGGAAAAGAAATGTGTAATCAACGATAGTCATAAAAATAAATGCTTATTTTTGCGGTATTAAATTTTGTAAATGATTTTAAGTAAAATTGGAGATAAAAGTATCAAAAAAAAGATAGCTAAAGAATTAATACATTCTGGCAAACCTTTAATTTCTATTTCTGATAAAAAAATCAATTCAATTCTTGTTTTTATAGATGAAACTGTAACTAATAACAGCAAACAAATTATAGCAAAAGAGTTAAATATTGATATTTCAAAAATAAAAACAGTCAATTATATTAAAAAAGTGCCTAAAGAGTTAGATTCTGAAGAGTTTTTGACGGATAAAGATTTCAATTGGTTAGGAAAAATAAAAAATGAATACATCCAAAATTTACTAAACTCAGAATTTGATTTACTGATAGATTTATCAGTAAATAATTTATTGCTAAATTATTTAGTAGTACTATCAAATGCAAAATTTAAAGTCGGATTTTCAAACACAGACAATCGCTTATATGATTTTATGATTGCAGTAGAGACTAAAGATGTAACTATTTTTAGTAGAGAACTAAAAAAATATTTAGAAAATTTAAATAAATTATAAATGAAACAATTTTTTGGAACAGGAGTTGCCTTAGTTACACCATTTAAAAGTGATTTAAGCGTAGATTATGACGCACTAAATAAACTTGTTGAATATAATATTACTAATGGAACAGACTATTTAGTAATAAGTGGAACCACAGGAGAAAGTGGTACTATTACCAAAAGTGAAAAGAAAGAAATTGTAAAGACAATTGTTGAAACTAATAAAGGGAGAGTTCCTTTGGTTTTAGGAATTGGAGGGAATAATACAGCAAATGTTATTGCTGAATTAAAATCTAGTGATTTGGATTCAATAGATGCGATTTTATCTGTTGCTCCTTATTATAGTAAACCAACACAAGAAGGTTTTTATCAGCATTTTAAGGCTATTTCTATGGCTAGTTCCAAACCAATTATATTGTATAATGTTCCTGGAAGAACTTCAAAAAATATGTTGCCTGAGACTACTTTGCGATTGGCTAGAGATTTTGAAAATATAATAGCCGTTAAAGAAGCAGGAAATAATACACAGCAGTATTTAGAATTATTAAAGAATAAACCAAAGGATTTTTTAATTATTTCTGGTGATGATGATTTGGCTCTAGGACTTGTGTTGGCAGGTGGAGCAGGAGTAATATCAGTTTTAGGTCAAAGCCTACCAAAAGAATTTTCTAAAATGATACGACTTGGATTGAAAGGAAAAGCAAAAGAAGCTTACGAGATACATTTTAAGTTAATGGATATTGTTGGTTATATTTTTGAAGAGAATAATCCAGCAGGAATTAAAGCAGTGTTGAATTGTCTTGGAATTTGTGAAAAAGAGGTTCGTTTACCTTTAGTAATAGCAACAAATTCATTGCAAGAAAAAATTGCTAATTTTATAGATGATTATTCATAAAATCTATTATTAACAAACAATTATGACTTGCGATTACTGTTTATAGGATATTGCAGTTATTTTTGTATGATGTAAATGAACAAAAAAATCATTTTAATAATCCATAATTAATAACTAATTTTGCCGAATGCAAAAAATGAAAAAAATAGTAGTAGTATTTTTAGTAACGATTTCGTTTTTATCGTGTAGTGAGTACCAAAAGGTATTGAATAAAGGAAAAGTTACAGATCAATATACGATGGCAACTAAAATGTATGAAGCCAAAAAGTATGGTAAAGCAATTACCTTATTTGAGAAAATTACGCCAAGTTACCGTGCAAAACCACAAATGGAGCGTATTCAATATATGATAAGTGATGCGTATTTTCAGACAAAACAATATAGTTTATCTTCTTATTACTTCGATAGATTTACAAAAAATTACCCAAAAAGTACTAAAAGAGAAGAAGCTACATTTTTATCTGCTCAAAGTTATTATTTAGATTCTCCAGTTTTTAGTTTAGATCAAAAAACAACTCATGAAGCATTGACTGCTTTGCAAGCGTTTATTGATACATATCCAAACACTGACAAAATTGAAGAAGCAAATATATCTGTTAAAGAATTGCAATATAAATTAGAGAAGAAAGCATTTGAAACGGCAAAACAATACTACCATATTGAAGATTATATTGCATCAATAAAATCATTTGATAATTTGATGTTAGATCATTTAGGTACATCTTTTCGTGAGGAAGCAATTTTTTATAAACTTAAGGCGTCTTATGAGTTAGGAATGAATAGTGTAATTTATAAAAAGGAAAAAAGATTGAAAGATGCTGTTAAAGCATACGATAAATTAAAAAGAAATTATCCAGAATCAGAATATTTAAAAGATTCTGATAAGATGTTAAAAGATTTGAATAAAGAATTAGTAACTGTTAAAGATTTAATTGTAGCTATAAAAAACAAAAAAAATGAACTATAAAAATTCAGAAGCATCATTAAGCACAATCACATACAATAGAGAAGATATTGAAAATACGACAGGAAATTTGTATGAAGCAATTGTAATAATGGCAAAAAGAGCAACTCAAATCAATGGTGACTTAAAAAAAGAACTTGTTGAAAAATTAGAGGAGTTTGCTACTCATAATGATAGTTTAGAAGAAGTATTTGAGAATAAAGAGCAAATAGAAGTTTCTAAATTTTATGAGCGTTTACCTAAGCCTACAGCAATGGCTATAAACGATTGGTTAAATAATCGCACATATTACAGGAAGCCAGATACTGATACAGATACAAAATAAGATGTCAATTTTAAGCGGTAAAAATATATTACTTGGCGTAACTGCTGGAATTGCTGCTTATAAAACTACTTATTTAGTAAGACTTTTTATAAAAGCAGGTGCTCAAGTACGTATTGTAATGACTCCTGCTTCTAAAGATTTTGTTACACCTTTAACATTATCTACACTTTCAAAAAATCCTGTTCATTCTACTTTTTATGATAAAGAAGATGAGAATGAATTGTGGAATAATCACGTAGAATTAGGTCTTTGGGCAGATTTTATGTTGATTGCTCCAGCAACTGCAAATACACTTTCAAAAATGGCAAATGGCACAAGTGATAACTTATTGCTTGCAACATATCTATCAGCAAAATGCCCTGTTTATTTTGCTCCAGCGATGGATTTGGATATGTATAAGCACCCATCTACCAAAGAGAGTATGGATACACTACAAAGTTTTGGAAATAGTTATATTCCAGTTGGAAGTGGTGAACTTGCAAGTGGTTTGGTAGGTGAAGGAAGAATGGCTGAACCAGAAGATATTGTTGCTTTTTTAGAGGCTGATATCGTTTCAAAATTACCACTTAAAGGAAAAAAAGTATTAATTACTGCAGGACCAACATACGAAGCCATAGATCCTGTACGTTTTATAGGAAACCATTCGTCAGGAAAAATGGGTTTTGAGTTGGCTAAAGTAGCGGCTAATTTAGGTGCAAAAGTAGTTTTGGTAACAGGAGTTTCTAACGAAAAAATTGACCATTCATTTATACAAAGAATTGATGTTGTGAGTGCGCAAGATATGTATGAAGCAGTACATCAACATTTTGATAACGCAGATATAGCAATACTTTCAGCCGCAGTTGCAGATTTTAAACCAATAAATGTAGCAACAGAAAAAATTAAAAAGAAAGCAGCAGCACTATCTATTGAATTAGAAAAGACAAAAGATATTTTGGCATCACTTGGTGAGATTAAAAAACAGCAGTTTTTAGTTGGTTTTGCCTTAGAAACCAACAATGAATTGGAAAATGCAAAAGGGAAGTTGAAACGTAAAAATTTAGATTTGATAGTCCTAAATTCTTTGCAAGATAAAGGTGCAGGATTTAAAAAGGCAACAAATAAGGTAACAATTATTGATAAATCGGAAAAAATTTCCGAATTTGGTCTAAAATCTAAAGTCGCAGTTGCAGAAGATATATTTAACGAAATACGCAGTAGAATAGATGATTAAATTTTTTAAAATACTGATTTTTTTATTGACTGTAACTCAAGTCAATGCTCAAGAATTGGATGCAACTATTACAATTAATTCAGATAAAATATCAGGTTCTAACAAGCAAGTTTATCAAACACTTGAACGCACGTTAATAGAATTTATCAATCAAAAAAAGTGGACAAACAGAAAGTTTAAGACACAGGAAAAAATAAAATGTGCCTTTACACTAACTATTTTGGAGCAATCTTCAAATACAAATTTTAAAGGAAATATTCAGATACAATCTTCACGTCCTGTATATAATTCAACGTATTTAACGCCGATTTTTAATTTTAAAGATGACGATTTTTCGTTTAGATATACAGAATTTGAAACATTGCAGTACAATCCTAATAATTTTGATTCAAATTTAGTTTCAGTGATTGCGTTTTATGTCTATACAATTTTAGGAATGGATGGAGATTCATTTACAAAAAATGGTGGCACAGAATATTTTAAAGATGCTGAAAATGTAGTGAATCAAGCTCAGCAAGGAGGTTTTGCAGGTTGGAGTAGAACAACGAGTGGAGCAACGAGATATAAGTTGATAAACGATATATTGTCAAATTCTTTTATAGATTTTAGAACTGCAATGTTTATATTTAATAGACAAGGATTAGATGCGTTTCACGAAGATAAAGAGGGAGCAAAAGAAAATATTGCCACAGCAATAAATAAGATTAAAAATATTTATAGCAGAAGACCAAACGCACTATTAGTCCGTACATTTATGGATTCTAAGGCAGATGAAATAGTTTCTATTTTTTCTGATGGTCCTCGTTATGATACCAGTAAATTAGTAGATGACTTAAATAGAATGTCGCCTGTTAATTCCACAAAGTGGAACAAAATTAAATAGCGCAAAACTCAAAATACAGGTCATTGCTAACTACACTTTCCATAAAAAATTACGCATTAATTGAAGAGTTAACCGTTACGTTTGATAATGGTTTTTCGGTAATTACAGGTGAAACTGGTGCAGGAAAATCAATACTCTTAGGAGCTTTAGGACTGGTTTTGGGAAAACGTGCAGATAGTACTTTTTTAAAGAATTCAGATCAAAAATGTATTGTAGAAGCCGAATTTAATATCCAAAACTACGATTTAGAATCTTTTTTTACTGATGAAGATTTAGATTTTGAAGCAGCTACAATTATACGAAGAGAAATTCTACCAAATGGGAAATCACGCGCTTTTATCAACGACACGCCAACAATGCTTGGTGTTTTAAATTCGTTGAGCGAGAAATTGATAGATATTCATTCTCAACATCAAACATTAGCACTTTCAGACACTAACTTTCAGTTTAAAATCATTGATGTTTTAGCTTCTAATGAACAGAATGTGTCTTCTTATAAAAGGGGATTGTCACTTTACAATACACTCAAAAAAGAGTTGGAAGAATTGAAGGCATCACAGTCAGAAGTAACACAACAATATGAGTATAACTTGTATTTATTTACCGAATTAGAAACGGCTGATTTAAAAGTAGGTGAACAGGAAGAAATAGAAAAGGATTTAGATGTGATGAATAATGTGGAATTGATCAAATCGAGTTTAACAGAATCATTGCAAATAATTGATAATGATGAACTTGGTATTAATGGCTTAATTGGTTTGTTAAAATCAAAACTTAGCCAAATATCTTCTTTTTCTGATGAATACAATGGTTTTTTTGAGCGAATAGAGAGTGTAGAGATAGAATTAAAAGATATAATTCAAGAGCTAGAAAGGTCTAATGAAAGTGTAAGTTTTAATCCTACTGAAATAGAAAAATTAAGTGATAGATTACAATTAATTTATGATCTGTCAAAGAAGCATATTGTCAATTCTATTTCAGAATTATTAGAAATGCAGGAATCCCTTTCTGAGAAAGTAGATCAAGTTGAAAACTTAACAAAAGTAGTATCAAAAAAGAAAAAAGAGATTGATAAAGTAGTTGCTGATTTAGATAAATTAGCAATGACAATCCATAAAAATAGAAAAAGCACTATACCTAAATTTACAAAAAAATTAGAGTTGATACTCCAAAGTTTAGGAATGGAAAATGCACGTTTTCAATTTAATTTATCATTTAACCAAGGTTTTTTATCAAATGGTAAAGATGAATTAAAGTTGTTGTTTTCTGCAAATAAAGGTGAGAATTACGGAGAGTTAAAGAAAGTAGCTTCTGGAGGAGAATTGTCACGAATTATGTTGTCTATTAAATCAATTTTGTCAGATTATATAAAATTGCCAACCATTATTTTTGATGAGATAGATACAGGAGTTTCAGGAGAAATATCAAATAAAATGAGTGATATTATGCAACAAATGAGTTCAAATATGCAAGTTATGAGCATTACACATTTGCCTCAGATTGCAGCAAAAGGGATTCATCATTATAAAGTATATAAAGAAGACCTTCAGAATAGAACTGTTACACAGTTAAAATTACTTTCAGATAATGAACGAGTAAACGAAATTGCAGAAATGCTTGGCGGAAAATCATTAACAGATTCTGCATTGGCACATGCAAAGGAACTACTTAGCGTAACAATATAGAAATGATTGAATAATTAAAATATTAAATCATTAGTTTTGTAGATGTTATTCTGAGCAAAACGAAGAATCTAAACAAATTAACGACTAAACAATAATAGATATGTACAATTTATTAAAAGGAAAAAAAGGAATTATTTTCGGAGCACTAGATTCAAAATCAATTGCTTGGAAAGTTGCAGAGCGAGCACATGAAGAAGGAGCTACTTTTGTATTGACCAATGCGCCAATAGCAATGAGAATGGGAACAATCAATGAGTTGGCAGAGAAAACAGGTTCTCAAATTATTCCTGCAGATGCAACTTCGTCTGAAGATTTAGAGAATTTGGTTGAAAAGTCAATAGAAATTCTTGATGGAAAAATAGATTTTGTTTTGCATTCAATAGGGATGTCTATCAATGTTAGAAAAGGAAAGCATTACACAGCTTCAAATTATGATTTTACACATAAAGGATTTGATGTTTCTGCGTTATCTTTTCATAGAGTTATGAATGTGTTGTATAATAAAAACGCGATGAATGAATGGGGATCAATAGTTGCTTTAACGTATATGGCAGCACAGCGAGTTTTCCCAGATTATAATGATATGGCAGATAATAAAGCATATTTAGAATCTATTGCACGTAGTTTTGGTTATTTCTTCGGACGCGATCAAAAAGTGCGTGTAAATACAATTTCTCAATCTCCAACACCAACGACTGCAGGAACTGGAGTGAAAGGATTTGATGGATTTATAAAATATGCAGATGAAATGTCTCCTCTTGGTAATGCAACAGCATTAGATTGTGCAAACTATACTATTTCAATGTTTTCTGACTTAACAAAAATGGTAACTCTTCAGAATTTATTTCACGATGGTGGATTTTCAAATATGGGAGTAAGTACTAAGGTGATGGATTTGTTTGTAGGAGAAGAGTAATAATGACAAAATAGTAGTTAAACTCTATGACAATTTAATTTAGCTTAAAACCTCGTTTCTTAATTGCAGCGAGGTTTTTTTAGTTTGTTTCCTTTACATTTGTAATAATGAAGTTACATTTTTCAATTATAATTCCTGTTTATAACCGTCCGAAAGAGATAGATGAGTTATTGCATAGTTTAACATTACAGACGTATCAAAAAGACTTTGAAGTTGTAATTGTTGAAGATGGTTCTACGAATGTTTGTGAATCAATCGTTGAAAAATATAAAGATATACTTAAGATTAACTATTTTTTTAAAGAGAATTCTGGTGCAGGACAGAGCCGTAATTACGGAATGCAACAAGCAATAGGAAATTATTTTATTGTTTTAGATTCTGATGTGTTACTTCCAAAAGACTATTTACAAGAAGTAGAAAAATCATTGACAACTAATTTTACCGATTCTTTTGGCGGAGCAGATGCTGCACACACTTCATTTACAACACTTCAGAAAGCAATCAATTATTCAATGACTTCCGTTTTAACAACAGGAGGAATAAGAGGAAAAAAGCAAGGCGTAGGAAAATTTCAATCTCGAAGTTTTAATATGGGATTGTCAAAAGAAGCATTTGAAAAAACAAATGGCTATTCTGAAATGAAATATGGAGAAGATATAGATTTGACTTTCAGATTGTGGAAAAACGATTTTGAAACGCAGTTTGTTGAGAAAGCATTTGTATATCACAAGCGCAGAAGTACATTGAGTCAGTTTTATAAGCAGACTTTTAATTTCGGAACTGCAAGACCAATATTAAATAGGAAGTACCCTAAAACAGCGAAAATTACCTATTGGTTTCCAAGTTTGTTTGTAATCGGATTTGACGTTGCGCTAATTCTATCAATTTTTTGGAATTGGATGCTTGTTATTCCATTCTTGATATATTTCGGGTTTGTTTTTATAGATTCTTTACTTCAGAATAAAAATTTAAAAGTTGCTTTGCTAAGTGTTATTACCACTTACACCCAGTTTTTAGGGTATGGTTTGGGCTTTTTAAAGGCGAAATTTTAGTGAAGGTGTGACTTCAAGTTACGTCCTCACTCTTACTTATTTCTTCCCTTTTTTCTTCGCTTCTTGTTGTATTTGTGCTTGTTTCATTGCACTATCCAATCGTTGACGGAAACCACTTTTTTGCTTTTCTGGTTTCTTTTTGTTTTCTTCAATTTGAGCATGAATTTTCTTCTCATCAATCACATAGTTTTTGATAACCAACATAATTGCAATCGTCAATAAGTTAGATACAAAGTAATACAAACTCAAACTACTTGCATATTGGTTAAAGAAAAACAACATCATAATAGGAGAGAAGTAAATCATCATTTTCATCATTTTCTGCATATCAGGCATTCCTTCTTGTGCTGGAGGTTGCATGTTTGCTTGCTGACTTTGATTCATTTTCATATAAAAGAATATCGCTACAGATGCTAATATTGGAAATAAACTAACGTGGCTTCCATAAAAAGGAATGTTAAAACCTAAGTTGAAAATATTATCATAAGAAGATAAATCATCTGCCCAAAGAAAACTTTTGTGACGTAAATCTATATTGGAAGGGAAAAATCGAAACAAGGCAAAGAAAACAGGCATTTGTAAGATTGCTGGAATACATCCAGACATCATGCTAACTCCAGCCTTACGTTGTACAGCCATTGTTTCTTGTTGACGTTTCATTGCATTTTCTTTTCCAGGAAATTTCTTATTAATTTCTTCCATTTCTGGACGAATAACCTTCATCTTAGCACTAGATAAATATGATTTGTAAACCAATGGAGACATAATTAATCTAACAACAATTGTTAGTAATATAATTGCCAATCCAAAGTTAGAAGTGATACTTGATAAGAATTTGAATAAGTGAACAAATAAATACTTATTTATCCATCCAAAAATTCCCCAACCCATATCTGCAACTTCATCAAGGTTTTTGCCTTTGTATGTTTTTAATGTTGCATAATCTGTAGGACCATAATACCAGTTCATGGCGTAATCTAGTTCACCATTTTTAAGTTCAAGAGGTGCTTTTAACTGAAATTTGTTAGTGTAAATAGTATCTACTTTAGCGTCTTTGTATAATTTTTCTGAGGTTATATTGGCAGATTTAAACGCAGTATCACTCATCAAAATAGAAGAGAAGAAATGCTGCTTATATGCAATCCAATCAACATCCTTTACAGCATCGTCATCATCTTGACCTAAATAATCTACATCACCATCATTTTTATAATACATCCAAGTGTACATACTTTCTGAACGCATACTTTTTTCGTTTCTATAACTTGTCAAATCCCATTCTAAATTCACAGGATGTGATGTGTTAAAGACATTTCCTAAACCTTGAGAACGAATCCCAAAATCAAGCATATAATCGTTTGGTTTGATTTCATAGCGGTATTCTAAAAAGCGATTTTCATCAACTTTTAGTTTCATCGAAAGTACTTGACTTTCCCCATTTTTGGTCAATGTTGGTTCAAAGTTGAGGTCTTTGGTGTTTAGAATTCTATTTCCTGTTGTACCAAAATTAATATTAAATAAAGCGTTATTGTCTTTAATCAATTTTACAGGATTATCATGAAATGTGGTATATTCTTTTAAATACGCTTCTACAATTTGTCCACCTTTATTGGCGATGGTTAACCTTAAAACATCATTTTCGATTACTGTAGTTCCTTCAGCAGAAATAGTTGATGAATTGGCAAAAGAGCCTAAATTATTTTGTGCATTTACAATTTTAAGTGAGTCAGATAAAACTTCAATTGTTTTTTTTGGTGTTATGATAGGAGTTGCAACTTTTTGATCTGCTTTTATCGAATCTTGTATTCTTTCAGTTTTTGCTTTTTCAAGTTCTTCAGGAGTTGGTTGGTTAGAATATATCCAATACATTCCGATTGCTCCTAATAGTATAAATCCAATTAAACTATTTATGTCAAATTTCTTTTGTTCCATATTTTAAAATGTTATCTTATCAGATACTTTTTGTGATTTCCACCAAAAGTGCGACAAAAGTAGTGTTTTTTGTTTGATTATTTGAGTTGTTATTCTGCTCATTTTGACTGCGCTCAATGGCCATTATTATATGTCTATTGGTTTGAGATACTAGTTGCTGAGCTTAGTCAAAGTAATTAAGTCAAAGAATGTTCCAAAGAGGCTTTTACAAAACTTACAAATAAAGGATGCGGATTCAAAACCGTACTTTTATATTCAGGATGATATTGCACACCAATAAACCAAGGATGATTAAGAAGTTCTACAACTTCTACTAAGTTTGTCTTTGGGTTTTTTCCTGTTGCAATCATTCCAGCAGTTTCTATTTGCTCTAAGTAATCGTTATTAAATTCATAACGATGTCTATGACGCTCCTCAATTATTTCTTGCTGATAAATAGCCTTTATTTTTGAGTTTTCAGCCAATTTACATTTCCAAGAACCCAAACGCATTGTTCCGCCTTTGTTTACAATTGTTTTTTGTGCTTCCATCAAGTTGATAACAGGATGTGGCGTATTTTCGTTCATTTCAGTAGAAAAAGCACCTTTTAAGTTTATCACATTTCTTGAAAATTCAATCACAGCCATTTGCATTCCAAGACATATACCAAAGAACGGAATATTATTCTCTCGTGCGTATTTCACAGCATCAATTTTACCTTCAATTCCTCTATCTCCAAATCCTGGAGCAACCAAAATTCCGTTTAAACCATTTAGTTGTGTTGGAACATTCTCAGAAGTCAATTTATCAGAATGAATCCAGCGAATTTTCACTTTTACTTCGTTAGTTGCTCCTGCGTGAATAAGTGCTTCTGTAATAGATTTATAGGCGTCATGCAATTCAACATACTTACCAATAAGACCAATTTCAATAGTGCTTTTCGAATTTTTATATTTGATTAAGAAGTTTTTCCAAGTTTCTAAAGATGGTTTATTGTTAAATGGAAGTTGGAGTTTGTTTAATACTACTTCATCTAATTTTTCTTCAAGCATCAATAACGGTACGTCATAGATAGTTTCTGCATCAATAGATTCAATAATAGCTTCTTTTTGCACATTGCAAAACAAGGCTAATTTATTTTTAATATTTTCATTTAAATGATGCTCAGTTCTACAAACCAAAATGTCTGGACTTACACCACTTTGCATCAACATTTTTACAGAGTGTTGTGTCGGTTTTGTTTTCAATTCGCCTGCTGCAGCAAGATATGGAATCAATGTTAAATGTATAGAAATTGCATTTTCATGTCCAAGTTCCCATAACAACTGACGTACAGATTCAATATATGGTAATGATTCAATATCGCCAACAGTTCCACCAATTTCGGTAATTACAATATCAAATTCTCCAGTTTTTCCAAGAATTTGAATGCGATTTTTAATTTCGTCAGTAATATGAGGGATAATCTGCACCGTTTTTCCTAAAAATTCTCCACGACGTTCTTTATTAATTACCGATTGATAGATACGTCCTGTAGTTACATTATTGGCTTGTGAAGTTGGGATGTTTAAAAAACGTTCGTAATGACCTAAATCCAAATCAGTTTCGGCACCATCATCAGTCACAAAACATTCTCCATGCTCATAAGGATTCAAAGTTCCTGGATCAATATTAATATATGGATCTAATTTTTGAATTGTAGTTGAGTATCCTCTTTCTTGTAGTAATTTGGCAAGAGATGCAGCAATAATACCTTTTCCAAGTGATGAAGTTACGCCTCCTGTTACAAAAACGTATTTAGTTTTTTTCATTGAGTTTAGGTTTGAGCAAAAGTACTATGCTTAATTGTGAATTAAAAATTAAGAGTTAAGAATTTTCACTTTTTTTTTGAAGGCTATTTTTAATTGCTGTCATTTCGAGCCTTTCAACTTCGCTCAAGATAAACTAAAGTCGAGAAATTTCACACTTTAGATTCTTCATTTCGTTCAGAATGACAATAATTAATCTTCTAATTTTGATAATTCTAACTCGTAGTCATATTGCAAGTCTTCATGTAGTGTTGCAACTGTTTTTCTGATTAATAAAATTTGACGATTGTAAATATTCTGCAATCGCACACTTCTTTTGATAGATGGAGAAAAGTTTTTTAATTTTTTGCAGAAATAGAGTAGGAGTTCGACTTCTGTTTCTTTCTTTTTAGAATAGCGAATGTATTTTTTAATGTCTTTTAAAATTTTCCTGACACTCTTTCTGATAAAATAACAACTTTTTTTGTTGATGTTCTCAAATTCCACATCCATATCTTTTTGTATGCTTTTTATATATGCTTCTTCGTTTGAGGCTTCGAATAATAGATACGTCAACAATTCCTTATTTTCTTTCTTAAAACGTGCCAAGCGCAAACACAATTCTAACAAATCACTTTGCGAGCGATGTTTCAATTCATCTTTAAGTTGTTTGATTGTTGAGGGTTTCATTTTTCTATACCTTTTAAATCATTTATTGGAGCATAAGTATTTTCTGGAGTAAAGTATATTTGATAGATTCTAAACTCATAGTTTTCTTTTATGATTGAAATGATTTTATCAACTTCATTTTGAGGAACACTTTTGTCAGCAAAAATTTGAAATTGAAAATAATCTTTCATCCATCTTTCCTTGAAATTATCAATCTTAAGAGTTGTAGATCGTTTGGAAAGTCTTAATATTTCACTACTGTAATTATAATAACTCCTATTTAAATGTTCATTGAAAACAACTTCTATTTTTTCTAAATCATCATCTAAAGATTCTAAATTTTCAGAAAACTCTGTTTTTCCTTTAAAAACACCATCTATATTTTCTATGTAAATATTGATTACAATGCTACCAAGTGGAACATAGTCAGCAGATTGATTTGTTTTTAAATCAATTATAACATTATTTTTTTTAAAAAGAAAATCGAGATAATTTTTTGCCTTTAAAAATCTATTTTTTGGAATAGAATCTTTTTTAGATTGAACTACTAAAGTGTCTCTGTTTTTATTCAGTTGATAATTTAGTTGTATTGTTTTAACATCTTCAAATCTAGGCTTGTAGTCAAATTCAATATAATTATTAACAATTTTATATTTTGCTTTATGAACGTCAATATCAATGATTATTAAACTATCATTTTTAAATTTAAATTTATTAGTATATTTTTTATTTAAGTTATACCAATTACCGTTTAACTTTTTTTGCTCTTTATTTGTGCAAGAAAGTATAGAAAAGCTTAATAGTAATAATATAATTTTTTTCATTTTTAAAGCATTTTTTCATTATAAACGAATATATTATTTTTCAACAAATAACCTATCAAAAAATATTTTAATTTTTTATAAAATAGTACTTGTCAGAAATAAAAGGAATTGTATATTTGCACCACTTTTAGCAGAAGATTTTGCAATTGAAGTAAAACAAAGAAGTTTAAGGAAATTTAAAATATATTAGGTATGCCGAAAAGAACGTATCAACCGTCAAAAAGAAAAAGAAGAAACAAACATGGTTTCATGGAAAGAATGGCGTCTGCTAATGGTAGAAAAGTATTAGCTAGAAGAAGAGCAAAAGGAAGAAAGAGATTAAGTGTTTCTTCAGACCCTCGACCAAAGAAATAATGAAGATATAAATTTATATATAAGGTGTTACTGTTTATCAGTAACACCTTTTTTTATATCTATTAATAAGTTTTAATAACTATATTTTAAATAAAACATCAAAAATATAATATTTACAATTCAGAAATCAATAAATATAAAATGCCAAAAAATAATTCAATAAAATCAGTTTTAATTATAGGTTCAGGACCAATCATAATTGGTCAAGCATGTGAATTTGATTATTCAGGAACGCAAGCAATTCGTTCTATGAAAGAAGAAGGAATTGAAGTAGTTTTAATTAATTCCAATCCTGCAACTATTATGACAGACCCAAAAACGGCAGATCATGTGTATTTAAAACCTTTGACAACCAAATCTATCATTGATATTTTAAGAATTCATAATGTAGATGCTGTATTGCCAACAATGGGAGGACAAACAGCGTTGAATTTATGTATAGAAGCACAAGATAAAGGTATTTGGGATGATTTTAATGTAGAGTTGATTGGTGTTGATATTGATGCTATTGAAATTACTGAAGATAGAGAGAAGTTTAGAAAATTGATGCTTGAAATTGGAATTCCAATGGCTTCTCAAGCGACAGCAACCTCATTTTTAAAAGGAAAAGAAATTGCACAAGAGTTTGGCTTTCCATTGGTAATTAGAGCCTCATATACTTTAGGTGGAGCAGGAGCATCAATTGTTTATAAGCCAGAAGATTTTGATGAAATGTTGAGTAGAGGTTTAGAAATATCACCAATTCATGAGGTGATGATTGATAAGGCTTTAATTGGATGGAAAGAATATGAGTTAGAATTGCTAAGAGATAAAAATGACAATGTCGTTATTATTTGTGCGATAGAAAATATGGATCCTATGGGAATTCATACAGGAGATTCTATAACTGTTGCACCTGCAATGACATTAAGTGATACTACATATCAAAGAATGCGTGATATGGCAATTCATATGATGCGTTCTATTGGAGACTTTGCTGGAGGATGTAACGTTCAGTTTGCAGTTTCACCAGATGAAAAGGAAGATATTATTGCAATTGAAATCAATCCACGAGTTTCACGTTCATCAGCACTTGCAAGTAAAGCAACAGGTTATCCTATTGCAAAAATCGCTTCAAAGCTAGCCTTAGGATATCATTTAGACGAATTGAATAATCAAATTACAAAAACAACTTCAGCATTATTTGAGCCAACATTAGATTATGTAATTGTAAAAATCCCTCGTTGGAACTTTGATAAGTTTGAAGGTTCTGATAGAACTTTAGGACTACAAATGAAATCTGTTGGTGAAGTGATGGGAATTGGACGTTCATTCCAAGAAGCATTACACAAAGCAACACAATCATTAGAAATAAAAAGAAATGGGATAGGTGCAGATGGAAAAGGTTATAAAGATTACGATACAATTATAAGCAAGTTGAAGTATGCAAGTTGGGACAGAGTCTTTGTGATTTATGATGCTATAAAAATGGGAATTCCTATGAGTACTATTCATGAAATCACAAAAATTGATATGTGGTTTTTGAGGCAGTATGAGGAACTTTTCCATCTTGAAAAAGAGATTTCAACCTATACTTTAGAGACACTTCCAAAAGATTTATTGCTCGAAGCAAAACAAAAAGGATATGGAGATAGACAGATTGCGCACATGCTTGGATGTATGGAGAGTTTTGTCTATAAGAAACGTAAAAAATTAAATATCAATAGAGTATATAAATTGGTTGATACATGCGCAGCTGAATTTGATGCACAAACACCTTATTATTATTCAACGTTTGAAAACAATATGATTGTTGATGGTAAGGAATATGCAGATAATGAAAGTGTTGTAACTAAGAAGAAAAAAATAGTAGTTTTGGGTTCAGGACCAAATAGAATTGGTCAAGGAATTGAATTTGATTATTGTTGTGTACATGGAGTATTGGCAGCAAGAGAAGCAGGATATGAAACGATTATGATTAATTGTAATCCAGAAACTGTATCTACAGATTTTGATATTTCAGATAAATTATATTTTGAGCCTGTTTTTTGGGAGCATATTTACGATATCATTCAACATGAAAAACCAGAAGGAGTTATTGTTCAATTAGGAGGACAAACAGCTTTGAAATTGGCTGAAAAGTTGGAGAAACATGGAGTAAAAATTATAGGAACTAGTTTTGAGGCTTTAGATTTAGCAGAAGACAGAGGACGTTTTTCAGAGTTATTGACAGCATTGAAAATACCATTTCCACAATTTGGAACTGCAACGAATGCAGAAGAAGCTATGGCTATAGCTGATGAATTAGACTTTCCAATTTTAGTAAGACCTTCATACGTTCTAGGAGGTCAAGGAATGAAGATTGTAATTAATAGAGAAGAACTTGAAAAACATGTAGTTGACTTGCATAGAAAAATGCCCGGAAACGTATTGCTACTAGATCATTATTTAGATGGTGCAATTGAAGCCGAGGCAGATGCAATATGTGATGGAGAGAATGTGTATATCATAGGAATTATGGAACATATTGAGCCTTGTGGTGTGCATTCTGGAGATTCAAACGCAACACTTCCACCATTTAATTTAGGTGAATTTGTGATGCAGCAAATTAAAGATCACACAAAACGAATTGCAGTTGCGTTAAAAACGGTTGGACTGATGAATATTCAATTTGCGATAAAAGAAGATACGGTTTATATTATTGAAGCAAATCCGAGAGCGTCAAGAACAGTACCATTTATTTCAAAGGCTTATCAAGAACCTTATGTAAATTATGCAACAAAAGTGATGCTTGGCGTAAATAAAGTGACCGATTTTAGATTCAGACCAAAACTAGATGGATACGCTATAAAACAACCAGTTTTTTCATTTAATAAATTTCCGAATGTTGATAAGAATTTAGGACCTGAAATGAAATCAACAGGAGAAAGTATATTATTTATTGATAGTTTAAAAGATGACCAATTCTATGAATTATATTCTCGTAGAAAAATGTATTTGAGTAAATAGTATTTTAAAGACGGATTTACCCTTCTTTTTTTATCTTTGTTAAAAATCATATTGAATGAATTACATTTTATTTGATGGAGAAGTGCGAAATGCATTATTGCCATTTACTTATACACGACCAGTTGCAGACATACGAATTGGAATATTAACTATTCGTGAAAAATGGGAAAAGCGTTTGGGATTTACCACAACAACATTGACTGAGGAATACCTTGAAGATAAGTTTCCAATGATAGAATTGGAGCAAAACGTACTTATTAACGCCTCTTTTTTACCTTCGGATACTTTAGTTGAAGCAGTTAAAAATCTTCAAGAAAATCAAGTAATTTTTAAAGAAGATGTAATTGTTGCTTTTTTCACTACTGATACTCAAGAAGATGAAAATTTTGATAATTTCACACATATTGATTTTGAAGATGATTTAATTCAGGTAAAAAATTCATGGGATATTTTCTCTCGAAATGCTGAAGCAATACAACAAGATTTTGATTTTTTGACTATTGGAAGAAAATCAGCAGCTATTCCAGAAATGACGGTTACTTTTAATAACAAAAATATATTTGTTGAAGAAGGAGCAAAACTGCCTTTATGCTCATTAAACGCTACAGATGGTCCAATTTATATAGGTAAAGATGCCGAGATTATGGAAGGAGCTGTGATTAGAGGGCCTTTTGCATTGTGTAATAATGCGACTTTAAAAATGTCAACCAAAATTTATGGAGGAACGACCATTGGTCCTCATTGTAAAGTTGGAGGAGAAGTAAATAATTCAGTACTATTTGGATATTCTAATAAAGGGCATGATGGTTTTCTTGGGAATGCAGTTATTGGTGAATGGTGTAATTTAGGAGCAGACACTAATAATTCGAATTTAAAAAACAATTATGCTGAGGTAAAATTATGGAGTTACGAAACGGGAAGATTTGCAAAAACTGGATTGCAATTTTGTGGTTTGATGATGGGAGATCACTCAAAATGTAGTATAAATACGATGTTTAACACAGGAACTGTCATTGGTGTGAGTGCCAATATTTTTGGACCAGGATTTCCACGTAATTTTATTCCGTCATTTGCTTGGGGAGGGAGTGGAGGTTTTACAACTTACCAAATGAACAAAGTTAAAGAAGTTTCAACTGTAGTGATGAAACGCCGAGGAATTGAGTTTGATACTAAAGAAGTACAAATTTTAGAACACGTTTTTGAAGAAACAAATCAGTATAGAAATTTTTAATTACTTTTCCATAAAACTTCCAATTTTTAACCTCACATTGGCACAACTATTGTCTTTTATTAGTTGAAGTTAAATGGATGTTGATGTTAAACAATTGATTTATAGTGATATATAAAAACATAATATTTTGTCTATTATTTTCTTTACTGATAATAATGACATAATGACCCAAATAAAATTATGAGCGATTCAAAATTTATAAAACTTGACAATCTGTCATTTCAACAAATATTTGATGAAGATGCGGAATTGATTCCGTTGATGACGCCAGAAGACGAAGAAAAAATCAATAAAGAAAAAATTCCTAATGAGTTGCCAATTTTACCTTTGCGTAATATGGTACTTTTTCCAGGAGTTGTAATTCCTATTACTGCAGGACGTGATAAGTCTATTAAACTGATAAAAGATGCCAATGCAGGAAATAAAATTATTGGTGTAGTTGCCCAAAATACAGAAAGTGTCGAAGATCCAACAATTGATGATATCCATAAAGTTGGTACAGTTGCCCGTATTTTGAAGATGTTGAAAATGCCTGACGGAAATACAACAGTTATCATTCAAGGGACAAAACGATTTGAAGTTGATGCTTTTACGCAAGAAGAACCTTATATAAAAGCGACTACTAAAAAGGTTAAAGAAGATAGGTCTCAGATAAATAATCCTGAATTTGAAGCTATTATTGATTCGATTAAATCAATGGCATTGAAGATTATTAAAATCAATCCGAGTTTACCTTCTGAAGCGTCGTTTGCAATAAAAAATATTGAGAGCAGTTCGTTTTTGGTAAATTTTGTGGCATCAAATATGAACCTTCCTGTTTCTGAAAAACAAAAAATATTAAATGTTAATGACTTGAAAAAAAGGGCCTTATTAACATTGAAGTTTATGGATAAGGAGAAACAAAAATTAGAGTTGCGTCATGATATTCAGTCAAAGACACGTTCTGATATGGATCAGCAACAGCGCGAGTATTATTTAAATCAGCAATTAAAAACAATTCAAGAAGAGTTAGGAGGCGTATCGTATGAAGAAGAGTTGGCAGAAATGCGTGAGAAATCATTGACTAAAAAATGGTCTAAAGAAATTGCCGATAAATTTGATAAAGAAATTGGAAGATTGCAGCGTATGAATCCACAAGTTGCTGAATATTCTGTACAACGAAATTATTTAGATTTACTATTAGATTTGCCTTGGGATGCGTATTCAGAAGATTTATTTGATTTAAAAAGAGCACAAAAAATATTAGATAGAGATCACTTTGGGTTAGAAAAAGTGAAAGAACGAATCATTGAACATTTAGCGGTATTGAAACTAAAAGGCGATATGAAATCACCAATAATTTGCTTGTATGGACCTCCAGGAGTTGGTAAAACTTCGTTAGGAAAATCTATTGCAGAATCACTTGGTAGAGAGTATGTACGTATGTCTTTAGGGGGTTTGCGAGATGAAGCAGAGATTCGAGGTCATCGTAAAACATATATTGGTGCAATGCCTGGACGTTTGATTCAGAGTTTGAAAAAAGCAGGAACTTCCAATCCTGTTTTTGTCTTAGATGAAATTGATAAATTAGCATCTAGTTCGCATAATGGTGATCCATCATCTGCAATGTTAGAAGTATTAGATCCAGAGCAAAATGCAGCATTCTATGATAATTATTTGGAGTTGGGTTATGACCTTTCTAAAGTATTGTTTGTTGCAACTGCCAATAGTTTGTCAACGATTCCTTGGGCGTTGCGTGATAGAATGGAAATTATCAATGTAAGTGGTTATACAATTGAAGAAAAAGTTGAAATTGGTAAAAGACATTTATTGCCAAAACAATTAAAAGAACATGGATTAACTACAGAACATCTACAAATAAAAAAGCCACAATTAGAAAAAATTGTAGAAGGATATACGCGTGAATCTGGAGTTCGTGGATTGGATAAACAAATTGCTAAAGTTGTGCGTTTTGCTGCAAAATCCATTGCGATGGAAGAGCAATACGAAACAGAAGTTTCTTCAGATGCTATAGAAAAAATATTAGGAGTTTCTCATCTCGAGCGTGATAAATATGAAAATAATGACGTTGCAGGAGTTGTAACTGGTTTGGCTTGGACAAGAGTTGGTGGCGATATTTTATTTATCGAATCTATCATTTCGAAAGGAAAAGGCTTGACAATCACAGGAAACCTTGGGAGTGTTATGAAGGAATCAGCGACTATTGCAATGGAGTATATTCATGCAAATGCTGATGTATTTGGCATAAAAGAAAAGACTTTAGAGGAGTATAAAGTACATATTCACGTTCCAGAAGGTGCAACACCAAAAGATGGTCCAAGCGCAGGAATTACGATGTTAACTTCGTTAGTTTCGGTATTTACACAACGAAAAGTGAAATCTAAATTAGCAATGTCTGGCGAAATTACATTGAGAGGTAAAGTACTTCCTGTTGGCGGAATAAAAGAAAAGATATTGGCAGCAAAGCGTGCGAATATTAAAGAAATTATTTTGTGTGCTGATAACAAGAAAGATATTGATGAGATTAACCAGCGTTACTTAAAAGGTGTGAATTTTCACTACGTAAAAGAGATGAGTGAGGTGATTGATATTGCACTTACAAAACAAAAGGTAAAAGGAGCGAAGAAGATTTAATCTTTGCTCCTTTTACCTTTTTTTAATTTATTGAAAGTTAGAAATTTACGAAAATAATATGATGTCTCCTCGAGCGCAGTCGAGAGGTCGTTCTTAACAAAATTACCAACTATTTTTGGCACCATTACCTGGAAGGTAATATAATCTTCAGGATTTGTTGCTGGAATGTTCATGAGATTGTTAATTTAACAATCAAATATAAGAAAATTAAGATTATTTAAAGAAAGCCTTTGATTTTTCCCAATATGCATCCATTTCAGAAAGAGACATATTATGAAGATCTTTTCCCTCTTTTTTTGCTGCTTCTTCAAGAAATTGAAACCTATTGATAAACTTTTTGTTGGTGCGTTCTAAAGCGTTTTCTGGGTTTACGTTGATAAATCTTGCGTAGTTAATCATCGAAAATAAAACATCTCCAAATTCTGACTCAATAGCGTCTGCATTCCCTTTTTTGATTTCAATGTTTAGTTCTGTTAGTTCTTCTTGAACCTTTTTCCAAACTTGCTCTGGATGTTCCCAATCAAAACCTACACCTGCAACTTTATCTTGTATTCTATTGGCTTTAACCATTGCAGGAAGTGAATTCGGAACGCCTTCTAAAACCGAAGTTTTACCTTCCTTTAGTTTTAACTTTTCCCAATTTTGTTTTACTTCTTCTTCATCTTTTACAGTAACATCACCATAAATATGAGGATGACGATAGACTAATTTATCAGAAATTGAATTGGCAACATCTGCAATATCAAAGTCTTTCGTTTCAGAGCCTATTTTTGCATAAAAAACGATGTGAAGTAACAAATCACCTAATTCTTTTTTGACTTCTTCTAAGTCATTATCGAGAATTGCATCACCAAGCTCATAAGTTTCTTCGATGGTTAAATGACGAAGAGATTGTAATGTTTGTTTTTGATCCCAAGGACATTTTTCACGCAACTCATCCATAATGTCTAACAGACGAGATAAGGCTTGTAATTTTTGTTCTTTAGAATTCAATTTTTTATTTTTCTTAATTCTATTCCTCTTCGTCAGTATCTTCCTTTATTGAAGCGAAATCAAAGTTGTAGTTCACCAATAAGTTATACCATTGTACCACTTTTTTGATGTTAGATGGATATACACGTTCATCATCATAATTTGGTAAAACTTCTAAAAAGTATGCAGTTAAAATTGTATTATTTTCTTTATGACTGATACATTCTTTACCCTCTTCTTTTTCAAAAATCGTTTTAAGTACCAATTTTAAAGGCATTTCATCTTCATGTGTGTAAATAGCAATATTATCTAACACGCTCACATTATGCATTGCGTTTATTGGGAAACGTTTCTTATCAATCAAAGACTCAACGATAATTCCACCTTTTGATTGTGCAATAATTTCATACAATCCAGGTTTTCCTGTAACAGTAATAATTTTTTCTAAACTCATATAATATTCAATATTTATTTTATTACCTCTATGAGATTTTCTTTTTTGGATTATAAAATTTCATTCTATAATCTGGATTTATTTTTCCTTTTGTTATATTTTCTAATTTCTTTTTTAACAAACGTTTTTTTAGAGTCGAAAGTTTATCAGTAAATAAAATTCCTTCAATATGATCGTATTCATGCTGTACAACTCTCGCAGCAAGACCTGACAAAACTTCGGTATGTTTCTTAAAGTTTTCGTCATAATATTCAATTTTTATAGTTTCGTTTCTAAAAACATCTTCTCGAATATCAGGAATACTTAAACAACCTTCATTAAAAAACCATTCATCGCCAGTTTCTTCAATAATTTGTGCGTTTATAAATATTTTTTTAAAATTGCCTAAAAACTCCCTTTCTTCTTTGTCAAGTTCATCATCTTTAGCAAATGGCGTTGTGTCAACCAAAAATAAACGTATTGCTTTCCCAATTTGTGGTGCAGCCAATCCTACACCTTGCGCGTTATTCATAGTTTCAGTCATGTCTTGAATCAACTCTTCAAGACTAGGATAATCTTTGTCTATATAGACTCCAACTTTTCGTAAAACAGGTGTTCCGTATGCAATAATTGGTAAAATCATTTTTTAATTTTTATCGAATGCAAAAATACGATAATAGATGTAATTTTTTAGTAGTTTTGATGCAATAATGATTTTTATCTATGGATTGGAAAAAGTATTGGGATGATAATGCCACTTTAAATACTGATAATAATATTGCTCAAGTACAACGAAAAGATATTGAAAGTACATTGTTGACGGCAAATCATATTGTTAGAATACTTGATATTAAATGATCTGACGATTTGTTAGATGTGTGCTGTGGAAACGGAATTTTGACACAACAAATAGCAAAAAAAGGCAATCAGATTATAGGTGTTGATAATTCAGTAAAATTGCTTAAAGTTGTAGCGGAAAACTATAACGATTTGAATGTTGCGCATATAAATTGCAATGCGTTAAATATTTCACAATCAATGGAAAACAAACTATTTGATAAGATTTATTTACAATTTTCATTTCAATATTTTGATGAGAAAAAAGATGGAAAAAGAGTTATTTCTGAAATGTTAAAAAGTCTAAAGCCAAATGGTAAAATTTTTATCGGAGATATTCCAAATCACGATAATTTTTTTGAATTTTACGGTTCTTTTATGAAGAAGCTCAGGTATTTAAAAGATAAAATGCTGAATAAGAACAGTATGGGAAAGTTTTGGAAAGTATCAGAATTAGATGCTATTTGCCAGAAATTAGGAGTGAATGAAACATTTTTAAAACAACCAAAAGAGTTACCATATTCACATTATCGTTTTGATTATTTGATTGAAAATTAAATTTGATCTAAGTACGTTTGTAAGATTATTGTTGCACTTATTTCATCAATAAGCGCTTTGTTCTTTCGTTTACCTTTAGACATTCCACTATCTATCATTGTTTGAAAAGCCATTTTGGATGTAAACCGTTCATCAACTCTTTTTATAGGAATATTAGGAAATTTATTCGTCAGTTTATTGATAAATTTTAAAATATCTACCTCACTTTCACTTGCAGTATTATCCATTTGTTTTGGCTCACCAATGACAAACGATTCTACTTTTTCAGTAGATATGTAATTTTTTAAAAAAGTAAAAATAGTCTTTGTGTCAATCGTAGTAAGTCCAGAAGCAATAATTTGCAACTCATCAGTTACTGCAATTCCAGTGCGTACTTTTCCGTGGTCAAATGCTAAAATGCGTGCCATTAATTGATTTAAATATTTCGACAAAAATACGTATTTATTTTGCTAATAAATAAAAAGACTATTTTTGAAAATAGTACTGTGATATATTTATCTTTGCAATTATAATTTTTAGAACTAAATGGAAGAATTAAAAAATACAATCGAAAACGCTTGGGATAATAGAGATTTATTGAAAACTACAGAAACTCAAAATGCAATTAGAAAGGTTATTGATTTACTTGATAAAGGAGAATTACGAGTTGCCGAGCCAATTGAAAATGGTTGGAAGGTAAATGAATGGGTGAAAAAAGCCGTTGTATTGTATTTTCCAATTCAGAAAATGGAAACAATAGAAGTCGGTATTTTTGAATATCACGATAAGATTCCACTTAAAAAAGGATATAAAGAAAAAGGAATACGAGTTGTTCCTCATGCAGTTGCACGTCATGGTTCGTATATTTCTTCAGGAACTATTTTGATGCCAAGTTATGTGAATATAGGAGCGTATGTAGATGAAGGAACAATGGTAGATACTTGGGCAACAGTTGGTTCTTGTGCTCAAATTGGTAAGAATGTTCATTTGAGTGGAGGCGTAGGTATAGGAGGCGTTTTGGAACCATTACAAGCATCGCCAGTAATTATAGAAGATGGCGCGTTTATTGGTTCAAGATGTATTGTTGTTGAAGGAGTTAGAGTAGAAAAAGAAGCCGTTTTAGGAGCCAATGTTGTGCTAACAATGAGTACTAAAATTATAGATGTTACAGGAGACGAACCTATAATTACTAAAGGAGTGATTCCAGCAAGATCGGTAGTGATTCCAGGAAGTTACACCAAAGAATTTAAAGCAGGAAATTATAATGTCCCTTGTGCACTGATAATTGGAAAAAGAAAAGAAAGTACGAATAAAAAAACATCATTAAACGATGCACTTCGCGAATATGATGTAGCAGTTTAAAATTTTGTGAAATTGAAGATTACCGCAATTATACCAACCTTTAATGAAGACATACATATTGAAAAGGCAATAGAATCTGTAAGTTTTGCTGACGAAATAATCGTGATAGATTCTTTTAGTACTGATAGAACTATAGAATTAGCAAAAAGACATGATGTACGTATAATTGAGCGTATTTTTGATGACTTTTCTACTCAAAAAAATTATGCAATTAACCAAGCAACTCACGATTGGATTTATATTTTAGATGCAGATGAACGTATTACTGCCGAACTTCAATTAGAAATTTTGGAGACTGTCAAAAACCCTAAAGATTTTGTTGGATTTTATGTGTATAGAACATTCTATTTTTTAAATAAAAAAATAAGGTTTGGCGGTTGGAATAGAGATAAAGTAGTGCGATTATTTTTAAAGGATTATTGTCAATATGATGGAAATCTTGTTCATAAAATTATTAAAACTAATGGGAAATTGGGAATTTTAAAACATAAGTTGAAACATTTCTCTTATAGAGGATTTGACCATTATATTTCTAAATTAAATCAATATTCAGGTTTACAAGCGCAACAACTCTACAAGCAAGGGAAAAAGATTAATCCGTTTCACTTGCTTGTTAAACCTCCTGTACGATTTTTAATACATTACGTTATTCGATTAGGATTTCTAGATGGGTTTGCTGGATTTGTTTTAGCATCGACTCAAGCGTATGGGGTTTATGCTAGGTATATAAAATTGTGGAAAATCAGAAAAAATTTAAAGTAAAGTATGTTCTTAATGTTTTCAATTTTGATTGAAATTAGTTTATTTTTTATTATTATAATATAATTTTTTAAGTTTTACATATTTCATATATGAAAAAAAAGCTTGCATTAATGAAAAAGTAACACCATCTAACCCATTTAAAATTCCCCTTTTCAGAAAATAACAACGAATAAATGACCATATTCCATGAATTATAGGTGTATAGAAATTTACTTTTTTATTTTTCTCAAAATATTCTTCAGATTGCCACGTGGTGTATAAATTATATTTCCCTATAATTTGATGAAAGTCTTTCCATCCATAATGAATAATATGGTTTTTAGTATTTTTAAGATTTATAGCTTGTATACTTTGGTGTACTTTAGTTGTTGCAGGTATAGCCGTTTGTTTGTTAAAAAAGCGGCAGGTATAGGATGGATACCATCCTGAATGAGATATTTCTTTTTTACCTAAAAAGTGTCTAAATCTAAAATTATAAGCATCATAAGAATCATTTAGGTAAGATTTACTTTTAATAAATTTATATGAATCTTCATCTAAACGTTCATCTGCATCTAAATTTAAAATCCAATCATTTTTACAAAATTGTAATCCATGTATTCTTTGTAATCCATCACCTAAAAATTCTTGAGAGTAAACTTTTGCTCCCATAGATTTAGCAATTTCAATAGTTTTATCTTTACTAAATGAATCAATAATAATAACTTCATCACAAACTCTATTTAAAGAAATTATACAATCTTTAATATTAGCTTCTTCGTTAAAAGTAATTACCAAGCCACTTATGCTCATAAATAAATATTATTGTAGATTTGTAGGGTTAAAAATACAACTATTTTAAATGATTCCAAAAATTATTCACTTCTGTTGGTATGGTAAAGGAGAGTATAATGAAACTATAAAAAAGTGCATGGCTTCATGGGAAGAAAAATTACCTGATTACATTATCAAAAAATGGGATGAAACAAATACTCCTTTTGATAAATTACCGTTTTTAAAACTACTTTATAAGCAAAAAAAATGGGCTTTTATAGCTGATTATATGCGATTATATGCCTTGTATAAAGAGGGTGGAGTTTATTTAGATACAGATATAGAAATTTTAAAGAGATTTGATGACTTACATTATGAAGAAACTTTTACAGGGTTTCAGACAAACATGGAAGATTCACCATTCCCTATAGCTGTTGGAGTTATTGGTGCAAAAAAAGAAAATACTTTTATATTAGACTGTATTAAAGAAACAGAAAGAAAGCAGCGTTTGAAATTTAATGGAATGGCAGGGCCTCGTATTATGACTAAAGTACTATTAAATTATGGATTGACAGAGTATAAAACTCAAACGATAAGAAATGTCTTAGTGTTAGATAAAAAATATTTTTATCCATTTTATGTAACAGAGAAATTTACTAAAGATTGTATTAAGCCTGAAACAATTTGTATTCATTGGTGGGAAGATTCTTGGGGTAACAAGCAAAAAGGATTCTCATATTTGTTAGATAGCTTAAAAAGAAAAGTTATAAAACTTCCTTTATTAATTAAAAATCGTTTAAAATATTTAACTAATAAGGAAAAATTTTATCACATTAATTTTTTGTAAAGTTAGTGCAACTATCAATTAAATGTTGTGTGTATTTTAAATGATTTGTTGGGTTTGGTAAAGGCTTATCCCAATTAAGATCTTCTAATTTAATTAAGTTTATATTTTTTAAAGAACTTAAATTTAAGTTAGGATCGAGATTTACCATATTAAAATGCTGAACAATTCCGTCTAATCTAGATAAATCGGAAGAATTATTTAAACCACCCATAACAAATATAACAGGTGTTCTCATAGCTAGGCAGGGTAATGCACAATGAATTCTAGAAGTGATAACTAACTTTGCTGAAGCAAAAATTTTTAATAATCTTTCAGCTTCATTAAATCGGTCATTTGCAGTTGTTCCTTTTTCTTTATAAAAAGCAGTTTCGAACTTTGATTTATCAACAATTTCTGCAGGAAATATAGATTTAAGATATTCTTTATGATTTCCTAGTTTTGGTAATTTAAATTTTATTAAATCACGATAATAATGCCTTGGAACTCTTTCGTAATATGCTTTTTTATCTAAATTGAAAAGTACATCAAAGAAAATAATGTCATCAGTTTTAGGAATATCTATTTTGGATAATGTGGTAGTTAAACATGAAGAATAATATGATTCTACTCCATATTTTTTTAAAATATTTACGGTGTAAAAATCTCTACAACCAATAGGTTCATATTTTTTAAAGTAATCAATATTTCCTTTTTTATTTAATAATGTATTAGCTATATGAGCATTTAAATGGAAAGAAACAAATAAAGGTTTGATATTAGGTGATATAGGCCAATTCTTAGTTTTGTACATAAACCAGCCATTCATAATTAATTTACAATCTTCAATACTTTTATTATTTAATTAGCCATCCCCTGTTTTTTTTAGAAATTCTAAATTAAGTTGTCCGCTACTCTCTATAGGCGGTATTTTTATTATATTCCATCTGCTTTTGGTTGGCATTAGTAGTATGGAAACCACCTTTGATATTTTGTAATAAATGAAATTGATTAGTTCCCTCACACTCTGCCTGTTTAGATAGTTATAGCCTGCATTAAGCAACAAGTTAAAATGTAACGCTTGTATTTTCTTGTAAATCATATACATTGCCACAGTCAAAACAGCAAGCATTGACTGTAATCCATCAAAGGTTTTTAGTTGAATATCTTCCAATTTATATTCTTGTTTTATATGTCTGTGATATTCTTCTATTTTCCATCGTAAACCATACCCTTTAAAAGCCCATTTAGCAACTTCTATAGCTGTAGAAAGTTTGCTTTTGACAAGTAAATAACAGAGACCTCCGTGTCTTACATTTCTCGAAACGACTAACCACAATGAGAGTGTAACTCCCTTTATGGTGTAATTTATTGGGATTGCTCCTAATTGATACTCTTTTAAAACAGGTTTGTTTTTCTTTACCTTGGTCACTGTTTGTGTTATTGAAAAATCTATTTTTTTAAGAAGTTGGCTTACTTGTAACTCATTCTCTTTATGGTATAATTTTGTGTTTCTCTTCAAGCGAATGATTGTTTGTGAGCATTCACTGACAAAAAAATCTTTTAAAATACCACTATCTGCTCCTCTATCAAAAACCCAACAGCCTCTATGGGCTACATATTTCTGTACTTCTCTTACGGCTTTTTTTATTTCATTATTACTGCTTAATGCCCCCATTTCAAAACTATAAGCTTTGCTATAAAGAGGTGTTATTTCTTTATGATTGCTAATCACATTTATGTTTAAGACATTATAACCAAGTCCGATTTTGCTAGTATCACCATCCTTTACAAACTCCAAGCCCTCCATATATTTAGCATATTTTTTGCTGATGTCAGTACCGTCCATAAGAATAAAATTATCTTTTGAAATACTATTTCCAACGGTTTCAAGGTGAGTAGTCATCACTTTTTCTGCATAATCTCCCTTTAAGTATTGAGCAGAAAGGCGCTTGCAAACATCTTTCAATTTTATAGACTCTCGTAAACTAGCTGCTATTTGATTTACAAATACAGATTTTGACTTTAAAATTCCTAAAACCATCTCTTTTAAACAACGTGTTTCTGGTTTGGTCATTTCTGAATTAGATAAAAAATAGTCACTTAATTGGGTTTGTATCTTTTTTGTTAGTATCTTGCTCATAGAACTGTTTTTAAGGTGATTTTGCTTTTTTTACAAGAACAAAATACAACTTTTTAAACAGTTTTCCAATTTTAAATCAACCGAAATTATCAATAAATTCAATACTTAACGAAGTATTTAATTCGTTTTTCGGGGGATGGCTAATTATTATTTAAATATTCTCTATTTAAAAACAAATCTATATTAGAAAAATATTGTTTGGCAGCAATGCTTTGAATATAATCGCCAATATTTAAATATCCTCCAGTTGCTTTGTAATCTAAAAGTGCATTTTTAATCATAAAACAAAAATATCTTTTTTTGTTGATATAGAATAATAATTTAAAGTATAAATTTACGTTATGTTTAAAGAGGTTACAAATAATTTAAAAAGAAGTAAAACAATCCTCTACCCAACAGACACAGTTTGGGGAATTGGTTGTGACGCAACTAATGAAAAAGCGGTTTCTAAAATTTATAAAATAAAAAACAGAAGTGAACGTAAAAGTTTAGTCATACTTGTAAGTTCATTACATATGCTTCAAAAGTATGTGAAAGTATCATCTAGTTTAAAAAAACTCATAAACGCTTCAAAACTTCCAACTACAATTATTTATCAAAACCCCAAAGGATTGGGATCAAACGTAATTGCTTCAGATAATACTGTTGCAATTCGAATTGTTCAAGATGAATTTTGTAGAAAATTGATTAAAAGATTTGGAAAACCAATAGTTTCAACTTCTGCAAATAGTAGTGACTCACCAACACCAAAATCTTTCCAAGAAATTGAACCTGTAATTTTGGAGAGCGTAGACTATGTCGTAAATTTGCATCAAAATAGAATCAATAAAAAATCTTCTAGAATTATTAAATTAGAAGTAGATGGATCTATTAGAGTTATACGCGATTAATTTTTTTGATGAATTACAAAGCAGCAATAAAACACCCAATATTTGAAGTTATTTCAAGAGCGTCTGAGGAACTAAATGTTTCATCTTATGTCATTGGTGGTTTTGTGCGTGATTTTATTTTAAATAGAGACTCCGCAAAGGATATTGATATAGTATGTGTTGGAAGTGGTATTGAGTTGGCTCAAAAAGTTGCTGAATTATTGCCAAATAATCCAAAAGTGCAGGTTTTCAAAACCTATGGAACTGCAATGCTCCGTTTTGAAGAAATTGAAATTGAGTTTGTTGGTGCACGCAAAGAATCTTACACTGAAGATAGTAGAAATCCGATTGTGGAAAACGGGACATTTGAAGATGATCAAAACCGAAGAGACTTTACTATTAATACTTTGGCTATTAGCCTGAAGAAACAAAGTTGGGGAGAATTACTTGATCCATTTAATGGATTATCAGACATAGAAAACAAAATCATACGCACACCTTTAGAGCCAAGTATCACATATTCAGATGATCCACTTCGTATGATGCGCGCAATTCGTTTTGCTACACAACTTGGTTTTCAGATCGAACAAAAGTCATTAGAAGCAATTACTGATAATGCCGACAGATTCAAAATTATCACACGAGAACGTATTACTGATGAACTCAATAAGATTATGCTTACTCCAAAGCCTTCTGTCGGATTTTTATTGTTGAATAAAACTAATTTGTTACCACAAATTCTGCCAGAATTAACAGCCTTAAAAGGAGTTGATGAAATTGAAGGTCAAGGTCATAAAGATAATTTTTATCATACGTTAGAAGTTGTAGATAATATTTCAAATCGCACAGAAGATCTATGGTTGCGTTGGGCTGCTTTATTACATGATATTGGCAAAGTACCAACTAAAAAATTTGATAAAAAAAGCGGATGGACGTTTCACGCACATGAATTTGTAGGTTCAAAAATGGTATATAAATTATTTAAACGTTTGAAGATGCCGTTGAATAATAAAATGAAATTTGTTCAGAAAATGGTCTTATTAAGTTCGCGACCAATAATATTGGCGACTGATGTTACAGATGCTGCTATCCGTAGATTGGTTTTTGATTGTGGAGATGATATTGAAAGTTTGTTGACACTTTGCGAAGCAGATATTACTACAAAAAGTCCAAAGAAATTTAATCGTTATCATAAGAATTTTAGAAAAGTTAGAGAGAAAATTAAAGAAGTAGAAGCGAGAGATCACATTCGTAATTTTCAACCGCCAATTTCTGGCGAATTGATAATGAAAACATTTGATTTAAAACCTTGTAGAGAAATAGGTCAACTAAAAGATGCTATTAAAGAAGCCATTCTTGAAGGTGATATTGCCAATGATTATGATGAGGCATATCAATTTATGCTTCAAAAAGCAGAGAAGTTGGGGTTAAAAAAATAGTTTTGTCATTCTGAACATAGTGAAGAATCTCCCAGTTTCTACGATAAAGATTTTTCGTTTCACTCAAAATGGCAACTATAATTCTTTAACAATCATCATTTATAACGACTGCATATTTACCAACTTATAATAAGCACCTTTTTTTGCTAATAGATCGTCGTGTTTTCCTTGTTCTACAATTTCTCCTTTGCGTAATACAAGAATTAAATCTGCTTTTTGAATAGTTGACAGTCGATGTGCAATTACAAGTGAAGTTCTATTCTGCATCATTTTTTCCAATGCTTTTTGAACCAACTGTTCACTTTCTGTATCCAAAGCAGAAGTCGCTTCATCCAATATCATAATTGGAGGATTTTTTAATACAGCACGAGCAATAGACAAACGCTGTTTTTGTCCTCCAGAAAGAGAGTTCCCGCTGTCACCAATATTAGTTTCATATTGTTGAGGTAAATCTTTGATAAACTCATGAGCATTTGCAATTTTAGACGCTTCAATAACATCATTTGATTCTGGATTATCAACACCTAAAGAAATATTTTTATTTATAGAATCATTAAATAAGATAGAATCTTGTGTTACAATTCCCATTAAATCTCGCAATGACTTTTTTGTCATATCTTTAATGTCAATTCCGTCAATTTTAATAGTTCCTTTATTTACATCATAAAAACGTGTAACTAAGTTTGCTAAGGTTGATTTTCCACTTCCAGATTGCCCAACCAATGCAACGGTTTTCCCCTTAGGAATTGTCAATGAAAAGTTTTTCAAGACATAATCATCTTTGTATTTAAATGAAATATTATCAAAAATTATTTCGCTATCAAATGACGGCTTTACAATAGCATTTGGTTTGTCAACAATGGTATTTTCGGTTTCAAGAATGTCAAAAATACGCTCTGCTGACGCATCTCCTTTTTGGATGTTAGAATAAGCAGAAGCAATTGCTTTTGCAGGATTTAACACCAAATAAAACAAACCAATATAACCGAAGAATTCATTAGGTTTTAAATCACTATTATCTCCTAAAACCAATCTTCCGCCATACCATAAAATTGCAATGATTGTTGTAACTCCGAGAAACTCACTCATAGGAGAAGCTAACGTTTTTTTATGAATAACTTTTGTCATTAAGTTTCTATACTTCTTTGTTGAATTGTTGAATTTCGATTCAATTTTTTCTTCCGCATTAAAACCTTTTATGACCCTTAATCCAGTTAAAGTTTCTTCAATAAATGATAAAAAATTTCCAGTTTCTTGCTGTGCTAATAAAGAATTTGCCTTTAGTTTTTTACTAATAAATGAGATGATGATTCCAGATACAGGTAAGAGTATAAAAGCAAAAAGTGTCAATTTTGCACTAATTGCAAACATAGATATTAAAGTGAAAATAATAGTTAATGGCTCACGAACAATTGTTTCTAATGAGGTTAGAAATGACACTTCAACTTCTTTTACATCAGATGTCATCCGAGCAATAGTATCACCTTTCTTCTTTTCAGAAAAGTAGGAGATAGGCAGTTCTAAAATTTTATTATATAATGTATCTCTAATATCTTTTACAACTCCGTTTCTTAAAAACGCTAAGACATATGAGGCAAAATAGCGAAATAGGTTTTTAAAGAAAAACAAGAAAAAAGATAGAATGCAAATAAATAATAGTGCATTCTCAATTCCTCCACTTTCTATCATTTCTGTGACTTTGTAATTTAATGAGCCTTGAACATAACTAGAAATTGAACGAATACCTGTATAAACAGGTTTTTCGTGTACACTTTCAGTTTGACCAAATAGAATTCCCAAAACAGGTATAAAACCAAGAACTGATAAAACATTGAATATTGCATATAAGATATTAAATAGCACGTTTAACCATACATATTTTCTGTATGGTTTGGCAAATTTTAATATTTTTCTAAAGTGATTCAATAAGTAATAATTTTGTGCAATTTACAATTTCATTTCTTTAATGATGCGTTGAATTTTGGCATCCAAATTATTTTCGACAGATTTTGCGTTTTCAATAACATCCAGAGGAGTGTTTACGCTAAAATAAAATTTGATTTTAGGCTCTGTTCCACTTGGTCTTGCTGCAACACGAGTCCCATTTTTAGTATGATAAATCAATACATTTGATTTAGGAACATCAATTGTAGTTTCTTCTCCTGTAATCAAATTCTTTTTGATTGATGATTGGTAATCACATAAAAATTGAACTTTTTCACCATCCATTTCTGTAATAGGATTTTCACGCATATCGCTCATCATTTCCTTAATGAGTTGCGCTCCGTCCATACCTTTTTTTATAATTGAGATTAAATGCTCTTTGTAAAAATTATGCTGAATATATATATTAAGTAACTCTTTGTAAAAAAAACTTCCATTTTTTTTGGCAGTTGCTGCGATTTCGCAAGCCAATAAAGTTGCAGTTACAGCATCTTTATCGCGGACAAAATCACCAACCATATACCCAAAACTTTCTTCTCCGCCACCAATAAAATCCATCGTATTATAATCACGAATCATTTTAGCAATCCATTTAAAACCAGTCAATCCAATTTTAGTTTCTACACCATAATTGTCAGCAATTCTATCAACCAATTCTGTAGAAACAATTGTAGATCCAATAAATTGGTTTCCGTTTAGGCGACCTTCATCTTTCCATTTTTTGATGAGAAAATTTGTCATAACAGCCATTGTTTGATTACCGTTCAGTAAGGTCATTTCTCCATCCATATTTCTAATAGCAACACCCAATCTATCACAGTCAGGATCTGTACCAATCACAATATCTGCATCAATTTTATCAGCAAGATCTGTTGCCATTTTTAAAGCTGCAGGTTCTTCAGGGTTTGGAGATTTTACTGTTGGAAAATTACCATTTGGCACACGCTGTTCTTCAACAATATGTACATCAGTATATCCTGCCCTTTTGAGTGTTTCAGGGATTGAAACAATTGAAGTTCCATGTAAAGAAGTGAAAACTACTTTTAGATGAGCTCTATTCTTTAATGTTGGTAGTTTACCATTTTTTATACATCCATCTATAAAAACATCATCTATTTTTTCTCCGATTATTTCAACTAACTTTTCGTTTGAGTTAAATTTTATTTCAGAAAAGTCTAAACTATTTACTTCATTGATAATTTCTCTATCTTGTGGAGGTACAATTTGTCCACCATCATTCCAATATACTTTATATCCATTATATTCAGGTGGATTGTGAGATGCAGTCAATACAATTCCAGCATCACAATTTAAGTGTCTTACTGTAAACGAAAGTTCTGGTGTTGGACGTAAATCTTCGAAAAGAAAAACTTTAATACCATTTGCAGAAAAAACATCTGCTACAATTTTCGCAAACTTTTGACTGTTATGTCTGCAATCAAAAGCAATAACAACTTTTAATTCTTTATTTGGAAATGTTTTTATAAGATAGTTAGAAAGTCCTTGAGTAGAACGTCCTAATGTGTATTTATTTATTCTATTTGTTCCAGCACCCATAATTCCACGCATTCCTCCAGTTCCAAATTCGGTGTCTTTGTAGAATCTATCAACAAGTTGTTCGGAATTAGTATCGATTAAATCGTGAATTTCTTTTTGCGTAGCAGCATCAAACGTATCTGAAAGCCAAGTTTTAGCCTTATTTATTATTTGGTTATTATCTATTTTCATGAAATTTCTTAAAGTGCAAAGATACGTTATAGGTTAATCTTTTGATTAATTTTATAAAGACTTTTATCACGTTTGGTACGTAAAATAAGTTCTCCTAAAAATCCTGATAAGAAGAATAATGTTCCAATAATCATTGTTGTTAAAGCGATATAAAACCACGGATTTCCTGTTACCAATCGAGTAGGAGTGTGGTAATAGAATAATTTTAAAAGCTTGGTGACTCCAATATATGTTGCAGATAAAAAGCCGATTACAAACATCAAACTTCCTAGAAAACCAAATAAATGCATAGGTCGTTTACCGAATTTTGATAAAAACCAGATAGTAATTAAATCAAGAAATCCATTGATAAATCTATCCATCCCAAATTTTGTAACACCATATTTTCTAGCTTGGTGTTGTACTACTTTTTCATCAATTTTGGAGAACCCTGCATTTTTGGCAAGTACAGGAATGTAGCGATGCATTTCTCCATATACATCGATGTTTTTTACAACTTCGTTACTATATGCTTTTAAGCCACAATTAAAATCGTGTAGTTTCAATCCAGATGTTTTACGTGCAGCAAGGTTGAATAGTTTTGAAGGAATATTTTTCCTGATTTTTGAGTCATAGCGTTTCTTTTTCCATCCAGAAATTAGATCAAAACCATCTTTGACAATCAAATTGTATAATTCAGGAATTTCATCAGGACTGTCTTGTAAATCTGCATCCATTGTAATGACTACATCACCTTGAGCAAGTTTAAAACCAGCATTTAAAGCTTGTGATTTCCCATAATTTGTTTGAAATTTAATTCCTTTTACGTTACTATCTTTTTCTGATAGTTGTTGAATGACTTTCCAAGAATTATCAGCACTACCATCATCTATAAAAAGGATTTCATAAGAATACTGATTGGACTGTACAACACGTACAATCCAATCATATAATTCTTGTAAAGATTCGTCTTCATTCAATAAAGGAATGACTACTGATATATTCATACTTTATATATTTTATTCTAGAGCAGGATCTTTTCGCTTTAAAATTAATGCTAATAATAGTCCAAAGATAGAGAAAAAAGCAGTGAATGTAAAGAATCCTTGAACTTGCTTTCCAATTCCATATTGGTTTTCAGTTTTAACTTTTTCAATTGCATCATCCATTTTCTTTTCCATTTCTTCAATATCACTTTCTGATGAACCTGCATCTATCATTTTTCCAGCAGCCCAATCTCTTTGATTTTCTACTTTTTCAATAGTTTTTTGCTTCATAACTTCTTGAAAATCAGTATCTACAACATTAAATATAAGAAAATTCACTAATACGGAAATAAAAACTCCAATAACGAGCATTATAAAATAGGTAGTAAAACCTTGTTTGAAATTGATAAAGCCTCCAAGTCCTTTTTTAGAATAGGCTATTGCTATAATTCCGATGATGATAATTATTAAAAAGACATACACAAGACTCCATGTACTTACCAAGATATCGCTATTCACGGCATAACCTAATAAAGTTACTAGTGCCAGTAGAAACCCTAAGATTAATCCAAAGTTTACTCCGTTTTGTTTGATGATTGCATTCACTTTTAAGTTGATTTTAAGTTTAACAAATATACAAAAACAAATTTTAGAGTCTTTGTTTAGATGTTTTTAATTTATAAAACAATTAGTACTCAAATATTTAAAAATGTTACATAAAAGCATAAAAAAAATTGCGCAAAGTTAAAATTGATTGTAAATTTGCATTGGCAAGTCCTACACAACTAGCTCCCTTTGAATCCTCTAGAGCGGGAACGCAGCAAAGGTATTAGGTTGTAGCAGTGTGATGTAGGTCGCTTGCCATTTTTTAATTCCAACACTTTCCTTATTAATAAGAAAATCTTTTCTCTTTTTTCTTTTTGTCTAATGTCTTTTCATACTTTTGCTGTATGAGCAAAGTTATATTAATTACTGGTGGATCATCTGGAATCGGAAAGTCTGTAGGAGAATATTTATCTGAAAAAGGATATATTGTTTATGGTACGAGTAGAAATCCACAAAAGTTAGAAAAGCATCCTTTTAAATTGATTGCTTTAGATGTAAATGATAGTACTACAATTTCTAAAGCATTTGAAACTGTTATTACTTCCGAAGGAAAGATTGATGTACTGATTAACAATGCAGGAATGGGAATAACTGGTTCAATTGAGGACACGCCAACCGATGAAATGCGGAATGTATTTAACACCAATTTTTTTGGTGCTATTGATGTGATGAAAGCAGTTTTACCACAAATGCGTAAACAGAAATCAGGGCTGATTGTTAATGTTACTTCTATTGCAGGATATATGGGATTGCCGTTTCGTGGAATTTATTCTGCAACCAAAGGCGCGCTAGAATTGGTGACAGAAGCAACGAGTATGGAAGTGAAAAATTTCGGAATAAAAGTTGTTGCTGTTGCGCCTGGAGATTTTGCAACTAACATTGCTTCAAGACGTTATCACACACCTATTTTTGAAAAGTCGGCATATAAAAAAGTATATCAAGAAAATTTAAACTTGATGGATTCGCATGTTTCTGATGGACAGAATCCGATAGAAATGGCAGAAAGAATTCACAAAATTATTGAAAGTAACAATCCAAAGATACATTATAAGGTTGGTGATTTTATGCAGAAATTTTCTGTTGTCTTAAAAAGAATTCTTCCAGACAGAACTTATGAAAAGTTATTAATGAATCATTATAAGTTGTAATGATTAAAGTATTTTTACATCAATAAAATACTAACATAATTTACCAAATAAATGAAATTTTTTATAGACACAGCAAATTTAGAACAAATTAAAGAAGCCCAATCAATGGGAATTTTAGATGGAGTAACTACAAATCCATCATTAATGGCAAAAGAAGGAATCACAGGTGAAGCAAATATTTTAAAGCATTACGTTGATATCTGTAATTTAGTTGATGGTGATGTTTCTGCCGAAGTTATTTCTACAGATTTTGACGGAATGGTGAGAGAAGGAGAAGCATTAGCGAAACTGCACCCTCAGATTGTGATAAAATTACCTATGATTGCTGATGGTATAAAAGCATGTAAATATTTTTCTGATAAAGGAATTAAAACCAATATTACATTGATTTTTTCTGCAGGACAAGCTTTATTGGCAGCCAAAGCAGGAGCAACATATATGTCGCCATTTATAGGTCGCTTGGATGATATTTCTACAGATGGATTGGCTTTAATTGCTGATATTCGATTGATTTATGATAATTACGGATTTGACACACAAATTTTAGCTGCATCAGTAAGACATACGATGCATATTATGGATTGTGCAAAAATTGGTGCAGATGTGATGACTGGTCCTTTAAGTGCAATCAAAGGATTGTTAAAGCATCCATTAACAGATATTGGTTTGGCTAAATTTTTGGCGGATTTTAAGAAAGGAAATTAAAAAGTTATTAAAAAATAAAAAGGCTGTCTAAAAAGTGTCATTCTGAATGATAATAAAATCATTTTTTAGACAACCTCTTTTTTAGACTACAATTTTTCTTTCAACATCTTTATTTCATCACGAAGTTGCGCTGCGACCAAGAAATCTAATGCTTTTGCAGCTTCTTCCATAGTTTTTCTTTTACTTCTAATGCGTTTCTCTATTTCTGGTTTTGATAAGTATTCTAACTCCTCTTCTGCAGCTTTGTTGGCAGCACTGTCATAATGAAAAGAAGAAATATTGCTTTTAATCAACGAATTACCATCCAACGCTTTTTTAATTTGTGTAGGAGTGATGTTGTTTTCGGTATTATAGACAATTTGTTTTTCTCTACGTCTATTAGTTTCATTAATTGTAAGTTGCATACTTCTCGTAATTTTATCAGCATACATAATTGCTTTTCCGTTTATGTTTCTTGCTGCTCTACCTATTGTTTGAGTCAGTGAACGATGACTACGCAAAAAACCTTCTTTGTCAGCATCTAAAATGGCAACAAGTGAAACTTCAGGTAAATCTAAGCCTTCACGTAATAAATTAACTCCAATAAGTACGTCAAACAATCCTTTTCGTAAATCTTGCATGATTACAACTCGTTCTAAAGTATCAACATCAGAATGGATATAACGACAGCGAATCTGAATGCGACTCAAGTATTTTGTTAACTCTTCCGCCATTCTTTTGGTCAAAGTGGTAACTAAAGTTCGTTCGTCTTTTTCAACTCGTACTTGAATTTCTTCAATCAAATCATCAATCTGATTTAAACTTGGACGAACCTCTATAATTGGATCTAACAATCCTGTTGGACGAATGACTTGCTCTACAAAAACACCTTCTGTTTTCTGCAATTCATAATCTGCAGGTGTTGCACTCACATAAATTGTTTGATTTTGGATTTCCTCAAACTCTTCAAACTTTAAAGGTCTATTATCCATGGCTGCAGGAAGTCTAAATCCAAATTCAACTAAGTTTTCTTTTCTACTTCTATCGCCTCCATACATGGCATGTGTTTGTGGAATTGTAACGTGACTTTCATCAATTATCATCAAATAATCATCAGGAAAATAATCTAACAAACAGAAAGGGCGTGTTCCAGGTTCTCGACCGTCTAAATAGCGAGAATAGTTCTCAATTCCAGAGCAATAACCCAACTCTCGTATCATTTCGAGGTCAAATTCTGTACGCTCTTTCAATCGTTTTGCTTCTAGATGTTTTCCAATTTCCTTAAAATAATCAACCTGTTTCACCATATCATCTTGAATCAGATAAATGGCATTTTGTAGAATATCAGGAGATGTTACAAAGAGATTTGCTGGATATATAGTAAGTTGCTCAAATTTCTCTACAACTTGATTGTTTTCTAAATCAAAACTCTCAATTTCTTCAATTTCATCGCCAAAAAAATGGATGCGATATGCATAATCTCCATACGAAGGGAATACAGTTACAATATCTCCTTTTACTTTAAATGTTCCGCTACTAACGTCCATTTCTGTACGAGAATAGAGACTTTGAACTAAGGTGTGTAAGAATTTTGTGCGAGAAATTAGTTGGTTTTTTTCTATATTGATGACATTTTTCTTGAATTCTACAGGATTTCCGATACCGTATAAACAAGAAACCGAAGCAACAACAAGTACATCTCTACGACCAGATAATAGGGCAGAGGAAGTACTCAAACGCATACGTTCTATATCTTCATTGATTGATAAATCTTTCTCTATAAAAGTACCAGAACTAGGAATGTAGGCTTCTGGTTGATAATAATCATAATAGGACACAAAATACTCAACAGCATTCTCTGGAAAAAAAGTTTTAAACTCTTGGTATAACTGCGCTGCCAATGTTTTGTTGTGCGCCAATACTAGCGTTGGTCTGTCAATATTTTCAATAACATTTGCAACGGTAAACGTCTTTCCAGAACCTGTAACTCCTAGTAAAACTTGACCTTTTTCTCCGTCTAGTAAACCTTCTGTAAGTTGTTTTATGGCTTCAGGTTGATCTCCTGTTGGTTGGAATTTTGAAACGAGTTTAAATTGCATAGTGCAAAAATACGGAGAATTGTTTTAGGAAAAATTAGGAAGTTTTGCTTTTCGGAATTTTATGAAGTGTTAGGCGTTCATTTATTTTGTCAGCATTATATAATCTTTCTTTGTCATTTTGACTTTTAAAATATCTCCTTGCTTAAAATTTTCCTTAATCCAATGAGTATAATTTTTTCCAACCATAATTCTTGGGTATCCGTTTTTTCCATTTGTTGTTTGATTAACATACCCCTCAATAATATCAGCCTTATTTTCTCCTAATTGTACTTTTATTAATGATTTATCAGAACCAAACAAGCTTGAATATTTTTCTCTGAATTGAAAGAAGTTAGATTATTTTTGAGTTCGTTCTTTTCAAGAAACCAATATCCTATTTTAAGAAAACCAATGTCAGTTAATCTATTCATAGTTCTGCTTTAATAAATGCCAATAGTTAAGATAAATTCAGTTTTAATTGGCTTTATCATCTGTAAACGAAGATAGCATTTTAAAATGAAAACGTAAAGAAACAAAAAACACTAAAAATCTGCATCTACGCAAACCTTCATTATTTTTTCGGTAATAGGATGCATAAATTCAAGGGTTGCTGCATGCAAGGTGTAATCTATTTGATTTTGTGCCGTAGAGGTCATCGCCAACAATTGGCATGTTGAGACCTTTGGAGTGTGCTGCATGTACTCGTAATTGATGTGTACGCCCTGTAATTGGGTAGAAATTGACTTTGGTTTTGTTGTCTTTCCGTTCTATAACCTTAAATCTTGTACGAGCATTTTTTCCGTGTTCATAACAAACTAATTGTCTTGGTCTGTCATTCAAATCTACACGCAAAGGCAAGTCTATAAAACCATTATCTTCAGTTAGTATGCCATCAAGTAAGGCGATATAGCGTTTGTTTACTGTTCGTTTTATAAACTGGCTTTGTAGGTTTTTATGTATTTCTGAAGACTTCGCAATTAGTATCAATCCAGAAGTTGACATGTCAAGACGATGTACAATTAATGGTCCTGTGGCGTCAGGGAAACGCAATTTCATACGAGTTGCTACAGAATCTTGAATTGTTTTTCCGGGAACAGACAAGAATTCTGTCGGTTTGTTGATAACGGCTAAATAATCATCTTCAAAAACAATTTTTAACACTTTTCCTTCTGCATGATTTATCAACATAGGATTTTCATCCAGTTCAATTCCGTTGAGCATATGTCCTAAAATTGGTTCACATTTTCCACGACATGCAGGATAGAAATTACCGTGTTTACGCACTTGTGATTTTGGAGGAGTTCCCCACCAAAATTCTGCCATTGCAATTGGTTTCAATTGATGCTTAAATGCATATTGCAATAATTTTGGCGCAGCACATTCTCCTGCACCAGCAATTATAGGTATGTTGACAAAAATTTCTGTTAAGTTTTTTTGCTCGCCAGTTATATTTAAAAACTGATACTGCTCAAAGATTTTTTGTTGTAGCACAGCAGATTTATTTTTGCGTTTGGTTTTTACAGTGTCAATTTCGGTTTGTAATAAATGTAATTTTTCTTGAACTTTTGCTACACGTTCATTGCAAGATTTTGTAACGACACCTAATTGATGTCTATATGCCAAACTCTCTCTGACTAAATCATCACAAAATGCTTTGTAATCTTGCCTAGAAAGATTTTTTTCGACTTTAGTTCTGCGCTCTTTTCTTTTTTTCTTAGCATACCGCATAAGTTCTCTAAATTCTTCAATTTCAGCAGCTATGAATAGCGATTCTGTTCTAAAAAGGGTTTTTAGAGTCTTGTAATCGTTGTTTTCTTCAAGTGTTTTTAGTTGGTCATTTAAAAGGTTGAGTTTCGCCATACCTTTATTGAAAAAACCATCTTCTGTAAGTATGTCAAAAACTGGAGGGACAAATTTTGAATGATGATTTGACGCTACTAATTTTCCAGAAAAAGCAGACAAGTAGCCAATTTCATTTTGTTGATTTTCAACAACCAACACGCCAAACATTTTTCCGATAATGTCACCTTTTTTGTTTGCATCTATTCCAAAATTATGATCCCATTCTGTTTGAGTTTTAAGATGGCTTTGAAGTTCTCTTGCGGCTAATTCGCATAAAGGATGCGGCTGATAAAAAAAAGGAAATGTAAATTTTTTGGGTAACGTAAAAGACTCGATAGATTCTTTAAAATAAGTGAAAGGGTCTTTTTCTGTTAACATTTCTTGTTTAGATAGATGGCAAAAGTAAAGAAACTAATTCGAAACAAAAAGGTTTGTTAACGTCTTAAATACACCCAATTAGTTATAGGTTTGTATTGCTATCGTTTAAATAGAGCGTGTAAAAATAAGTTGCTGTTGGTACTGTTTTTTTCATTTTCCTTCTATTCTACCTTCTTATCAAACTAAAGTGTCCTTTTTTGATGCTAGTTTCACCAAGATTATTTGTAAGTGATAATACAAACCAATAATCAGAACTTGGCAACATTTCGTTATTGTACAATCCATCCCAACCTTGTCCTTGTGTTGGATTGATAATCGCTATAATCTTACCAAATCTATCAAATATCTGTATTGGTGAGATTGTAAATGTCGTTGTATCTAATCCGATCAATTGCCAATAATCATTATAACCATCATTGTTTGGCGTTAAGAATTTTGGATAATCGAGTAAGAAAATAACTTTAGCAATCTCTCCACAGCCATTCTTGTCATTTATCAATACAGTATAAGCACCTCCTTGAAGGTCTGTAAATATTGGCTCATCTTGCCATGGTCTTGAATCAGTATCATGTTGTAATGCAAACTCATAATCTCCAAATCCTAAATTGGTTGTAATGATTTCTATCGAGTTTGTTGGACTATTGAATTCGACGGTAATAATATCAGCATCTGTTACTACAGCTATTGATGATTTTTTTAGATTGACAAACTTTGTTCGACTACAAAGTGTTGTTGGGTTGGTCACTGTAACCGAATAATCCACACCTGTTATTGAAATATCAGTAGCATCAGTAATTGTTAAGGTTTGGTCTGTTCCTATGGATATTCCGTTAGAATTCAACCATTCATACATATAATTATTCGCATCAGGGTTTTCTACTGAAATCAGATGTGGAAGGATATTCTCACAGACAATATCATCGGTTAACAAATCAAATATTGGAAGTTCTTCAACATGTAATTGCACATGTTGTCCTTTTGCCAAACAATCACTACCAAAATCACTTACAATTTGAACCCAAATTAGTTGATCTTGTGAGGTATTATCATAATTTGTTGCATCCAATTGATTTGCTACAAGTCCTTGATTGGCTTGGGCTTCAGTTTCATAATATAGCACGTCGACTAGGAGAGGTGCAAACAAGGTTTGTATGTCTATTGTAACACTACTAAAATCAAATGTAGCAATACCATCTCTATTGTCTGTTCCATCATCACATTGAGAAAATTCTCTTGTCACAAATCCATTCATTACGGCACTCGATGGATTGACATCTAAATTTACTTGTGCAACTCTATGGCATCCATCTGTAGTTTCTACTCGCACCCAAACGGTATCTAAACCTAGAGGAAGAAATAATGCATCATTTGAATACGTTGTTGGATTTGCTATTTCTGTCCCTGCAATTCCATCATCTGCTTGTGCAGGAGTTTCATAATACGTAAATGTTTCAACTGCAAAGTTTGCTGAAATCTTATCTTCTTTTAGGCGTAAATTAAATGCTTCTATAAGTGTTAAATCATCATTACACTGTATTAAAGTAATTGAATTAGTCAATAAGACAGGTAATTTATACACTTCTATCTCAAACGAAGTATCTGTAAAACAATTGGTGTTTAAGTTATTGGTCATGCGAACATAAATTGTTTGTCCGTTAACAACAGTATTTTGAAATGCTGTTTCGTTGGCAACTGGTATTTGCATTGTATATGCAGCATCTGTAAAGTAAGTCAGCGTAAAATCTGCTGGATCTTGTCCGTTTAGAATTTCTGTGGCTCTGTCGCCTGTTAAATCAAATAAAATCAAACCATCTGCATCTGTTCCAACGCTTGTATTGTCACATTCTCCTAACAACGAAACTGTTGTTGATGGGAAGGCACTCTCATAAACTTCTACATTAAATTCTACATTTGCAACACAATTTATACTATTTATATTTCGTACTTGCGCATAAATTGGTTGTATTCCATTTACAGTTAATGCAGGGTTATTTGTATAATCTGTTACATCATTTCCAACAATTGGAGTTGTATTTCTTGGGATTTGGTTGGTACGCCCTGCGTCTGTAAAATAAACAACTTCAAAAATTGTCGTGTCTTGACCACTTATTATTACAGCTTCTCTATCTGTTAAATTAAAATCCATCAAACCATCATTGTCATCATCACATAATTGAATAGGTAATGGAGTAGTAGAAGTAGGTGCATCAAAAACTTGGATTGTAAATTCACCATTAAATTTTGTTAGAGTACCGCATATATCAATAAGAGTAGCGGTAAGCTTATAATCGCCATTATCAGTATTGCTCAAATTTATTAATGTTAAATCTGAAGAAGTTCCGTTAGATAATTCTACAACACTAGTACCATTGTCAAAAGTCCAAACATAATTTGGACTACCAGTAATTGGTGCAGAAGAAAATGTAATATCACTACCAGAACAAAAATTATTCGTTTGATTATTTAAAGGAACTGTGTCTCCAGCTCGCGTAATTTCTAGAGGTAATAATAGTGAAGAAATAAAAGGAGGTAGACCATCAGAAGATGTTGCACCTCCTAGGCTCACGCTGTTATGTGAATAATCACAAGCAACACCAGACTCTTCAGGGTTATTAATTACACTAATAGTTGGTTGATCCCTACTCGCTCTATATATTTTACCATTAGGAGCCATTTGCAGAGCTGCTCTTCCATTATCATAAGTATGAATAGTAACTCTTGAGTTATTAATATCACCAATTGTAGGTAATGTCATATCAAATTGGTAAAGATTTTCTTGGCTTCCATCCCTAAAATTTCCAGTACTTATATATAACTTCTCACTTGAAAGAGAAAATTCTACTCCATAACCATTATTACCGCCTAAATTTAATTGTTGGGGATTACTAACCACTCCATTTACATCATCAAAATCATATAAAAAAGTTCCAGAAGGCATATTGGCAGACACTAATTTTGTACCATCAGGAGAAACTTTTAAATATCCTCTACGGTCTACTGCAGCATTTAAAGGAGATCTTACAGGTGTAGGGCTGACTCCTGTATTGGTTACTTTATATGCATAAAATGTATCTTCTACAAAAGATATCACCCAAAATTCATTACATTCATCGGCTTTAACAGCAGTAATTTTTTCTGCCCATTGAAATGCTCTACCTTCTGATAAATCAAATGGTCCAGAGGTAACTTCGCCATCGCCTCCATTTGTAGACATATCAATAGTATAATAATCAAAACTTGGATTGTTCCCTGCTCCTACAGTGAATAGATAATATATATTTGGATTTCCAGGAGCAGGTACTGTTAATGCTGATTGCGAACTTGAGGAATCTCCTTTTAATCCTGTTCCATTAGGCATCTCTAAATTATTCTTATTCCATACTGTCAAATTCGTAGCACCTGTATTTGGAGCACCTACATAAAATAAAAGGTTTCCACTGCTATCAGCAAATGAAGAACAGCCTTCATTAGTGTCTAATTTACTTCCTGTTATTGGAATAGGAGTTCCGCTACTAAAATCTAGTGCTGCATTACGCCCAAAATACCATTTGCTCGCTTCTTGTTGAGCAAAAGAATTGATAGAAAATAATACTACAAAAAGGTAGCTAAGTTTTTTCATATCTATTGGATAAAATAGTGTAATCTCCAAATATACAAATAACTTAATACAGGGCAAAATCATACTTTTTTGATAAAAACACTGTTAATTTTAGTTGAATTATAGTTGTTTAAGTTATTATTATTTTGTATATTATACTGATAATCAACAACTTAATATCATGAGATCATGAGATCATTTAATACTTATTTTTAGCCAAAAGGAGACCACAGAAGTCATATAAACAAGCGACACAATTTAATAGACATCCTCCTAATCGGAATAATTTCAGTGATTTGTGGAGCAGAAACTTGGTAACAAATGGTTGGGTTTGCCAAATCAAAAGAGGAGTTTTTAAAAAAGTTTCTTGAATTACCAGCGGGTATTCCCTCAAAAGACACTATTAATAGAGTCTTTACAGCAATAGATAGTGACCACTTTGAATCTTGTTTTATTGATTGGGTTAATTCCATTGTCGATTTAAGTAAAGGACAAGTAATTGCGATTGATGGGAAAATATTAAGAGGAGCAAAATCAGATGTTAGAACATCACCTATTCATATGGTAAGTGCTTGGGCTTGTGAAAACAATCTAGTTTTAGGGCAAGTAAAAACCGATGAAAAATCAAATGATATTACAGCAATACCTAATTTGCTTGATATTTTAGACCTTACAGGTAATACTATTACTATAGATGCAATAGGTACTCAAAAAGAAATTGCAAAAAAAATAATTGATAATGATGCAAATTATATCTTAGCGGTAAAAGGGAATCAGCCTCAATTGTTAGAAGATATACAAGATGAATTTAGGTTTTCAAAACAACTAGAAACAAGCCTTAGTGAAGATTTAGATCACGGAAGAATAGAAACAAGAACATGTAGTGTAATCACCGATTTTAAATTTATTGAGCAAGAGAATGCTTGGAAAAATTTAGCAAGTATTATTCGCATTGAAAGTATTAGAGAATTTAAAAATAGTGATAAGAAAACAGAGAAATCTACTAGATATTACATCTCAAATTTGAAGAATAATGCGAGTATATTTCAAGATAATATACGCTCTCATTGGTCTGTAGAAAATAAATTGCATTGGACACTTGATGTTACTTTTTCAGAAGATGCGTCAAGAAAAAGAAAAGGAAATGCAGCGCAAAACTATTCTATACTACTCAAAATAGCATTGAACCTATTAAAAAATGAAAAAACAAAAAAATTGTCTGTTAAGAGTAAAAGACTAAAGGCTGCTTGGGACGAAGACTATTTATTGAAAATATTGAAAGTAAAAGTATGATTTTGCCCTGCTAAGTTTACAGTAGTACCATTTTTATTCTTATAAATTGAGTATATTTACCATCACAAATCATCATCTATAATGAAAAAATTATTTTTTATCACAATTTTATGCATTGCACAAATAAGTTGCACTCAAAGCAAAGATAATAGAGGTTATAAAGTAAGTGTTAATGAGCAAGTTCCTGACCTTTCATTCTCTCTTATGGATGGTACCAAAATTACAAGCGAGAACTTGAAAGGAAAAGTTGTTGTGTTACAGTTTACAGCATCTTGGTGCAGTGTATGCCGAAAAGAAATGCCACATCTTGAAAGTGAAGTTTGGCAACGTTATAAAGACCAAGATTTTATATTAATTGGAATAGATTTAAAAGAAGATGTTGAAAAAGTTACAAAATTTATCGAGCAAATGAAAGTTACATATCCTTTTGCAATAGATAGTGACGGTTTATTATTTGAAAAGTTTGCTTTACCAAAAGCAGGTGTTACACGAAATATTGTGTTAAATAAACAAGGAAAAATAATTTTTCTGTCAAGATTGTATGAACTAGAAGAATTTCAAGAAATGATTGATGTGATTGAAAGTGAATTGCATCCTAGATAGTTTACATTTACAGTCTCAAAATAAAACTGCAATATGGAGCATATCTCTACTCTATGATTATTTAATTTCTATTGCACTTCGGAAACGGTTGCTAAATTCAGCAATATGTTTGCATTGCTAATTACAACTTTAATCCTCCTTTTTATTATTCTTAAGTTCAATTAGTAAATGCAATTTTTAATTTTAATAACAACAACAAAATCATTAACAAATAGAGAGTTAAAGCAAAATAAAACTTTTTTTAATGCGTTTGCCCTGATGCCAAGTGGTTCTAGTTTTAGAGCCTGATATTTTTATTTAACCAAATAACCTTATTTAATCTTTAAATCAAACATTTTTTTTCCTTCAAGTGTTCCAATTAAAACATCATTTACATCAACCTTTCCAACACCTGCAGGAGTTCCTGTAAAGATAATGTCGCCTTTTTTTAAGGTGAAATACTGAGAAACGTAAGCAATTAACTCATCAATTTTCCAAAGCATTGAACTCGTATTTCCGTCTTGCACAATTACATCATTCTTCATTAGTTGAAAATTCAAATTCTCTAAATCAAATTTATCTTTTGAATAGAATTCTCCAACAACTGCACTACCATCAAAGGCCTTAGCTTTTTCCCAAGGCAATCCTTTTTCTTTTAATTTAGATTGCATTTCTCGATCGGTAAAATCAATTCCAAGTCCAACCTCATCATAATATTTATGTGCAAACTTTGAATCTATATATTTTCCGACTTTATTGATTTTAACTAATACCTCAACTTCGTAGTGAATTGAATTGGCAAAGACTGGAATAAAAAACGGCATTTTTTTTGGCAAAATTGCAGAATCTGGTTTTAAAAAAACTACAGGAGTTTCTGGTCGTTCACTAGCAAGCTCTTCTATATGTTTAGCGTAATTACGACCAATGCAGATTATTTTCATAAATTTTTAAAACGTTAATTATTTTTGAATTTTAGCAAAAAAAGCCTCTTGAAATACTCCAAATAAAACTATCAAAATCAAAAGAACAGATAATATGATTACTAAATATTTTCCAACTTTTGGATAACCTAATTTCTTTGGAATCCAATAGATAAAAAATAAGATTCCAATCATAAATAAAACAAATATGACTAGTATTCCCATAATCTTAAGGTATCCATTTCTTTTCAAAATTTGGCTTGCGCTTTTCTAAGAAAGCATTTCGCCCTTCTTTTGCCTCATCAGTCATATAAGCCAATCGTGTAGCTTCTCCAGCAAATACTTGCTGACCTACCATACCATCATCGGTTAAATTCATAGCAAATTTCAACATTTTGATAGACATTGGTGATTTGGCTAATATTTCTTGTGCCCATTCATAGGCTGTATCTTCTAATTCATCATGAGGAATAACAGCATTTACCATTCCCATTTCATACGCTTCCTGTGCAGAATAATTCCTTCCAAGAAAGAAAATTTCACGTGCTTTTTTCTGTCCAACCATTTTTGCTAAATACGCAGAACCATATCCTCCATCAAAAGAAGTTACATCAGCATCTGTTTGCTTAAAAATTGCGTGTTCTTTACTTGCCAATGTCAAATCACAAACTACGTGCAAACTATGTCCGCCACCAACTGCCCATCCTGGAACAACAGCGATTACTGCTTTTGGCATAAAACGAATCAATCGCTGTACTTCTAAAATATTTAATCTATGGTAACCATCTTCACCAACATATCCTTGCTTTCCTCTTGCTTTTTGATCACCTCCAGAACAAAAAGAATATACACCATCTTTGGTTGATGGTCCTTCTGCAGACAACAATACAACTCCTATAGAAGTGTCTTCTGTAGCGTCATAAAATGCTTCGTATAATTCTTTGGTTGTCTTCGGACGAAATGCATTTCTCACATTTGGTCTATTAAATGCAATTCGAGCAACTCCATTACATTTTTTGTAGGTTATATCTTCAAATTCTTTGACTGTTTGCCAATTGATTTCTTTCATCTAAAATAAAATTTATTGGTAAAAATAAATCATTTTAATGGTCTAAAAAATTGATTTATCAAATAATTAGTAATTTTAAAAAAAAAATTATCGATTTATATATATTCATACTGACGAAAATTACAGAATTATGAAAATTGTTCAATCTAGCCATGATACTATTAAGGAATTACCATTAAAACTGCATATAAGTTTTGAAAAGGTGTTAGAATTGTTTAAAAAATATGCTAATAAAGAGTTTGAAAACCATCCTTTTCATAGTACATCGATTAAAATAATTGAGGAAATAGAGAAATATCCTGTACTAATAGATGGTTTCAGCGATTTTTCATTATTAGAAAAATATAAAACCCAAATTGATTTATTATTAGAACCTCCTTTTCCCAGAAATATTATTAAACAATGAAATAAAAGCAGCCAGTATTCCATTTTTATTTACTTCTTTTAAATTTACCAATCGATTTGAAAATATTATTAATAATGCTGGAGATAATTTTGAGTTTTACAACGCAGCAAATATTGGAGGAAAAAATGGACTCAGAGGTTATAGAAATCAACGATTTATTGGAAATCAATCTTTTTACCAAAATACTGATATCCGCTTTAATTTAAGAAAAGTAAAAACCAGACTTATCCCTTTACAAATTGGTTTATTTGGAGGTTTTGACTATGGAAGATTATGGTTGGACAATGAAAATTCGAAAGATTGGAAAACATCTTATGGTGGAGGTTTTTGGTTGGTTGGTGCTGATATGTTGAATTTAAACTTTTCGCTTTTTGATTCAAAAGATGGTGCACAATTTGTGTTTGGTTTAGGTTTTGAATTTTGATTTAATTTAGGTACTCAGTCATAATTCAAAAATTTATTCGTTCTAAATATATAACTAAACTAAAAATTAGTACTTTCGGAAAAATAAATCCCATATAAAATGAAAAAGATTATAATTGTTATTTGCCTATTTTATACTGCATCATTTTTTGCACAACAAACATTCAACCATACAATTAACTCTTCAGAATTAGGAGGAGAAAGAACTTTAAAAGTCTATTTACCATCATCTTATGAAGTAGAAACAGAACAACAATACCCTTTAACAGTTGTTTTTGATGCCGATTATTTGTTTGATGTTTATGTAGGTAATTCTGTGTTATTTGCTAAAAAAGGAAAAGCTCCAGAACAAATTATAGTTGGTATTGTGCAAAGTGGCGACAGACGATATGAAGACTGTTCTTATGACAAAGAAACGAGTCGTCCAACACAAGAATCTACTGATTTTTTCAATTTTGTAAAAAACGACTTGTTGAATTATATGGAAGATAATTATCGGATTTCTCCATTCAAAACAATAGTAGGAAATACGATTACTGCCAATTTCACCAATTACTTTATTATTGATGACAGTCACATAATCAATGCCTATATAAATATAAATCCTTATTACGCTCCTGAAATTCCTGCAGCAATAAAAGGAGTTGCTGAAACTATTAAAAATAATACGTATTATTATTACTTAAGTTCTGGGAAATATTTGTCTAAAAAGAGACAAGATAGAGTTGCTATAGCCAATTCGGAACTATCATCAATAGAAAATCAAAAATTTAATTATAAGTACGAAAATTTATCTGGCGCAACTGCCGTATCTTCTATAGGACAATCCATTTCAAGTGCTATTGCTTTTATATTCGATATCTACTCATCAATATCAAAAGAAGAATATAATACTAAAATTAAAGACCTTTCGCCTCCTGATGCAATTGCATATCTCGAAAACAAATATGTTGATATCGAATATTTATTTGGATCAAACTTAAAAATTAGAGAAAAAGATATTTACGCTATTGAAGGTATTATCATAGACAAAGAAAACGGCGAATATCTACGCGATTTCGGTGAAATGATTTTTAAATTGTATCCAGAATCTCCTTTAGGCAATTACTATATTGGATTGGGATTTGAATTGAATGGAAAATTTAAACGTGCATTAGAAGCCTACAAAGAAGGCTATATGAAAATAACTGGAAACCCAAGAGGTGCAGATACATTTTATAAGAATGTAGAACGTGTAGCCAAAAAAATTAACTGACATATGAAAAAAATACTATTTTTATTTTGTCTTGCAATTGTCAATTTTTCAATTGCTCAAGAATTAAAAACTACTGCTAAACTTGATATTAAATCAGATAAGAAAATAGAATATCAATTTAAGACAATTGTTGATATTGATGCTACAACGGTAAAAAGTCAAGGAAAAACAGGCACATGTTGGAGTTTTTCTGCATCATCTTTTTTTGAATCAGAAATATATCGTGAAATAGGTAAGTTTATTGATATTTCAGAAATGTATACTGTTCGAAATGCATATTTTAGAAAAGCGTGGATATACGTGATGCGACAAGGAAAATCACAGTTGAGCGATGGCGGATTAGGACATCACACTATGAATAGCATTAAGGCTTATGGATTGGTTCCTGAAAGTGAATTTTCAGGTTTATTAGGAGAATCTAAAACTCACAATCACAATAATTTAACAAGTGATATCAAAACTATTTTAGATGCGTATATCAAGAATGACAAAGATTCTAATCATCCTAATTGGAAAGTAGCCATTGACAGTGTTTTGACTAATAGAATTGGAAAAAATGTGAAAGAATTTGTTTATGAAGGTAAAATTTACACGCCAAAAACTTTTCTTGAAATGACCCGTGTAAATCCAATAGATTATGTGACAATCACTTCATTTACACATATACCTGATTATAAGTTATTTATCTTAAATATTCCTGATAATTTTGATTTTGGTTCATTTTACAATGTTCCCTTAGAAGAATTAAACCAAATAGCAACTGAAGTTCTTAGAAATGGATACTCTATTGAGTGGGACGGTGATATATCAGAAAAAACGTTTTCTGCTAAAAATGGTGTTGCAGTGATTCCAAACAATAAAAAAGATATTGAAAATTCGTTGACGCATATTGTTGAAGAATTGGCAATTACACCTCAATTTCGTCAAGAAGAGTTTGAAAACTTTAATACTACAGATGATCATTTAATGCATATTATTGGCATAGTAAAAGATCAAAATGATAATATGTATTATAAGGTTAAAAATTCTTGGGGAACAAACAGCGAACGTGTTGGAAATGATGGTTATATCTTAATGAGCGAATCCTATTTTAAACTAAAATCTATCTCAATTATGGTACATAAAGATGCTATTCCTAAAGAAATTAGAGAGAAGTTAAAAATTTAATGCTGCACCAAGTGTATTCCATCTGATTCTATAATAATCAATTTCAATCTATACAAGCCTCCAATTGCACTTTTAAACGCTTTTTTACTCATATTCATTTGATATTTGATATCATCTGGAGAAGATTTATCATGCAATGAAAGAAAACCTTCTTCTGTTTTTTTAAGTGCATCTAACACTTTAATTTCATTTTCTACTAAGGTCTTTTTAAAACCAATTGGCTGTAAACTCACATCAATACCTCCATCTTCTCGGATTTTTTTGATATAACCAACAACCTCATCGCCTTCGGCAAGTTTTACATACAATTCGTTTTTATATAACAACCCTTCTACTTCACGATTTATCAAAACTGTAAATCCTAATTTTGATATTCTTCCAATGGTTAAATCTACTTTATCTCCTACTATCATTTTTTTTATTTTATTTACGTCACTTTGAGTGATTCTGATTTATCAGAATAGTATCGAGAAGTTCTCTTTTCAAAATGTTCTCGATACAATTTTATCTTTTTATCGAAAATCACTCGAACTGACGAGTTTTCTATTTTAATGCTTTAAAATACGCTTTTAATATTACATCGTTCTCATTACTTGGTGTAAAAATCTCCAACAATTTTGGTTTTTCTGATTTTTTATAGAAATCTGACAACGAATTATGAACTTCCTTCAAATTAGATGCCGTACTATATTCAAAATCGTACATTTCACATAAGTGTTCTGCCGACAATCCATGAGGTGTTTCAAAATACTCCAAAGCGTTTGAATCTTTTGGTCCTGGAATAAATTTAAAAATTCCGCCTCCATTATTATTTATCAAAATAATTCTAAAATTACTTTTTATATACTTGTTCCACAAGGCATTGCTATCATAGAAAAAACCAATATCTCCTGTCACAAAAACAGTTTGCTTTTTATTACTTACTGATGCTCCTATTGCTGTGCTTGTAGTACCGTCAATTCCGCTCGTACCTCTATTGCAAAATACTGACAACGAATTATTTATATCAAATAGTTGTGAATAACGAATTATAGAACTATTGCTTAATTGTAACTGAATGTTATTTGGAATTGACTCCAAAACCGATTTAAATACTTTTAAATCTGAATAAGGACATTCAGCCAAATATTCTTGATGTTTTGTTGATCTTAATTCTTTTATGGTTAGCCAATCATATTGGTAATTTCCATTTTTTTCTTTTGATAAAAAGAAAAACTGGCTGAAAAATAATTTCGGAGAAATATCAAAATGTTTATCCAAACAAAAATAAGTATCCAATCCTCTTTTAGCATCAACGTGCCAATGATGTGTTGGTTGAAACTTGCGTAAATATTGTTTTATTTTTTTAGAAATAATCATTCCGCCAAGTGAGAGTAAAATTTCTGGCTTTAATCTTTCTAATTCTTTATCTGTCAACGGAAAAATAGTTTTGTCTATACTATTTATAAACTGATAATTATACACATTTGATGTAGTTTCTGTCACTACAATAACTGATTTGTCTTGTGCTATTTTATTGAGTTGCACCTGCAATAATTCGTCTGGAAAATTAGAACCAACCAACACCATTTTTTTATCTGATGCATTCCAAATATCCGCATATTTCTGTAATTCATCCACAAGAATTGGCTTTTCCGAAGTGTCAAACACTACCTTTTCTAATTCAACTAATTCCGCTGTAATTTCATACAAAGGTTCGTCAAAAGGAACATTGATATGTACAGGACCATTCTCTACATTTGCAACATTTAAAGTATATTCTAGCAAGTTTAGGTTTTCTTTTTTTAGGTTATCATTCGCAATTAAATTTGCCGAAAAAAGGATATGATTGTCAAATACATTTTCTTGTCTTATTGTCTGACCATCACCAACATCAATCAAATGAGAAGGGCGATCTGCCGAAATTACAACCAACGGAACATCACTATAAAAAGCCTCTGCAACCGCAGGATAATAATTTAACAATGCCGAACCAGAAGTACAGACAACAGCAACAGATTTTTGTAACTGTTGTGCCAAACCTACAGCAAAGAATGCTGCACAACGCTCATCTACAATACTATATGTTTTTATTGTTTTGTGATGCACAAAACCAATAGTTAAAGGTGCATTTCGAGATCCTGGAGAAATAACAACGTGCTCAATAGCATTTGCTACGCAAGATGCGATGACCAATTGTGCTAATTCGTTCTTGGGATACTGTGGCATTCAAATTTATTATTCGACTGCAAAGGTACGCAAAGAATTTTGAAATTTTGAGTGTGATTTTTTTGAAGTACACTTACGGTTTGTGTATGATTAGTTGCGGTAAAACAGTCATAATTTTTCGCTATGGTACTAAGTTAATTAATTCACGCAAATTTTCTTAGCGGAAACTCCACCACAATTAATTAAGCACTTTGTTACCTACTTTTTTCTTTATATTCAGGGCAATCTAATCTTATTTCAATATTCAGTAACTCTTTGTCCAACAAGTTACAATAGTCTATACTATTCTTATGATTGTAAAATTTGCATCCATAACAAGTCCGTTGAACAGTCAGTATTCCATTATTATTCAATTGATAGATTAATTTACTTAACGTTGTAAATAGAGTCTCTAAATCGATTTGCTTAATACTTTTAAGCTGGCTTTTTAATGGATTGGCAAAATTCTGTATTTCATCTATAATTTTATTTCCTGAATTTGATAATCTGATAGAGTAACTACGACTGTCTTTAAAAGAAAAATCTTTAGTAATCATTCCTTTTTTGTCTAAAATCCGAACGGCATCACTTATTGTTGGTTTTGTTATATTGAATTCTTTCGCTAAATGGCTGACATTACACAATTCCGTTTTGTGATAAGTTATAAAAATAAGTATCTGAATTTGAATTGGACTTAATCCAACTAATTTAGCCTTTTCCCAAAGTAAAATTTTAAATACTTCAGAAATTCGTTCAAGTCCAACAACTATTTTACTTGAAATGTCATTCTCTTGTTCGCGAGGATTAAAAATATTTTTCTCCATCATAAAAAAGCCTGCCGAAATCTATTCGACAGGCAAAGTTAACTATACTAATTAAATTAATCACAATTTTCCATTTCGATAATGTGAAATCTATTGTTTTTGATGCTATTGATTACTTCATTTGAAGCTTGTTCAATATGACAAAATTTACATTCTTTTGAAGATAAATCTCCAGTAAGAAATGATTTACTTTTTAAAAATTCTTTGCCATAACCAAAAATAATTTGTTTATTTTTTAGCTCACTTAACACAAGAATATCAAAATGCATTATTTTGCCATCTTCCCTTTCTACGTAAGTATCCCAAACTGAAACTTTCATTTACTCAAACTTTAATAGACAAGACTTCTTTTAAATTAGAAATCCTAATAATAAATTAAAAAATTAGCCTTTTACATCAGCCATTGAAGCTCCAAAATTTAGATGAAGGACATTACCATTCGATGTAAGTAAAGCTGGAACAGATTTTACACCTACGTTTTCAGCTTCATTAATTCTTGATCTGTTTTCACCGATATTTACTATTTCGACGTTTTCAGTTCCTACCAATTCAATGATGTCGTGTTCAGCACTTATACAAACTGGACAACCTGCGTGATAAAAAATTGATTTACTCATTGTTATAAAATTTTAGTTATTGCATTATTGCTGTGCAAATATAGTAAGGAATCCTAACAATACAAAATTTTTAACATTTTTTTTATTAATTTGATCAATTTTGAAGTTTCGAGTGTGATTATTTGAAGTATGTTTATTCAAGAGTATGATGTGCTTACTCTTAAAATTTGCTAGAAGAATTGAAAAAATTGATGAAGTTGTAAGAAAACCTACAATACCTTTTTCATCACTTTAGACTTCGCAACAGTTTCTTCCCATTCTTTAGTTGGAATACTGTCTTTTATAATTCCGCCTCCAACATAGAGTGCAATATTATTTTTAAAATTGTCATTCTGAGAACATCGAAGAATCTCTATTTTCATACATCTTAAGTTCACATACAAATCTGCTATATAATTATTTAGTTCACCTAAAAAACCTGTATAATATTCACGATTATAATGTTCGTTATTTAAGATAAATTCTTTTGCTGATTCTTTTGGCAATCCACAAGTTGCAGAAGTTGGATGCAATGTCTCAATCAATTTTGAAAGATCAAAATCTGTGCCGTTAATTGTTCCAGAAATATCAGCACGAAGATGTACTAAATTTCCTGCTTTTACGGTATACGTTTTAGAAATTTTTAATTTATAGTTTACTAACTGAGAAACAATATAATCTATCACAAATTGATGTTCTTGCCTTTCTTTTTCATTCCAATCAACATCCAAAGTTCCATCATATTCTTGTGTTGATGCCAATGCTGTTATTTTAAACTCTTGACTATCAGTAGATAATAATAATTCTGGTGTTGCTCCCATCCAAAGTCCAGAAACTGGATGAAACCAAAAATACACATATGCAGTTGGATAATTGGCAACTAATTTTTGATAGATTTTAAAAACATCACAATCATCAATAGTTAATAATTCTTTACGAGACAAGACAACCTTATCTGTGTCAGAATTGAGAATAAAATCAATTCCTTTTTGAACTAACTTTTCATGCTGTTCTTTTTCTATTTCTGATGTGTTATTTTTAATTTCTGATACAGAAGACAGTCCAATTTTAGGAGTAGTAAATGAAAATTTATCAGCAACTGAAAAAGGAATAAGTAATGTTTTTTTATCCGAATTAAAAGCTGTAAAAACAAATCCATTTTCAGAAAAATCAGAAGTGAAATACGTTGAATTATTTTGTTGAAAAACCGCTTGGCTAAAATCAGCATTTGGTTTTCTATAAATCACAAGCGGAAGTTTGTCTTTCAATGCTTTTGTAATTCTCTCCTTCAATTCTTTCACTATCAATTATTTTTTTGGAAGTATAATATTGGTGAGTTTACACAAAGAAATCAAATTATCATCTTTATCTGTAATTTTTATCTCCCAAAGATGTGTCGTTCTCCCTTTATGAATTGGTCGTGCAGTTGCTGTAACAATACCATCTTTTATACTTTTTAAATGATTTGCTGAGATTTCAATACCTCTAATTTCAAATTTATCATTATCAATAAAAAGATGTGAGGCAGCACTTCCCACGCTTTCTGCCAACGCAACTGAAGCCCCTCCATGCAACAATCCTGCAGGTTGATGTACTCTTGAATTTACAGGCATTTGAGCCTCAAAAAAATCTTCCCCAACAGCTGTAAAAACAATCTCTAATGTTGCCATTAAGGTGTTTTTCACAACAACATTATTCATGTGATCTAATACTTTTTGCTTATCCATACTAGTAAATATTTATCTTTCATACAAAACTACGTCAATTCGAGTGATTTTTGAGATTGAAATGAACAAAAATAGTATTGAGAATGGCAATTCCATATAGCAAAAAGTTCTCAATACAAAATTCTTCTCAAGAATTTCACTCGAACTGACCGCTCATTAAAAAAAATGATATTCTCCAAAAAAAACAAGGAATTATAGTATTTTTGCACTATTATATTTACAAATAAATGATTTATAAAATTAGAGCAATACTTGACGTAAAAAAAGATGTGATTAGAGATGTTCTGATTGATAGTTCTAATACACTTGAAGATTTACACACTATTATTGCCAACGCTTTTGGATTTAACGGACAGGAAATGGCATCGTTTTACAGAACAGATAATGAATGGAATCAAGGTGAGGAAATTCCGTTATTTGATATGTCAGATACTGGAGAATCTATCTCTATGCAAAAATACGTTTTAGGAGAAACCCTTCAAAAAGTGGGCGACAAATTTATTTATGTATATGATTTTATGTCGATGTGGACATTTTTTGTAGAATTATCAGATAGTAATATCAAAACCGAAAGTGATTTGCCTTCTATTGCTTTTTCTTTTGGTGATGTTCCAGAAACTGCTCCTGAAAAAGAATTTATCGCAGAAAAATCTGATGATCCTTTTGGATTTGAAGATGATGAATTTGACAACTTCGGTAGTTTTGAGAATATTGATGACTATGATTTCTAGTTAACTTCTCACTGCAAATTCCGATTTTTCGGAATGTAACAATCTCATTATTTAAAAGGGATTGCTTCAATCGTTCCTCATTCGCAATAATGTATTGTAATTCTTCTGTAACAAATTTGTAACTTAGTCGTTTAACCTTATAACAATCAAACTTAGTTACGCAATTGGAAACAATCTTATCTCTCAATAATCTTGATAAAAAGTATGGTGCATCAAATTTGATATTGGTCCAATAAAATTTCATTTAGCAGAAATGGGAATTTTTAATTTCCCATATATTTGGCACTTAGGTACCTATTTATCAGCAACAATAAAATTCTTTTTATTACTTGTTATCGTGTCAATGATGGCAAATAAGTATAGTAATAAAACCTTAAAACCTGAGTTCGACCTAAGGCTTTAACAAAACAATGCTAGTTGATTTGTATTTTGAGTTTCAAACTTGATAGAAGGTTTCTTTTCTTGAAAAGAATAAGCAATAAGACTCGCTACTAAATTGGTGATAAAGTTACCAAAACTTCTATGTCTAGAATGTTCTGCTTGACAGATGTTTTTAAGTTGGTCATTGATGGTTTCTATTACAGACCTTTTCCTAAGTAGAATCTTATCTCTCATTGACATCAATATGTTTTTCATATTATTTCTAATTCCAGTAACTAAATGTAGTCCTTGATCAAACAATAAAGCAGTCAATTCTTTAGAAACGTACCCTTTGTCAGCATATAATTTTCCGAATATTTTGGCTAAAAAGTTCTCTTGCTTTAAAGGGGCTCTATCATCTACATTGGCTTGAGTGATAACAAATTCAAGCAATTCTCCTTTGTCATTGACTATGATATGAAGTTTAAAACCATAAAACCATCCCATAGTAGATTTTCCTATAGTTGCAATGTCTTTGAAAACTTGATTTTTTGAGATTCGTTTTTTATTACAAACACGAACAGGAGTAGAATCAATAAAAGAAATTCCTGTACATTTTCCTAAACAGCAAGTTTTCATATACAAACACAAAGGCAACATATTGGATTGCATAAGTTCTGTGAAACGATTATATGAAACTGTTTTTGGAAATTCTTGACTAAGGTGTTTTCGAACATAGAACAAATAATAGTGTTTGAAATTTCGATAACCACTTATATGAAACAAAACTGTGATTGTCAAAATTTCGCTCATTGACATTTTAAATTTTCTATTTCGAGTCTTTTTTCCTGTAGAAAGTTGTTTTTTCTTAAATTCAGGTTCAAAAACAATACAAAAATCATCAATAGAACAAAAAATAGTTGTAATTTTATCTGTAGAAATCATAAGTAGAAATTTAGTTAAACATTTGATTTTTAATACTTAAATGTACTATTTTTCTACTTTTTATCCTAATTAAATGATGACTTTCTTAGGTCGAACTCAGGTTTAAAGCAAAATTTGATAGACGGCTTGAGTAAAAAGGAATTTATTTTATCTAAATTTTATACAGTTGTTGTATTTGCTGCTGTTTCAACCATATTTGTATTTATAGTTTCTTTGATATTAGGTTTTATTTATTCTGATTTCAATGAACCAACAATCATCTTTTCTGATTTAGAATATTTAGGTGCATTTTTTATAAAATTAGTTGGATTTTTTTCTTTTGGATTATTCTTTGGAATCTTAATAAAGCGATCTGCTTTTGCAGTTGGTGCAATGCTTGTTTGGTCCTTTATTGAAGGTATTTCTAAAGGATTATTATATTGGAAAACAAAAAATTATGTTGATGAAGCCATGCAATATCTCCCTTTAGAAAGCATGGGGAATCTTATCAAAGAGCCTTTTACAAGATTGAATGCTGTCAAATCTCTTGCAAGTCAAGTTAGGGAAGATTTGTCTAAAGATTTTTCAGTGAAAACACAAGATGTAATTATAGTGTTAGTTTGGACATTCATTTTTATATATGACTATCGGATTGATTACACATTTCTTTTCCATTTACATTAAACAGAAGCAATTACGCCTCTGTCAAACACCGAATCGGAATATCTTCTGTTGAATTTATAGCAATATTCATCAAGTAATGCTCTTGAGTTTGACATCGTTTGCAGACAATTCCTTGCTTGTCTCTTTCTCTCTTAAAATGGGCTTTGCAACTATCCTCTTCTGGAAATTTCTTAAAAAAATTCTTGTATCTTCATGCTTATAACTGGTTTAGTAATAGAAAGGTACGGGATTTTATCGATTTGTGCAAGTAATCCGAATAGTTATAAAACTTAAAACAGACTATGCTATTGCAACTACTGGAAATGCTGGACCTACAAAAGATGAAACAGATAAAACAGTAGGTACAGTTTATATTGCAATTGCCACACCAAAAGGCGTTTATTCGCAAGAATTTTTCTTTGGCAAACCACGATCAAAAGTGATTGAAAGAGCAACAAATAAAGCCTTAGAAATGTTGAGAAAAGAAATTATTAAAAATAGTTAGAATTGACTTGTCTGTTGTTTAAATAATTTCTACTTTTGCACCTCGTTTTGAGATAACAATATAAAACTGTATAGAGATGTCTAGAGTTTGTGAACTTACAGGTAAAAAAGCAATGGTTGGGAACAATGTTTCTCACGCCTTGAATAAAACTAAAAGAAAATTTAACGTTAATTTAATTAGCAAACGTTTTTATATTCCAGAAGAAGATAAGTGGTTAAAATTAAAAGTTTCTACTGCTGCTTTAAAGAATATTAATAAATTAGGAATTTCTGCTGTGCTTAAAGAAGCAAGAGCAAAAGGATTTTTAACTAAGTAATTTCCTAACAATAAAAGAAAGTATAATAAGATGGCAAAGAGTAAAGGAAATAGAATCCAAGTTATATTAGAGTGTACTGAGCACAAGACTTCTGGTAAACCTGGAACTTCAAGGTATATAACAACAAAAAATAAAAAGAACACTCCAGATAGATTAGAGGTGAAGAAATTCAACCCAATCTTAAAGAAAATGACTGTTCATAAAGAGATAAAATAATAGGTTATGGCAAAGAAATCAGTTGCATCATTACAAACAGGTTCAAAAAAATTGGCAAAAGCAATCAAAATGGTAAAGTCTCCAAAAACAGGAGCTTACATATTTGTTGAAGCAATTATGAATCCATCAAAAGTGAACGAGTTTTTCGCAAAGAAATAAATTTCATTTATACAATATTTACAAAGCTACTTTCTGATCAGAAAGTAGCTTTTTTATTTTATATTTGTATCTATCTGACAATTTGCCATAAAAAGAAGTTAGGTTCAGTTTTTGACTGTTAGAAATAAAACGATCCATCAAATGAGTTTATTTAAAAAACTATTTTCAAAAGAAAAAAAAGAAACCCTTGATAAAGGATTAGAGAAAACCAACACAACATTTCTATCAAAATTATCAAAAGCCGTTGCAGGAAAATCCAAAGTAGATGATGATGTACTTGATAATTTAGAAGAGGTTTTAGTAGCGTCTGATGTTGGTGTTAATACAACCTTAAAAATTATAGATCGTATAGAAGCTCGTGTTGCTAAAGATAAATATTTAGGAACTGAAGAATTAAACAAAATACTTAGAGAAGAAATTTCAGGTTTATTGGCCGAAACCAGTGCAGGAAATGAAACTGAGTTTACCATTCCAGAAAACAAAAAACCGTATGTAATTATGGTTGTTGGGGTCAATGGTGTTGGAAAAACGACTACAATAGGTAAATTAGCATTACAATTTAAAAAAGCAGGAAAAAAAGTTGTTCTTGGAGCAGCAGATACTTTTCGTGCTGCAGCGATTGACCAATTGCAAGTTTGGGCAGATAAAGTAGATGTACCATTGGTATGCCAAGAAATGGGTTCAGATCCAGCATCTGTTGCCTTTGATACATTGCAGTCTGGAGCTTCTCAAGATGCAGATGTGATTATTATTGATACAGCAGGAAGATTGCATAACAAAATCAATTTGATGAACGAGTTGACCAAGATAAAACGTGTAATGCAAAAAGTGATTGACGATGCTCCTCACGAAGTGTTATTGGTGTTGGATGGCTCTACAGGACAAAATGCTTTTGAGCAAGCCAAGCAATTTACATTAGCTACCGAAGTTACTTCATTGGCTGTTACAAAGTTAGACGGAACTGCAAAAGGAGGCGTTGTAATTGGTATTTCAGACCAATTTCAAATTCCTGTAAAATATATAGGCGTTGGCGAAGGAATTGACGACTTGCAAGTATTTAATAAAGTTGAATTTGTGGATTCGTTTTTTAAGTAGGATCTAATATTTCTCCTTAAACATAATTATTTGCGTATTGTGTAATTTTATTTATCTAGTTAAGATAAATTCGTTTTAATACTTCGACTTCGCTCAGTACAGGTTACCTTTATCGTACGATATATAAAGTTATAGATTTAAAAATTAGAAGTCAAGTTACTTTTTATTTTTCGTATTTTAGACTTCTAAAACTAAAATATGAAAGCCAATTAAGCTCAAAGTTTTACTTCTTTTAAACATACAACAACAAACAGTTCATTACTTTTGCATTCTTAAATAAATATAATGCGCACAAAATCAGTAAAAAAGAATAAAATCAATGTTGTAACGCTGGGTTGTTCTAAGAATGTATACGATTCTGAGATTTTAATGGGGCAATTAAAAGCCAATGGTAAAGATGTTGTACATGAAGAAGAAGGCAATATTGTAGTGATAAATACGTGTGGATTTATTGATAACGCCAAAGAAGAAAGTGTCAATACTATTTTAGACTTTGTGCAGCAAAAAGAAGATGGTGAAGTTGATAAAGTATTTGTAACAGGTTGTTTGAGTGAACGTTATAAGCCAGATTTGCAGAAAGAAATTCCTAACGTTGACCAATATTTTGGGACAACAGAGTTGTCAAACTTGCTCAAAGTTTTAGGTGCAGATTATAAACATGAATTGATTGGAGAGCGTTTAACAACGACACCAAAAAATTACGCATATCTTAAGATTGCTGAAGGCTGTGATAGACCTTGTAGTTTTTGTGCGATTCCGTTGATGAGAGGGAAACACCGTTCAACTCCTATCGAAGATATAATTATTGAAGCGAAGAAGTTAGCGACAAAAGGAGTGAAGGAATTAATTTTGATAGCGCAAGATTTGACATATTATGGTTTAGATATTTATAAAAAAAGAAATCTTGCTGAGTTGTTGAGAGAATTAGTAAAAGTAGAAGGTGTAGAATGGATTCGTTTGCACTATGCATTTCCTACAGGTTTTCCGATGGATGTATTGGAAGTCATGAAAAACGAACCAAAGATTTGTAATTATTTAGACATTCCGTTGCAGCATATTTCAGATAGTATTTTAAAGAGTATGAAACGTGGAACTACGCAAGAAAAGACAACAAAGTTGCTTATAAAATTCAGAGAAGCAGTTCCAAAAATGGCAATTAGAACAACCTTAATTGTTGGTTATCCTGGAGAAACAGAAGAAGATTTTGAAACCTTAAAAAATTGGGTTGCAGAAATGCGTTTTGATCGTTTGGGTTGTTTTGCTTATTCGCATGAAGAAAATACAACTGCTTATGAATTGGATGATAACGTACCGCAAGAGATTAAACAACAACGAGTTAATGAAATTATGGAGTTGCAGTCTCAAATTTCTTGGGAACTAAATCAAGAGAAAATAGGAAGGATGTTTAAAGTTGTAATCGACCGAAAGGAAGGAAATAATTTTGTTGGTCGTACTGAATTTGATTCTCCAGATGTAGATAATGAAGTGCTGATTGACGCTACAAAAACCTATTTAAAAACAGGTGAGTTTGTAACTGTTAAAATTATTGAAGCTGCGGATTATGATTTGTATGCTGAGATTGTTTAGTTAAAATTTGTTAGAATGGGAGCGAACTTCCAACAACTATATTAATTTTAGTATTTTTATCAAAAATTAATATTTAGTGAGTAAAACTTCGACGATTCCATTTTGTAAAACTGGTTATTTTTCAAAAACCATGTGTGATTATTTGGCACAAGATACTTCTATTGCCAATTTTTACGGAAATTTTCCAAATATTGAAGGTTTTAAAAAACAGTTAAAATTAAAAAGAACTTCTTTTAATATTGATATGAGAACTGTTTTAGTCAACTCATTAAAAAAACAATACACAAATACCAAAGCATCAAATAAAACGAATGCTAATATTCAATCACTTTTACAGAAAAATACTTTTACAATCACTACAGGACATCAGTTAAATCTGTTTACAGGCCCTTTGTACTTTTTATATAAAGTTATTTCAACAATCAATTTGACTGAGCAGTTAAAGCAAGAATTTCCTGATGAAAATTTTGTGCCAATTTATTGGATGGCAACAGAAGATCATGATTTTGAAGAAATTCAATACTTTAAATTTAGAGGGAGAAAAATCACTTGGAACCGCACTGCTTCTGGTGGAGTTGGACGCTTAAAACCATATGGTTTAGAAGAAGTATTTAATGAATTCTCTAAACTTTTAAATCTTTCTGATAATTCTAAAAAATTGCGATTATTATTTAGAAAAGCATATATAGATAATGGCAATCTAACTGATGCTATGCGTTTTTTGGCAAACGAATTATTTGGAGAATACGGTTTAGTTATTCTTGATGGTGATAATGCAGATTTAAAACGTCAGTTTCTGCCTTATGTAGAGAAAGAATTGTTTGAAAACAGTTCTTTTGGCGAAGTTTCAAAAACTATAAAATCATTAGAAAAAAATTATAAGATTCAGGTAAATCCGAGAGAGATAAATTTGTTTTATTTGACTGATGACTTGCGTGAACGTATTATTTTTGAAGATAATTCATTTAAAATCAATAATACTTCGATTGATTTTACCAAAGAAGAATTACTTTACGAATTAAAATTACATCCAGAACGATTCAGTCCAAATGTGATTATGCGTCCATTATATCAAGAGGTAATTTTGCCAAATCTTTGCTATATTGGCGGCGGAGGAGAGTTGGCATATTGGCTAGAATTGAAAAATTATTTTGATAAAGTTGAAGTTCCTTTTCCTATTTTATTATTACGAAATTCAGCATTGTTAATTTCAGAAAAGCAATCTAAAAAATTAAAGAAATTAAATATTGATACTGAAGAATTATTTTTAAAGCAACAAGAACTTATCAATAAAAAAATAACGGAAAAATCAGATGTAATTATTAATTTTTCAGAACAGCGAAATCAGATTGATACTCATTTTAAAAATATGGAAAATATTGCTAATCAGACAGATAAATCTTTTGTTGGAGCAGTAAAGGCACAAAAGAAAAAGCAATTAAACGGTCTTGACAATCTTGAAAAACGACTTTTAAAAGCCGAAAGAAGAGTGCATAAAGAGTTGGTTGATAGAATTGTATTACTTCAAGATGAATTATTTCCAAAGAAGAGTTTACAAGAAAGAAACACTAATTTTTCAGAGTTTTATTTAGAATACGGAGAAGATTTAATTCCAAAAATAAAAGAGGTTTTACAACCATTGAGTGGAGAGTTTACAATTATTGAATTGTAGCTTTTGTGACTGTTTAGACTCTTTTTAACATCTACGAAGTCTGTCAATATATAAAATTATAATAGTCTAAAAATCCAACCATCTAATTAGTCTTTTTAAAGATGAATCACTTCATCATATGCGTCAGCAACAGCTTCCATAACAGCCTCACTCATTGTTGGGTGTGGATGAATTGTTTTTAAGACTTCATGTCCTGTAGTTTCTAATTTCCGTCCTAAAACGGCTTCGGCAATCATATCTGTAACGCCTGCACCAATCATGTGACAGCCAAGCCATTCACCATATTTGGCATCAAAAATAACTTTTACAAATCCGTCAGTAGTTCCTGCAGCAGTTGCTTTTCCTGATGCAGAGAAAGGAAATTTTCCAATTTTCAACTCATATCCAGCCTCTTTTGCTTTGGCTTCTGTCAAGCCAACACTTGCAATTTCTGGTGTTGCATATGTACATCCTGGAACATTACTATAATCAATTGACTCGGTATGTAAGCCAGCAATTTTCTCAACGCATGTAATTCCTTCAGCAGAAGCAACGTGTGCCAATGCTTGTCCTGGAACTACATCTCCAATTGCGTAGTATCCTGGAATATTAGTTTGGTAAAAATTATTCACCAAAATTTTATCTTTATCAACCACAATTCCAACATCTTCCAAACCAATATTTTCGATATTTGATTTTATTCCAACTGCCGATAATAAAATGTCAGCCTCTAAAGTAGTTTCTCCTTTTTTAGTTTTTACTGTTGCTACAATACCTTTTCCAGATGTATCAACCGATTCAACAGATGAACTTGTCATAATTTTAATTCCTGATTTTTTCAGCGATTTTTCAAATTGTTTTGAAATATCGATATCCTCTACAGGCACAACGTTTGGCATATATTCTACGACTGTTACATCAGTTCCCATAGAATTATAGAAATGAGCAAACTCAACTCCAATTGCTCCAGAACCGACAACAATCATGCTCTTAGGTTGTTTTGGAAGACTCATTGCTTCACGATATCCAATTACTTTTTTACCGTCTTGTGGTAAACTTGGCAACTCTCTACTTCTTGCTCCTGTTGCAATAATGATATGATCTGCACTGTATTCAGTAATTTTTCCGTCAGCATCGGTAACATCAACTTTCTTTCCAGTTTTTATTTTTCCGAAACCATCAAGAATGTCAATTTTATTCTTTTTCATCAAAAATTGAACACCTTTACTCATTCCTTCAGCAACGCCACGACTACGTTTTATAACTGCTTTAAAATCTTTGTCGATTGCTTGGGCTTTTAAACCATAACTATCTACATGTTTTAAATAATCATATACTTGAGCACTTTTCAACAATGCTTTGGTTGGGATACAGCCCCAATTTAAGCAAATACCTCCAAGATTTTCTTTTTCAACTACTGCAACTTTAAAGCCTAATTGTGATGCTCTGATTCCAGTTACGTAACCTCCAGGACCACTTCCGATGATAATGATGTCATATTTCATATTATAAGTTCTTTATTACTGATTTTTTCTTTTGCAAATTTACTTTAAAATTAAATGACTAAAAAATGGAAAGGATAAAATTATTGATGGTAGATTCAACTAGCAAATGCAACTTTTAGGTTTACAAATTTATAAAATATCTTTTTAGGATTTCATACTTTAGATTTTTTCTTGGTCTTCGGTTTATTTTATGTTGTATTTCTTTGATTTTTTGATTACTATAGTTTTCAAACACTGCTTTTTTAGGGATATATTGCCTAACTAATGATGAATAAGGATGTGCGAAAAAGAATTGCAACACTAATTTTTCAGTTATTTTTTTATGCGCTACAAACTCTTTACCATTATCAGAAGTAATGGAGTGAATAAAATCCTTATAAGTCAATAGCATATCAATAACAATCTTGGCTAATTCTTTAGCATTTTTTCCAAAGGGCAATTTTCTGATTAAGAAAAAAGCGGTAGTTCTTTCAACAATTGTAACAATTGCACCCTTTCTATCTTTGCCAATAATTAAGTCTATTTCCCAATCTCCAAAGCGTAATTTATTATATCACTTCTAAGATCTATTAATACTCTATCTTTAATTGCGTTCTGCTTCCCTGAAACAGGTCGTTTCCTGTGCTTTAATTGATGTCTTAAGTGAGTATACAAATTACCTCGTTGTCTTTTATCCTCTCTAATATAAGCATATAATTCTTTGGTGACTTACCATAGGAATATTATGAGATTTGCAATAACCTATTTTTGAATTTCGATTTATTTCTCTATAAACAGTCGTTTTATCTACGCCCAATGCTTCTGCTATGCTTTTTTTTGATTTACCACAATTTAGATATGCTTCATTTTTTAGACTACGTCTTTCTTACAATGAAGATTTTGCTTATATTTGAAAATAATAAGAAAAGCAAAATAGAAAGACTAAGTACAACATCAGATAAATGACAATAATTTTTCTGAAGGGAAAATTACTGCACTTATCCATATGTTAGCAAATATTATGAAAAAACATATATTCACATTATTTATTTTATTGATTTGTAATTATACATTTGGACAAATAACAAAAGATAGTTTGTTAATTAATGATTACAAGAAAGTTTGTGAGGAATATCGAGAATCGGCGGTTTTAATTTCTGTCCCTTTTAATAAGTTCAATAAAAAAATGATTGAAAAAATTCTCACTAAGAAAGAAAAAAGAATTATCGAAGAATCAAAAAAGAATAATAGGCTTGAGCCAGTTTTGGATTCAATTTTTAACACTTTTAGTAAAAAAGAAATATATAAATTAAAACTATCATTAATGATGCAACCCACTTTAATCAAGAATAATCTTTCAAAGATTGAAGAAATAATTAACGATTATGGATTTATAAGTCAATATAGATTAGAAAAATTAAGCTTAAAATGCGAATTACCCAACTTTTCTTATTTCAGAAAATTATCAGAAAATGACAAGGCTAACATATCTGAATTGATTAAAAAAGAATATGACGCTGACCGAATGACTGAAGATAATTATAATGAAATAATTAGTTTATTGAAAAAATAACATTTGCTAACAAAGAACTGAGGTAAAAAACAACTAAAAACTCAATTATTTTTCACTAAAACACTCCTAAAATTATCATCATAAGGAATTCCATTTTTTACAAATATAATGACCTATCTTATTTACAAACAAATTTATAGTTAATTCCTTTGATACTATTGCTTCATTTTTGGACTACGTCTTTCTTACAATGAAGATTTTGCTTACATTTGAAAATAATAAGAAAAGCAAAATAGAAAGACTAAACACAACATCAGATAAATGACAATAATTTTTCCTTCAGAAAAATTACTGCACTTATCCATATGTTGTAGCAATTAAAAAACCTAACACGACAGATTAATGAAACGAAAAATATTATTCGGCGTCTTATTTATTGGCTTGTCTATTCTAAGTATAATTTTTCTAAAAATAGAAGGCGTAAAGAATCAGATAGAAAATTCATGCGTTAGTGTCGAAGAAAAAGAAGCCTTTCTTGATACCATTCAATCAAAAGCAGAAGTGAAAGAAACTCATCCTATTTATGAAAAATTTGGGATTAAAGCTCTTTTTAGTATGAAAGGAAAAATATATGAAATAGACTCTTTAAACTTTCCCCCTTATTATGTATATCGGTTTAGGTATTCAAAAGAAGGAAAGTGCAACTATCATTATGGTGATGAATTGTATTGTTATGGAAATGGATTGGTTATTTCTAAAAAAACAAATGGGAAAGAGACATTGATATGGAAATATTTTGTTGATGGAGATTTCCCTCCACACACTTTAAATTGGATAAACATAAATGCAGATAAACAAAAAGACTTATTTCTACTAATAGGAATGGAGGACGTGTTTGTCACTAAAATCTTCATAAATAACATAAAAGAAGGGCAAGGTATAAATAAGAACTTCACTAAAGTCTATGAAAACAATGAATGCTATGCAACACTCATAGACATAGAAAACAACAACACACCGGAGCTTATTGTTGCTAATCATGATTTTACTAGTTTTCAAATTCCTGATAGTCTAAGAACAGAAATTGATAATGAGTATGACAGAATAGTTGGAGCTTTTAATAACGTAAATTCCGGTTATAATATGCCCAACGATTACAAGAAGCAACACAACTTATTTTTAACAGAAAAATATCAAATATTAAGATTTAAGAATGACACATTCATAGATGCAACAAAAGAGTATGTTAAACACTTGAATTGGAGACGAGAGATTCTGGAAAAAGTTAAGATACAAGAAGACTCCGAGGACGAATGGTTAATAGGGTTCGAGAAACCAAAACTTGAAGAGGTCAAAAGTTATCTAGACAGTATTGCAGAAATAGAATAAACTGGCTACAACACTGGTAATCGTTGCACAAGAATATAAAATCAATCCAAAAAAGTTGACATAAGCGATTTTTTTAGAGAAACCCTATTTTAAAATTCATACAAATACTAAATTTTTAACTGGTTTAAAGTTGCTTATTTGAAGTACTATCACCTCTTTTATTTGATATAAGTAAAAAGCAAGTCTTTGCTCGTTAGTTTGTACAGTTTTGCTAGTAAACTTAAGTTCAATTAGCAAATGCAACTTTATCTCAATAAATTTTTAGAATTGATAAAACTTGACTTTCTCAATTATTTGAACTAACTTTACATATCGTATAATAAAGTTCATTAAAACGAAACTTTATTTTAACATTACCAGTAATATGACCAATTACTTTCTAAATAGAATAATTACATTCAAATATTATCTGACTTTATCTTTATTTATTGGATTCGTTTCTTGTTCAATAATACAGAAACCGTATATAGCTACAGAAATCAAACACGAATGGAGCACTCGGGGAGAGATTAAAGAAAATAATTTAATAGGAATAACAGACACTCTTATTGTTTCTATAAATGGAAAGGTAAATGAATACGGAATTGGGGTTCAAAATATAGAATTGGAATTTATCAAGGAAAAGAAATTTTATAATACAAAAACTGATTTAAATGGAAACTTCAAATTAAACTTACCAGAAGGAATATATCAATTAAAAGTAAAAAACCTTGATAGAACAAACTTTGAATTATATACATCTGAATTTAATACGTTAATATTTAAAGATTTGAACTTTAAATCTTGTGAATTACGCGAATTGATAATTTATATAGAAACTATTGGTGAATATGTACAATATGAAAAAAAATTTAAAAGCGAAAAGGCTTATAAAAAACATCTAAAAGAACAAGATAAAAAATAATAATACTGGTAACAAAGGTAATCGTTGCACAAGAATATAAAATCAATCCAAAAAAGTTGACATAAGTGATTTTTTTAGAGAAACCCTATTTTAAAATTCATACAAATTCTAAATTTTCAACTGGTTTAAAGTTGCTTATTTGAAGTACTATCACCTCTTATTTGATATAAGTAAAAAGCAAGTCTTTGCTTGTTGCTTGCATGAATTTATCTATTGATTATTTAAAAACGTAAGTACATTTTTCTCTATGCGTTCTGTAACATTATCAACATCAGCTTTTACAAATGCGTCGCCTGTAATTTGTTCGTAGAGTTCAATATACCGTTCAGAAATTTCTGTGATTTTATCGTCATTCATTTTAGGAATTTGTTGCCCTTCTTTTCCTTGAAATCCGTTTTGAATTAACCACTGACGTACAAACTCTTTTGACAGTTGTTTTTGTGTTTCACCTTTTTCTTGGCGTTCAGAATAACCATCTATATAAAAATAACGTGAAGAATCTGGAGTGTGAATTTCATCAATCAAAACAATTTTTCCTTCTTTTGTTTTCCCAAATTCATATTTGGTATCTACCAAAATAAGTCCTCTTTCCTTGGCTATTGCTGTTCCTCTTTGAAACAATTTACGAGTATAATCTTCTAAGATTAAATAGTCATCTTCAGAAACTATTCTGCCTTTAAGAATATCCTCACGAGAGATATCTTCATCATGCTCACCATTAACTGCTTTGGTGGAAGGTGTAATAATAGGATTTGGAAATTGATCGTTTTCTTGCATTCCATCAGCCATAGAGACTCCACATAATACACGTTTTCCCAATTTATATTCTCTTGCTGCATGACCTGATAAATAACCACGAATTACCATTTCTACTTTAAACGGTTCACATAAATGACCAATTGCAACGTTTTCATCTGGAGTAGAAATCAACCAATTAGGAACAATATCTTTGGTTGCATCCATCATTTTTGTGGCAATCTGATTTAAAATTTGCCCTTTAAATGGTATCTGTCGCGGCATAATCACATCAAAAGCCGACAATCTATCAGTTGCAATCATCACCAAAAAATCATCATCAATATTATAAACTTCTCGTACTTTCCCTTTGTAGATTGATTTTTGCTTCGGAAAATTATAATTTGTATCGTTTATTGTGTTCATTATGTTAGGTGTTTCTTATACCCTTAAGTTCGTACCATTTATCATTTTACTCTGACTCTATACTCTTAAATGCTTTGATAATATGTTTCACCAATCTGTGACGCACAACATCATTTTCTGTTAGATACACCATACCAATACCATCAACATCTTTTAGCGCCAATAAAGCTTCTTTTAACCCTGACACTTGTCTGTGAGGCAAATCAATTTGTCCTGGATCTCCTGTAATAATAAACTTAGCACTCTTTCCCATACGAGTCAAAAACATTTTCATTTGACCATGTGTTGTATTTTGTCCTTCGTCTAAAATCACAAAAGCGTTATCAAGAGTTCGTCCTCTCATAAATGCCAAAGGAGCAATCTGAATAATTCCTTTTTCTATATATGATTCTAATCTTTCTGACGGAATCATATCTCTTAATGCATCATACAAAGGCTGCATATAAGGATCTAATTTTTCTTTTAAATCTCCTGGAAGAAACCCTAATTTTTCTCCAGATTCTACTGCAGGACGTGTTAAAATAATTTTCCGCACATCTTTTTCCTTTAATGCTTTTACTGCCAATGCAACTGCAGTATAGGTCTTTCCTGTTCCTGCAGGACCAACGGCAAATAGCATGTCATTTTTCTCCATCAAATCAACCATTCTTTGCTGATTTGGACTTTGTGATTTAATCAATCGACCACTTACACCATGTACCAAAACACCTTCAGTACTTTTAGATGATTTAGTTGGCTTTCCGTTCGAAGTAAGAACACCTTCAATACTTGTTTCGTCCAACTTATTGTATTTATTAAAATAATTGATAAGTTGTGTTATTTTTTTCTCAAATTCATCTAAGATTTCAGGTTCGCCAAAAGCTTTTAATTTATTTCCTCGTGCAATAATCTTTAACTTCGGATAAAATTTCTTAATAATTGCTACGTTACTATTTCGAGGTCCAAATAAATCATTTGGACTGATATCTGCAAGTTCTATTAATCGTTCGTTCAAATGGTTATGGTTTTAATTTTTAAAGTGTCTAAAAATGCCTGTAAAAACAAATCATTTATAAATGAATATTGATTAGATTTGCATAACAAATTTATACATTTATTTTTGTAACCAAACAAATAATTTTAGGAAGTAATTAACAAATGTCTTTAATAACTTTAACTACCGATTTCGGACTCAAAGACCATTCTGTTGGCGCAGTAAAAGGCGCTATACACACAGAACTTCCTGAAGCGGTTATTGTTGACATATCGCACCAAATTACGCCTTTTAATATTGCAGAAACTGCATATGTTTTAAGGAATGCTTACAAAAGCTTTCCCGAAGGAAGTGTTCACATTATTGGTGTAGATTCTGAACTCAACAAAGAAACAAATCATATTGCTTTAAAATTAGACAATCACTATTTTGTGTGCCCAAACAATGGTGTTATTTCTATGATTGCATCTGAGTTTAGACCCGAAAAAATTGTAGAAATAAATATTCATGATCGTATTGAGAGTAGTTTTCCTGTGCTTGATGTCTTTGTTAAAGTAGCATGTCATATAAAACGTGGAGGCTCTTTAGATATCATAGGTAAGAAAATAACTGACTATAAAAAAATTAAAGATTTACAACCTATAATTTCAACTGACAACACTAAAATTACTGGAAGTATTATATATATTGATAATTACGGAAATGTTATTACAAATATAAATCGAAAATTATTTAATCAAATTGGAAAAGGGCGTCGTTTTGAAATGCTTGTAGGACGCTATACTTTTAAAAAAATCTACGAAAAATATAGTGATATTATTGACTTCTCTTTGTCTCTTGATGAGCGTCATCATGACGGAAGTCGTATGTCTTTATTCAATTCTGCAGAACTCATAGAAATTGCTATTTATAGAAGCAACTTGGAAACTGTTGGAGGAGCCTTCAATCTATTAGGCTTAAAATATCGTGATCAATTAACCGTAATTTTCAAAGATGCTGATACGAATCGTTAAATTAAGTTTTCATTTAGATACTATTCCTACTTTTTTACAGATATTTGAAAATTCGAAAGAAAAAATACAAAATTCTGATGGCTGTCGTCTATTAGAATTATACAATGACAAAAATGATAAAGGGATATTTTTTACATATAGTTATTGGGATAATGAAGACGATTTAAATAATTATAGACATTCAGAATATTTTAAAAAAGTATGGAGTAAAACAAAACCATTGTTTAACAAAAAGCCTGAAGCTTGGAGTGTGGATAGATTGCATAGCAGTAAGCAAAATTAAAAAAGGGACAAAGACGCAGAGATTCAAAGAGTAGTAACAATTTAACTTTTCAAACCTTTAACTAAATTAATGATAGCAATATTAAAAAAAGAATTAAATTCATTTTTTTCAACGCCAATTGGTTACTTGGTGATTGCTGTATTTTTATTGGCAAATGGTCTATTTTTATGGATTTTTGATGGTAATTTTAATATTTTGAATGCAGGTTTTGCAGATTTAAACAGTTTTTTTTATCTCGCTCCATGGATTTTCATTTTCTTGATTCCTGCAGTCACAATGCGTACTTTTTCTGATGAGTATAACAATGGAACTATCGAGTTGTTAAAAACCAAACCAATCAGTAATTGGCAAATTATCTTTGGCAAATATTTAGCATCTTTATTATTGATAATTTTTGCACTTATTCCAACATTAATATGCGTTTATAGCATTTCAAAACTTGGGAATCCTGTAGGAAATTTTGATTTAGGAAGTATGCTTGGTTCCTACTTTGGCTTACTCTTTTTAGCAGGAACTTATACTTCTATTGGTTTATTTTCTTCCACGCTTTCAAACAATCAAATTGTAGCATTTATCATTGCTATTTGTATTTCTTTTTTCCTTTTTTACGGATTTGAAGCCATGTCTTCACTCTTTGGAGAATTGGACTATTCTATACAGCTATTAGGAATAAATGAACACTATAAAAGCATAAGTCGTGGAGTTGTAGATACACGAGATGTTATCTATTTTATTAGTATTACGGTATTCTTTTTGCTATTAACCAAAATGAGATTGGAACGTGAATAAGCAACCTAACATATCAAAAATAGCACTGCTTTTCATTGGTTTGATTACGCTAAATTTTATTTCAAATAAAGTTTACAAACGGTTTGATTTAACACAAGACAAACGTTATACGCTTTCTCAACCTACAATTGATATTCTTGATACTATTGACGAACCAATCATCGTGAAAATATATTTAGAAGGTGATTTTCCAACGGAATTCAAACGTTTACAAATTGAAACACGTCAACTTCTCGAAGAATTAAAATCAGAAAATAAAAATATTCAATTCCGATTTATAAATCCGTTAGATGATGCTGAAAAGTTGATTGCAAAAGGGTTGCAACCAAGCCAATTATCAGTTCAAGAAAATGGAAAAGTATCAGAAATTGTGATTTTTCCTTGGGCAACAGTGCAAACAGGAAAGAGGATTGAAAATGTATCACTATTAAAAGATACAAACTCACAAAGTCAAGATGAGCAACTACAAAATGCAATTCAAAATTTAGAATATGCCTTTGCAAATGCCATTCACAAAGTAAATTCAGAAAAGACTAAAAAAATAGCTGTATTAAAAGGAAATGGGGAATTAAGTGATGTCTATATTGCTGATTTTCTTCGAAAGTTGGGAGAATATTATCGCCTTGCTCCTTTTACGTTAGATTCTGTTGCAAAAAATCCAAAGAACACACTTCAAAAATTAAGTGATTTTGACTTGACTATTATCGCAAAACCTACTGAAAAATTTTCCGAAGAAGAAAAATACACACTTGACCAATATATCATAAACGGTGGAAAAACTCTATGGATGGTTGACCAAGTTTATGCAGAATTAGACAGCTTGATGACAACTGGAGAATCTCTCGCTTATCCTCGAGATTTGAATTTAACGGATTTATTATTTAGTTATGGGGTGCGTGTAAACTCGAATTTAATTGAAGATTTATACAGCTCCAAAATTCCATTAGCGACAGGAAATGTTGGCAATCAAACACAGTACAATCAATTTTTATGGCGCTTTTTTCCTTTAGCACAATCGGCAAATAATCATCCTATAAATAAACACATAGAACCAGTAAATTTAAAATTTACAAATTCAATTGACTTGCTAAAAAATGATATTGATAAAACGGTTTTACTACAGAGTTCTCCTTTATCAAAAATCGTAGGGACTCCATCAATTATTAGTTTAAATTCTATACGTCAACAAATTAATAAAAAGAGTTTTAACAAGAAGAATATTCCGTTAGGCGTATTACTCGAAGGTGAATTTAAATCTGCTTATTCTGATAGAATTCAACCGTTTAAAATTACAAATCCGAAGAAAAAATCAGTAAAAAACAAGATGATTTTAATTGCTGATGGTGACGTCATAGCAAATCAAGTTACACTTGGAAAACCAGAAAAATTAGGTGTTGATAAATGGACAGGTCAACAGTTTGGAAATAAAGAGTTTTTACTCAACTGCATACATTATTTATTGGATGATGTTGGATTGCTCGATATTCGTTCAAAAACAATCAATTTGAAACTCCTTAATCGAGAAAAAGCATTTGAAGAACGCACATTTTATCAGTTTTTAAATCTTGGATTTCCACTACTTCTATTAGCCTTTTTTGGATTGGTCTTTAATTATATTCAAAAGAGAAAGTATATTTAGAAAAGTTAAGTGCAATTAGTAAGTGCAACTTTTGGAGAGTATAGCATATTAGAACGTCCATATATCCATTTTTATATTAACAATAATCTGTATGAGTATAACTTCTCAAATCCTCAAACAAGAATAGAGTAAGGAAATTACATCTTAAAAATCAATGTGTTATCTACAAGTCTTCATCCATTTAACTTTAAATTAGTAGAAGATATAGAATAAGTATTTTGTTTATAAGTTCTTTTTAGTATCACAGTTTTTTAGAATATCTTTGTATTCTTATTAAAATTTAAAACACATGAAATTTATAGTATCAAGTTCACCACTTTTAAAGCAATTGCAAGTTCTTGGAGGTGTAATTAACAGCAATAATACCTTGCCGATTTTAGATAACTTTTTGTTTGAATTAGAGACAAACCAACTTAAAATTACTGCGTCAGATTTAGAGACAACCATGAGTTCTACCATTGAAGTAGAATCGGATTCGCAAGGTTCTGTTGCCGTTTCTGCACGATTGTTATTAGATACTTTAAAAACATTTCCTAATCAACCGTTGACTTTTAAGACGGAAGACAATAGCACTAGCACTATTGAAATCAGTTCAAGTCAAGGAAAATATGATATGGCTTACTTTAGTGGCGAAGAATTTCCTAAAACTATAGCATTGACTTCTCCAAGTAAAACAGTACTTAATGGAGCTATTTTGGCAACTGCTATTTCAAAAACTATTTTTGCTACAGGAAACGATGATTTACGTCCTGTAATGAGTGGCGTTTTCTTCCAATTCAGTCCAGAAAATTTAACTTTTGTTGCAACTGATGCACACAAATTGGTAAAATATACTCGTACAGATGTAGTAGCAGATGAAGTTGCAGAGTTTATTATGCCAAAAAAACCTTTGAACTTATTAAAAAGTATTTTAGGGAGTACTGAAACTGATGTTACGATTGAATATAATGATTCTAATGCCAAGTTTACGTTTGATAACGTTGTCTTAGAATGTAGATTGATTGACGGTAAATATCCAAATTATGACGCTGTAATTCCGAAGGAAAACCCAAATAAATTGACTGTTGACAGAGCCTCATTTTTAAATTCTGCTCGTAGGGTTTCTATATTCTCAAGCAAAACAACACATCAAATTCGGTTAAAAATGGCAGGAACAGAATTAAATATTTCTGCAGAAGATATTGATTACTCAAACAAAGCAGACGAACGCTTAAACTGTGAATATCAAGGAGATGACATGCAAATTGGCTTTAACTCTCGTTTTTTAACAGAGATGTTGAGCAACCTTGATTCTAATGAAATAACAATTGAAATGTCATTATCAAACAGAGCCGGAATTTTAACACCAATTGATGGTGTAGAAGAAGGTGAAGAAATCACGATGTTGGTAATGCCTGTGATGTTAAATAGTTAGTATTGGACTGCTTGATTTTTTTATAATTATATTTTTTATAAATCTAATATCATATCGAGCACAGTTGAGATATCTCATTATGATGCTATTTCTCCAATTATCGAAATGACTAAAAATAAAAAATACAAATCCGCTTTTTAAGTGGATTTTTTTATACATTCACTTTATGAATTTCCTTGCTCACATATACTTATCAAAAGAGAATACTGACTTAATACTCGGTAATTTTTTAGGAGATTTTGTGAGGGGAAATAATCACAAAAATTACAGGTCAGATATTCAAAAAGGAATATTACTACATCGTCAAATAGATACGTTTACGGATGCAAATGAAATTGTAAGATTAAGTAAAAGAAGGTTACACGAGCGTTACGGACATTATGACGGAATTATTATCGACTTATTTTATGATCATTTTTTAGCGAAAAATTGGAGTATGTATTCTGAAATCTCTTTAGACATTTATGCCAAGCGATTTTATCAATTATTACATGATAATTATGAATTGCTACCTGAAAAAGCACAAAATTTACTGCCATATTTAGAAAAGTATAATTGGTTATACAACTATCAATTTATAGATGGCATGAAAACTGTGCTTGAAGGCATGAATAAACGTACCAAAATGATTTCTAAAATGGATATTGCTATAAAAGATTTAAAAATTCATTATTCAGAATTTGAAAATAATTTTACAGAATTCTTCAAAGAATTAATTATATTTACTGATAACAAACTACAAGAACTAAACTCAAATCACTAATTATGAAGAAAATTGTTGCCTTTTTAGACTTTAGAGAAAAACGGGATTCTTGTGTATTTATGAAAGAAAAAATCAATGTAATTTCTAAATTACCCAACAAATTCATCAAAATTTTCCCGTCTAAATAAATTTGCTTGTTAGTATTATAAAACTCTTTCGACTATTTTAAAAATCAACTACAATGAAAAAACTACTCTTTCTATTTTTATGCTTTAGTATTTCGGCTGTATCACAGAATATGACTGTTGAAAAACTTGGTAAAATCATTACTCAATCAGCAGACAGCGTTTCAACAGATGGAAATTCATGGAATTTTTCTTTTAAGGATCGTGTTTTAATTTGTATTGCAGATAAAAATGCAAATAGAATGAGAATTGTCTCACCTATTGCTGAAAGAAATCAACTTGACAACAATATGATTTTAAATTCTTTAGTTGCCAATTTTCACACAGCATTGGATGTGAAGTATGCAATTTCAGATGAAATATTATGGTCTGTTTTTACGCATCCACTTAAAGAATTATCGAAACAACAAGTTGAAGATGCAATCTCACAGGTTTATTATGCCAATATTACATTTGGCACAACATTTTCAAGCACAACGCTAACTTTCCCCGGAAATACGAAGAAAAAGAAAACTGCAAAAAGAATTTATCCCAAAGAAAAAATTTAGATCCTTTTATTGGAACCTTAAAATATTTCTTATATAAATACCTAGAAATATTTTATATTTACCCAATGAATTCAAAAACAATATCAAACGGCATTTTACGATCACTTTCAATAATCATAGGTGTTGCTTTACTCTTATTTTTCTTTTGGAAAATTCAATCAGTCCTCGTATATATTATCATCGCAGGAGTTCTTTCTCTTATTGCAAGACCGATAATTATGTTTTTTAGACATAGATTAAAATTTCCTAACACACTTGCTGTTATTGTAACAATGTTATTATTTCTTGGATTTTTATTTGGTTTAATCAGAATGTTTATTCCGTTAATCTCTCAACAAGGAAAAAACCTTTCTTTATTAAATATCAATGAGTTAACTCAGAAAACAGAAGGAATTTTAAATCAAGTAAATGATTATTTTTTACAGCAGAATATCAATGTTTTTGAACAATTAAAAAGTTTAGATTTATTAGCAAATTTTAAAGAAATTCCAAACTTCCTAAACTCAATCATTGGAACTGTTGGTTCACTTAGTGTCGGTCTTATTTCAGTGATTTTTATCTCCTTTTTTCTAATGAAAGATAGTAAAATTCTTAACAAAGGGTTGATGGTCTTAATCCCAGATAATAGTGAAAGTCGTTTTCAAAAATCTTTTAACAAAATCAAGGATTTGTTATCACGATATTTTATTGGGTTGTTTTTACAAATCACAATTTTGTTTATCTTGTATTCAATAGTTTTAGCAATTTTTGGAGTTCAAAATGCTATTGTCATTGCGTTTCTATGTGCTTTGTTAAACTTAATTCCTTATGTAGGTCCTATGATTGGCGCAGTTCTTATCATGTTTTTAACGATGTCAAGTCATATTGGTGAAGATTTTCAAACAGAAATTTTACCAACAACAATTTATGTAATGATTGGCTATTTCATTGCACAAATGATAGATAACTTTGTAAGTCAACCTGTAATCTTTTCTAAAAGCGTGAAATCTCATCCACTAGAAATATTTTTAATTATTATTATTGGTGGATTATTATTCGGAATTACAGGAATGGTTGTCGCAGTTCCCAGTTATACTGCCTTAAAAGTTATTTTAAAAGAGTTTTTAGCCGAAAATAAGATTGTAAAATCGTTGACTAAGGACTTATAATTCTCAAAAGTTGAACAATCACATTTTACATCCTGAAGTTCAGAAATATATCAATGACAATTTAAATTCTGATATATCAAAAATTCTATTTAAAGGTACAACTTTTACTAATATTACAACTCAAGAAATTGTTGAGCAAATTGTTGCAAAAAAGAAATGCAAAAACAAACTTCTTACTTGGTTTAATAGAAAAAATATTTATTATCCAAACAAACTCAATATTGAACAAACTTCATCAGAAATTACTGCTAAATACAAAGCCAATTTAATTTTTGGTACTAATTTAATTGATATAACAGGAGGTTTTGGTGTTGATGCTTTTGCTTTTTCAAAACGAATAAAAAATGTATTTCATTGCGAAATTAACGAACAACTTTCGAAAATTGCAAAGCACAACTTTCAATTTTTAAATGCTTCAAATATCACGACAATTATAGATAATGGCATCAATTATTTAAAAAATAAGATTGGAAAATTTGATTGGATATATATAGATCCTTCAAGAAGAAATGATACAGAAGGAAAAGTTTTTTTATTGAAGGATTGCTTGCCAAATATTCCTAAAAATATTGATTTATTATTTGAAAAGTGTGATAACATCCTAATAAAAAACTCACCTATTTTAGACATTACAAGTGCTATAAACGAATTAAGATTTGTTAAAGAAATTCATATTGTTGCTGTGCAGAATGAGGTCAAGGAATTACTTTGTATTTTAGAGAAAAATTACGAAAATAGTATTAAAATAAAAACTATTAATATTCAAAAAAATAGCAATCAATTATTTGATTTCAAATTAAATACAAAAGAAAGCTCAACTTTTAGCTTAACAAAAAAATATTTGTATGAACCAAATGTTTCCATTCTAAAATCTGGAGGATTCAATGAAGTATCTGCTCAATTTAAAATTGAAAAATTACATCCTAATTCACATTTATATACTTCAGAAAAGTTAATAGATTTTCCTGGAAGGCGATTTGAAATAAAGCATACAATTCCGTTTGACAAAAAACAACTTAAAAAATTAATTCCTACAAGAAAAGCAAATATTACAACACGTAATTTTCCACAAACTGTTGAGCAAATTCGTAAAAAAGCAGGTTTAAAAGACGGTGGAAATCAATATTTATTTTTCACAACCGATATAAGCGAAAAACATATTGTGCTAATTTGTGATAAAGTTTAAGAATACTTCTCTCTATTTATTTTAATATTTCATAATTTAGTGCCATTATAAATATTACAATGGCAAACAAAAATATTCGCACACTTTCTTCAAGAAAAGAATTGAATGACAATTTATTCGAAAATATTGCAGATTTATCGCATAAAAATGCATCAAAAGAAAAATTTCAAGCATTAGCAAAAAAGTTTTTAATTGATGATTCTGTAGTTGTTGGAACGGCTTCTTTTTACGATTTTACACGAGAAGAAAATCGAAACAAAAAGATTCATGTGTGCTCTGGAACGGCTTGTATGGTTGCAAAATCGCAATCAAGTTTACATAAAAACCTTACCAAACACTTTTCTGAAGATGAGATTGGCCATGCAGCATGTGTTGGACATTGTCATAGTAATAACGCATTTATGCTTGATGATAAGACCTATTCGGCACATTCTGAAGAAGATCTTGAAAATGTTTTATCGCAAAAAGAAGTGTCGAGTTGCATTAATAATTACAACATAGATTGCAACACAACTCCAATTTTAACATCAGAAATTCAAAATATTGAAAACTTTTATGCATTATCAGAAAGTTTTAAAGATAAATCACAAGACGTTATTCAGCAGTTAAAAACATCAAATTTACGTGGTCGTGGAGGCGCAGGTTTCCCTTTTTGGTTTAAGTTAGATGCTGTAATTAAAGAAAATAATCAACAAAAATACATTGTTTGTAATGCAGATGAAGGAGATCCTGGTGCTTATTCTGACATGTATTTGATGGAACATCAACCACACAAAGTGCTATTTGGAATGTATATTTCAGGCTTAATTGTTGGTGCGAATATAGGTGTTTTATACATCCGTGGAGAATATCCAGATTCAATTCGGATTATAAATGATACTATTTCAGTATTGAAAGAAAAAAACTTGATTGGAGATTTTAAATTTAAGATAATTCGTGGTCAAGGAAGTTATGTGTGTGGTGAGGAAACAGCTTTGTTAAACTCTATTGAAGGCTTACGACCAGAAGTACGTGTCCGCCCGCCATATCCTGCACAATATGGATTATTTGGAAAGCCAACGGTTTTAAGTAATGTAGAAACATTTGCAAATATTCATTGGATTTTAGAAAATGGAGGAGAGAAATATGCTTCGCTCGGTACAAAACAATCTACAGGAACGAAATTAGTTTCTTTAGACAGTTTTTTCAATATACCAGGAATGTATGAAATTGAAATGGGAACACCTTTACAAACTGTTTTTGATGATTTTGGAGGCGGATTCAAATCTGAAGTAAAAGCAGTGCAAATCGGTGGTCCTTTAGGTGGAATTGTACCTATACACAAAATAAAAGACTTAACGTTAGATTTTGAATCGTTAAATAGCAATGGTTTTTTATTAGGTCATGCAAGTTTTGTGTCAATTCCAGTAGATTTTCCAATGATAACATTTTTAGAGCACTTGTTAGAATTTACTGCAGATGAATCTTGCGGAAAATGTTATCCATGTAGAATTGGTTCACATAGAGGTATGGAAATGTTACAGAAAGCACAAAACTCTGATTACAAGATTGATAAACAACTTTTTGATGATTTATTAGAAACATTAGAAATAGGTTCGCTTTGTGCACTTGGTGGTGGAATTCCATTGCCTGTAAAAAATGCACTATTTTATTTTCAAGATGAATTAAACGAGTATTTTACAAACAACTAAGAAAAATGAAAGCTTATATAAATAATATCGCATACGAGTTCAATTCTAGAGAAACCATTTTAGAGTTTGTAAGAAGAATTGAAAGCAACAAAGATGCTATTCCAACAATGTGCCAAGATGACCGTTTAGAAAATTTTGGCTCGTGTAGAGTATGTTCTGTTGAAGTTGCTCGAGAAAAAGACGGACCAACTAGAACAATGGCTTCGTGTCATACACCTGTTGGAGAAGGCTTGTACATTTATCATAATACGGACAAAATGAAACGCCTTCGCAAAAATATTGTCGAATTAGTATTAACAGATTATCCATCTGACAAAGTTTTTCCACCAAAAAATAAAAAAGCAACACCATTTCAAGAAGCCATTTCACAAATTGGGATTCCAGACGTTCGTTATCCTAAAGGAAGCGATCATTTAGACATAGAAGTTGATAGAGCGCATCCATATATCAAATCAGATTTAGCACAATGTATCAATTGTTTTAGGTGTGTTCGTGCTTGTGAAGAAATTCAAGGAGAAATGATTCTCGGAATGTCAGGTCGTGGGTTTGCAACCAATATTATCAAAGGATTTGATACTACATTTGATGAATCAGCCTGTGTTTCTTGTGGCGCTTGTGTTCAAACATGTCCAACAGAAGCCTTAATTGATAAATTTGAGACTAAAACATTAATTGCTGATAAAATTGTCCGAACAACATGTACATATTGTGGTGTTGGTTGTCAATTAGATGTATCTGTTATTGATGGGAAAATTAGAGGAATTCAAGCGCCAGAAACTGCCGAAGTAAATGAAGGACATACCTGTTTGAAAGGACGTTTTGCTTTTCAATTTTACGATCATCCAGATAGATTACGAGAGCCAATGATTCGCAAAAACGGTAAATTGGAAGTTGTAACTTGGGATGAAGCAACTACTTTTATTACTGATAAACTTATCAATATAAAAAATAACTATGGTGCAGACGCTATTGGTGGAATTTCATCATCAAGAGCAACAAACGAAGAAAATTATTTAATGCAAAAAATGATTCGTGTTGCTGTTGGAACCAATAATATTGATGGTTGTGCACGTGTTTGTCACGCTCCTACTGCATACGGAATGCAACAATCTTTCGGAACAGGAGCAGCAACAAATTCAGTTGAAGATTTAAAACAAACTGATGCTATTTTCTTATTCGGTGCAAATCCTATAAAAGGACATCCAGTAACTGGAGCAAAAATAAAGCAAGCATTTATGAAAGGAGTTACCTCAATCGTGGTAGACCCAATCAAAACAAAACTAGCAGAATTAGCAACGTATTTCCTGCAAATTAGACCAGGAACAAATGTGGCAATTTTAAACATGATTTCGCATTATATTATTACCGAAAACTTGGTTAATCAACATTTTATAGATTCTTATACCGAAAAATATCAAGAATTTAAAGAGCATGTGCAAGATTTAGATATAGATGAATTAGAAACACTTACTGGAGTTTCTAAAGAATTGGTTAAAAAAGCGGCCATTGCTTATGCAACTTCAGAAAGAGCAATGGAATTTCACGGATTAGGAGTTACCGAGCATTTTCAAGGGAGTAAAACCGTAATGCTACTATCAAATTTAGCAATGATGACAGGAAATATTGGTAAAAATGGTGTTGGATTAAATCCACTACGTGGACAAAACAATGTACAAGGTGCCGCAGATATGGGAGTTCAACCTCATCAAGGTGCTGGATATCTGGATATTAATAAACCTGAAGTTCAAGAATATTATGCTGAAAAATATGAGGTTTCAACGATGCCAAAAAAAGAAGGTTATAAGATTCCGCAAATGTTAGATGCTGCTATAGACGGAAAATTAAAAGCACTCTACATTATGGGAGAAGACACGATAATGACCGATCCAAACTCCAACCATAGTATAAAAGCATTTGAAAATTTAGAATTGATTGTGGTGCAAGAATTATTTATGACGGCAACTACCGAAATGGCTGATGTGGTACTTCCTGCATCTTCTTATTTTGAAAAAAATGGAACATTTACCAATGGAGAAAGGCGAGTACAACGTGTAAATAAAGTGGTAGAGCCCATAGGAAATACAAAACCTGACGGACAAATTATTATCGATGTGATGCATAAATTAGGGTACGATCAACCAACAGGATTAACCTATGATGCTGCAAAAGTGATTGAAGAAATTGCAGATGTAATTCCGTTTATGAAAGGATTATCTTGGGATAGATTGGGTGAAAATGGATTACAATGGCCAATAAAAGAAGATGGAACTGATACTAAAATGCTACACATTGACGGAGCATTCAAAAAAGGAATTGGAACGTTCCATCATTTTGATTTTGAAGAATCTCCAGAAATAGTAACTCACGGAAAACAATATCCATTTATCTTAACAACAGGTAGAGAATTGGAACATTATAATTCAGGAACCATGACTCGTAGAACTGACAATCAAAAGATATTAGCAGAAGACATATTAGAAGTTCATCCAAAAGATGCAATCAAAAAAGGAATCAGCGACTCTGAAGTGGTTCGGATTTTTTCAGATAGAGGAAGTGTTAACATTCCAATTAAATACTCTAAAAACGTAAAAAGAGGTATTTTAAGAACTACTTTTCATCAACCAGAAGTATTTATCAATATCATCACTGGAAGTGTAGGAGATAAAGAAACAATGACTCCAGAGTATAAAGTTGTTGCTGTAGATTTTGAAAAAATATAATAGCCATGGCATTTCAAAAATATGACGCCATAAAAGTCTCTGGAAACAATCAAAGAGAAATTATAGATACTATTGTTATTGAAGCACCTCTTCAAATCAATATCAATAATGAACCATACACTGTTGTGATGCGAACTCCTGGAAATGACAAAGAACTTATTCGAGGTCTTTTATTTGCTGAAGATATTTATAAAAACACATCAAAATTAAATATAAAACTTATTGAAGATACCGAAAATCACTTTACCATTTATAATATTTTAATTTCTGATGATGATTTAGGCAAAGGTTATATGAACAAGCGATCCTTATTATCAGTTTCTTCTTGCGGAATCTGCGGAAAAATAGCTCTCGAAGATATTAAAGTAAAAGGGGAATCTTTAAAAACTACTTCAAAAATAGATGGCTCAAAAATTGAGAAAATGTTTGAAGTCATGAAAAAGAAACAAATAGTATTTAAAAAAACGGGAGCATCACATGCTGCAGCAATTTTTGATTCAAATTGCAAACTCCTCGACACAAAAGAAGATATAGGAAGGCACAATGCCGTTGACAAGACAATTGGAGAGTTACTAAACCGCAAGCAATTGAAACAATCTAACTATCTTTTAGTAAGCGGAAGAGTATCCTATGAAATAGTTACCAAAGCTTTTATTGCTAAAATACCAACTATTATTGCTGTTTCTGGATGCTCATCTTTGGCAATAAATTTTGCTAGTGAATTTGGAATCACCTTAATTGGCTTTACAAGAGGTTTAGACTTAACAATTTACAATTAATATCATTAAATTTGACTCATTTTTTACCTTTCTTTATCTTAATTGTCAATTCGCCCTTCTTTTCATCCAAATCCATAGTGATAGTATCACCTTCAGTAAGTTTTGAATTTACAATTTCTTGTGCTAAAGTATCCTCAATATATTTTTGAATTGCACGCTTTAAAGGTCTTGCTCCATATTGCTTATCAAAACCTTTATCAGCAATAAAATCTTTTGCTTTTTCAGTTAAATTTAGCGTGTAGCCCAAACCAGAAATTCGTTTTAAAAGATGGTCCAATTCAATATCAATAATAGAATGAATATCTTTTCTTTCCAATGCGTTAAACACAATTACATCGTCAATTCTATTTAAGAATTCAGGAGCAAATGACTTTTTTAGTGCATTTTCAATCACACTTTTAGCATATGAATCAGCTTGATCTTTTTTAGAACTGGTTCCAAATCCAACTCCAGCACCAAAGTCTTTCAATTGACGAGAGCCAATGTTAGAAGTCATAATAATGATGGTGTTTCTAAAATCAATTTTTCTACCAAGACTATCCGTTATATGTCCGTCATCAAGAATCTGCAATAACATATTAAAAACATCAGGATGTGCCTTTTCGATTTCATCCAAAAGGACTACAGAATAAGGTTTTCTTCGGATTTTTTCTGTCAGTTGCCCACCTTCTTCGTAACCTACATATCCTGGAGGCGCACCAATCAAACGAGAAATGGCAAATTTTTCCATGTATTCACTCATATCAATACGTACAAGCGCATCATCGTTGTCAAATAATTCTCGTGCCAACACTTTTGCTAATTGAGTTTTCCCAACTCCTGTTTGCCCTAAAAATATAAATGAACCAATTGGCTTGTTTGGATCTTTTAAGCCAACTCTGTTTCGCTGAATTGCTTTTACAACCTTTGTAACGGCTTCATCTTGACCAATAACTTTCCCTTTAATAAGTTCTGGAAGTTCGCCAAGGCGAGCACTTTCTGCTTCTGCAACACGATTTACAGGAATTCCTGTCATCATTGATACAACTTCAGCAACATTATCTTCGGTTACTATTTCTCTATTTAATTTTGAATCTTCTTCCCATTGTTGTTGTGCTATTTGAAGTGATAATTCTATTCTTTTTTCATCATCACGTAGTTTTGCAGCTTCCTCATATTTTTGACTATTCACAGCACCGTTTTTGTCTTCACGTGCTTTATCTAATTGTGTTTCAAGTTCTAAAACGTCTTTTGGAACAACAATATTTGTAATGTGAATTCGTGAACCTGCTTCATCGAGAGCATCAATAGCTTTGTCTGGTAAATAACGATCTGTCATATAACGATTCGTCAATTTCACACAAGCCTCAATAGCATCATCTGTATAATCTACATGGTGATGCGACTCATATTTATCCTTTATATTATGCAAGATTTCTATCGTCTCTTCTACAGTTGTTGGCTCAACTATTATTTTTTGAAAACGACGCTCTAAAGCACCATCTTTCTCAATATTTGTTCTAAATTCATCTAATGTTGTCGCACCAATACATTGAATTTCTCCACGAGCCAATGCAGGTTTAAGCATATTCGAAGCATCTAAAGATCCAGTTGCTCCTCCAGCACCTACAATAGTGTGAACTTCATCGATAAATAAAATAATATCATCATTTTTTTCTAGTTCGTTCATCAAAGCTTTCATACGTTCTTCAAACTGTCCTCTATATTTTGTCCCAGCAACTAAACTTGCTAAATCAAGAGAAATGATACGTTTGTCAAACAATATTCTTGAAACTTTCCGTTGGATAATTCTCAAAGCCAATCCTTCTGCAATAGCAGATTTACCAACTCCAGGCTCACCAATCAACATTGGATTATTTTTTTTACGACGACTTAAAATTTGTGAGACACGCTCTATTTCTTTTTTTCGCCCAACTACAGGGTCTAATTTATTTTCTTCTGCTAACCGTGTTAAATCACGTCCAAAATTATCTAAAACAGGTGTTTTTGACTTTACTTTAGACTTCTCTCTTGGTTGTTGCTCAAATGGATTTTGTTTTCCCTCATCAAAATCATCATCAGAAGGTATTTCAAAAGTTGGTGTAATGGTTATATCTTCTTGATCTGAAAATAATTGTTTGAATAACGATTTTACTTCTTCGTAATTCACACTAAATTTTTGAAACAATTTTGTTGTTGGGTCGTTTTCGTTTCTCAGTACACATAATAATAAATGGGCAGTATTTACAGAGTCACTTTGATATAATTTTGCCTCTAAAAAAGTAGTTTTCAGTGCTTTATCTGCCTGCTTTGTTAAAGGAATGTTCTGCTTGCTATTCATTGTTGCAATAGCAGGATTTGCAGGACTCAAGAGTTCTATTTTCTTACGAAGATGTTCTAAATTCACTTCGAGAAGATTTAAAATTTCAATCGCTTTACCCTCAGCTTTTCGTAATAAACCAAGAACAAAATGCTCTGTACCGATGAAATCGTGTCCCAATCGAAGGGCTTCTTCTTTGCTGTATGCTATTACATCTTTAACTTTAGGTGAAAAATTATCATCCATATAGTAAACTAATATTAGGGTTTGTTGTTATGAAAAATTAATGATTGCTTTATACTCATTAATCTTGTATTCTGTAAAATTAATAGATTTTTTTGGTAATGTACTACAAAAGTAATACCTCTTTTTATAGAACGGTAAAAAAACATTTTAAAACACGCTTTAAAATATTGATTTTCAAGTGTTTTTACGATTGATTTTTTAACAACAAATTGTTAATAACTATTCCGAAAAAGGAAATGTATTTTTCCCTTAAAAAGAGGCAAAATTGTACCTTGCTGTTCTAATTATTTTAACCAAAAAAATTAAACAATTTATATATGGCAGACGGAGAAAAACTGATACCAATAAATATTGAAGAGGAAATGAAATCAGCATATATCGATTACTCGATGTCTGTAATTGTTTCAAGAGCACTTCCTGATGTGCGAGATGGTTTAAAGCCAGTACATAGAAGAGTGCTTTTTGGTATGCATGAATTAGGAATTAAAGCGACAGGATCATATAAAAAATCTGCAAGAATTGTTGGAGAAGTTTTAGGAAAGTATCATCCTCACGGAGACACATCAGTATATGATTCTATGGTGCGTATGGCGCAACATTGGAGCCAACGTTATATGATGGTAGATGGTCAAGGTAACTTTGGGTCGGTTGATGGAGATAGTCCAGCAGCGATGCGTTATACTGAGGTGAGAATGCAAAAAATATCAGAAGATATGTTGTCTGATATTGAAAAAGAAACCGTTGATCAACGTTTAAACTTTGATGATACATTATACGAACCTACTGTATTGCCAACACGAATACCTAATTTGCTTGTTAATGGAGGTTCAGGTATTGCTGTAGGAATGGCAACGAATATGGCTCCGCATAATTTGACAGAAGTTATTAATGGAACGATTGCATATATTGATAATAATGATATTGAGATTGATGAGTTAATGCAGCACATTAAAGCACCAGATTTCCCTACAGGAGGAACAATTTATGGATATGATGGTGTAAAAAGTGCTTTTCATACAGGTCGTGGACGTATTGTAATGCGTGCAAAAACATCTTTTGAAGATGTAAAAAGTAGAGAGTGTATCATTGTAAATGAAATTCCTTACCAAGTCAATAAAGCAGATATGATTAAGAAAACTGCTGATTTGGTAAATGATAAGAAGTTGGATGGGATTGCAAATATTCGTGATGAGTCTGATAGAAAAGGAATGCGTATTGTGTACATTTTAAAACGTGATGCAATTCCGAATGTTGTTTTAAATAAGTTATTTAAATATACTGCTCTTCAAACATCATTTAGTGTAAATAATATAGCACTTGTTAAAGGTCGTCCAGAACAATTAAACTTAAAACAACTAATCCATTACTTTGTTGAACATCGACATGAAGTAATTGAGAGAAGAACTAAGTATGATTTAAAGAAAGCGGAAGCTAGAGCACATATTTTAGAAGGATTGATTATTGCTTCAGATAATATTGACGAAGTAATAAAAATAATTAGAGCTTCTAGCAATGCAGATGAGGCTCGAGAAAACTTGATAAAGCGATTTGATTTGACAGAAATTCAAGCAAAAGCTATTGTTGAGATGCGTTTACGTCAGTTAACTGGTCTTGAACAAGGTAAATTGCGAGCTGAATATGAGGAAATAATGATAACCATTACGGACTTGAAAGATATTTTGTCAAATGAACCTAGAAGATATCAAATTATTAAAGATGAGCTAATTGTTATTGGAGAAAAATACGGTGATGAGCGTCGTTCAGTAATTGAATACGCAGGAGGAGATTTATCTATTGAAGATATGATTCCAGATACGAAAGTAGTAGTTACTATTTCTCATGCAGGATATGTAAAACGTACAAATCTTGACGAATATAAAGTTCAAAATAGAGGTGGCCGTGGACAAAAGGGTGTTGCAACGCGAAGTGAAGATTTCTTAGAGCACTTATTTGTTGGGACGAATCATCAATATATGTTATTCTTTACTCAAAAAGGAAAAGTATTTTGGATGCGTGTGTTTGAAATTCCTGAAGGAGGTAAAACTTCTAAAGGAAGAGCAATTCAAAATCTTGTAAATATTGAGCCAGACGACAAAGTAAAAGCATTTTTGGTAACCCAAGATTTAAAAGATGAAGATTATATCAATAGTCATTATGTAATTATGGCGACTAAAAAAGGTCAGGTTAAGAAAACATCTTTAGAGCAATATTCAAGACCTCGAACAAATGGTATTAATGCAATAACGATTAAAGAAGGCGATGAATTACTCGAAGCAAAACTTACAACAGGAGATAGTCAAGTAATGTTGGCATTGCGATCTGGAAAATCAATACGATTTGAAGAAAGTAAAACTAGACCAATGGGAAGAAACGCTTCAGGAGTTAGAGGAATTCGATTGCAACACGATAAAGACGAAGTTATAGGAATGGTTGCCGTAAATGATACAGAGTCAACAGTGTTGGTTGTTTCAGAGAATGGTTATGGTAAACGTTCATCTATTGAAGATTATCGTATTACTAATCGTGGAGGAAAAGGTGTTAAAACATTAAATATTACAGAAAAAACAGGTAAGTTAGTAGCTTTAAAAAGTGTAACTAATGAAGATGATTTAATGATTATCAATAAATCTGGAATTACAATTCGTATGGCGATTTCTAATTTACGTGTTATGGGGCGAGCAACACAAGGTGTGAAATTAATTAATATTAAAGGGAATGATTCTATTGCTGCTGTTGCTAAAGTGATGCAAGAAGAAGAAAATGAAGGTCAAAATGAAGGACAAACTGAGAATGGCACAGAATTTGAAATATGATGATTTGAATAAAAATAATAATCAAGAATAAAAATTTAAAACCATGATTAAAAAACAACTAATTATGCTGTCATTATCTCTTTTTATAGGGATGACAACATTTGCACAAAAAAAAGAACTAAAGGCCGCTGATAAAGCGCTTGAAAAGAAAGATTATGCAGGAGCATTGTCTGCAATCTCTCAAGCAGAAAGTTTAATTGCTAATGCTGATGCCAAAATTAAAGCAAAGTTTTATTATATCAAGGGAATGGCGTTGTATGGTAAAGGTGATGATTCTCAAAACAATGAAAAAGTAGCGGATGCCCTCAACAGACTGTTGGATTTAGAAAAAAAGGGAAGCAGAACTAAATATTCTGCTGTTGCTGGTCAGACAATAAATAATATTATTAATTCAATTAATGAAACAGCATCAAAAAAATTCAATTTAGCAATTTCTACTTCTGATGTTAATGATTTTCAAGAAGCTGCTGAAGGATATTATAAGGTGTATCAAATAAGTCCAAGAGATACTTTAATGTTGTATTCTGCAGCTAGAGCATTTTATTATGCAAAAAAGTATAAAACTTCTCTTAAACATTTTCAAAAATTATTGGATTTAGGCTTTACAGGTAAAAAAGATACTTACATAGGCGAGAGTGTTATAAACGGTCAAAAAATAGGATATTCTACCAAAGAAGAAATGGATGTTAATGTACGTTTAGGAGCTATCACAAATGCTGTTGTTGGTAAGACCCCATCAAGACTTAAAGATATTTATAAATTTATTGCATTGAATAGTGTAGATTTAGGAGATAATGAAAAAGCGTTAGAAGCAATAGCTCAAGCGAGAAAATTAAGCCCAAATGATTACAATATAATTATTGATGAAGCAGATGTTTATTTTAAAATGGGTGATAATGTTAAATATACAGAGAAGATTGAAGAGGCCTTAGCAATAGAACCTAATAATGCACAATTGCACTATAATGTAGGTACATTAAGTATGGATATAGATGCGGTAAAATCAGAAAAACACTTGCTAAAAGCAATTGAATTAAAGCCTGATTTTGGAGACGCATACGGAAATATGGGAAATTTAGTGTTAAAAAAAATGGATGTCGTGCAGAAAGAAATGGATGCTAACGCTGCGAACTTTGCAAGGTATGATCAAATTAGAACTGAAAAATTACTTCCAATTTTAAAAGAAAGTTTACCATATTTAGAAAAATCGTATGAGTTGAACCCAACTGAATCTGCAAAAGTTCAGTTAAATAGTTTGTATGAAAATTTAGAGATGGATAAGAAAATTGAGTAATCTTTTTTCTAATAGTATAAAAAAATCCCGAAAGTTAATTTCGGGATTTTTTGTTATATGATCTTTTTTATAACTCGTAGTTTATGAGTGTGTTTATGAAAATCTACATTGTAGATTCCGTTATGATCTAACCTGTCAATACGCACTTTTCCGTGAGCGTGTATAATATAGTTATCTTTCATAATAATACCAACATGAACAATATTTCCTTCTTTATCATCAAAAAAAGCTAAATCTCCAGGTTCGCTCTCTTCAATAAAACTTAAAGCTTCTCCTTGTGTTGCTTGTTGCGGAGCATCTCTAAATAAATTATAGCCGCAAAGTTTGTAAACCATTTGTGTAAAACCAGAGCAATCTATACCAAAAGGAGTTTTTCCTCCCCAAAGATAAGGAGTGTTTAAGTACATAAAAGCAGTTTTAATGATTAATTCTTTGTCAAGAACCTCAGAAAAAATAGTACCATCATATTTTAAAATAGATCTATCAATTCTTAATTCTTGATTTTTGTAAAAAGGAAGCGTAGCACCTAAAGGAATAGGAATTAAATATTGATTTTCATCAGTAATAAAATCAATTAACTCTCCTGCTAAATTAATTTGAGAACTGTCTATATCTTGATAAGTTTCTTCTGTTATTTCATAGTATTGATTGTTGTCAATCCAACCTTCGTAATTGTCAAATGCAAGCTTAATTTTACTCCATTTTTTTTGTTTTTCAAGGATTTTAAAATGCTCTCCAAATAATATTTGAGAGGTCATTTCAACTTTATCACTTGGTTCTAAACGAACAGGGATGATACTTAAATTACAAATTCCGTAGCGCATTTGATGCAATAGTTATTTAAATTTTTTCAATCACAATTGCGCTTGCGCCACCGCCTCCATTGCATATTGCAGCAGCACCAACTTTCCCGTTATTCTGCTCTAAAACAGAAATAAGTGACATGATAATTCTTGCTCCAGACATTCCAAGAGGATGACCAAGTGAAACGGCTCCTCCGTTTACATTAACCTTGTCAGCGTTTAATCCTAAAATTTTGATATTAGCCAATCCAACAACACTAAAGGCTTCATTGAACTCAAAGTAATCTACATTATCAATAGAAATATTTGCTTTACTTAATGCCTTCGGAAGTGCTTTTGCAGGTGCAGTAGTAAACCATTTTGGTTCTTGAGCAATATCTGCATAAGAAAGTATTTTTGCAATCGGTTTTAAATTTAATTCTGTTGCTTTTTCAGTACTCATCAATACCATTGCTGCGGCACCATCATTAAGGGTAGATGCATTAGCCGCTGTTACAGTTCCATCAGTAGAAAAAACAGGGCGTAAAGTTGGAATTTTTTCCATTTTCACATTCTTGTACTCTTCATCTTCATTAAAAATAATGGCATCTCCTCGTCTTTGAGGAATTTCTACAGGAATAACTTCGTTGGCAAATCTATTCTCACTCCACGCTTTTGCTGAGCGATTGTATGATTCAATTGCAAATTCATCTTGGTTTTCACGAGAAAAATTATATTCAGTCGCACATAAATCTCCACAAGTTCCCATGTGTTTTTGTTCATATACATCAGTCAATCCATCTAAAAGAAGACCGTCAGTCATTTTTATTGTTCCTAATTTTACTCCTTTTCTTCCGTCTAAATAATGAGGAATACTACTCATATTCTCCATTCCTCCAGCAACTACAATTTCTGCATCTCCACACTGTATCGCTTGTGCTGCTTGCATAACGGCTTTCATTCCAGAAGAACAAACTTTATTGATAGTTGTGCAAGGAACTGTGTCTGGAATTCCAGCAAAAATTGCTGCTTGGCGTGCAGGTGCTTGCCCTAAACCAGCAGAAATTACATTTCCCATCAACACTTCATCAACCATACTTGGTGATAAATTAATTTTTTCCAATGCCCCTTTTATAGCGCTTGCGCCTAATTTTGTTGCTGAAATAGTCGATAAACTGCCCATAAAACTTCCAATCGCTGTTCTTGCCATTGATACAATTACAATATCTTTATTCATCTAAATATACTATTAAAATTATGATACAAATTTAATCATTTTAGTTCATACTATCATTATTTCGAATGATATAAGACTAAATTAAAATTATAACTATTTATTTTTTACTTTTGATGTATGAAGAAACTTTTTAATCAGTTATTACATAACCATTCATTTATATATAAAACGATCTTATATATATTAACGGTTTTTTTGATAGTCTTTTTACTTCCAAAGGGAGGGAAGTTTAAGTATGATTATTTTAAAGGTAAGCCTTGGCAATATGAAAATTATATTGCTCCTTTTGACTTTGCTATTCAAAAATCTCAAAAAGAGATTGATACCGAGATTTCTAATATAGAAAAAAAAGCAAAATTATATTTTGTTTATAATACTGTTGTAATAGAAGATGTTTTATCTAAATTTAATGAAGAGTTTGATAGAAATCCATTCATAGAAAATATTGAAGGCTCCCTTAGAGAAATTGGAAAAAATATAATTAATAAAGTATATAAACACGGATTTATTGACAATCAAAGTGAGCAAAAGTTAAAAAATAGTGCTGATGAAATAACAATAAGAAAAGAGACTTTAGCGTATGATTTAAACCATAATGATTTAGTAAAATCAAGTCAATTGTTAAGATTAATAAACGATGGTTTAAAGGAGATAACATCTCCTGAAAGCCAAACAATGTTATTAAATATTTTATCGAATGTTATAAAATCTAATATCACGTATGATGATGAATTTACACAAAAAGTAAAGGAAAAGGCGATTAGTAATATATCTTACACCAAAGGTTTTATTTCTAAAGGCGAGAGAATTATTTCTAAAGGTGATATTGTTGAAGGGAGAAAGTTTGAAGCGTTAAATTCTATTAAGAGTGAATTAGAATCACAAGTATGGAGTAAATCGAATTATAATTGGATTGTTTTTGGGTACTCAATATTGGTCGCTTTAGCCTTGCTGATGTTATTACTTTTTTTAAGGAAATACCGTGCTGAAATTTACAGTAATAATAATAAAATAACACTTATTTTTTTAAATGTTTTGTTGATGGTGTTTTTAGTGAGCATTGTTGTAAAGTATGATGCAAAATATGTTTATGCGGTACCGTTATGTATCTTACCAATTATATTAAAAGCATTTTTTGATGCTCGATTAGGATTATTTACACATGTGCTAACAGTACTTCTTTTAGGATTTGTTGTTCCAAATAGTTTTGAGTTTATTTTCTTACAGATAATTGCAGGAATTGTAACAATTCTTACAGTTTCTGAATTGTATAAAAGAGTAAATCTCTTTATTTCAATAGGACAAATTGTGCTTATTTATATGATTACTTATGTAGCATTTACTATTATTCATGAAGGTAATGCGCAAAATTTAAATTGGTTTTACTTTGGATTATTTGCTTTTAATGGTATGCTCGCATTTTTAGCAACTATTTTAATTTTTGTTTACGAACGATTATTTGGTTTAGTTTCGGATGTTTCATTATTAGAATTGTCAAATACTAATTCTGCATTATTACGAGAGTTAGCAGAGAAGTCACCAGGAACTTTTCAGCATTCAATGCAAGTTGCTAATTTAGCTGAAGCTTCGGCTAATGAAATTGGAGCAAATGCCATGTTAGTTCGTACAGGAGCATTATACCACGATATTGGAAAATTAACTAATCCAATGTATTTTATCGAAAATCAATCTACAAGTGTAAATCCTCACAATGAATTATCTAATATTGATAGTGCAAAAATTATTATAGATCATGTTATTCACGGTATTGAGTTAGCAAAAAAACATCGTTTACCTGATAGAGTTATTGATTTTATAAGAACTCATCACGGTACAAGTTTGGTTTATTATTTTTATATGCAAGAAAAAAACAATAATGAGGTTGTGGATATTGAAAAATTTAGATATCCAGGACCAAACCCTTTTTCTAAAGAAACTGCAATATTAATGATGTGCGATGCCGCTGAAGCTGCTTCTAAAAGCATCAAAGAACCAACAGCCCAAATCATAGATAATCTCATTGATAAGATTATTTTAAAGCAAATGGATGATGGTCAATTTATGAATGCAGATATAACTTTTAAAGATATAGAACTTGTAAAAAAAGTTTTAAAAAAGAAATTAAAAAATATTTTTCATCTTAGAATTGAGTATCCAGAATAGAAGGGTATTTATTTGCAAAATTTATTTGTTTTTTTGTTGTGTTATTGTAAATTGAATGCTACATTTGCAGTCGCAAAAAAAGTTCATTACATGTTTTATGGAGAGGTGCCAGAGTGGTCGATCGGGGCTCCCTGCTAAGGAGTTGTACCTTTACGGGTACCGGGGGTTCGAATCCCTTCCTCTCCGCACAAAAAATATTTTCGGGGTGTAGCGTAGCCCGGTCATCGCGCCTCGTTTGGGACGAGGAGGTCGCAGGTTCGAATCCTGCCACCCCGACAAAATATTTTAATAAAATGAACGGTCGCGTAGCTCAGCTGGATAGAGCATCTGCCTTCTAAGCAGACGGTCACAGGTTCGAATCCTGTCGCGATCACACGATGACACACAGTAAATAAAAAAAGCATCCAAATTTTGGATGCTTTTATGCTTTATCAAAGAGTATCTGTTTTGTTAGTCATACCCCTTTTCTTTTAAATATTCTTCTCTTTTTTTAATAGCGGTATCAATCGTTAGATACTTGGGTTCGTAGTAGGTTGCGTTACTGCATTTGGAAACATTGGAAAAAGCCCAACAAACGTATGCGTAGTTATATCCGTTTGGGTATTGCTAAAGGTCAGGCTTATGCTTGGTCACGTTCACGGATGGGTGGCTGGGCAACGGCATTAAGCCCAATAATGAAAACCACAATAACAGTCGAAAGACTACTAAAACGTGGTTATCTTTCTTTTTCTGCTCAATTTCAAATGTCGTTTAGGTTAATACCAAAAGACATTCAATTAAAATTATCTTTTGTTTAATGAACCGCCAAGTACGAGAACCGTACGCTTGGTGGTGTGAGAGGTGCACTCTCCTCAATCTTGAGGAGAGCCGCCTACTCGATTACCATTTCGTTATTCTTTTCGAATCCCATTAATTAGCTAACAGTTTTATCCAGTTTCTTATTTAAATTTACTCTGTTGTTTCAGCCGCTAATGTTCCAGCAAGATAACAACAAGAAGCTCTAGAGTTTACTATTTTGACACATCTTATAATAATTTTTGAATTAGATATTCGATAAGAAATTGCATCTAAATCATTTAAGCTTGCTATATATGGAGATTGCCCTTGTATTCTTATTTCAAATTTGTTCGATGATTCCAATAAATCTAATGTGAAGGGTAGATTAATAGTACCTGTTGCATCACGAGTGATAGCCAGTCCAAATATTGTCCAGTCATTCCCTTCTCTTATTACTGTTATATCACGAAAGCCTGTATAATGTATAAACATAGGTCTTCCTCCACACATACAGGTCATATTTAATCGCCCTTTTACCTGATCTGTAAAAGTGGATTTTTCAATTTCTAGAGTGTTTTTAAGTTTTTCTATTCTTTTTGTTACTAAAGAATCATTTTTCAAATATGACTTTAGCTCTTTAAAGTCTGATGAATTTATTACTGTTTTTTTTTCTTTACAAGAAATAATAATAATACATATTATTATTATTAAGGTGAAATTGCTTTTCATAATACGATGCTTTTTTTTGGTTTTTCTATTGTCAATAAAGTCAATCTAAATATTGTGTGTAATCAACCTATATTTTTAAATAAAACTTTTTTATTATTGTTCATTTCATTTTTTCGAGTTAGTCTCCTCAATGAATGGTAACATATGTATAACCCTATTGTGGTTATATCTTATATGTCTGCAAGTTACTATTTTTTAATGATTTGTCCAAAGGACTGCTAATATTTTTATTGTTAATTTGAATGGTTTTAGTGTAGAGTTCAGTTGTTTTAGGCGAATTATGCCTTAGCATATTTTGTAAATCACAACATAGTAGAAAACAAATATAAGGTTGGTTTTATATTAAAAATACTGTCCTATACCGAATACTATCCCATTAGTTGCTTTATCACCAATACCAAACCCATAATCTAATCTAACTACTGCATTAAAAATACGTTTGTGTATAAACCTAATCCCAACACCTGGATAAAAACGCGTATTTGTCCCATCAACTAAATCGCTTAAATTTCCACCTGGATTTTGCCAAGTACCAGCATCTATAAAAGCATTACTCTGTATTACAAACCAATCTTTTTCGTATAGTGTATGTCTGTATTCGGTATTTAAAACTACTGCTGCTATACCACGATCTATTGTATTACCAACACCTCTTATATTAAGTTGATTATCTACCGTAAATGGGGCAAATGGTGTAGAGTCATTAGTTGCATATGCCAATCGTAATCGGTTAGCCCAATTCCCTTTTTTACCTATACGTTTAAAGTATTCAAGATCATTACGACCTAAAAAAGAATTACGAAGTAAATCATTATCTCCATTAGAGTTTATTGCAAAATTATATGTAAAAATATTTCGGAAGCCTTCTTGATATTGATAATTTATATTAATATTATTATACTCATACTCTCCAATAACAGATACTTTATCAACTCCTAAATTAGTAGGAATACCTTGTGGTAAATCACCATCAATAAAATCATACTCTTCTTTGGCGATATTGACACCTATTTCAAAGCGGTTATGAAAATTATACTCGTATTGTAACTTAATTTCAAAAGCTCTGCTATCAAATCTATAATTAACATCTTCATTATTATCAAAAAATACGGGCTCTTGAGATACGTTGTTTTGATAATTAAGACCAATTCCTAATTTGCGAGTAAAAAGGTTTGGCGCTTCCCAAAACGCCCCGTAAGAATCAAAAACATCTCTAATATAAAATCCACCAATAATTTGATTACGTCCTAAAAAGTTGAAATCGAAAACAGAAGTTCTAAAAGCAAATTCTCCATTATTAGCGGTTGAAATATTAAATCCTGGGATAATTGCAAAATTCTCTACAATCTTATAAGTTACGTTATAAGTATTATTTCCTGCCGACTCAATAGCGTATTCTGCATTAGCAACAGATGGCAATAGCTTTAATCGTCTTATATCTGAAGCTATTTTGGTTGTATCTAAAGCGCTATCTGCTTTAACAAATGCCAAACGTTTTAAAAAACTTGTCCGTGTACGTTTATTGCCTTCTATCTTTACTTCTTTTATGGTTTCATTTTGTGCATAGCCATTAAAACCAAGGGCTAAGGTTAAAAAAAGTACTATTGTAGTTTTTTTCATTCTATTGTAAAGTTATTATTTAAAGTTAGGATATTACCTAACTATCTTCGCTCACATCCATTAATGTGAAATTATAAGTTATTTGCTCTACTAAATCTGGCGGAATGCCCTCGGTGACGTTAAGCACTACGTTAGACGTATTGAAATACTGAAAATTACACCTTATTCAACTTTTTTTGATATCTTGATTGTACAATATCAACCAATACCAATACCAATATCACAAAGTAAAATGTAGTTTTGTTCATGGCAGTAATATGATTTTCAAACAATGTCATATCTGCTTTATGACCTCCTTCGGTTAATAACATAACACCAACAATAAGTAAAATAAAAAGCCCTAAAACTTCATACATTCTATTTTTTTGTAAGAATTCAGAAACCTTATCAGCAAGCCATATCATCATAGCACCACTTACCAAAATTGCAATTGTCATCAACCATATATTATACACAACAACGCCATTGGCATCTGTATGATTGGCAAGTGCCATTGCACTTAAAATAGAATCAAAAGAAAAAACAAGGTTCATCATCACAATCAAGAAAATAATTTTACCTACACTTCCTTTAGACTTGTCAGATTGCTCGTCGTGTTCCTCCAATTCCATCATATGCCATATTTCTTTAATGGCTGTATAAATAATAAAAACACCTCCAAAGAGTGTGATTAAACTTTCAAAGGTAAATGCACCTGAGAAAAACTTGGTACTAACCTCAATCCAAGGTTCTTGGAAAAAAGCAACCAATTTTACAACAATAAATAGCATAATAATTCTCAAAACTACCGCCAATCCAATTCCTAATTTTCTAACATACTTTTGTTTTTCTTTTGGTGCTCTTTGAGATTCTAATGAGATATATAGCAAATTATCAAATCCTAAAACAGCTTGTAAAAGGATAAGCATAAATAATGTAAAAATATTTTCTATCATATTAAGTTGGTTTATAGCAACCAAAGATATTTAAAAATCAGAAACTATGAATACTTTTTTACTTCTTTCAGCCATATCTGATGCTTTGTGTTATCAAAAACCAATAAAGTAGATTTGCCAAGAGTTGTTTTAACCATTTTGTGTATTGTAATTGTTGTGTAAATTTGTTAAATTTAAAGTAAGTGTTTCCACAAAATTCGTAAACCAACAACGATAATCAAAATTGCAGTTATTTTCTTTAGTGTAAACGGAGAAATTGTTTTTGAACTTAACCGTGAACCGATTTGTCCACCAATAAAAACTGTAATAAGTAAGAGTATTGTAATATTTGGTTTGATAGAAAAATTAGGATTTTGATATTGACCAACAAGTCCAGCAATAGAATTTACTAAAATAAAAAAACTTGAAGTTGCAGCAATCTTTTTTGGAGTGTCCCAATTTGTAAGATAGAGTAGTGGAGCCAAGAAAATTCCACCTCCAACGCCTACCATTCCTGAAATAAAACCAATAATTCCACCAAAAGAAGCATCTTTTTTTATTGATTTTTTTAACTGCTTATCTTTTGATTTTTCGATAATAAATTTTGAAATCCACATAAAAAATGCAGCGATTATTAGTGTTATTCCGAGTAAAATAAAAAAGAAACTCTGACTTATTTTTATATATCCACCAAAAAAAGCCATGGGAACTGAAAAAGCAACTAACGGAATTACTTTTTTCCAATTATAAAATCCGTTTTTAGCATATATAAGTGTTCCGCTTGATACAACTACAATATTGCAAAGCAACGCAATGGTTCTAATTTGTGTAAACGCCAAAGAAGTCAATGCTAAAATTGCCAAATAACTTGAGCCTCCACCAAAACCTACGGAAGAATAAAGAATTGCGACAAAAAAGAATAATAAAATGATTTCCCAATTAGAAAAAAGCGTTTCAAAAAGTAGAGTGGTTTCCAATTGGTTTTATCGTATATAATTATTAATCACATTTTTTTGTATTTTTATGACATAAATACAAAGATATATAGTTAAACAAAAATACGCTTTCTATTAAAAATACTACAATTAAATGCAAAATTTCAAAATAAACTCTTTACAAGATTACAACGAAACATATCACAAATCTGTAGAAAATCCTTCTAAATTTTGGGGAGAAATTGCAGAGAATTTTTTTTGGAGAAAAAAGTGGCATACAGTTTTAGAATATGATTGGTCAAAACCAAAAACTAAATGGTTTGTTGATGGAAAATTAAATATCACAGAAAATTGTTTAGACAGACATTTAGAAACTCGTGGCGATAAAACTGCTATTATTTGGGAACCAAATGATCCATTAGAAAAAGCACAGCATATAACATACAAGCAGTTGCACAGTAAAGTATGTCGATTTGCCAATGTGCTTAAAGCCAACAATGTTGACAAAGGAGATAGAGTTTGTATTTATATGCCAATGGTTGTAGAACTTTCTGTGGCTGTTTTGGCTTGCGCACGAATTGGAGCAATACATTCAGTTGTTTTTGCAGGGTTTTCTTCAACAGCATTAGCGGCAAGAATTAATGATGCATCGTGTAAAATTTTATTAACTACGGATGGTGTATATCGTGGAAGTAAATTAGTAGCCTTAAAAGATATTGCAGATGAAGCCCTAAAAACGTGTCCAACGATTGAGAAATCAATTGTGTATCAGAATACAAAACAAAAAGTTAATTGGAACGAAAAAGATGTTTGGTGGCATGAGCAATTAGTTGGTGTCTCAGACACTTGTCCAGCAGAAGAAATGGATGCAGAAGATATGTTATTTATTCTCTATACTTCAGGTTCTACAGGGAAACCAAAAGGAATGGTGCATACTTGTGGAGGTTATATGGTATATACAGCATATACGTTCCAAAATGTTTTTCAATATCAAGAGAATGATGTGTATTGGTGTACTGCAGATATTGGTTGGATTACAGGGCACAGTTATATTGTATATGGTCCTTTGGCTTGTGGAGCAACAACAATACTATTTGAAGGTGTTCCAAGTTATCCAGATTATGGACGCTTTTGGGAAGTTTGCGAGAAACATAAAGTGAATCAATTTTATACAGCACCAACAGCAATTAGAGCATTGGCAAAGCATCCAACAACGTTGGTTGAAAAATATGATTTATCATCTTTAAAAGTTTTAGGAACTGTTGGTGAACCTATAAATGAAGAAGCTTGGCATTGGTATGATAAATATGTTGGTAAAAATAAATGTCCAATTGTTGACACTTGGTGGCAAACAGAAACTGGTGGAATGATGATGACTTCATTGGCAGGAATTACAGAGCAAAAACCAACCTTTGCAACATTACCTTTTGTAGGAATTCAGCCGTCATTATTAGATGATAAAGGAAATGAACTTACTGAAGGAACAGCAGAAGGAATTTTAGCGATTAACTTCCCTTGGCCTTCGTTGGCAAGAACTATTTATGGAGATCATGAGCGTTATAAAAACGTCTATTTTTCTGCATATAAAAATAAATATTTCCCGGGAGATGGAGCATTGCGAGATGAAAAGGGAAATTATAGAATCACAGGAAGAGTTGATGATGTTGTCATTGTTTCTGGTCACAATCTTGGTACAGCACCTATTGAAAACGCAATTAATGAGCATAAAAGTATCGTTGAAAGTGCCGTTGTTGGTTTTCCGCACGATGTCAAAGGAAATGCACTATGCGCTTATGTCACAACGTATGATGATGTAGTAGAAAGTGATAATTTAATTACTGAAGTCCGTGAAATAGTTTCAAAAACGATTGGACCTATTGCAAAACCAGATAAAATTATTTTTGTTTCTGGACTTCCGAAAACGAGAAGTGGGAAAATTATGCGACGTATCTTACGGAAAATTGCATCTAATGACACCTCAAATCTTGGTGATATTTCAACACTTTTAAATCCTGATGTTGTGCAAGAAATTATTAAAAATTTTAAGTAAGTTGTTTGTTGATATTTGTTAAAACAAAATCATAATACTCAGGATAATGAGGAACGTAAACATTCTCAAAATCATGTTTTTTTAGTTGGGCACTCGGCTATCGGAATTAATTTTATTTCTGATACCTCTTCTTTCTGTAACTTTAATAGATTGATGTATTTCGTAAGTTTACATAAGTATATATGATGAATTTTATTATCGATAAAATCATCTTTGTGTTGAAAATGTTATTTAAAATAACTAAACCCTTTCTTTGGATCAATAACTAATAAAGATTCGTAAATCAATTTTATTACATTCTCCACATCTTCTTTAGCAACCATTTCAACAGTTGTATGCATATAACGAAGTGCAAGTGAAATCAATACACTTGGAACTCCGCCATTAGAATAAGCAAATGCATCTGTATCGGTTCCTGTAGAGCGTGATGACGCCAATCTTTGGAAAGGAATTTTATTCTTTTCTGCAGTATCAAGAATCAATTCTCTAAGATTATTCTGTATAGCAGGAGCATAGGAAATTACTGGACCATCTCCACATTTTGTTTCTCCCTCTTTCTTTTTATCAATCATTGGAGTCGTTGTGTCATGACATACATCAGTAACAATTGCAACATTAGGATTTATAGTATGTGTAATCATTTCTGCACCACGAAGTCCAATCTCTTCTTGTACAGAATTTGTGATATATAATCCAAATGGGAGCGTTTTCTTATTTTCTTTTAATAATCGCGCAACTTCAGCAATCATAAATCCACCCATTCTATTGTCCAATGCACGACATACAAAGTTATTTTTATTCAGAATAAAAAATTCGTCAGGATATGTGATAACACAACCAACATGCACACCTAATTTTTCAACTTCTTTCTTGGTTTTGCATCCAGTATCAATAAAAATATTGTCTAATTTTGGTGGTTCTTCTTTTCCTCTATTTCGTGTATGAATTGCTGGCCAACCAAAAATCCCTTGTACAATCCCCTTTTTAGTATGGATGTTTACACGTTTTGAAGGTGCAATTTGATGATCACTTCCTCCATTTCTGATAACATATATTAAACCATCATCGGTAATATAATTCACATACCACGAAATTTCGTCAGCATGCCCTTCAATTACAACCTTAAACTCTGCATCAGGATTTATAATACCGACCGCAGTTCCATAATTATCAGTGATAAATGTATCAACATATGGCTTTAGATAGTCCATCCATATTTTTTGCCCTTCACTCTCATAACCAGTTGGCGAAGCGTTGTTTAAGTATTTTTCAAGAAAATCAATTGATTTTTTATTCAGTATAGATTTTGTTTTGCTCATTTAGTTTAATTTTTGTCAAAAATAATAAAGTTTTACTCATTATAAAAATAATTTGGGGGTTCCCTCTCTTCAAAGTCGAGATCATACTATTCGCTATATCTTTTTTGCTTTGCATAAAAAGGATGCCACTACCATCATTAACGCAATTTTGAACTAATAAATAAACATCAGAATATAAAAAAGTGTAATTTTGGAACGATTTTAGCGTTAAAATAATTGATGAAAAGAATACTTTTTTTACTGATATACATAGTAGGTGTAAACTTATATGCACAAGAAGAAAAAATAACTAAAAAAGATTCTTCATATGTATATGGAGATTATATTATTTTTGAAGGAGATACTATTGTAATCGAATTAGAAGAGGTTCGTCTACTCAATAAACTAAAATTTAAAACAAATTATGATAGGAAATATTATTATTGGTATCATAAGAAAACTATAAAAGCATATCCATTCGCAAAACTTGCTGCAGAGAGATTAACCGTTCTAAATAGTAGATTAGAGAAAATTGAATCCAAAAGGAAACGGAAAAGATATACTAAACGAGTGCAAAAATATATGGAAGGTGAATTTACAGCCCAATTAAAAAAATTGACACGAACAGAAGGACGTATACTTATAAAGTTAATTCATCGGCAAACAGGAAAAACAACATTCAATTTAATAAAAGAAATACGGAGTGGATGGAAAGCATTTTGGTACAACAAAACAGCAAGATTATTTAAACTTTCTTTAAAATCTGAATACGATCCTGAAAATATATATAAAGATTTCTTAATAGAAGATATTTTGCAACGAGCTTTTATAGAAGGAACCCTTGAGAAACAAGAGTCAAAATTAGATTTTGACTATCATAAACTAATTTCAAAAAAAGGAAAACTAATTCAAATAAAAAAATAACATAGTACTATCATTCACACAATGAGGATTTAGTACACTTATCAAGGCTTTGTTAATAACTTTGAGTCATTATTATTAGGTAAATTAAATTAAGTGTTTGTATATTTGCACCCCTTGAAATACTGAGGGAAAGTTCTTTTTTTATAGCCATAAAAATAATTAAAAAAAAGTATTTTTTTAGTTTGTATAATAGAAAAGATATTTTACATTTGCACCCGCTAATGAAAAGAGATAATATAAGTTCATTGAAAATATTGAAATTGACAGCGTAAATTGAGTAAGAGCCAATTTTTATTAGATTAATGATTGGTATTTTTTTTTGAGACTACTCACGTTATAATTTATTTAAAATTTATACGATGAAGAGTTTGATCCTGGCTCAGGATGAACGCTAGCGGCAGGCTTAACACATGCAAGTCGAGGGGTAACAGAGGTAGCTTGCTACTTGCTGACGACCGGCGCACGGGTGCGTAACGCGTATACAATCTACCTTTTACAGGGGAATAGCCCAGAGAAATTTGGATTAATGTCCCATAATATTATTTTCGGCATGGTTTTAGATAATTAAAGTTCCGGCGGTAAAAGATGAGTATGCGTTTTATTAGTTAGTTGGTAAGGTAATGGCTTACCAAGACTACGATAAATAGGGGTCCTGAGAGGGAGATCCCCCACACTGGTACTGAGACACGGACCAGACTCCTACGGGAGGCAGCAGTGAGGAATATTGGACAATGGAGGCAACTCTGATCCAGCCATGCCGCGTGCAGGAAGACGGCCCTATGGGTTGTAAACTGCTTTTATACAGGAAGAAACCTTTTCACGTGTGGGAAGCTGACGGTACTGTAAGAATAAGCACCGGCTAACTCCGTGCCAGCAGCCGCGGTAATACGGAGGGTGCAAGCGTTATCCGGAATCATTGGGTTTAAAGGGTCCGTAGGCGGGCTATTAAGTCAGAGGTGAAATCCCACAGCTCAACTGTGGAACTGCCTTTGATACTGGTAGTCTTGAGTTATAGTGAAGTAGATAGAATGTGTAGTGTAGCGGTGAAATGCATAGATATTACACAGAATACCGATTGCGAAGGCAGTCTACTAAGCTATATACTGACGCTAATGGACGAAAGCGTGGGGAGCGAACAGGATTAGATACCCTGGTAGTCCACGCCGTAAACGATGGACACTAGTTGTTGGGATTAATCTCAGTGACTAAGCGAAAGTGATAAGTGTCCCACCTGGGGAGTACGATCGCAAGATTGAAACTCAAAGGAATTGACGGGGGCCCGCACAAGCGGTGGAGCATGTGGTTTAATTCGATGATACGCGAGGAACCTTACCAGGGCTTAAATGTAAGTTGCATGATTTAGAGATAGATCTTTCTTCGGACTACTTACAAGGTGCTGCATGGTTGTCGTCAGCTCGTGCCGTGAGGTGTCAGGTTAAGTCCTATAACGAGCGCAACCCCTATCGTTAGTTGCCAGCAGGTAATGCTGAGGACTCTAACGAGACTGCCGGTGCAAACCGTGAGGAAGGTGGGGATGACGTCAAATCATCACGGCCCTTACGTCCTGGGCTACACACGTGCTACAATGGTATATACAGAGGGCAGCCACCTGGTGACAGGGAGCGAATCTATAAAGTATATCACAGTTCGGATCGGAGTCTGCAACTCGACTCCGTGAAGCTGGAATCGCTAGTAATCGGATATCAGCCATGATCCGGTGAATACGTTCCCGGGCCTTGTACACACCGCCCGTCAAGCCATGGAAGCTGGGAGTGCCTGAAGTCGGTCACCGCAAGGAGCCGCCTAGGGTAAAACTGGTAACTAGGGCTAAGTCGTAACAAGGTAGCCGTACCGGAAGGTGCGGCTGGAACACCTCCTTTCTAGAGAAAGAGATGTGTTAGTTACAAGAGAAATTTCTTACTCAAGCTGTTAATTTTAAAATATATAAGTAAAAACTGATTAGAGTCTCGTAGCTCAGCTGGTTAGAGCGCTACACTGATAATGTAGAGGTCGGCAGTTCGAGTCTGCCCGAGACTACTTTTTTAGTTTTACAAAGGAAATTTTAGAAGTTGAGAAATATAGTTTTAAGTGTTGAATGTTCAGTTTTTAATTAAACGAGACACCAACTTTATAATCTAACAACTAATAACTCATACTAAATTTGGGGGATTAGCTCAGCTGGCTAGAGCGCCTGCCTTGCACGCAGGAGGTCATCGGTTCGACTCCGATATTCTCCACAAGGCAATGCCTAAGAGATAATTATATCTCATTGTATTGCAAAGCGCGAAGATATAGACTTAATTGTCTGTCGCGACGCGTGACAACGTTCATTGACATATTGAAAAAATAATATCGTAAGATATCGAGATATTTAAGAAAATAAAATATTAAAAAAGCAAAAGTACAATAAGCTAAGTAAGGGCGTATGGTGGATGCCTAGGCTCTCAGAGACGATGAAGGACGTGATAAGCTGCGAAAAGCTGCGGGGATTAGCACATATGAATTGATCCGCAGATATCCGAATGGGGCAACCCAGCATGGTTGAAGACCATGTTATCCCAACTTGTATGGGAGGCAAACCCGCTGAACTGAAACATCTAAGTAAGCGGAGGAAGAGAAAACAATATGTGATTCCCTCAGTAGCGGCGAGCGAACGCGGAATAGCCCAAACCAAAGTTGTTTCGGCAATTTTGGGGTTGTAGGACTGTACGCATGTTTGACTGCTAAATGTATAGTGGAAGTCCTTCTGGAAAGAGGAACGTCATAGCGGGTGATAGTCCCCGTACACGAAATAGCGATTTATTGACCTAACAGTATCCTGAGTAGGGCGGGGCACGTGAAACCCTGTCTGAATCCAGCCGGGACCATCCGGTAAGGCTAAATACTCCTGAGAGACCGATAGTGAACCAGTACCGTGAGGGAAAGGTGAAAAGTACCCCGAAGTAGGGGAGTGAAATAGATCCTGAAACCATACGCTTACAAGCGGTTGGAGTCCCGACTTATCGTGTCGATGACAGCGTGCCTTTTGCATAATGAGCCTACGAGTTACTCTTGCATTGGCAAGGTTAAGGGCTTAAGGTCATGCAGCCGAAGCGAAAGCGAGTCTGAATAGGGCGAGATTCATTCCTTGGAATGAAAGCGTACATTGTACGTTTAGTTAGTAGTAGTAGACGCGAAACCGAGTGATCTACCCATGGGCAGGTTGAAGCTGTAGTAACATACAGTGGAGGACCGAACCAGTTGACGTTGAAAAGTCTTTGGATGACCTGTGGGTAGGGGTGAAAGGCCAATCAAACTCGGAATAGCTCGTACTCCCCGAAATGCATTTAGGTGCAGCGTTGATTTATAGTTTTATAGAGGTAGAGCTACTGATTGGATGCGGGGGCTTCACCGCCTACCAATTCCTGACAAACTCCGAATGCTATAAAATGATAATCAGCAGTGAGGGCATGGGTGCTAAGGTCCATGTCCGAGAGGGAAAGAACCCAGACCATCAGCTAAGGTCCCAAAATATATACTAAGTTGAACTAACGAGGTTTGACTACTTTGACAACTAGGATGTTGGCTTGGAAGCAGCCATTCATTTAAAGAGTGCGTAACAGCTCACTAGTCGAGTGGTCGAGCATGGATAATAATCGGGCATAAGTATATTACCGAAGCTATGGATTTCGACATTAGTCGGAATGGTAGGGGAGCATTGTAATCAGCGCTGAAGGTGAACTGTGAGGTTTTCTGGAGCGATTACAAAAGAAAATGTAGGCATAAGTAACGATAATGCGGGTGAGAAACCCGCACACCGAAAGACTAAGGTTTCCGCAGCGATGCTAATCAGCTGTGGGTTAGTCGGGGCCTAAGGCGAACCCGAAAGGGGTAGTCGATGGACAACAGGTTAATATTCCTGTACTTCTTATAATTGCGATGGAGAGACGGAGTAATGAACTCACCGCGTACTGACGGAATAGTACGTTGAACTGTGTAGGTATAAGTTTTATAGTTAAATGCGTAAGACTTGCTAAAGCAGGATAGTACCACGAGTCTTCGGACAAGTGGATAGTGTGATTAAGAACTTCCAAGAAAATCTTCTAAGCTTCAGATAATAAGAACCCGTACCGTAAACCGACACAGGTAGTTGGGATGAGAATTCTAAGGTGCTCGAGAGATTCATGGCTAAGGAACTAGGCAAAATAGACCCGTAACTTCGGGAGAAGGGTCGCCCATCTTCGGATGGGCCGCAGTGAAAAGGTCCAGGCGACTGTTTATCAAAAACACAGGACTATGCTAAATTGAAAGATGATGTATATGGTCTGACACCTGCCCGGTGCTGGAAGGTTAAGTGGAGTTGTTAGCCTCGGCGAAGCAATCAAATGAAGCCCCAGTAAACGGCGGCCGTAACTATAACGGTCCTAAGGTAGCGAAATTCCTTGTCGGGTAAGTTCCGACCTGCACGAATGGTGCAACGATCTGGACACTGTCTCAGCCATGAGCTCGGTGAAATTGTAGTATCGGTGAAGATGCCGATTACCCGCTACGGGACGAAAAGACCCCGTGAACCTTTACTATAGTTTAGTATTGACTTTGGATAAGTAATGTGTAGGATAGGTGGGAGACTATGAAGCGGCGTCGCTAGGCGTTGTGGAGTCATTGTTGAAATACCACCCTTTGCTTATCTAGAGCCTAACTCAGCGATGAGAACAGTGCTTGATGGGTAGTTTGACTGGGGTGGTCGCCTCCAAAAGAGTAACGGAGGCTTCTAAAGGTTCCCTCAGTACGGTTGGTAATCGTGCGTAGAGTGCAATGGCATAAGGGAGCTTGACTGAGAGACATACAGGTCGATCAGGTACGAAAGTAGAGCATAG
>CBDFJO010000003.1:0-480178 GCA_965248525.1 Urechidicola sp. | reverse complement strand
CATCAATAACTGGACCTATAATTTGTGCTACTTTACCTGTAATTTTAGTCATTACCTAACTCTTTATTATTAGCTTTTTAACTTATCGAGATTGCTCTCAGTTTTCAAGGTGCAAATATAAGAGTTTTAATTTATATTTTATATCTATTTTTTTTTGCTTTTTTTAAAGCATAAAAAAAAAGCCTTCAAATTGAAGGCTTTTTCGATATTTATTTTTAATCTTTTTTATTACAATAAAGGAGAATAGATTTATTTAAAAATGTTTTTTTTCTTCCTAAATTATTTTTATTTGATTTTAATTATTAATAGTTAACGAAGCAAAAATTGTGAACCAACATTCCCTGACCCAATCGCACTGGTATAATCATCTCCTCCAATATTTGTAGCTCCAATCTTAATTACCGATTTAAGAGATGGAATAGAATAATTTATTTGTGCATCTACAGTTGTTCTTGCTGGAATAAATCCTGAGGCAAAAGTTGCTTCCCATAAATAACTATCAGACCATCTTGCGTTAATATTAAACCCAAAGTTTTCAAATAAATGAGTATTTCCAATACTGAATTTCACTTTATGTTTAGGTGTATTAAAGCCTGCTTGAAAATCTGGATCTGTAGTTTTGGTCAAAATCAATATCTGAGTATGTATAATTCGTTCCAATTCTAAAACCGTCACCTATTTTTGTAGACAACCCAATTATAGCTCCAAAAAGTAGTTATATCTGCAGCAGAGTTTTTGAAAATTTGAAAAGGCTGTACATTACCAAAGCCATCTACAACACCAACTCTTGTTTGACTTAGAAAATCTTTATAATCATTAAAATAAACATTTAAGTCTATAGAAACCTTGTTTATTGTACCACGATACCCAACATCGAATGCTGTTACTTGTTCTTCCTTAGGTAATGCAGTAACAGCGAAACTGGACTGCCTGCTATTAAAGAAGCTAATGAAAATACGTTTTCCATTTTTGTGTTTTCATAGACATCTCTTGCAGTAGTAGTAGTTCCCGGTAATGCTCTATCCAAATTGTCTGGAGATCCACCAGCAAGAATAATTCCTTGTGCAGCTAGATTTAACCAATAAATAATGTCTGTGTGTCTGGATTTCTAAACCCTGTTTGGAAAGAAGCTCTAAAGTTTATGCTGTTTATTCTCTCCGGCAGAATAATTTAAATGATACTCTTGGAGAAATGTTTTCATCAAAAAATTCATTTTTATCTAAACGTACAGAAGCAGTAACCTTTAAACGATCATCTTCAAGGAACTTTTTTTATTCCTTGCACATAAGCACCAAATTCGTTGTATTCAATAGATCCATCAGCATCCGTAAATATAGTACCTCCAGAATTTAATGAATATACTTTATAATTTCCACCAACTTGCAAGTCCATTGCGTCATTTAAATAAACTTTTAAAATTATAATTTCCTTCAGCAGTATATGACTTTGTGTTGTCTAAAAATAAAGAACCTGTGTTTACGTTTCCATCTGTTGTTAATTTTATTAAAAGCAGCCTGAAATTCTGGTGTTCCAGGATTTAACCTTGCATTTTGGTCAGCAAATTGTCTTGCTCCTACATGCAAATTAGATATAGTAGCTGGATCGAGAGGGTTACCTCCACTACCCATAACTTGATTAAGACCTCCTAAATAACCAGCTACATATTGTCCATACCATGGCGTAGCGAAAGACCTCGCTAGTAAAAACCCTGTATTATTAATATTATATGAATCTCCCGCCGTTTCAGATGTAACATATCCTCTTATAAAAAAATTATCATCTTTAATTTTCTAGTTTATGCTGTCTAATTATAAAATTCTCTAATTGAAATCTACTCGTTCCTTGATAGATGGTATTACCAAAACCAATTCTAGAATTCCAAATTATTTCGAAATCATCACCATTAGGTCTATAATTTAAAGAAATATCCGTTTTTGCACTTCTAGCCTGATGATCAGTCAAATCTGTTTCTTTATATGGTGAAAACAGAAACATTATCTTGCGGTATAAATGGTAAAAGTCCAGCAAATGAAGGAGGCAAACTGTCCACCTGCAATTAATCCACCAATAAAAGTCTGTAAATGCCTTGAACCAGCCGGAACTCCTGCACCAGCTAAAACTCCTTCAAGACTAATTTCATCTCCATAAAGATTTAAAACCATTTATGTCCTGGAGAGCCTGCAGCTGTAATTGCATCTGGTAAACCAGCACCAACAGTAGTATATTGATTATCGTCAGTGACATTCCAATCAGTTCCATCTAAATAAGAAAAAGACGCTTTTGCGGCAAATTTATCGCTAAATTTATATGCGGCTCTAATACCTACATCAGTATAATCATCATCTCCAGCAGCATCCGAAGATGTTAATCCCATTTTTTACATACACACTTATTCCTTCTTGGTCAAAAGGGCTTTTACTTGTCATAAATAAAATTCCATTAAAAGCATTTGCTCCATATAATGCTGAAGAAGCTCCTGGAAATTAACTCTATACTTTTTACATCTAGTTCATTAATACCAACCAAATTTCCTACAGCAAAATTTAGAACTGGGGATGAATTATCCATACCATCAACTAATTGTACGAAACGTAAGTTTTTGAAACGTGGCAAAAACCACGGAGTATTCACTGAGTTAAAAGTTAAAACTACTCGTATTTACATCTACTCCTTTTAAGTTCTCAATACTATTATAAAAGCTGGCAGAAGCAGATTGCTTAATATCTCTAATATCCATTCTCTCAATGGTTACTGGAGATTCTCGCACACTTTCTGGTGTACGGGATGCAGATATTACTATTTCGTCTAATGGAGTTGCTGTTTCGGTTAAAGAAACATCTACCGTTTGGTTATTTGATGTAACTTCAACTCTTGTAGAAGCATATCCTATTCTTGAAATTTCAATAGTAAATGGGGGCGATTGCGAAACATCAAATGAGAAGTTTCCATCAAAATCTGTGGATGTTCCTAATGAAGTTCCTATAATTTTAACGTTAGTGCCAGGAATCGGTTGTCCTGATTGTTTCATCTGTAACTGTTCCAGTTACCGTCGTTTGCGCAATTAATAATGTTGTAAATAACATCATTATAGCGCACATTAGTTCTTTCATAATATATAATTTGAATTAATTATCAATATTGCAAAATACAATTTTTTTCTAATATTCACCTGTTTTGCATTTTAAATAATGCTAATTTTATAATATTCGTATTTTTACACGTTAAAAATTCAATAAATCTTCATTTTTTGGTTTAAAAAATGTGTTTTATAAAAATGTGTTTACAAATTTGTTGATTCTTATTTTCCTTTCTCCAAAAAAATACTTTTTTTGTTTATCCGTGGCTTTTAAAACCCTAAATTTGTTTTATTAATCATTTTCTCATTTTAACTTGAAAATTACACACAGTTTTTCAAATTTTTCAACCAATAAAAAAACAATCATTACAATTGGAACTTTTGATGGAGTGCATTTAGGTCATCAAAAAGTAATTAAACAACTCCTTAATTCTTCAAGAAAAAAAGATGAAGTTTCACTTTTACTTACTTTTTTCCCTCATCCGAGAATGGTATTACAAAAAAACAGCAGTCTTAAATTGATTAATACTATTGAAGAAAAATCTGATTTATTAAAGGAATTAGGCTTAGATGAGTTAATCATTCATCCTTTTAATCAAGAGTTCTCTCGTTTGTCTGCGTTTGAGTTTGTGAGAAATGTTTTGGTCAACCAACTTAATATCTCAAAATTAATTATTGGTTATGATCATCATTTTGGAAAAAACAGAGAGGGAAATTTTGAGCAATTACAAGAATATGGTGAGCTTTTTGGATTTGAAGTGGAAAAAATTTCTGCCCAAAATCTCAATGATATTTCTATCAGCTCTACTAAAATTAGAAAAGCACTTGACGAAGGAAATATAAATAAGGCAAACAATTATTTAGAGTACAATTTTATGCTTTCAGGAGAAATAGTGAAAGGAAAAAATCTTGGTAAAAAAATTGGATTCCCTACGGCAAACATCAACATAAAAGAAGAGTATAAATTGATTCCGAAAACAGGTGTTTATATAATCAAATCAGTTATTGAAGGTGTTTTATATTATGGAATGATGAATATTGGCAATCGCCCAACAATTAATGGAAAGCATCAAACTATTGAAGTTAATTTCTTTGATTTAGATGCTGATTTGTACGGGAAAATCATCAAAGTTGAATTGCTGAAATTTTTGCGAGACGAACAAAAATTTGATTCTTTAGACTCCTTAAAGCTTCAACTACAACTTGATAAAACTAATTCTTTAGACTTTATCAAAAGTCTAACATCTATTTCTTAAATTTGTGACTTCAAAAACACAATTGTAGATTATGTTACAAGTAGCATTTATTAGAGATAATAGAGAAACAGTATTAAAAGGATTGGCAAAACGTAACTTTGCGAATGCAGAAATTGTAATCAATCAGGTAATTTCAACTGATGAAAGTCGTAGAGCAAACCAAACTGAACTTGATAATACTCTAGCCGAATCTAATAAATTATCTAAAGAAATTGGTGTTCTTTATAAAAATGGGGAGGTTCAAAAAGCAACCATTTTAAAAGAAAAAACAAGTCAGTTAAAAGAATCTTCTAAAGAATTGACCGAAAAATTAAGTCAAATTACTACTGATTTACAAGAATTATTATATCAAATTCCAAATATTCCTCATGATTCAGTTCCTGTAGGAAATAGTGAAGATGATAATGAAACTATTTTTGAAGAAGGGACTATTCCAAATTTACATGAAGGAGCACTTCCACATTGGGAATTGGCAAAAAAATACGATATTATTGATTTCGAACTTGGGAATAAGATTACTGGAGCAGGATTTCCTATATATAAAGGTAAAGGTGCGAGATTACAACGTGCATTAATCAATTATTTTTTAGATAAAAATACAGCTGCAGGATATACAGAAATACAAGTTCCGCATTTGGTAAACGAAGAATCTGGAAAAGGAACGGGACAATTGCCTGATAAAGAAGGACAAATGTATCATTGCGGAGTTGACAACTTATATTTGATTCCGACTGCTGAAGTTCCTGTAACAAATATATATCGTGATGTGTTGTTAAAAGAGACTGATTTTCCTATTTGTAATACTGCATATACGCCATGTTTCAGAAGAGAAGCAGGAAGTTATGGAGCGCACGTAAGAGGCTTGAATCGTTTACATCAGTTTGATAAAGTGGAAATTGTACGTTTGGAGCATCCAAATAAATCGTATGCTGCTTTAGACGGAATGGTAGAGCATGTAAAGGGGGTTTTACAAGAATTAGAAATGCCTTATAGAATTTTAAGATTGTGCGGAGGGGACTTAGGATTTACGTCTGCTTTGACGTTTGATTTCGAAATTTTTTCAACGGCGCAAGATCGTTGGTTGGAAATAAGTTCCGTTTCTAATTTTGAAACATTCCAAGCCAATAGGTTAAAATTGCGTTTTAAAAATAGTGAAGATAAAAGTGAGTTGGCACATACATTAAATGGAAGTTCTTTAGCATTACCTCGTGTTCTTGCTGGATTGCTTGAGAATTGTCAAACACCAGAAGGTATTAAGATCCCAAAAGTATTAGTGCCTTATTGTGGTTTTGAAATGATTAATTAGCAACAACTGCTGCCATCATTTTTTTGTACTTATTCATTTCAAGTAAAGCATCAAAGTATGCATTTATTTGACCTTTTTTCATGTACACCTTTGCACTCTTTTTAGTAGCCTCGTATTGTTTGATTAATTCTTTCATTTTGATTAGTTTTAGTTGTTCTACATATTTAGAACAAGATTCGTGCCAAAACGTTACAGTCGTATTTTAAAATAGTATTGATTTTATAAAAACTTTAACAGTTTCTTCATTATCTTTGAGGCTGAAGTCTATATAAATGCGGAAAATTGTTATTCTTTTTTTAATGTTCAACTCCTTGTCTTTGTTAGCACAAGAGCAACAAATGGCATATGACTATTTCAGAAAAGGAGAATACGAAAAATCGGCAAGTATATACAAGACTTTATACGAACAAAATAATTTTAATTCTAATTATCTAACTCGATTAATTGATTGTTATCAGCAACTCGAAAGTTTTGATATAGCACAAGAATTGATAGAAAATTATATCAAAAAACAACCTCGACACACACATTTTTTGGTTGAATTAGGTTATAATTACGAATTACAATATCAGCAAGAAAAAGCAGCTGCTTATTATAAAAAAGCGCTAAAATCAATTGATAAAAAAGGGATTTCAGGATATTCTGTTGGTAAAGCTTTTCAAAACAATCATTTATTAGATTACGCAATACAAGCCTATAAGGCTGTAATGGACAAAAATCCAAATGCAAATTATAATTTTCAGATTGCACAAATATATGGTGAAAAAGGGGACGTCCAAAGTATGTTTGACACCTATTTAAATGAACTTGAAAAAGATGAAAAGCATCTAAAGCCCATCCAACGATATGTAGGAAAATATATCACAGACGATAGTGAAAATGAATATAATATTCTCTTTAAAAAATCTGTTTTAAAACGTTTACAAACCAATCAAAAAAATGGTTGGAACCAATTATTAAGTTGGTTGTTTATCCATCAAAAACAATATGGAAAAGCGTTTATTCAAGAGAAAGCGTTGTATAAACGTTCGCTTAAAAGCATGAATAATATTATAGGTTTAGGAGAAATAGCATTTGATAATAAAGACTACCAAGCTACACAAAATATTTTTAATTATATTCTTAAAAATAGTAAAAATCAGGAAGAAATAGTAGATTCAAAATTATACTTATTATATGTTTCCATTGAAACTTCTGATGATTTAGAGCATATTGATAATCAGTTTCAAAAATTGTTTGACGAATATGGAAAAACAACCAATACACTGGAAATTCAAATTGCTTATGCAGATTTTTTAACCTTCAAAAAAAGAGAACCAACTAAGGCAATTACCATTTTAAAAGGAGCACTTGAATTGCCAAGCAATAAGTATCAAAAAGGCGCTATCAAAATAAAATTAGGCGATGTGTTGGTTTTTAATAGTCGTTTTAATGAAGCCTTAATTTATTATTCTCAAGTACAAACCAAACTTAAAAATCATGTTTTAGCACAAAAAGCGCGCTTTAAGGTAGCACAAACAAGTTATTTTAAAAGTGATTTTGATTGGGCAGAAACACAATTAAAAGTACTCAAAGGTTCTACTTCACAACTGATTGCTAATGATGCGTTGGATTTGAGTTTGATTATTAATGATAATAGTGTTGGCGACACAATAAAAACAGCGTTAAAATTGTATGCAAAGGCAGATTTATTGGCATTTCAAAAGAAAAATATACAAGCGATAGATTCTTTGAGTGTGATTTTAAGAAATCATAAAGGACATGCTATTGAAGACGAAGCGCTTTTTAAACAAGCGGAAATTTTTGAAGAATTAAAACAATTTGACAAGGCTGAAAACAACTATTTAAAAATAATAGAAATAAACTCTGAAGATATTTTGGTGGACGATGCTTATTATCAATTAGGAGAATTGCATTTAAAGCAAAACAATATAGAAAAAGCAAAAGCGTATTATCAAAATATCATTTTTGATTTTCCGTCAAGTATTCATCTAGTTGAGGCTCGAAAAAAATATAGAAAACTCCGAGGAGATAATATCTGATATATTACTTCATTAAAGCATTATTACATTAAAATATGTATATATACAACGTAACCATAAATATAGACGATAGCATTCATAACGAATGGCTAAAATGGATTCATAATCACATTCCTGATGTTATTGCAACAGGACGTTTTGTGAGCGCAAAACTCACAAAAGTATTGGTTGAAGAAGAAATGGGCGGAATAACATATTCTGTACAGTACAGAGCTAAAACACGCAAAGATTTAGATGATTATTATAAATTTGATGCAGAAAAAATGAAAAATGATAGTAAGCCTTTTAATGGTAAATTTGTGGCTTTTAGAACTGAATTGAAAATTATAAAAGAATTTTAAATTGAAAAAATGTACCATTTCTTTAATAACCAACACCTTATTTAAATTTTTCCTATTTTTCTTTAATAAAGGTGTTGACTATTAAAGAAAACTTGCTTTTTCTTTAATAAGACCTATATTTGTTTAAAATTTTAAAATATGAAAAACTTCATTTCTGGCAATTATATTGGTCAAAAAGATTATAAAAGTTTTCAGCCAAGTATGATAAATAGACCTTGGAGCCTAGATAATATGGAGATTTTACATCTATTAGATCAAGCAAACAGGGAGTTAGGAAGATTAGATATGTATTCCGAGTATGTGCCAAATATTGATTTGTTTAATTAGTATGCATGTCTTAAAAGAAGCAACACAATCAAATAAAATAGAAGGAACAAAGACCAATATAGAAGATGCTCTGCTTAATAAAGAAGATGTTGTAGAAGAAAAGAGGGATGATTGGGATGAAGTACAAAATTATATTTCAGCGTTAAATGAGGCGATAGAGGATTTAGAAAAACTTCCTTTTTCAACACGATTAATACGAAATACACATAAAACACTTTTAAAAGGAGTGAGAGGAAAATCTAAACTTCCTGGAAAGTTTAGAACAAGTCAAAATTGGATTGGAGGAGCCTCAATAAGTGATGCAATCTTTATTCCTCCTATCCATACATCAATAAATGAGTTAATGAAAAATTTGTACACACAGATGATTATTATTTTCCAGATTTACTAAAAATTGGCCTACTTCATTATCAGTTTGAAACCATACATCCATTTTTAGATGGAAATGGACGTATAGGTCGTTTAATGATTACACTTTATTTAGTAGAAAAAGGAGTCTTAAAAAAACCAATTCTTTATTTGTCTGATTTTTTTGAAAAAAATAAAACTCTTTACTACGATAATTTAATGCGTGTTAGAGAAAAAAATGATTTGACACAATGGTTAAAGTTTTTTTTAGTTGGTGTTATAGAAACTGCCAAAAGTAGTATCCTAACTTTTGATAATGTATTAAAGTTGAAACAGGAAATGAATATAAAAGTTCAACCCTTAAAAAACAGAGCTAATAATGCTCATATTGTTATAGATCAATTATTTCAGCATCCAATGATTGATGCTCAAATGGTAAAAACAATTACAAAATTATCTACACCATCAGTATATAAACTATTAGATGATTTAGTACGGTTAGAAATTATCGAAGAGATAACTGGTGGAAAAAGAGGGCGGCTTTATTTATTTAGAAAATACACAAAATTATTTAATTAAAAATTAAATGAAGGTAAGAGCAAAAAAACATCTTGGACAACATTTTTTAAAAGACGAAGAAATTGCACAAAACATTGCTGACTCTTTAATTACTAATGCTTATAATGATGTGTTAGAGATAGGTTCTGGAATGGGTGTTTTGACAAAATATTTACTCAAAAAAAAATACAACACACACGTTATTGAAATTGATAGGGACTCCATTGAATATCTTGAAACTGCAAAAAAAGTTCAGAAATTAGACATCAACATCATTCAAGGAGATTTTTTAAAAATCGATATAAAAGAGTTATTTGGTGATAAGCAATTTGCTATTATAGGTAACTTCCCTTATAATATTTCAACGCAAATTGTCTTTAAAACACTTGAGAATCGCCATCTGATTCCAGAATTTTCAGGAATGTTTCAAAAAGAAGTAGGAAAACGTATCGCAGAAAAAGAGGGAAGTAAAGTTTACGGAGTCTTATCCGTTTTAACACAAGCATTCTATGATGTAGAATATCTTTTTACTGTTCCTCCAACTGTTTTTGATCCACCACCAAAAGTAGAATCAGGAGTAATTAGACTTATCAGAAAAAAAAAATATACACTTTCTGTTGATGAGAAATTATTTTACAGAGTTGTAAAAACTGGTTTTAACCAACGAAGAAAAATGCTTCGCGGAAGTTTAAAATCTTTAAATTTATCGGATAAATTAAGAGAAGAACCTATATTTGCCATGCGTCCAGAACAATTATCTGTAAAACAATTTATTGAACTGACCGCTAAAATTGAACAAGATGGTATTTGATGCAACAAAAGAATTTATCGAGCAAATAGAACAGTTGATTGAAAATCAATCAAATACTGCTATTCTTGATTTACTACAAGATGAGCATCATGCAGATATTGCCGAGATTTTAGACGAGTTAACGCTCGACGACGCAATCTATATCATCAAACTTTTGGACAGTGAAAAAACGTCTGAAATATTGATGGAAGTTGATGAAGACATCCGTGAAAAAATCCTTACAAAACTATCTGCCAAAGAAATTGCTGAAGAGCTTGAAGAGCTTGACACAGATGATGCTGCTGATATTATTGCTGAACTTCCGGAACACAGACAAGAAAACGTAATTTCTCAGATAGAAGATGAAGAACATGCTGCAGATATTAAGGAATTATTGGCTTATGATGATGATTCTGCGGGAAGTATTATGGCAAAAGAACTGGTAAAAGTCAATGAAAATTGGACGATTCCAAGATGTGTAAAAGAGATGCGTGCGCAAGCCGAAGAAGTAACACGTGTTCATTCTATTTATGTGATTAATGATGATGCACAATTGATTGGAAGACTGTCATTAAAAGATCTTTTAATGACTTCTTCTAGAGCAAATATTTCAAGAGTTTACATACCAAAAGTAGATTCGGTGAATGTGAATGAAAATGTTGAGGAAGTTGCCAAAATTATGCAAAAATATGATCTTGAAGCCATTCCTGTTGTTGATAATGATATGATTTTATTAGGTAGAATTACCATTGATGATATTGTTGATGTGATAAAAGAAGAAGCGGAAAAAGATTACCAATTGGCTGCAGGTATTTCGCAAGATGTTGAGGCAGATGATAGTATTTGGGAACTCACAAAAGCACGTTTACCTTGGTTAATCCTTGGTTTGTTTGGAGGTCTTGGAAGTGTTTTTATTATGGAAAGTTATGAAAATATCATGGCTAATCCAGTACTTGGAAGACTCTTTTTCTTTACGCCGCTAATTGCTGCGATGGCAGGAAATGTTGGTGTACAATCGAGTGCAATTATTGTTCAAGGTTTGGCAAATGATGTAGTAAAAGGAAGTCTTTTTAGTAGATTGTTAAAAGAAATTGGATTGAGTTTAATCAACGGATTTGTTTTGGGAATCCTCGTTATCATCTTTGGATTTATTACCAAAATAGACTTTGGTTTTAGCCTTACCATCGCTATTTCTATGCTTTGCGTAATTATTGTTGCAGCAATTATCGGGACATTTGTTCCTATTATTTTAGATAAGAGAGGTATTGATCCAGCCATTGCCACAGGACCATTTATCACCACAAGCAATGATATTTTCGGAATCTTCTTATTCTTTTATATTGCTAAGTTGATGTTGGGGTTTTAGTCGCAATGCGACAGACAAAGTATTTTAAACCAATTTTATCTTTGATATAATAATTCTTTTGTGTTATTATTTTGCGTTTTTTTTAATTGTTCTTTATTTAGGTAATGGTGCCAAAAATAGTTGGTAATTTTATCTGTAGAAATCATAAGTAGAAATTTAGTTAAAAATTTGATTTTCAATACTTAAATGTACTATTTTTCTACTTTTTATCCTAATTAAATGATGACTTTCTTAGGTCGAACTCAGGTCTACAGTTAGATATATAAAGTTAGAAAAAATAATTGGGAAGGTAAGAAGTGTTACTTCTTAAAATCTCATCTTCTTAAAAAGATCCCAAAGTACCACACCACAACTCACCGAAATATTCAAGGAGTGTTTTGTACCATATTGCGGAATTTCTACACAATAATCTGATTGAGAAACCACTTCTTGTTGCACTCCCTTCACTTCGTTTCCAAAAACAACAGCGTATTTTTGATGCTGTTCAACCTTAAAGTCTTGTAACATCGTAGCGTTATCGGCTTGCTCAATACTGATAATTTTAACCTTTGCTTCTTTGAGCCTTTGAACCAATTCTAAAGTATCCTCAACATATTCCCAATCAACAGATTCTGTGGCTCCAAGGGCTGTTTTATGAATGTCTTTTTGCGGTGGCTGCGCTGTGATTCCACAAAGGAAAATTTTCTCAATTACAAATGCATCACTTGTTCTAAAAACAGAACCAATATTATTTAAACTCCTGATATTATCCAACATAACAATTATTGGTGTCTTAGCAGCATTTTTATATCCTTTAACGTCAACTCTATTGAGTTCGCTATTTTTTAATTTTCGCATTTTTTTAATTCAAATTTCGTTTTTCAATAAAAAACTGAGTCAGTAATTGACTACATTCCTCTTCCATAACACCTGAAACAATTTTTGTTTTTGGATGCAAAGTCGTTTTCATATTTATACAACCTCTTTGCTCATCACGAGCGCCAAAAACAATTTTGCCGATTTGTGTCCAATAACTTGCTCCTCCACACATTTGGCATGGTTCAAGAGTAACGTATAGCGTACAGTCTTTTAGATACTTTCCGCCAAGGTAATCTGCTGCTGCTGTAAATGCTTGCATTTCGGCATGCGCTGTTACATCATTTAGCATTTCGGTGAGATTGTGAGCGCGCGCAATAATTTTATTTTTACACACAATTATAGCACCAATCGGAACTTCATTTTTTTCGTATGCAAGTTGCGCTTCTTGTAGTGCACGCTTCATGAAATAAATATCATCAAAAGGATTTTTCATAGAACAAATATAGTCGTAGTTTTGTTTTTGTGAAATACAATCTACTTAAAAATATTAATATTCCTAAAGATTTACGAAAACTTTCTGCAGAAAAGTTACCTCAACTTGGGCGTGAATTACGAGAATTTATTATTGATATTGTAGCAACTAAAGAAGGGCATCTTGGCGCAAGTTTAGGTGTTGTTGAATTGACAATTGCGTTGCATTATATTTTTGATACTCCAAATGATTTATTAGTTTGGGATGTTGGTCATCAAGCGTACGGTCATAAAATTTTAACAGGAAGAAAGGATGTTTTTTATACCAATCGTCAATTAAACGGAATCTCAGGTTTTCCAAAAATAAGTGAAAGTAAATACGATGCCTTTGGAGTTGGGCACAGTTCTACATCAATATCAGCGACTCTCGGAATGGCAATTGCATCACAATTAAAAGGTGATATAGAAAAACAACATATTGCAGTTATTGGTGATGCTTCTATCGCCTCAGGAATGGCTTTTGAAGGCTTAAATCATGTGGGGGTTACTGATGCAAACATATTGATTATTTTGAATGACAATGCTATGGCAATTGATCCAAGTGTTGGCGCCTTAAAAGAATATTTCACCAATGTAAAGGCAGGAAAATCTGTACGGAAAAATAATATTATTGAAGCCTTAAATTTCAACTATTCTGGTCCAATTGATGGAAATGACATCAATGCTTTACTTTCAGAATTAAATCGTTTAAAATCGATAAAAGGGCCTAAATTTTTACATGTAATTACAACTAAAGGGAAAGGTCTAAAACAAGCTGAAGAAAATCAGGTGCTATATCATGCTCCTGGAAAATTTAACAAGAATACAGGTAATAGAATTACAAGTATAAACGCAAATCAGCCACCAAAATACCAAGATGTTTTTGGGTTGACTTTGGTTGAATTGGCTAAAAAAAATAAAAAAATTGTAGGAATAACTCCTGCAATGCCAACAGGAAGTTCGCTTAAATTCATGTTAGAACAAATTCCTAAAAGAGCCTTTGACGTTGGTATTGCTGAGCAGCATGCTGTAACTTTTGCCGCAGGTTTGGCAACTCAAAGAATGATTCCTTTTTGTAATATTTATTCTACTTTTTTACAACGAGCATACGACCAAGTTATTCACGATGTAGCCTTGCAAAATTTACCTGTCATTTTTTGTTTAGACAGAGCAGGAATTGTTGGTGAAGATGGTGCTACGCATCATGGTGTCTTTGATATTTCGTGTTTAAGATTGATTCCTAATATGATATTATTTGCTCCAATGAACGAAGAAGAACTTCGCAATATCATGTATACAGCACAACTTGGTTTAGAATATTCTATTGCAATTCGTTATCCGAGAGGAAGAGGCACTACAGCTAATTGGAAAACTCCTTTTTCAAAAATTGAAATTGGTAAAGGGGAGCAATTATCAGAAGGAAATAAAGTTGCTGTTTTAACTATTGGAACTATAGGAAATACAATCATTGGAATAGAGAAAGAGTTGCCAAAGGATGCTATTTCGCATTTTAATATGCGTTTTATAAAGCCTTTAGACAAGCAACTTTTACATCAACTTTTACAAAAATTTGATAAAATAATAACTATTGAAGACGGCACAATCGTTGGTGGATTTGGAAGTGCTATATTAGAATTTGCTTCAGAAAATGATTATTCAAATAAAACCATTAAACGTTTAGGTGTTCCTGATAACTTTATTGAACATGGTAAGGTTCAAGAATTATATAAAATTATTGGGCTTGAAAAAGAAGATATTCTAAGAGCAATCAAAAAAATGTTATAAAAAATTGTGATTATTCTATTATAATTTTATGTGAAGATTGTAAACCTTCTGAAGAAAACTTTATAATATATATTCCACTAGATAAACTAAGAGAAATCGGTTGTTCTAAACCTTCATCAAAATTAACTTTAGCTGTGTGAACAGTTCTTCCATTTATATCAAATACATTAATTGCCCCTTCTCTTACTTCACTTATTGAAGAAATTGCAATTTCTCCATTTGAAACAGTTGGGTAAATTTTAATCAAATCGTTTTCAGAAAACTCGTCTACAGACAAACTAGTAGTAGCTGCTGTAAACTGACCCGTAAACATTCCTCTACCGTACGTAGATGCCAAAACAACATTGTCAACAGTTCTTAAATCAAAACTAGTAACTTTTACATCTTTCATGCCATTTTGGGCTCGGTACCAATTTGGATTTGCGTCATTAAAGTTTGGTGAAGCCCAAACGCCTAATTCTGTTCCAACAATTACTTCATCATTATTAAGTGGATTTGCTAATATAGCTCTTACAGGGAAATCTGGTAAGTCTCCTTCTTTGTTTTGCCATGTTGATCCAGCATCATCACTATAGAAGACACTAGTAACACCATAATTATAAAAAGTAACATAAATATCATCTTCTGTTTCACCTAATTCTATACTAGAAATACTTCCAAGAAAACTAGGTCCTGTAATATCTGCCCATGTAGGTGACGCATTTGCATTTGTTAATCTTAATAATTTTCCATCAGCCGTTCCAACGAACAATGTTGTAGTTGTAAAGGTTGATGGCTTAAATACTGAAGGTTGACCTGTTAACAAAGCATTTGTCAATGGAACAAGAGAAGCAGAAGCGGTGCCTAAAGTATATCTATAGATTTGAAAGGCAGTTGTTGAAGTTCTTCCATTTGCATATAAAATATTATTGTCACTATCTAGTGCAGAAGGGTTGATAAAATTCCCATCATTTTGATTCCCTGAAATGCTGTAAATTTGATTTCCATTAGTATAATTATGATATCTATAAACATTAAAAACAAATGAAGAAATCATATATTCATTATCTTTATCTATAAACACATATGCACCATCTCCTCCATTACCAATATCAAAAGAACTACCAATACCTGGCGAAGCATTATTAATTAATTGGTTTGCATTATCCTGCGCTCCTGCCAATAATTTTTCATTATTTGGATCAGATCCAATAGCCCCTTTATAAAATTGTAATGTATTATAATTTAAATTTCTTCCTAAAATTGTTGTTCCTGCATTAGCAGAATAATAAACACCTCCATCATTTCCAAATAGTATTTTTGTAGGATTATCATTCCCAAAAGCAACCGCATGTTGATCTGCATGAACTAGTGAAACATTTAAATCTGCTAAATCATTATTGTTTGACCATTTAGAGATTTGACTCCAATTTGCACCTGCATCTGTAGATTTAAATATATCTATACCACCTATAAAAACGTTATTATCATTAGTTGGATCTACTTCTAACATTAAATCATAAAAAGATTGTCCACGAGTAAAATCAGTAGCAGGTATTCCTGTATCAACATCATTTGGTTGTGCCAATGTGGTGATTGATGCAAACTCATTCGTTGTACTTATAAGTGTAGGTGTTGCTCCGACTTCTGCTAAAACATAAACTGTTCCTGCATTTGTCCCAGAAACTGCAATTTGAGTTCTATCTGCGCCAGCAATATTACGTCTTATCGCAAACGTTGTCCCGTCTGCTGAAGATAATACTCTTCCTCCACCATCGCCAAACGTAGTACTGTTTATCGTTGACACCCAAATTTTATTATCAGCAGCAATTTCAAGATCATTTGGCATAAACGGATTCCCTAGACCAGGGTTTAATACTAATTCATTCCAATTAACACCAGCATCTACAGATTTAAAAAGACCAAAATCATTTAATCCTATAAAAGTATCTGAATTTGGAGCTCCTGGTAAATTTCTATAACTGGCATCTGCTCCTGCAACATAAACTTCAGAAACTCCATTTCCAGCATCACGAACAATAATATCGTTAATATGTAGTATTCCTGGCACAAGAGTACTCGACCCTTCTACAACATTCACATTTACTGTAGTACCATTACCTAACGCAGTTAAAATACCTACGCCATCAGCTTGAGAAATCATAAATGAAGGAATTGTTACAGAAGCCCCACTAGCGCCAGCCCCCATAATAATTGGGGCAGTAGCAACATTATTTATTACAATTACAGCAACTGCTCCAGCATTTTCTGCATTCAACACTTTTACTCCAAACTCACATATCCCCCTCTCAATAACGGCAATATTTCCAGTTATTGCACCACCATTTGTTAACGCATTACAAGCTTCGGTAGGAGAAGCCGTCCCATCATTTGCTAAAACTAAATTCCCGCTGAATGAACCAACTATACCTCCAAAACTAGCTGAGACAAAATCATAATTTCCAGCAATACCCGCTGGAGAATTAATAGTAAGTACATTAGGAGTAAATGGGATCGTTGCTCCAGAAACGCCTCCAAAAATATTTGTCCAAGTAAGACCTCTATCTGTAGATTTCCAAACTCCATTTCCATTAACATCTCCTCTTACATATGATTCTCCTGTACCTACATAAAATGTGTCTAAATCGTTTGGATCATAGGTAATACAACTTATTGCTAAATTTTGAGGAATATCTAATTCTAACCATGCCGAATTGGGATCAATAATATTCTCATTAATCCATAAACCTCCACTAACTCCACCTGCAAATACACGTTGATTCGTTGCATCATTTGGATCAAACATTATTGCTCTCGTTCGACCACCAATATTATTAGGTCCTCTTTCAACCCAATCATTTGAATTTTCTCCAGGAACTTTTTGAAAATTTTCATTTAACCTTTTTTGTAATAGGAGTGTTCTCTCTGGATGAGGAACTCCATCTTCTGGATCTATTGTCAACTCCCATTGTCTTTCCAAATATCTATTAGGTGGAAGACCATTAAGTTTTCTTTCTTTTTTAGAAAGTTTGTTTATCTCTTTAAATGGACTATTATCCAAGAAAGTAGCGTGTTGCTCTCTTAGTTTATCTATTTCGCTTATGCTAGTGTTTTTAACATTCATCAATAGCCCGAAAACTATCAAAGTAGCAATACTAAAAGCTATAAGTATTTTTTTATTCTTCATTTTATAATACTAATAATCATAGTTAAAACCTAAAAAATACTAATGAATAACCCGCAACAAGCTACGAGGAATTCTTTAGATTAAAATTAAAGCACTTCTCCTTTTATTTTTTTATGCAATAGTATCGCATAGCCGTCAGACATTGTAGAAATAAAACTACAAATTGAGAAAATTCTATCATATAAAGTGTCTTTAGTTTGATGATAGTTTTCTGGTAATAACAATAATATTAATTTATCATAATTAGAAGTATTATTATCATGTGAGTTATTAATTGCATTTATAAAAACATTTAGCAAATCAGATAAAATTTTATATCCTGCTACTTCTTTTTCTACAACCTCTTTACTTCTATATATTTTTTCAACACTTATCTTGAGTATGTCGTTGATCTGTGCTTCATACTTACATTTATCGAGCAAAGATGTTTGAAATTCTCCTTTTAAAATTAAGGTTTCGTTGTTTATAAACATTTCTGCTGCCTCATGAATCAAGTTTCCAATTGCCAATGCACGCAAATAACTTAAGCGGTCTTTTTTTGTTTTGAGTTGATGGTATTTTTTAGAATTAATAGTATCTCGAACTAAATTAATCAAATATTCCAATGCGTATTCTTCTTCAATCAATCCAAGGTTTAAACCATCTTCAAAGTCTATAATTGTGTAACAAATATCATCTGCTGCTTCAACCAAAAAAGCCAAAGGATGACGATTAAATGCCATATGCTCATCATTCCTAAGTTTTACCAAGCCTAATTCTTGGGCAACATCCTTAAAAGCTTCAACTTCTGATTGAAAAACGCCATATTTCTTGTCTACTATATGTTTTGTAGGCTTTTTAGGTAAGGATTCTTTAGGGTATTTCATAAAAGCACCTAACGTAGCATACGACAATCGTAATCCTCCCTCAACACCTTCTCTATTTTCTGTTAAGATTTTAAAACCATTTGCATTTCCTTCAAAATCGATTAAATCTTGCCATTGTTTGTCGGTTAATTGGTTTTTATATTGTTGTCCATTTCCTGACTTAAAATACTCTCCTATTGCTTTTTCTCCTGAGTGTCCAAAAGGGGGATTCCCAATATCATGCGATAATGCTGCAGCCGCTACAATGGCTCCAAAATCATTTGCTTGGTAGCCTTTTTCCTTTAATTTTGGGTATTTTTCTATAAGTTGTTTACCAACAATTCTACCCAACGAGCGTGCAACAACACTTACTTCAAGACTATGTGTTAATCGTGTGTGAACAAAATCGGTTTTAGAAAGAGGTACAACTTGGGTTTTATCTTGTAGGCTTCTAAAATTATCAGAAAAAATGATTCTATCATAATCTACTTCAAAGCCTAACCTCATTTCATCCTGATCTTTTCGGTATCTTTTTTCAGTATCTCCGTATCTTTTTAAAGAAAGTAATTGTTCCCAGTTCATAAGTGCCTTTTAAGAATCTGCAAGGTAGTGTTTTTAATAAAAAGATAACATTAAGATAACATTCGGAAAGAACTATCTAAATAACTTTACATCAATTATACAAACTATATAAAATATGGATAATATTTACTTCTTTATGATAATCGCTCTTGCGGTTTTAGCTGTCGCCGATCTAGTCGTTGGTGTTAGTAATGATGCTGTAAACTTTTTAAATTCAGCAATTGGCTCAAAAGCTGTTTCGTTTAAAACGATAATGATTGTTGCCAGTTTAGGAATTGCTTTTGGAGCAATTTTTTCAAGTGGAATGATGGAAGTAGCGCGAAAAGGGATTTTTAATCCTGGAATGTTCTCTTTTGAGAATATTATGATCATTTTTATGGCAGTAATGATTACCGATATTTTATTACTCGATTTTTTTAACACCCTTGGAATGCCAACGTCAACAACGGTTTCAATTGTTTTTGAATTATTAGGTGCTGCCGTTGCAATTGCGTTGATTAAAATTGGTGCTGATGGAGGAAGCTTTTCTGAAGTTACAAATTATATAAACACCGCAAAAGCAAGACAAATTATTTTTGGAATTTTATTATCAGTCGTCGTTGCGTTTTCAGTAGGTGCATTTGTTCAATACGTTTCTCGTTTGTTGTTATCTTTTAATTTTGAAAAGAAAGCAAAATGGGTTGGAGCTCTATTTGGTGGAATTGCATTGACTGCAATGGTATATTTTATCTTGATGAAAGGAATTAAAGGAGCAGATATTGCAAAACAAAGTTTTGATTTTATTGGAGGCACTACGATTAAAGATTATTTAGAAAACAATGTATTATCTATTGTTTCTATAAGTTTTGTTATTTGGTCTGTATTGTCTTATGTCTTTGTAAATTTCTTAAAAATAAATATTTATAAATTAATTATTATTGTAGGTACTTTTGCATTGGCATTGGCATTTGCAGGAAATGATTTGGTAAACTTTATTGGTGTTCCTATTGCTGCTTGGCAATCTTTCCAAGCGTTTATGGATCCTACAATAAATGTTAGTGGATTGGCGGCTACGGAGTTTGCAATGGACGTCTTAGGAAAAAAAGTTGCTACACCAACGCTGCTATTATTTATTGCAGGAATGATTATGGTTGCTACACTATGGTTTTCTTCTAAAGCAAAAGATGTTTTAAAAACATCAATAGACTTATCAAGTCAAAGTGCAACAAAAGAGCGGTTTCAACCAAACTTTTTATCAAGAGGCTTGGTAAGAGGTGCAATGATGACTTCAAAATATTTATCTATTATCACTCCAAAACCTTTGCAAGATAAAATTGAAAAACAGTTCGAAAAACCTGTCATTCAGTTACCACAAGGTAAAACTCATGAGTTACCTGCGTTTGATATGGTTCGTGCGGCTGTAAACTTAATGGTTGCAGGAATTTTAATATCAATAGCAACTTCATACAAATTGCCTTTATCTACAACTTATGTAACATTTATGGTTGCTATGGGAACATCTCTTGCTGATAGAGCTTGGGGAAGTGAAAGTGCTGTTTACAGAGTTGCAGGAGTATTAAATGTTATTGGTGGATGGTTTGGAACTGCAATTACAGCATTTATTGCTGCAGGAGTTGCTGCTTTTCTGATTAATTGGAATAAAGAGGTTATGATTCCTATCTTGTTATTGATTGCTGTTTTATTACTTGTTAGAAACTCCATTAGCCATATTAAAAAGACCAAAAACGCTAGAGGGGAAGATAGTTTAAGTAAAGCAGAAAGCAGTTCTATTCAAGGCGTAATAGAGGAAAGTGCAGATAACATTTCTAAAGCTTTAAAAAGAGTTGGTAAAATAAATAAAGGTATAATTAACGGTTTAATTAATGAGGACTTAGGTAGTCTTAAAAAAGCGAAAGCGACAGTTGTCAAGTTAGAAGATGAAATAGAATACTTACAAAATGACATTTTCTATTTCATTAAAGATTTGGACGATTCGTATTTAGGAGCAAGCAAGTTTTATATTGATGTTGTTGGAAGTTTACAAGACATGGCTCAATCATCAAGTTTTATTGCTAAAACAAGTCATAAACACATCAATAACAATCACAAAACGCTTAAGAAAAAGCAAATTGAGGAATTGGTTACTATTAATGATAAACTACTTGTCCTTTTTGACGAAATAAGAGAAATATTTGATTCTCGTACTTTTGATGTAATTGTTCCTAATATTATCGAATCAAAACTTGCTTTATTAGAAGAAGTAAAAAGTTCTATTCAAAAACAAGTAGAGCGTACAAGAGCTAAAGAAACAACAAGTCCTAAAAATACTACATTATACTTTAGTATACTTTTAGAAACAAAAGACTTGATTAAAGCTTGTATGGACATCTTAAATTTATATTATGATGAACATGAACGCACAAAAAATGTTTTATAATAATCTTATTGTTAATAAATAAGCTGTATAAGAAATTACCTCTATCACATCTGTTATAGAGGTTTTTTCTTTACGCTCCGTCTTCGAATATTATATCTTTTTCTATATAAAGTAGTTCGGCAACTGCTATTAATTTTTTTATTAAATCATTTACATTATCGTTATCATTTACCAATGATGAAGCCATTTCAGTTGTAATTAAATCTTTTCTAATTAATCTATCTATCGACTTGTTACTTTGATGTATTGCTTCTCTGGCTTCCTTTTTAAGATCCAGCAACTTTTCATAGTATTTATCTTTTTCATCTTGAGATCTAAACAAATAAATGACACGCAATACTTTTGCTACTTTCTTCCTAAATTTGTTATACTCTTTCTTTATATTTTTATTATCCGAATTTAGACACAATGTTACATTTTTATTGAGTTCTTTTATATTTCTAATTATCTCTACCATTTTTCTGTTGGCAAGTTTTATTTCGCTAACATGCTTGTTTTGAATTTCAGAAAGGTTCAATTTACTTTGTGCTCTTGTAGCGTAACTTAAAATTTCACCATATATGTTTTTTACTTTTTTATAGTACAAATTTTCTACGTCTATCTTCATGTCTTCATTAGATTGTTTTACAATCTTTTTGATTTTCAAATCAGATTTGATATCATCTCTATGGATATTTAATGCATGTGTAACAATTTCAAATATTGCATTTTTGTATAAATGTTTTGATTCCATCAGCAAAGAAAAAATAGCAGATTGAGGGAATTTTAAAACAGATTCGTTTAAATATTTTGGCTCATCTATCTCTTTATTTGTTTTTTCCTTAATGATTCTCATTAAAAACCGTTCTAATATTTTAATGAAAGGAAGCATTATTAGAACTCCAATAACGTTAAAAATAGTATGAAATAAAGCTAATCTTAGTGTATAGTCGGTAGTTGCAATTCCAGTTTTAGATGCTAAAAAATTTACTAAATCTGCTAATTGAAAAATAAATGCAATGGCGACAAGCCCTGTAATAAGATTAAAAATTAAATGTGCCCCTGCAAGCCTTCTTCCAGAAACATTGGTGCTTAAAGAGCCTAGAATCGCTGTAATTGTAGTTCCAACATTTGCTCCAATTGCTAAAGCCAAAGCGTTTTCATATTCAATTTGTCCCGCAGCCAAAGCCGTTAAAATTAGAGCTAATGTTGCGCTACTTGATTGTAAAATAGTAGTAATAAGAATTCCAATAAAAGTAAATAAAAACACTCCTGAATATCCAGAAATGGCATATTGACTTAAATCTATATATCCCTTAAACACATCAAAGCCTTCTTTCATATAATGGATTCCTAAAAAGAAAAACCCTAATCCTGCCAAAACATTACCAATGCCTTTATATGAAAGTTTCTTTTGGAATGAAAAAATAAGTCCAAAAATTAGCATTGGCATTGCTAAAGTTGATATTTTAATTTTTAAACCAAAACCTGCAACTAACCACGCTGTTGCTGTCGTACCTATGTTTGATCCAAAGATGAGTCCAATTCCTCCAGATAAAGTAATTAATCCTGCGCTTATAAATGAAATTGTAATAACAGAAACCAAAGAACTTGATTGAATCAAGGCTGTAACAACAGCTCCTGTTGTAATACTTTTATAAAGTTTATTTGTTACTTTTCTTAAAATATTTTTTAGAGGACCATTCGTAAAAATTTTAAAGCCCTCTTCTAACATTACCATTCCAAAAAGAAGAATAGCAACTCCAGATGCAATTGTTTTAAAGTTTGGATTAAAAAATAAAGTTATTGCAAGACCAAGTAAAATTGTGAAAAAGAGAATTTTTTTAATCATAATAAATTTATAATTTAACTTTTTTTACTTCCAAAAAAATTGCTGTGATTTATTTTTAAACAACACATTAAAAGTTGTTAAATTTTAATTATGGTTCGAAAATACTAATTTCTATTAAAAAAAAGCGTTCATCAGTGTCTTTTTGCTTCCCTAATAATTGAAAATAAGTATGTGCTTTTTTATGTTCATCAAATTTTATAACATTAACAACATCTGTTTTTTGATATTGTATCGTGTTATCCTTGAGAAGAATTCCCAAGAAATGAAAATGGTTCAAATGGAATTATTCTACATAAGAAACGAATAACAATTGTTTCTGGCGATGTTTTTTGCGGTTTTCTAAAACGACTTTTGTTCTTGTAATTAACTTACCTACTGTTTGTTAAGTAGGGCCTTCAAAAATCATAAAAAAACCTCGAAATAAAATAATATTCCGAGATTTCTATAATCATTATTTTATCTCTTTAATTTAAGATCCACACATATCACAATCATCAGGATTTTGTTGTGATTCGATTAACATTTGTTTCAACTCCTCTGCTGTTAATGGTTTATCTTCTTCTTTCTTTTTAGAAACTGTAAACTGAATGGCATTTACGGCTGATTTTGTTCTTAAATAATACATTCCCGTTTTTAAACCGCTTTTCCAAGCATAAAAATGCATTGAAGTTAATTTAGCATAATCAGGATCTTGCATAAATAAGTTCATTGATTGAGATTGATCAATAAAATATCCTCTATGGCGTGCCATATCAATAATATCTTTCATACTCAATTCCCATACAGTTTTATACAATTCTTTTAACTCTTGAGGAATCACATCAATATGTTGAATAGAACCATTTGCTCGCATAATATCTTCCTTCATACTATTGTCCCAAAGACCTAATTCTACTAAATCTTCAAGCAAATGTTTATTCACTACGATAAATTCTCCTGAGAGTACTCTACGAGTATAGATATTAGATGTGTAAGGTTCAAACGCTTCGTTATTTCCAAGTATTTGTGATGTAGATGCTGTAGGCATTGGCGCAACTAAAAGCGAATTTCTAACTCCATGTTTTAGTACTTGCTTACGTAATTTTTTCCAATCCCAACGACCACTTAAATCATCTTCTGATATATTCCACATATTAAATTGGAATTCTCCTTCACTCATTGGCGAACCTTCATACGTTGAATATTTCCCTCTTGTTTTTGCCATTTCCATAGACGAAGTAACAGCAGCAAAATACAATGTTTCAAATATTTCTTGATTCAGTTTCTTGGCTTCATCTGAAGTAAAAGGCATACGCAACATAATAAATGCATCTGCCAATCCTTGAATTCCAAGTCCTACTGGACGATGGCGGAAATTAGAATTTTCAGCTTCTTTTACAGGATAATAATTTCTGTCAATAACCGTATCTAAATTTCGAGTAACTTTTTTAGTTACATCAAATAGTTTTTTATGGTTGAAAAACTTCTTTCCTTCTTTATCTTCACTTACAAACATTGAAACCGCAATAGATGCTAAGTTACATACTGCAATTTCATCTTTGGCAGTATATTCCATGATTTCAGTACATAAATTTGATGAGCGAATTGTTCCTAAATTCTTCTGGTTTGATTTTCTATTTGCTGCATCTTTATATAACATATAAGGATTTCCTGTCTCAATTTGCGCTTCTAAGATTTTCTCCCACAATTCACGGGCTCTAATCTTTTTACGTCCTTTTCCTACTTGTTCATATCCTTCGTATAATTTTTCAAATTCGTCTCCATAAGTGTCGAATAAGTGTGGACATTCGTTTGGACACATCAATGTCCAATCAGCATCTTCTTGTACACGTTTCATAAACAAATCTGGAATCCACATAGCATAAAATAAATCGCGAGCACGGTTCTCTTCAGCTCCTGTATTTTTTCTCAAATCAAGAAATTCAAAGACATCAGCATGCCAAGGCTCAATATACATTGCAAATGAACCTTTACGTTTTCCTCCTCCTTGATCTACATATCTTGCCGTATCATTATATACTTTTAGCATTGGTACAATACCATTAGAAGTACCATTTGTTCCTCTAATATATGACCCTGTTGCTCTAATATTGTGAATAGACAATCCTATTCCTCCTGCAGATTGTGAAATCTTTGCAGTTTGTTTTAACGTATCATATATTCCATCAATACTATCATCTTGCATCTGTAATAAAAAGCATGATGACATTTGTGGTTTTGGTGTTCCTGCGTTGAATAGGGTTGGTGTTGCGTGCGTAAAGAATTTTTTACTCATCAGCTCGTATGTTGAGATTGCTTCATCAAGATCTTCACCATGAATTCCGATAGAAACACGCATTAGCATGTGTTGTGGACGCTCAGCAATTTCACCATTTAATTTTAATAAATAAGAACGCTCTAATGTTTTAAACCCAAAGTAATCATAATTAAAATCACGGTTATAAATGATTGTTGAGTCCAACTTTGCCGCGTTATCCATTATTACTTTGTAGGTATCATCTGCAATTAATGGTGCTTTTTTATCAGTTCTTGGGTTTACATATGTATATAAATCTGTAATTACTTCTGAAAAAGTTTTTTTAGTACTTTTATGTAAGTTTGAAACGGAAATTCTTGCAGCAAGTTTTGCGTAATCAGGATGTTGAACGGTCATTGTTGCAGCAGTTTCTGCTGCAAGATTATCTAATTCTGATGTAGTAACTCCATCATATAACCCTTCAATTACACGCATAGCAACTTTAGTTGGCGCTACAATTTTATTTAAACCATAGCACATTTTACGGATTCTTGCTGTAATTTTATCAAACATTACTGGTTCTTTTCTGCCGTCTCTTTTTACTACAAACATACTTTTATGGTTTTTTTAAGTTGGTTAATCTTTGGTTATATTTTTACACTCAATTATAATTACCGAGTGATTGTTAAATTTTAGAGTTTCCTACTAAATAAGGAGATAATTTTGTGGGGTTTTCTCTTTTCTAATTGATAGAAATAATAATTTTATTTAAAAATCAGCGTCAAAAGAAATACTTCCTGTTCCTCCAGATTTTACGCCTGCTTTTTGATATTCAGATACTCTTTTTTCAAAAAAGTTTGTTTTTCCTTCCAATGAAATCATTTCCATAAAATCAAATGGATTAGAAGAATTATAAACCTTATCACATCCAAATTCTTGCAACAATCTGTCAGTAACAAACTCTAAGTATTGCGTCATCAACTTTGAATTCATTCCAATCAAACTTACAGGTAATGATTCTGTAATAAACCCTCTTTCAATATCCAGTGCATTTATAAGAATTTGTGTAATTCTTTCTTTTGGCACTTTGTTTATAATATGATGATTGTGAAGGTGTACGGCAAAATCACAGTGCAATCCTTCATCTCTTGAAATTAACTCATTTGAAAACGTTAATCCTGGAAGTAATCCTCTTTTTTTTATCCAAAAAATAGAACAAAAACTTCCTGAAAAGAAAATTCCTTCAACTGCTGCAAATGCTATTAATCGTTCTGCAAAACTATCGTTATCTATCCATTTTAGTGCCCAATCTGCCTTTTCCTTAATTGCTGGAAACACTTCAATAGCTCTAAACAACTCATCTTTTTCTGCGTCATTCTTCACATAAGTATCAATCAATAATGAATATACTTCTGAATGAATATTTTCCATCATTATTTGAAATCCATAGAAAAATTTTGCTTCTGTATATTGAACTTCACTTACAAAGTTTTCTGCAAGATTTTCATTTACAATACCATCAGAAGCAGCAAAAAAGGCTAAAATATGTTTAATAAAATAGCGCTCATCATCTGTTAATTTATTTTCCCAATCTGCGACATCTTGATGTAAGTCAATTTCTTCTGCAGTCCAGATACTTGCTTCTTGTTTTTTATACCATTCCCAAATATCATGATGTTGAATTGGAAAAATTACAAAGCGATTTTTATTTTCCTGTAAAATTGGTTCGTTAGAAAGCATTTATTCTTTATTATTTGATGAGTTTTTTATGTAGCTTTTTTTCTTCAAGTTGAAGATAAACAAAGATTGATTTTTTTGATTGAAAATAAAAGTCATACTTATCCACAATCGTAGCGACTTTTTAACAAAAGAGCCTTGAAAATAAGTTAAGTGAAAAAAACAAATGATTTTAAATCGTTGATTTTTAGCATTGTACAATTATGAAAATCTCCTCGCAAGTTGAATTTATTAGGGTTGGTTCTAAAACGTCAGTTAAAAAAAATAATTTTGAAAGACTATGACTCTTTTTTGTTTTTTTTATATTGAATAGCTGTTTTCTCTAACTCGCTATGCCAATCTTTTCCAAACTTACGAATCAAGGCTTGTTTTACAAATTTATATACCGGAACTTGTAATTCTTTACCAAGAGAACATGCATTGTCACAAATTTCCCATTTGTGATAATTAACTGCCGAAAATTCCGTGTAATCTCGAACTCTAATTGGATATAAATGACATGAAATTGGTTTTTTCCAAGATACTTCTCCTTGATTATATGCCTCTTCTATTCCACAAAGTGCAGTTTCGTTATCATCAAAAATCACATATGCACAATCCTTACCATTTATAAGTGTTGTTTCGTGCTCACCATCAGAAGAAGTTGTAAAAAGCCCCTGCTCTTCGATTGCTTGAATACCTTCTTTTCTCAAAAAAGGTTTTACTTTTAGATAAATATCCATTAGTATATTAAGTTCATCTTTGTCAAGTGGAGCTCCTGCATCACCACCAACACAACAAGCTCCTTTACATGCTGATAAATTACAAACGAATTCTTTTTCGATAATTTCTTCTGAAATAAGTGCTTTTCCTATTTGAATCATATTGCAAAAATACTATTTTTTATTTCCGTTTTTTATCTAAAATTAAAGTTAGTTTCCTAATTTTGTACTCTAAATTTAATAAAAATGATTTTTAATTTCAAAGAAATATTTACTGCTTTTATGGTGTTATTCGCAGTAATAGATATTATAGGGAATATTCCAATAATTATTGATTTGCGCAATAAAGTAGGACATATCCAATCAGAAAAAGCATCATTAATTGCAGGTTTTATAATGATTGTTTTCTTGTTTTTAGGTCAGAGTTTATTATCTCTCATTGGTATTGATGTAAATTCATTTGCCGTTGCTGGTTCATTTGTTTTGTTTTTTATAGCGTTAGAAATGATTTTGGGAATTACTTTATATAAAGATGATGATGGTGACGCTATAACTGCATCGATTTTTCCATTAGCATTCCCATTAATTGCAGGTCCTGGAAGTTTAACAACGTTATTATCCTTAAGAGCAGAGTTTAGTTTAGAAAATATTATTGTAGCCGTTTTATTAAATGTTTTATTAATATATGTTGTTTTAAAGACTTCTTCTAAAATTGAACGTTTGATAGGTAAAAATGGGATTAATATAATTCGTAAAGTTTTTGGTGTTATTTTATTAGCAATTGCAGTAAAATTATTTGTAGCAAATATTAAAGAGTTATTTTAATCAAAGTTTATGACATTTGATGTTTTAGCAGGATTTAAAAGGTTATTTTCTATCGCTTCTGGAAGCGGAACTATTGTTACTACAGATATTTTATCTGAATGGAATAATGGAAATCCTATAAAAGCACACGATACAATTATTCTACAGTAACTGCTTTTGCTAAATTTCTTGGCTGATCAACATTTTTATTTAACATCACGGCAATATGATATGACAATAATTGCAGTGGTATTGTAGTCAATAGTGGTGTAAAAATTTCATCAGTTTCAGGGATTTCAATAATATGGTCAGCTATTTTCTTAACTTCAGTGTCTCCTTCAGTAACAATTGCAATGATTTTTCCGCTACGAGCTTTTATTTCTTGAATATTGCTAACCACTTTTTCATAATGCCCTTTTTTTGTTGCGATTACAAATATTGGCATATTCTCATCAATTAATGCAATAGGGCCGTGTTTCATTTCTGCCGCAGGATAACCTTCAGCATGTATATATGAGATTTCTTTTAACTTTAATGCTCCTTCAAGTGCTACTGGAAAATTTAATCCCCTACCTAAATACAAACAGTTTGTTGCATTTTTATATACTGATGCTATGTATTTTACTTTTTCATCAATAGATAGCAACATTTCTACTTTTTTAGGAATTAATTTCATTTCCTGTAGATAATTATGATACTTAGCATTTGAAAGTTTCCCTTTAGCTTTCCCTAATTTTAAGGCAATTAATGTGAGTAATGTGATTTGAGTTGTAAATGCTTTAGTAGATGCAACTCCTATTTCTGGTCCTGCATGCGTATATGCTCCTGCATATGCTTCTCTTGCAATTGAAGATCCAACAACGTTACAAATACCAAACACAAAAGCCCCTTTCTCTTTTGCAAGTTTTATTGCAGCTAAAGTGTCTGCAGTTTCTCCAGATTGCGAAATTGCAATCACAACATCTTTATCAGTAATAACAGGATTTCTATATCTAAATTCAGATGCGTATTCTACTTCAACAGGAATCCTTGCTAAATCTTCAAAAAGATACTCTGCAACTAATCCTGCATGCCAAGAAGTACCACAAGCAATGATAATTATCCTGTCGGCATTTAAGAATTTTTCCATATTATCATCTATTCCAGCCATACGAATGATTCCTTTATTGGCAATCAACCTTCCTCTATATGTGTCTGTAATAGCATGTGGTTGCTCATATATTTCCTTAAGCATAAAATGATCATAACCTCCTTTTTCTATTTGTTCAAGGTTCATTTTTAATTGCTGAATTTCAGGAGTAATTATTGAATCGTCATTAATTTTTCTTATTCTAATATCCTTATTTTTTCTAATAATTGCCATTTCACCATCTTCAAGATAAATAGCATTTTGGTGTATTCAATAAATGGAGAAGCATCAGAAGCTATAAAAAACTCTTTGTTTTCTTTACCTATTCCAATAGTAAGAGGACTTCCTAAGCGAGCAACGACCAACTCGTTTGGTTTTACTTTATCAAAAACGGCAATTGCATAAGCTCCTATAACTTGATTTAAGGCTATTTGTACCGCCTTTCCCAACTTACAGTTATTTGTCTTTTTTACCTCTTCAATAAGGTTTACTAAAACTTCAGTATCAGTATCACTTTGAAAAGTGTAACCTCTTTTTACTAATTCTTTTTTAATAGAATCATAGTTTTCTATTATTCCGTTATGAATAATAACAAGATTTCCTGAATCTGATGTATGTGGATGAGAATTAATGTCATTTGGAACTCCATGAGTCGCCCAACGTGTATGTCCAAAACCTATATTTCCTTTTTTAGAAACTCCAGAATTCATTAGTTCTTCTAAATCAGAAACTTTCCCTTTGGTTTTTGAAATAATAACATCATTATTATATAGTAGAATTCCGGCGCTATCATAACCTCTGTACTCTAATCTTTGTAATCCTTTAATAACAATAGGATAAGCATCTCTGTAGCCTATATATCCAACAATTCCACACATAAATTTGGAGTCTATTTAATTGAGTTCAGTATAAGTAATCTCTAATTTTATTCTTTTATTTATATCTAAAGATTGGTTTCCATGTATGACAATACCTTTTGGCGTCCAACTAAAGTCTCTTATTTCAATATCTCTTATTGTTGTTGGAATATCTGATGTATTGTGCACTTTTACTGCCAATTGTGAAGGCTCAATTGGATCTATTAATTTTAAGATATTAGAAACGTAATCAGTAATGTTAATCGTATATTTTAAAGGCTTGTTATCTTCATCTCTTTCTAATATTCCACCAAACTCAGTAAGCCCTTCTGTAAATATATCTGTAATTTGAGTATTTTCGCTATAATTATAAACAAATAATTGTTCTGGAGCTATAGAAGTGTCTGAATCTTGGTCTACATAAAATGTTAAACTCGCTTCATTAATCAGCCAATTATTATTTCTTAAATCTTCAATATCATCAGAAGTAAATAAATCGATTAATGCAAGTGATCCTGCAGCGCCTTGAAGATATAATCTTTCATCTCCATTTAATGTGTTTGGATTGTCTATAACCGATATAGCATTCGTTGGTGTTGTATAGTCTCTTATATAAGTATTGGTAGTGATGTCACCAAAAGTAAATGTTGCTAATTGTTTTGTTCTAACATTTGCTGTTGCTGTAATATTTCCATCTCCATTTAAATCAACATCTCTAATTGTTTCATCTATTACAATCGTATTTGTATAATATATTGTCATATCCGCTCTGCTTAAATCTAAAGACATTATTGATGCACTTGGGTCTATACTTTCCGTTGCTTCAATATAGATTCCTTTAAAAAACTCAACAAAAGTTGCAGTCGTTTCGATAATCGTTGCGTTTGGCAAAAAATTAGTTGTAAAGAAACTCTTGTCTAATGGCAATCTAATAGAAGGTGATGCATTTGTGTTCTTAATGGTATCTACATCGTGTTCCATTGTTTCAAAATCAAGAATTACTTCTGGTCTTTCAACATATAAAACAGTATCATTTGCGTTTGGACTAAATAAGTCTGAATACAATGGCGTTGGGTTGAAAGTATATACTTGGTCTGTAAAATAGTCCAATTCATTTGAAGGATCTAAAGGGTTAAGAGTGTTTAGAAATGTACTTAATTCATGTACTTTTAAATTAAATTCAATATCTTGATTTCCACAAACAGAATCCAATTCATAGTTAGGAATTTCGCCTATAGAGGCTAAATTTGTTGCTTGATAAGGTATTGAAAGAATAACAGTATCAATCAAAGGATCTATACCAAAATCTGTAAATCTAAAAGGAGAAGAAACTTGTGTTATAATTGATGCATTTAATTCTCCAAAATCATCATTTTTATAAACGCCTAATAAATACTGTCCTAATCCATTCGCGCGTCTTTTTAGTATATTTTGATTGTATGCTTTTAATTCAGAATTATACTTTTGAGTGTCAAAAATTCCGTTTTCAACAATATTAATTCCTAAATTTTCAATATCTGTTTCGCAAGATAACATACTCAAAAAGAGTATTGAAAACAATGCAATTTGTTTTATGGTTTTTACAACTTTTGTTGTCATAATTTAAGGGTGATTTTTTATTCTTGTAATACTTTTGTTTGATAAAATTCTAAATATGCATCTTTAAAATCATCTTCAGGATAAAAGTCTAATACTGGCTTATCTAATGATTTCGCGTAGTCTATTAATTCACTACTTATATCTTCACTTCCTGTGATAATAGCATCTGAATTTTCTATTGCAATTTTTAGGAGGTTATGATGGTTTGGCTCATTAATTGAATCGGTGTTTTCAACTTTATCAAAACCGATTTTATTAATTAACCCTTTATTTAACGTCCCTCCAAAATCGTTATTGTATATTGAAGTAACTATTTTACTATCGGCAAATAATGCGTCGTCTTTATAATATTCTTTTAAATATATTGGCAGTAAAGATGCCATCCAACCATGAACATGAATAATATCTGGTGCCCAATTTAATTTCTTAACCGTCTCTACAACACCTTTGACAAAGAAAATCATACGCTCATCATTATCATCAAATAATTTTCCGTCATCATCGCTAAAAGTTGCTTTTCGTTTAAAATATTCATCATTATCAATAAAATAAACTTGCATTCTTTCTTTAGGGATAGAAGCAACTTTAATAATCAATGGCATATCCACATCATTGATAATCATATTCATTCCAGATAATCTAATCACTTCGTGTAATTGGTGTCTTCTCTCATTAATCAAACCAAAACGAGGCATAAATATCCTTGTTTGCCCTCCTAATCCATGCACCATTCTTGCTGTTTCAAATGACATTCTAGCCATTTCTGTTTCTGGCAAATAAGGAATCACTTCTGAAGAAACGCATAACACTCTCTTTTCTTTCATCTATTTATTTTCATTGTATTTAGCGGTCAAAAGAAACGTCTATATAATTTTGATTTGTGTATCTAAAATTGAAACACAGATATTTCTTTCTTTCCCTAAATTAATTCAAGCGCAAAAATACGAAATTTTATGCAGTTTTTAATGACAAATCTGTAAGTTTGCAAGCCTTTTAACAGTAATTAACATAATTGTAATGTTTATTTTTAATAATATAAAAAGTATCCAACAGCATTTATCGTCTATAAATGATAATAAAAGCGTAGGTTTTGTGCCAACTATGGGCGCATTGCACGAAGGACATTTATCATTAATTAAAAAAGCGCAAGAGAAAAGTGATCTTGTGGTTGTAAGTATCTTTGTGAATCCAACTCAATTTGACAAGCCTGAAGATTTAGTGAAATATCCTCGAACTTTAGAAAACGACCTTAAATTATTAGAATCTGTTAAATGTAATATTGTTTTTACGCCAACAGCCAAAGAAGTTTACGGCGATGCTATACAATCAAAATCTTTCACGTTTGATGGTTTAGAACATCGGATGGAAGGAAAGTTTCGCAATGGTCATTTTAATGGTGTTAGTACAATTGTAAAACTATTATTTGAAATTATAAAACCTACGAATGCTTATTTTGGTGAAAAAGATTTTCAACAATTGCAAATTATCAAAAAAATGGTTGAGAAGCACAACATTCCAATCAATATTGTTGGTTGTAAAATTTTTAGAGAAGATGATGGATTGGCGATGAGTTCTCGAAATATACGCCTTTCCGATGAACATCGAATTGCGGCTCCATTTATTTACAAAACAATCAAAAAAGCAAGAAAAAAATTTAAAAAGAACAATCCTGAACAAGTAATAAGTTGGGTAAAAACGAAGTTCAAAAAGCATCCATTATTAGAATTAGAATATTTTGAAATTGCTGATGAAAAAACACTTCAAACAATTATAAAAAAGAATTCTGAGAAAACATATCGTGCATTTATTGCTGTTTTTGCAGGGAAAATTCGATTGATTGATAATATCAAATTATAAAAATTGGATAAAAAGACTAAAAAAATATTATTTGCAATTCTTCCTGTTTTATTAGGTGCCTTTTTAATATGGTTTTATCTAAATAAGTTTACAGATGCGCAAATCGATAAAATCATATACGACCTTAAGAATGCAAATTACTATTGGATAATTCTTTCATTATTCTTCGGGATTTTAAGTCACCTATCTCGTGCTTATCGTTGGCATTTTATGCTAGAGCCTATGGGTTATAAACCGAAGTTTCCAAACAGCATTATGGCTGTTTTAATTGCTTATTTATTAAACTTAGCAATACCAAGATCAGGCGAAATAGGTAGAGCCGCAACAATGGTAAAATACGAAGATATTCCTTTTGAAAAAGGATTTGGAACTATTATAGCAGAAAGAATATCTGATTTAATAATGTTACTTATTATTTTAGGAATTGTAGTTTTTTTACAAACGGATTTAATTTTAAATTATTTTTCAGACTCCAATCCAACTCAAAAAATAATAGGACTTTCGTTGATTTTGATAATTCTTTTCATCGGCTATAAATTCTTAGGGAAATCTAACTCTAAAATTGCTCTAAAAATAAGAAGATTTATCAAAGGGTTGCTAGAAGGAATCAATAGTGTTTTTAAAATGAAGAAAAAATGGGCGTTTATTTTTCATACGTTCTTTATTTGGACGATGTATATTCTAATGTTTTGGGTGGTAACATTTGCTATTCCCGAAACTTCAAGTTTATCTTTTGAAGCTGTCTTAGTTGGATTTGTTGCAGGTGCAATTGCGATGTCTATAACCAATGGAGGTTTTGGAGTATATCCGATTTTTGTATTTCAAGCATTGGCACTCTATGGAATTAGTAAAGAATCTGGAACTTCATTTGGTTTATTAATGTGGACAGCACAAACAATAATGGTACTTGTTTTTGGTGGATTATCGTTTTTCTTGCTTCCAATATATAACAAAGAGAAATAATTCCGTTTCTTTGCGTTATGGCTAAAACTCGAACAACCTTTTTTTGTCAAAATTGTGGAACTCAATATGCAAAGTGGATTGGAAAATGTACTTCGTGTAGCGAGTGGAATACTATTGTTGAAGAAGTGATACAAAAGGAGGAAAAACGAAATTGGAAGCAGACATCATCTGTAAAAAAAACTTCAAAGGCTTTAAAAATTAGCGAAATACAATTAAATGCTGAAGATAGAATTCAAACTAAAAACAATGAATTAGATCGTGTTCTTGGAGGTGGATTGGTTAAAGGTTCAGTATTACTTTTAGGTGGAGAACCAGGAATTGGAAAATCAACATTGATTTTACAAGTCGCTTTATCAATCGCTAAAAAAGTTTTGTATGTTTCTGGTGAAGAAAGTCAAAGTCAGATAAAAATGCGTGCAGAAAGACTTATAAACAAAAATAATGATTGCCTTATCTTAACAGAAACCAAAACACAAAATATCTTTAGAAATATAGAAGAAATTCAACCAGAAATTGTTGTGATTGATTCTATTCAAACATTACATACCGACACTATTGACAGTTCTTCTGGAAGTATTTCACAAATTAGAGAAACAACTGCTGAATTGATAAAATTTGCCAAAGAAACGGCAATTCCTGTTATTTTGATTGGTCATATTACAAAAGATGGTCACATTGCAGGACCAAAAATTTTGGAACATATGGTTGATGTTGTTTTACAATTTGAAGGCGATAGAAATCACACATATAGAATCCTAAGAACACAAAAAAATCGTTTTGGTTCTACGTCAGAATTAGGAATTTATGAAATGCAAAGCATCGGTTTACGAGAAGTAGAAAATCCATCAGAAATATTAATTTCACAAAAAGATGAATCATTAAGTGGAACAGCAATTTCTGCAACTTTAGAAGGAATTAGACCTTTGATGATTGAAGTTCAGGCATTGGTAAGTACTGCTGTTTATGGAACACCTCAACGTTCAGCAACAGGATATAATATCAAACGATTAAATATGTTATTGGCGGTTTTAGAAAAGCGTGCAGGATTTCGTTTAGGAGTAAAAGATGTGTTTTTAAATATTACTGGTGGAATCAAAGTTAATGATCCTGCGATTGATTTGGCGGTGGTTGCTGCAATACTATCTTCGAACGAAGATGAAGCAGTTCCACAAGAATTTTGTTTTGCTGCTGAAGTTGGTTTGGCAGGAGAAATTCGTCCTATAAATCGTGTAGATCAACGTATTTTAGAGGCTGAAAAACTTGGATTTAAAAAGATTTTTGTTTCTAAATTCAATAAATTTAGTAAGAAAAAAAGTGCTATTGATGTTGTTTTAGTTTCTAAGATCGAAGATGTTTTCTCAAACCTTTTTACATAAAAAAACCGTCACTTACATAACGTTTTTTTTTATTTTTAACTAATTCTTATTTTTTATTTGCGTCAAGAATATACTTTTCTAAAGCCATAGTCATTGATGGTATTTCTGGTGTTGGTACTTTAATATTGCATTTTAAACCTGCATCTTCTGCCGCCTTAACTGTTGAGTTTCCAAACACTGCAATTCTTGTGTTCTTTTGTTTGAATTGAGGGAAATTCTTAAATAAAGAGTCAATTCCTGAAGGACTAAAGAATACTAAAATATCGTAAAACACATTTTCTAAATCTGATAAGTCACTTACCATAGTTTTATAAAAAACTCCTTTTGTCCAATCAACACCTAAATCATTCAACTCTTGCGGAATTAATGCCTTTAATTTATCAGAACATGGCAATAAGAATTTTTCGGATTTATGCTTTTTAATCAATTTGATTAATTCTGGAAATGTTTTTTCACCAACATAAATCTTACGCTTTCTATAAACAACATACTTTTGTAAATAATATGCAATTGCTTCTGATTCGCAAAAATATTTTAATGCGTCTGGAACAATAAAACGCATTTCATCAGCAATTCTAAAAAAGTGATCTACTGCATTTCTACTTGTAAAAATAACTGCTGTAAAACTATTTAAATCAATTTTTTGTACTCTTATTTCTTTAGATGAGGCTCCTTCAACATAAATAAAAGGTCTAAAGGCAATTTTTACTTTTTGCTTATTTGCTAATTCAAAATATGGAGAGTTTTCCGATTTAGGGCTTGGTTGAGATACCAAAATTGTTTTCACTTTCATATATCGACATTTTTTAATTCTTCTTTGTTCGAAAATATCACTGACTATTTTTGATATATAATCAAACAATTATTTTGAAGATTATCAAAAACAGGTATCATTTTAAGGGCACAAAGGTACAACATAAAACAAAACAAACGTGAAAAGATAGCATTTTTAATTAATTTTAACCAAAACTGTCGCACTTAATACTTGAACTTAAGTTTTTTGAAAGCAAGTAGGTGTCTAAAATCAATAATACAGAAAATTATGTTTTTTACTAGAAAAATGTTAGTAAAGGTTGCATTTTTTTATGAAAATAGAAAAGAAATAATCAAGAATAAAACTTATACAACTGTTGCTTTTAGAATGTTTTAGGATAATTCGTTTTTGTATTCTATCAAAAAAACGCCCTAAATAAAAGTTTGGTTGCTTTTTCAAGCAATCTCTTTACAGTCGTTAAAAAAATCATAAACTCAAATGTTCTCCTTAAAAACAAGGTGAAATTGGGAATAAAAAACTGTATCTTTGCCGTTCAATAAAATTTTTATGAATCCTTTAGTAATCATTCCTACATATAATGAAAAAGAAAATATCGAATTGATTATTCGTGCTGTCTTTTCTCAAAAAAAGGAATTTGACGTACTTATTGTTGATGATACTTCTACTGATGGAACTTACCAAATAGTTCAGAGCATAATAACTGAGTTTCCAAATCGTTTATTTCTTGAAATCAGAAAAGAAAAAACAGGTTTAGGCGCTGCATATATTGATGGTTTTAAATGGGCTTTGCGAAAAGAATATCTATATATTATTGAAATGGATGCTGACTTCTCTCATCCTGTAGAAAAATTAGAAATACTCTATAATGCCTGTGCTAAAGATAATAATGACGTAAGTATTGGTTCACGATACATAAAAGGAGGGAAGATAAATAATTGGGATCAAAAAAGATTGTTGCTCTCATATCTTGCTTCAAAATATGTTAGAATTATAACGAGAATTCCTGTAAAAGATACAACTGCAGGTTTTGTTTGTTACAAACGTATTGTTTTAGAAAGAATTGATTTAGATAAAATTAGATTTCTTGGGTATGCTTTTCAAATTGAATTAAAATTTAAGGCGTGGAAAAATAATTTTAAAATTATTGAAATTCCTATCACGTTTACCGATAGAGTTAGAGGTAAATCTAAAATGAATGGTTCTATTATTTCCGAAGCAATTTTTGGAGTGCTGAAAATGAAATTCACTAAAAATTAGTATGAAAAAGACACTTATAAAAAATGCTCGAATAGTAAATGAAGATTCAATTTTTGTAGGAGATTTACTTATTGCAGGAGAATATATTATTGAAATTGCTGAATCTATCAGTCAGAAAGATACAAGCACCAAGGTTATTGATGCTGAAAATCAATTCCTAATTCCTGGAGTTATAGATGATCAAGTTCACTTTAGAGAACCTGGACTTACACATAAAGCAAATATAGCGTCTGAGAGTAAAGCTGCTGTTGCTGGAGGAATCACATCGTTTATAGAAATGCCAAACACTGTACCTCAAGCCACAACCCAAGAATTGCTTGAAGATAAGTTCAAAATCGCTGCAGAAAATTCGTATGCAAACTATTCTTTTATGTTTGGTGGAACAAATGACAACTTGGAAGAGTTGCTTAAAACAAATCCGAAAAATGTTGCTGCCATTAAACTTTTCTTGGGCTCATCAACAGGAAATATGTTGGTTGACAATGAAGAAGTTCTTGAAAAAATATTTTCTTCAACTGATATGCTAATTGCTGTTCATTGTGAAGATGAAGCAACAATTCAAAAGAATTTAAGCGAACAAAAAGCCATTTATGGTGATGCTATTCCTATTGAATTACATCCAAAAATAAGAAGTGAAGAAGCGTGCTATATTTCTTCTTCTAAAGCAATTGCGTTGGCTAAGAAAACTGGTGCAAGACTGCATGTTTTTCATTTATCAACAGCAAAAGAGACGGCACTTTTCACTAATAAAATTCCATTAGAAAAAAAGAAAATTACTGCAGAAGTTTGTATTCATCATTTATGGTTTGATGATACTGATTATAAGAAAAAAGGGACACTTATTAAGTGGAATCCTGCAGTAAAAACAAGTAAAGATAAAGAAGGTCTTTGGAAAGCACTTTTAGACGGACGAATTGATGTTATTGCGACTGATCATGCGCCTCATACACTTGAAGAAAAAAATAATATTTACACAAAAGCGCCAAGTGGTGGACCGTTAGTTCAACATGGATTGGTGGCTATGTTTAAAAAGCATACTGAAGGAAAAATATCAGTTGAAAAAATAGTTGAAAAAATGTGCCACAATCCTGCAAAACTATTTAAAATAGAAAAAAGAGGATTTATAAAAAAAGGCTATTTTGCAGATTTAGTAATGATTGACCCTTCTAATCCTTGGACTGTGACAAAAAATAATATTTTATACAAATGCGGTTGGTCTCCGTTTGAAGGAACAACGTTTCAATCAAAAATATCACGTACATTTGTAAACGGAAACCTTATATACAACAATGGAAAGTTTAACGAAAAACTAAAAGGAAAACGCTTACTTTTTGATAGATAATGAAGCAATTTATAGCCATCATACTCATTTCAATTTTTATAATTTCGTGTACAAGTAATACGATTTATAAAAAGCCTAAAGATTTTATCTCAAAAGATCAAATGGTTGATTTATTGGTAGATATGCAAATTGCTCTTGGAGCAAAATCTACTAGAAACAAAGACGAAAATAGAAACATAGAATATATGCATTTGGTGTATGATAAATATGGTATTGACAGCGCTCGATTCTCTGCAAGTAATTTTTATTACACTACTGATATTGATCAATACAACGACATCTTAAAAAAGGTCAAAAGCAGACTTGATAAAATGATAGAAAAGTATAACCTTGAACAAACTATAAAAGATTCTTTATATAGAGCGTCAAGCCCTGCCCTAAACGAAAACTCATTTCCTAAAAGACCATCAAACAAAATTTTAAAAGATACTTCTTTTGTGAAGTAATTTTATCTTTTAAAATTACCGCAAACTTCTTTAATTACTTCATCAATAGGTTCAAACTCAATAGCAATTGCTTTTTTGATTTTATCATTAGAAAAATGATATTTATTATGGATAGATTTTGCTGTCTGCTTGGTTAATTTTGCATCTGTTCCAAATAGTTTAGAGGGAATATATAAAAGTCTCCATGCAATCTCAGCCAATATAGTTGTTACTTTTATCGAAGGTCTTTTTTTGCCAAACGCATCAGCAATTTGAAATAAAATATCTTTTAAACTTCTGTTTTCAGCAACCAAAATATAGCGTTCGTTTTTAATTGTACTTTCCATTAATTTAACCATTGATTTTACAACATCTTTTACACTTACATATCCTGTAACACCTTCGGTATAGAACTTTAATCCTTTATGTACTTTATTAAAAATCTTTCCAGAACTCGTATTCCAACACCCTGAACCTAAGATAATTCCAGGATTTACAATCACTGCGTTTAATCCTTCTTGTGTACCGCGCCACACTTCCATTTCTGCACCATATTTTGAAATTGCATAACCATAATTATTTGCCTCTACGGTCCAATCTCCAGTTTCGTCAATCAATCCGTTTTTATGTGTTTTATCTATTGTAGCAATAGAACTTACAAAACATAGTTTTTTGATTTTTTGTGCAATCGAAAAGTTGATAATATTGGCAGTTCCATCTATATTTATTTTTCGCATCAAATGGTATTCTTCCGGATTAAAAGAAACCAATGCGGCAACATGATACACATATGTTATCCCTTCAAATACTTTTTCTAATGAAGTTACGTCAGTAATGTCTGCTTCTATCCATTCTATTTTTGAAAACTGAGAAATAACATCATCAAAATAAAAAGAAAATATTTCTTTAACAGCATCTAAATTGCTACTCTTTCTATGAATTGCACGAATTTTATCGTGTTTTTGGACAAGCGAGGTCAATAAATGTGTACCTACTAATCCTGTTCCTCCTGTAACTAATATCATAAGGCGAAAGTATGGAAAAAGTGGCAAAGGGACAAAAGGGAGAAAGGTGCCATTCTGAGTGCAACGAAGAATCTTTATAATTATGAAATTAAAAAAATAATTATTCATTATTCATTCTTAATTATTTTGTGATTTCTATCTTTGTACAAAATTATTTTTTAGAATGGGAAATTTTGTAGAAGAATTACGTTGGAGAGGCTTGTTACACGACATCATGCCTGGAACAGAGGAGCAACTTGCCAAAGAAAGAACAACTGCATATATTGGATTTGATCCAACGGCAGATTCTTTACATATCGGTAGTTTGGTGCAGATATTCATTTTAAAACATTTTCAATTATGTGGTCATAAACCAATCGCTTTACTTGGTGGAGCAACAGGAATGGTTGGTGATCCTTCAGGAAAATCTGCCGAACGAAATTTATTAGACGAAGAAACATTAAACCATAATATTGCAGGAGTAAAAGCACAATTAGAACGTTTTTTAGACTTTTCGAATGGTGAAAACGGTGCAGAATTGGTCAATAATTACGATTGGATAAAAGAAATTTCATTGATTGATTTTGTGCGTGATACAGGAAAACATATTACTGTAAATTATATGATGGCCAAAGATTCTGTCAAGAAAAGAATCAGTGGAGAAAACTCTGAAGGAATGAGTTTTACGGAGTTTACGTATCAATTATTTCAAGGATACGACTTCTACCATTTGTATAAAGAAAAAAATTGCTTGCTACAAATGGGAGGTTCTGATCAATGGGGAAATATCACCACAGGAACAGAATTGGTACGTAGAAAAGCGCAAGGAAAAGCCTATGCAATTACAGTACCCCTTGTAACCAAAGCTGACGGAACAAAATTTGGAAAAACAGAAGGCGGAAACGTTTGGTTAGATGCTAAGAGAACATCACCATATAAATTTTATCAATATTGGCTAAACTCTTCTGATGCTGATGCTGAGAAATACATCAAAATATTCACCTTTCTTGACAAAAAAACCATTGAAACTTTAATTGCACAACATCAAGAAGTGCCTCATATGCGTATTCTACAGAAAAAAATAGGTGAAGAAGTTACAATCCTTACGCACGGAAAAGAAGCGTATGAAAATGCTATAAAAGCATCTAATATTTTGTTTGGAAAATCTACTTCTGATGATTTAAAAACATTGGATGAGCAAACTTTTTTGGATGTTTTTGAAGGCGTACCGCAAGCAGAAGTTACAAGAAAACAAATTAAAAACGGATTTGAAATTGTACCTGCATTTGCGGATACTGGCTTTTTAAAATCTAACGGTGAAGTACGAAGAGCCTTGAAAGAAAACTCAATATCAGTAAATAAAAATAAGGTAAAAGATGATTTTGTGATTACTTCAACTGATTTAATTGCCGATAAATATGTGTTGTTGCAACGAGGAAGAAGAAATTTTTTCTTGTTGAGAGTTGTGTAGGTTTTTTGCTTGAGAACTAAAATAGTAAAAATAGACAAACCCTCTACTATTCTATGAAAAATTGGCAAGTTTCTTAGGTAAAACTTGAGTTTTAAGGATTTTAGAAATGCAATTCTCTTTTTTTATGATGCTTAGTTCAATTAGTATCATTCTAAATAAAAACAGGAGTATTGCAACCGGAATTAATTGCAAATAGAATATTTTTAAATTTGAAGGTAGATTTGCTCTTACACCTAGAGTAGCGCCAATATTTTCAGCCTCAATTAGAATAATATAATCTTTTAAGACGTGTACCATTTCATTATTATTTCTAACAATTCTTTTTTTTTATTTTTTTTTCAGTTAATTAATAAATTACAACCTCTAATATCAGAATTATCAAAACGCCCCAGAATTTCAAAAGTGTTATCAGAGCGTTTTTTACCTAAGTCTTGTGTTGCAATAAAACTACAAGAATTGATGTTGGCAAGGTCAATAACGTTAATTCCTCCCGTTTTTCCGCTTGGCAATAGTGTGAGTGCGTCTTCTGTATCGCAAACTATTATTTTCATCCAATTTGGAGTTTCAAACACGCCATTTCCTTTTGAATATGCTTGACTTAACAGTTCTGTCATTCCGTATTCTGAATGAATTTTATCAACGCCAAAACCGTCACACAAAATTTGATGTAATTCCTCACGAATCATCTCTTTTCTTCTTCCTTTCATTCCTCCAGTTTCCATAATAATAGCATCTTTTAAATCAAATTTTTGGCTTTCCACTAAATCTAATAACGCATAAGAAACCCCCAAAATGAGTAATTTTTTGTTCTTTTTTGAATGATTTTGAATGATTTTAGTTAGTTTTTGCGTATTTTCAAGAAAAAAACCACTTTCTATATTGTTGCTTTTTTTAATCAAATCATCAACCATATAAATTAATGAAGAACCATTTCGTTCTAAATAACTTGGTAACAATGCCAAGACAATATAATCTTCAATATTGCCATAAAAATGTTTGAAGCAATTGCGATAACTTTCCTCATATAGAGAGATATCAATAACAAAATGCTGACTCTGCATTCCTCCCGTTCCGCTACTTAAAAAAATTTGTTGAATTGGGTTTTGATTGGCAAGAATTTGATGTGTTTTAAAAAACTGAATCGGTAAAAAAGGAATATTAGCAAGTGATTTTACAGCATTTACATCAACTCCTAAAAAAGAAATAAAATCAGCATAAGTAGCACAATTTTTTGCTTGAAATCGAAAAATTTCAAGAGCCTTTTGTTCAAATTCTTTGTTATTATTTGTCGTAAAAATGTTATTTTGCTTAATATCAGTCATAAATCAACACAAAAATAGTATAATTTTATGCAACCTTTAATTTGCTGATATAAAAATTGTGGTGACTTTATTTCTATTAACGATCAAGCAAATAATAATCCTTTACCATCTTCAGATTATTGGTATGTTGTTATAATTGAAAGTCAATGTCGCATAGGACATTTTACTTTGAAACGATAAAAATAGGATCTTTGTATTAGATTATTTGCACTTTAAATTTCTCTTAGGCACTATTGCTATTTTTTTAATTTATACCTTTGCACAAAATTATTTATACATTAATTCTATAGAATATGCCGGCAGTTGCAACAGATTTTGGAATTCAAGAAGCGCTTAAACAATTATGCTTAAAAGACATAAATAATGGAACCTCTACAGGTTCTAACAACTTTTCAAATGGAGAAATTATTGAAAGTTACTCACCAGTTGATGGAAAATTAATTGGTAAAGTAAAAACTACTACAAGAGAAGATTACGATAGGGTAATGGAAACGGCAACGAAGGCATTTTTATCTTGGAGAGATGTGCCAGCTCCTCAACGTGGAGAAATTGTTCGCCAATTTGGAAATAAATTAAGAGACTTAAAAGAACCCCTTGGTAAGTTAGTATCTTACGAAATGGGTAAATCTTTACAAGAAGGGTACGGAGAAGTTCAAGAAATGATTGACATCTGTGATTTTGCTGTTGGATTATCAAGACAATTAAACGGTCAAACAATTCCATCTGAACGTCCAGGACACGTAATGAGAGAGCAATGGCATCCAATTGGTGTTGTTGGAATTATCTCTGCATTTAATTTTCCAGTAGCAGTCTGGGCTTGGAATACAGCATTGGCTTGGATTTGTGGTGATGTGTGTGTATGGAAAGGTTCTGAAAAAGCACCTTTATGTTCAGTAGCATGTCAAAACATTATTGCAGGAATTTTAAAAGAAAATAACTTACCTGAAGGTATATCTTCTATTATAAATGGAGATTATAAAGTTGGAGAAATGATGACTACTGATTCAAGAATTCCTTTAATTTCTGCAACTGGTTCTACAAGAATGGGTAGAATTGTTGGAGCAACTGTAGCAAAACGTTTTGGGAAATCTTTATTAGAATTGGGAGGAAACAATGCAATTATTATCACACCAACGGCTGATTTAAAAGTAGTAGTTCCTGGAGCAGTATTTGGAGCTGTTGGAACTTGTGGACAACGCTGCACTTCTACAAGAAGATTGATTATTCACGAATCTGTTTATGATAAAGTAAGAGATGCTATTGTTGGTGCATATGGTCAGTTAATAATTGGTAATCCATTAGACGAAAAAAATCATATTGGTCCATTAATTGACCACGATGCTGTAAATACATATTTAGTGGCTATCGAAAAAGCAAAGGCTGAAGGTGGAAACGTATTGGTAGAAGGTGGTGTATTAAAAGGTAAGGGTTACGAATCTGGATGTTACGTAAAACCAGCAATTATTGAAGCAGAAAATCATTTTGAAATAGTACAGCATGAAACTTTTGCTCCAATTTTATATTTAATGAAATATTCTGGTAAAGTAGAAAATGCTATTGATAAACAAAATGGTGTTGTCCAGGGATTGTCTTCTGCTATCATGACAAACTCAATGAAAGAAGCTGAAAAATTCTTGTCGTATGCAGGTTCTGATTGTGGAATAGCCAATGTAAATATTGGAACTTCTGGTGCAGAAATTGGTGGTGCTTTTGGTGGAGAAAAAGAAACTGGTGGTGGACGTGAGTCTGGATCAGATGCTTGGAAAGTATATATGAGAAGACAAACGAATACTGTAAATTATTCTGACGAATTGCCATTAGCACAAGGAATAAAGTTTGATTTGTAATATACTCTGTGAGTTTAATTATACTTAATAAAAACTTGAAGATATGTGATTTGAAATATAATATATAAACTCGCCTACTTATTGTAAATTCAGTTTATATCGTCTTTTTTAATTATATAAATACATTAATCATCACTCTATATGCTATTGTTAATTAAATGTGATAAAAAAACAAATTGGCTACATATGTATGTTTTCATTGAGACATTATTTGTTATTCTTGCAACCTTAACAAAACCTATCGGCATAGCACTTCTTGTCGCTACCATATTAACAATTTTAATCAATAGAATTCCTCGACGCTCTGCGTGGAGTGTAGCGTAAAGACAAATATTTTTGTATTTATGAGTGAACATATTTACAAAAGGCATACTAAGAGTTTATTCTTATATCATTTTGTTTGTCCTATAAAATATAGGAGAAAAGTTTTAATAGATGAAATCTCAGTTACATTCAAAGGAATTTGTATAGAAGTAGTTCATTAGAACAACAATTTAGTTTGGATTTATAAAGTCAAACTTACACTATTTAAATATTAGGCTGCAACTATATTAAAAAGTATATTTATGCTTTTAAAATCTTACTATGAACGAGTACGTAGCCATAGACACATTAAAATTCTTATTATACAATGTGCATCAAGCTGAAGAGTTATTAACCAAAAAACGTTTTGCTGATTATGATAAAACTTCATTAGACATTTTTCTTGATTCCATTAAAACTTTTTCCGACACTACTTTATTTCCTTTTATAAAAGACATGGATGAAAAACCATCCTACTTTAAAGATGGAAAAATAAACGTACACTCACAATTTGAGAGCATCATTAAAGGTGGAGGAGAGTTAGGGGTTGTTGGTGCTACTTTTGATTATGATGATGGAGGAATGCAGTTGCCTTCAATGTTTTTTCATGCTGCATATTTTGTTATGGAAGCAGCAAATAACCATGTTCCAGGATATTTTGGGTTAACAGCAGGTTCTGCAAATTTGATTCTTTCCTTTGGAAGTCAAAAATTAAAAGACACATATGTACCAAAAATGCTTGACTTGACTTGGGGAGGAACCATGTGTTTGACAGAACCACAAGCTGGAAGTTCGCTTTCTGATGTTGTAACAATTGCTTCTCCAACAGATAAAGAGTACCATTTAATCAAAGGGCAAAAAATATTTATTTCTTCAGGGGATCATCAATTTTCAAGTAATTTTGTGCATTTAGTTTTAGCACGAATTGAAGGTGCTCCAAAAGGCACAAAAGGAGTTTCGTTATTTATTGTCCCTAAAAACCGTCCGGCAGAAAATGATGAGCTTAAATATAATGATGCTGCTATTGTTGGCGAATTTGAAAAAATGGGACAAAAAGGGTATTGTACAACACATATTGTTTTTGGTGATAATGGTGACTGTAGAGGTTGGCTTGTTGGTGAACCAAATAAAGGCTTATCCTATATGTTTCAAATGATGAATGAAGCGCGAATTGCAACAGGAAGAATGGGAGCAGCAATTGCTTCTGCTGCATACTATTCTTCATTAAAATATGCTAATGAACGTCCACAAGGAAGAAAATTAAATAGTTCTGGTCAAAAAAACACCGATAAAGGACAAACGCTAATTATCAATCATCCTGACATAAAAAGGTTACTATTTAGTCAAAAAGCAATTGTTGAAGGCTCATTGAGCTTGATTTTACAAACAGCAAATTATTTTGATAAAGAAATCACAAGTACATCAGAAGAAGAGAAAGAAAAATATCATTTATTATTAGAATTGTTAACACCAATTTCAAAAACATATCCAGCAGAAAAAGGGATAGAATCAACAAGTAATGCAGTTCAAATTTTAGGAGGATATGGCTTCTGTTTTGATTTTATGCCACAACAATATTACCGAGATATTAGAATTATAGCATTGTATGAAGGAACTACAGGAATACAATCGTTGGATTTATTAGGAAGAAAAATTACCGCAAAAAATGGAAAAGCATTAGAGTTATTGGCTGTTGAAATTCAAGAAACTATTAAAAACGCTTCTACTTTTGATGAGTTACAACCGTATGCAAATATATTATTAGAAAATCTTGATTTGGTGCAAAAAGTAATTGGTATCTTAATGCCTCATGCTATGAAAGGGAATTATGAACGTTTTCTTGCTGATGCAACAGTATTTATGGATTTCTTTGGCACAATTGTTATTGGATGGCAATGGTTAAAAACAGCAACTACTGCAAAACAAACACTAAAAGATAAAAGAGGAATTCAATTGGATGAATTCTATGAAAGTAAAATTCATACGATGAAATTTTTCTATACTTATGAAATGACAAGAACAAGAGGATTGGCAAAAACAATAATGAATACAGAAAAACTGACAATATCGGCTTCTAAAGAGATGTTCTAATAAATAAAAGAGAATAATATGACTATAAAAAATGTAACGATTGCAGGAGCAGGAACTTTAGGCTCACAAATTGCTTGGCAAACTGCTTTTAAAGGATTTAATGTAACGGTATATGACGCCTTTGATAAAGGTCTTGAAAGAGGGAAAAAATTTCACCAACAGTTTTCAAAATTATTTATGGCAACTCGTGGAGTTTCTCAAAAAAAAATAGACGAAACCTTCGCTCGATTAAGTTATACAACCAATTTAGCCGAAGCAGTAAAAGACGCAGATTTAATCAGTGAATCAATTCCTGAATACCTTGAGGTAAAAAAGGCATTTTATGTAGAATTATCAAAACTAGCTCCTGAAAAAACAATTTTCACAACCAACTCTTCGACCTTATTGCCAAGTCAATATGCAGAGGAAACAGGACGTCCAGAGAAATTTCTTGCCTTGCATTTTGCAAATTGGATTTGGGATGCCAATATTGGTGAAATTATGGGACACGCAAAAACAGATTCCAATTATTTTGATAAAGTTGTAGAATTTTCTAAAGAAATAGGAATGGTTCCAATACCAATTTATAAAGAGCAACATGGTTATGTTATAAATTCTTTGTTGGGACCTTTATTATCGGCAGCAGGGGATTTATTAGTCAACGAAGTTGCAGATTTTGAAACAATTGATAAAACATGGATGATTACATCAGGAACCAAAATGGGACCTTGTGCTATTATGGATATGATAGGATTGGAAACTGTTTATAATGTCGAAAAATTGTGGAGCGACAAAACAGGTGAAGAAAATAGAAAAGCTCGAGTAGATTATTTCAAAACACACTTTATAGATACTAATAAATTGGGAATGAAAACAGGACAAGGTTTTTATAAATACCCGAAACCAGCATATAGAAATCCAGATTTTTTAACATAAATAATAATAGATCAGATGAGTACAATAAAAGACAAATTTAATTTAGACGGTAAAGTAGCCATTATTACAGGTTCTTCAAAAGGGATAGGTAAAGCGATTGCCAAAGCATTTGCAGAGTGTGGCGCAATAGTAGTTATAAGTAGTAGAAAGCAAGACGCTTGTGAAGATGTTGTTGCCGAATTTAAAGAATTAGGCTTAAAAGCAGTTGCTATTTCTTGTCATGTTGGCGATGAACAGAGTAGAACAGCATTGGTAGAAAAAACAAACAATCAATGTGGAGGAATTGACATTTTGGTAAACAATGCAGCAACTAATCCTGTGTATGGACCAATTGAAGACGCTCCGTTAGATGCATTTGATAAAATCATGAATATCAATGTAAAAGCACCTTGGGATTTAGCAAATAAATGTTTAGACAGTTTGAAGTCAAGAGGTGGCGGAAGTATCATTAATATTAGTTCTATTGAAGGGGAAATTCCAGGTTATGGACTTGGATTGTACTCTACCAGCAAAGCTGCAATTTCGATGCTTACCAAAAATCAAGCAAAAGAATGGGGAAGACACAATATTCGTGTCAACGCTATTTGTCCTGGATTGATACAAACAAAATTTAGTGCTGCACTTTGGACAGACGACAAAGTGATGGGACATATCAATAAAAAATTACCGCTCAGTAGAATGGGACAATCAGAGGAAATAGCAAGTGTTGCACTTTTATTGGCTTCTGATGCAGGAAGTTATATTACAGGAAGTTTGCAAGTTGCAGATGGGGGTTATTTAATATCAGGATAAAAACTTTTTAAAATGAATTTTGAACATACAGATAAAGTAAACGAATTATTGCGAAAAATTACAATATTTTATGGATGTGAATGTATATCCGATAGAACAAGAAATAAGTATGTATAATTCAAAACTTGAAAATTTTTGGGTGTTGCATCCATCAGTTGAAGCGTTAAAAGAAAAAGCCAAAGAAGCAGGATTGTGGAATTTATTTCTTCCGAAGAATTATGGAGAATTTAGTCCAGGATTAACGAATCTTGAATACGCTGCAATGGCAGAATTAATGGGACGAATTCCTTGGTGTTCAGAAATTTTTAACTGTTCTGCTCCAGATACTGGAAATATGGAGGTCTTTGCTAAATACGGGACATCAGAACAACAAGAAAAATGGTTAAAACCATTGATGAATGGAACTATTCGTTCTGCTTTTTTAATGACCGAACCTCAAGTTGCTTCTTCAGACGCTACCAATATAGAAACATCTATAGTCCGTGATGGAGATGAGTATGTGATTAATGGTAGAAAATGGTTTGCATCAGGAGCGATGAATTCTGCATGTAAAGTTGCTATTGTAATGGGAAAAAACGGATCCAAATGCATCAAGATTCACGCAACAGAGTATGATTATTGTACCAATGGATACTAAAGGACTCACGATTGTTCGTCCGTTGTCTGTTTTAGGAAATTTTGATTCGCCAGAAGGTCATGCCGAAATACTTTTAGAAAATGTTAGAGTTCCTGTAGAAAATATATTGTTGGGAGAAGGTAGAGGTTTTGAAATTGCGCAAGGACGTTTAGGTCCTGGAAGAATTCACCATTGTATGCGTATGATTGGTATGGCAGAACGCGCATTAGAAATGATGTGTAAACGCGCTACAGAAAGAACTACTTTTGGTAAAGAATTAAGCGAATATAGTAGTATTCGTCAAGATGTTGCAAAATCTAAATGTGAGATAGAACAAGCAAGATTATTGACATTAAAAGCAGCGTATATGATGGATACTGTTGGCAATAAAGCAGCAACAGACATTATAGCTATGATTAAAATTGTAGCGTCAAATATGTTATTAAAAGTTGTAGATAGAGCTATGCAAATTTTTGGAGCAAAAGGCGTTTCTCAAGATGTACCATTATCACAATTTTATTTATATGGTAGAATGTTGAAGTATGCAGATGGTCCAGACGAAGTGCATATGTATCAGTTGGGAAAAAGAACGATAAGAAACTTTACTAAATAAACGATGTCAAATTCAACAGTTGAAGTTAGCAAAGAGGAGTCTTTACCTCAAGATAGTTTAAAGCAATATTTACACGATTGTGAATTAATTACTGACATCAAAAGTGATGTTGAAATCAAACGTTTTTCTGGTGGATTCTCAAACCTTACTTATTTACTGCTGATAGAAAATAAAGAATACGTATTGCGAAGACCTCCTTTTGGAGCTGTAAAACACGGACACGATATGAGTCGTGAATACAAAGTGTTGTCTAATCTTTATTCTGAATTTTCAAAAATTCCAAAGGTATATTCTTTTACTGATGATGCGTCTGTTATTGGTGCTCCTTTTTATATCATGGAAAAAGCAAATGGAATTATTTTAGACTATCAAGAAGCAAAAAGAAGAGCCATTTCTCCAAACGGATTTAAGACAATTTCAAACACTTGGTTAGACACCTATGTAGATTTACACAATGTAGATTATAAAAAAGCAGGACTTGCAGATTTAGGAAAACCAGAAGGTTATGTAGAGCGTCAAGTTACAAATTGGACCAAGCAATATGAAAAAGCAAAAACAGATGACATTCCAGCATCAGAGTTTGTTATGAAATGGTTGCAAGACAATCAGCCGAGAAAAAGTTCGAGCAGTTTGATTCACAATGATTTTAAGTATGATAACGTCATGTTTAAAGACGATTCTTGGACAGAAATTACAGCAGTTTTAGATTGGGAAATGTGTACGCTTGGAGACCCATTGATGGATTTAGGAACGTCATTATCTTATTGGCTTACAGATGCTGATAATGAGATGCTCAAAAAAGGATTGCCAAGTCCAACTGTTTTTGAAGGGAATCCAAACAGATTAGAGATAGTAGAACAATACAGTAGAAAGAGCGGAAGACCAATTCATAATTTGGTGTTTTATTATGTTTACGGATTGTTTAAACTCTCAGTAATAGCACAGCAAATTTATTATAGATACGCTAAAGGTTATACAACAGACAAGCGTTTTGCGCATTTCAATAAGCACACACAACTACTTTTTGTGATTGCAAAACAGGCAATACAGAAGAATAGAATTGATAATTTGTTTTAGATAAATAAACTAAATAAAGGGAACACAAATTTGTGTTCCCTTTATTCTTTTTCAAGCAACTCTCCTGACTTAACTTTTTCCAAGCATCAATAACTCATTACACACAACTTCTGTGATATAGCGTTTATTACCATCTTTATCATCATAAGATCGAGTTACTAATTTTCCTTCAACCGCTATTTGATTTCCTTTTTCCAAATATTTTTCTACGATTTCAGCAGTTTTATTCCAAGTCACAATATTTGTCCATTGTGTGTCGGTAATTTTTTCGCCTTGCGCATTTTTATAAGATTCATTGGTAGCAATAGAAAATTTTGCTAGTTTTTTACCACTTTCTAAAGTGATGATTTCTGGATTGTTTCCTAAGTTTCCAATCAATTGTACTTTGTTTCTTAACGTACTCATAAGATAAGGTTTTAATAATTATATAAATTTATTTTTTGTCAATTCGTTTTGACACTGCAAAGGTGCGATATGTTTCTAAAAATTATCGGTTATTAAACGGTTACTTTCGGTAGTAATTGAATGAAATTGACTACATTCGAATAAATTTGTATATTTATGGCATGGAAAGTCAAAAATGTTTAGAATGTTCAGATCCATTTAAAGGGAGAATTGACAAAAAGTTTTGTTCAGACTATTGTAGAAACACATACAATAACAAGATTGACAAGGAGAGTAAAAATATGATTCGGAATGTGAATTATCGTTTACGAAAAAATTATAAAACACTTTGTAAACTCAATTCAACAGGAAAAACAAAAGTGACGCGTGTAAAACTATTAAGCCAAAATTTTGACTTTAACACGTTCACATCAATCTATACAACCAAAACAGGAAACATCTATTATTATGTGTATGATCAAGGGTATTTAGCCCTTGAAAATGATTATTATTTATTGATTAAAAGAGATTAATTTTTAATAATAAACTTAAAACCAATATCAGTTCGAGCTCAGTCGAGAGCTAATAATATACCAATAATTATGAAATTAAAATACGCCAAAGTCCTTTCATTCCTTATAGTGATTGCTACAATTTATTATAGTTTTCACAGTCTTTTGCCAAATAAAATAACAGCCGTAAATACACCTGTAACGAAATTTTCTACAGAGAGAGCGTTAGTTCGTTTAAAAGAAATCACCAAGAAACCTCATTATGTGGGAAATGAAACGCATAGAAATGTGCGAAATTATTTAGTCTCAGAATTAGAAAAGCTTGGATTACAAGTAGAACTTCAAGATCAAATCGCTATAAATAATAAGTGGAAAGCAGCCTCAAACACGACAAATATTATTACAAAAATTGATGGTTCTGATGCAAATAGCAAAGCATTGCTATTGTTAACACATTATGATTCTGCAGTGCATTCTTCTTTAGGCGCAAGTGATGCAGGAAGTGGTGTTATAACAATTTTAGAAGGAGTTCGTGCTTTTTTGGCAGCCAATAAAACTCCTAAAAATGATGTTATTATTTTATTTTCTGATGCCGAAGAAATCGGATTACTTGGAGCAAATGCTTTTGTAAATCATCATAATTGGACAAAAAATGTTGGTTTAGTGCTCAATTTTGAAGCTCGCGGAAGTGGAGGACCAAGTTATATGTTGCTCGAAACCAATGGAGGAAATAAAGAGTTAATCAAAGCATTTAACAATGCAAAACCAAACTTTCCTGTTGCCAATTCATTGATGTACAGTATCTATAAAATGCTACCAAACGATACAGATTTGACTGTTTTTAGAGAAGATGCCAATATAAATGGATTTAATTTTGCTTTTATAGATGACCATTTTGATTATCACACAGCACAAGATACCTATGAGCGATTAGACCAAAATACGTTGGAGCAACAAGGAGATTATTTGATGACTTTACTACCGTATTTTGCAAATTCCAATTTAGAGAATCTCAATGCTACTTCTGATGACGTGTACTTTTCTTTTCCAAAAATCGGTTTAATAACCTATCCGTTTTCGTGGGTGTTTCCTACATTTATAATAGCGATTATTTTATTTTTTACACTGATATTTATTGGAATTAAAAGAAAAAAATTAACCATAAAAGAAATGTTAATTGGTTTTATTCCATTTATTGGCTCTTTAGGTTTAAGTATTTTGATAGCTGTTTTTGGATGGAAATTACTCAAACAAATCTATCCACAATACAATGATATTTTACATGGTTTTACCTATAATGGTCATTGGTACATTTTTGCTTTTAGTGTTTTAGCAATAGCAATTTGTCTATGGATTTATAGACGTTACTTTAAACAATATTCATCAGAAAATTTATTGATTGCACCAATTTTTATTTGGATGCTTATTAACCTATTTATTGTTTTAAAACTACAAGGAGCAGGATTTTTCATCTTTCCAGTATTTCTTGTATTAATCTCACTGATGGTTTTATTGACATCAAATACATCAGAAAATAAATTGATTACAATTGCTTTATTATCAATTCCAACCTTGATAGTTTTTACACCTTTAATTCAAATGTTTCCAGTTGGTTTGGGATTAAATATGTTGGTGATTAGTGCTGTTTTTGTAGTGCTTATTTTCGGATTGTTGTTGCCTATATTTCATCAGTATAAAAACATAAAAAAATTGCACTATTTATTTTTGATGATTGCCATTTTCTCATTTATAAAGGCATCTTTTATGGCAGATTATTCTGAAGACAGAAAACAACCTACGAGTTTAGTTTATGTGTTAGATTCGGATAAAAATGAAGCGTTTTGGGCAAGTTATGAAAGTAAAGTAAATGATTATAATAAGGCTTATCTAACAGATGAACCAACCAAAGGAAGTTTTGTTGAAAATGCTACAGCAAGTAAATATTATTCAAAATATAAATTGCATAAAAAGACTGAAGCTGTAGATTTAATATCTCCAATTACTACTATTTTATTAGATAGTATTGAAGGAGAAAACAGGCATATAAAACTGCGTATAGAAACTTTAAGAAATGCTAATAGAATAGAATTATTAGCAAAAGATTCAATTACTTTCAAGTCATTTATTGTAAATGGTGAAGTATTGAAACAGCCTAAAAATCAAGCATATATATTTTACACTGGAAAACGAAAGAATGTATTAAGTTACTATTTTACAAAGCCAAATGAAGTGCTGGAATTAGAGTATGTTATTAGTTCAAAAATGAATCCAACATTAGAAATTCAAGAAGTAAAATACGATTTATTTACCAACAAATTTTTGAAAGTTAAACGAAGAAAAGATATTAAAATGATGCCAACTCCATTTGTGATAAACGATGCAACGATAATTAAAAAAGAAATACGGTTTTAGTTTTATAATAAAAAATCACCAATTATTTCCTTTTTGATTTAAAGCAGCTTTTAAAATATCTTTTTGGCTTATTTGCCCAACCAGTTTACCGTTTTCAATAATTGGGAAACGACGTCTTTTAGATTGTAAAAACTTGGTTGCAGCATCAAAAATATTCATATTTCCATCAATGACATCAACCTCTTTAATCATATGCTTTTTTACCTTTGTGTCAACCATTGGCATATTAAAATAACGACTTTCAGAGATTTGCTTGATACAGTCACCTTCAGAAATAATTCCAATTAATTCACCATTATCATTTACTACAGGTCCACCAGAAATCCGATTTTTAATAAGTAAATCCATGACCTCAAGAACTGATTGCTCAGGTTTAAATGTTATCAATTTTGTAGTCATATAATCTGAGACTAAAATTGGTTCTCCTGAAGATTTTTCTGGTCGTTTTTTTGGAGCACTAAAGTTTTTAAAAGCCATAATAGTAAGTTTTAAGAAAGTTAAATGTAGTGAATTTTAAAAGAAACTAAAAGTTAACACATTGATTTTCTTAAAACAAACTTAAAAAAATGATGAATCCGTTTTATTTCAATTGAGTTAAACGTAAGGTGTTTACCATTCCTTTTTCTTTTACTGGCATGGAAGATAGCGTAATTACTAAATCCCTTTTTTTTATATAACCCTGGTCTTTTGCAATTTTATTTAAATCTTCTATAGTCTTATCTGTCGATTCCATTTTATTATAAAAGAATGCCTTAACTCCCCAAAGGAGGTTCAATCTTGATAAGATTCGTTTATTGGAAGTGTAAGCCAATATATCTGCATTTGGTCTCCAAGCCGAAATTTGAAATGCAGTATAGCCACTATTTGTTAAAGTTTGAATTGCTGTTGCTTCAACATCACCTGCCATACGTGCAGCATGATAACATATAGATTTTGTGATATAACGATCTGTTAAAATATGTGGAATACGTTGAGGTACTGTAATTCTTGGTGAATCTTCAACGGTTACAATAATTCTTCTCATTTGATTAATAACCATTACAGGATACTTTCCAACTGATGTTTCTCCTGAAAGCATTACAGCATCTGCACCATCCATAATTGAGTTCGCTACCATCATCTTTACTTCTGCTCTTGTTGGTGTTTGACTACTAATCATTGTTTCCATCATTTGTGTAGCTATAATTATAGGAATTCTTGCAGACTTTGCCTTTTCTACTAATTCTTTTTGAATCAAAGGAACTTGTTCCATTGGTAGTTCCACTCCTAAATCACCACGAGCCACCATTAAACCGTCACAAAAAGGAATAATAGAATCAATATTTTTAACAGCTTCTGGTTTCTCAATTTTTGCAATGATTGGTATTTTACAATCAGAATGTTTATTGATTAACTTCTCTAAATCTTTACAATCTTCAGATGTTCTGACAAAAGATAAAGCAAACCAATCTACCTCAATTTCGCATGCAAAAATAGCATCTTTAATATCTTTCTCTGTTAATGCAGGTTGCGAAATGTTTGTGTTTGGCAAGTTTACCCCTTTTTTAGAATGTAAAATTCCACCAACCAAAATTTTTGTTTTTACTTCAGAAATTCCATCTGTAGCGATCACTTCAAAACACAATTTTCCATCATCAACTAAAATTTTCTCGCCAATTTTTACATCTTTAGAGAATTTTTTATAAGTCATGTAAGCCATTTCAGAACACCCTTTACACTTTACAGTTGTAAAAGTAAATATATTTCCTTTTATAAGTTCAATACCATCTCCCATATCACCAACACGTAATTTCGGACCTTGTAAATCTGCCAAAACAGCAACATTATGCCCTAATTTAGCATTCATTTTACGAATATTTGCAACTATTTTTCTAACATGTTCATGTTCTGCATGTGAAAAATTAATTCGAAAAACATTAACACCAGCAATACTCATTTTTTCAATCATTTCTGGTGAATCACACGCAGGACCAAGTGTTGCAACTATTTTTGTTTTTTTTGTACTTGCCATAATTAAAATATTAAAAAGTCTTTTGAACTTAATTTTAAAGGGTTTATATGATATGAAGTGACTATTTGACTAATTTTATTGAGTCTTTCAATAGTTTTAAAGATTTCAATAGTTGAAATATCACCTTCAATTTTCATAAAATAATCTACATTCTTTTTTTCACGAATCAAATATGTTACACTGCTAAAAAACTCGTCTTTTGAAAATAAATTATCAGCAGAATTTTCACTTATATTTCCTACACATTTATTTGAAACCAAATAACTTGCTAATTGTTTTTCTTCGTTTATAAATTCAAAAATAGGGAATGATGCGTTCTTATTCTCAAAATCTAAATTAAATTTAGAGCGTGTAAATTTTGTATGCAAATTTGAGTTTAGAAGGTAAGCCAATCTATAATCTTCTTCAGAGGTATGAATGCCAATTAAGGAGTAATCATCAACCAAATCTAAAGAATGTATATACATAACCGATTAATTATATAGGAAATGCTAAATTAAGGATAGTTTTAATATATCAACTTAATTAACACAAAAAAAGGCGATAACGTTTTCGTTAGCCTTTTGAAATTTCGTTTTGAAATGCAAAATAAGCTCTTTTTGAAGCGATTTCTTCTGCTTTTTTCTTTGAGGTAGCTCTTCCTTTAGCAATAACCTTATTGTTCAAAGATAGTTTTACGCTAAAGTGTTTAATAGTATCTTTTCCAGTATCATCAAAAACATCATAGTCAAATTCTTTCTTTTCTTTTTGACACCATTCAATAAATAAACTCTTATAACTGGTTATTTTCCCTTCTAATTTTGGAATATTTACATAAGGCTTTATAACACTCTTATAGATAAATTTTTTACAGTATTTATACCCTTTATCTAAATAAACAGCTCCAATTAGCGCTTCAAAAATATTACCATTAATGTTTTCACCAAATTTTGATTTAGACACATTACTTTTTACAAATTTTATCAAGTCTAAATCACGTCCAAGTTCGTTTAGATGCTCTCGACTCACTATTTTCGAACGCATTTGAGTTAGATATCCTTCATTTCCCGAAGGGACTTTTTTAAATAGATAAGATGCAATTACAGCACCTAATACAGCATCACCTAAAAATTCTAAACGCTCATAATTTTGAGGGTTTCCTAATTTGGTAGTTTCTTTTATAGAACGATGCACGAAGGCTTTTTGATAAATAGAAATATTTTTAGGAGAGAATCCTAATATTGGTTTTAATTCATTAAACAAATAGCCATCTTTTTTAGAGTGACTTTTTATTATTTTCCGAATAAATCCCATTAAAAATTAATCAAATTTTTTGAAAAGCACACAAGCATTGTGTCCTCCAAACCCAAAAGTATTACTTATAGCAACCTTAACATTGCGTTTTTGAGGTTTGTTGAGTGTAAGGTTTAATTTATTGTCAATCATTTCATCTTGTGTAGTGTAATTGATTGTTGGCGGCACAATTCCCTTTACTATAGACATTATTGAAGCAATTGCTTCAATAACTCCTGCAGCGCCAAGTAAATGACCTGTCATCGACTTTGTAGAATTGATATTTATAGAATATGCGTGTTCGCCAAACACATGTTTAATTGCTTTTGTCTCTGCAATATCTCCAAGAGGAGTTGAAGTTCCATGAACATTGATAGTGTCAACATCTTCAGGTTTCAATCCAGCGTCTTCTAAACAATTTTGCATTACATTTTTTGCACCCAATCCTTCTGGATGAGGCGCCGTAATATGATGCGCATCGGCAGATAAACCACCTCCGCCAACTTCGGCATAAATTTTTGCTCCACGTGCAATTGCATGTTCGTATTCTTCTAATATAAGTGCTCCAGCACCTTCGCCCAGTACAAAACCATCTCGATTTTGATCAAAAGGTCTTGAGGCAGTTGCAGGATCATCATTTCTTGTAGAAAGGGCATGCATAGCATTAAATCCTCCAATTCCAGCCATAGTTACACATGCTTCAGAACCTCCAGTAACAAACATATCTGCTTTTCCTAATCTAATATAATTAAAAGCATCAATGATCGCATTGGCTGATGATGCACAAGCGGAAACTGTTGTGAAGTTTGGACCTCTAAATCCATATTTAATTGAGATATATCCTGGAGCAATATCTGCAATCATTTTTGGAATAAAGAAAGGGTTGAATTTTGGTGTTCCATCACCTGCGGCAAAATTTAGAACTTCGTTTTGAAAAGTTTCTAATCCTCCAATTCCAGCGCCCCAAATAACACCAACTCTATCTTTATTAATTTTTTCTAAATCTACTTTAGCATCAGTAATGGCTTCTTCAGCAGCAACCATAGCATACTGTGTAAATTTATCCATTTTTCGGGCATCTTTTCTGTTGATGAAATCTGTAACTTCAAAGTTTTTTACTTCGCAAGCAAAACGGGTTTTGAACTTAGTAGCATCAAAATAAGTAATAGGAGCAGCACCGCTGGCTCCATTTATTAATCCATTCCAATATTCTTCTAAATTACTACCTATTGGTGTAAGAGCACCAATTCCAGTAACTACAACACGTTTTAATTCCATAAAAAGATGGTATTGTATGCTAAAAATAACTACGAGCTCAAATTTTTGAACTCGTAGTTTAGTATTTTTTACTACTTTGCTTCTTCTATATAACTAACAGCTTGACCTACAGTTCCAATATTTTCTGCTTGATCGTCTGGAATTTGAATATCAAATTCTTTTTCGAATTCCATAATTAATTCTACTGTATCTAATGAATCTGCTCCTAAATCATTTGTGAAGCTTGCTTCAGTTGTTACTTCATTTTCATCTACGCCTAATTTATCTACGATAATGGCTTTTACTCTTGATGCAATGTCTGACATAATTTTTTTAATTTTAAATTTAAATTCTCGGCAAAAATAAAAAACTTATTTTGGATAATTACATTTACCTTAGAAAAATGTAGAGCAAGATAAAAAAAATAGTTCATTTTTTTACGTTATTCTTCGTGATTGTTAATATTTATTCTTTTTTTTGTTGCACCACAAATTTATAACTATTGTGAAACGTATTGTAATTTTTGCTTCTGGTTCGGGAACTAATGCCGAAAATATTAGCCGTTTTTTTAAACAAAGTAGTTTAGCATCTGTTATGCAGATTCTTACTAACAATAAGAATGCCAAAGTTATTAAACGCTCTAAAAGATTGAAAATTAATAGTTTAGTGTTTGACAGAAGTGATTTTAATGATAAAAAAAAGGTTCTTAAATTTTTAAAAAAAGAAGCGGATTTAATTATATTAGCAGGTTTTTTATGGAAGGTTCCCTCACATATTATTGATGCTTTTCCTAATAAAATAGTCAATATTCACCCATCTCTTTTGCCGAAATATGGCGGAAAAGGAATGTATGGAATGAATGTGCATAAAGCAGTTGTAGCTAATAAAGAAACTGAAACAGGCATCACTATTCATTATGTAAATGAACATTATGATGAGGGAACGATCATTTTTCAAGCTAAAACAGCAGTCCTATCTTCTGATTCTCCTAAAGATGTTGCTGATAAAATCCATGTTTTAGAACAAAAATATTTTCCGAAGGTAATAGAAGAAATATTATTGAGAGATTACCACTCTAAACAAAGTGAAGGTTCTGATGAGTAAAAATAAAAAATATTACGTTGTTTGGAACGGACACAAGACAGGTGTTTTTACCTCTTGGAATGTTTGCAAAAAGCACATACAAAATTTTCAAGGAGTACAGTATAAGTCGTTTGTTTCAAAAGAAGAGGCAGAAAAAGCATTTAAAGGGAAATATGTTGATTATGTTGGAAAAGACACAAAAAAGATAAAATTATCAGTATCAGAATTAAAGCGTATCGGCAAACCGATAGAAAATAGTATTTCTGTAGATGGCGCATGTAATAATAAAGGCTTATCTGAATATCAAGGAGTTTATACTGATACAAAAACAGAATTGTTTAAGCTAGGTCCATTTAATGGAGGGAGTAATAATCTTATGGAATTTTTAGCGTTGGTTCATGGTTTGGCATACCTTAAGAAGAACAACTTAGATTTACCAGTATATTCTGATAGTAAAACTGCGATAAGTTGGGTTTGGAAAAAGAAGTTGAAGACAACCATAAAAAGAACTTCTGAAAACCAACAAATCTTTGAATTGGTTGATAGAGCTATTGTTTGGTTGCATAAAAACCCGGAAATGACGAAAAGTTCCATCATTTTAAAATGGGAAACCAAAGCATGGGGAGAAATTCCTGCGGATTTTGGAAGGAAGTAACTTAATTTAACATCATCTTAGCGCGTTTTACAGCTTCAACAAATAAATCGATTTCATCAAAAGTATTGTAAAAACTAAAAGATGCGCGAATTGTTCCAGGAATTTTATAAAAATCCATAATCGGTTGTGCACAATGATGTCCAGTTCTTACAGCAATTCCTAATTTATCAATAATTACACCAATATCGTACGGATGAATACCATCAAGATTAAAAGAAATGACAGCAGTTTTATTTGCTGATGTTCCATAAATTTTCAAGCCTTCTATTTCTAATAATTTTTCAGTTGCATATTCCAACAATTCTTTTTCACGTACTGCAATTGTTTCAAAACCTATAGTATTGACGTAATCTATGGCGGTTCCAAAAGCAATTCCGCCACAAATATTTGGTGTTCCTGCTTCAAATTTATGAGGTAAACCAGCATATGTAGTTTTGTCGAATGTAACTTCCTTTATCATTTCTCCACCTCCTTGATATGGAGGCAATTTGTTGAGCCACTCTTCTTTTCCGTAAAGGATTCCAATACCTGTAGGTCCGTAAATCTTATGTGCTGAAGCAACATAAAAATCAACATCTAATTCTTGAACATCAGGTTTTATGTGCGGGCAAGCCTGCGCGCCATCAATCAAAACAGCCGCACCAACTTTATGTGCTCTGTCTATAATTTCTTTAATAGGATTGATGGTTCCAAGTGCATTTGAAACGTGATTTACAAAGACAATTTTGGTTTTTTCAGAAAGTAAATTATCATATTCATTCATCAGTAATTCTCCTTCTTCATTCATCGGAATTACTTTTAAAACGGCTCCAGTTCGTTCGCAAAGCATTTGCCAAGGAACGATGTTTGAATGATGTTCTAATGCCGAAACAATGACTTCATCTCCTTTTTTTAAGAGCGACGAAAAACCCATTGCAACAATATTGATACTATGCGTAGTTCCTGAGGTAAAAATGATTTCGTGCGATTTATTGGCGTTAAAATGTTGTTGTAATTTTAATCGTGCTTGTTCGTATTTATCAGTTGCTTCTTGACTTAAAGTGTGAACTCCTCGATGAATGTTGGCATTGTAATTACTATAATAATCTACAATGGCATCAATTACAACTTGTGGCGTTTGTGAAGTCGCAGCATTGTCAAAATAGACCAATGGTTTTCCGTTTACAGTACGCTTTAAGATTGGAAATTCAGCACGGATTTTATCAATATCAAACATATTTCTTTTTTAGAATTATTCTCAACTATATTAGTCGTTTAATTTATGTGTCATTGCGAATGAGGTACGAATGTGGCAATCTCACACTTTAAAAAGAAATTACTTCGATCATTCTTCCCTCGGAATGACGTAATTCACTGATTTTATTGTGTTTAAATTTTTTTCGCATTGAATCCAAATCTTAATGACAAAACTACGAAATAAGTGCTATTTTTGTTAGGATCAAAAAATAAAAAGTATGAGCAATATTAAACGCATATTATTTTTAAGTCTTTTTTCATTATTGATAATTGGCTGTGGAAGCACAAAATTAAAAACTTTTGAATATCCTAATCCGAAGGATACTTCTAACCATCCAATAAATTTTCAAGAGAAAATAGTATACAATCTTGACAGAGTTTCTGCAGACAATCTCTTTGATGGCGCACGATTGAATCAATTTTTACAACTGAATGATTCTACGTTTCAAGCAACAATTTTACCAGAAAACGAACCAATAAATGACAGTCCTTATTATGCATTTAGAATTTGGTCTAAAGAGGAGAAAAAGATTGACTTACAGTTAAATTATCCTACTTCAAAACATCGGTATTGGCCAAAAATAAGTACTGACGGTAAAAATTGGAAACCAATTGATAGTACTTATTTTAAATTGCTTGATAGTGGTAAAAATGCACTTTTATCTTTATCAATAGATAAAAATAAACTGTGGATTGCGGCACAAGAAATAAACACATCAACTGATGCAAAAAATTGGGCAAAGCAAGTAGCAATACACAAAGATGTACGCTATAAAACAGTTGGAAAGAGTAAATTAGATAGAGACTTAATAGCACTCGATATTTATCAAGACGAAATTAAAAACAAAGAATTGATTGTGATTTTAAGCCGTCAACATCCACCAGAAGTTACAGGATATTTTGCTATGCAATCGTTTGTCGATGAAATTTTAAAAGACAATCGTTTGTCGAATGATTTTAGAAATAAATACCGAGTTTTAGTGTATCCAATGTTAAATCCAGATGGTGTAGATTTAGGTCATTGGCGACATAATTCAGGAGGAATTGACTTAAACAGAGATTGGGCGTATTACCGTCAACAAGAAACAAAAACGATTGTAAATAATATTGTTGATACCGCAAACGAATCAAAAAACAAGGTGATTTTAGGACTCGATTTTCACTCTACACAAGAAGATTTATACTATACTTTTACTGATGATATGCATGCGTCAATTTATCCATTTAAAGATTATTGGTTAGGTGCAATTGATGCTGCCATTCCAAATTATACACCAGACGATAGACCTTATGCAGTAGGAGATCCAATCTCAAAAGCGTGGTTTTTCTTACAGTTTAATGCAGAATCAATTACGTATGAAATTGGAGATGAAACACCTCGTAATTTTATAGATTTAAAAGCGAGAATTGCTGCGAGAGAGATGATGAAATTATTAATATTAAAATAAGGTTCAGAGGCGCAAAGGTTCAAAGTTGCTAAAAATTGTAGAATTAAAATTTAAAACCCGATTATTACATATGAAAAAATTTATCAAATACTTTTTCCTTTTCCTTTTGTTGGGATTGACATATATTATTTACACCAACTATCCAAGATTAAATATTATTACTGGATATGCTTCTAAAAGCAATGCTTCAGTCGTTTTTTTGGCTGATAGAACTGTTGTATCAGTAGAAAAAGAGGATAATAATTTTTCTCCGATAAATTATGCTAAAAGCGAAGTCAATCAAGCAGAGAAATCAGCGACTGCAAAAGTGTATGGTTTAAAGAGTAGAACGGCAATTTATCGTGAAGGTTTGGGCGCTGTTTTGATAAATGATGATTACGATAAAAATACTCCTTATTTAGTTCCGAAAAGAAATATAACACCTAAAAAACTTCATTTTCCGTATGGGAATTTACCTCAAAAAGACACTCTTTTTTCGAATATTGATTATGATAAACTAAACACAATTGTTACCAAATCATTTGATAGCATCAATAAAACGCGATCTGTTTTGGTGATTTATAAAGATCAAATTATAGCAGAAAAAAATGCTGACAGTTTTGATAAAAACTCACTGCATTTAGGTTGGTCGATGACCAAAAGTGTTGTTGCTACGATGTATGGAATCCTTCAAAAAGAAGAGGAGTTAAACATAAATGACAATACGCCAATAGATGCTTGGAAAGATGATGAGCGTTCAAAAATTACAATTAATAATTTACTACAAATGAATAGTGGTTTGGAGTGGCTTGAAGATTATGACAACATTTCAGACGTTACCAAAATGTTGTTTTTAGCTACAGATATGCCTAAAATTCAGATTGATAAGCCATTTGTGGGGAAGCCAAATGAATCGTGGAATTATTCTTCTGGAACATCAAATTTATTGTCAGGAATGTTGCGTAATTATTTTAAAACACATCAAGAATATCTTGATTTTTGGTATGCAGGTTTGATTGATAGGATTGGAATGCATTCTATGTTGATAGAGTCAGATTTGGCAGGAAATTTTGTTGGTTCATCCTATGGTTGGGCAACTACAAGAGATTGGGCAAAGTTTGGATTGCTGTATTTACACAAAGGAAATTGGAATGGAGATCAAGTTTTTGATGCTTCTTGGACTGATTATGTAGCAAATCCTACAGCAACATCTAACGGAGAATATGGAGGGCATTTTTGGCTGAATTCTGGAGGCGTTTATCCAGATGCACCAAAAGATATCTACTCAGCCAATGGTTATCAAGGACAACGCGTGTTTATAATTCCGTCTAAAGACTTAGTAGTCGTTAGAATGGGATTGGGAAGTATGGATTTTAATGGATTGTTAAAAGAAGTTGTTGAGAGTGTAAATTAATTACAATTCAAACCCTAATTTTACACCTAATTTATTTGCAATCAATTTTGTAATCCTAGATTTTAACTCAGGAATTTTAATCTTTTCTACAACTTCGTTGGTAAATGCGAATAAGAGTAATGCCTTCGCTTCTTTAGCAGGAATTCCACGAGATTGCATATAAAACAATGCACTTTCATCTAATTGACCAATCGTGCAACCGTGTGAACATTTTACATCATCAGCAAAAATTTCAAGTTGAGGTTTGGCATTGATAGATGCTTTATCACCAATCAAAATATTGTTATTCTGTTGAAAAGCATTCGTTTTTTGTGCTTCTTGATCTACAATTACTTTTCCGTTAAAAACACCAGTCGAAGCATCGTTATAAATTCCTTTATACAATTCAAAACTTTCACAGTTTGGAGTTTGATGCTTTACAAGTGTATGGTTGTCAACATGTTGTTTGTCATTTAGAATTGAAATTCCGTTAAGATGAGATTCAATATGCTCACCATCATGATAAAATTCTAAATTATTTCTTGTTAATTTTCCACCAAAAGAAAATGTATTTACCGATACAATACTACTTTCTTTTTGTTGAACGTATGTACTATCAATCAACGACGCATTTTCATGATCGTTTTGGATTTTGTAGTAATTTACAATCGCACGTTTGTTTGCAAAAATCTCTGTAACCGCATTTGTAAGCACAACATTGCTACTCAAACTTTGGTGACGTTCAATAATTTGACAATGAGAATTTTCTCCAACAATAACCAAATTTCGTGGTTGTAAAAGGATTTCCTTTTCACTTCCAGTATAAAAATTAACAATCTGAATTGGCTTTGGAAGCACTATATTTTTAGGAATATGTATATAAGCACCTTCCATAGAAAATGCTGTATTTAAGTTGGTAATACTATCTTTTTTATTGGCAATTTTATTAAAATAATTATCCAACACAAGTTTATATTTTGGTTTTTTATAGGCTGCAGACATCAAACAGATGTCATAACCATCATGTGTTGTGGAAGATAAAAACGAACTATAAACTCCATCAATAAATACAACTTTATAAGACTCTATTTCGTGTAAAAAATATTTTTTAACGTATTTAAATTCAATAGCAGTTTCAATTTTTGGAAAAACACTATAATCGTATTTTAAAATAGGTTTTAATGAAGTGTATTTCCATTCTTCATCCTTTTTGGTTGGGAAACCTTGTTTTTCAAATGAAGAGATTGCTGCTGTTCTAATATCATGGATTGATGAATCTAAATCAAGTTTTCCTTGATTTTCCAGTACCATAAAAGAAGACACTAATTTTTCGTGTAAAGACATTGTTTTGTTGTTTCTAGTGTTTTATTTAAGCCAATTCTTTAATCCAATCATATCCCTTTTCTTCTAACTCATGCGCCAATTCTTTTCCGCCAGATTTTACAATTTTCCCATTGTATAAAACATGTACAAAATCAGGAACGATATAGTCTAACAAGCGTTGATAATGTGTAATTACAATTACAGCATTGTCTTTATTGCGAAGTTTATTTACGCCATTTGCGACAATTTTTAAGGCATCTATATCCAATCCAGAATCTGTTTCGTCAAGAATTGCCAATTTAGGTTCAAGCATTGCCAATTGGAAAATCTCATTTCGCTTTTTTTCTCCACCAGAAAAACCTTCGTTTAATGAACGTGATAAAAACTTGCGATCCATCTCTAATAATGATGATTTCTCACGAATTAATTTCAACATATCTTTAGCAGGAAGATCTTTCAACCCTTTTGCTTTACGTTTTTCGTTGATAGCCGTTTTTATAAAATTGGTAGTACTTACTCCAGGAATTTCTATAGGATATTGAAAACTCATAAATACTCCTTTATGAGCCCGTTCGTCTGGCGAAAGTTCTAAAATATCTTCATTATCAAGTGTAATACTTCCTTCAGAAACGTCATAGGTTTCGTTTCCTGCAATTACTGATGATAACGTGCTTTTTCCAGAACCATTTGGTCCCATAATTGCATGGATTTCTCCTGCTTTTACTTCAAGGTTTATTCCTCTAAGGATTCCTTTATCTTCAATTCCTGCGTGTAAATTTTTTATTTTTAACATTTTCTATTTCAGTTTGAATGTTGTAATATTTCTAAGCATTAAATTTAAGAACTGCCTTATCCAACAGACCCTTCTAAACTTATTTCTAATAATTTTTGTGCTTCTACTGCAAATTCCATTGGTAATTTATTTAAGACTTCTTTGCTAAAACCATTTACGATTAATGCAATTGCCTTTTCTGTATCGATTCCCCTTTGATTGCAATAAAATAGTTGGTCTTCACCAATTTTACTTGTAGTTGCTTCGTGTTCTATTTTTGCTGATTTATTTTTTGATTCGATATATGGAAATGTGTGTGCACCACATTTATTTCCCATCAATAATGAATCACATTGCGAGAAATTTCGAGCATTTTCTGCACGAGAACCTATTTGAACCAATCCACGATATGAATTTTGTGATTTTCCTGCTGATATTCCTTTAGAAATAATAGTCGATTTGGTGTTTTTACCAATATGAATCATCTTCGTTCCAGTATCGGCTTGTTGAAAATTGTTAGTTACAGCAATAGAGTAAAATTCGCCAACCGAATTGTCGCCTTTTAAAATACAACTTGGATATTTCCACGTAATAGCACTTCCTGTTTCTACTTGTGTCCAAGATATTTTAGAATTTTTATGACAAATTCCTCTTTTAGTTACAAAATTATAAACGCCTCCTTTTCCTTCGCTGTTTCCTGGAAACCAGTTTTGTACGGTAGAATATTTAATCTCCGCACCATCCAAAGCAATCAACTCAACAACTGCTGCATGTAATTGATTCTCGTCACGAGCAGGAGCCGTACAACCTTCAAGATAACTAACATAAGAACCTTCATTAGCAATTAAAAGTGTACGTTCAAATTGTCCAGTTCCTCCTTCGTTAATTCGAAAATAGGTAGATAATTCCATAGGACATTTCACTCCTTTAGGAATATAACAGAAAGAACCATCAGTAAAAACAGCAGAATTAAGTGCTGCATAGAAATTATCTGTTTGTGGAACAATAGTTCCAATATATTTTTTTACCAATTCTGGATGCTCTTGAATTGCTTCAGAAATAGACATAAATAGAATTCCTTTTTCTGCTAATGTTTTCTTAAAAGTAGTAGCTACAGAAACTGAATCTACAACAATATCCATTGCGATATTGTTCATTTTCTTTTGTTCGTCTACCGATATTCCTAACTTCTTGTACATCGCCAATAATTCAGAATCTACATCATCCAATGTTTTTTTTGGGTCAGCTTTTTTTGGTGCAGAATAATAAGCAATAGCTTGAAAATCGGGTTTTTTGTAGTTTACATTTGCCCAATTTGGCTCTTCCATTTCTTGCCAAATACGAAATGCTTTCAAACGCCAATCAGTCATCCATTTAGGTTCATTCTTCTTTTTAGAAATAGCAAGAACAATGTCTTCATTCAATCCTTTAGGGAATGTATCTGACTCAAGATCAGTATAAAAACCATACTCATATTCTTGAGTTTCCAGTTCTTTTTTTAAATCGTCTTCTGTGTATTTATTCATTCTTAGTTTATAATGTTGTAAAGTAAAAAAGTTTATAAAGTTGAGTGTAAGTATTTTAACAACCCACTTAACAATTTAGAAACTTCGTTGACTTGTAACTTTATTTTTTCAAATTCTCCTTTTTCAATATATTCTATGTCGTAAGCAAGATATAATTGAGATCTAACTTCTCCTGCCGATGCTTTTGCGATATATAAAAATCTAATAAACTCTTTTGTTGTTTGCCTTTCAAAACCTTCAGCAATATTTGAAGATATTGAAACAGACACTCTTCTTATTTGATCTCTTAATCCAAAATCTTTTGAAAATAAAGGACTCAAATTTGTAATTTTATAAATAACTACATTTAATTCTCTTGCTTTTTGCCAAGATAATATTTCTTCAAAAGAATTAAATTTTGCTATTACTTTCTAATTTTTATACTTTAAAAAACTTTTAACTATAGAGAAAAACTTTCTCCACAACCGCAAGTTCTATTGGCGTTAGGATTATTAAAAACAAAACCTGTTCCGTTTAAACCTCCAGAATACTCCAAAGTTGTTCCAACAAGATATAAAATACTCTTTTTGTCAATAATGATTTTAACATCATTATCTACAAAGACTTTATCATTTTCAGCTTTTTCTTTATCAAATTTTAATTCGTATGAAAGCCCTGAACATCCTCCACTTTTAACGCCTACACGCACAAAATCGGTAGCTGCATCATAACCATCGTCTGTCATTAATTCGACTACTTTCTTTTTTGCTACGTCTGATACTTTTATCATAATTTTTTAAATTTAGATTAATTCTAAATAGGATTGCAAATATAGTGACAATAAATGATATTTAATGTATTGTTAAATTGATAAATTTTATGGTAGACAAAACAATTGATAAGCAAGTCTGAGCTATAACCAATGGTGCAAATAACTATAACGACTTCAAAGATAAACTCACTCACCACAAAGCCGTTATTGCTGAAGTAAAAAGGAAATATCAAAAATTCTTCCTTGGGTTCATATTGCTATAAATTCAACAGAAGATATATTAAGTTCAATTAGTAAATATGTTCACTCATAAATACAAAAAATACTTGTCTTTACGCTACCGCTATACTCGACGCAGAGCGTCAAGGAATTCTATTGGATTAAAAGCATAGAAGAAAAGCAATATCTATCTTTAAATATGGATTAGAATATATAGCAAACACGTTGTTAAACTCTGAAAATCAAAATTGTATAGAAATTATGAAATTTTTATCATCTACTTATATCTACTATATATATTGAAGTTGAATTTTACCAAGTTTATTATTAAAAACTTGTAGAAGTGATAACACTAATTTTCTTCTATAATTAGAATACATAAGACAAATATATCTAATTAAATCTAACTTATCTGTTCACCATTTTCAACATTTCTTTCAGGTTCAATAAAGGCTAATTTTCCGTCAGTAGTATCTGTCATCAAAATCATTCCTTGACTTTCTACACCTCTGATTGTTCTTGGCGCTAAATTCACCAAAACACTTACTCGCTGACCAATGATTTCTTCTGGTTTAAAACTTTCTGCAATTCCAGAAACAATTGTGCGTATATCAAGTCCAACATCTACTTTTAATTTGAGAAGTTTCTTAGTTTTCTCTAATTTTTCAGCCTCTAAAATGGTACCTATTCTAATGTCCAACTTCGTGAAATCATCAAACTCAATAGTCTCTTTTTGAGGTTCAACAGCCTTGTTTTCTTGTTCGTTGATTTGTTTTGTTGCTTCGAGTTTATCAAGTTGTACTTGAATATCTTTATCTTCAATTTTTGCAAACAATAGTTCTGCTTTTCCTATTTGATGTTCTGCTGGAAGTAAAATTTCTTTTTCTGAAACGTCATCCCATTTTTGATCGGTCGTAGCCGAAGTGATTTTCAGAATCCCTTTCAATTTATCAGAAGTGAAAGGTAAAAAAGGCTCTGATAGGATTGCCAAAGCAGTTGCAATTTGTAAGGAAACAAACATAATTGTTTGCACACGTTCTTCATCAATTTTTATAACTTTCCAAGGTTCTTCATCTGCCAAATACTTATTTCCAAGTCGTGCAAGATTCATCAAACTATTCATTGCTTCTCTAAATCGATATCTTTTGATAGAATTTGCAATTATCTCTGGAAATTCTCGCATTTTTTCCAACGTTTGAATATCAACATCAGAATATTTCCCTGCAATTGGTACTTGCCCGTTGTAATATTTGTTAGTCAATACAACTACACGATTGATAAAGTTTCCAAAAATAGCAACCAACTCACTATTGTTACGTGTTTGAAAGTCTTTCCAAGTGAAATCGTTATCCTTTGTTTCAGGCGCATTCGCCGTCAAAGCATAACGCAATATATCTTGCTTATCAGGAAAATCTTCTAAATATTCATGCAACCAAACTGCCCAATTTCTTGAAGTCGAAATTTTGTTTCCTTCTAAATTTAAAAACTCATTTGCAGGAACATTCTCTGGCAAAATATAACTTCCTTCGGCTTTTAACATCGCAGGAAAAATAATACAGTGAAAAACAATGTTGTCTTTCCCTATAAAATGAATCAATTTTGTATCTTCATCTCTCCAATATTGTCTCCAATCTTTTCCTTCTTTTTTAGCCCATTCTTTGGTTGATGAAATATAACCAATCGGTGCATCAAACCAAACATATAACACTTTCCCATCAGCGCCTTCAACTGGCACAGGGATTCCCCAATCCAAATCTCTTGTTACTGCTCTTGGACGTAAACCATCATCGAGCCAAGACTTTACTTGCCCTAAAACATTAGATTTCCAGTCATTTTTATGCCCTTTTACAATCCATTCTCTCAACCAAGGTTCATACTCATCTAAAGGTAAAAACCAATGTTTTGTCTCTTTGGTTGTTGGTATATTTCCTGTAATTTCAGATTTTGGGTTGATTAAATCTGTCGCATTATGACTTGTTCCGCAGTTTTCACATTGATCGCCATAACTTTTCTCGTTTCCACATTTTGGGCACGTTCCAACAACAAATCTATCTGCAAGAAATTGATTTGCCTCTTCGTCATATAACTGTTCTGTAACCTCTTCTATAAATTTATCATCAGCATACAGCTTCTTAAAAAATTCTGATGCTGTATCATGATGAATTTTTGCAGAGGTGCGTGAATAATTATCAAAAGTAATTCCGAAATCGGAAAAAGAATTCTTAATAATTACATGGTATTTATCTACAACTTGTTGCGGTGTAATCCCTTCTTTTTTGGCTCTCATAGTAATCGGAACTCCATGTTCGTCAGAACCACAAACAAACACAACATCATTGCCTGTCAAACGTAAATAACGTGCATAAATATCGGCTGGAACGTAAACTCCTGCCAAATGACCTATATGAACTGGACCGTTTGTGTACGGTAATGCTGCTGTAATTATATATCTACTCAAAAAAGTGTATTTTAATATGGAACAACAAAAATACTCATTCCTTTTTGATGTTTATAATTGCACTGCATTTTTATTTCGTCATAAAAGCGTATTTTTACGTAAATATCCTTAAAATTATGTCTAAATTTTCTTCTTTAATGTTTCTTCTTTTAGTTCCACAACTCATTTTTGCAGTTGAAAAAGATTCGTGTAAAAACAACAAAACAACCATAAAAAAACTTATACGACCTTCACTCTTAAAAAAAGGAGATACTATACTGATTTTGGCTCCTGCAGGAAGAATTAAAAGCAAAAAATCTATTGAAGCAGGAATTGAATTGACAAAAAAATGGGGTTTAGAGGTTGTTTATGGAGAGCATTTATACACTATAAATCACACTTTTGCCGGAACTGACAAACAACGTTTAAGTGATTTACAAAAGGCTCTTGACAACCCAAATATAAAAGCAATTTGGAGTGCAAGAGGAGGTTATGGATTGGTACGAATTATTGACGACATCGATTTTACGGAGTTTAAAAAACATCCTAAATGGATAATTGGTTATTCTGATGTAACAGTTTTGCATAATAAAGTTCACAATCTTGGCTATCAAACGGTGCATGGTCAAATGCCTTCAACATTCGATTTGAAAGATCCTGTTCAAGAAAAATCTATCATTACTTTGAAAAAATCGTTGTTTGATGAATGTTTGAAATACAAACTTCCAGCATCGGAAAGAAATAGAAAAGGGAAGAGTAATGGTCAACTTATTGGTGGAAATCTTTCTATTTTATATAGTATGTTGGGTTCTGAAACTTCACTTGATACGAGCGGTAAAATTTTGTTTATTGAAGATGTTGGAGAAGCCTTGTATCATATCGATCGAATGATGATTAGCCTTAAAAGAGCTGATTATTTTAAGAATTGTAAAGGACTGATTTTGGGAAATTTTAAATTGAAAAAAAATGAAGGAAACAAGTTTGGAAAAACGTTGGAAGATATTATTTTAGAAGCTGTTGAAGGAACTGATTTTCCTGTAGTTTTTAATTTTCCTGCAGGTCATATTGATGATAATCGTGCGTTGGTTTTAGGTGCTGAAATTGAACTGAAAGTTACTGATAACAACGTTAAAATTATGTTTGATTGAACAAAAACTATATTTCAAGTAAATCTTAAAACAGATTCTTCGTTGCACTCAGAATGACAAATTAGTGATGCAATATCAATACAATCAATGGCAGAACACAATGAATTAGGAAAAAAAGGTGAGCAACTCGCGATTGATTATCTGATAAAAAAAGGATATACTATCAGAGATAAAAATTGGCGTTTTCAAAAGGCTGAAGTGGATATTATTGCACAAAAAGGTGATATTCTTGCTGTTGTAGAAGTTAAAACTCGTTCGACCGATTATTTTGGAAATCCGCAAGATTTTATAAATCCAAAAAAGATAAAATTATTGGTAACTGCCATCAATGAATATGTGATTTCTAAAGACCTTGATGTTGAAGTGCGTTTTGATATTATTGGAATCATCAAAACTAAAAACAAACTAAAAATTGAGCATCTTAAAGATGCTTTTTTATATTTCTAATGCTTTATCAATCTCTGTAGCTAAAATTTCCCCAATATTTTGAGAAGTGCCTTCATATAAAAAAGAAACAACTCCTTTTTTGTCAATAATTGCGTGTGTTGGATAGCGTCTCAACGGATTGTAATCTCTCAACATTTCATAAGAACTCGACATTACGACGTACTTAAAATCTACTTTCTCAACAAATTTTTCTAAAGTACTTTTACTGTTTGGTGAGGGTGCAATAAAGACAATATCATCTCTATTTTCATATTTTTCTACCAATTTATTTACAGTCGGAATTTCTTGTAAGCAAGGTGTACACTCTTTAAACCACATTTTAATAACTACAACCCTGTCTTTATAATCATTTAGACTACTCGTAGTTCCGTCTAGCGCATACAATTTAAAATCTGATGCTTTTTCACCTTCTTTTATTTCTTGTGCGTGTGAAATTTGAAAAACAAAACAGCATAAAAAAACATATAAAAATGACTTCATTTTACAAAAATTTATAGGTTGTTAAATTGGTCGAAGAAAAAATTATTTCTTACCTAAAATGGTGAGTAAATCGACTAATTGTTCTGGTTTTGAAAGAATCTTTTTGTCTTTATCTAACACAAAATAACTTGGCGTTGAGTGAATTTCATAACTACGTGCAATTTTATTTTCCCATTTATTCAATCCAAGAACGTTGATCCAATTATCCATCATGTCTGTATGATGACTAAACCCAAACTTGTCATCTTCAAGGGCAACCGCAATTACCTTTATGCTATCCATTTCTTTGGTAAATTCATACAACTCTGGAATCTCTTTTAAACAATACGAACATGCTGTACTCCAAAAAGTTACAATGTATTTTTCGTATTCATCCAAATCAGATAATTTCATTGTTTTATCTCCTTCTTTCCAAGTAATTTCTGGAGCAACTCTTCCGATTGCTACACTCAGTATCGCATCAATTTCTGCAATAAATTTTGTGTCTTTATATTCTGTTGGAAGCAAATCATAATGTTTTTCTTTAACAAAACTAACCATTTCTAATTCCTCTTGTCCTGCAAAAGCATATAACAACGAACTTAAAATTTCGCTTTTAACAAAGTGATTTTCTCCAACTTTTTCCATCACATCATTGATTGATTTTTCTCTCAATTCTCTATGAATTTTTGGGTCTTCAGAGTCATTAATATAAAATATATATTCAATGGCTTTGTCAATAAAAATCGAAGAATTTAATAGTATTTTATTATCAAAATCTATATAATCAAAAAAGTGTGTTTCTAATGATTCTAAAAATGACTTAGGAGTTTCGAGCAAGTTTGGACTATTATATTTTCTTGTTATTTTAATAAATTCTTGAGCAAGTTTCCCTTCAGATTCTTTTTCAAAATAATCTTGCAAATTGTTTAACTCTTTTAATTTTTCAGAATATGGTTTTTCTATCGATATCTTGTTTTCAGCTTTAAAATAAGACATTTGTAATGAATCAATTTTTGATTGCTGAAGATATATTGCGTTCAAATACGATTGGTATATTTTATTCTCTTCTGATGTTGAAAAATGCGCTGTTTGCTCTGGTAAACTCGGATTAAACGTTACTGAAATTGATTCCTTGTTATACAAAAAGTCTAAATATCGACTATTGTCTATATCATAAAACACACGATACACTCCTGCAGAAAAAATTTCAGGAATTTCTAATTTAAACTCCTCATTTTCAATAGTAGCGTTTGAAACATATTGTTGTTTTGCTCCGCTGATTTTATACAACACCATCCATTTATAATCTTCGATTGGCTCCATTTTTACACGTAAAGAGTCTTGTGCATTCACTGAAAACGAAACTAACAATAGGGCAATTACTAACTTTTTTATCATTTGATTAAGATTTATAAATTGTACTTTTCAAAAATCAGACCAAAAGTACACTAATATTGATTATTTTGCTAAAATTTCTCTAAAATGGATTTAAAGGTAGATTCAACTAGCAAATGTAACTTTTAGGTTTACAAATTTATAAAATATATTTTTAGGATTTCATACTTTAGATTTTTTCTTGGTCTTCGGTTTATTTTATGTTGTATTTCTTTGATTTTTTGATTACTATAGTTTTCAAACACTGCTTTTTTAGGAATATATTGCCTAACTAATTTGTTTGTATATTCGCTGAGACCTCTTTCCCATGATGAATAAGGATGTGCGAAAAAGAATTGCAACACTAATTTTTTCAGTTATTTTTTTATGCGCTGCAAACTCTTTACCATTATCAGAAGTAATGGAGTGAATAAAATCCTTATAAGGCAATATTTACCAAAGAAAACAGATTTTAATTTAATCTCAAATGAGTATATAAATATGATTATCAACAAATTAAACAATAGACCAAGAAAATTATTAGGTTATAAAACACCTAATGAAGTATTTTTAATTAATTTTAACCAAAACTATCGCACTTAATACTTGAACTTAAGAGATTATATTAATACTCCTAAAAGTTGCATTTACTAATTGAACTTAAGTAAGAATTTAATTACATTTGCAGTATGGGAAGTTTTAGTAAATATTTAGGAGCCTCACTTGGGTGGTCTTTTGGAGGTCCAATAGGAGCAATTATAGGGTTTGTTTTAGGAAGTGTTATTGATGGATTTGCAGGGAAAAACCTCAGAATAGAAGGACCTTTAGGTGGTTCTGGAGGATATGGAAATACAAGAACAACAACACGAGGAAGGAGAACTACAAGTTCAACAAAGTCAGGAGATTTTGAAATGAGCCTTTTGGTATTGTCTGCAGTGGTGATAAAAGCAGATGGTAAAATAGATGAACGAGAACTAAATTATGTGCGCAATCATTTTACGCAAATGTATGGAGCAACTCGTGCAAAGCATGCGTTTAAATTGTTCAATGGAATCATAAAAAAAAATGATATTTCTACACGCCAAGTATGTCTTCAGATTCGCCAACAAATGACACACGCTTCACGATTACAATTGTTACATTACTTATTTAATATTGCTAAAGCAGACCGATTTGTAACGGAATCTGAAGTAAATATAATCCATAAAATTGCTAGATACTTATACATTAGCAACCATGATTTTGAATCAATAAAAGCAATGTTTTATAGCGGAATTAAAAACGCCTATAAAGTCCTTGAAATTGATAAATCTGTAACAGATGCTGAAGTGAAAAAAGCATATCGAAAATTGGTTAAAAAGCACCATCCAGATAAGTTACAACACCTTGGTAAAGAGCATTTAAAAGGTGCTGAAGAAAAATTTAGACAGATTCAAAAAGCGTATGATGATATTAAAAAAGAGAGAAACTTGTAAAATTTCTCTCTTTTTATTATTGTATAATTTGGGGTTATTATACACATCTAATCTTGCACTATATAATTTGCGTGCTTTATAGTATCTAAACCATAGTTTTTGGTAACTACAAATTCTATTCGTTTATTTTTTTTGTGATCAATAGTTTTACATTTCACACCATTTGCACACTCGTTTAGCAATTGTGTTTCTCCATAACCAGTAGCAGTTACACGCTCAAGATTATTTACTTCTCGCACTTTTAAATATGCCAATATTGCATTGGCTCTTTTTTCAGATAATTTTAAATTAAAATCATCACTACCAAGACTTGAAGAATGAACACCAATTTCTAATTCCATTTCTTCATACTTTTCAAGTAATTTACATACTTTATCCAAATCAAATTTTGCACCTTTAGTAAGTTTTGATTGATTGATTTCAAATGTTATTTTAGGAATATTTAATAACATCCTATTTGCGCTATCAATAAGAACCTCTTGGTTTTCTATTTCAAACAAAATACTTTTTGTACTCGAACTCGTTGCTTCTAATTTTGTAACTCCAGCAGTATAACCATCAAGATAAGCAATGATTCTATATTCAATATTTTGTTCTAATTCCAACTCATATTGACCAAATTCGTCAGAAAAAGTATAGGCAAATTCATAGAATTTTATATTGTTTATTACGGTAGCTTGTAAAGTTTTATTTCCTTTAACTTTGGTTGATGAAGTTCCGTTTTCAAAGTCTTTTATATAAGCAACAATTTGTACATTGGTTAAAAACTCTTTAGTGATGATATCACTAATTTTTCCTGAAATTGTTACGCTTTTTGTAAAAGATTTATTTATAGTATTGTGTTGCTGTGCAAAAATAGTTGCCGAAGCAAATAGAATTACGAATAGTATTTTTTTCATCATAACTTGGGGTTTTAATGAATGATTAATAGAAAAAATATATTCTTATGAAGTCTAGGGACGACTGAGAATGAACGCAAGATATGAAAAAAAAAAGAATTCTCCAAATATTTTGTGACTTTTTTAAATATTAGTGTCATAACTAACAATTAGTATAGGAATTCTTCTTGATTAATAGCCCTCAATAATTAGCAAGAAGAAGCCTCTTTTATTAAGAGGAAAATTAAGCGTTTGTTTTATTACAGACGCTTTTTTCAAATAATATCTAATTTTGATTTTACCGTCTTTGCGAGAGAGCATAGCAAACGTGGCAATCTCATAATTACTACTAGCACAACACTCACCGTCTTTGCGAGAGAGCACAGCAAACGTGGCAATCTCACTATTACTAACACAACACTCACCGTCTTTGCGAGAGAGCGCAGCAAACGTGGCAATCTCATAATTACTACTAACACAACACTCACCGTCTTTGCGAGAGAGCACAGCAAACGTGGCAATCTCATAATTACTACTAGCACAACACTCACCGTCTTTGCGAGAGAGCGCAGCAAACGTGGCAATCTCATTATTACTAACACAACACTCACCGTCTTTGCGAGAGAGCACAGCAAACGTGGCAATCTCACTATTACTAACACAACACTCACCGTCTTTGCGAGAGAGCGCAGCAAACGTGGCAATCTCATAATTACTACTAACACAACACTCACCGTCTTTGCGAGAGAGCATAGCGAACGTGGCAATCTCATAATTACTACTAACACAACACTCACCGTCTTTGCGAGAGAGCACAGCAAACGTGGCAATCTCACTATTACTAGCACAACACCCACCGTCTTTGCGAGAGAGCACAGCGAACGTGGCAATCTCATTACTTGCAATATCATATCATAAAGATTGCTTCTCCTCTTTCGGCGTATCGCAATGACTCATAAAATTTATTTTTGTATATTTAAATAAAAAATGTATCAAAACGCCGTTTATTTTATGACCAACAAGAATAATACTGTTTTATATATTGGCGTTACATCTGATTTATTAAAAAGAGTATTTCAACATAAATCAAAGGCATATAAAGGATTTACAGAAAAATATAATTGTAATAAGTTAGTTTATTATGAAGTTTTTACAGATATAAATCAAGCAATTATTAGAGAAAAGCAATTAAAAAAAGGAAGCAGAAAAAGGAAAAATAATTTAGTTAATCTAAAAAATCCGGAATGGAAAGATTTATCTGAGAACTGGCTTTTTAATATTACTTAAAGCAATAGGTTACCGTCTTTGCGAGAGAGCACAGCGAACGTGGCAATCTCATAATTACTACTAACACAACACTCACCGTCTTTGCGAGAGAGCGCAGCAAACGTGGCAATCTCACTATTACTAACACAACACTCACCGTCTTTGCGAGAGAGCATAGCGAACGTGGCAATCTCATAATTACTACTAACACAATACTCACCGTCTTTGCGAGAGAGCACAGCGAACGTGGCAATCTCATAATTACTACTAGCACAACACTCACCGTCTTTGCGAGAGAGCGCAGCGAACGTGGCAATCTCATAATTACTACTAACACAACACTCACCGTCTTTGCGAGAGAGCACAGCAAACGTGGCAATCTCACTATATATTAACACAACACTCACCGTCTTTGCGAGAGAGCACAGCGAACGTGGCAATCTCATAATTACTACTAGCACAACACCCACCGTCTTTGCGAGAGAGCGCAGCAAACGTGGCAATCTCATAATTACTACTAACACAACACCCACCGTCTTTGCGAGAGAGCACAGCAAACGTGGCAATCTCACTATTACTAGCACAACACTCACCGTCTTTGCGAGAGAGCGCAGCGAACGTGGCAATCTCATTTAATTTAAAAAAAAACGAGGATGGTGCTTATAATCTGAACCACCATTTATTGCTAAAAACTAACCGTTCATTAAGAAATTACATCAAATAATATAAAAAGATAAAATACAACACGTTATTAGTTTTATATTTGCGGTCAATTACAAATTTCCCAAGTTTAAAATGCGAGCTGTCAATTAGCAGATAATTCGTTCAAATTTGGTTAATTTTTTTTTGTATAATATAGTGACTTATTTAGATTGGTAACTCTATTTACAATAAATACCCTACATAATAAAATAAAATACCCTACATAATAAAATAAAATACCCTACATAATAAAATAGTAAATATGAAAATAAAATTACAATTCTTTTTTATAAATTGTAAAAAAAACAATCTCTACTTGCTAGTAGTGATACTTTTTTTATTTGCAAATACCACCTCTTACGCACAAACTGCCAAGCTAGAAATAGCGACTATAAAGGAACTTAAAACTAAGATTTCTTCAACTTCTTTTTTACATACTATCCCAACAGGACTGTATATAGTAGGCACTATAGGCATTCATAGCAATGCAGCATTTGCAACTCAGAGTACAACAACTCATTTAGTAAACACAAAAATTGAAGGCACAAATACTTTAGTGCTAAACAATACAAACTACAACATAATTTATTTAACATATAAAATTAAGACATAATGTTACCAAATAAAAATCAAAAATCAATGCTAAGAGCTACTATGCTCTTTCTAACTTTATGCTGGAGTATCGGTGCTAGCACTATAACAGGTAATGGCGGAACCGGTGGATCGCTTCTAGCGCTTTGTGAATCATTCATTCAAGTGCTTCCTCCTGATACCGATGGTGACGGCGTAGCGGATGCAGACGATTTAGACGACGACAACGACGGTATTCTGGATACAGATGAAATAGTTGTAGTAGGCTCCTTTTCCCCTCCTGGCGCGCGCATCACTAGCACAACGGCAACACAAACACTCGTAGCCGATAATGGCCTCAATGTCGACGTTACGGCCTCAAGTCCAAATAATGAACATCTGAACTTCGTGGGCGGCCCGCCTGGTAATAGATTCCTCGGGTATTTTCTTGGTACTGTCAGAGCAACGAGCCTTGATGAAGAAATGACGCTTACATTCGATACGCCGGTAACTGAGATTCAGGTGAATCTTCAAGCTCTTACTGGTAATCTAGGAAATTTAGAGATAGTATCTTTCGATATTAATGGTGTTCCGTTTAATTTGACTTCATCGACCCTCGTTCAGAATCCAGCAACAAATTTTGACGGTAACTTCTTACAAGTTACTTCAGACGGCTTCGGTATTCGAGTTATTGATGGTCCACGTTTCCAGCCAACCGAAAATGTATCGGCAGATGCTATTATTACGTTAGCAGTACCGGAGGGCATTACATCGCTGCGCATCATACATGATAATACTTCTGTTGGAGCTGGGGCCTTCTATGATGTGTTCGTGACAGGTAATGCCATTAGCACAGACACTGATGATGTTACAAATCGGCTTGATCTGGACAGTGATAATGACGGTATTTCTGATCTGCGCGAAAGTGGTGCCACATCAGCGATTATCGCTTTTGATATCAATAACGACGGCACGATTTCCTTAGCTGAAGGCACCGCTGCCGCTGCAGGCGGCACGCTTAACAATGGCGTCTGGAGTTTCTTTGGTGCAGATGCCAGCGCAGGCAGTTCAGATGGCACCACGCCGGTCAATACCGACGGTGATTTAGTCGCCGATTTTGTTGACCTGGATTCCGACGGTGATGGCATCGCCGACACCATTGAAGCACGACCTACAGCAGGTTTTATGACCAATGACGGTGATGTCAGTGACAATGATGCGGACGGCGATGGCGTCATTGACCTATTTGATAGCAATGATGGCACAACGGGTGATTTTGGCGGTTCTTTTGCAACGCCAGAAGACACCGACAGTGATGGCACTGCAGATTATATTGATACCGACAGTGATAATGATACCCTTCTAGACAGCGCCGAATCTGGCTTGACCTTAAGTGGCACCGACGCCAATGGCGATGGTATCGATGACGATGCCAGTATTGGTGTCAGCTATAGCGACCCCGATGGTGTAGTGAACAACCCACAGACGGGCTTGAGCAATGAAATCGGTGACACCAGTGAAGTGGCCTATCGGGAGGTAGGGTGTATATTACCAATATTAACGGTAGGCTCAACGAGCTGTGATGCCACCGCAGGAACTTATACAGTAGCATATGTAACCGATGGCGCTACGATAGTAGTAACCAACGGAACCGATAATTTAGATGGAACAGCCACAGCAGCCTTAGGAGCAACAATGACCATTACCTCAAGTAATAGTACCGGTTGTGAGACTAGCATAGATGTAACAGGACCAGCAACGTGCCCAACCGATTGTGTGCTGCCAGACTTAACAGTAGGTCAAGCCGTATGTGATGGAGTAGGCTCAACGAGCTATACCGTAAGTTATACAGAGACCACAGGCGCTACCATAGTAGTAACAGGCGGAGTAGACAATGGCGATGGTACTATTAGTGGAACCGTAGGAACCGATACGACAATTACAGCAACCAACGGAAGTTGTGAAGTTGTAATAGCAGTAACATCCCCAACATCTTGTGATGATCCTTGTGAGAATCCAGCCATTAGTATCGGAGGAACTAGTTGTGCAGCCGATGGCAGTGCGACGTATGATGTAATCTTTACAGTAACGACAGGCGCTAGCGTAACAGCAGATGCTGGTACAGTAGGAGCAGGAGTGGTAACAGGCGTTCCAAGTGGAACCGATGTTACTATAACGGTAAGCTTCCCAGGCTGTGATGATACCGTGGTAGTTGTGCCAAGTGCAGACTGTCCAGAGTGTATCTTACCGGGATTAACGGTAGGACCAGTAGCGTGTGATGGAGCTACTTATAGTGTAGCGTATATAACAGATGGAGCTACAGTAACGGCTAGTGCTGGAACAGTAGATTTAGCAAATAATATAGTAGTTAATATTCCATTAGGAACTTCAGTAACTATTACATCGAGTAATGGTGTAGGATGTGATACATCAACAACAGTTGATGGACCAGCAACGTGTCCAACCGATTGTGTGCTGCCAGACTTAACAGTAGGTCAAGCCGTATGTGATGGAGTAGGCTCAACGAGCTATACCGTAAGTTATACAGAGACCACAGGCGCTACCATAGTAGTTATAAATGGAACAGATAATATGGATGGTACTATTAGTGGTACCGTAGGAGTCGATACGACAATTACAGCTACTAATGGAGATTGTGAAGTACAAATAGTTGTTACCAGTCCAGTAGCTTGTGATGATCCTTGTGAGAATCCAGCCATTAGTATCGGAGGAACTAGTTGTGCAGCCGATGGCAGTGCGACGTATGATGTAATCTTTACAGTAACGACAGGCGCTAGCGTAACAGCAGATGCTGGTACAGTAGGAGCAGGAGTGGTAACAGGCGTTCCAAGTGGAACCGATGTTACTATAACGGTAAGCTTCCCAGGTTGTGATGATACCGTGGTGGTAATACCCGCAGCAGACTGTCCAGAGTGTATCTTACCGGGATTAACGGTAGGCTCAACGAGCTGTGATGCCACCGCAGGAACTTATACAGTAGCATATGTAACCGATGGCGCTACGATAGTAGTAACCAACGGAACCGATAATTTAGATGGAACAGCCACAGCAGCCTTAGGAGCAACAATGACCATTACCTCAAGTAATAGTACCGGTTGTGAGACTAGCATAGATGTAACAGGACCAGCAACGTGCCCAACCGATTGTGTGCTGCCAGACTTAACAGTAGGTCAAGCCGTATGTGATGGAGTAGGCTCAACGAGCTATACCGTAAGTTATACAGAGACCACAGGCGCTACCATAGTAGTAACAGGCGGAGTAGACAATGGCGATGGTACTATTAGTGGTACCGTAGGAACCGATACGACAATCACAGCAACCAACGGAAGTTGTGAAGTTGTAATAGCAGTAACATCCCCAACATCTTGTGATGATCCTTGTGAGAATCCAGCCATTAGTATCGGAGGAACTAGTTGTGCAGCCGATGGCAGTGCGACGTATGATGTAATCTTTACAGTAACGACAGGCGCTAGCGTAACAGCAGATGCTGGTACAGTAGGAGCAGGAGTGGTAACAGGCGTTCCAAGTGGAACCGATGTTACTATAACGGTAAGCTTCCCAGGCTGTGCTGACACAGTGGTGGTAATACCCGCAGCAGACTGTCCAGAGTGTATCTTACCGGGATTAACGGTAGGCTCAACGAGCTGTGATGCCACCGCAGGAACTTATACAGTAGCATATGTAACCGATGGCGCTACGATAGTAGTAACCAACGGAACCGATAATTTAGATGGAACAGCCACAGCAGCCTTAGGAGCAACAATGACCATTACCTCAAGTAATAGTACCGGTTGTGAGACTAGCATAGATGTAACAGGACCAGCAACGTGCCCAACCGATTGTGTGCTGCCAGACTTAACAGTAGGTCAAGCCGTATGTGATGGAGTAGGCTCAACGAGCTATACCGTAAGTTATACAGAGACCACAGGCGCTACCATAGTAGTAACAGGCGGAGTAGACAATGGCGATGGTACTATTAGTGGAACCGTAGGAACCGATACGACAATTACAGCAACCAACGGAAGTTGTGAAGTTGTAATAGCAGTAACATCCCCAACATCTTGTGATGATCCTTGTGAGAATCCAGCCATTAGTATCGGAGGAACTAGTTGTGCAGCCGATGGCAGTGCGACGTATGATGTAATCTTTACAGTAACGACAGGCGCTAGCGTAACAGCAGATGCTGGTACAGTAGGAGCAGGAGTGGTAACAGGCGTTCCAAGTGGAACCGATGTTACTATAACGGTAAGCTTCCCAGGCTGTGATGATACCGTGGTAGTTGTGCCAAGTGCAGACTGTCCAGAGTGTATCTTACCGGGATTAACGGTAGGACCAGTAGCGTGTGATGGAGCTACTTATAGTGTAGCGTATGTAACCGATGGAGCTACAGTAACGGCTAGTGCTGGAACAGTAGATTTAGCAAATAATATAGTAGTTAATATTCCATTAGGAACTTCAGTAACTATTACATCGAGTAATGGTGTAGGATGTGATACATCAACAACAGTTGATGGACCAGCAACGTGTCCAACCGATTGTGTGCTGCCAGACTTAACAGTAGGTCAAGCCGTATGTGATGGAGTAGGTTCAGCGAGCTATACCGTAAGTTATACAGAGACCACAGGAGCAACGATAGTAGTTATAAATGGAACAGATAATATGGATGGTACTATTAGTGGTACCGTAGGAGTCGATACGACAATTACAGCTACTAATGGAGATTGTGAAGTACAAATAGTTGTTACCAGTCCAGTAGCTTGTGATGATCCTTGTGAGAATCCAGCCATTAGTATCGGAGGAACTAGTTGTGCAGCCGATGGCAGTGCGACGTATGATGTAATCTTTACAGTAACGACAGGCGCTAGCGTAACAGCAGATGCTGGTACAGTAGGAGCAGGAGTGGTAACAGGCGTTCCAAGTGGAACCGATGTTACTATAACGGTAAGCTTCCCAGGTTGTGCTGACACAGTGGTAGTTGTGCCAAGTGCAGACTGTCCAGAGTGTATCTTACCGGGATTAACGGTAGGCTCAACGAGCTGTGATGCCACCGCAGGAACTTATACAGTAGCATATGTAACCGATGGCGCTACGATAGTAGTAACCAACGGAACCGATAATTTAGATGGAACAGCCACAGCAGCCTTAGGAGCAACAATGACCATTACCTCAAGTAATAGTACCGGTTGTGAGACTAGCATAGATGTAACAGGACCAGCAACGTGCCCAACCGATTGTGTGCTGCCAGACTTAACAGTAGGTCAAGCCGTATGTGATGGAGTAGGCTCAACGAGCTATACCGTAAGTTATACAGAGACCACAGGCGCTACCATAGTAGTAACAGGCGGAGTAGACAATGGCGATGGTACTATTAGTGGAACCGTAGGAACCGATACGACAATTACAGCAACCAACGGAAGTTGTGAAGTTGTAATAGCAGTAACATCCCCAACATCTTGTGATGATCCTTGTGAGAATCCAGCCATTAGTATCGGAGGAACTAGTTGTGCAGCCGATGGCAGTGCGACGTATGATGTAATCTTTACAGTAACGACAGGCGCTAGCGTAACAGCAGATGCTGGTACAGTAGGAGCAGGAGTGGTAACAGGCGTTCCAAGTGGAACCGATGTTACTATAACGGTAAGCTTCCCAGGCTGTGCTGACACAGTGGTGGTAATACCCGCAGCAGACTGTCCAGAGTGTATCTTACCGGGATTAACGGTAGGCTCAACGAGCTGTGATGCCACCGCAGGAACTTATACAGTAGCATATGTAACCGATGGCGCTACGATAGTAGTAACCAACGGAACCGATAATTTAGATGGAACAGCCACAGCAGCCTTAGGAGCAACAATGACCATTACCTCAAGTAATAGTACCGGTTGTGAGACTAGCATAGATGTAACAGGACCAGCAACGTGCCCAACCGATTGTGTGCTGCCAGACTTAACAGTAGGTCAAGCCGTATGTGATGGAGTAGGCTCAACGAGCTATACCGTAAGTTATACAGAGACCACAGGCGCTACCATAGTAGTAACAGGCGGAGTAGACAATGGCGATGGTACTATTAGTGGAACCGTAGGAACCGATACGACAATTACAGCAACCAACGGAAGTTGTGAAGTTGTAATAGCAGTAACATCCCCAACATCTTGTGATGATCCTTGTGAGAATCCAGCCATTAGTATCGGAGGAACTAGTTGTGCAGCCGATGGCAGTGCGACGTATGATGTAATCTTTACAGTAACGACAGGCGCTAGCGTAACAGCAGATGCTGGTACAGTAGGAGCAGGAGTGGTAACAGGCGTTCCAAGTGGAACCGATGTTACTATAACGGTAAGCTTCCCAGGCTGTGCTGACACAGTGGTGGTAATACCCGCAGCAGACTGTCCAGAGTGTATCTTACCGGGATTAACGGTAGGCTCAACGAGCTGTGATGCCACCGCAGGAACTTATACAGTAGCATATGTAACCGATGGCGCTACGATAGTAGTAACCAACGGAACCGATAATTTAGATGGAACAGCCACAGCAGCCTTAGGAGCAACAATGACCATTACCTCAAGTAATAGTACCGGTTGTGAGACTAGCATAGATGTAACAGGACCAGCAACGTGCCCAACCGATTGTGTGCTGCCAGACTTAACAGTAGGTCAAGCCGTATGTGATGGAGTAGGCTCAACGAGCTATACCGTAAGTTATACAGAGACCACAGGCGCTACCATAGTAGTAACAGGCGGAGTAGACAATGGCGATGGTACTATTAGTGGAACCGTAGGAACCGATACGACAATTACAGCAACCAACGGAAGTTGTGAAGTTGTAATAGCAGTAACATCCCCAACATCTTGTGATGATCCTTGTGAGAATCCAGCCATTAGTATCGGAGGAACTAGTTGTGCAGCCGATGGCAGTGCGACGTATGATGTAATCTTTACAGTAACGACAGGCGCTAGCGTAACAGCAGATGCTGGTACAGTAGGAGCAGGAGTGGTAACAGGCGTTCCAAGTGGAACCGATGTTACTATAACGGTAAGCTTCCCAGGTTGTGATGATACCGTGGTGGTAATACCCGCAGCAGACTGTCCAGAGTGTATCTTACCGGGATTAACGGTAGGCTCAACGAGCTGTGATGCCACCGCAGGAACTTATACAGTAGCATATGTAACCGATGGCGCTACGATAGTAGTAACCAACGGAACCGATAATTTAGATGGAACAGCCACAGCAGCCTTAGGAGCAACAATGACCATTACCTCAAGTAATAGTACCGGTTGTGAGACTAGCATAGATGTAACAGGACCAGCAACGTGCCCAACCGATTGTGTGCTGCCAGACTTAACAGTAGGTCAAGCCGTATGTGATGGAGTAGGCTCAACGAGCTATACCGTAAGTTATACAGAGACCACAGGCGCTACCATAGTAGTAACAGGCGGAGTAGACAATGGCGATGGTACTATTAGTGGAACCGTAGGAACCGATACGACAATTACAGCAACCAACGGAAGTTGTGAAGTTGTAATAGCAGTAACATCCCCAACATCTTGTGATGATCCTTGTGAGAATCCAGCCATTAGTATCGGAGGAACTAGTTGTGCAGCCGATGGCAGTGCGACGTATGATGTAATCTTTACAGTAACGACAGGCGCTAGCGTAACAGCAGATGCTGGTACAGTAGGAGCAGGAGTGGTAACAGGCGTTCCAAGTGGAACCGATGTTACTATAACGGTAAGCTTCCCAGGCTGTGCTGACACAGTGGTGGTAATACCCGCAGCAGACTGTCCAGAGTGTATCTTACCGGGATTAACGGTAGGCTCAACGAGCTGTGATGCCACCGCAGGAACTTATACAGTAGCATATGTAACCGATGGCGCTACGATAGTAGTAACCAACGGAACCGATAATTTAGATGGAACAGCCACAGCAGCCTTAGGAGCAACAATGACCATTACCTCAAGTAATAGTACCGGTTGTGAGACTAGCATAGATGTAACAGGACCAGCAACGTGCCCAACCGATTGTGTGCTGCCAGACTTAACAGTAGGTCAAGCCGTATGTGATGGAGTAGGCTCAACGAGCTATACCGTAAGTTATACAGAGACCACAGGCGCTACCATAGTAGTAACAGGCGGAGTAGACAATGGCGATGGTACTATTAGTGGAACCGTAGGAACCGATACGACAATTACAGCAACCAACGGAAGTTGTGAAGTTGTAATAGCAGTAACATCCCCAACATCTTGTGATGATCCTTGTGAGAATCCAGCCATTAGTATCGGAGGAACTAGTTGTGCAGCCGATGGCAGTGCGACGTATGATGTAATCTTTACAGTAACGACAGGCGCTAGCGTAACAGCAGATGCTGGTACAGTAGGAGCAGGAGTGGTAACAGGCGTTCCAAGTGGAACCGATGTTACTATAACGGTAAGCTTCCCAGGCTGTGATGATACCGTGGTAGTTGTGCCAAGTGCAGACTGTCCAGAGTGTATCTTACCGGGATTAACGGTAGGACCAGTAGCGTGTGATGGAGCTACTTATAGTGTAGCGTATGTAACCGATGGAGCTACAGTAACGGCTAGTGCTGGAACAGTAGATTTAGCAAATAATATAGTAGTTAATATTCCATTAGGAACTTCAGTAACTATTACATCGAGTAATGGTGTAGGATGTGATACATCAACAACAGTTGATGGACCAGCAACGTGTCCAACCGATTGTGTGCTGCCAGACTTAACAGTAGGTCAAGCCGTATGTGATGGAGTAGGTTCAGCGAGCTATACCGTAAGTTATACAGAGACCACAGGAGCAACGATAGTAGTTATAAATGGAACAGATAATATGGATGGTACTATTAGTGGTACCGTAGGAGTCGATACGACAATTACAGCTACTAATGGAGATTGTGAAGTACAAATAGTTGTTACCAGTCCAGTAGCTTGTGATGATCCTTGTGAGAATCCAGCCATTAGTATCGGAGGAACTAGTTGTGCAGCCGATGGCAGTGCGACGTATGATGTAATCTTTACAGTAACGACAGGCGCTAGCGTAACAGCAGATGCTGGTACAGTAGGAGCAGGAGTGGTAACAGGCGTTCCAAGTGGAACCGATGTTACTATAACGGTAAGCTTCCCAGGCTGTGATGATACCGTGGTAGTTGTGCCAAGTGCAGACTGTCCAGAGTGTATCTTACCGGGATTAACGGTAGGACCAGTAGCGTGTGATGGAGCTACTTATAGTGTAGCGTATATAACAGATGGAGCTACAGTAACGGCTAGTGCTGGAACAGTAGATTTAGCAAATAATATAGTAGTTAATATTCCATTAGGAACTTCAGTAACTATTACATCGAGTAATGGTGTAGGATGTGATACATCAACAACAGTTGATGGACCAGCAACGTGTCCAACCGATTGTGTGCTGCCAGACTTAACAGTAGGTCAAGCCGTATGTGATGGAGTAGGTTCAGCGAGCTATACCGTAAGTTATACAGAGACCACAGGCGCTACCATAGTAGTAACAGGCGGAGTAGACAATGGCGATGGTACTATTAGTGGAACCGTAGGAACCGATACGACAATCACAGCAACCAACGGAAGTTGTGAAGTTGTAATAGCAGTAACATCCCCAACATCTTGTGATGATCCTTGTGAGAATCCAGCCATTAGTATCGGAGGAACTAGTTGTGCAGCCGATGGCAGTGCGACGTATGATGTAATCTTTACAGTAACGACAGGCGCTAGCGTAACAGCAGATGCTGGTACAGTAGGAGCAGGAGTGGTAACAGGCGTTCCAAGTGGAACCGATGTTACTATAACGGTAAGCTTCCCAGGTTGTGATGATACCGTGGTGGTAATACCCGCAGCAGACTGTCCAGAGTGTATCTTACCGGGATTAACGGTAGGCTCAACGAGCTGTGATGCCACCGCAGGAACTTATACAGTAGCATATATAACCGATGGCGCTACGATAGTAGTAACCAACGGAACCGATAATTTAGATGGAACAGCCACAGCAGCCTTAGGAGCAACAATGACCATTACCTCAAGTAATAGTACCGGTTGTGAGACTAGCATAGATGTAACAGGACCAGCAACGTGCCCAACCGATTGTGTGCTGCCAGACTTAACAGTAGGTCAAGCCGTATGTGATGGAGTAGGCTCAACGAGCTATACCGTAAGTTATACAGAGACCACAGGCGCTACCATAGTAGTAACAGGCGGAGTAGACAATGGCGATGGTACTATTAGTGGAACCGTAGGAACCGATACGACAATTACAGCAACCAACGGAAGTTGTGAAGTTGTAATAGCAGTAACATCCCCAACATCTTGTGATGATCCTTGTGAGAATCCAGCCATTAGTATCGGAGGAACTAGTTGTGCAGCCGATGGCAGTGCGACGTATGATGTAATCTTTACAGTAACGACAGGCGCTAGCGTAACAGCAGATGCTGGTACAGTAGGAGCAGGAGTGGTAACAGGCGTTCCAAGTGGAACCGATGTTACTATAACGGTAAGCTTCCCAGGTTGTGATGATACCGTGGTAGTTGTGCCAAGTGCAGACTGTCCAGAGTGTATATTACCAATATTAACAGTAGGCACCCCAACATGTGCAGCTGACGATCTGACCTATATGATTGACTTTACTAGCAATGGCGATACCGTAACGGTAACCGATGCAGCAGGAGGAACAATAGCAGGAGCAGTAGTAGGAGCAGATACGATTACAAGCCTTCCATTAGGCACAGATATTATCATAACAGCAACAACAGGAGACTGTAGCGTAGCGATAGCTGCACAAGGGATAGCAATGGGAGACTGTCCAGATACTTGTGATGCAGAATTATCAGCAGGTTCAGCGATTTGTGACGGAGAAGGTGGTTATATCGTTAGTTTTGTAACCAACTTAGACAATGACAATGTTGGTATAACAGGCGGAAGCAACAATGGCGGTGGCACAGCAACAGGAGTGATAGGCACAGATATGGTTATTACGGTAACCGATCCAATAGATACAACCTGTACTCGTGTACTTACCATAAGCGGTGATGTAGATTGCCCAACAACCTGTACCAGTCCAGCCTTAAGTATTGGCGGAACAACATGTGCAGCTGATGGCGGAGCATTCTACACGATCAACTTTACAGCAGCAGCAACGGCAGGCGGAGCAACAGATGTAACTGTAACGGATGCAGCAGGCAACCCAATAGCAGGAACTGCAGTAGATGTAGCAGCAGGAACCATCACAGGAATTCCATCAGGAACAGATGTTATTGTATCAGCAACACTATTTGGTTGTACCAATACACAAGAAATTCCAGTAGCAGCAGCAATATGTGTTGTAGATATTTCAGTTACTAAAGTAATAGATAATTTAATGCCAGTTTCTGGAGAAGAAGTTATCTTTACAATCACTGTAATGAATGATGGTCCAAGTGACGCGACAAGAGTAGAAGTAACAGATCTTTTACCTGACGGTTATAGATTTATAAGTGCAGATGCTGGAACAGGAAATACATATGATGATCTTACAGGGTTGTGGATAGTTGGAGATTTAGCAAATGGCGCTATAGAAACATTAACAGTAACTGCTGAAGTATTATCAATAGATGATTGGACGAATGTTGCAGAGTTAACAGCTGTTAACGAGTTAGATAATGATTCTAATCCAGACAATGGAGATGTAACTGAAGATGATTATGCTGAGGTATCACCAGATGTTCAAATACTATTAACAATACCAGAAGGATTTACACCAAATGGTGATGGTATTAATGAAGTCTTTGAAATAGAAAACTTACAAGTACTGTATCCAGATTTCTCTATAGAAATAATAAATCGTTGGGGTAATATTGTATATACATATACTCATGATGGAAATCCAACAACAACACCACAATGGTGGGATGGACATTCAATAGGTAGAAGTACATTAAATGACAGTGAAATTGTACCTACAGGAACATACTTCTACGCTATATACTTTAATGAAGAAGGAAGAAAACCACAGTCAGGTTGGATATATTTAAGAAAATAAACACTAATATGTGGCGTTTTGTTTATCTTGACAAACAAAACACCACATAATTCTTTTAAAATGAATTTATGAAGAAAATAAAAACACTAGTAGGAATAATGATTATGTTGTCTTTAAGTTCTGTTTATGGGCAACAAGATCCACAGTACACGCAGTATATGTACAATCAGAATGTACTGAATCCAGCATATGCAGGTTCAAGAGGCGTATTGAGTTTAGGAATGTTAGCAAGGACACAATGGGTTGGAGTCGATGGCGCACCAGAGACACTAACACTTGCATTGCATTCGCCAGTTGGTAGAAATGTAGGATTAGGATTTTCTGTGATTCATGATGAGATAGGTCCTGCAAAAGAAGATAATCTGTATGGAGACTTCTCATATACTATACGTACTTCTGGAGAAGGAAATTTAGCATTTGGTTTAAAAGCAGGATTTACTTTTTTAGACGTTCGTAGTCTAGAAGGATTGGTGGCAGATAATTCTCTAAATGAACCAGTGAATAAAACAACACCAAATTTTGGAGCAGGTCTTTATTATTACACCCAAAAATTTTACGCAGGTCTTTCAGTACCAAATTTTCTTGAAACAAGACATTTAGAATCAGGAAATGGGAGAGTAAGTACAGCCTCTGAAAGAATAAATTATTTTTTAACAACAGGTTATGTATTTGATCTTTCTGATAATGTAAAATTAAAGCCATCAGCTATGGTAAAAGCAGCAATTGGAGCACCAGTTTCTATAGATTTATCTGCCAACGCATTAATTAATGACAAGTTTGAACTTGGATTAAGTTATAGATTTGATGATTCAATAAGTGCCATTTTAGGATTAAATGTATCAGACGATATGCGTATAGGATATGCTTATGACTATACAACATCTAATTTTGGGGAGTTTAATTCTGGCTCACATGAAATAATGTTGCTATTTGACTTTAATAGAAAAAAACTAAAGAGTCCAAGATTCTTCTAATACTATAAAATAAAAAAAATGAAAAATTTTTCCTTAATATTACTATTGTTTAGTTGCGCTTTGATGAATGCTCAATTTGACAATTATGAAATCAAAAATCTTGATGTAAATACTGAGTATTCAGATTTTGGAGTTACCTATCTTGGTGATAGTACTGCGATTTACGCTTCAACCAAAAAGGTTGAAAATACAATCAAAAGAAAAATTTGGAGACAAAATCATCAACCATATTTAGAGTTGTATGTAGGTAACCTTACTTCTGAAGGTGAGATTGATAATAGTAAAAGCTTCTCTGAAGTGATAAACACTAAATATCACGAATCAAATGTTACATTTACCAAAGACAATAAAACAGTCTATTTTTCAAGAAACAATGCAATAGATGGTAAAAAAGCAAAAAAAGCAAAAAGCGGGAACGATAAAAGTTGGGTGCTTATACAATTATACAGAGCAACAATAGCAGATAATGGAGAATGGACAGACGTTACTGCAATGCCTTTTAATAATGATAATTATCAAACAGGTCATCCATCTTTAAATAAAGAAGAGAATAAATTATATTTTACTTCTGATATGCCAAATGGCTATGGATTAACTGATATATATGTTGTTGATATTAGAAAGAAGGGTAGTATAGTTTCTTATGGTAAACCACAAAATTTAGGAGGTGCAGTAAACACTTCAGGAAAAGAAATGTTTCCATACATATCAGACAATAATGAATTGTATTACTCTACTGATGGTCATTTGAATGGTTATGGAGGTTTAGATGTTTATGTTTCAGATTTGGAAATAGCTATTACTGAAGAGTCTAAAAATTTAGGACGACCAATAAATAGTAATAAGGATGATTTTGCATTTGCATATCAGTCGGGAAATAAAACAGGACACTTCTCATCAAATAGAGATGGAGGAAAAGGAGATGATGACATTTATTATTTTGAAGAATTAAAATCACCAGAGGCAGAACCATTAGTTTGTACACAAGTAGCAAGGGGTGTTGTAAGAGATAAAAATAGTGGAGCTTTATTGCCAAAAGCAATAGTTACACTATATAAAGATGATAAAAAAGTTGAGAGTGTTGTTGTTGGTAGTGATGCTAAATTCGAATTTCCTGTTGATTGTGAAGCAAATTACAAAGTGATTGGAGAAAAAAAAACATACACACCTGACCAAGAAGAATTTGTTACCTCTAATGAAGCAGATTTAGAACTAGGTTTAATAAGTTTAAGCCTTAAAGACGATTTTACCCTTGTAGGTGATAGATTGTTGATAAAAATTAATCCAATTTACTTTGATTTAAACGAATCATATATCCGTTTAGATGCTGCAATAGAGCTGAAAGAAGTAATACGAATTATGAAAAGATATCCTCAAATAATTATTGAAGGTGGATCACATACAGATTCTAGAGCATCTAAGAAATATAATGAAGCACTTTCAGCACGAAGAGCAAATGAAACAGTTGCTTATATTGTAAATAAAGGAGGAATAAGTCCAAACAGAATATTTGCAAGAGGGTATGGAGAATATCAACCAGTAAATAGATGTGTAGATAACGTAAGATGTGCAGAATATGAGCATCAATTTAATAGAAGAACAGAGTTTGTAATAAAAAACCCTGAAGTATTAAACAGATAAAAAAAAGTATCTAAAAAATAGTAAAAGCGTCTATTTCTAATAGACGCTTTTTTTCGTTCTAAAAATTAAGGAATAAAGAGTAAAATATGTAATTTCCAAACTAATTGATTAGAAGGCAAGTGAAACAATTATATCAACAATAAGTCAATAAGATAAAATCATTTGTTAAAGAGACTTAAAAGCACAAAAATAATTCTATTTTTGTGCTTTTAAATTAAATAGTACTTTGAAGAAAACCATTTTTGTCATTTTTATTGTTCTGCTAATAGATCAACTTGTAAAAATTTATATAAAAACACATTTCTTTTTATACGAAGAGATTAATATTTTAGGTTTAGATTGGGCGAGAATACGCTTTGTCGAAAATAATGGAATGGCTTGGGGGAAAGAGTTTGGCGGAAAAACAGGAAAATTATTTTTAACCTTATTTCGTTTGGTTGCCATCACAGGAATTGGATATTGGTTATGGTCTTCAGTAAAAAATAATGCCTCTAAACTACTCACATTTGCAATTGCACTTATTTTTGCGGGAGCACTAGGAAATATTTTAGATTCTGTTTTTTACGGAATTATCTTCGACACTCCTAACGGAAGAGGTTTGGCAACTTTATTTGCTGACGAAACTTACGGAACACTATTTCATGGAAAAGTAGTAGATATGTTTTACTTTCCATTTATTGAAAACGGAATTTTTCCTTCTTGGATGCCTTTAATTGGAGGTAAAACCTTCACTTTTTTCAACGCAATTTTTAATGTAGCAGATTTTGCTATTTCTTGTGGAGTTGGAATTTTATTGGTATTCAATAAAAGAGTTTTCCTAAAGAAGAAAGTTAATTGATACCGTCCAAAAAAGTGTATCTGTGAGTACCTAAAAAATCATCTCAAAATATATTTTCGTCTAATTTTGAAGCAGGATAACCCAACGAGACATCAGTAGAAAAATTTACGTTAGATTTTATAGCTTGATTTATTTTTGAATAAAATAAACCTCTAAACTTCTAAACTCTTACACATTTTTATATAAATTCGTTGTATGCAAATTTCTCCTTTAGAAATACAGATAAAAACACTTCCTTCAAATCCTGGAGTGTATCAGTATTTTGATAAGGAAGATAAAATTCTGTATGTAGGAAAAGCCAAGAATTTAAAGAAACGTGTTGCTTCATATTTCAATAAAAATCACGAAAACGGAAAGACAAGAGTACTTGTAAAAAAGATTGTGAATATCAAACATATTGTTGTTGATACAGAAACAGACGCATTGTTACTTGAAAATAATCTTATAAAAAAATATCAGCCTCGATACAATGTAATGCTCAAGGACGATAAAACATATCCTTTTATTTGCTTGAAAAAAGAACGGTTTCCACGCATATTTTTAACACGAAGAGTCATTAAAGATGGCTCAGAATATTTTGGACCTTACACTTCAGTTAGAACAGCAAGAGCACTACTCGATTTAATTAAAGAACTGTATCAATTAAGAACGTGCAATTTTTTTTTAAGCGAAAAAAATATTGAAAATAAAAAATACAAGAAGTGTTTAGAATATCATATTGGTAATTGTAAAGCGCCTTGCGAAGGTTTGCAAACCGAAGAAAATTACAATGATGATATCAAAATAATTCGTCAGATTATAAAAGGAGATTTTAAGGATGCACTTCAAACATTTACTGATTTAATGCATTTTTATGCTGATAGAATGGAGTTTGAACAAGCTCAAAAAATCAAAGACAAGATTGATAATTTGGCAAATTATCAAGTAAAGTCTACCGTTGTAAATCCGTCAATAAACAATGTTGATGTATTTTCTATTATTTCTGATGAAAGTTATGGGTACGTCAATTTTTTTAAAATCATGAATGGTTCTATCGTTCAATCTCATACATCTGAAATTAAAAAGAAATTGGATGAAACAGATAAGGAATTGTTAGAACTAGCAATTGTGGAAATAAGACAACGATTTCATTCGCAATCCAAAGAAATTTATGTGCCCTTTAAAGTAGATTTGGGCGATGAATTGAAAGTTACAATCCCAAAACTAGGTGATAAAAAAAGAATAGTTGAACTCTCACTTCGCAATGCAAAATATTATAGGCAAGAGCAGTTTAAACAGATAAAAATTGTAGATCCAGACCGTCATGCAAATAGAATTATGGCACAAATGCAAAAAGATTTACGTTTGTCGTCAGAGCCGAGACATATAGAATGTTTTGACAACTCTAACATTCAAGGAACGCATCCTGTTGCAGCTTGTGTGGTTTTTAGAAACGGGAAACCTAGCAAGAAAGAGTATCGACATTTTAATATAAAAACCGTTGAAGGACCAGATGATTTTGCATCGATGGAAGAGGTTGTGTATCGCCGTTATAAAAGATTGATTGAAGAAAATCAAGAATTACCTCAATTAATTGTGATTGATGGAGGGAAAGGGCAATTATCCTCAGCATTAAAAAGTTTGAATGAATTGGGATTGCGAAATAAAATTGCTATTATTGGAATTGCAAAAAGATTGGAAGAAATTTATTATCCGAATGATCCAATTCCACTATATTTAGATAAAAAATCGGAGACGTTGAAAATTATTCAACAATTACGGAATGAAGCACATCGTTTTGGGATTACACATCATAGAAATAAACGAAGTAAAGCCGCAATTCAAACAGAGTTAGAACAAATCGATGGAGTTGGACAACAGACAATTTTAACATTGTTACAGCATTTTCGTTCTACTAAAAGAGTTATTGAGGCTTCAAAAAAAGAATTGATAGAAATTGTTGGCGAATCTCGCGCAACCAAAGTGTATAATTACTATCTTAATAAATGAGATGAAGATGTAACGGTTTGAATAATAAATCGTCTAATAAGAAAAATCAAAAAAATCAATGAATAAATTGCTAACCATTTTATTGCTTTTTACTACAATTATTGCTTTTTCGCAAGAAAAGGATTCAATCAAAAAAAATGATAGCATAAAAAAAGACTTTAAAGTTGGTTTAGTGCTTTCTGGAGGAGGTGCAAAAGGATTTGCACATGTAGGAATCTTAAAAGTGCTAGAAGAGACAGGAGTACGAGTTGATTATATTGGCGGTACAAGTATGGGAGCAATTGTTGGAGCAATGTATGCGTCTGGATATAACGCCAAAGAGATAGACTCATTGATACAAACATTTGATTTTGATAAGATCATGCAAGATCAAATTCCAAGGAAATCAAAACCCTTTTATGAAAAACAAGATGGTGAAAAATATGCAATAACACTTCCTGTAAAAAAAGGAAAAGTTGGATTGCCTAAAGCGCTGTCTAAAGGGCAAAATGTGCTAAATCTCACATCTGAATTATTACAACATGTTGATACAATTAGAGATTTTAATAAACTTCCAATCCCGTTTTTTTGTATTGCTACAAATCTTGAAACAGGAAAACAAGAACTGTTAAATAATGGCTTTTTGCCAAGAGCAATTCAAGCAAGTGGTGCCTTTCCAACACTTCTAGAACCTGTAGAGATTGACGGGAAATTACTCGCTGATGGAGGAATTGTTAATAATTTTCCTATTGATGAAGTACTCGAAATGGGCGCAGATATTATTATTGGAGTTGATTTAAGAAATGATTATGATACTAAAGAGGAATTGAATTCGGCATTAAAAATTCTCCATCAAATCATTAGTTTTCAAATATATAGTACTCATGAAGAAAAGATAAAAAGGACGGATTTATATTTGCACCCTTCAGATATTGATAATTATAAAGTGACATCTTTTGATAAATTAGAAGAAATAGTAAAAGTTGGCGAAGATGCTGCAAGATTACAATTTGATGAGTTTGTCAAAATTGCAGCACAACAAATAAAGAAACGCAAATCGATAGAAAGAAAAGAAAATCCTCAAAAAATCAAAATCAAAAAAATCAAAATAGATGGGAATAAGGATTATACGAGAGCTTATGTAAAAGGGAAAATGAAAATAGGTAATGGAGAAACAATTACTTTTTCAGATTTTGTAGAAGGAATTAATAACCTTTCAGCAACAGGAAATTTTAGAAATATTCAATATGAAATAGACGAAGAAGAAGACGGGAGTATAGTTAAATTAAAGTTAAAACAAAACGATATTTCTACATATGTAAAATTTTCTGCTCACTATGATAACTTATACAAAACAGGAGTTTTAGGAAATATTACTTCAAAACATATACTTGGTAAAAATGATATTTTTTCATTAGATTTTATTTTAGGAGATAACATTCGTTATAATTTGGATTACTTTATAGATAATGGTTCTAACTGGAGTTTTGGGTTAAAGTCGCGCTTCAATACTTTTGATTTTGACACAAGACTTCATACAGAAGGACTCAACGTGAATAAAATCAATTTAGAATATCTTGATTTGACCAATCAGTTGTATTTTCAAACAGTGCTTAATAGAAAATTTGCATTTGGAGTAGGAGCAGAATACAAACGGATAAATGCACATACCAAGACATTGATGACAGGTTCAAATACAGACAAGACTTATTTTGACAAGTCAGATTATTTTAATGCAATTTCCTATTTAAAATTTGACACCTATGACAAAAAATATTTTCAAAAAGAAGGAGTATTTGTTGATGTTGATTTTAGATGGTTTTTATTATCTTCAGATTATAATGACGATTTTAATTCTTTCTCACAACTTAAAGGGAAAGTAGGATATGCACATACATTTTTTAATAAGTTAACAGCACATATTACTTCAGAAGCAGGAATTACAATTGGAGATAATAATAATTTTGTTTTAGATTATCATTTAGGAGGCTATGGAGAGAATTATATTAACTCTTTTATTCCTTTTCAAGGCTATGAATTTGCATCGTTATCGAGTGGCTCTTTTTTAAAATCAGCATTGACACTTAGATATGAGTTTATAGAAAACCATTATTTAATGTCAGCCATAAACCTTGCACGCGTAGATGATGATTTGTTTAACGAAGGTAGAGTTTTTGAAGATACTAAAACAGGTTATAGTATTGGTTACGGTTTTGATTCTTTCCTTGGGCCTGTTGAACTTAACTATACACATTCTCCAGATACCAAAGAAAATCACTGGTATTTTAATTTAGGGTATTGGTTTTGATGTTTAAAACTAAAAAAACCCAATTGCTATGCAATTGGGTTTTTACTTCTTTGATATTGTGTAATGCCTTACTTATCTTTTTGTCTATCAAAACGATATTGTAAGTATTGGTAAGCATCACGAGGCAAAATTTTGATCCACTTTTTGTATTTCATAAACCATCTAACTTGTATAGATGGATACCCTTGTTTAAGGTATGCGGCTATAAAAGGGTGTACATTTAAAGTCACCTTTTTATAATTCTTGAAATTCATAACTTTATCAAGTTCACTTTCGATTTTTTCGACCAACACAATTGGTGCTTCTACTTCTCCATTTTGATTTGGGTTTGGTTCTCTCGTTTTAATCACCATTTCTGGTCTTACTCTTTGTCGAGTTATTTGAACCAATCCAAATTTACTTGGAGGTAAAATTTTGTGTTTAGTACGATCAAAAGACATTTCTGTTCTTAAATGATCATAGAGTTTTTTTCTATCTTGTGCTTTGTGCATATCAATAAAATCTACTACTATAATTCCTCCCATATCACGCAATTGTAATTGACGAGCAACTTCTGTTGCCGAAATTAAATTGACTTCAAGGGCAGTATCAGATTGTGATTTGGCTTTGTTAGAACGGTTACCGCTATTCACGTCAATTACGTGTAATGCTTCGGTATGTTCAATCACCAAATAGGCTCCTTTACTCATAGAAACAGTCTTTCCGAACGATGTTTTGATTTGGCGTTCTACGCCATACTTCTCAAAAATCGGAACATTTGATTTGTGTAGTTTCACTATCGATTCTTTCTCTGGCGCAATCTCTAGTAGATAATCTTTAATTTCTCTACCTAAAGATTCGTCATCAACAATAATATTGCTAAAAGAATCATTAAATACATCTCTCAATATTGAGGATGCTCTGTTTAATTCACTTAAAACTTTTGTTGGTGCTTTCGAGTGCTTGATTTGCTTGCACATATTTACCCAACTTTCTAAAGAATTTTGTAAATCTCTGTCTAAATCTGCTACTTTTTTGTTTTGTGCAACAGTTCTGACAATGACTCCAAAATTTTTAGGTTTAATACTTTTCATTAAACGCTTTAGTCTATTCTTTTCTTTTGGGTCACCTATTTTTTGTGACACCGAAATTCTATTAGAAAAAGGAACTAAAACTAAAAATCTACCTGCAATCGAAAGTTCGGCATTTAACCGAGGTCCTTTGGTAGAAATAGGTTCTTTTACAATTTGAACCAATAAATCTTGTCCTGTTTTAAGTACATCACTGATATTTCCATTTTTATCAATATCTTTTTCAAAATGGAAATTTTTTAAAGTGAAATCTTTTTGTTTGCCTGTGTTTACCCTCTTAATGAATTTAGTCAAGGACAACGATTGCGCACCTAAGTCATGATAATGTAAAAAACCATCTTTTTGATAGCCTACATTGACAAATGCTGCGTTTAATCCTGTTAGTGTCTTTCCTGCTTTTGCAAGAAAAATATCTCCAACAGAGATTTTATTATCATTCGTTTCCTTATTTAATTCAATAAGTCTACCATCCTTTAATAAGGCAAAATCAATATCAGAGAAACCGGATCTTATAATTAGTTCTGTTTTCACTCTGAGTTTGTTTTAGATTTATATAATTATATAAACTGGTTAATAATTTTCACAGGGTTTTAATCTGTAGAAACTTGCAGTTATGTAAAGTTTCGTTTTCAAAGAACGTTTGTTTTTTAATAAAAAATAAGATTATTTTACTTTTTCTTCTTGTGCCTGTTTGCTCTAGCTCTCTTCTTGCGCTTGTGCGTAGAGATCTTGGCTCTTTTCCTTTTTTTACCGCTTGGCATATTATTTGTTTAAATTGTTTTTATGCTATAGAATTATTTTACAGCAACTTTTTTCTTTACTCCTTCTACAAATATTTTCGCAGGTTTAAATGCTGGAATATTGTGCGCAGGAATTTTAATTGTCGTGTTTTTAGAAATATTTCTTCCAGTTTTTTCAGCTCTTTTCTTGATGATGAAACTTCCAAATCCTCTTAGATAAACATTTTCACCATTTTCTAAAGAGTCTTTTACTCCATCCATAAAGGCTTCAACTGTTGCTAAAACATCACCTTTTTCAATACCTGATTTCTCTGAAATACTTGATACGATCTCTGCTTTTGTCATTTTTATATTTTGTTTAGTATTAGGTTCTTAATTTTAAAGAATGCAAATATATGTATAATAAATTCAACTTCAAAAGGTTAAATGCTTAAAATTTAAAAGCAAGATTCAACTAATAAGTGCAATAGTTTTTAAATATCGGAATTTTTAGATTCCGATATTTGTAAAAAGACTGATTGTCGATGAATTATAAGCAATTAACCGACGCTCAAAGATATAAAATAGAAGTGTTATTAAAAGAGAATTATTCTAAAACTAGCATTGCAAATATTTTAGGAGTCAATAGAAGTACGATTTATAGAGAATTAAAACGGAACAGTAAAAAGCGAACATATAATGCAGAGCATGCACAAGAAATAAGTGTAGAGCGTAAAAAGGAGGCTTATAAACATGCTGTATTTGATATTAATATGAAGCGATACATTGATAAGAAATTGTGTTTTTATCAATGGTCTCCTGAACAAATAGTAGGAAAATGTGCTATTGAAAAAAGAGCCATGATAAGTGTAGAAAGAATTTATCAATACATCTATCAAGATCAAATTAAAGGAGGTCTGCTATATACTCACTTGAGAACAGCAAGGCGTTGGAGAAGAAAACGATTAAATAGAAAACATCAAAGAGGTAAAATACCAAATAGAGTAATGATGATAGATAAAAGACCAGAACTCGTTAATAAAAAAGAGCGCTATGGTGATTGGGAAGTTGATACTATTATAGGGAAAAATCATAAAAGTGCAATTTTAACATTAACAGAGCGAAAAAGTCAATTTGAATTAATGGTAAAAACCAATGGAACAAAAGCAAATTCTATCAAAAAACAAATGATAAACATATTGGCCCCTTTTAAAGAGTATGTAAAGACTATAACATCTGATAACGGAAAAGAATTTACTTTACAGCAAGAAATTGCTAAGAAGTTAGATGCTGACTTTTACTTTGCAGACCCGTATAGTCCATGGCAAAGGGGTTTGAATGAGTACAATAACAAACTTATAAGACAATATTTACCAAAGAAAACAGATTTTAATTTAATCTCAAATGAGTATATAAATATGATTATCAACAAATTAAACAATAGACCAAGAAAATTATTAGGTTATAAAACACCTAATGAAGTATTTTTAATTAATTTTAACCAAAACTGTCGCACTTAATACTTGAACTTAAGAAAGGGTTTGTTTGTTAATCAAGGGAGTAATTGATGTATTTTTGCCTCACTCAATTTATAATAATGACATTCTCTAATATTCTCATAGGATGGTATTTAGAAAACAAAAGGGATTTGCCGTGGAGAAAAACTACAAATCCTTATTATATATGGCTTTCAGAAATTATTTTACAGCAAACAAGAGTTGACCAAGGCTTGGCATATTATTTAAAGTTTGTAGAATACTACCCTACAGTTTTTGATCTTTCAAGTGCTGATGAGCAAGAAGTTTTAAAATTATGGCAAGGATTAGGGTATTATTCTCGAGCACGAAATTTACATTTTTCGGCAAAATATATTGTGAATGAATTAAATGGAAAATTTCCATCAACATATAAGGAAATATTAAAATTAAAAGGAGTTGGAGATTATACAGCATCTGCAATTGCGTCTATTTGTTTTGAAGAATCAACGGCAGTAGTTGACGGAAATGTATATCGAGTGTTGGCACGTTTTTTTGATATAGAAACGCCTATAAATTCATTAAAAGGAATAAAGTATTTCAAAAAATTGGCACAGAAATTAATTGACACTGACAATCCATCAACGCATAATCAAGCGATTATGGAGTTTGGCGCAGGTATGTGTAAACCTCAAAATCCAACGTGTGATAGTTGCCCTTTAAATGATAAATGTTTGGCCCTTCAAAAGAAAAAAATTAAAGAATTGCCAGTAAAAGAGAAGAAATTAAAAATCAGAAAACGATATTTTAATTATTTAGTTCCTATTTCATCTGATGGTAAAACAACCTTAACTAAAAGAGTTGGCAAGGGAATATGGCAAAATTTATATGAATTTCCCTTAATTGAATCTGATAAAACGTTGGATACTAATGCCATTTTATCTAGCGAAACATTCCAAAATTTATTTACTGATAGCTATTTAACAATCAAGCTGTTCAATCAAAAAGAAATAGTACATAAATTATCACATCAGCATTTATATACTCGTTTTTGGGTTGTGAAAATCAGTAATAAAAATGATTTGAAAATCGAATGGGAGAACATACGCGATTTCCCAGTACCAAGATTGATAGATAATTTTATCGAAGAATTAAAACGAACAGATATTTTTAGTACTTTTGAAGTATAAATAAGAAATAAAATGGCAGGAACATTAAACAAAGTAATGTTAATAGGACATCTTGGAGACGAAGTGAAAATGCACTATTTTGATGATAAAAATTCAATAGGACGTTTTCCAATCGCTACAAACGAGTCATATACCAATAAAAAAACTGGAGAAAAAGTTACTACAACTGAATGGCACAATATTGTTGTAAGAAATAAATTGGCAGAAATCTGCGAAAAATATTTGACTAAAGGTGATAAAATATATTGTGAAGGACGTATCAAAACGCGTCAATGGGAAGGTGATGGAGGCGTAAAACGATATTCAACAGAGATTCATATAATTGATATGACTTTCTTGTCAACCAAAAGAGAGTTGAATACTAAATCGTCGTCACAACCAACACAATCGCCAACAGATGAAAGCCAAACAGATACTGAAGTAAATGATGATTTACCGTTTTAATTTTAACTAAATAACAGTATAATTGGATCCAGAACCCTCGAGTTTTTTATATTTTTCAATCGCAATGATTAACACAGCAATTGTGTTAAAATTTGTTATTTTGCTGATTTTATTGACTTGTTCTGCATTTATATCAGGTTCTGAAATTGCATTTTTTTCACTTTCTAGAGTTGCCTTAGGCGAAGCTTCTGAATCAAAGTCTAAACAACAAAGATTGGTTGTAAAACTATTAGAAAGACCTAAAAAATTATTAGCAACAATTCTTATTTCCAATAATTTTATCAATATTTTGATTGTATTGGTCTTTGCTTATTTGGGCGAAGATTTGTTTAACGGAATTGAAAATAATTATGTAAGATTTACTATAGAAGTTGGTTTGGTTACCTTTTTGATTTTGCTGTTTGGCGAAGTGTTACCAAAAGTGTATGCAACAAGAAATGCAATGAAATTCGCAACTTTAATGAGTTCGCCAATTAGTATCTTAAATGGAGTCTTAGCTTTTTTAAGTGTGCCTTTGATGAGTTTAACAAATTTTGTAGAAAGTAGGTTTGATCAGAAAAAATCAAATTTTTCGGTAGAAAAATTATCACAAGCATTAGAACTTACTTCAGACAATGCAACGACAGACGATGAGCAGAAAATTTTAGAAGGAATTATAAATTTTGGAAATACAGAAACGGTACAAATCATGAAACCTCGAATTGATGTTTTTGCAATTTCTGATGATGAAACGTACGAAAATGTGCTTTCTCAAATTATTGAAAAGGGGTTTTCAAGAAATCCTGTTTATCATGAGAGTATTGATGAAGTTGTAGGTGTTTTATATGCCAAAGATTTATTGCCACACCTAAATAAGCCGAATTTTAAATGGCAAAGTTTGATTAGAGAATGTTTCTTTGTTCCTGAAAACAAAAAATTGGATGATCTTTTAAAAGAATTTCAAGAAAAGAAAATTCACCTTGCAGTTGTTGTTGATGAGTATGGAGGAACAAGCGGAATTGTAACTCTTGAAGATATTATTGAAGAAATTGTTGGTGATATTTCTGATGAATTTGACGATGATGATTTGATGTATTCTAAAATTGATGAAAATAATTATGTTTTTGATGGAAAAACATCTATTAAAGATTTCTCTAAAGTGATTGATGTTGATGAAAAAATATTTGAGGATGCTAAAGGCGAAACGGAAACGCTAGCAGGATTTATTTTAGAAATTTCAGGAAAATTTCCGAAGAAAATGGAAATAATAAACTTTCGATATTTAATGTTTAAGATTGAAGCCGTAGAAAAACGACGACTTAAACAAGTAAAAGTTACTATTAATAAGATAGAGAATGAAGAAGATTAGATGTAGCATATTTATTATTCCCTTTATCTTTTTATACTCGTGTACTGACGCTATTTTACCTAAACCAAAAGCATTTTTGAGATTAGAATACCCAGAAACATTGTATCAAAAAGTTGTAAGCGATTGTCCGTATTCATTTCAAGTTTCGCAAAACTCAATAGTTGAATTTGAAAATAATTGCTGGATGAAAATTAACTATCCGAAGTTAAAAGCCACAATACATATAACATATAGACACGTTGATAATAATTTGGGTGAAGTTTTGCGAGAAGTTGAAAAATTAACCTTTGAGCATACCGTAAAAGCAGATGGAATTGGAATTGGACAACCATATGAGAATAAAGTAAGTAAAGTGTACGGAAAGATAATCAATATAGAAGGAGATGTTGCATCAAACTTACAATTTCATGCGACAGATAGTGTTAAAAATGTGTTGTACGGAACTTTATATTTTGATGTAAAACCAAACTACGACTCTATTATTCCAGCCATAGATTACATCGAAAAAGACATCAAAAATCTGATGGAAAGTGTTGAGTGGAAGTAACTAATAATTAAAAGAAAGAATGCAATGTATAAGTATAATAAGACAATCAGAATATGGCTTATTATTGGACTAGTAATGCTTATTGGTCAAGTTATTCTTGGAGGAATTACTCGTTTAACAGGTTCTGGATTGTCAATCACACGTTGGGATATAGTTAGTGGAGTTGTTCCACCGATGAATCATCAACAATGGCTTGATACATTTGATTTATACAAGCAAACGCCTCAATACCACAAGATTAATTCGACTTTTGAATTAAAGGATTTTAAGTTTATATATTTTTGGGAATATGCGCACAGACTTTGGGTGAGAATCTTAGGATTTGTGTTTTTAATTCCATTTGTGATTTTTCTTTTCTGCAAAAAAATAGATTTCTACCTAATCAAAAGGTTGGGGTTGGTTATATTTTTCACAGCTTTGACTGCTTCTGCAGGATGGATTATGGTGAAGAGCGGTCTTGTTGATCGTCCATGGGTAAATGCTTATAAGTTGACACTTCATTTTATACTTGCAGTATTGAGTATTTCTGCAATGGTAAAAACAATTGCTGATGTGTATAATTATGGAAATAGATTAATTGAAAAGCCACCCAAAAAAGCTTTATCAACATTGATTTTAATAACTTTTATTCAAATGGTTTTTGCAGGATTGATGTCTGGAATGAAAGCAGGATTATTTTTCCAAACATGGCCTGATATGAACGGTAGATTTATCCCAAAGGTTTTATTAGAAAGTTCTAATTGGACTTGGCTAAATTTGACTAATTATGATTCGTTTGTTTTTGCCCCAGCACTTGTGCAATTTACACATAGATTTTTGGCGTATATCATTCTTATTTTAATGGCAACTCTTTTTTTAAAGAATAATTCTCGAATAAATAAAATCTCAGAAAAATGGCTAAAAAGTTCTTTTATACTTGTCGTTTTTCAAGTTTTTTTTGGTGTTTCAATTCTGTTTAATATTGAAGCAGGAATTCCACTATTTTATGGTGTAGCACATCAACTTGTAGGGATTTTATTCTTTATAAGTTTACTTTTTTTGTATTTCTCTTTTAGAAATAGAGCATAAAAAAAGTTTTAAAACTTATTTAATTTCTTTTACTACGTCTTTGACAGCATCAGTTGCTTTATCTGCTCCTTCTTTAATAGCATCACTAGCTTCTTTTTTAGCAGCACATTTTACTTTGCACTCAGCACTTTTTGCAGCACATTTCAAACAATTTTCTTCTTTACAATCAGCACTACATTTAGCGTCAGAACACTTATGAGCAACTGCAACAGCAGCATCCTTTGTAGCGTCCTTTGCATCGTCAGCAACAACTTCAACACCATCTTTAACGGCATCAACATCTTTTTTTGCATCTTTACAAGATACAGTAATTACACTTATAAGTGCAATTGTTAAAATTCCTTTTAGTAATTTCATAATTATTGGGTTTTATTTTAGTTAATAATCAACAAATATAAAGGAATAATATATATATACGTCGTTTTTAATTAAAAAAACACACTTATTTTTTTAATTAAAAGTCTTAATACCAGTTACTTTGTATAAATCACCTCCTGCAATTCCGTTAATATTTTTTGCGATTTTTTTAGATGAAATTTTAGAAGTATCAAAAGTAAAAACCCCGATTTTTTCTTCAAAGTTGATTTTAGAAACAGTGACTCCTTCTAATTTAGAAATTTTTGATTCTATAAGTTTTGCACAACCTATTTCACAAGTCATTCCTTCAATACTTACTTCGATATTTTGGATACCTTTTTCAGCTGATATTGTTTGTTGAGTGTCTTTAACTGTTGATTTTGTGTCATTTTTACAAGAAGCGATAGTAAGAATAAATATGAGCGATAATAAAGAATAGAATGCTTTCATAATGCGTAAATTATATTTTACAAAATTACATAGAATTAAATCGTTTTCCGAATAAATTATTAGACTTTTGCATCAAACTAAACGAATGAGTAATAATCAACAAAAATGGGCTTATCTTATAGTTCTTTCACTTATTTGGGGAAGTTCGTTTATATTGATTAAAAAAGGATTAGTAGGACTTACGCCAATGCAATTAGGAGCATTAAGAGTTATAATTACTGGAATAATTTTAATTGCTGTTGGCTATAAAAGCCTGCAATCAATTTCTAAAAATAACTGGAAATGGATTGTAATTTCAGGAATGTTAGGTACATTTTTTCCTGCTTTTTTGTTTGCTTTTGCTGAAACAGAAGTCGATAGTTCTGTGGCTTCAATATTAAATTCGTTAGTGCCATTAAACACTATTTTATTTGGTTTTACATTGTTTAAAATTACAACGACAAGACGTCAAACATTTGGTGTTATTATTGGGTTTGTTGGTAGTGCGGTTTTAATCGCAAGCGGAAAACAGTTGAATCCAGATCAAAATTATTTTTATACAGGATTTATCATTTTGGCAACAGTAATGTATGCAATTAATGTAAATATTATTAAAAAATATGGCTGAGTTCTTGTTATATCAGCATTATGTAAATTCCTGTAAATCAGCATTTTTATAAAAAGGTATCTTCATTTATTGAAATGTTTAGATGAAAACACATCTAAAAAGGGTTCAAATCAATATAATTGCTGTTGTAATTAGAACTCAGCCAAAAATATTTACAAGAAGAAAAGTCAATGGCTATTGCAACTGGAAATTTTATTGCAATAATGTTTCCAGCAATTATTATATTATTCTTCACCAATTTTTTTACTGAAGCAACTTTAAATAATCCTAAAACTATAACATCATTAGGTTATGTATTGTTATTATGTGTATTTGGAACGGCATTAGCCAAAGTAATGTTTAATAGATTGGTGCAAATTTCAACACCAGTTTTTGCGTCATCAGTAACATATTTGATGACTATTGATGCAGTTTTATGGGGAGTTTTGGATGGAGAAAAGTATAAGTTTAATTCAAGTTCTTGGAGGAATTATTATACTTTTAGGAGTTTATTTTGCTAATAAAAAAAAATAAAAAACTATTTCCTATTTTAAAATCTTTATCAGTAATACCTAAATCAATTAAAACAAAAATAGATTTTTTTTATGAAACATTTGTTGTTTAAAGGTTTGGTTAGTTTATTGAAAAGCAATATATTTGCACTCGTTTTTTAACAAAGCGAAATTAAATTTTAATAATATGTACGCAATTGTAGAGATGGTAGGGCAGCAGTTTAAAGTTGCAAAAGATCAAAAGGTATTCGTTCATCGTTTGCAAGGAGAAGAAGGTTCAAAAGTAACATTTGACAACGTTCTTTTACTTGACAACGGAACAGTAACTATTGGCGCCCCAACCATAGAAGGAGCAGCAGTGACTGCCAAAATCTTGAGTCACCTTAAAGGTGATAAAGTCATCGTTTTCAAAAAGAAACGTAGAAAAGGATACAGAAAAAAGAACGGACATCGTCAGTCTTTTACTGAAATCCAAATTGAAAGTATTGTAGCTTCAGGAGCAAAAAAAGCAACATCTGCTAAAAAAGAAACTTCAAAAAAAGAAGTAGTAAAACCTAAAGCAACAAAAAAAGAAGTAGCAAAACCTAAAGCGACAAAAAAAGAAACTAAAACTGAAGCAGTAGCACAAGATTTTAGTAGTATGAAAGTTGCTGAATTAAGAGAATTAGCAAAAGCAAAAGGAATTTCAAGAATTTCTTCAATGAAGAAAGCTGATTTAATTGCAGCATTAAGTTAACTAAAACACTAAAAACGAAATAAAATGGCACATAAAAAAGGAGTCGGAAGTTCGAAAAACGGTAGAGAATCAGAATCGAAACGTTTAGGAGTTAAAATATTTGGTGGACAAGCTGCAATTGCAGGCAATATTATTATTCGTCAAAGAGGAACAACACACAATCCTGGTGAAAATGTATATATGGGAAAAGACCATACATTACATGCCAAGGTTAATGGTCTTGTGAAATTTACAAAGAAAAGAAATAACAGATCTTATGTTTCTATAGTTCCTTTCGAGGCTTAAGAAATAATAATTTCTATGTGTTCACTGGAGCGTAGTCGAAGTGAAAACAAGAATCAAAAATATAAAAACTCTCATTGCTAAATTGCGATGAGAGTTTTATTTTTTTAAGAGTATTAAGTTACTATAGTCATGCGTATATAAATATTTTTCTCTTATTTTTTTTAGGTAATTTACAATTTTTGGTTGAAGTGCAAAATCGGGACGTAAACAATCCTTTGAGTCAATATCAGAAACAACTAATACGATAAACCATTTCCCCATTCTTGTAAATTCATGTTCTTGGAATAGAGGAGTCATACCTTTAGATTCTAGTACTGCATCTGTAGCAATAGGAATAAGATTAATCGTTTTTGTTGGTATTTCGCTTTCGTAAAAAGCAAGATAAAAATCCGTTCCATCTATATTAAAAATTGCTCCATCAACATCACTCTTTATGTTATATTTCGTGTTAAAATAGGTGTAGAATTCATCCGCATCTTTTGGGTCTTCAAATATATATGAGTAAGAGTTAGGAAGTTTTTTCTTAAACTTTTTGGCAACCATTATTTTGTCTTCTTTAATAGTCGGTGCAATTCTTAGAGGGATGCAAGAATAAATGGAAATTACAGTACATAAAAGTATGATTTTTTTCATTTTAATACACTCACAATTATTATACCATAAAGCAAATGAATTTAAATGTCAAATTAAATATAAGGTTTAAATTTTGTATTTTTGATGTATGTATTTTATATATAATTGCATCATTATTTTAACTCGATTTTTTCTTCGAGCGATAGCCTTGTTTAATAAAAAAATAAAACTTTTTCTTGATGGCAGAAAAGAAACATTTCAAAAATTAGAAAAACACATATTAAAAAACGATAAAACTATCTGGATTCACTGCGCTTCTTTAGGCGAATTTGAACAAGGAAGACCAATCATTGAAAAAATTAAAAAGAATTATAGTAACTATAAAATTATTTTGACATTTTTCTCTCCTTCAGGATACGAAATTCAGAAAAACTACAAGGAAGTTGATCTTGTATGCTATTTGCCTTTAGACACTAAATCAAACGCTCGAAATTTTATAGAATTAGTACATCCAGAAATGGCAATTTTTGTGAAATATGAATTTTGGCCAACTATTTTAAACGAATTAAAAAAACAGCATATAGAAACCATTTTAGTTTCCGGAATTTTTAGAAAATCTCAAGTGTTTTTCAAGCCATTCGGAAAAGGAATACGAAAATCATTAAAAGCATTTTCTCACTTTTTTGTACAAGATATAAATTCTCAAGAATTATTGAAGTCTATCGGTTTTGATAATGTTACTATAAGTGGTGACACACGTTTTGATCGCGTTTTTGAAATAACAAAACAAGATAACTCTTTTGATTTTATTGAAGAGTTTAAACAAAATAAAACAACGTTAGTTGCAGGAAGTACATGGAAAGAAGGCGAAAATTTATTGGCAAACTATATTAATAATCAAGTATCAGGAGATGAGAAATTTATTTTTGCTCCGCATAAAATTCATCAGAAAGAAATAAAATTATTGCAAAATTCTATTAACAAAAAAACGGTTTTATTTTCCGAAAAAGAACATCAGAATTTAAAAGAAGCACAGGTTTTTATCATTGATACTATCGGAATTTTAACTAAAATATATAGTTATGCAGATGTTGCCTATGTTGGTGGAGGTTTTGCTACAGGGTTACACAATGTATTAGAACCTGCAACTTTTGGCAAACCGATTTTAATTGGTCCTCAGTACAAGAAATTTAATGAAGCGGTTGACTTGGTAAATCTTGAAGGATGCCTTGTTGTAAATTCTCAAAATGAATTAAACAAACAATTAAATCACTTGTTTTCTGACGCTGATTATCGAAAAGAAAAAGGAAGTATCAATAAAAAATATATTGCCGATAATATTGGCGCAACGACTAAAGTTTTGGAATATATTGCGAATAAAATATTAAATTAGAAAGTGGAAAGTCAATTAGTAGATAGTTTTGGACGGCAAATTTCGTATTTGCGATTGGCAGTTACTGACCGCTGTAATTTGCGCTGCCAATATTGTATGCCTGCTCATGGAATTGATATTGTTGATCGAAAAGAATTACTAACTTTCAAAGAAATGTACAGAATTGCACGTACTTTGAGTGAGTTGGGCGTTAATAAAGTTCGATTGACAGGTGGAGAGCCATTCGTGAGAAAAGGGTTTGTTGATTTTTTAGAAATGTTAGATTTTAATGACTTACTTGACGAGATAAATATCACTACAAATGGTGTTTTGATAAGTAAACATTTAGACAAGATTGAGCAGTTTAAAGTAAAATCTATCAACTTGAGTATAGATAGTTTAAAGAAAGATAAATTTGCTGAAATTACACGTAGAAATGTTTTTGATGAGGTTTCTAAAACGTTGGAAACATTAGAGAAAAGTAGCATCAATTTAAAATTGAATATTGTTGTTCAATCTGGAATAAATACAGATGAAATTATTGATTTTGTTGAATTGACAAAGCACAAAAATATTGCTGTACGATTTATTGAAGAAATGCCGTTTAATGGAGTTGGTCAAAAGGATATCAAAGAAGTTTGGAACTACAATAGAATTCTCAAGAAGATTGAAAACAAGTATGATACTGTAACGAAATTAGTTGATGGTAAATCATCAACATCACGCAATTTTAAGATTGACAATTACACAGGAACTTTCGGAATTATTCCTGCTTTTACGAGAACTATTTGTGGCGATTGCAATAGAATTAGAATTACATCAACAGGAATGTTTAAGAACTGTTTGTTTGATGATGGTGTTTTTAATATCCGCGATTTTATTAGAAACGGAGCGGATAATGATGATTTAAAGAAGTTGTTTTTATCAATCGTAGCAAAGAAACCAAAAAACGGATTTGTTGCTGAGAAACAACGAAATTCTGATGTTTCAGAAAGTATGTCGACTATTGGAGGATAGTCTTTTAATGAATAGAAAAAAATGAATAATGTCATTTTGAACGAAGTGAAGAATCTAAACAAATAAACGATTAAACCTATTTCAACATATAAAGCTCTTGAAACGATTTTAAATCAAACAGTTGATTTCGGAATTGAAGAAGTAAATTTTGCCGATTCTTTAGGGCGAGTTTTAAAAGAAGCTATTCTTGCAGATAGAGATTTTCCACCATTCAATCGTATTTCGATGGATGGAATTGCAGTTTCCTACGACGCTTTTAAAAAAGGAAGGCGAACATTTAATATCGAAGGAGTTCAAGCAGCAGGAAGTTCGCAATTGACACTTCAGAACCCTAAAAATTGTATTGAAGCAATGACAGGCGCAATGCTTCCTTTAAATACTGATGTTGTGATTCCGTATGAAGAAATAGCGATAGAAAATGGAATTGCAACCGTAACAATTAACGAAACTATATATTTTAAAAACATCCATAAAAAAGGAAAAGACAAATTGATAGGTGATTTAATTATTGCTAAAAATACGGTAATTTCTGCTACGGAAATTGGTGTACTTGCAACCGTAGGAAAATCAACAGTAAAAGTTGCTAAAAACCCAAAAGTGATGATTGTTTCTACAGGTGATGAGTTGGTAGTAGTACATAAAAAACCTGAAGATTATCAAATCCGAAGAAGTAATGTGCACACATTGGTTTCGTTATTACAGCGAGTAAATATAAAATCAGAAACTGCTCATATTACTGATGATAAAAAGAGATTAAAACAAAAGATTAAAGGTTTTTTAAAAGAATATGATGTCTTGCTATTTAGCGGAGCAGTAAGTAAAGGAAAATTTGATTTTATCCCTGAAGTTTTAGACGAGTTAGGTGTTAAAAAGCACTTTCATCGTGTGGCACAAAGACCTGGAAAACCATTTTGGTTTGGTCGCAAAGCGACTTTAGGTATGAGTGAAAGGGATGAAAAGAGTGATGATGATGAAAATGTGAATGGTGAGGATCTTATAAAAAATAACACTGTTGTTTTCGCATTTCCTGGAAACCCTATTTCAACATTTGTGAATTGTCTAAAATACTTTTATCCTTGGTTTCAAAAATCGGTTGGATTGAATTATATCAATCAAAATTATGCTGTTCTTGCCGAAGATGTTATTTTTAAACCAGAATTGGTGTATTTTTTACATGTAAGATTGGAAAATAAAAAAGGAATAGTATATGCGCATCCAATTTTAGGAAATGGCTCAGGAGATTTGGCAAGTTTGGTAGAATCAGATGCTTTTATTGAGTTGCCAATGGATAGAAATGAGTTTAAAAAAGGAAGTGTTTTTCCTATATTAATCTATAAAAGTTTTTAGTTTTGAATCTTTAGTTTTTAGTTATGAAAGATATTATCTCAAAGCAATTTTTAAGATGTGGAACTTCAATTGGAGCAAATATTGAAGAAGCGTTAGCGGGACAAAGTAAGAGAGATTTTACGGCAAAGATGTCAACTTCATCAAAAGAAGCAAGAGAAACGAAATATTGATTGAGACTATTAAAAGGAAGTGATTTAACAAAAAGTGATATTGATTTTTTACTTGTTGATATTGAAGAATTAATAAGAATGTTAACAGCGATAGTAAAAACAGCATAGCGCAATTTGAACCAAAAACTTAGCACTAATAACTAAAAATTCGAATATAGTGAGCAATTTCACACACATAAATAAAAAGAACCAACCAAAAATGGTAAACGTAGGTGATAAAAAAATCACCAAACGAAAAGCTACTGCAAAAACAGTTATGTTTTTGGGAGAAGAAATTATTTCGCATTTTGAAAATGATGAACTAACAACCAAAAAAGGATCTGTTTTTCAAACAGCAATTATTGCAGGAATTCAAGCAGTAAAAAAGACTTCAGAATTGATTCCTATGTGTCATCCATTGATGATAAATAGTGTTGATATTGATATTAAAATCATTGACAAAGAATACATAGAAATTATTTGTTCGGTTGAAATAGAAGGAAAAACGGGTGTAGAAATGGAGGCTTTGACTGGAGCAAGTATTACTGCATTAACGGTATATGATATGTGCAAAGCTATTTCTCAAAAAATGGTCATTAGAGAAACTAAATTAGTTGAAAAAACAGGCGGAAAATCAGATTTGAAAGTTAATGAGTAAACACCAAAAACATACCAAACTAACTCGTAGAAATTACGATAAATACGCATCTAATGAAATTTCATTTTTAGGTGTAAAATGCTCAATAATTAGCGATTTAGTTCAAAAAATAGCAAAAAATCATCAAAAATCATCAAAAATTGCGTATTTAGACGCAAGTCATAATGATGAGATTGTGGCTCCTATGTTGGATGTTTTTACGTTTCATCATTCAGGAAATTTGGAAGTGAATTCTAAAACAGTTTTGAACCCTTACAATTCATTAATTCAATTTTCGCAATACGATTTGGTGTGTATCAACGGAAATCACTATCAAGGCGAAAAGCAAGTCTTGATTTTAGATAATGAGAAGGAAGCATCGGTATTGAAAAGGTTAGATCAGTTAGATAATATTCAGTTTGTTATTAAAATGAATGAAGATTCTAACTATTTTGATTTTCTGATTGATAAATACCCAACTATCAAAAATTTAAAATGTTATTTGATTGATGAGGTAACTGAAATTTCAAAACATATTGACAGTATAATTCAAGAGCAAATTGCACCAATTCAAGGATTGATTTTGGCTGGAGGAAAAAGCTCACGAATGGGAACCGATAAAAGTTTACTTGAGTATCACGGAGTTCCACAACGTGATTATTTATATGAGCAACTGAGTTCAATATTCTTACCAAATCATAACAATAAAGGCGTATATATTTCGGCAAGAGAAGGTCAAAAAATAGAAAACAAAAACACAATTTCTGATAAATTTGTTGGACTTGGACCTTTCGGAGCGATATGTTCGGCATTTCAAGAAAACCCTAATTCGGCTTGGTTTATCATTGCAACTGACGTTCCTTTTGTAGATAAAAGTTTGATTAGACTTTTGTTAGAAAAAAGAAATCATAAGAAAATAGCGACAGCAATAAAGGGTAAGGGCAATGAATTTCCAGAGCCATTAATTACTATTTGGGAACCAAAAGCATATCCAATTTTACTGAATTATTTATCACAAGGATATTCTTGTCCGCGCAAAGTCTTGATAAATTCTGATATTGAAATTGTTGAGGTTGACGAGCATTTTGTACAAAATATTAATACGCCATCAGAATATGAAAAGGCGAAAAAAGAGTTAAGTTAAAGGGTTTAATAAAGATTATTAAATGTCATTTTGAATGAAATGAAGAATTTGAAAAATAGATTTTTCGACTTTGCTCAAAACGACACTAAAACAAAGAATTTATGCTAACATTCGGATTCCTATTTACATGTATCGGAGCGATACTCATATTGTTTAATACTGTAACATTATCATTTGTAAGAGATCAAGTAAAAAACAAAAACCAAGCAATCGCAGGCTATATTTTTCTTGTGATTGGTATTATATTATTGATAATCTCAATTAAAAATTTAATGCAAGTAGAATAAATGTCACAGATATCGGCAAAAAATTTATACCAACGTCAAACGACACTTTCTGAACTTGGAGAAAGCGGTCAAGAACGGTTGCGCAACGAAACTGTTATTGTAATTGGTTGTGGTGGTTTAGGTTCTATTGCAGCAATATATTTGGCTGGAAGTGGTTTAGGGAACATTCATTTGATAGATTTTGATACAGTTGATGTGAGTAATTTACATCGTCAAGTATTTTATAAAAGGGATGACATTGGTAAACCAAAATCTGAAGTTTTGGCAACGTATATTCGGTCAATTTCTCCATTTGTAAATGTTACTTTTTCTAACAAAATGGTTTCAAAAAATAATGTATTTGATTTAATTGCTGACGCTGAAATTGTTTTGGATTGCACCGATTATTTATCAATAAAGTACTTATTAAATGATGCATGTGTGCTAGAAGATAAAACATTGGTTTACGGCTCATTATATAAGTTTGATGGTTATGTTGCAACGTTTAATCATCTTGATGAAAACGGAAATAGAACAGCCAACCTTCGTGATGCTTTTCCTGAAATTCCGACAGAAAATATTCCAAACTGTTCTGAATTAGGAACGTTAAATACTATTGTCGGAATGATTGGTTTGCAGCAAGCCAATGAAGTCTTAAAAATTGTGGCTCAAATAGGAAAACCTTTGGTAAATGAATTGCTGATTTATAATTCTTTGGACAACTCACAATTTAAAATGAAGTTGAAACCAAGTAAAACAAAGCAAAGTATTGAAGCATTGTTTGAAACCGAAAACTACAAATCTATTTTATGTGATTTTGAAGACGGAATTACTATTTCTCAAGAAAATTTCAAAAATTTTTTAGAAGAAAAAATTGATATAAAAATCATTTCAATTATTGAAAAAGAAGACCTAAAATTTCCTTTTGAAGTAACTAAAAAACTTCCTTTGTATGAGTTTGAAGATTGGTTATCTGAACTTAAAAATCCTACCAAAAATTATATAATTGTGTGTAATCAAGGGATTTCAAGTGTAATGGCTGCTCATCTATTTAAAGCAAAATTTCCAACTGCAAATGTGCTGAGTTTAGAAGGTGGAATTGCTAACTTTTAGGCATCCTAAATTGAATCACCAACGAAGATAAAACTGTCAAAATACCAATAAAAATAATCGCAGTTTCTACGCTATACACATCAGCAATAATTCCTGAGAGTATTGCGCCAATCGCATATCCTAAATCTCTCCATAATCTAAAAACACCAATACTTTCAGCACGTTGCCTTGGTGAAGTTGCACTTGCTATAGCCGATAAAAATGTTGGATATACGAGTGCAGTTCCGAAACCTAAAAGTGCAGCAATCGTTGTGAGTTGATAAAAATCAGTAAAACAAGGAATTGAAATTATGCAACTCCTTGTAAGAGCATTCCCCAAAAAAGCATCATTTTTTTTGAATAGATGTCAGACATTTTTCCTGTAAATAATTGTCCAATTCCCCAAATAGTCGGATAAATTGTAGCTAACTAATAGATTTTTTCGACCATACGGATTGGCAAGTTTTCCAGTAAAATAATTGGTAAGTGCTTTTGTAATTCCAAACGCAACGATAAAAGATAAAATGGCAGTTTTAGAATCAATCCCAAATTACTGAGTCGCAAATTTTGGAAAAATAGTACGTTCCAAACCGACCATTTCACTAACAAAAGCATTTACAATCACCAAAATGGTAAATTGCTTCCAGTTTTCTTTTAATCCTAATGTTACTTTTTTAGTCATTTTCTGCTTCATGCGTTTTAGCAGAATCTTCAACCAACCTATTTATTTCAGTTAACTCTTCTTCTGATAAATCTCGCCATTCGCCAATAGGAATATCCAACTTGACATTCATAATTCGAGTTCGTCTTAGTTTTACAACTCTGTAATCAAAATGCTCACACATTCTTCTAATCTGACGATTTAAACCTTGTGTAAGGATAATTTTAAACTGTTTTTCGTTTAGTTGCTCAACAAAACACTTTTTGGTATAGGTGCTTAAAACTGGCACACCATTTCCCAGACGTTCTATAAAATCACCAGTTATTTCCTTGTTGACAGACACAATATATTCTTTCTCGTGATTGTTTCTTGCTCTGAGAATCTTGTTGACAATATCACCATCATTCGTAAGAAAAATTAAGCCTTCACTTGGTCTGTCAAGTCTTCCAATCGGAAAAATACGAGAAGGATAATTGATGTAATCAATGATGTTATGTCGTTCTCTTTTGGTATCGGTTGTGCAGACAATTCCCTTTGGTTTATTGAATGCAATATATACAGGTTTGGTGTTTGGCTCAGAAATCAATTTTCCATCAACATGTACTTCATCATTTTCAGTAATTTTTGTTCCCATTTCGGGAACTTTTCCATTGATAGTTACACGACCTTCATCAATTAATTTGTCGGCTGCTCTACGAGAAGAAAATCCAACTTCACTTAAATATTTATTTATACGTGTTTCTTTCATCTTAATTCACGGAGTTGAATTTACCCAAACTTCACCATTTACAAAATGTTCTTTTTTCCAGATTGGTACCGTTTCTTTTAAAGTGTCAATAGTGTATTGACAAGCTGCAAAGGATGCTTTTCTGTGAGGAGATGATACTGCAATAATTACTGGGATTTCACCAATTTTTAATTCGCCTTCGGCATGGTGAATAGCAATTTTATGAATGTCAAATTTTTCTAAGGCTTTCGCAGCTATTTTTTCTATTTCGTTGATTGCCATTTCTTTATAAGTAGAAAAATCAAGCAAAGTAACTTCTTTTTCTTTGGTTTTATTTCTGACTGTACCAACAAATAAAGCAATTCCACCACAAGAAGCATCTTGTACAAAATCATAACATTCTTGCAGATTTAATTTTTCAGAAGTAATTTTTATAGAGATACTTTTTTGCATTCTAGTGTGATAAATTTTATCACACAAAGTTAAAAAATTAAACTATCAAATGTATCTTTGCACTTGATTTAATTGCTGAGTAATAATCAAAAAAATAAATAAATAACAAATCAATGGAAAAAATATTTAGAGTTGTCGCACTTTTAGAAGGAGTATCTTATTTATTATTGCTTTTTGTGGCAGTACCAATCAAGTATTTTGGGGATGATCCGCAATATGTAAAAATGTTGGGAATGCCTCATGGTTTGCTGTTTGTTGGCTATATTATTTTAGCTTTTTTATTGAAAAACGAGTATAAAATGGAATAACAAAACGTTCTTTATTGTTTTGATCGCATCTATTCTTCCTTTTGGCACTTTTTATATTGATAGGAAATATTTGAAGAAGGCGTAGTTAGTACGTATTGTATAATTTTATGTATTGTATTTGTATAAGATTAGTTGCGGTTTTGTGTGCGAGGATTTTCCGAAGGAAAATCAGACGTAACAAAATTGCAACGACCTTTGGTTAAGCACTAATGTAGCAATTATTTTATACGGCTTGCCCTTTGTTATTTTTCAATTTCTCAACATAATCAATCGCCTTTTTAGAGAATTCACTCCACAATTCAGAGTGCTCTTTTGGGATTAAAACCCAACCTTTCATTTGTTTGTCCTTTGCATAAAGATGTGAGCCAATTTTTGCTCCGTCTATTTTTAAAGCTTCCAATTCTGATTTTTCATCAAGTTTAAAAGTCATATTTTCTTTCCAAAAAAAAGCTGCTGTTTTTCCATTTTCTGACTTGATTGATTTTGCACCAAACATTTTTCCCTCAATTCCATTTGGCAAATTCGCTATAATTTGGTGAAATATTTTTTCAGGTTCAGTCATTTAAAGTTATTATGAGTTGATATGAGTTGATTGTAGAGTTCTTTTTGCTTTTGATTGTCTAATTCAAGGTTTAGTTTTTTAATAAGGGGGGTAACAGAGTAAAATAAATTTAGTTTCAATTGACTTTATCGTACGATGAATAAAGTTAGTTAAAATAATTGAGAAAGTCAAGTGTGTTATTATCTTATCCTCCACTCACAGGAGGAATCAATGCAACAGTATCACCATTTTTTAAGATGATGTCGTCAATTGCGTATTCGGTATTTAATGCAATAGAAAAACTATTATAGTTTTTTAATTTTGGGTATTCAAGCATTAATGTTGCTTTTAATTCTCCAATAGTTATTCCTTCTAAAACTGTTATATCATCAGAACGTTTCCCTATAATCTCACTTGTAATTCCGAAAAACAAAAGTTGTATTTGCATCAAAAATAATTTTAGTAAAAATACTTATTTTTTAGGATATTTTAATGTGACTTAAGTTAAATTAGTAAATGCAACTTTTTAAGATTCATTTAGCGTATCTATTTTTATCAATATTGAAATTTAAAAAAGTATAAAAATTTGATAGTTATTGCGTATTGTAGAATTTTATTTATCGGTTTGGATATGAGTAGTACTCCAGTCAGGGAGTATTACTTCATATCCATTGTTGTACGGTCGTATTTCAATGTATTAATAATTATTATACCACGATCATTTTTAGTCTCCGCATAATTTAACATCAAAACAGAATTCTGTTTGATAGTTTAAACATATATTATAGCAAACTCCCTGAAATTTTAGTTGGTATTTACCACTTTTTGCTCCTAATGAATTAATTACGAGCTCTCGACTAATACATGAGGGCTTACCCTTAGAACAAGGTGGGATATTTCCAAAATAAATAGCTCCTGATGGAATAATTTCAATTGAAGGTTTACCATTAGGGAGTTTTGCAACTGGGTTTCCATTTTCGTCTGTAATAATAATTCGATTGATAACAAAATTTTCAAAACTTACATTTTCATAAATATTGCAAATCGTAATGCAAGCGACTTCAAAATCAGTAGTTTCTAGACAATCACATTTACTATCTCCCCAAGAAACACTAATACAAGGTTCTAATTTGGGGAGTTTTGCCTTTTTGCAGCAGTCTTTTTGATCATTTTGTTTTTTTGAACAATTACAATCAGATTTGATTTTGGTGTCTGGGCACTTGCAATTATAGGATTCTAATTTGTTAGCTTTCTCGCCAAACTTTTTAAGTAATTCTATTTCAATTTCATCTTTGTAATCCTCACATGATTTACATTTTACTAAGTAATCATTATTTTGACCCTTGGTTACTCCTTCTGGTACAATGCCAATTTTTTTAGTCCCTAAAGGATATGAAAGTATTGAGAAATTACCGGTAGCGACGAAATCAAATCCGCCTAGACCAAGATTAAGTCCTGGAACAGTGGAAGGGTCTATAGAAAAGCAGTGATTATTTCCACTTAGGAGTGTTGGACTAGATATCGAAGTAATTAGAATACCATTTTGGTATATATCGAGTGTAATATCAACGCTACCTGTAATTGTATTACCCTTATCATCTTCTGTTTGGGGTAATGTATAATCAAAGCACAAATCTCCAATACCACAATGTTGACTATTATGACAGTCATAGTTAAATGTTCCTGTTGGTGAGCCCTCGCAAGTGTCACAGTATCGATCGATGTAGGCATAACCCCAATGACCACCATAGCCACAATCACCAGAAATAAACTCTATGGTTACTTGCTGGCCTATATGAGATGAAAGATCTATTTGGGCACAACTCCAGTCTTTGTAAACTACATTTCCCTTTGATTTGAAAAAAGGATTGTTTTTATCCGCAATTAATTTGTCTGAACCATTTCCGAAATCGAAAGCTCCATTAATTATTGCTCCACTTGCATCTGTTACTCTAACCCAAAACAAAGGTTGCTCATTTGGTGGGTGCCCAATTGGGTTTTGCATGACTGTTGCGTACCAGAATGAGATTACACTTTTACTTACAATAAATGTTTTTGAAATTAATTCAGCTCCATAGCCATTAATATTATTTCCAATTCGCACAGCTCCAACTGAACTAGGCGCAGTTGTTTGAATAGGGACGTTTGGGTCAGCACTAGTGGTCACCCAAGTCTGATGCGAATTGAAGTTGTTAATTGGTCCTCCAATAAATCCTGCTGTGAAACTGGAAGGAATACTTCTCACATCCCCATAGGCACCTTGCCATTGTGCAGTATCTAACGATTCTTCAAAATCTCCCATTCCACATTCAGTCATTTTAGGGTTTTGAGTGGGTTTGTATTTTGCAGTTAATCCTTGTGCCAACAGCGTTTGATTTTTAAATTGTTGCTTTTCAAATGCTAAATGTTTTGAGAAGGGTATCTCAATGTCCTTTGTTTTGTTAAACTTGATTTTCTGTTTTTTCTCAAAATCCTTTGGAATTTCAATTCCCTTATTTAACAATTTTTCTAACTCTGGATTATTAAGGTTTTCAATTGAAGAGTTTTTGTCATTTTTCATAATTATTTAAATTTATGGTTAATTTTAGATCCAGGAAGCAAAGACTCTTTGTTCATAGATGTGTTCTTTTCTTTATTATTCAAATATCGACTAATGATCGGTTCTTGTATGCCGTACAATGTTAAGATAAAGTTTCGTTTTAATGAACTTTATCATACGATATGTAAAGTTAGTTAAAATAATTGAGAAAGTCAAGCTTTATCAATTCTAAAATTTTATTGAGGTAAAGTTGCATTTGCTAGTTGAATCTACCCGAATGTAAATTTAGATTAATAAGTATTCTTAGTTGCTTGAAATACTTATATTTGTCAGTTCAACTATACAAATATGAGCAATTCTAAATTGAGGCGCGAAGCACTTTTATATCACGCGAAACCAAAACCTGGGAAAATTGAAGTTGTCCCTACAAAAAAGTATGCAACACAACGTGATCTTGCGTTGGCATATTCTCCTGGAGTTGCAGCGCCTTGTCTTGAAATAGAAAAAGATAAAAACAACGTTTATAAATATACTGCTAAAGGTAATCTTGTCGCAGTTATTTCTAACGGAACAGCAGTTTTAGGTTTAGGGAATATAGGTCCAGAAGCTTCAAAACCAGTAATGGAAGGAAAAGGATTGCTCTTTAAAATATTTGCAGATATTGATGTTTTTGATATTGAAATTGACACTACAGATGTTGATAAATTTGTAGAAACGGTTAAAGCAATAGCACCAACTTTTGGAGGAATAAACCTCGAAGATATCAAAGCTCCAGAAGCTTTTGAAATAGAAAGAAGACTGAAAGAAGAATTGGATATTCCTGTTATGCATGACGATCAACACGGAACAGCAATTATTTCTGCAGCAGCATTAAAGAATGCTATCGAAATAACGGGAAAAGATATATCAAAAGTTAAATTGGTTGTAAATGGTGCAGGAGCAGCAGCAATTTCTTGTACACGTATGTATTTGAAACTCGGCGTAAAAAGAGAAAATGTTGTGATGTGTGATAGCAAAGGAGTTATCAGAAAAGATAGAGAAGGATTATCTGCCGAAAAAGCAGAATTTGCAACGACTGAAAATCTTCACACTTTAGAAGAAGCTGTAAGGGATAGAGATGTTTTTATTGGCTTGTCTATTGCAGATGTTTTAACAGCTGATATGCTCTTGACAATGGCAAAAAAGCCAATTGTATTTGCGATGGCAAATCCAAATCCTGAGATAAATTATAAATTGGCTGTAAAAACAAGAAAAGATATCATTATGGCTACAGGACGATCTGATCATCCTAATCAAGTGAACAATGTACTTGGTTTTCCATTTATTTTTAGAGGAGCTTTAGATGTTCGCGCAACAGCTATTAATGAAGAAATGAAATTGGCAGCTGTTCATGCCTTAGCCGACTTGGCTAAGCATCCAGTTCCTGAACAAGTGAATATTGTATATGATGAAGTGAATCTTTCATTTGGTAAAGAATATATTATTCCAAAACCTTTTGATCCAAGATTGATATATGAAATTCCTCCTGCAATTGCAAAAGCAGCGATGGATTCTGGAGTTGCTTTAGAACCAATAGAGAATTGGAATAAATATCGTGATAAATTGATGGAGCGATTGGGAACTGGAAGCAAAGTTGTAAGATTACTTCATAATAGAGCAAAATCTAATCCAAAGAGAATTGTATTTGCCGAAGCAGATCATCTTGATGTGTTGAAAGCGGCTCAAATCGTACATGACGAAGGTATTGGAATACCTATTTTGTTAGGAAATAAAGAGATTATTTTAGAATTAAAAAAAGAAATTGATTTTACAGATGATGTCCCTATTATCGACCCAAAATTGCCAGAGCAAAAAGCAAAAAGATATCAATATGCTCGAAAGTACTGGGACACAAGGAAGCGTAAAGGGACAAAACTATTAGACGCTCAAAAATTTATGAGAGAGCGTAATTATTTTGCTGCAATGATGGTAAATGAAGGAGATGCTGATGGTTTAATTACAGGATATTCTCGTAACTACGCTACAGTTGTTAAGCCAATGTTAGAGCTAATTGGAATGGCAAAAGGGGTTACAAGAATTGCCGCAACAAACCTAATGTTAACCAAAAGAGGACCCATATTTTTGGCAGATACAACAATTAATATCAATCCTACAACAAAAGATTTGGTTAAAATATCTCAACTTACAGGAGGTTTAGTAAAGATGTTTGGAATGAAACCAAATATTGCAATGTTGTCATTTTCAAATTTTGGATCGTCAGAATCTGAAGAGGCAAAAAAAGTTAGAGATGCGATTTCTTTTATTCATAGATATTATCCTAATGTTGTGATTGATGGAGATTTACAGGCAGATTTCGCTTTAAATCCTGAAATGTTGAAAGGAGAATTTCCATTTTCAAAATTGGTAGATAAAAAGGTAAATGTATTGTTGTTTCCTAATTTGCATTCAGCAAATATTAGTTATAAAATGATGAAAGAGTTATATGGTGCAGAATCTATTGGACCTATAATGCTTGGAATGAAAAAACCTGCACATATTCTTCAGTTAGGCGCGAGTGTAGATGAAATTGTAAATATGACTGCCGTAGCGGTTATTGATGCTCAAAATAAATCAAAATAACAGTACTTTTTATAGTATATTTAAAAAATAACGAAAAAGGATGATAACTCATTTAAGAGGAAAATTAGTAGAGAAAAACCCAACATATGTGATTGTAGAATGTAATGGTGTTGGATATTATGCACATATTTCCCTAAACACATTTTCTAATCTTCCAGATGAAGAAGCGATATTTTTATACACTTATTTATCAGTAAAAGAAGATTCTAATACGCTCTACGGATTTGCAAGTAAAATAGAACGTGAAATTTTTAAATTATTAATATCGGTTTCAGGTGTTGGACCAAGTATTGCTCGAACAATGTTATCGTCAATGACAACAGAAGAAATTCAACATGCGATTGCTTCGTCTGATGTCGCTACAATTCAGTCTGTTAAAGGAATTGGAGTAAAAACAGCGCAACGTGTTATTATTGACTTAAAAGATAAGATTATTAAAACGTATGGAATTGATGAGGTTTCGGTTTCTCAAAGCAATACAAACAAGGAAGAAGCGTTATCAGCATTAGAAGTGTTAGGCTTTACAAACAAACAGTCTGAAAGAGTTGTTGATAGAATTTTAAAAGAAGATAGTACAATGAGTGTTGAAAATCTTATCAAGCAAGCACTTAAAAATTTATAATAAATTGAAAAAGAGAGTAATAAGATATAAATTAGGCGTAATTTTTGTATTGAGTTTTTTTACTCAAATGGGTGTTTTTTCACAAACCTCTCCGAACCGAAATCCTCCATCGATACCTCAAGATTCAACTTCTGTAGCAACAGATTCTATCTCATTGCCCTATAATTTTAATAATGCACAAAGCGGAAATTTAATTTTAAATAATCCAGCAGAAATTGAAGTTACATATGATGCTGCTATTGATATGTATATCATTCGTAAAAAAGTTGGTGATTATTATGTGTCAGATCCTGTTTATATGACTCCAAAAGAATATCGAGATTATTCATTAAAGCAAGACATACAAGCACATTATAAAGAGAAATTAAAAGCTGTTGGAGGGAAAACAGCAGGAAGTGAAGATGCTCAAAAGAACTTATTGCCAACGTATTATGTAAAATCTGGGTTATTTGAATCTATTTTTGGAGGAAATACTATAGAAGTTAATTCGCAAGGAAATGTACAAGTGCAACTTGGAGTATTGTCCCAAAAAATTGAAAATCCACAGATTTCAGAGCGAAATAGAAAAAGTTTTACTTTTGATTTTGACCAACAAATATCAGCAAGTATCAACGCAAAAGTTGGAACACGACTTAAAGTTACTGCTGCATATGACACCCAGTCTACATTTGATTTTCAGAATTTAGTAAAGTTAGAGTTTAATCCAGATCTTGCTTTTAGCGAAGATGATATTTTGCAGAAAATTGAAGTTGGTAACGTAAGTATGTCAATAAAAAACTCTTTGATTACAGGAGCACAGAGTTTATTTGGATTAAAAACCAAATTGCAATTTGGAAAGACAACAATTACAAGTGTTTTTGCTGAGCAAAAATCACAAACAAGAACTGTAGCTGCACAAGGAGGCTCAACAATTAATGAGTTTGAATTGCGTGCAACAGATTATGATGTCGATAGACACTTTTTTTTAGCACAAGCCTTTAGAGATAATTATGATACGGCATTAGAAAATTTCCCATTGATTAATAGTCAAATTAATATTACTCGTGTTGAAGTTTGGGTAACCAATAGACAAGCATCAACAGAAGATTTTAGAAATATTGTTGCTATTGCAGATTTGGGAGAAAATAGACCTTTAAATATTAACGGATCAAATGTAAATGATATTTTCGGTCAACCAGATCCTTCTAATGGAGCTAATGACTTATCTAATATTCTTACACTTACAAATTCTGTAAGAGAAATTTCTACCGTAGGAACTGCACTATCATCTTATGGATTATCACAAGGAACAGATTATTCGATATTAGAAAGTGCACGAAGATTACAACCAAGTGAATATACCATCCATCCACAATTAGGATATATATCTTTAAATCGCCGTTTAGGAGAATCTGATGTGTTGGCAGTTGCTTATGAATATACTATAACAGGAAATCCTGGAGTTTTAAAAGTAGGAGAGTTAACTTCTGACGGAGTTATAGCGCCAGATAATTTGGTTGTAAAATTATTGCGTAGCGAAATCATAAATACAGGTATCCCTCTTTGGGATTTGATGATGAAAAACATTTATTCTTTAGGAGCATATCAAATGTCGAGAGATGGATTTAGATTTGAATTATTATATCGCGATGATGCAACAGGAGTACCAACAAATATTTTTCAAAATGCAACAACTGCAGGAATTTTAGACAGAACCTTATTAAATATTTTCAATCTTGATAATTTAGATCAAAATCAATTTTCATTTCCAGAAGGAGACGGTTTTTTTGATTATGTTGAGGGAATAACAATAGACTCCCAAAAAGGGTTGGTAATTTTTCCAACAGTTCAACCGTTCGGAGAAAGTTTACAACCGATTTTAACAGATCCAAGTGACGCTATTTATATTTTTGATGAGTTGTATAACAATACACAGTCACAAGCCAGAAATAACTACCAAAACAAAGATAAATACTTCTTAAAAGGATATTACAAATCAGAAAGCGCAAACGGAATTCCTTTAGGAGCTTTTAATGTGTCACAAGGCTCTGTAACGGTAACTACAGGAGGAAGAATATTACTTGAAGGCGTAGATTATGTTGTAGATTACCAAATTGGTAGAGTGCAAATTATTAATCCTTCATTAGAAGCCTCAAATGCACCAATTGAAGTGTCGGTTGAGAATAATTCTGTGTTTAATCTACAATCTAAACGTTTTATAGGAATTGATGTTGCGCATAAATTTTCTGATAAATTGTATGCAGGATTCTCATTCTTAAACTTACGAGAAAAACCACTAACACAAAAAACATTATTTAATTCTGAACCTATAAACAATACTATTTTTGGTTTAAATGCTGATTATGCTACAGAAGTACCAAAATTCACAAAATGGGTAAATTATCTCCCAAATTTAGATACAGATGTTGAGTCTAACTTTTCAATCCGTGGAGATTTTGCCTATTTAATTCCAGGTTCGCCAAAACAAGTAGAACTTGAAGGAGAAGCAACAACATACTTAGATGATTTTGAAGGCGCACAAATACCATTAGAATTAAAAACACCACTACAATGGTATTTAGCAAGTACACCACAAAATCAGCCAACGCTCAATTTTAATGGAGATGCAATAGATTTAACTTATGGTGAAAAGCGAGGGAAATTAGCATGGTATATTATTGACCAATTATTTTATGGAAGTTCTTCTTTACAACCAGGAAATATTGATGATACAGAATTGTCAAGAGCAGAAGTTAGACGAATTCGATTCAATGAATTGTTTCCAGAAACAGATATAGATATTACGCAATCTTCTATTTTACGATCGTTAGATTTGGCATATTATCCATCTGAAAGAGGAAGTTATAACAATGATCCAAACTTTGCTACCAACCCTGAAGAAAATTGGGGAGGAATTACAAGACCTTTGACGGTTACCAATTTTGAACAGGCAAACATTGAATATATTCAGTTTTGGATGTTAGATCCATATCAAGAATATTCAATAACACAAGCCGAAGGTTTACCAGCAGGAGTTGACCCTCAAAATCCTGCAAACCAAGTTGGAGATTTGTATTTCAATCTTGGTAATATTTCTGAAGATGTTCTGAAAGATGGTCGTAAAATGTATGAAAATGGTTTGCCAGACAATGGAGGAAATGATAATACTGATCCTTCAATTTGGGGAAAAGTTCCAACAGGACAATCGCTTTTATATACTTTTGATATAGAAGATAATTCGCGATTAAATCAAGATATTGGTCTAGATGGATTGAATGATGATGAAGAAAATGCTATATACACAGCATTTTCATCAGAGTCAGATCCTGCATCAGATAACTATAGATTTTTTAGAGGAGGTCAATATGATACAGATAATGCCTCTATTTTAACACGATATAAAGATTATAACAATACGCAGGGGAACTCGCCAACTTCTAATTTATCAGGCGAATCATATCCAACATCAGCGACTACAATTCCAGACGTAGAAGACATCAATAGGGATCAAACGATGAGTACTGTTGAGAGTTATTATCAATATAAAGTTTCTATGAATGCTAGTGATTTTGTAGTAGGTCAAAATCATATAGTTGATGAAAAAATAGTGTCTGTAAATTTAGATGATGGTAGCCAAAAAGATTTTAGATGGATGCAGTTTAGAATCCCTATCAATTCTCCTTCTGATAACATTAATAATATGAGTGGTTTTAGTTCTATTCGTTTTATGCGTATGTTTATGACAGGTTTTAAAATGCCTATTGTTTTACGTTTTGGAGAATTGCAATTAATTCGTGGAGATTGGAGGCGTTATGTAAAAGAAATTGATGAAACAAACAACGCAAATCCACCAAATTTAGATCCAACAGAATTAGAAAACTTTCAAGTTGGTGTTGTGAGTGTTGAAGATAACGCTTCTCGATCACCTATACCTTATGTGATTCCTCCAGGAATAGAAAGAGAACGCTTGCAGGGAAATACAAGAGTCCAATTTCAAAATGAGCAATCACTTTCTATGAAGGTTTTACAATTGCCTCTTAAAGAAACGAGAGCTGTTTATAAGAATGTAAGCATCGATTTAAGAATGTATAAAAATTTAAAATTATTTGTACATCTTGAAGATATAAAAAACACAGGATTAGCAGATGATGATTTACAAGCAATTGTTAGGCTTGGGAGTGATTTGAATGATAATTTCTATCAAATAGAGTTTCCGTTAAAGGTTACTGCAGACGGTTCAACATCTCCTGACGATATTTGGGCAAACAACATGAATGTTATTTTAGAGCAATTAGGGAAATTAAAATTATTGCGTTTTCAAGAAGCAATTCCTGTTCCTGCTAATGAAATCTATCCTGCTTTTGGTGTCGTATCTCCAATTGAAGGGTTAGAAGGTTATGAAATAAGAGTAAAAGGAAATCCGAATTTAGGGAATATTCGCACGATGATGCTTGGAGTAAAGAACAACTCTTCAAAATTTCATAGTGCAGAATTATGGTTTAATGAGTTGCGCACATCAGAATTTGATAATGAAGGAGGTTGGGCAGCAGTTGTAAGTGCTGATGCTAACTTTGCAGATTTTGCGGATGTTTCTGTAACAGGAAGAATGGAAACTATTGGTTTTGGAGGAATTGAACAACGTGTAAATGAACGTAATTTAGAAGACACAAAACTATATGATGTTGTGACAAATGTGAATGTTGGGAAACTGTTACCAAAAAAATGGGGTGTCCAATTACCATTAAATTATAGTATTTCTGAAGAAACGCACGACCCAAAGTATGACGGACAATATCAAGATGTATTGTTTGAAGATACAAATTTAGAAAATAGCCCTAATAGAAAAGAAAGTCAAGATTATACAAAACGGAAAAGTATAAGTTTGATAAATGTGCGTAAAGACCACACAAATACAGAAAAGAAAAAACATTTTTATGATGTAGAAAATTTATCTGTTTCTTATGCATATAATGAAACTCAGCATAAAGATTATAATGTGCAAAAGTATCTTGATCAAAATGTACGAGCATCAGCCAATTATAATTACACTTTTCAACCAAAAAGTATAGAGCCATTCAAAAATTGGGGCTTTTTGACAAAGAAAAAATATTTAAAATTTATCAAAGACTTTAACATCAGTTTATTGCCTTCAACAATATCAGTAAATTCAAACATTATTAGAAGTTATAATGAACAAAAATCACGTAGTTTAGTTGAAGGCTTACCTCCTTTACCTATACTAAAACAACGTAATTTTATGTTCGATTGGGACTATAATATTGGTTATAATCTTACAAAATCATTGCAATTTAATTTCCGTGCATTAAATAATTATGTATATGATGATTATAGCGCAAGTGATAATATTACATTGTTTGATAATTTCTTTACAATTGGTCGTCCAGATCATTATCATCAAACGTTAAACGGAACATATAAGATACCTGTTGATAAACTACCATATTTAGATTTTGTAAAAGCAGATTACGCCTATACAGCAGATTTTGATTGGCAAGCATCATCACAATCATATGTAGATTTGGTTGGAAATACTATACAAAATGCGAATACTCATAACCTGTCTGTAGATTTGAATTTCAAGAAATTCTATAAAAGTACAGGCTTAACAAAAGTGTTTACAAAGAGAAGAACAAAAGGTAAAAAGGCATCAAAACCACCAGTAGATGGGAAGGATAAAGATGCAAAAATTGCAAAAGTAAAAAAATCAAAAAGCATCAAAGGAAACAAGTTTGGTAAAGGAGTTTTAGATGCATTGATGATGGTTAAAAAGGCAAGAATCACATATGTTGATAATAATGGTATTTTTTTACCAGGATATGCTCCAGAAGTAGGCTTTTTAGGAAGAGATGATTTCTCAGGAGGTTTAGCACCATCATTTGGTTTTGTTTTTGGGAGTCAAATAGATATTAGAAATAGAGCCTTGCAAAACGGATGGTTAATTTCAAGAAATATAAATGATCTAGGAGGAGCAATAGACGATCCTTATTATAGTCGTTCCTATTCTCAGACGCATTTTGATAAGGTTGACGTTTCTGTAGATATTAGTCCGTTTAGAGATTTGAATATAGAATTACAAGCAAATAAAATTTACACCAAAAACACTTCTCAACAATTAGATGTTGTAAATGACTTAACAAGCGGTATAACTAGGATTGAAGAAAACAATCCAATTTCTGAAATAGGAAACTTTAGCATGAGTTTTAATATGATTAAAACGGCTTTTAGTGAAAATGCAGATGCAACTTTCCAAGAATTTAGAAATAATAGAGTTGAAATATCTCGAAGATTGGCTTTGCAAAATGGGATAGCTATAAATGACCCTTTAAATCAAAATTCTGATGGAACTATTAGAGGCTTCGGAGCCAACAGCCAACAAGTAATGTTACCTGCTTTTGTTGCTGCGTATTCAGGAAAAGATGCAAATTCAGTGAAAACAAGTGCTTTTAGAAACATACCATTACCAAATTGGACATTAACCTATAAAGGGCTTATGCGAATGAAATGGTTTAAGAAATCATTTCAAAGTTTTACAGTATCTCACGGTTATCGCTCCTCTTATTCGATAAATAATTATACAAATAATTTGTTATATAATGATGCAACGGCATTGGTCGATAAAGACCTTTCTGGAAACTTTTACAACCAACAATTATTTTCAAATATCAATGTTATTGAAGAATTTTCACCATTGGTAAAAATAGATTTGAAAATGAAAAATTCGCTTTCAATGAAAGCAGAAATTAGAAAAGATAGGGCATTGAATTTAAATTTTAATAACAATACCTTAACTGAAATAAGAGGAAAAGAGTATGTTGTAGGACTTGGATATAGAATAAAAGATTTAAAAATTAGATATAGATTTGATGGAAAAAAACAAACATTAAAAGGGGACTTAAATTTAAAAGCAGACATTTCATTGAGAGATAACACAACGTTAATTCGTGATGTAGATGAAGATAATGAACAAATTACAGGAGGTCAACGTTTATTTTCATTACGGTTTTTAGCAGATTATGCTTTGAATCGTAACTTAACAGCATCTTTTTATTTTGATCAAAATTCATCTCGTTATGCTATTTCAACATCATTTCCAAGAAGTTCATTTAGCACAGGAATACTGGTTAGGTATAATATAGGAAATTAAAAACTATAACTTTTTTTAACATCTATCTTTTTTATTAAGTTTGTAGAGAATTTTATTAAAACAAAAAATGAGCATACCAACAGAATTAAAATACACAAAAGACCACGAGTGGATACGTGTAGAAGACAACATTGCAACCGTAGGAATTACACATTTTGCACAGGGAGAATTAGGAGATATCGTATATGTAGATGTAGATACTCTTGACGAAACTCTTGATAAAGATGAAGTTTTTGGCACCGTAGAAGCAGTGAAAACAGTTTCAGATTTATTTATGCCTTTAACTGGTGAAGTTGTTGAATTTAATGAGGAATTAGAGGACGAACCAGAACTTGTAAATGCTGACCCTTATGAAAAAGGGTGGATGATAAAAATTAAACTTTCTGATGAGTCAGAATTAGCAAATTTATTAAATGCTGAAGAGTATAAAGAGCTTATTGGAGCGTAGAGCGTATCTTATTTCCTCTATTATAACATGCCTTGTCACTTATTTAAGTTTAACTTCACTTACCGATTTGAATGTTGAAATTACTATTTCAGACAAGTTCTTACATTCATTGGCTTATTTAATACTCACGTATAGTTGGCTGTTTGCAATAAAGAAATCACATTTAAATCTTAAAACAAAAATCCTAATTGGATTTGTAGTCTTTTTATTTGGTATAATTCTTGAGATATTACAAAGTAGTTTAACCATTTATAGACATGGTGATTATTTAGACATTATAGCAAATACACTTGGAATAGTACTTGCAATAGTTACTTTCAATTTTTTGTTTCGTATTTATAAAATGATTTAACAACTTTTAGTTGTATAAGTTATTTTAAAATTATTAAATTAGCAATCTATAAAATAAAATTTTTCATAGATGGAAATTAAAAAGAATCCAAACGCAAACTTAGAAAGTCATACAAGATTGTTTTGGCAATTAGGTTTAGTACTAACCTTATTGACAGTATATCTTGGAATTGAACATAAAACATACGAAAAAAGTGGAGATGCTTTGGCTGTTGTAATTTCTAACCATGAAGAAGAAGATGAAGCTGTAGAAATAGTAATGGCGAAACCTAAATTTGCTCCTCCTCCTCCAGTAGCTCCAGAAGTTATTGAAATTATTGAAAATGAAGAAGAAGTAGTAGAAACAATTATAGAATCTACAGAAACAGACGAAACAGAAAGTATAGAAGTAGATGAGATTGTAGGTGTAGAAGAAGGAGAAGTTTTTGAAGAAGATGTAGCATTTGCATTTATTGAAGATGCACCAGTATATCCTGGATGCACAGGAACAAAAAAACAAAAGAGAGACTGTTTGAATGAAAAAATAAGAAAGCATGTTCAAAGAAAATTCAATACAGAATTAGCAGGTATTTTAGGATTGACTGGAAGACAAAAAATATGGGTTCAGTTTAAAATTACTAAAACTGGTGGAATTCAAGTTATGGCTACACGTGCACCGCATAAAAGATTAGAAAAAGAAGCAAAAAGAGTTGTAAATTTATTACCAAAGATGCAACCAGGAAAACAAAGAGGACGTCCAGTAAACGTAACTTATATGTTGCCAATTTCTTTTAATGTAGAATAAAATATATATGCCATAATTAAACCAAACACAAGGAAAACCCTTGATATGTACAACGTTGCAAAAGCAACATAAAACAATTTAATATAAAAAAATTACTTTTAGTAACAGTAATTGTGTGTGCTTTTATAATGACAGCTTGTGGGCAAGACAAATCACAGAATGATGATAATTTGTCTCCAGAAGTTAAAAAGTTGAAAGCCGAATTTTTAAAAGAAATCAAGCAACAATATTTTATAGATAGAGACTTGCAAATTCCAAGTTCATTAGAAATTATTTTAATAAGTAATGTTTATGGAATATTTTATACTTATTTCGCTTATGATAACGAGATGGGTTGTATATATAAAAATCAAGCAAGTAGTTTTAATTCATGGAAAGCTGATTATATATTAATAAGTCATAAGGATCAAAAAAACATTGTATATCAAAAATAGGCAATGTTTAAATATCATAGAGAGCATCTAAAAATAGATGCTCTTTTTTTTGTTTTATTCTATAATAGAAGCATGTCTATTATAATAAAGAAATTTATTACCTCTCTTATACTTTTGCTTGTTTTTCTTAGCCCTTTGAGTATTCAACTTAATTCATCCTCAAATATAAATTCGGAATTACCAACGGTTTCAATAGTAGAAAATTCAGCATATGCATTAAGTGTTCCATGTACGGGGGGGTGGTGGAAATTCGTTGATAATACGGCATGTGGTATTGGTAATGTAATTTTAACTTACTTTGAACTCATTTGGTTTTATACTACTCAGATATTGGTAGTATTAGTTGGATTGATGTTTGATGCGTTCTTGTTCTTTTCCATTGATAGCAAATTTTACCGTAGTGGGATGATTGAGGCAGGTTGGGAAATATTGCGTGATTTTACCAATATAGCCTTTATTTTTGCACTGCTTATTCAAGCCTTTCAAATGGTATTGGGTGTTAATATTCCCAAGGCACGAAATAAATTAGTAAAGGTTATTCTTGTTGCATTGGTTATTAATTTTAGTCTTTTTGTTACCTACGCTATTATTGATGCGTCAAATATTCTTGCATATACTTTTTACAACAAGATAGAACAAAATGAGGTGACTTTCGATGCATCTAGTAATGGTGGAAATGGTAATAAGGTCATTAAGTCTGATGAACAATTTAAAGGTAAATCAGTCTCTCTTGCCATTGCAAAAAAAATTAACCCACAAGAATTATTAGATGCAAAGACTGTTAGTAACGGTAAAGTTACAAAGGGTCAACGTGTTGTAATGGTTCTTATGGTTGGAGTGATTAACGGAGTTTTGATTTATGTATTTCTGTCCGTTACGTTTTTGTTTCTTGGGCGAACTATTGGGTTATGGCTATCGGCAGTATTGGCACCATTGGCATTTGCCAGCTTAACCGTTCCGGCAATGCAAAAAATGGAATATATCGGATTTGGAAAATGGTTTAATAGTTTATTAAAAATGGCATTCATGGCACCTGTGTTCTTGTTCTTCTTGTACCTTGCGGTTCAGTTTATGAAAATAGATATTGTTGGAACTGGTGCAGGTGCAGGAAGTGGAGCGTTTATTAACAACAATGCATAACATAGAGGAATTATTTTTCGGTTATCGTATTACAATCAAAATCCCGCTTTTTGCGGGATTTTTTCTTTTTCTTTTTGTATTTTCGTGAGATAGAACTTAGTATATGAACATTGCAAACTATTTAGACTCTACATACTTAAAAACGGCTGAACAAGCAGATATTTCTTTAGTTGAGACTAAACAAAATGTGATTGAGTTGATTGAAGATGCAATCATTAAAAATTTTAAATTGGTAATGCTTCGCTCTGAATATGTTTCACTTGCCAAAAGATTGATTCAAGATGCTGATTCTGATGTTTTAGTAGGAACCGTTATAGGTTTTCATGAAGGAACAATAACTACAAATAAAAAATTGCAGGAAGCACAAAAAGCTATAGATAATAATGTTGATGAATTAGATTACGTTGTAAACTATCAAGCATTTAAAAAAGGACAAATTAATTTAGTAAAAGCAGAGGTTTTTAAAGGAACAAAAATAGCATTAGAAAACAATAAAGTTGTAAAATGGATTATCGAGATTGCTGCATTAACTACTGATCAAATTATAGGAATCACCCAATTAATTAGAGATATAGTTTTGGATAATTTTGGTGAAGAAAAAGCGCAGTATGTGTTTGTCAAATCATCAACAGGATTTTATAAAACAACAGAAGGCAAACCAAATGGCGCAACATTTGAAGCGATGAAAATTATCGTAGAAAATATGAAGCCATTGCAATTAAAAGCAGCTGGAGGCGTTTGCAATTACGAAGATGCAATCAAAATGGTTGAAATGGGTGTGACACGTATAGGAACATCATCAGCAAAAAAAATTGTAGAAGGGAAAACAACAAAAGGATATTAATATGAATGAATATTTTGCACACGAAACCGCTGTCATTGATGATGGATGCAGTATTGGAAATGGAACAAAAATATGGCACTTTAGCCACATCATGCCAAATTGTGAAATAGGAGAAAATTGTAATATTGGACAAAATGTTGTGGTATCTTCAGATGTAGTTTTGGGCAGAAATGTAAAAGTGCAAAACAATGTTTCTATTTATACAGGCGTTATCTGTGAAGATGATGTTTTTTTAGGTCCTTCAATGGTTTTTACCAATGTTATCAATCCAAGAAGTGCTATTAAAAGACGTGATGAATTTAAAACGACATTAGTTAAAAAAGGTGCGAGTATAGGTGCAAATGCAACTGTTATTTGCGGAAATAACATTGGCGAATACGCCTTTGTTGGAGCAGGAGCAGTTGTAACCAAAAATGTGAAGCCATTTGCGTTGGTTGTTGGAAATCCGTCAAAACAAATTGGTTGGATTAGCGAGTTTGGGCATCGTTTGGAGTTTGATAAAAATGGAATTGCGACTTGCTTAGAAAGTCAAGAAAGATATCGATTGGAGGATGATAATGTTATTAAAACTGTTTAGAGTGCCGTTGCTTTAATCTTCCCCCAAATCTTCATTAATAAAAACCCTGAAATTACTGCTGTAATTGTAATTGTGATTGCAAGTGTAGTCTTTCCATAAATAAAATATCCAGTAGCGAACAAGCAACTATAAATTAGTACACAACCTAATAACATGGCAACGATACCAGAAGGAACACTCCAACCTTCATTATTGTCAACAATATTAATATTGTCTTCTTTCGCCTTTGCAATAACTTTTGCCCATCCAGGACCTCCAGGCTGAGTCTTCTTATAGAAGCTTTGAAGGACTTCATCACTTTCAGGCTTAGTCAGAAAGGTTGAAACAATCCAAATCAAGCTTGTGACTCCAACAACAATTAAAAATTTCGCCCAACTTGGTAGTATACCATTTGTAGCATCAAATAAATATGAATCTATTGAGGGAATTGTTAAGACCAAAGAAATGATTCCAGAGGCAAACATTGCCGTAATTTCACTCCAAGCATTGATTCGCCACCAAAACCAACGTAATATAAAGATCAATCCTGTACCAGCACCAAACATGATGATAATGTCAAACAGTTGCTTTGCATTTTGAAGGTATAGCGCAAATAACGCACTTAAAACCATCAATACTACAGTTGAAATTCTACCTACAAGTACCAATTCTTTTTCATCGGCATCTTTTTTTATTTGTTGTTTGTAAAAATCATTTACTATATAAGAAGATCCCCAATTTAAATGTGTTGAAATTGTTGACATAAAAGCAGCCACTAATGATGCTAAAACTAATCCTAATAATCCACTTGGTAGTTTTGTAAGCATTGCAGAGTAGGCTAAGTCATGCCCTAATTTATCTTCCGTTACATTCGGAAATGCCTCTTGTATGCTGGCTATATCTGGGAAAACAATTAAAGATGCTAAGGCAACAAGAATCCATGGCCAAGGACGTAAAGCATAGTGCATTATGTTAAAGAAAAATGTTGCTCCAATTGCGTGGTTTGCATCTTTGGCAGCCAACATTCGTTGTGCTATGTAGCCTCCTCCTCCAGGTTCTGCTCCAGGATACCAAGAACTCCACCATTGTACAGCCAATGGAATAATTAATAATGTTATCAATACTTCAGTATTATTAAAATCAGGTAAAATAGATAATTTATCTGCAACATTTTCATGAACCAATAACGCTTCAATTCCACCAACTTCAGGAAGATTAATTAAATAAACTGCAGCCCAAATTGCGCCTCCCATAGCAACAAAAAACAAAATAAAATCGGTGTAAACTACACCTTTAAATCCGCCTAAAGCACTAAATATAACAGTTATTGTTCCTGCATATACAATCGTTTCCCATGGCTGTAAGCCTAACATTATACCCCCAATTTTAATAGCCGCAAGTATCACTCCTGACATTGCAAACACATTAAATAAAAGCCCTAGATATAGTGCTCTAAATTTTCGTAAAAATCTTGCAGGTCTTCCTCTATATCTTAATTCATAAAATTCTATATCTGTATTAACATTAGATTTTCGCCATAATTTTGCGTAGACAAATACGGTTAAAAGACCAGTAATTAAAAATGACCACCACATCCAGTTTGAAGAGACACCATCTTTTCTAACAATATCTGTAACAAAGTTTGGTGTGTCAGTAGAAAAAGTGGTTGCAACCATTGATATTCCTAACAACCACCAAGGCATTGTTCTGCCTGACAAGAAAAATTCTGTAGAATTTTTTCCAGATTTTTTTGAAACATAGATTCCAATAAATAAAACAATAGAAAAAAATGTAATAATTAATGAGTAATCTAATGTGCTTAACGAAACCATAAATGTGTTTTAAAAGAAGTGGTAATTTAGTAAAATTATTTTTATGATTTGTATAAATTTTATTAAGTTCAAACAAGCAAGATTCAACTAATAAGTGCAACAGTTTTTAAATATCGGAATTTTTAGATTCCGATATTTGTAAAAAGACTGATTGTCGATGAATTATAAGCAATTAACCGACGCTCAAAGATATAAAATAGAAGTATTATTAAAAGAGAATTATTCTAAAACTAGCATTGCAAATATTTTAGGAGTCAATAGAAGTACGATTTATAGAGAATTAAAACGGAACAGTAAAAAGCGAACATATAATGCAGAGCATGCACAAGAAATAAGTGTAGAGCGTAAAAAGGAGGCTTATAAACATGCTGTATTTGATATTAGTATGAAGCGATACATTGATAAGAAATTGTGTTTTTATCAATGGTCTCCTGAACAAATAGTAGGAAAATGTGCTATTGAAAAAAGAGCCATGATAAGTGTAGAAAGAATTTATCAATACATCTATCAAGATCAAATTAAAGGAGGTCTGCTATATACTCACTTGAGAACAGCAAGGCGTTGGAGAAGAAAACGATTAAATAGAAAACATCAAAGAGGCAAAATACCAAATAGAGTAATGATAGATAAAAGACCAGAACTCGTTAATAAAAAAGAGCGCTATGGTGATTGGGAAGTTGATACTATTATAGGGAAAAATCATAAAAGTGCAATTTTAACATTAACAGAGCGAAAAAGTCAATTTGAATTAATGGTAAAAACCAATGGAACAAAAGCAAATTCTATCAAAAAACAAATGATAAACATATTGGCCCCTTTTAAAGAGTATAACATCTGATAACGGAAAAGAATTTACTTTACATCAAGAAATTGCTAAGAAGTTAGATGCTGAGTTTTACTTTGCAGACCCGTATAGTCCATGGCAAAGAGGTTTGAATGAGTACAATAACAAACTTATAAGACAATATTTACCAAAGAAAACAGATTTTAATTTAATCTCAAATGAGTATATAAATATGATTATCAACAAATTAAACAATAGACCAAGAAAATTATTAGGTTATAAAACACCTAATGAAGTATTTTTAATTAATTTTAACCAAAACTGTCGCACTTAATACTTGAACTTAAGCTTCTAAAATAATGCGAAAATTTACACTTAGAATAGATAGTATTCCTTACATTTGCACCCTTAATTAATAACCAAGGTCGAGTACCTTAAAAATTTAAAATATGTCAGTAAAAATTAGATTACAAAGACACGGTAAAAAAGGAAAACCTTTTTACTGGATTGTAGCAGCAGATGCACGAGCAAAAAGAGATGGTAAATTCTTAGAAAAATTAGGAACTTATAATCCAAACACAAATCCTGCAACAATTGAATTGGACATTGATGGTTCAGTAAAATGGTTACAGAATGGAGCGCAGCCAACAGATACAGCAAAAGGATTGTTGTCTTACAAAGGAGCGTTATTAAAGCATCATCTTGCAGGAGGAGTTCGTAAAGGAGCATTTTCTGAAGAGGAAGCTGAAAAGAAATTTCAAGCATGGTTAGACGAAAAAGCAGGTTTAGTTACTGCTAAAGCTGATGTTCTTGCAAAAGCAACTACTGATGCAAAAGCAAAAGCACTAGAAGCTGAAAAAGAAGTAAACGAAAAGCGTAAAGCTGCTGTATTAGAGGCTGAAGAAGTTCTAAAAGCAGAAGAAGCTGCTGCAATTGCTGCTGCAGAAGCAGTAGAAGAAGTTGCTGAAGAAGTTGCAAGTGAAGAAGTAACTGCGGAAGCGGTTGTTGAAGAGGTTTCAGAAGAAGTAACTACTGAAGCGGTTATTGAAGAGGTAGTTGAAGATGCTACAACTAAAGAATCTACAGAAGAAGAATAGTTTTAATTTCTGACGATTATGCGTAAGGAAGATTGTTTTTATCTTGGTAAAATCGTAAGAAAACATAGTTTTAGAGGAGAAGTAGTTATCAAACTTGATACTGACGAACCTCAATTATACGAAAATATGGAATCAGTATTTGTACTACACGGTACAAATCTGATTCCTTTTTTTATTGAAAAAAGTTTACTGCAAAAGGGCAATCAATTGCGTACAAAGTTTGAAGGAGTAGATTCTGAATCAGATGCTGATGGAATTATGAAATCAGGAATTTATTTACCACTTACCTTACTTCCAAAACTTACAGGTGATCAATTTTATTTTCATGAAATCATAGGGTTTACACTCGAAGATGTCAATTTTGGAGAAGTAGGAAAAATTGTTGGTATCAATGAAAAAACTGCGCAACCTCTATTTGAAGTCGATAGAGAAGGAGTAGATATTTTTATTCCGATGATTGATAATTTCATTAATAAAATTGACAGAAAAAATAATAAAGTTCTTGTTGAAACTCCTGATGGATTGATAGATTTATATCTTTAATTCATGAAATTATTCAAATTCAAACAATTTACAATTGCTCAAGATAAATGTGCTATGAAAATTGGTACTGATGCTGTTTTATTAGGCGCTTGGGCAAAACTTGATTCCCCCCAATCAATTTTAGATATTGGTACAGGAACTGGAATTATTGCTTTGCAAATGGCACAGCGAAGTTTTGCTGAAACTATTGATGCATTAGAAATTGATGCTGATGCTTTTGAGCAAGCAATTGAAAATTTTGAAGCATCAGATTGGAGCGATAGATTATTTTGTTATCATGCTTCTTTGGAGCAATTTGTCGATGAAATTGACGAAAAGTATGATTTGATTATTTCTAATCCACCATTTTACACATCTACTTATAAAAAAGCAGCAATAGGAGGAAAACGTGCGATGGCAAGACATTCGGAAAGTCTTCCTTATGATTTTTTACTTGTTTCTACAGCAAAGTTGTTGTCAGAAGATGGAAGTTGTGCGTTTATAATTCCGTTTGAAGAAGAAGAAGAATTTTTGAAAAAAGCATTAGAAAATAAGTTATTTCCATTTAGAGTTATACACGTAAGAGGAACTGAAAAATCATTAATCAAAAGAAGTTTATTGCAATTATCTTTCAAAGAAATAGCAATTGAAATAGATGAATTGATTATTGAAATCGAGCGTCATAAATATACACAATCGTATATAAATCTGACGCAAGATTTTTATTTAAAAATGTAGTTTCAACTTACGTTCTCAGGATTATAACCTAAAAAAGGCACTTTCTTTTCGGTAAAAATAACTCCGTAATCTTCCAACTCTTTTAAAATTGGTTCATACACTTTTTTATCAATAGGTATTAAAACTCCTGTTTTTGTAATTTCGCCATTCAAGATTTTTAATGTAGCAATTGCAACAGGTAAACCCACTGTTTTTGCCATTGCAGTATAAGTCTGGTCATCACCAAGAACAACCATTTGAGATTCTATTTGACGTTTCTCCCCTTTATATTCATAGCCAAACTTATGGCACATCACAATCATATCTTTGTCGTCATCTTCCAGTGTCCAACTATCCATCAATATTTTTTGAAGTATTTGTGCTGGAGTTGCACTTTTTAGTTTCACTTTTTTAGTTCGGCTAAAAATATTTAACTCCATTAATTTATCCCAAATAATATCATCTTGATCAATTTTGAGATAATGACGTAATTTTAATTCAACAGTATCTGTAGGGTGATATGCTAAAAACGAATTGGTAAAATCTCGATATGCCATATTTTCAGAATCTTCAATTTGATAGCTGTCATCTGTCATTCCGAGTTGTACAAAAACATTCCAAGCTCTTGAAAACCCTACTTTTCTGATAGTTCCTCTATATAAAGTAGGAATATCATCAAGACCATAAATACTACGATATTTTAATGAATCACGATTAGCATATCCTTCAAATCTTCCATAACCATCAATATTTAAAAACTCTGTTCGTCTAAATAATTTTTGATAAGGTATGTATTTATATTTTCCTTCTTGAATAAACTTTGATGCATTTCCTTGACCTGCAACTACAACATTTCTTGGATTCCAAGTAAACTTATAATTCCATAGATTCGTGTCACTTTCAGGAGCAACTAATCCTCCTGTAAAAGATTCGAATAATAACATTTTTCCACCATTATCACGAATTCTATCAATCACTTGCATTGCGCTCATGTGGTCAACTCCAGGATCAAGACCAATTTCGTTCATAAATGTCAATCCTTTAGATTTCACATCATCATTTAACGCTTTCATCTCTTTGGAAACATAAGATGCAGTCACCATATTTTTTCCAAACTCTAAACAATCTTTGGCAACATCAAGATGAAATCTTGCAGGAAGCATTGATATAACAATATCAGCATTCTTTATGGCTACTTTTCTGTCTTTTTCATCAAACACATTCAATGAAATTGCAGAAGCATTTTTATGATTGTCGATTTTTTCTTCAGCTGCAGATTTGTTCATATCTGCAACAATAATATGCAAATTTTCTTCGGATGATTTATCCAATAAATATTTAATCAACGAAGAAGCCGATCTTCCTGCTCCTGTAATTAATATGTTTCTCATTCATTTATTTTATTAAGGATGTTTTTTGCTTTTATAACATCTTCAGCTATTATTTGCAGACGATATTCTCCAACAAAACCAATAGTACTCATATTTTGGTCAGCAATGAAACATTGAATTCCTTCACTTTCTAATTTTCCTTTTATGACTTCTAACTTGTATAAATAGCTAGAGGTTAATGCGGTAACTAATTTGTTGTCTGAATTTTTCATAGGATAAATTTAAGTCATATTTTTGCATTGACAAAATTAATACAGATGAAGAGTAAAAATTTAGTTATAACATCAATTTTAGGAGCAATAGCAATACTATTAGGTGCTTTTGGCGCACATGCTTTAAAAGAAAAGTTGGGTGTTGATGCTTTAAAAAGTTTTGAAACAGGAGTTCGCTATCAAATGTATCATGTAATTGTATTGTTGTTTGTAAACACGTATATAGGTTTTACATCTAAAACAAAAAATGTAATAAGTATGCTGTTTATTACAGGAATTGTTCTCTTTTCAGGTTCAATATATGCAATTACAGTACTTGACGTAAATCCGAAGAGTATTTGGTTCATTACACCTTTAGGAGGTATTTTCTTTACTATTGGATGGATAAAAATGGCAATTTCATTCTTAAAAAAGAGTTAATAATTTTTTTGATAAAAAATTATCAAATCAATAAAATTCTTTTAAAATAAAGTTTAAATTTGTCCCTAAATAACATCAAACATATAAAAAATATGGTGAGCCAGAATACAAGTACGAAATCGATTTCGTTAAATAATTATGGTATTGAAAATGCAGTAGTGCATTACAACTTATCCCCAGAAAAATTACACCAAATATGTATTGATAATAAAATAGGAAAAGAGGCTGATTCAGGTGCTCTTGCTATAAATACAGGTGAATTTACTGGACGTTCTCCAATGGACAGATTTATTGTAAAAGATGAAATCACTAAAGACAAAGTTTGGTGGGGAAATATTAATCTTCCTTTTGATTCAGATAAATTTGATAAATTGTATGACAAGGTTGTGAATTACCTTTCTGAAAAAGAAATATATGTAAGAGATAGTTATGCTTGTGCTGATGAAAATTATAAACTAAATATACGAGTTGTAAATGAATATCCTTGGAGTAACATGTTTGCTTACAATATGTTTTTGCGTCCAACTGAACAAGAATTAGAATCTTTTTCTCCAGAATGGACGGTTATAAATGCTCCAAGTTTTATGGCTGATGCTGAAGTTGACGGAACACGTCAACATAATTTTGCCATCTTAAATTTTGAAAAGAAAATTGCTTTAATCGGTGGAACAGGTTATACAGGTGAAATTAAAAAAGGAATTTTTTCTGCATTAAATTTTATTCTTCCAGTGTTTAAAGGAACGTTACCAATGCATTGTTCTGCAAATGTTGGCGAGGATGGAGATACATCAATCTTCTTTGGTCTTTCTGGGACAGGGAAAACGACTTTATCTACAGATCCTAATAGAAGTTTGATAGGAGATGATGAACATGGTTGGACAAAAGAGAATACAGTTTTCAATTTTGAAGGTGGTTGTTATGCAAAAGTGATTAACCTTTCTCACGAGCAAGAACCAGAAATATATGATGCCATAAAAAAAGGAGCAATTCTTGAAAACGTTATAATTGATGACAACGGAGTTGTAGATTTTGAGGATACTTCTATTACACAAAATACACGTGTGAGTTATCCTATTTATCATATAGAAAATATTAGAAAACCATCAATTGGTGAAAATCCAAAGAATATATTTTTCTTAACTGCAGATGCTTTTGGAGTTTTACCTCCAATATCAAAGCTAACTCCAGGTCAAGCAGCATACCACTTTATATCAGGTTATACAGCAAAAGTTGCTGGTACAGAAGCAGGTGTTACTGAGCCTCAACCAAGTTTTTCGGCTTGTTTTGGAGCGCCGTTTATGCCGTTGCACCCAACTAAATATGCTGAAATGCTTAGTAAGAAAATGCAAGAAGCAAATGTGAATGTTTGGTTAGTAAATACTGGATGGACAGGAGGTCCTTATGGAATTGGAACTCGAATGAAGTTGAAATATACAAGAGCAATGATTGCTGCAGCTATGGACGGAAGTATAGAAGATACTAATAAAGGTAATTATCACGTACATTCTATTTTTGGATTATCTCAACCAAGAACATGTCCAAATGTTCCAACTGAAGTTTTAAGTCCAAGAAAATCTTGGAATAATGAGAAAGGGTATTATGAAACAGCTCAGAAATTAGCAGATTCGTTTAAAGAAAATTTTAAACAATTTGAAGAGTTTGCTAATGATGAAATAATGAATGGTGGTCCATTAGTTTAAGGAAAATGATTACAAAAAAAGACGAGCAATTTGCTCGTCTTTTTTATTTTATCGTAATTGTATTCCGTGTTTATTTTTTATAAACTGGAAATAACTATAGAGTTTATAATTAACTTCTAATCCATAATCTATGTGTCGATCATAGTCTATAATGCTTCTATAAAAATCACCATATCGTAAAGGGTTTCGCACTCTATTATTCCATTCAGAAACATAAAAAATATTTTTGTTTTCATAATAACTTTGAGAATGGAAATTTTGAGGTTTTGCAATCGTATGAAGATACGAACTGAATCCTATATCATAAATAATAATTTGGTATTCTAAACTATCATTTTCTATGACAACGGCTTCTTCCAAATTGTTTTTAGAGGATGAGTCTTTGATTTTGTTTGATGTTCCACAACTAACAATTAATAAAGCGATTGCTAAAAAGTATAATAAATGTTTCATTTTCAATGTATTTACATTTAATTAAGAACACAATAATTGTACCAAATTTATGTATTTTTGTGGGAATAGATTTTAATTATGGATAAAAAACGTTGTACTTGGGCAGGAAAAGACCCTTTATATATTGAATATCACGATACAGAATGGGGAGTTCCACTATACGATGAAGATAAATTGTTTGAGTTTTTGATTCTTGAAACTTTTCAGGCAGGATTAAGTTGGATAATGGTGCTTCGTAAACGAGAAAATTTTAGAAAAGCCTTTGACAATTTTGATTATAATAAAATTGCTAAATACGGAGAAGATAAGTATAATGAATTACTTCAAAATGCAGGAATCATCAGAAATAAATTAAAAATAAAAGCGACTATTTCAAATGCGATTGCATTTATGGAAATTCAGAAAGAATTTGACTCGTTTTCCGACTACATTTGGAGTTTTACAAACGGAAAACCTATTGAGAATAAATGGAAATATGAAAGTGACGTTCCACCAAATACAGCGCTTTCAGATGCGATTTCTAAAGACTTAAAAAAACGTGGATTTAAGTTTGTTGGTACAACGGTAATTTACGCACATATGCAAGCAACAGGAATGGTAAATGACCATACAACAGATTGTTTTCGCTATAATGAGTGTAAAATTAATTAGTGCATTGAGAATGTAATCACTCCAAAAAGAATGAATATAGCAATTGCTAAAACTAAAACTATAAAAATGTTTTTATAGTGAATTTTATGTAATTTTAGATCTTTTCTATAACTATATACCATAAGAATTACAAAAGCAATAAAGAATAAAACAGCAAATGTTTTCTGTCCAGAAGTAAACATAATCTTGTATATTTATGAGCGTAAAAATACACAAAATATCAGTAGATGAAAAATAAAATTAAAGCAGTTCAAGAATTTCATGAAGCATTTAAAATAGGACTAAAACATACTCCTACAGCAAATTTGGGCGAAGCTAAAAATATGTTACGTTATAATTTAATGGCTGAGGAGAATGATGAGTATCTTGAAGCTGCGCAAAATGATGATTTGGTTGAGGTCGCAGATGCGCTTGGCGATATGCTGTATATTTTATGTGGAACTATTATTGAGCACGGAATACAGTATAAAATTGAAGAAGTATTTAATGAAATTCAGCGAAGTAATATGAGTAAATTAGGTGCTGATGGTAAACCTATTTATCGTGAAGATGGTAAAGTGCTCAAAGGTCCAAATTATTTTAAACCGAATATTAAAGAGATTTTAGATAAATAAAAAAAGCACCAATTGGCGCTTTATTTATTCTTTTACAAGATACCTCCAACCAAATTTATCTTCGGTTTTTCCGTATTGAATATCTGTAATTTTCTTTTTTAATTTTGTAGCATAAGAATTTTCCAATTTAGGTAAATCATAATCTTCTCCTCTGTGTCCAAAACCTGCAATTGGCGAAATTACGGCAGCAGTTCCTGCTCCAAACATTTCTTTTAATTCTCCTTTTTTAGAAGCCTCAATAAGTTCTCTAACTTTTATTTTTCGTACTTGAATTTTAATTCCTTCATCCTCAGCAATAGCAATAATACTTTTACGAGTTATACCATCTAAAATTCGATCGCTAGTTGGACCTGTAAGTAGTGTATCTCCAATTCTAACAAAAATGTTCATTGCGCCAGCCTCTTCAATATATTCATGCGTATTGTCATCAGTCCAAATAACTTGCTGATAACCTTTTTCTTTGGCTAATTGAGTTGGGTAAAATTGTCCAGCATAATTACCTCCTGCTTTTGCAAAACCTACTCCGCCATTGGCAGAACGAGAATATTTTTCTTCAATAAGGACTCTAACTTCGCCAGAGAAATATGCTCCAGAAGGAGAAGTTGCAATGACGAATTTATATTCGTCAGATGGTGAAGCGTGAAAACCGTTTCCAGTAGCAAGCATAAATGGACGAATGTAAAGTGAACTACCTTCTGTTGTTGGAATCCAATCTTTATCGATTTTTAAAAGTGCTTCTAAACCTTCTATAAAGTAGACTTCTGGTAATTCTGGCATCGCCAATCTTTTTGCAGAAATATTAATACGCTTTTGGTTTTCTAAAGGTCTAAAAAGCAATATTTTTCCATTGGCATCTTTATATGCTTTCATTCCTTCAAAAACAGATTGTCCATAATGAAAAATTTTAGCAGATGGAGAAATGCTGAAGTTATCAAAAGGTAAAATTTGCGGTTGTTGCCATTGACCATTTTTATATTCACATACATACATGTGGTCAGAAAATTCTTGACCGAACGGTAAGTCATTAAAATCTATTTCAGAAATTTTAGATTTTAATACTTTTTTGATGGAGATATTTCTTGTTGCAATATTCATATTATGCGTTTGTAATTTAGTGCAAAAATACAAAATCTGCATGAGAATAATTTAGGTGTTTTGTTTTTTTTAATATCTTAAGTTCAAGTATTAAGTGCGACAGTTTTGGTTAAAATTAATTAAAAATACTTCATTAGGTGTTTTATAACCTAATAATTTTCTTGGTCTATTGTTTAATTTATTGATAATCATATTTATATACTCATTTGAGATTAAATTAAAATCTGTTTTCTTTGGTAAATATTGTCTTATAAGTTTGTTGTTGTACTCATTCAAACCTCTTTGCCATGGACTATACGGGTCTGCAAAGTAAAACTCAGCATCTAACTTCTTAGCAATTTCTTGATGTAAAGTAAATTCTTTTCCGTTATCAGATGTTATACTCTTTAAAAGGGGCCAATATGTTTATCATTTGTTTTTTGATAGAATTTGCTTTTGTTCCATTGGTTTTTACCATTAATTCAAATTGACTTTTTCGCTCTGTTAATGTTAAAATTGCACTTTTATGATTTTTCCCTATAATAGTATCAACTTCCCAATCACCATAGCGCTCTTTTTTATTAACGAGTTCTGGTCTTTTATCTATCATTACTCTATTTGGTATTTTGCCTCTTTGATGTTTTCTATTTAATCGTTTTCTTCTCCAACGCCTTGCTGTTCTCAAGTGAGTATATAGCAGACCTCCTTTAATTTGATCTTGATAGATGTATTGATAAATTCTTTCTACACTTATCATGGCTCTTTTTTCAATAGCACATTTTCCTACTATTTGTTCAGGAGACCATTGATAAAAACACAGTTTCTTATCAATGTATCGCTTCATACTAATATCAAATACAGCATGTTTATAAGCCTCCTTTTTACGCTCTACACTTATTTCTTGTGCATGCTCCGCATTATATGTTCGCTTTTTACTGTTCCGTTTTAATTCTCTATAAATCCTACTTCTATTGACTCCTAAAATATTTGCAATGCTAGTTTTAGAATAATTCTCTTTTAATAATACTTCTATTTTATATCTTTGAGCGTCGGTTAATTGCTTATAATTCATCGGCAATCAGTCTTTTTACAAATATCGGAATCTAAAAATTCCAATATTTAAAAACTGTTGCACTTATTAGTTGAATCTTGCAAGTTCTAATTCGCCTAAAAATAGCATGTTATCTTTCTTTTGAATTGTTAATAACTTAAGGGGACTTCTAAAATTTAATTCATTGTTAATCAGATAATTATATGTATCTTTCGTACTATAATCAAAACTGTAATAAAATGTATAAACCCAGAGGGAAAAAAGGATTATTTGATGAAGAATTTACAAAAGATCGCTTATCATCAATAGGCAATCCATTAGAAAACATAAGTAAAGTTATTGATTTTGAATTATTTAGAGAATTGCTAGAGCATAAGTTACTCAACACTAACAAAAAAAGCAATGCAGGAGCAAAACCTTATGACTTGGTAATGATGTTTAAAATATTGATACTTCAACGTTATTATGGTTTAGGAGATAGTCAAGTTGAATATCAAATATTAGATAGAATGAGTTTTAAAACATTTTTAGGATTAGAGACTGGCGATAAAGTACCAGATGAAAAAACCGTATGGAGTTTTAGAGAACGTGTAACAAAAACAGGTTTAGTAGAAGAATTATTTGAGCAGTTTACTTTCTTTTTAGAAGAAAAAAAACTCATATTTAATGAAGGACAATTGATTGATGCTAGTTTTACAGTAGCACCACGCCAAAGAAACACAAGGAAAGAAAACAAGAAAATAAAAGACGGTAAGGGTAATGAATTATGGAATGACAAACCCAACAAGAAAAAACATAAAGATATTGATGCACGTTGGACAAAGAAAAATGGTGAAACTTTCTTTGGTTATAAAAATCACGCAAAGGTAGGCACTAAAAGTAAATTCATTAACACTTACACAGTAACAGACGCCTCGGTTCACGACTCACAAGCTTTGGATGACTTGCTTACCGAAAAAGATAAAAACCAAGATTTACACGCAGATAGTGCATACACAGGCAAAGAGCAAGATAAGATTATCAAAAAATATGAAATGAAAAATAAAGTACACGAAAAAGGCTATCATAATAAACCATTGACAGAGAAACAAAAAGCAAGCAACACTAAAAAATCAAAAATTAGAGCAAGAGTAGAGCATGTATTTGGCTTTATGGAGCAAAGTATGAAAGGTTTAGTTTTAAAATCAGTAGGAATTATAAGAGCATCAGGAATAATTGGTTTAATCAACTTAACCTACAATTTATTTAGGTATGAACAAATCAAAAGATTAAACATAACTTACTGATAGATGGATAGATGGATAGATGGAATTTGATGTTTTGTGTATCAAAATCAAAAAATATTACTACCTTTGTAGTGTTAATCTTTTTTCTAAAAAAGATAAAAAAGGGTTCTCATCTTTTTTAGAAAACTGAAAAACCAATTTTTAGAACTCCCCTAAACCTATTCAGCAAACAGCTAAAACATCAAAATTAGGTAATTTTAAAATCTCTAATTTTTATACAGAATGTACTTAATTTTTGATACCGAAACTACTGGTTTACCTAAAAAATGGAAGGCTCCAATTACCGACACCAATAATTGGCCTCGCTGTATTCAAATTGCATGGCAACTTCATGACCAATTAGGACAACTTATTGAAAGTCAAGATTATTTAGTGCAAACTGATGGCTTTAACATTCCATATGATGCAGAGCAAATTCATAGTATTTCTACACAACTTGCTGACGAAAACGGAATTCCGTTAGTTGAAGTTTTAGAAAAATTTAATGAAGCATTATCAAAAACAACATTTGTAGTTGGTCAAAATGTTGGCTTTGACCTTAATATTATGGGTTGTGAGTTTCACAGAATGGGAATTGAAACCAACCTAAATTCACTACCATTATTAGACACATGTACCGAAAAAACTGCACATCTCTGTCAGCTTCCTGGAGGTCGTGGAGGAAAGTTTAAATTACCAACGCTAACAGAACTTCACAATCATTTATTTGGAATAGGATTTGGTGATGCACATAATGCAACTGCTGATGTTGAAGCGACAACACGTTGTTTTTTAGAACTTATCAGAAAACGAAATTATACTATTGAAGAGTTAGATGCTACTCCTGATTTTTTTGAAAAATTTGATAAAAAAAATCCGAAGGAAGTACAATTAATAGGTTTAAAACACATCAACTTAAAAAAAGAGAGTTCAAAACTTCGTGAAAAAGCAGAAAAACAAGTTAAAACTCCGTCAAAAACCACTTCTTTTGAAGTTTCATCGCTATTAAAAGACGCTAACTTTGTACACCTTCATAACCATTCGCAATTTTCGATATTACAATCTACAGCGAGTATTTCTGATATTGTCAGTGCAACAATCAATAATAAAATGTCTGCTGTTGCATTGACGGATACTGGTAATATGATGGGCGCATTTTATTTTGTCAAAGAAATATTAGTATACAATAAATCAGTAGAAAAACACAACGAAGCTCTTGAAGAAGGTCAAGAAGAAAAACAACGAATTACTCCTATTGTTGGGAGTCAATTCAACGTTTGTGAAGATCATCTTGACAGAAGCCACAAAGACAATGGTTATCAAATTGTGATGCTTGCAAAAAACAAAAAAGGGTATCATAATTTGGCAAAAATGTCGTCAATCTCGCATACGAAAGGGTTTTACTATGTTCCTCGGATTGACAAAAAAATCGTGGAGCAATATAAAGAAGATATTATCATTTTAAGCGGAAATCAGTATGGAGAAATTGCAAGTAAAATCTTAAATATTGGTGAATCTCAAGCCGAAGAAGCATTACTTTGGTGGAAAAAACAATTTAGTAGTGATTTTTATCTTGAGATGACAAATCACGGTCAAGAAAATGAAAAGCACATCAACGAAGTATTGCTTCAATTTTCAAAAAAACATAATGTTAAATTAGTTGCCACTAATGATACATTCTATATAAACAAAGAAAATGCTACTTCTCACGATATTTTACTCTGTGTAAAAGATGGAGAAAAATTTGACACACCAAAAGGTCGTGGTCGAGGGTATCGTTATGGTTTGCCAAACGAAGAATATTATTTCAAAAGTCAAGATGAAATGAAAGAATTGTTTCAAAATACACCTGAAGCAATCATAAATATTCAAGAAATCATTGACAAAATTGAGACATATCCTTTAGCGAGAGATGTTTTGTTGCCTAAATTTAATATTCCACAGAAATTTATAAATCCTAAAGATAAAATTGACGGAGGAGTTCGTGGAGAAAATGCGTATTTAAAACATCTAACTTTTGAAGGCGCTAAGAAAAGATATGGCGAAAAATTAGATAAAGAAACAATAGAAAGGCTTGATTTCGAACTTTCAATTATTGAAAAAACTGGTTATCCAGGATATTTCTTGATCGTTTGGGATTTAATCGCTGAAGCAAGAAAAATGGATGTCTCTGTAGGTCCTGGACGTGGCTCTGCCGCAGGGTCAGTTGCTGCTTATTGTCTTTGGATTACCAATATTGACCCTATAAAATACGATTTGCTTTTTGAGCGTTTCTTAAATCCTGACCGTGTTTCATTGCCTGATATCGATATTGATTTTGATGATGAAGGTCGGCAAAAGGTAATTGATTTTGTTATTGATAAATATGGCTCAAACAATGTTGCACAAATTACTACGTACGGAACAATGGCTGCAAAATCTTCTATTCGAGATACAGCTCGTGTATTGGATTTACCGCTTCCTGATGCTGATAGAATTGCAAAACTGATACCAAACACAAAACTAAATTACATTTTTGGAGAAGATAAGAAAAGTAAGTCTAAAATTGCTGAATTACGTGCCGATGATAAAGCAAAAATTGTAGAATTACAGACTATTGCTGATGGAACTGATCTTGCTGCAAAAACGATACATCAAGCATTGGCGCTCGAAGGATCTGTTAGAAATACTGGAACACATGCCTGTGGAGTTATCATTACTCCAGAAGATATTACAAATTTAATTCCTGTTGCGACAGCCAAAGATTCGGAAATGTTTGTAACACAATTTGACAACAATGTTGTAGAAAGTGCAGGATTGTTGAAGATGGATTTCTTGGGATTAAAAACGCTATCGCTTATCAAAGATACCGTGAAGATTGTCAAAGCGTTACATAAAAAAACATTGATTCCTGATGATTTTCCGTTAGATGATCAAAAAACGTATGAACTTTTTCAAAAAGGGGAAACCATCGGAATTTTTCAGTACGAATCTGCTGGAATGCAAAAACACCTGAAAGATTTAAAACCGACAACTTTTGCAGATTTAATTGCAATGAACGCACTCTATCGTCCAGGACCAATGGAATATATTCCATTATTTATAATGCGGAAACACGGTAAAGAAGCCATCGAATATGACTTACCAGAAATGGAAGTTATTCTAAAGGAAACTTATGGAGTTACAGTCTATCAAGAGCAGGTGATGTTGCTCTCTCAAAAACTATCGAATTTCACCAAAGGTGAAGCCGATTTATTGAGAAAGGCAATGGGGAAAAAGATTTTTTCACTGCTTGAGGAGTTGAAACCAAAATTCATGAATGGTGGAAAAGCGAACAATCATCCAGAAGAAGTATTAGAAAAAATATGGAAAGACTGGGAAGCATTTGCAGCCTATGCATTTAACAAATCTCACTCAACTTGCTATGCGTATATTGCTTATCAAACTGCATATCTAAAGGCACATTATCCAGCAGAATATATGGCTGCAGTATTGTCAAACAATATGCGAGATATTAAATCTGTTTCTTTTTTTATGGAAGAATGTAAGCGTGCAGGAATCGAAGTTTTAGGTCCTGATGTAAATGAATCATATTATAAATTTGCAGTAAATAAAGAAGGTGCCATTCGCTTTGGAATGGGTGCAATTAAAGGTGTTGGAGAAGGCGCCGTTGCATCCATTATATCAGAAAGAAAAGAGAATGGTAGTTTTAAATCTATTTTTGATGTTGCTAAACGTGTAGATTTACGTGCTGCCAATAAACGAACTTTTGAAGGTCTCGTTTTTGCTGGTGGATTTGATAGTTTTACAGAAACTCAAAGATCACAGTATTTTGCCTTAGATGAAAAAGGGCAAACATTTTTAGAGAAAGCAATGAAATATGGCTCTAAATATCAAGAAAATAAAAACTCTTCACAGATTTCTATGTTTGGCGAAGCTTCTGAAGTACAATTTGACGAACCTGTAATTCCTGAATGTGAAAAATGGGGCGTTATGGAAAAGTTATCACGCGAAAAAGAAGTTGTAGGAATTTATATTTCTGGACATCCTTTGGATAATTTCAGAAACGAATTGAAAAACTTTTGCAATGCCGTTTTGGTTGATTTTCAAGACCCAAAAGCGTTGCTAAACAAAGATGTCGCTGTTGGTGGAATTATTACAGGTGTAGAACATCGGATTTCAAAAAATGGCAAAGGTTGGGCTACTTTTTTTATAGAAGACTACACAACTGTGCATGAGTTTAAAATGTTTGGCGAGGAATACTTGCGTTTTAAACATTTTTTAGTGCCAAATTTGTTCTTACATATTAAAATTTCTGGTCGTAAAAACTATTATAATGATGATATACGATTGCAATTTACTGATATTCAATTATTACATGATGTTTTAGACAAACTCTCAAAAAAAGTAACAATTGAACTTACTCTTGACGAAGTAAACAAAGAAAAATTAGCGTCTATCACTTCTATTCTCAATGCTCATAAAGGCTCAAAGCCCTTATCATTCGTAGTTTCTGACAATCAAGAAAAAATTAAGTTGAATTTACCGAGTAGAACTCATAAAGTTGCTATAAATAATGAGTTGTTGAGTACGCTTCAAAAAGATGGTTTTAGCTTTAGGTTAAATTAGACTTTTATTCCAGAAACCCTAATTAGTCAAGCCTCTAAAAATATCTTCTAAGTTTTTATTTCTCAACTCTTCTTGTTGCAAATCAGCAACAAGAACACCTTTGTTGATAATGATAACACGATCACAAATCGCTTCAACTTCCTGCAAAATATGTGTTGAAAAAAGTACTGTTTTGTCTGTACCAAAACCTTTGATTAACGCTCTAATTTCTACCAGTTGATTAGGATCTAATCCAGTAGTTGGCTCATCTAAAATCAATACATCAGGATTGTGTAACATCGCAGAAGCTAAACCAACACGTTGACGGTACCCTTTTGAGAGTTGCTTTATTTTCTTATGGACTTCAGGAGTCAAATCGACTTTAGCAATAATTGCTGCAACTTTTTCTTTGTTAACTTTATGAATAGATGCACAAAAATTTAAATATTCTTTCACATACATATCAAGATACAACGGATTATGTTCTGCCAAATAACCAATATGCTGCTGTGCTTCTATTGGATTCTCGACAACATTAATTCCATTTACAAAAATTGTTCCTTCTGTTGCTTTTATAAATCCATTTAGAATTTTCATGGTTGTAGATTTTCCTGCACCATTTGGACCAAGAAATCCTACAATTTCTCCTTTTTTGATAGAAAAACTGATGTTGTCTAACGCTTTTTGCGTTCCGTAGTTTTTTGAGATATTTTGTACTTCTATTGACATATTACAAAAATAAGGATTTCTAATTTAGAACGAAGTTATTATTAATTTCTTCTTGCAAAATCCCTTTTTCTACTGATATTTTTGAACCATCAACAAAATAAGAAGCGATTAGTTTCCCATTCTTAAATTCTGACGGTAATAAAGTCAAACTATTCTTATCAATTTCTATGGTTGAAGATTTATGAATCCTCCAAGGTTTATGATTTATTTGATATTGATATGTTTTTGTATTTCTACTTTTTACAAAAGCAATATATCTATCAACAACAAAATGTTCCAAAGTGTTTTTTCCTAATTCTCTTGTTTCTTTTTGCGCTATTGCTTTTACTTTACCATTCGGAAAACAATATTCCATCGACAACTCCTCATCTATTATTTCTTTATTTCTATCAATGCTTTTTTTTAAAAACGGCTCGTTATAAACTCCGTTTGCAATCACTGCAATCAATGGTTTTGGTGCATATTCTTTAATAAAAACAACTCCTTTTGTACCATCATTTATTGATTTTACATAAAAACGAAAATTAATTTCTCTAAACTGTTGATGAAAAGGTACTTTGACACCAAAAAACTTCACTTTAGAAAACGTAAAAGCAACCATACTTATCAATGATTTACCTTGATACAAATCTAATTCTGTTCCGTTTGGTAAATATTTTTGAAGAATTTCTGATTCAACTTCAAAAGTTAAAATAATTAAATCTTCCCAATTTCCCGTCATAAAAGTATTAGTTTTCATAATATACCTTATTAAACTTTCACTTATTATTGAAAGTTTGTTTGTAATTTTTTTACTTTACTATTTTTAATAAATTCTTGTAAAACCAATGTTCATCTGACTTTACAAACTTATCTACAACTCCGTTTAAAGAGGATGTGAAAGATTCTAAATCAGTAACAACTTTTTTGAAATTTTCAATTTCTTCAGTTTCACCTTCAGTCATTTTCACTTCATTCAAAACTTTTAAAATAGGTTCAATTTCACGTTTACTTCGCTCTTTTGTTATTTTACGTGCTATTTCCCAAATATCTTTATCAGCATAAAAAAATATCTTCGTTCTCCTGCTTTATATTCTTTAGTTACAATTCCCCAATCCATCAAAGCTGAAACTTTCTGAACTTTCAATAATTAACGAAAGTTTTTTATTACAGTTATTTTTAAGACCTTTGTAACATAAGAATAATTAATTCGTTTAATGAGTGAATCATGATTTTTAAATTACTTTAAAAATTATAACTATATGAGTTGCTTACGCGTATTGTTTGCAGTTATTTTTCCCCCAGTTGCAGTTATTGACAAAGGTTGTGGATCAATTATTATTATTTTGCTTACGCTTTTAGGATGGATTCCTGGAGTTATTGCGGCATTAATTATTCTTAATAATCCAGAAAATTAATGCAGAAAGTACTTTTTCAAGATTTAGGAAATAAAGTTTACCAAGAAACTTGGGACTATCAGACCAAATTATTACAAGAGAACGTAAAAATAAAGTTTGATAACCGACAAAAAGGGTCAAAAAGTCCAACAAAAAATCATTTTTTATTTGTTGAACATCCTCACGTTTATACTTTAGGGAAAAGTGGTGATATTTCTAATTTATTACTAAACGAGCAACAACTCAAAAAAAAAGGAATTACTTTTTTTAAGATAAATCGCGGAGGAGACATCACATACCATGGTCCTGGACAAATTGTAGGATATCCAATTTTGGATCTTGAAAACTTCTTTACCGATATTCATAAATACCTTCGTTTACTCGAAGAATCTATCATTCTTACCATTGCAGAATACGGTCTAAAGGCAACACGTAGCGAAGGAGAAACCGGTGTTTGGTTAGATGTAGGCACTCCGTTTGCAAGAAAAATATGTGCTTTAGGTGTTCGTGCTTCTCGATGGATTACTATGCACGGTTTTGCTCTAAATGTCAATACTGATTTAGGGTATTTCAATCATATTATTCCATGTGGAATTCGTGGAAAAGCGGTTACTTCGATGCAAGCAGAATTGGAAAAAGAAATTGATATTGAAGAAGTAAAAGAGAAGATTAAAAAACACTTTTGTGTGTTATTTAAGGTCGAATTTGTTTCGTCTTAAATACTAACTCTCTTCATTGAAATACACTTTGTAATAATGCATTTTTTTCTCATCATCAAACCCTTTTTCAAGATATTCTGCTGATGCATCAGGTGCTTCTACATCCAATTTTATTTGAATATTGGTGTCTAATTTTATTTCAGTTTTTATCTTTGCTTTTTGCTTTTTTAAAACAATATCAGAAACGGCAAATTGATTACGAACCAATACATTATTTAGTTCTTCGTAATGCTTTTTATAATCGTCAAACAACGTTTTCTTTTTGTCATCCTCTTCAAAAATTTCACTTTTAAAATCGTGAATATTTACATGCTCGTTTTCTTTAAAAAAGTCAACCGTTTGCGCTAAAAATTTACTCTTTTCTTGTATTCCAAAGTCTTCTTTTATGATTTCGTCAGAGAAGTCTTTACACATTTCTATATAATTCTGAGTGTGCTGAATACTATCATCGGCAAACTTGATATTTAAGAAGTTTTTTGTCCAATATTGCGCATCATAATTATTATTATCTACACTCAATACGACTTTTCCTTCACCATCACTATGATTTATAATTAGGCATCCTTTATCCAATTTTTTGGTACTGATTCCCTTCTGTACAAACACATCTAAGACATCATCTTCCATGTATGTTTGAAAAAAATCTATCTTGTTTTCTATCTTAAAAATTCCGATTGCATTGGTGATTGAATCTTTGTATTGTATGTCTTCAAACAGTGCAATAATAACATCTCCAACCTTTATTTGTGCTGAATTTGACTGTTCGTATAAATGATTGACTATGTGTTTTGAAATTTCTACAAATGATGAATCATCCTTAAAAACTTCAGAAGAATAATTGTTTATCTCATTCAAATCAATGTTTGCATGGTGTTTAAATCGGAAACTTTCAGCAACATTGGCAAATGGTTTCAACAAAAAAGGTAGCATTAAATCATAACTTTCTTTATCAAAAGTTAGTTCTTTTTCAGAAAAAATATTGGTTGCTCTATTAAATTTATTACCAACTTTATGAATGATAAATTTTGAAATTACTGCTCTACTTCTTTTAATCATTTTTTCTGTCTTTTAAGGATTACAAATGTACATATTTTGATGGGTAATTATTAAATAAAAACTTTATCAATTCACATAGATTCATTTTTTCAACTATTTTTTTAATCAAATAGGATTCTTATTTAACCTAGACTTAAAGGTTGTCAAGGAAATTTTATTGATACTTGTAAGAAATGCTATTTTTTTCGACTTAAAATTCATCTTTCTAAATTAAAAATAATTCTTATGAAAAAAATAATATTTACATTGTTTCTAATTCCATTAACTTTAGGAGCACAAATAAATACATCAAACACAGTATTATTAGAATTATACACATCTCAAGGCTGTTCTAGTTGTCCGCCTGCAGATGAAATTTTGAATGAAGTAAAAGGAGAACAGATTATTGCTTTATCTTACCATGTAGATTATTGGAATTATATTGGTTGGAAAGATCCGTTTAGCAAAAAAACATATAGCAATAAACAGCAACAATATGCTTCAAAATTTAATAGTAGTTCTGTCTACACTCCTCAATTAGTAATAAATGGAAAAGAGCATATTGTTGGTTCAAAAGAAAAGCTTGTAAATCAGAAAATTTCTGAATATTCAAAAATAAAATCTACGGAGCGTATTGCAATTAACAATGTTGTTAAATCTAATAATACTGTGAATTTTAACTATGTCTTTAATAGTTCTATTTCAGGTAAAGTCTTAAGAGTAGTTTTGGTGATAAATGAACGTAAAACTTCTGTAAAACGAGGTGAAAATAGAAACAGAGAATTAGTAAATAGTAATATTGTTGTAAATGAATATCAACTTCAATTGGAAAGAAAAAATGGGAAAAGTTCTATTTTAATTCCAGAATTGGTGAAGCCAAACGAAGCGTTAACTCTAATTCTTATAGTAGAAAACGATGATTTAGATATTTTGGCTGCAACTCAAAAAGCGATCTAATTATACAAAAAACGCTATAAAACGGAAAGTAATATAACTGTTCTTTTCTCACAAATTCAACTTCAATTGTTCTGGTAACAACCGGAACGTTTTTCGGTGGTATTTTGTGATTCCAAACTCACGAATAGTATTTCTATGTTGCTTGGTTGGATAGCCTTTATTTTGTTTCCAATTGTATTGTGGAAATTCTAATCCAATCTTTTCCATAAAAGCATCACGATAGGTTTTTGCCAAGACAGAGGCTGCGGCAATACTCATAAACTTTGAATCACCTTTTACAATTGTTTGATGAGGAATATCCTTATAAAGGTTGAATTTATTACCATCAACAATGATAAATTCTGGTTTTATATCCAATTTTTCTATTGATTTGTGCATCGCTAAAATAGAAGATTGTAAAATATTTATCTCATCTATTTTTTGTTCGTTTACAAACGCTACAGCCCAAGAAAGTGCATGCTCTTCAATATAAGGTTTCAATTCTCGGCGTTGTTTCTCTGTCAACTGTTTTGAATCATTGAGAAAAGGATGCGAAAAATCATCTGAAAGAATAACTGTAGCCGCAACTACAGGTCCAGAGAGGCATCCTCTTCCAGCTTCATCTGTTCCAGCTTCGAGTAATTTTTTTTGGTATTTTAATTTTAACATTCCTTTGGTATAAATAAGACTACAAAGTAAGTATTTTCGTCAAACCTACATTAGGCAATTTAGGTTTATTAGTTCCGTTTAATATTTTATCTTTGTCGCATTAAATTAATAACCTCTTGACTCTGTTCAAGGAGATATTACCATATTTGAATAATTAATTGTCTGGTCAAGCGCAGTCGAGACCTACTTTTATCGTATTAAATTTTATTATGAGAAAAATCTTTTTGTATTGCTTTTTAGTATTTTTTACAGTTTCTTCTTTTGCTCAAAAAGAAAGACTTCTAAAAGGTAAATCTTTTGAAGAAGGTTTTAATCAATTCAGTAGAGATTCGATAAATCAAAGGTCTGATGAAAAGGAAATAGAAGTAGAACTCGATGGAAAAACTTATTTTACAGATTATAAAATAATCTCCAACAACCTTGACACAACATACATTGACACGACGTTGACAATCCAAAAAAATTACAAATTAAACTACATCCGTAAAGATGATTTTGAATTACTCCCTTTTCATAATGTTGGACAAACCTATACCAATTTAGCCTATAATTTTGATGAGAACTCATACATTCCAAAAATGGGTGCACGTGCTAAATACTTTAACTTCAAAGAAGTAAAAGACATCGATTATTACGAAGTTGCAACTCCAACATCTGAATTGATGTATCGTTCAGGACTCGAACAAGGTCAAGTACTAGATGTTTTAATCACCATGAATACTTCACCAGAATTTAACTTTTCTTTTGCTTACAAAGGGCTACGTTCATTAGGAAAATACAGAAATACATTGGCAAGTTTTGGAAATTTTAGAACAACATTTAACTATCGTACAAAAGACAACCTCTATTATGCTCGAGGACATTATGTTTCTCATGATTTTTTAAATCAAGAAAATGGTGGATTAACTGCTGAATCTATTATCTCTTTTGAAGCCAACAATCCAAACTTTACAGATCGTGGAAGATTGGAAACAAATTATTCTAATGCAGAGAATTTCTTGTTAGCAAAACGCTATCATTTAGAGCACGATTTTAAAGTTTTCAGAAAAAAAGATAGTATCAAATCAAAACCTTCAAATTTTAAAATTGGTCATCATTACACCTATAAAACAAAACATTATAGGTTTGATCAAACTGCTGCAAGCACAGTAATTGGTGATGCTTTTCAAAACGATATTAACGATGATCAAGGGTTAAGAACAATGCATAATTTGGTCTATCTTGAGTTAGAATCTCCATTAGTTTTAGGGAAACTAAGAGCAAAAGCAAGTCACTATCAGTTTGATCATTATTTTAATGGCATTGTAAACCTAACAAACCAAACTATAGATGCGCAACTCAAAGGTTCGACCATTTCTGTTGGTGCAGATTGGAATGCAACAGTTAAAAATTTTAATTTAAAAGCTGATGTTTCTTCTATTATTTCAGGTGATCTTGAGGGAAGTAGTTTGATGGCTGCTGCAACGTATAAAAAAGATAGTCTTTTTAATATGACTGCAAAAATATCGTCAGTTTCAAAGGCTCCAAACTTTAATTTTATTCATTTTCAAAGTGATTATATTGATTATAATTGGCAGAATGATGGTTTTAAAAACGAAGAAGTTCGAAATTTATCTTTTGATTTTAATGCTGATAAATGGAATTTAGGAGCATCAGCAAGTATTACTCAAATTGATAACTATACTTATTTTGATGTCGATTCTGAACCTCAACAAGCAAGTGAAGCCATCAATTATTTAAAAATAAAAGCAAACAAATCATTTACATTCGGAAAATTTACGTTAGATAATACAATCCTATACCAAAAAGTGGCGAAAGGCGATGCCTTTTTTAAAGTGCCGGAGCTTATAACTCGAAACTCCCTTTATTACAGTAATTATATATTTAAAAATAAGCCATTATACCTTCAAACAGGATTTACATTTAAGTATTTTACCGAATATCAGATGAATGCTTACAATCCACTTTTATCGGAATTTAACTTACAAGATACTGCTGAATTTGGAGGATATCCAATCGTTAATTTCTTTGTAAATGCACAAGTACGTAGAACGCGATTATACCTAAAAGCAGAAAACATCACAGCAAGTTTTACAGGGCGAAACTATTATTCATCGCCATTAAATCCTTATCGAGATTTGACTGTACGGTTTGGATTGGTCTGGAATTTCTTCATCTAAAATCATGCAACAAGAATTTCAACTTCAAGTAGCTCCTGAAATTGCTCAGAATATTGAAATATTAAAAAAACGTATTGCGCAAAAAGAACATTTTAATTTTGATGACATCAAACATCTTGAAATATTAAAAAGATCGATTGATGCACGTCAAAAAAACGTAAAAATAAACCTTCGGATAAGAGTATATATTCGAGAAGAATTTATTGAAAATCCTATTGAGATTCCATATTATAAAGACGTTAGTAAGGCACGAGAAATACTAGTGATTGGCGCAGGTCCTGCAGGATTGTTTGCTGCCTTAAAACTCATCGAAAAAGGATTAAAACCAATTGTACTCGAACGAGGAAAAGATGTAAAAGAACGCCGTAGAGATCTTGCTACTATTACAAAATTTCATATTGTAGATGAAGATTCTAACTATTGTTTTGGAGAAGGAGGAGCAGGAACATATTCTGATGGAAAACTCTATACACGCTCAAAAAAACGTGGTGATGTCAACAAAATTTTAAATTTATTGGTTGCTCACGGAGCACCAAAAGATATCACTATAGATGCGCATCCACATATTGGAACGAACAAATTGCCAAAAATTATTCAAACGATTCGTGAAACGATTATCAATTACGGCGGTGAAGTAAGATTCAACACACGAGTTACCGATATTTTGATAAAAAGTAGTGCTGTAACTGGTGTAAAAACTCAAAATGGAGACAAAATAAATACATCAGAAATAATCCTTGCAACAGGACATTCAGCAAGAGATATTTTTGAATTATTGCACAGAAAAAATATCGAAATTGAAGCAAAACCTTTTGCTCTTGGCGTAAGAGTTGAGCATTCTCAACAATTAATCGATTCTATTCAATACCATTGCGAAACACGAAGTGAGCACTTACCTCCTGCTCCATACGGAATAGTAAAACAAGTGAAAAATAGAGGTGTTTATTCATTTTGTATGTGTCCTGGAGGTGTTATTGCACCTTGTGCTACTTCCCCATGTGAAGTTGTAACAAATGGTTGGTCACCATCAAAAAGAGATCAACCAACATCAAATTCTGGTATTGTAGTGGAATTAAAATTGGAAGATTTTGCTACTTTTAAATACAAAGGGGCATTGGCTGGAATGGAGTTTCAGAAACAAATAGAACAAAACGCGTGGAAACTTGGTGGAAAAACTCAAAGAGTTCCTGCGCAACGCTTGGTAGATTTTACCAAAGGGAATTTATCTACTGATATTCCACAAACTTCCTATATGCCTGGAACTACATCTGTAGAATTGGGTGAAGTCTTACCAAAATTCATTTATCAGACATTGCAAGAAGGTTTTAAACAGTTTGGAAAGTCTATGCATGGCTATATGACCAACGAAGCCGTCATACATGCTCCTGAATCAAGAACTTCTTCTCCTGTGCGTATTCCAAGAGATTATAAAACTTTAGAACATACGCAGATAAAAGGTTTGTATCCTTGCGGTGAAGGTGCTGGTTATGCTGGCGGAATTATTTCTGCTGCTATTGATGGTGAGAAGTGTGCGGAGCAGATTGGACAATTAAAAACTTAATCTAATTTCCCTCTCAACTGTCTTATCTTAATATCAAACATTGCATAAAGAAGCGTCATTATTGGACTCAAAATATTAAAAAACGCATACGGGATATAACTTGTTAATCCTGCTTCACCTAATAACACTTCCGATTGATAAGCACCACAAGTATTCCAAGGAACTAAAACCGAAGTAACTGTTCCAGAATCTTCGAGTGTTCTACTCAGGTTTTCTGGTGCTAAATCTCTATCTTCAAATGCTTGTTTAAACATTTTACCAGGAATTACAATTGCCAAATACTGGTCTGATGCAACAATATTTAAACCAATACAACTTGCTACAGTACTTGCAAACAAGCCAAATGTTGATGTTACTACCTTTAATAGTTCTTTGGTTATTCTTGCCAAGGCTCCTATGCCATCCATAACACCACCAAAAACCATCGCACTTAAAATTAATAATACTGTCCATTTCATTCCAAAAACTCCTTTTGCTTTAAATAGTTCTGTTAATTTTTCATTTGAAGTTGTTATTTGAGTTTCAGTAAATATTGCATCAAAAACAGCTTTAAAACTAGAACCTGACAAAGTACTTAAAACATCAGATTGAAAAATTATTGCAAAAACACCAGCTAATAATACACCAATACTAAGCGCAATTAATGGTTTCGTTTTAAATATTATCAAGCCAATTACAACTAATGGTACTAGAAATAACCAAGGTGTAATATGAAATGTATTTTCAATAGTTGTAAGTAAATTCGTCATATCGGTTTTACCTGTTATGTCTAAATTAAAACTTATAATACTAAAAATGATGATAGTAATTATTATTGTTGGCACTGTTGTTAGTGACATATAACGAATATGCGTAAATAAGTCTGTTCCTGCCATCGCAGGAGCTAAATTGGTAGTGTCGCTCATTGGCGACATCTTATCGCCAAAATATGCACCAGAAATTACTGCTCCTGCAATCATTCCTGTAGAGATTCCGAGTGCAGAACCAATACCAATTAATGCAATACCAACAGTTGCAGATGTTGTCCATGAACTTCCTGTTGCTATTGAGATAATTGCACAAATAATGACTGATGCTGGTAAAAATGTTGCAGGATTTAAAACTTGTAATCCATAATAAATCATTGCTGGAATGATTCCACTAACGAGCCAAGTTCCTGCTAATGCACCAACCAACAATAAAATCATAATAGGAACAAAAACACTTTTCCAATTTTCCCAAATTTCTGAAAATATTACATTAAAAGAAACTTTGTTAAACAAACCTACAATTGCTGCTATTAAACCTCCAATTAATAATATATATTGATAGGAATAATCACCTAATAAAATTCCGTCTGCAAATTTTATGTTATAAAATAATAAACTTATTAAAACAACCACAGGAATTAGTGCTTCCCAAATATTCAGTTCTTTATTGTCAATGATTCGTTGTTCTTGAATCTCAATTTCTGATAGGTTCTTATTTTCTTGCATCTAATCGTATATTTTAAATTGTAATATTACGGCTTTTTGAGTACAAAAAAAAGTCTGTAATTTTTCAATTACAGACTTTTTAGATTCCTGCTTGCGCAAGAATAACAATATTGTTTATTTTTTTGCTATTACATCAAATGACATTTCAAATAAGTCATCAATAGATTTTTCTTTAAGTACATCAGCCAATTTTGTTGACTTGTATTCTATTCCAAATGCTGTTCTGTCAATTTTAAAAGTATCACTTTTAAATGTTACAAAACCATTTGCTACGGCAAATGTTGCTGGAATTGTAATACTTTTTGTAATTCCTTTTGCAGTAAGATTTCCTGTTACATTCACTTTACCTTCATTTTTTACAACATTCGTAATTTCAAAAGTTGCTGTTGGAAACTGAGCTACATCAAAGAAATCAGCAGCTTTTAAATGTCCTTCCAATTTCGGAGCCCCATAATCACCTTCTTGAGGTAAATCTAAATTTACAATTGAGTTCATATCAATCATAAATTTTCCACCAACTAAATCATCACCAGACAAATCCATTTTTCCTTTTGAAATTGCAATTGTACCATTGTGAGTTCCTGTTGGTTTGAAGCCTTTCCAAGTTACAGTAGATTTATCGGCAATTACTGTATAAGCAGTTGCTCCTTTTACTTCTTCTACTTTATTAGCATCCTTAGTTTCTACTTTGTTTTTGCTATCTACTTTACAAGCCATTACTGATACAGCAACTAGCACTGTTAAAATTAATTTTTTCATTTTTAATTGTTTTTTAACTTAGACCACTTTTTTAACTTAGACCACAAAAATATTCTTTTTAAAAACAAAAAAGCCTAAAATTTTTAAAAATCTTAGGCTTTTCTCCTGGTAAAATATTGGAATTATTTTTCTATTCCTGCTAAGACAACTTTAATTTTCATATCAAATTTGTCATAAATAAACTTATCTTTCAATTTGTTGAAAACTGTTTTTGATTTGTATGTTATATTAAATTTTGTTCTATCTACTTTAAATGTTTCACTTTCTAAAACTAGCTGCCCTTTTTCATTTTTAGCAAATGATGCTAGAAATTCAATTTCTTCTGTAATTCCCTTAATTGTAAGATCTCCTTTAACCATCATTTTATCTTCCTCAACTGAACTTCCTGAAATTACAAATGTTGCTATTTGAAACTTCTCTACATCAAAAAAATCATCACTCTTAATATGTTTCAATAGTTTTTTATTATCCCCATCAAGAATTTTTATAGAATTCATCTCTATGGTGAAATTTCCTGAAACGATCATATTATTATCAACTACAAGATATCCTTCTTTAATTTCGATTATTCCATTGTGCTGACCTCCTGTTTTATATCCTGTCCATTCTGCTGTTGATTCGCTTACAACTGCTTTGTATGCAGTTCTTTCTACAAGCGCAAAAGACATTGTTGTTAAAATTATTATTACTGCTACTATTGTTTTTTTAATCATTATCTTAATTCTTATGGTTATTTAGTAAGACGTAACTTTTTGGGGTTATTACAAAATAAAATGTTACATTCTATTTTTACTATCAATAATAATAGTTACAGGTCCATCGTTTATAAGTGCTATTTTCATATCCGCTCCAAATTTTCCTGTCTGAATTTTCTTTCCTAAATCTTGTTCTATTTGCTCAACAAATTGTTCGTATAGCGTAATTGAAATCTCAGGTTTTGCGGCTTTTAAATAAGACGGTCTATTTCCTTTTTTAGTAGATGCATGCAATGTAAACTGGCTCACAACGATTGCTTCACCACCAACATCAATAAGTGATTTATTCATCACATTATTCTCATCATTAAAAACACGAAGATTTATTATTTTTTTAGAGAGCCATTGAATATCTCCTACAGTATCTTCACTTTCAATACCAACTAAAATTAATAATCCGTTTTGAATTTGACTTACCTTTTCACCATCTATTGTTACTGACGCTTCTAAAACTCTTTGGATAACTACTTTCATTCTTTTTCTCGAGTATCTGTTCTATAATGTTCATCTTCGCCTTCTAAAATCTGTATATAACTTTTATATCTTGACCAAGAAATTTTTTCTTCTTCCAATGCTTCTTTTACAGCACATTTTGGTTCATTTATGTGAATACAGTTATTGAACTTACAGTTATTTTTTTGCGCAAAGAATTCTGGGAAATAATTTCCAACCTCTTCTTTTTCAATATCTACAACTCCAAAGCCTTTAATTCCTGGAGTATCAATAATACGTGCATCAAAACTCAAATCAAACATTTCGGCAAATGTAGTTGTGTGTTGTCCTTGCATGTGTTGCTCTGAAATTTGTTTCGTTTTTAGTTTTAATGTTGGCTCAATGGCGTTGACCAAAGTAGATTTTCCAACTCCTGAGTGACCAACAAACATACTTGTTTTACCAAGCATCAGTTCTTTGATTACACTTATATTTTTGTTTTCTGTTGCCGAAACTTCAACGCATTGATAACCAATTTTTTCATAAATCTCTTTGAGATACATCACCTCTGCCCGTTGCTCTATTTCATACGCATCAATCTTATTAAAAATCAAAACTGTTGTGATATGATATGCTTCTGCCGTTACCAAAAAACGATCAATAAAAATTGTAAATGTTGGTGGATTATCAATAGTTATCAGTAAAAAAACCAAATCAATATTTGAAGCAATTATATGCGTTTGCTTTGATAAATTTACCGATTTACGAATGATATAATTCTTTCGAGTATGTATTTCATTGATAACACCAATACTTTTATTATTAGTATCTTCGGCAGTAAAATCTACAACATCTCCAACAGCCACAGGATTTGTACTTTTTATTCCTTTGATGCGAAACTTTCCTTTGATTCGACATTCAAAAAATGCGCCATCTTTTGATTTTACCAAATACCAACTTCCTGTAGATTTATATACAATTCCCGTCATTGATTGCAAAGATGCAACTTTTACTGCTATTATTGATTAATAATTTTTTCTTGATGATTGATACTCTCTTGGTGAATTGCCTTATACAATCTTAAAATAAACTCTTCGCTCAACCCATTCTTTTTACCTTCCAAAATCATATTTCCTAAGATTTCTTTCCATCGTTTAGATTGTAAAACAGCTACATTTTTATCTTTCTTTAAAATTCCTATTCTATCAGAAACTTTCATTCGCTTTCCTAAAACTCCGATCAACTGATTATCTGCAACATTTATTTGAGTTCGTAGATTCTTCAATTTGCTTCTATAATCTTCCTCGGTATTTGTTATTTTTCTAATGCGCAAATCCTCCATTATCTTAACCAAAGACTTAGGTGTAACTTGCTGTGCAGCATCACTCCAAGCATTTTCTGGATCAAAATGAGTTTCTATCATCAATCCATCAAAATTGAGATCTAATGCAGTTTGTGACACATCTAAAATCATTTTTCTATTTCCTGTAATGTGTGATGGATCGCAAATCAATGGTAAATCTGGAAAACGATTTTGCAATTCAATTACTATTTGCCATTCAGGGATATTACGATATTTTGTTTTTTCGTAAGTTGAAAATCCTCGATGAATAACTCCTAAGTTTTTAATATTTGCTGTGTATAGACGCTCAATTCCTCCTAACCAAAGTGCTAAATCTGGATTTACAGGATTTTTTGCCAATACTATTTTGTCAGTTCCATTTAAAGCATCAGCAATTTCTTGTACAATAAAAGGGCTCACAGTAGATCGCGCACCAATCCATAATAAATCAATATCGTGTTCTAAAGCCAACTTAACATGGTTAGCATTTGCTACTTCAGTAGCCGTTTTCATTCCTGTTTCTGCCTTTACTTTTTGCAACCATTTTAAACCAAGCACTCCAACACCTTCAAAATTTCCTGGATGCGTTCTTGGCTTCCAAATTCCCGCTCTAAAATAGTTTACATCTGTATCTTTTAATTGATGAGCGATATTTAGTACTTGCTCTTCTGTTTCCGCACTGCAAGGTCCTGCAATTACCAATGGATGCTCTAAATTCATCTTACTTAGCCATGTTCCTAATTCTTTTTTATTCTCCATTTTCCTACTTTTAAGGTGTTATTTAATTCCGTTTAATATTTGTTTTATATAATTTATACTTTTCATTTTTTGATATATTTCTGAAAAATTATCTTGCTGCATTAATGTTTTAAATTCTTCTAAATTATTAATATATTCTTCTAATGTTTCTATCACATTCTCTTTATTTTGTTCAAAAATGGGCGTCCACATTTCAGGTGAACTTTTTGCCAAACGAACTGTTGACTCAAATCCACTTCCAGCCATATCAAAAATATCACGCACATTTTTTTCTTTTTCAATGACTGTTTTCCCCAACATAAAAGAACTAATATGTGATAGATGAGATACATACGCAATATGTTTGTCATGCGATTTTGGATCCATATATCTGATTCGCATTCCGATTTTTGTCAAAATTTCGAGTGCTTTCTCTTGCAATTTGAATGCTGTTTTTTCAACTTCGCAGATAATATTTGTCTTTCCTTCAAACAGCCCTTTGATTGCTGCTGACGGTCCAGAAAATTCTGTTCCAGCAATAGGATGTGCAGCTAAAAAATTTCTTCGCTTCGGATGGTCTTTTAGCGTTTCGCAAATTAATTCTTTAGTCGAGCCAACATCCATTACCAAAGCAGCATCATTTATTAAATTCAATACTTTTGAAATAACATTTATTTGTACGTCAACAGGAATTGAAACAATCACAAGTGATGCTTTATTTAACTCTTCAAAGGTTGATTTTTGATGAATTAGTCCTAACTCTAGAGCCTCGTCTAAATGTTTTTTGTTTGAATCTATTCCGAAAATTTTTGCTTCAGGATATTTTTTTTGAATATCCAAAGCCATACTTCCGCCAATTAATCCGATTCCAATTATAAAAATGTTCATTTTGTCATTGTAAGGATGAAAGACGTAGCAATCTCCTCTTTTTACTTTATGATTATGAGATTCCTGCCTTCGCAGGAATGACATTTAAAATTATTAATTCGTAATTCTATTTATCGCTTCTTTTATTATTTTTGATGATACACACAATGAAAATCGAATATATCCTTCTCCGTTAGAACCAAATACAGTTCCTGGAGTTATAAAAATATCTTTTTTATATAGCAACTCATCTACTATTTTTTCTGACACTTTTCCTTTTGGTACTTTGGCCCAAACAAACATTCCAGAAGCATTTTTATCATACGTACAATTCAATTTATCGACAAATTGCCATACTAAATATCTTCGTTTTCTATATGTTTCATTCAAACCATCAAACCAATCATTTGATAATTCTAACGCTGCAATTGCTCCTTTTTGAATGCCATAAAACATTCCCGAATCCATTTGAGTTTTTACTTTTAAGACTTGACTAACAAACTTCTCATTTCCTTGTAGCATTCCAACACGCCATCCAGCCATATTAAAAGATTTGCTTAACGAGTTTAATTCTATTGCAATATCTTTTGCATTATCAATCTGTAAAATACTTTGCGGATTATCATTCAAAATAAATGAATATGGGTTGTCATTTACAATTACGATATTGTGTGTTTTTCCAAAGGAAATTAACTTTTCAAAAGTTGCTCTTTGCGCATTTGCTCCTGTCGGCATATGCGGATAATTTATCCACATCAATTTAATAGTACTCAAATCTTGACGTTCTAATTCTTCAAAATTTGGTTGCCAATTATTATTTTCATCCAAGTCATAAAACACCTTTTCTACTCCCAACAAATCACTCACCAATGTATATGTTGGGTATCCTGGATTTGGGATTAACACTTTATCTCCTTCATTTAAAAAAGCCATAGAAATATGCATAATCCCTTCCTTGCTTCCCATTAACGGTAAGGTCTCTTTATCAGCATTTAAAGAAACATTGTACTTGTTTTTATAAAAATTAGCGATCGCATTCCTAAGTTCTGGCAAACCAGAATACGATTGGTATTTATGAGATGTTGCATCTGTCAAACTATTTGTAATAGCAGTAATTGCCTCCTTTGGCGGTTGTAAATCTGGACTTCCGGTTCCCATATTAATGATTGGCTTTCCTTCACCTATAAGTTTTCTTACTTCTTGTAATTTGATAGAAAAGTAGTATTCTTGAATTAGTTTTGTTCGATTTGAAAACTCTATCATAACCGTCCGTTTTTATATTCTCCCAATATTTTGAAATCTTCTGCCATAATTTCTATAATAGCCTTTGCTTTTTCATAATCCTTATATTCATCAAACGTAACATCTACGAAAAATGAATACATCCATGGTGTTTCAATTTTGGGTAGTGATTGAATTTTGGTCAAATTTAATTTGCAATCACTCATCACATTCAATACAGTTGCTAGACTACCTCTCTTGTGATCCAATTCAAATTTTAATGAAGCTTTATTAATATCACTTTTACCGTTTTCTGGTTTGTCGACTTGTACAATGACAAATCTTGTTGCGTTATTCTTTATCGTTTGAATTTCATCTTCTATCACTTCCAATCCAAAAATTTCTGCTGCGATTTTCGGAGCAATTGCAGCAACTCCTTTTAATTTTTGTTGAGAAATTCGCTTTGCAACCTCAGCAGTATCTACATCTTCTATCAGTTTAATGTGCTTATACTTTTTAAAGAATTTTTTACACTGCAACAAAGCCATTGGATGTGAACATACTTCAGTTATATCTTCTAATGATTGTCCAGGCAATCCCATTAAATGATGATGAATGTTCATATATAGCTCTCCAGAAATATGTAAATCATTACCATCTATCAAGGCGTAATTGGGAATAATCGAACCTGCAATTGTATTTTCAACTGCCATAATTCCTTGACTACTTTCTTTTGATACTAGACTATCTACAAGCACATCAAATGACAAACACTCATGTAACATAACATCTTCACCATAGAAATGACGTGCTACAATATGATGGTTGGATCCTTGTATTCCTTGAATTGCTATTTTCTTCATTCTTAAAGCAAAAAAAAAGTCTCGATTTTGATTCGAGACTCTTTATATTTTAATTATAATTTCTTATTAATTATTACACATATCTCTATCTTTTATTGTAAAAATAAAAGTAAAAAGACCAAGTGTTATATATTTTCATAATGTACTATCGTATGACAAATCTAAAAAATAAAAACCATGCAAACAACTTTTTATTGAAAAAATGCGAGATTTCACTTTATTTGAATTTTTATTTTTTAATTCCTCAAATAGCGATGATAATTATGAATTCTTTAATTAAAGTGAAAAGTATCGTCAAATTGCCACTGAAAGTCCTACCTTTACGTGGAGAATAAGTTAAGGATGATTTATTTAATAAAAAATAAATCCTTTAACACCATGAGAAAAGAACGTACTTATTGGGTAGATTCAACTAGCAAATACAACTTTACCTCAATAAATTTTTAGAATTGATAAAACTTGACTTTCTCAATTAGTTGAACTAACTTTACATATCGTATGATAAAGTTTATTAAAACGAAACTTTATCTTAACATTATCACCAATTAAAAAATGACAAATTCACTATTAACTAAAATATTATTTATGAAATATTTATGGTTTCTCCTAACACTTTGCTTTTTAATGTCAGTATCTCAAGTATACTCGCAAGGCATGAACTATTCAAATTCAGGACAAAATGCGGTAGAGGGTTTTCTGGAAACCTCAATGGCGAAATATGGTAATGATTCAGAAGAAATGTTGTCTTATATACTTCCCTCCTTTCGGACATACAACTTCCCTGAAAAAGTCAATTTTTATGACTTCACATGGAAATATATTATCGAGAAAACTCAAGGAAATATTTTTTTTGTGACAATATTTATATCAAATAGCGATAAAACTGCTTGTAAGTTAGTTGCTTTTCAAACTGGACAAGTCAATGGTCGCTGGTATTTAGTTCCAACCGCTAGCCCTTACGGTAAAGCTTATGTTAATCCCTGGATAATGTGTTCTAATGGATCAAATTATGTATCTGGAACTGGACCTTATGAAGTAAATAGTATCCTAGCGAATGATGATGAATATTTTTTTTCCAATTCGGGCGATACTCAAGTTAGTGATGGTGGGATTAATTTCGATGAATTTTGCGCCCTCTTGTTGGAGATAAATTCAAACAAGGATCGTGTATTGGTTAAATCATGGTCTAGGAATATGACCTATCCATCAAATCCGCGTTTAGAAACAATGAAAATCCCTCGTTTGCTTGATAATGAAATGGCTCAATATTACATACGCCTTGAATTGGATTACATCTATCTACTTATTGTTGCTGTGGATGACCAAAATTTACAACCCAGAGCAACCGCATATTTCACTCCTGAGAATACTAGGCTCATACCTGAAGAAACCTTTGAAAACTCAACTATTTTCCCTTATACTGCTTTAACATTTAATCCTTTAGCAGAAACGGAAGAAATTAACATATCTGGGTTTGTGGATGATGCCACTAATACCACTGAACATAAGTTAAAGGCTTTTTTATTCAAAACCCTTAGATAGAAAATCGAAACATTTAATTATGAAAACACTAATTGCACCGCTTGTATTATTCACTTTTATAGTAAGTATAAATAAAAACCTAAATGCTCAAAACCTATTCAAAACCACAACCTACAATGTTGAAGAATACAAGATAGAAAAGGTTACCGGTAAAAAAGAAAGTCATGTTTACCCTGATGTTACAGAACTAAAAGTGCAACTGGGTGAAGATATTTTTGGTGAAGAATTCACCAAATTCAGTTTTGAGAATGCAGCCGGAGAACAATCCTTTAAGGCCTGGTACAAGGACGAAACAATTCACGAGAACAATATTGTGCAGAGATTAAGTCAAAGATTAAGTATGTTAGAAGAGCCTAATTCAAAGCTAGTAATGGCGTATTTTTTTAACGCAGGTAAATTAATTAGCAATGACACAATTTATTCAATTTTAGTTGCCATACCAGATGTAAAGAATGGCATTGTCCATAAGTTTACGATTAAAACTGACGAGCCCAATTTTACGCAAGAACATTTAGCTATTAAAACAAAAGAAAAAGCCGCATGGAATGAATTTCGTGCAGCCTATAAAAAAATAATTAATGCTCAAGATATTTCCGAATTTAGAGGTGCGGCCGCAACTGGAGCGTGGTCCAGTTCAGGAGATTTTAAATGCACAATAAACCCTGTTGGGTTTAAAGAAAAAGCAAAATTCAATTATTATGAGAAAAATGATTACCAACCCAAACGGATAGTCCTCAATATCTCATCAATGGCTGTATGGATGGGCAAATACGAATCAGCAGAACAAATAGAAAAAGACATCAAAAGATTAGAAACCATATTGGATGAGGAATCAGGCGGAAAATATAAAAAAGTATATTATCCAATGTATAAAGACCAAACGATTGGAAATCTCATAGCCACCAAAGTTGGTGCTGAGAAAAGAGAATCAATAAAGGACAATATCTTCTATGTTCATTCATTAGAAGTAACATCCGACCTCTCCGAACTCAGTAAAACTTATATTGAAGTGGATATTGAAATGACAGAATACAGAACTTCCCTCATCATTACTTTTTATCAATTTTAATCGTACTGGACTGAAAGAAAAAAGGTGATAACAAAAGTAATCGTTGCACAAGAATATAAAATCAGTCCAAAAAAGTTGACCTAAGCGATTTTTTTAGAGAAACCCTATTTTAAAATTCATACAAATACTAAATTTTTAACTGGTTTAAAGTTGCTTATTTGAAGTACTATTGCCTCTTTTATTTGATATAAGTAAAAAGCAAGTCTTTGCTTGTTAGTTTGTACAGTTTTGCTAGTGAATTTAAGTTCAACTAGCAAATGCAACTTTATCTCAATAAAATTTTAGAATTGATAAAACTTGACTTTCTCAATTATTTGAACTAACTTTACATATCGTATAATAAAGTTCATTAAAACGAAACTTTATCTTAACATTACCTGCAATGCTAACGAAACTCTAAACAAGCAGTAAATAATTACCTTTGATTAAAAATATCAGTAAATACCAAATGAGCGAATTCAAACAGTTTTTAAAATCGATGACACCAATTACTGACGAAGAATTTGCCGATTCAATTACTTTTTTTTCAGAACAGAAATTACAGAAAGGCGACTTTTTTGTAACGCAAGACAAAGTGTGCCGTCATATTGCTTTTATCCTGAAAGGGGCTTTGAGAACTTACTACATTAACGAGAAAGCAGAAGAAATAACCTCTTGCTTTTGCACAGAAAATAATTTGACAACATCCTACAAGAGTTTTATACTTCAACAACCTTCAAATTTGATTTTACAAGCTATTGAATACACTCAATTATTGGTAATTGACCACGAGAGTTTACAAAAACTGTATTCTAAAAGTGTGGTATGGCAAACTATTGGGAGAGCTGTTGCTGAGAGAGAATATATTGTAATGGAACAATATGCTTCTGTTTTAAATTATGAAACTGCTAAAGAAAAATATTTACGACTATTGAAAGAGCAACCTACTGTTTTGCAAAAAGCAAAAATTGAGGATATTGCTTCTTATTTAGGCATAACACGAAGAACGCTTTCTCGAATCAGGAAAGAACTCACCAATTGAATTTGAGGACATTTGTCCTTTCAATCCCTTTTAAGTTGTCTAACCTTTGCATTGTTAATAACAATCAAAATAATGTAAAATGGAAAACGAACAAATTCAAAAAAATGTAAAAAGTGGATATGCTGACATTGTTAAGCGTAACACAAAAAAATCTTTTCTACCAAATTTCTTTCAATGTTGCGACCCTAAAGAAATTGCAACCGATATTGGAAAAAAAATTGGTTATAGCGAAGAAGAACTTAAAAATGTTCCCGAAGATGCTAATTTAGGAATTGGCTGTGGCAATCCAACTGCATTGGCATCTATCAAAAAAGGAGACACGATTTTAGACCTTGGTTCGGGCGCAGGTTTTGATTGCTTCCTAGCATCAAGAGAAACAGGCGAAACAGGAAAAGTCATAGGTGTGGATATTACCCCTGAAATGGTGGCTCAAGGCAATAAAAATGCTAAAAAAGGGAACTACAAAAATGTAGAATTCAAAATTGGAGAAATTGAAAATTTACCTGTTAAAAGCGACAGCATAGACTTAATCATTTCAAACTGCGTAATCAATTTATCCAACCAAAAAGAACAAATTTTTAAAGAAGCTTTTCGTGTCACAAAACCCAACGGTAGAATAATGATTTCTGATATTATTTTACTAAATGACTTACCAGATTATGTAAAAAATTCGGTTGAAGGACACATTGCCTGCTTGGCAGGTGCAATTAGAAAAGAAGAATATATAAATGCGATTACAAAAGCAGGGTTTAATGAAATCAATATTGACAAACAAGCACCTTTCCCAATAGAATTAATGCTAAATGACCCAATAGCAGAAAAATTTATTAGAGAAAATAATCTGACTGAAAAAGAAATTAAAGTCATTGCAAATTCTATTGCAAGTATTTCAATAAGTGCAATAAAAGCCTAACTATGAAAGCAAATTATAAAAAATCATTTTTAGGTGGCATTTTGGCTCTCGTCTTAGGTACTAGTTGTTGTTGGTTAACTTCTTTAGCTGTATGGCTTGGAGGAGCAACAGTTCTTTCATCTTTGGCATTTTGTTGGTAAATTTAATACAATTATTATCGTTATAGCTGGTATTCTTTTTGGTTAGCCATCCCCTGTTTTTTTTAGAAATTCTAAATTAAGTTGTCCGCTACTCTCTATAGGCGGTATTTTTATTATATTCCATCTGCTTTTGGTTGGCATTAGTAGTATGGAAACCACCTTTGATATTTTGTAATAAATGAAATTGATTAGTTCCCTCACACTCTGCCTGTTTAGATAGTTATAGCCTGCATTAAGCAACAAGTTAAAATGTAACGCTTGTATTTTCTTGTAAATCATATACATTGCCACAGTCAAAACAGCAAGCATTGACTGTAATCCATCAAAGGTTTTTAGTTGAATATCTTCCAATTTATATTCTTGTTTTATATGTCTGTGATATTCTTCTATTTTCCATCGTAAACCATACCCTTTAAAAGCCCATTTAGCAACTTCTATAGCTGTAGAAAGTTTGCTTTTGACAAGTAAATAACAGAGACCTCCGTGTCTTACATTTCTCGAAACGACTAACCACAATGAGAGTGTAACTCCCTTTATGGTGTAATTTATTGGGATTGCTCCTAATTGATACTCTTTTAAAACAGGTTTGTTTTTCTTTACCTTGGTCACTGTTTGTGTTATTGAAAAATCTATTTTTTTAAGAAGTTGGCTTACTTGTAACTCATTCTCTTTATGGTATAATTTTGTGTTTCTCTTCAAGCGAATGATTGTTTGTGAGCATTCACTGACAAAAAAATCTTTTAAAATACCACTATCTGCTCCTCTATCAAAAACCCAACAGCCTCTATGGGCTACATATTTCTGTACTTCTCTTACGGCTTTTTTTATTTCATTATTACTGCTTAATGCCCCCATTTCAAAACTATAAGCTTTGCTATAAAGAGGTGTTATTTCTTTATGATTGCTAATCACATTTATGTTTAAGACATTATAACCAAGTCCGATTTTGCTAGTATCACCATCCTTTACAAACTCCAAGCCCTCCATATATTTAGCATATTTTTTGCTGATGTCAGTACCGTCCATAAGAATAAAATTATCTTTTGAAATACTATTTCCAACGGTTTCAAGGTGAGTAGTCATCACTTTTTCTGCATAATCTCCCTTTAAGTATTGAGCAGAAAGGCGCTTGCAAACATCTTTCAATTTTATAGACTCTCGTAAACTAGCTGCTATTTGATTTACAAATACAGATTTTGACTTTAAAATTCCTAAAACCATCTCTTTTAAACAACGTGTTTCTGGTTTGGTCATTTCTGAATTAGATAAAAAATAGTCACTTAATTGGGTTTGTATCTTTTTTGTTAGTATCTTGCTCATAGAACTGTTTTTAAGGTGATTTTGCTTTTTTTACAAGAACAAAATACAACTTTTTAAACAGTTTTCCAATTTTAAATCAACCGAAATTATCAATAAATTCAATACTTAACGAAGTATTTAATTCGTTTTTCGGGGGATGGCTAAATTAAATATATAGTTTCATTTAGTTTGAAATTAGTCGTTGATTACTTCTAAAACTAATTTGGATTTTGAAAAGCAGGATTTGTGATAAAACCTTCATCAGAAAGAGAGAGAAGGAATGCTTTTAAATCTGCTTTTTCAGTGTCAGTAATCTGTACGCCTCCATTATTTATGGCTTTCATCAAAGGGTCTATAGTTGGAGAATTTACCAAACCATTAGAATAATGATTGATCACATCATCTATGGTTGCAAATCGACCATCGTGCATGTAAGGCGCTGTAAATTTTAGGTTTCGTAAAGATGGCGATTTGAATTTACCGTTGTCAGCAGGATTTCCTGTGAACTGTCCTAAACCAATGTCTGAAAACGCTGCATCTAAACCATTATTATGAAAAATATTGTCTGTCCAAAGAGGATTGTTCGCATTTCCATGACAATGAAAACAATCTCCTTTTGTTTCGTCCATAAAAACGTTAAAACCATTTAATTCTGATGCTGTTAGAGTGATTTGACCAAGTAAATGCTTATCAAACCTTGAATTAGCAGAAATTAGAGTTCGCTCAAACTGTGCAATTGCTTTGGTTACCAATATTGAATCAATAGTTACTGTTCCGAAGGCTTCAAAAAATAAATTAGGATATTCGTTGTGATTTTGTAAGTTAATGGTTGCATTGTCCCAAGTATTGTGCATTTCAATAGGATTTTTTACAGGTTCTAAGACTTGTCCTTCAATAGCAAATGAGCGTCCGTCCCAAAAGAATTTTTCGTTATAGTTCCACGCCAAATTAAATATTGGCATCGAATTTCGATTGCCTAAAAAACCGTCTATTCCCTCACTAAAACGATCTGAATCTGTAAATGCATTTTCTGGTGAATGACACGTAGCACAAGATTGTGTATTATCTCCAGATAAAATGGTGTCGTAAAATAATTTTCTTCCTAAGGCTACGCCTTCAACTGTTTGAGGGTTGTTTATAGGAATTACAGGAGGTAAAATATTATCGGCAAATATTTGTGGAATATCTAATGGCTGTAGCGTAGGAGAATAAGGCGTATAACCTTCTATTCCGACATCATCACATGAAACGAAAAGGGTTACTATCCCTATTATTTTTAGCCATTTTCTCATTAATTTACGGTTCCCAAACTAAATACGGATGCACCATTTTGTTGCATTAATTTTTGCGCATCGTAGTTTGGCATTAGATTGATGCTATAAGTAGCAAAATCCCAAGTGTAAGGGTTTTCGAACCATTGATCAAGATTCATTTTTATTTCAACAATTGTGTCTTCAGTAGTTAAAAACCCGACAAGAGAAACGTCAAAAAAGTTTTGTTCAAAAACTCCAGTACTTACTCTTGCGATTCCATTATGGTACGCAAACGGATTCTCTGTTCCTGTTGCACCATATTTCCCTTCAAATTGCATAAAGTGATAACCGCCTCCAAGCATTGCAGGCCAATTCCATGATGCAGAGTTTAGATCAAGATAGTTACCATCAATATTGTCTGTTTCATTAAATCCGAAGGTAAAAGAGATACTTGAATATGTATCTATAGCAACATCAGAAATGGTAAAAGAATTACTACCTAAATCTGATAAATCAACTAAATAATAGTCTATCAATTTTGTGCTACTTCCATCAGATTTGTGCAAAGTGATATTAGAAATTAAATATCTTAATTTATTAATACTCAATATATCGTCGTTTGCATTGGTATATGTTTCAACATTAAAGTCTTCTGAAGTTACTTTTTCTCCATTCCAATAATGATTAAAGTCTATAGTGATAGATCCTAATGTTATTTCTTCAGTGTTGTTATCATCACATCTAATTAACGAAGCGACACATACAAGTGCAATTAAAAATTTTATTGTTTTCATTGGAAGTTAATTTTGGCGATTAATAAGTCTGAAAAACCTTTATTTTCTGTTATATCGATATCTGAACTGCTGCTTTCGCCAACAATTAGAATACTTTCGTCATCAAGTTCTACTGCACTATATGCAAAATCAATTTCCATTCCACCAAAAGATTTTTGCCATTGTAAATCTCCAAAATTGTTGATTTTTAATACCCAAACGTCATTTTGCCCTCGATTTATATCGACATCTATATCTTGACTTCGTGAACTACCAACAATGATATAACCATTGTCAGAAGTTGAAGTAATATCTCGAGAAACATCAAAACTACTTCCACCATATGATTTTTGCCAAATAAGGTTTCCAGTATCTGAAATTTTTATCAGCCAAATATCTGCAGCGCCTTTAGAATTGGTAACATCAGTATCGTTGCTTCGGCTCTCACCAACTATTATGTAGTTTTCGTCACTTGTTTTTGTGATGCTTCTTGCTTCATCAATTTGACTTCCTCCAAAAGATTTTTCCCAAACTTGATTTCCATCTTTGTTAACTTTTACAACCCAAAAATCATAATCACCTTTAGTGTTAGAAATATCTACATCATTGCTATCAGAAGAGCCAATAAGTATAAAACCGTTATCACTTGTTTCAACAGCGTCATAAGCAGAATCTGTAAAAGAACCTCCAAAATATCTACGCCAAATTTTAGTTCCGTTTACGTCTAGTTTTAATCCCCAATAATCTCCTCCTGCATGACGGCGTTTACTATTTTTATCATTTCCTGCTCCTGCAGATGCTGAAATATCAAGAATACCACTTACAAAAAAACCTCCATCAGAAGTTTGAATTATTGAAAAGGCTTTATCACTTCCAGAGAAACCATAAGATTTTTCCCATTGAATATTTCCATTAGCATCGGTTTTTACAAGCCATATATCATCAAAACCATTATTGATTGATACATCTTCATCGTTACTATTTGTATATCCAACAAGTGCAAAACCACCATCATTGGTTTGGATGATTTTATAGGCTCTTTCATCATTTGTTCCTCCATAAGTTTTAGTCCATTGTAGATTGTCATTTGAGCCAAATTTTAACAACCAATAATCAAAGTTTTCAACGGTTTTATCAGTTATATCACCATCTATACTTTGTGTAAATCCTACGATAGCATAGCCTCCATCAGTTGTTTTTATTATATCTTGTGCGCTTTCGTTTTTAGTTCCGCCAAGAGTTTTAACAAAATCAAGTTGAGGTGTTATTGTAGATGGAGAGTCACTATCTGAGCATCCATCAGTAATAAAAACAGTGAATATTATGAGAAGTATTTTTTTCATTTTTACGTACCACTTTTTCTTACGATAAATAATCCTCCTTCAATATCATTAATGATGATATTTCCACTTTCAAAAAATGGATATACATTCCAAACTCCCTGAAAACTTGTAGAATTATCTGAGGGATAACTATCAAAAAAGCCACTTTCGGTTAAATTGCCATTATCAATATCAGAAATATCTATGAAACGGACTCCTGCAGTATAGTTTGCTAAATAATAGGTGTCACCTTTTACATAACCATTATGATCAATTGCTGTTGTGGGTCCGAAATAAGTAGTGGATAAAAAAGGATTATCTAAATCGGTAAAATCAAAGACCAAAGATCGTGTATTGTTCCCAAAGGTTTTTTCATCGACTTCATCTCCAACAATAAAATATTTTAAATCTTCTGTAAACCAACCTTGATGTGTATAGGCAATATTTGCGTAACCTATTGTTTTTATTAGAGTAGGATTTGCTTTGTCTGTAACATCTGCAATTACAACTTCATCTTCATTACTTCCTACCAATATTTCTTTTCCTATATAGTCGGAATCTGGACCATCATAAGTTACAACTTGCACATCATGACTATATCCTCCTGCAGTTATTCCTCCTGCAGCAACAGGATTTAACGGATTTTGGATGTTTATAAAATGTGCTCCTCCTCCAAAAGTAGTTGTTCCTACAGCATAGGCGTAACCAGAGTCTTCATTGATCAATAAATTATGACAATTTCCAAAATCTGTATAATGAGCATCTGCTGTAAAAGTTTCAGGAGCATTCGCAACATTTCTTAATTTTGTTAAGTCAAAGACTTGCATACCATGACTAGGAGCTTCACTAACGATAAACGCATAATTATTATATACTTTTATATCCCTCCAAGAACTATTGCTTGTTGCTGTTGGTAAAGTTCCGAGAATTATTAAGTTTTGAGTATCGGTAATATCTACGAATGCAGTATTTTGAGTTGTTCCAACCAACGCATATTCTTTACCTGTAGTTGGATCTGTCCAACCCCAAGAATCATTACCTTCAATACCTGAAGTACCAAAATCATCAATATTAATATGTCCCATTAAGTCATAACCGTCACAAGGATAAATTCCAGCCATTCCACCTTCACAAGGACTAATTGATGCGTTATAATCTTCGTCACATAAATTTCCTATACCATCATTATCATTATCTAATTGATCAGGATTTGCAATGGAAGGACAGTTGTCTAATGTTCCAAAAATCCCATCATTGTCAGGATCTACATCAATAGTCTCTGTAGAACAATTTTGAAACACAAATATAGAGAGTGATATAAATAGAACAGGTATAATTGCTTTAGGGAAATTATTTTTAATAGTCATAATAATTAGTTTTCTGTTGTAGAATTATTTATCAAAAATCGTGCTACTATTAGGAAAAAAATTGTGAATTTTGTATACATAACAAATATATTATATTGTTTAATAAAAATCACCTTTATAATGTTAAAAGATAAAAGCGAGCAAAGAACATCATTATCCGAATTAGGAGAATTTGGACTTATTAAACATTTAACGAAGCATTTTACAATTAATTGTGAATCAACAGAGAAAGGTGTTGGTGATGATGCAGCGGTTTTAGAATTTGGCAAAAAGCAAGTATTGCTTACAACTGATTTATTGGTAGAAGGGGTACATTTTGATTTGTCGTATATGCCTTTGAAGCATTTAGGATATAAGGCTGTTATGGTAAACTTATCTGATGTGTATGCAATGAACGGCAAGGCAACTCAAATTACAGTTTCTATTGCAATTTCTAACCGTTTTTCATTAGAAGCACTCGAAGAATTATATGCAGGAGTTCAGTTGGCATGTACCACTTATGGTGTAGATTTGGTTGGAGGAGATACAACGTCTTCTACAACTGGAATGATGATTAGTATCACTGCGATTGGTGAGATCGAAAAAAAAAATGTTGTGTATAGAAATGGCGCTAAACCAAATGATTTGTTGATTGTAACTGGAGATTTAGGTGCAGCATATTTAGGGTTACAAGTCTTAGAAAGAGAAAAACAAGTATTTAAAGCCAATCCTAATTCTCAACCAGATTTAGAGTTGTATTCTTATTTGGTTGAACGACAATTAAAACCAGAAGCACGAAAAGACATTGTCGAGTTATTGAAAGAGTTGAACGTAAAACCAACAGCGATGATTGATATTTCTGACGGATTGTCCTCTGAAATTTTACATATATGCAGTCAGTCTGAAGTTGGATGTGACTTGTATGAAGACAAGATTCCTTTAGATCAACAAGTTATTTCGACCTGTGAAGAATTTAATATAGATTCTACAACTGTTGCTTTGAGCGGAGGCGAAGATTACGAGCTACTATTTACTATTTCACAAGAAGACTTTCCAAAGATAAAAGGCAATCCGAATTTAACGGTTATTGGACACATAACAGATAAGAATCAAGGAGCAAATTTAGTTACTCGCGCTAATCAAAAAGTTGAATTGATTGCTCAAGGATGGAATCCGATTTCTGAATAAAAATCTCATTATACTATTTTAAAAACGCAACTAAAGCGTCAATCAATTCAACTTTATTTTCGATGTGACTCATATGCCCTTCAGGAAGAATAGTTGTAGAAATAGTATGCTTTTTAGCAAATAATAATGCTTTTTCTGAATCAATAATCCAATCTTTTCCCCCTAAAATCATAGCTTTTTTAAAAGAGGCTCTTTTGAAGAAGTTTGTATAGTTTTTACGAATTTTCATCCCTTCTTGCGATGCAATATAACCTCGAACAGGTGTTTTTAAGGCTTCTGATAATGCCCCTTTTATTTCTGATTTAAAAGTACCACTACTATTTTCACTAAAAAGTTTTGTAAACGACATTCTAACTATATTTTCATAGTTTTTTTCTGCCATTTTAATAGCGCGAGTACGTAAAAGTTTACGTTCACTATCATCTGTTTCAAAAGTGGAATTCATCAAACACAACCCTTTGATGTTATCTGGAAATAAATGAGCAAATGCAAGGGCAATATATCCTCCCATAGAATGACCAATCAATGTAAATTTTCTTAATTTCAGATGATTTAAAATAGATTTTATCATTTTCGCTTGCTCTTCCATCGTGTGAACATAACCTAAACACTCCGTTTTTCCGTGACCTAATAAATCAATGGTAATTACACGATTTTTTTTTACAAGAACAGGAATAATTTCTTTCCACATTGTGCTGTTTTCTAAAACCCCATGAATTAAAACTATAACGCTTCCTTTTCCTTTTGAAGAAAAAGCAACTTGAATGTTTTTATAATTTACAAAGTCTTGCATTGTACAAAAATATGTATCTTTCGATGAAATCATAATACTTAAATATGCTTTTATCTCCTTTTTCAAAATACAGCAAGAAAATCCTTAAAAATAGAACTATCATATTATTTGTTTTACTGGTTTTGGGCGTTATGATGATGCGATACTTAGATAGTTTTTTAATAAATGACATTGCAACTAACGGAATAGTATCTTTTGAATTGGCAAAAGATGTGACTGTTGCAGAAAATATTATTAACTCTTGGGACATAAAATCAACCGCAGCAGCAGGATACAGTCTTATATTTGATTTTATTTTTCTTATAATATATAGTCTTTTCCTTGCTTTGTTAATACATCACACAAACGAAAAAGTTTGGAAAAATACTGTTATTTATAGAGTTGGAGTTGCACTTGTATATGCGCAGGTTGTTGCTGCTCTTTTTGACGCTATTGAGAATATTGCTTTACTGCAATTGTTTAAAGAATCCTCTCAATTTTGGACTTCTATTGCGTATTATTTCGCCTCAATAAAGTTTATGTTAATTGCTCTAGGTATTTTATTTATTGTGATTAGTTGGCTTGTGAAATTGATAAAAAAATCAGCATACATTTCATACTTCACTAAATAAAAATCCGTTGTATATTTGTTTTTCATATACTAATGACAAAAAAGCATCCAAATAAAAAGAAATTCAAGCAAAAACTCATTGATAAATACCGAATGGTTGTTATCAATGAAGATACTTTTGAAGAAAAAATATCTTTTAAAATCACACGCTTAAATGTGTTTATTTTTGGAGTATTATTATCAATTTTATTGATTGGTCTAACTTCTGTCTTAATTGCCTTTACGCCATTAAAAGAGTATATTCCAGGATATTCATCAACTAAATTAAAACGACAAGCCTCAGGCTTGGTTTTTAAGATTGACTCATTAGAAAACTCACTTGCAGTAAACGAAGTTTATATTGATAAGATAAGAAAAGTTTTAACTGGCGATGTTGTTGACTTGGAATTTAATAAAGATTCTGTTTTAGAAACCATAAAATTTGATAAAGACTCTATACTTACTGATGCTTCTGAAATAGATTCTCTTTTTAGAATAGAAGTAGAACGAGAAGATAAGTTCAGTTTCTTTAAAGAAGCAAAAAAAGAGGTAGACATTGTCTTTTTTGCACCAATTACAGGTGCGATTACAGAAGAATATAATATTAATCAGAAGCACTTTGCGATTGATGTTGCCGTAAAAACAGGAACTCCTGTAAAAGCCGTTTCTGATGGAACCGTAATTTTTGCAGAATGGACTGCCGAAACGGGTCATGTGATTATTTTAGAACATGCCAAAGGGTTTATTTCTATCTATAAGCACAATGGCTCGTTGCACAAGCAGCAAGGCGATTTGGTGAAATCTGGAGAGGTAATTGCGAGTTCAGGTTCTACAGGTGAACTCACGACAGGACCGCACTTACACTTTGAATTATGGAGTGATGGTTATCCTGTAAACCCTATTAACTTTATTGATTTCGAATAACTTATGATAAAGTCAATTCTTGCGAAACCTTATGCAAAACGGATTACAAAGCGTATCTATAAATGGGCGAGTAATCCTGAAAAGACACAGCAAAAAGTGATGCTCAATTTAATTGCTGATGCTAAAAACACAGCCTTTGGGAAAGATCATAATTTCAAAAAAATAAAAACATACCAAGATTTTAAAAACAATATACCTATACGCGATTACGAAGCTTTAAAACCGTATGTAAAACGTGTAGTAGCAGGAGAATCAGATGTTTTATGGAAGGGAAAACCGTTGTATTTTGGAAAAACTTCAGGAACAACTTCAGGGATTAAATACATTCCGATAAGTAAAGAATCTATTCCGATGCAGATAAAAGGCGCACGAAATGCTGTCTTGATGTACATAAATAGAAAAAACAATGCTGATTTTGTAAACGGAAAAATTATTTTTCTTCAAGGAAGTCCAAAATTAATAGAAAAAAATGGTGTTAAAATCGGACGATTATCAGGAATTTCTGCTCATCATATTCCAAAATATTTACAAAAAAACAGATTGCCAAGTTATAAAACCAACTGCATCGAAGATTGGGAAGCTAAAGTTGAAAAGATTATAGACGAAACCATCAACGAAGATTTACGCTTGATTGGAGGAATACCTTCTTGGGTTCAGATGTATTTTGAGCGAATTGTTGCGAGAACAGGCAAAAAAGTAGGAGATATTTTCCCAAATTTTAAAGTGTTTGTGTATGGTGGTGTAAACTATGAGCCATACCGTAAGAAATTGGAAGATTTAATTGGAAGAAAGATTGATTCTGTTGAGTTATATCCTGCTTCTGAAGGGTTTATTGCTTTTCAAGATACAGACGAAATAGGGATGTTATTGACACTAAATGCTGGAATTTTTTATGAATTTATTCCTGCGGATGAATTTTTTGATGAAAATCCAACAAGAATCTCTGTTGCTGATGTAAAATTGGGCGTAAATTATGTTATAATTTTAAACACCAATGCTGGCCTTTGGGGGTATAATATTGGAGATACAGTTGAGTTTATTTCATTAAAACCTCACCGAATTATTGTTACAGGACGTATCAAACATTTTATTTCTGCCTTTGGCGAACATGTGATTAGCAAAGAAATTGAAGAATCGATGCAATTGACAACAAACTCAACAAGCGCAAGTGTTACAGAATATACTGTTGCTCCAAAAATAAACGTAAAAAATGGATTACCGTATCACGAATGGTTTGTAGAATTTGAAAACGAGCCAAAAGATTTAGAACTATTTTCTTCAATACTTGATGAAAATTTGCAAGAGCAAAACACCTATTATTTTGATTTAATTCAAGGAAAAATATTACAACCGTTGAAAATTACAAAGATAAAAAAAGCCGGTTTTCACGACTATATGAAATCTATTGGTAAATTGGGAGGGCAAAACAAGATCCCACGGCTTTCTAACGATCGGAAAATTGCGGATGCTTTACAGACGATTGCAGAAGTCTATGACACCAAAAAATAAAACCCTTGCTTTTGCAAAGGTTTTATAAGTTTTTTAAATGATAGAATTACTTTTTAAACGCCTTTAAAATATCTTTTAATAAGTCATTGTAAGAAGATCCTGCAACAGCTTCTTTTTTCTTCATGTTATTATATGACCTAATCATCAAAAAAATAACAACCCCAATAATAATAAGGCTTATAATTGTTGTTAAACCAAAATCTCCACATAATTGCGAATATACTAAAAAAATTAATGTAAAACCTCTCTTTTTATACGTTGAGAAATTGCAGTAATCAATTCGTAAGAGATTGTATTTGTGTCTTTTGCAAGTTTTCCAACAGTTTGTTGGCTGTCAAAAATCACGACTTCATCGCCTTCAGAACAATCAACAGTAGAAACATCAACCATAATCATATCCATACACACATTTCCAATAATTAATGCTTTTTGATTATTGATAGTCACACAACCAACTCCATTTCCAAATTTTCTACTGATTCCATCAGCATGACCTATAGGAATTGTAGCCGTCCTCATTTCTTTATCGGCAATAAAAGCGCGATTATAACCAATACTTTCTCCTTTTTTGATAGTATGAATTTGAGAAATAATACTTTTTAGAGTAATAACGTTTTTTAGATTTGAAGTTTCATTCTCATCATTGCCAAATCCATACAAACCAATTCCTAAGCGAACCATATCATAATGTGCTTGAGGATAATTAATAATCCCTGAAGTATTGCAAAGGTGTAGTGTAGGTTTATAGCCTATTTTTTGTCCAAAATCAATCGCTATTTTTTCAAATAATGCTATTTGATGTAAACTAAAATCTCGCTCGTTCTTATCTTCGGGTGCTGCTAAATGCGAAAATATTGAGGCTACTTTTACAGATTTATTTTCGGTTAATTTTTTAGCAATAGTTGAAGTTTCATCAACCTTAAAACCAAGTCTATTTAATCCAGTATTAAATTTTATATGAATAGGATAGTCGGTTAATTTTTGAATATCAGTAATTGATAAAAAAGCATTTAAAATGAAGAAATTATAAAGATTTGGCTCTAAACAATTCTCCACAATCAACTTTAAATTAGCAACTTGAGGATGTAAAACTAAAATTGGAGTGCTAATTCCTGCTTTGCGTAAGGCAACACCTTTATCAGTGTAAGCAACTGCAAAATAGTCAACACTATTTTGAATACTTTTGGCAATTTCAATAGCATCGCTACCATAACCGAATGCTTTTACAACAACTAAAATTTTTGTTTTTTCTTGAAGTTTTTCCTTAAAATAATTCAAGTTAAATTTTATGGCATTTAAATCAATCTGAAGTTTTGTAACGCTATGATTCTTCATCTTTCACTTCTTCATTTACAACATTCATTTTTGTAATCTTTTCTTTCAGATGAGCCTTGTAGTAAGCAGCTCTGCTTAAAGGTTCATACTCTTGAGTTTCACCTAATAAAACAATAGCTTTACTTACTGTTTTTCGAAAACTATAATGTGCCAAATTTCCTGTTCGAGTACAAACAGCATGTACTTTGGTTACATATTCTGCAGTTGCCATAAGCGCAGGCATCGGTCCAAAAGGATTGCCTTTAAAATCCATATCAAGACCTGCAACAATAACACGTACACCACGATTTGCAAGATCATTACATACTGAAACAATCTCGTCATCAAAAAACTGAGCTTCATCAATACCTACAACTTCAATATCATCTGCTAAAATTCTAATATTTGCCGATGACGGTACAGGAGTTGAACGAATTTCATTTGCGTCATGAGAAACTACTTTTTCTTCATCATAACGCACGTCAATTGAAGGTTTAAAGATTTCAACCTTTTGCTTTGCAAATTGCGCTCTTTTGAGTCGGCGGATAAGTTCTTCGGTCTTTCCAAAAAACATAGAACCACAAATAACCTCAATCCAACCAAATTGTTCTGTATGATTTACTGTATTTTCAAGAAACATTTTGTAATTTTCGGATTTGTTAAGTTTTATTATCTAACTTTACAAAAGTATCAAAAATAAACTTTCAAAACTATATAAATATAGCAACTTATGCACAAAAAATTGGAAGCTGAATTAGTGAGCATTGCTCATAGCATTTTACAGATGAAAAATCGTGATGATGTTGTTGCTTTGCATAAAAAGGCACAAGAATTACACGAAAAATTATCTGTCCTTTTATTTATTGATGATTATTTGGAAACGACTCCTAATGCCAAAGAGACAAAAGAAGAATTGGTAAATAAAATCGAAAAAATTGTTAAAAAAAAACCAACTCTGAAAGTTGAGAAGGAAGAGGTCGCTGAAAAGGAAAAACAAGAAAAAATTGTTAAAAAACTAATTGCTGTAGAAGATGTAAAGGAAGAAACTTTATTTGAAATAGAAAAAGAAGAAGCGATTGTTGAGGTTAAAGAAGATAAGAAAGTTCTGACATTGGAAGAGGAATTGAAAGGTGCAGTTTCTATTGATGTTACTGCAGATTTGTTTCAAAAAGAGGAGAAGAAAACAAAAGCATCGTTAAATGATAAATTAAAACAAGAAAACATTCAAGTTGGTTTGAATGATAGAATTGCGTTTGTCAAGCATTTATTTAATCACAGTCAAGGCGATTTTAATAGAGTCTTATCACAACTGAATACTTTTAAAACCGAAAAAGAAGCACAAAATTTTATCAAAAAAATGGTAAAACCAGATTATGATTGGTCTGGTAAAGAAGAATATGAAGAACGATTAGCTACCTTGGTTGAACGTAGATTTTTATGAAAAATACAAACTATATCTTTTGCATGAAATGGGGAACTCTCTATGGTGCAGAGTACGTAAATAGATTGTATTCGATGGTTTCAAAGAATTTGACCTACGATTTTAAAATGGTGTGTTTTACCGATGATGAGTCTAGAATAAGAGAAGAAATTCAATGTTTTCCAATTCCTGAAATTGATTTGGATTCCAATCTTCCAGAGAGAATGTGGAAAAAACTAACGACTTTAAAATCGCCATTATATGGTTTGGAAGGTCGTGCCTTATTTCTCGATTTAGATATTGTAATCGTAGATAATATTGATTGTTTTTTTGATGTTGAAGGCGAATTTATAATTATAAAAGATCATAGTTGGCGCTCGTGGAGAATTACAGGAAATTCATCTGTTTATAGGTTTGACATTGCAAAACACGGTTATGTATTTGATGATTTCATTGCCAATTTTGATGAGTTGCTAAAAATTCATAGAAACGAACAAGAATATTTGACGCACGCTATTAACAATAAAGGAAAGTTGCAATATTGGGATAAGGAATGGTGTCCGAGTTATAAATATGACTGTCTTTCAAGATTTCCATTGGCATTTTGGAAAAAACCTACAATTCCTAAAGGAGCAAAAATTATTATTTTTCACGGAGAAATAAATCCTCATAAAGCCATTAAAGGCGGACGAGGAAAATGGTATCGCTATGTAAGAGCTGCTCCTTGGGTAGCTGATTACTGGAAGTAAACCTTACAAAATGAAGTCTACAAATATTTTAGAAAACTTAGAATTCAACGAAGATAGAGTTGCAATTTCTGTGTTGTTTGAAACGGAAACGACTAAAGAAATTAGAATTCTTTTTAAGAAAGAGCAGTTGATGAAAAAGCATCAAACGAAGTTTCCAATTACAGTTGAAATAGTAGAAGGAGCAATTGATTTTGGTGTTGAAGATGAAACGTACAACTTATTAAAAGGCGCTATTGTAAGTCTAGAAGGAAGTGTTCCTCATGATTTGTTGGCACAAAAAGACAGTATTGTTAGGTTAACGCTAAGTAAATTAGATTCTGTTGATAGAGTTAAAAATGCTGTTAAATAGGCAACTTCTGCTGTAAGAGTTCCACATTTTTCTTGCTATTTCCTATAAATATTTCTGAACCTACAATAATTACTGGACGCTTTAAAAAAGTGTATTCATCTAAAATCAATTGGCGAATATCCTTTTCTGATAATTCTTGATTTTTTAAATTCATTTGCTTGTATTTCTTGGCTCTTCGGCTAAAAAGTACTTCGTAACTTCCTGACAATGCATGCATTTCTTCTAGTTGCACAACAGTTATCGGTTCCGTTTTAATTTCTTGTAGTGTAAACCCTTCAAGATTTATGGATTTTAAAATTCGAGTACAGGTATCACAAGTTTTTAAGAAATAGATTTTTTTCATACGGTAAAAGTACTTTAATCATATCAATATTTCATAATTGATTTATCTTAAAGAAAATTGTATTTTTGAATCGAATGAAAAACTACTATAAAGTATTAATTTTAGTCATATTATTTTCCCAATTTGGATGTAAAACCAAACCAGATAAATTAGAGAAAACATATGAACCTTTTCCAAAACCAATAGGAGTTGTTTCAGATTATGCTAATTTGTTTTCAAAAATTCAAATAGATAGTTTGACTAAAATAATTACTGATTTTGAAGTAAAAACGACAAATCAAATTGCTGTGATTAGCGTAAATGATATACAACCACATACAGATTTTAATAAATATGCTATAGATTTGTCTGAATCTTGGGGAATTGGACAAAAAAATAAAGATAATGGCTTGTCAATAGTAATTTCTAAACAATTGTTTACCATCCCAAAAGGGTTTAAAAACAATATTATTTGGAATATTGCTCATATTTTAACAACCGAACAAATGTTAACGTATGGCTTGTCTAGATTAGAGTTACCAGTCGATACTAAGTTTGTTCAACTATATGGTAAAGGTTCATTTCCTTCAGGCAAAATTTCAAAAGAAGCAGTTGAAGAAATAAAGACACAACTAATTCCTGCCGTAAAACAAACGAAAATAGATTATGAAAAAGGCGTGTTTAAGAACTTTAATGAATATAAAACAAGCGTAGGAATAGAGCTTAAAAGTATTAATGATGCAATTGCTTTTAACAATTATCACGAAGGGGTTCATCTTGGTATAATTCTATCAATCAAAAAAATAGTTTAACTATGGATTTTTATGCAATTGCAACAGTATTAATCGTTTTATCAGCCGTTTTTGGTTATATAAATGTCAAGTTTTTAGAATTGCCAAATACTATTGGTTTGATGCTAATAACCATTGTTTTTACATTAGTTATTTTAGGAATTGGTTACTTTGACCAAACGCTTTTAGATAAAGAAAGAGAATTGATTGGAAGCATTGATTTTGGAAAGCTCTTACTCGATGTGATGCTAAGTTTCTTGCTGTTTGCAGGAGCGTTACACACCAATTTTCAGCAATTAAAAATACAGCGGAAACCTATTTTAGCATTCGCTACTTTAGGAACATTAATTTCTACATTTTTGGTTGGTGTTTTTATCTTTTATGGATTAAAACTCATCAATCTTGATACAGATTTTATCTATTGTTTATTATTCGGAGCGTTAATTTCACCAACCGATCCAATTGCTGTTTTAGGAATCCTAAAAAAAGTTGGTGCACCAAAAAAATTGGAAACAAAAATAGTTGGAGAATCTTTATTTAATGACGGTGTTGGTGTTGTTATTTTCATTACCATTTTCGGGATAGCAAGTAAGGGAATGGAGCATTTTTCTATTTGGCATACGTTGCAAGAATTTGTGCAAGAAGTTGGTGGAGGATTATTATTAGGAGGAATTTTAGGATATTTAACCTATATTTTATTAAAATCGATTGATGATTATGATACTGAAGTAATTATCACTATCGCTGCAGTTATGGGCGGAACTTTATTGGCACAAAAACTGCACATTTCTGCTCCTTTAGCAATGGTTGTTGCAGGTTTAATAGTTGGAAATGATACCATAAGACAATCATCAATGAGTGAAGTTACAGAGCAATATGTAGATAAATTTTGGGAATTGGTTGATGTACTTCTAAATACTATTTTATTTGTAATGATTGGTATGGAATTACTCGTTCTAACCTTTGAAAAAGAATATTTTTTAGCAGGAATTTTAGCTATTCCAGTGATATTGTTTGCGCGATATTTATCACTTTTACTTCCAATAAAATTTTATAAAAAGAAATTAAATTTTGTAAAAAACACCAATACTTTGATGACTTGGGGAGGATTACGAGGCGGAATATCAATAGCCTTAGCATTATCTTTAACCGATGCAATGCACAAAGATTTATTTTTAGTAATGACCTATACAGTTGTTGTATTTTCAATTATAGGTCAAGGATTAACAGTAGGAAAATTGATTAAAAAATTAACTTAGAAAAGTAAGTTTGAATTAAATTATAAGACATAGAGAACATGAAATTTAATACAAAAACAATTCACGGAGGTCAAAAATACGATCCAAGTACAGGAGCAGTAATGACTCCAATTTTTCAAACATCAACATATGTTCAACAAAGTCCTGGAAAGCATAAAGGTTATGAATATTCAAGAGGAGAAAATCCAACAAGAGAAGCTTTAGAAAAAGCATTTGCAAGTATTGAAAATGGCTCTCACGGTTTGGCTTTTGCTTCAGGTTTAGCAGCAACAGATTGTGTTCTTCGCTTGTTTAATTCGGGAGATCATATTATTGCAGGAGATGATTTATATGGAGGTTCTTATAGGATGTTTACACAGTTATTTAAAAAGTACGGATTGAAATTTTCGTTTGTAGATATGAATAATCCTGAGAATGTTGCAAATGTAATTACTGATAGCACAAAATTAATTTGGCTTGAAACACCTACAAATCCGTTGTTAAAAGTTGCTGATATTGCTGCAATAACGGCAATTGCGAAGACAAGAAATATTACGACGGCAGTTGATAATACATTTGCAACACCTTATAATCAAAATCCATTAGATTTGGGAGCAGATATTGTGATGCATTCTGCAACAAAATACTTAGGAGGACATTCAGATTTAGTTATGGGAGCTTTGATGGTAAAGAATGAAAAATTAGCAAAAGACTTACATTTTATACAGTTTGCGGCAGGAGCAATTGCAGGACCAATGGATTGCTTTTTAGCACTTAGAGGTGTAAAAACATTAGCCTTGAGAGTGCAAAGACATAATGAAAACGCACTACTTGTTGCGGAGTTTTTAAATAAGCATTCAAAGGTAGAAACGGTATATTATCCTGGATTAGAGAGTCATCCAAATCATGAAATTGCAAAAAGTCAAATGAGAGGTTTTGGAGGAATGCTATCTTTTAGATTAAAAGATAAATCTAAAGAAGCGACATTTAAAATGCTTGAAAACTTTAAAGTTATTACACTTGCCGAATCGCTTGGTGGAGTTGAAAGTTTGGTAAATCATCCGGCAACAATGACACACGCATCTATTCCTGTAATAGAACGGGAAAAACTTGGTATTACAGACTCTTTAACGAGATTGAGTGTTGGTGTTGAAGATGTAAATGATTTAATTGACGATATAGAAAACGCCCTTAAAATAGTATAATTTAAAAATTGTAATACTTATCGCTAGCATACTTTTCTGCTGTCCGAGAAACATCGGAGGGTAAAATATATTGTAAAATTTGCTTAATTACTGGAGTTCCGCTAAAGTTTGTACTTTTGTTCATATCTTAGTTTTGTGAGAAAAATAAAGATATAAAAAAGTGGGAAATCCTATATAGGAAATCCCACTTTTAAAATGTTTTATCGGACACTAATGATTTTATATCATAACGATTTAAGGCATTCTTTATTTTAATTCAGAATAAAATCTTCATTTAATTCCCAGTTTGCTCTTAACTCTATCGGTTCTTTACGATAGATCATTTTTTCTGGTTTTATTCTTTTCAAGAAGTCTCCAGTATCCCATTTTCCATTTTTGTTAGTATCATAAATAACTCTGAAAAGGTAGTTTTTAGGGTCTAAATTTTTAAATTTAAATATCTGATTTTCAGTTGCATAAATTCGACTGATCAAATTAAATTTTTCATCTGTCAACTCTAAAATTATTGGAAAACTCTCAACATTTTGCAATGATAAATTTATAATTCCATAATCGTCAGGATGTTTGGTACTTCTATTAAAATTTAGAGTATCATTTACATTTCCAAACAAATCTTCAATAGCATTTGGAAGCAAGTTAAATTTATAGCGATTATTGTATTTTTTCTCAAAATTGAACCTTAATTTCATTTTTGAAGCGTCTAAAGATGTCGTAAAATTTACATTTACTGAATCTTTATCCATAATTTTGATTTTTGATTTATCTATTTGATGAATAGGAATGTTGGTAGCAATTGCAAAAGTATCTCGTAAACTTAAAGTTGTTCCTCGACTTTCATTGCTTACAACAAGTAGTGGATCAATCTCTTTAGAGCGTAGTTTAACAGTTAAAGTATCAACAAAACTTTTATGGCTAACTTTAAATTGTATAGAGTCTGCTTTAGTAGGAGTAAACCAATAACTTACAGAATCTAATGCTGTTTCAAAAACTACTGAAGATTTAAAACTGTCAGATTGTTTTAATAATGGTTCTATATTAAGCCCTTTAGAATCTCCTTCATATCCAAAATAAATATGTCCTTTCTTCACCTCAGATGGACGCGCCAATTTAAAAGGAAGTTCTTCTTTAAATAAATTTATGTTGTAAGTTGAATCAGTTGGAAGTGTTATGAAATTAGGAAGAAACCCAATTTTGTCTAATCTTGGGTTGAATTTATAATTGTTGTTTGCATCACTGAGCGCAACCATTAAATATTTACCACTTTTAAGATTGGTCAGTTCAAAACCAATACTATCTAACGAGTTGGCGACATAACTAGGTTGCTCGTTATAAATAATTGAGTCGGTATAGTTTTCGGTAACTTCGTATAATAAAATAGAAACATCTTTATCTGGATCTTTATTAAACGCATCAGTAATCGTTCCAGAAACATTCAAAGAATCTATATAACTCCCTGTAGAAAACACATATTTAAATTGCTCTAAAGGATTTCCTTCGTTGTTATCTTCAACGCTGTTTCCAAAGTTAAAAGTGTAAGTAGTATTTTCTTTTAAAGTGTCTAAAATTTTAATATTGATAAACTTACTCGCTGTTCCAACAGGCGTAATTATTGGTTGATTATCCATTGGCGGAGAAATCACCAATTGTTTATTTATATCTTTTAATTTGATATACTCATCAAAGTTAATTCGGATTTTTTTAGTATTAAAATTGATGCTCTTATGATCTGGTGTTGCAGAAATAAGTATAGGAGCGTCTAAGTCTTTTTCTCCTCCTGTAGGTCTTCCACGACGAGCACAACTATCAAGCATTAATAAAATGATAAGACTATAAATAAGATATAAAAAACGAAATTTCATGTATTTATATTTACTATTTTTTAATTGTCACATGTGTTCGCTATTAATCATTCTCTTGAATGATAAAAATTTTAACATGCTCGTTTCATTTAGATTTTATTTAATACAAAGAAACACTATTTTTTATCATACAACGAACTATTTAAGTAGATATTTCATTCTGTAAAAGCCATAACAGCAATACTAATTTTGATGTTTTTAGTTTTTAATAATTGGTTTGCGCAAGATTCAATTGTTGCACCAGTTGTTACAACATCATCTATTAGTAAAACGTGTTTGTTTTCAAAAAAAGAAACATCAGAAAGGTTAAATAAATGTTGCGTACTCCTCCATCGCTCTACACGACTCTTATGAGTTTGTGTTTCTGTAGATGCTATTTTGATTAATTTGTTTTCGATTAGCTGCGAATTCAATTTTTCAGAGAGCACCTCTCCAAATTTTGTTAACTGATTATATCCTCTTGTTTTCTTTTTCTTTGGATGTAAAGGAACAGGAACAACGTAATCAATTGTATTAAAGCGATTGCTTTGCACCATCTCTTCTCCAAGCCAATTACCAAAGAGAGTTCCTATTTCTTGTTGCTTTTTATATTTTAATTGATGAATTATTTGTTGTACCTTTCCGTTTTTCTGATAATAAAAAAGAGACGTTGCGGCATATAATGGAACTCGACCATAAAATTTCTTTTCTATTAGATTTTCAGGAGTATTAGTGAAATTTGTTTGAGGAAAATCATGTCGACATTGCGTACAAATCAAAGATTCATTTTTACTTAATTGAAGTTTACAGTTTAAACAAACATCAGGAAAAAATAAGTTAAAAACATCTTTTAATAATTGCATCTTTAGTTAAGATTTTAGAAAGTTGCATAAATATAATAAACTAAAAATATTGATACAGGGAAAAGTTACATTTTTTAAAGAAGCTGTTAAAAATTTTAGAACATACAGGAACTATAATACCAAGTTCTCGATTTTTAGTAAAGAGAATTTTAAGCAAAAAAGATTTTACAAATTCTAAATTAATTATCGAATTTGGCTCAGGCAATGGTATTATAACAAAAGAAAATTTAAAAAAGATTGAGCTCTCAACAACACTTATTTGTTTTGAGGTTAATGAAATTTTTTATAATGAATTAAAGAAAATAAATCATAAGCAATTAATAGTTTTGAATACTTCGGCAAAAAAAATTCAGCAAGAAATTGAAAAACTTGGATTTAAAAAGGTTGATAATTTTATTTCTAGCTTTCCATTAACGATGCTTCCTAAAGAATTATCCCAAAGAATTGTTGAGAATTCATATAAAGTTTTAGAAGAAAAGGGGCGTTTTGTACAATTTCAATACAGTACACAATTTTTAAAGCAATTTAAGGCTATTTTTAACGGAAAAATTAGATTAGATTTTGAACCATTAAATATTCCTCCAGCTTTTCTATATCTATGTGAAAAAAAAAGATAAAATAATTTTCAGTAATTTTATGCGTTACTATTGTATCAACCTATATAACTCATTTGCTCATGGAAAACAAAAACTCAAACAAAATCATTATTGGTATTTTAATAGCATTGTTACTTGGTCTTTTAGGCTATATGTATTACAATAATACCGAACTACAAAAATCAAAAGCCTTTCTTGAAGACGAAAAAGTTAAAATCGAACAAGATTTAGACGAAATGATTGCTAAATATGATACAGCAATTGGCGAGAATTCAACTTTAGCAGAAGAATTAAAATCAGAGCGAAATGACATCGTTATGTTTAGAGATTCTGTTAAAAATTTAAAACAAACAAATTATAGCATCATTAGACGCTATCGCAAAAAGATTAAAACTTTAGAGAATTCAAATGCACAATTATTTAAGGCTAATGATTCTTTGCGAGTTTCAAATCAATTTTTGGCTAATGAAATTGACAGCGCAAAGGTGTTTATTCAAAATCAAACAGCACAATTAGACACCTTAAACCTTCAAAATACCGAATTGATAGGGAAAATAGAAGTTGGTGCAAGACTTCAGGTTAATAGTATTAAAACTATTCCCATGAAAGAGCGAAATAGCGGGAAACTGAACGAAACTACAAGAGCAAGTCGTACAGATGCTTTGCGAATTAGTTTTACAATTGCCGAAAATAGCTTGGCAGATCAAGGCGAAAAAAACGCACTAATTCAAGTGTTGAATCCTAAAGGAGAGGTTGTTCATGGTGTTGGAGAAGAAACTTTAGAAAACGGAGAATCAATTGTTTATACTGATAAAACAGCAGTAGAGTATAACAAACAAAATATTGATGTTATTTCTTTGGTCGAAGTAAATCGAAAAGAAATGATAAAAGGAATACATACTGTAAATGTATTTTTAGGAGGTCAACTCGTAGCACGCTCAAAATTTGCGTTAAAATAGGTTATAAACACCCTAAATTTTTCAAAAGTGGATGTTCTTTCAAAGCGCATCCACTTTTTTTATTAGGAACTAGCAGAAATGTAAATTCCTTTAGTATTTTTGTACAATGGCAAAACAAGAAGATAAGTTTAAACATGTAATTTCACATGCCAAGGAATATGGATATGTATTTCAAAGTAGCGAGATTTATGATGGATTAAGCGCAGTGTATGATTATGCGCAAAATGGAGTAGAACTCAAGAAAAATATACGAGAGTATTGGTGGAAAGCAATGGTTCAAATGAATGAGAACATTGTTGGTCTGGACAGCGCAATTTTTATGCATCCAAAAATTTGGAAAGCCTCAGGACATGTTGATGCTTTTAGCGATCCATTGATAGATAATAAAGATTCTAAAAAACGTTATAGAGCAGATGTATTGGTTGAAGATTATGTTGGTAAACTAGACGCTAAGATTGAAAAAGAAGTAAAAAAAGCGGCAAAACGTTTTGGAGATGCTTTTGATAAAGTAGAATTTCTTTCGACAAACCCAAGAGTTCTTGGTTATAAAGAAAAAGGCAATACTATTTTAAAACGATTAGGACAATCTCTTGAAAAAGAAGATTTAGCAGACGTAAAAGCATTAATTGAAGAATTAGAGATTGTATGTCCGCTATCAGGATCTCAAAATTGGACAGACGTGAAGCAATTTAACTTAATGTTTGGTACAAAATTAGGGGCATCAGCAGAAACAGCGATGGATCTATATTTACGTCCAGAAACGGCTCAAGGGATTTTTGTAAACTTCTTGAATGTTCAAAAAACTGGGCGAATGAAAATTCCTTTTGGAATTGCACAAACAGGAAAAGCATTTAGAAATGAGATAATCGCACGTCAATTTATATTTCGTATGCGAGAATTTGAGCAAATGGAAATGCAATTTTTTATAAAACCAGGAACACAATCAGATTGGTATAAACATTGGAAAGAAGTGCGAATGAAGTGGCATTTATCACTTGGATTGGGAGAAGATAATTATCGTTTTCACGACCATGAAAAATTGGCACATTATGCAGATGCCGCAACTGATATCGAATTCAGATTTCCTTTCGGATTTAAAGAACTCGAAGGAATACATTCTCGCACCGATTTTGACTTAAAAGCACACGAAGAACATTCTGGGAAAAAACTACAGTTTTTCGATCACGAAGAAAATAAATCTTATGTTCCTTATGTTTTAGAAACATCTATAGGATTAGACAGAATGTTTTTAGCTGTATTTTCAAATTCACTGCAAGAAGAACACCTCGAAAACGGAACTACAAGAACAGTCTTAAAATTACCAGCAGTTTTAGCACCAACTAAAGCAACCGTTTTACCATTGGTTAAAAAGGATGGATTACCAGAAATAGCACGTAAAATAGTTGAAGATTTAAAATGGGACTTCAGTGTAACGTATGATGAGAAAGATGCTGTAGGAAGACGTTATAGAAGACAAGACGCCAACGGAACGCCATTTTGTATTACAGTAGATCATGATACATTGAGTGACGACTCTGTAACGATACGTCATAGAGATACGATGGAACAAAAACGTGTTAAAATATCAGAATTGAAAGACATTATTGAACAAGAAGTTTCTATGAGATCTTGGTTAATGAAGATGTAGTATAGTTGCGTAGAAAGACGTAAAAACTACACCTAAAAATGTGCTCTTAATTGAACTGTTCCTGTATGAACAGTTTTAGAAGTTTCACTTTTTCTACCTAAATAATTGATGTTCAAGTCCAAATACGTTGTCAACTTCTGTTGCCATAATAACCTCCAAATAAAATTATTTCCAGGTTGTAAACCTTCTAACATTTGATATGCAACAGGAGAATTTTGATTTCCGATATAGTCATTTATAAAAAAGTTAAATTCAGTACTTATTGAAGTTCCTTTTTGGTTGGATGTTTTATAAGAAGCACCCATTTTTTGCGAAGTCAAACTCTCTAAATTTATAATCGTATTGTCTTTTGTTTTATACTCATAAAAAATATCTAAAGCACTCTTTTGACTATAGATATAGGATACTTTTTGGATTAATAGAATTGTTTTCCAAATTATAGTTTCTACTAACAAAATTTTGAGAACTATTTTTATTGGTTCCTGTACTTGTTTTAAAATCAAACAGCCAAAAATCTCCAAATTTATGTGCAAACTGCAGTTGATGCAACTTCAGTTTACTTTCAAGATTATCTATAGTAAAACTTGTTTTATTTCGTGAATTTAATTTTAGATTGAATTTCTTACGAGAACCACTAAAATATTCATCTAATTGAGAGACACAATCTTGCAAACACACAGGAATAGCTGCATAAGTCTCCACCTCATCATCTAAAACAGAAATAGATTATCAATTCCGTTGTTGTCACCTACAATTTTTGCAGTTCCTATGGGTGTTTTGTAGTATGTTGTTTGGTTAGATTCCAAAAATATCTTTTGAATTTTGTGTTGTTATATCTGCGACTTCCTCAAAAGTTAATCCGTAAATACCAACCAATTTATCAATCACATTGGTAATATAACTACTTTCATTTCTTTTCCCTCTATATGGTGTTGGCGCGAGATAAGGTGAATCAGTTTCTAAAACGATGTTTTCAATCGGAATTTCACCTAAAAATTTGTCGATTTTACCATTTTTAAAAGTTACAACACCTCCAATTCCGAGTTTCATATTGTATGAAATGGCTTGTTTTGCTTGTTCAATAGTTCCTGTGAAACAGTGAAAGATTCCGAAGAGTTTATCGTCTTTTTCAGATTCTAAAACTTCAAATATTTCATCAAAAGCATCACGACAATGTATGACAATCGGTAAGTTTTTTTCTTTTGCCCAACGAATCTGTGTTTTAAATGCTTCTTGCTGTTGTTTCAAAAAAATATTTATCCCAATATAGATCAATTCCGATTTCACCAATGGCACAAAAATCACGTTTGTCGAGCATTTCTTTAACGTGTGTTAATTCTTCTTCCACATTTTTGCAGTTTAACTGATGTTGGATGTAAACCCATCATCAAAAACACATTTTTAGGATAGTTTTTCTCTAAATCGAGCATCGCATCAGTATAAGAAGCGTCGATTGCTGGAATAAAAAATCGTGAAATTCCTGCATCAAAAGCACGTTGCATCATTTCAGCTCTATCTTCATTTCAAATTGTGAACTCGATAAATGGTGTATGTGTAGCGAGATATGGATAGTCCGTTTCTAAGAAACATATTAACTCAATTGTGTGATTTTTCACTTAAAATATTTATCAATTTTACCTATAATTTTAAAAGTCAAATACAACAATCTCCTAAAACCTGTCCGAGTTTCAATATTGTATGAACAATTAGCTTTCTTTCGCTTGTTCAATAGATTCCTGTGAAGCAATGAACAGATTCCGAATATGTGTTATCATGCTTTTTCAGATTCTAAAACTTCCAAGATATTTCATCAAAAGCATCCACGACAATGTATGGCAATCGGTAAGTTTTTTTCTTTTGCCCAACGAATCTGTGTTTTAAATGCTTCTTGCTGTTGTTTCAAAAAAGATTTATCCCAATATAGATCAATTCCGAACTCTTCTGCCAATGGCACAAAAAATCACGTTTTTGTCGAGCATTTCTTTAACGTGTGCCATATTCTTGGGTATCCACATTAAAGTTCCTTTTAACTGATGTTGGATGTAAACCCATCATGCAAATCAATCACATTCTTTAGGATAGTTTTTCTCTAAATCGAGCATCGCATCAGTATAAGAAGCGTCGATTGCCTTCAGGAACAAAAAATCGTTTGAATATTCAATTGCATCAAAAGCACGTTGCATCATAAATCGGCATCTTGTCTTTGTCAAATTGTGAAGCACATATAAGTGTGTATGTAATGTCGGTGATCATCAATTCTAGGGATTTGTCATTGCAAAATACAAGTATTGATTTATTGTGAGCAATCTCTTTTCTATCTTGAGATTACTTCGTTTTACTGGTAATGACGTATTTTTGACAAAAATAATAGGTTCTATTCTATTATCTATATATAAAATCAAATTTATTAACCTCTCGACTGCGCTCGAGGAGATTACTCGAATTAATACATAAATAATTACTTGTCTGGGCGAGCGCAGTCGAGACCTCAATACCATTAGATAAATGATAAGCCTAAAAAGGATCCTAAGTAAAAAAGGATATGTCAAAATAAAATTAAAAAAGACCTAACTACGAAATCACTTTGAGGTAAAAGCCAAGATAAATGGTGTAAAAGGACGCTTTATTTTGGATACTGGCGCATCAAATTCTTGTGTTGGATTGGATATGATTGAGCATTTTAAGTTAGAAGCAACAGACTCTAAAATAAAAGCTGCAGGAGCAGGAGCCGTAGATATGGAAACACAACAATCTACCAAAAACATTCTTGAAATTAGTGGTTGGAAATACCATAATTTGAATTTAGTGTTATTTGACTTGTCACATGTAAATACTGCTTTAAAAAATCATGGCGCAAAAACTGTTGAAGGAATTATTGGCGCAGATATATTGGAAAAAGGCAAGGCAATTATTGATTATAAAAAGAAACGATTGTATTTAAAGAAATTGGTGTTTAAGCATTAAAAAACCCAAAATAATTGTTTTGGGTTTTTATAGATTTTTTGTTTTGCTTAAAATAACATTACATTTCCAACGCTTTCTTAGGATTATTATTCATCAAAATTTCAATAGGATTTTCTAATGCTTCTTTAACAGCGACTAAGAATCCAACAGATTCTCGTCCGTCAATAATTCTGTGGTCATAAGACAATGCAACATACATTATTGGCTGAATTACTACTTCGCCATTCACTACCATTGGTCTTTGCACTATATTATGCATTCCTAAGATTGCACTTTGTGGAGGATTAATAATTGGTGTAGATAACATCGACCCAAAAATCCCTCCATTGGTTATTGTAAATGTTCCTCCTGTCATTTCATCAATCGTAATTTGACCATCACGAGCACGAATCGCTAAACGTTTTACTTCGCTTTCTACGCCTCTAAATGATAAGTTTTCTGCATTTCTAATCACAGGAACCATCAATCCTTTTGGTCCAGAAACGGCAATCGAAATATCTTGAAAGTCGTGAGAGATTTTGAAATCTCCATCAATCATAGAGTTTACATCAGGATACATTTTTAATGCTCTAACAATAGCTAGCGTAAAGAAACTCATAAATCCTAAGCTTACGCCGTATTTTATCTTAAAGTCTTCTTTAAACTCTTTTCTCAAGTCAAAAATCGGCTGCATATTCACTTCGTTAAACGTAGTCAACATCGCAGTTTCGTTTTTTACCATCACCAATCTTTGTGCAACTTTTCTACGCAACATTGATAATTTCTTACGCTCACTTCCTCTTTCACCACCTTTAGGTAAAGTTCCCATAGAAGGGACTGCTTTAATAGCATCCTTTTTGGTTACTCTACCATCTTTTCCTGTTCCAGAAATACCTTTGACATCCATTCCTTTTTCTGCCAATATTTTTTTGGCCGCAGGAGATGCAGAACCTGTTGCATAAGTTTTTTGAGCTAAAGGTTTTGAGTCAAGAGTTTTAGTTTCTACTTCTGGTTTTTTATTTTTACTTTTTGCCTCAGTAGAACCTTCAGGTTTTTTAGCATCCATATCAATTAAACACACTACAGCACCAACTGCAACAGCATCACCTTCTTCGGCTTTCAATGTGATAATTCCACTTTCTTCTGCGGGTAATTCTAAAGTTGCTTTGTCAGAATCTACTTCTGCAATTGCTTGATCCTTTTCTACATAATCTCCATCTTCAACCAACCATTCTGCTATTTCTACTTCTGTAATTGATTCTCCTGGAGAAGGAACTTTCATTTCTAAAATCATCGTACTAATTTTTATTTTTTATCTGTGATAGTGTCAAATACATTATCAATAACTCTTCTTTGTCTTCTCTTATCTCGTGCGCTTGATCCTGGAGCAGGAACTGATGCATAAGGTCTTGATGTGATTTCTAACTTTACTAAATCTAATCGTTGTAACACATGACTCCAAGCACCCATATTTTTAGGTTCTTCTTGTGCCCAAACATATTTCTCAACATTTGGATATCTATCTATTACTTTTTTAATTTTTTCTAAGTGTAACGGGAATAATTGCTCAATTCTTATCAATGCAACATCATTCTTTTTTAACACTTCTCTTTCTGCCAATAAATCATAATAGAACTTTCCTGTACAGAACACCAGTTTTTTTATACTTCTAGTATTGACGGTGTCATCTATCACTTCTTGGAATGTTCCATTGGCCAATTCATTAATAGATGAAATTGCTTTTGGATGACGCAACAAACTTTTAGGTGTAAAAACGATTAGTGGTTTTCTAAAATCACGTTTCATTTGACGGCGCAACAAGTGAAAGAAATTTGCAGGCGTTGTACAATCAGCAACAATCATATTATCGTTGGCACATAACTGTAAATAACGTTCCATACGTGCAGATGAATGTTCAGAACCTTGGCTTTCATAACCGTGAGGTAATAAAATAACGATTCCGTTTTGCATTTTCCACTTATCTTCTGCTGCAGAAAGATATTGGTCAAAAATAATTTGAGCACCATTAGAGAAATCACCAAATTGTGCTTCCCAAATTGTTAATGTATTTGGGCTTGCCATTGCATATCCATAATCAAAACCTAAAACGCCATATTCAGATAACAAGGAGTTGTAGATTTGCATTTTTCCGTTGTTTTTAGGATTGGTATTTAATAAATTGATACGTTCTTCTGATATTTCATCACGTAAAATTGCGTGTCTATGACTGAAAGTTCCACGTTCTACATCTTGTCCAGAAATACGAACATTATATCCTTCTTCAAGCAAACTTCCATAGGCGAGTGTTTCTGCCATTCCCCAATCTAAAGAATCCGTTTCAAAAACCATTTTTTCTCGCCCTTTTAGAATTCGTTCTGCTTTTCTAACAAATTTTACTCCATCAGGAACTGTAGAAACAATTTTTGCAATAATTTTTAATTTCTCAACAGCATAAGAACTATCAGTAGATTTTAACATTCCTTCTAATCGCTGACGGTTAAAGTCAGTCCAACGTTCTTGCATAAACGTACGAACTTTGGAAGATGTGGATTCTTTTGATTTAGTAAATTCTTCTTCTAAAACTTCTTTAAAATCAGACACTATTTTTTTAGAATACGCTTCATCAATAGAGCCTTCAGCAATTAATTTATCTGAATATATTTTTAATGGATTGCTGTGTTTCGCAATTGATTTATATAATTTTGGTTGTGTAAATCGAGGTTCATCACCTTCATTATGCCCATATTTACGGTACCCTAACAAATCGATATAAACATCTTTTTTAAATTTCATCCTATAGTCTAATGCTATTTTCACAGCATGAACTACGGCTTCGGCATCATCAGAATTAATATGTAGAACAGGAGATAATGTTACTTTAGCTACATCGGTACAGTATGTGCTTGAGCGGGCATCGAGATAATTTGTCGTAAATCCAATTTGATTATTTACTATAATATGGATTGTTCCACCAGTTTTATAACCATTTAATTGGCTCATTTGAGTTACCTCATAAACAAGTCCTTGACCAGCAATTGCTGCATCTCCATGAACAACTATTGGTAATATTTTTGAATTATCACCATTATAATCTTTATCAATTTTTGCACGAGTGATTCCTTGCGCAACTGGTGCTACAGTTTCAAGATGAGAAGGGTTTGGAACCAAATTCATCTTGAGAGACTTTCCATTTTGATAGGTTTTATCTAAAGTTAAACCAAGATGATATTTTACATCTCCATCAATATTTTGATCTTCAAAATCTTTTCCTTCAAACTCGCTGAATAGTTCATGTAATGGTTTTCTAAAAACATTTATCAATGTACTTAAACGACCACGATGTGCCATTCCTAAAACACATTCTTTTACATCATATTTTTCTACAGCATTAAAAAGCGCAATACTAATTGCTGGAATTAGAGATTCTCCTCCTTCTAATGAAAATCGTTTTTGACCAACATATTTTACTTGTAAAAAACTTTCAAACGTTACAGCTTGGTTTAGTTTAGAAAGAAGGTATTTTTTTTCTTCAATAGTATATGTTAAATGATTGTCATTTACATTTAGTTTGTCTTGCCACCATTTTATAACTTCAGGGTTTCGAATATACATATATTCTACACCAATAGAGTCACAGTAAATTTCTTCAAGGTGATGAATGATGTTTTTAAGAGAAGTATTTCCTAAACCAAGAATTGATCCTGCACTAAAAACAGATTCTAAATCATCTTTAGACAGACCGAAATTTTTAATATCAAGAGTTGGAGTATAAGACCTTCTATCACGAACAGGATTTGTTTTGGTAAACAAATGACCTCGAGTTCTATAACCATTTATTAGTTCTAATATTTGAAATTCTTTATGGACATATTCCGGAACTTCAACAGAAATTTCATCATCGGTAATGCTATAATTCTCATTGGCTAAATCATACCCTTGAAAAAAACTCCTCCAACTTGGCTCAACAGCATCTGGATTTACTAAATATTGATCGTATAAATCGGCTATAAAACCAGTGTGAGCAGCATTTAAAAATGAAAATTTATCCATATTTTATTTAATCCTAAAACATTTTAATATAACAGAAACAAAAATACGATTTTTACTAAAACAACTCTATTTTTTTGGATGTATTTATTCTGCATTTTTTTTTATCTTTTTATTTGGCAAGAGTATAAAAACATTTATATTTGCACACCGAAATTAAAATCGGAAATTCCTCCTTAGCTCAGTTGGTTAGAGCATCTGACTGTTAATCAGAGGGTCCTAGGTTCGAGCCCTAGAGGAGGAGCAACTTAAAAGAAAAGACTTTACATTTCTGTAAAGTCTTTTATGACTATCGGATTACTTGCACAAATCGATAAAATCCGGTACCTTTCTATTACTAAAACAGTTATAAGCATGAAGATACAAGAATTTTCCAGAAGAGGATAGTTGCAAAGCCATTTTAAGAGAGAAAGAGACAACCGCATATTTTACACATTTATTTTTTTTCCAATGCTCAACTTCAACGCAAAAAAATAAAAAAGTAAAATTCCCCACCAACTTGACCCGAAATCCGCAAAATATATTTACATTTGCTAAAAATAGGTCAAACCAAAAAAATGTAAAACCTAAAATATGGCAAGTTTTGGACACTTTATAAAAAAAGAAAGAGAAAAAAGAGAATGGACACAGACAGAATTTGGTGCTAAAATAGGCAATAATTCGAGTGCAATTAGTAGAATGGAAAATGGCTCTCAAAGATTTAGCGTTTCAAAGCTCGAAAAACTTTCTAAAATATTCAACATTGATTTTCAGGTAATTAAAGACCTTTTCTATGCTGATAAATTCGCAAGAGAAGCATATAAAAACAATTGTTCTGACAAAGTATTTATGGTAGCAGAAGATACTGTAAAATACATCCAAGATAAAAATAGTAAACAAGCCAAATTAAAACTTTAAAAAATGGCAAACGAAAGAAAAACAGAAATCATTGTTAGAAATCATTTTAACAAATTCCTTTCAAGTATTGAAATAGAAGAGCAAAAATCTGATAATGCTAAAATTGATAAACTATTAAAATCTGCATCAAAAAAAGGTAGCGGAAGAGGTTATCCAGAGTTTTTAATTACTTACAAAACAAATCCAGATTTATTAATAGTTATTGAATGTAAAGCAGATGTTACAAAACACGAAAGCAAAACAAAAGATAAATATTCAGACTATGCAGTAGATGGTGTTTTGCTCTACTCTTCCTACTTATCTAAAAGTTTTGATGTTCTTGCAATTGCTGTAAGTGGTGAAACTAAAAGTAATTTAAAAATTTCTCATTTTCTTCATCTAAAAGGAGAACGTAAAGCAACTGAAATATTTGATGATAAATTACTTTCAGCAGAAGATTATTTAAATGGTTATTTAAAAAGTCCTGAAAAATTCAGACAAGATTATAAAACACTTCTTGATTTCACTAAAAAATTAAATGAAAATTTACATACTCACAAAATTTTAGAAAGTCAACGTAGTTTATTATTAAGTTGTGTGCTAATTGCCCTCGAAAATCCTGCGTTTAAAAACTCATACGCATCACATAAAACACCTAAAAATTTAGCAAACTCATTAGTACAAACGGTTTCAAATGAATTAGAAAGTGCTAACATTTCAGGAGATAAATTAAATAATCTAAATGTTCAATTTAGTTTTATAAAAACAGACACTTCTTTATCAAGAAAAGATAAGGTTTTAAAAGAATTGATAGATGAAATAGATGAAAATATTAATCAATTCATCAAAACACACGAATATTTTGATGTTTTAGGTCAATTGTATATTGAGTTCTTAAGATATGCAAACAGTGATAAAGGTTTGGGAATTGTTTTAACACCACCTCATATAACCGAATTATTTGCAGAATTAGCAGAAGTTAATAAAAATTCCATTGCTTATGATAACTGTACTGGAACAGGTGGATTTCTAATTTCAGCAATGAAAAAAATGATTGAAGATGCTAAAGGAGACAAAGCACAAGAACAAGAAATAAAAGCAAAACACCTAATCGGAACTGAATATCAATCTCATATTTTTGCTTTAGCAGTTTCCAATATGTACATTCATCAAGATGGTAAAACTAACATAATGAATGGTAGTTGTTTTGAACCAAATATTATAAAAGAAGTAAAAGTAAGAAAACCAACTGTTGGTTTTTTAAATCCACCTTACAAATCAAATAAGAAAACTGATACAGACGAATTTGAGTTTATTTTAAATAATTTAGACTGTTTGGTAGATGGCGGTACTTGTATTGCAATTGTACCAATGCAAAGTGCTTTAGCAACAAAAGGGAAGGTTTACGAATTTAAAAAGCAACTATTAAAAAAGCATACTCTTGATGCAGTTTTGTCAATGCCTGATGAATTATTTTTTAATTCTAAAGTTGGTGTTGTTTCTTGTATAATGATTTTTAAAGCACATAAACCACATCCAAAAAGTAAAGAAACATATTTTGGTTATTATAAAGATGATGGGTTCGTTAAAAGAAAAATTCAAGGAAGGTATGATGCTTTTGGAAAATGGGATGAAGTAAAAGAAAAATGGATTTCTAATTATATAAATAGAAAACAAGAAGCAGGTTTTAGTGTAAATAAAGTTGTTTCAGCAGATGATGAATGGGTAGCAGAAGCATATATGAAAACTAATTATTCAAATCTTACAGATGAAGATTTTACAGATACTATTTTAGATTATGTTACTTTTTTGTTTAGTAACAAAATAAACCTTAAAGATTATGAATAAAAAAAAATACTATTTAGCTAAAATGTATAAAGGCATTAGAATATCTTGTCAATTAAAAGTTACAATGGATAATAAATACATCTATTTTGTAAGAAATAAAGATGGAGTTAATGCTTGGCATTGTGGTAGTTTACCCAAGAATGATTATAGGATTTTAGAAATAACCGAATGCATAGATTAGTTAAAATATCTGATTTATTTGATGTTATTTATGGTGTTAATTTAGAATTAGTCCATATTGAACAGTGCACATCTACAACAGAAAATGCTATTCCTTTTGTTTCAAGAACTGAAAAAAATAATGGAGTTTCTGCATACGTATATGAAATGATTGATGTTGAACCAAACCCAAAGCATACACTTTCGGTTGCTGGTGGTGGTTCTGTTTTATCTACTTTTTACCAACCCAAACCATATTATAGTGGTAGAGATTTGTATGTCCTAATTCCAAAAAAAGAATTGTCAGTTGTAGAAATGCTATTTTATGCAAAGTGTATTTCAAGTAATAAATACAAATATAGTTATGGAAGACAAGCAAATAAAACAATGAAGGATTTGCTAATTCCTAAAAATGTTCCTAATCAGATAATTAAAAAACTTTCTAACTTTAAAACTGATTTAGAACTAAACTTAAAACAAAAACCTGTTCTTGATAAGAAACTAAAACTTGATATTGATAATTGGAAACTCTTTCCTTTATTAGACTTATTCACAATTACGGGAAGTAAAACTACGCCAAAACAAGAACTTGAAGAAATTGGAAGCGGAATGTTTCCAAATGTAACAACTCAAGCAACAAATAATGGAGTTGATAATTTTTATGATGTTCATACTGAAGATGGAAATGTATTAACAGTTGATAGTGCCGTTTTAGGTTATTGTTCATTTCAACCTTTAAAATTTTCAGCAAGTGACCACGTAGAAAAATTAATACCTAAATTTAAAATGAATAATTATGTTGCAATGTTTTTCGTAACAATTATGAATTTAGAAAAATATCGTTATAATTATGGCCGGAAAGCAAGTCAAACAAGAATGAAAACAATATCAATAAAACTACCAGAAAAAAATGGAAAACCAAATTTTAGTTTAATGAAAAAATACATTAAATCTTTGCCATATTCTAAATCATTATAAAAGCCAACGCATAAGTCATACACATTTGCAATTCGCTACAGCCAACAGCACAAACCAAAAATTACAAAAGAGTGTCTTGCCAACGCTAAAAACAGAACGGAAAAAGAAAATGCCAGCAGGTAACACTGGTAATCGTTGCACAAGAATATAAAATCAGTCCAAAAAAGTTGACCTAAGCGATTTTTAGAGAAAACCTATTTTAAAATTTATATGAATTCTAAATTTAAGGCATTTACAAAATATGCTAGGGCATAATTTGCCTAAAACAACTGAACTCTACACTAAAACCATTCAAATTAATAATAAAAATATTAGCAGTCCTTTGTACAAATTATTAAAAAATAGTAACTTGCAGACATATAAGATATAACCACAATAGGGTTATACATACGTTGTGATTTAATCCAAAAATGAAGTTTGAAACCAACTACAAATTTTAATTATAGCAGGAAAATTTTATTTTTTGCTTTAGAATTTTTAGAAACAAATTCTACATTAAGTTTGACAGTTACACTGTGAAAGATTGCTCTTTCAAACATTGTGAATGTTATAAAACTTAAGTAAAGAAACTGATTTTTTTTGAGAAAATCAAGTTTTAAAGCAAAAAATAAAATAATCGATTTAAATTTTCTATAATTTTGCAAATAAGACATTAATTATACAAATATAATGACCTATCTTATTTACAAACAAATTTATAGTTAATTCCTTTGATACTATTGCTTCATTTTTTGGACTACGTCTTTCTATTTTGCTTATATTTGAAAATAATAAGAAAAGCAAAATAGAAAGACTAAACACAACATCAGATAAATGACAATAATTTTTCCTTCAGAAAAATTACTGCACTTATCCATATGTTGTGGTGCATTTAAAAAAAAATGACAATATGGGACATAAATGCTTTATTTCTTTTAAAACTGAAGATTTTGAATATAAAAAAACGATTCAAGACGATTTAGATATTGATATGATTGACAAATCTCTTAATGAGGCTATCAATTCAGATGATGAAGATTATATAATGAAGAAAATCAGAGAAGACTATCTTTCAGATTCGACTGTTACACTTTTTTTGATAGGCACAAATAGTAATGAAAACTTAGGTGAATACGAACAAGCATTTATCAAAAGGGAATTACAAGCGTCTTTATATAATGGAGTTGATAACACAAAAAGTGGAATATTAGGTATTGTTCTTCCTTCAATGTATGATACAATATATGCTGGTTCTTATAATTGTCCAACTTGTGGAGGAAATCATAACTATGTTGGTATAAATGATACAACTGTCATAAAAGAATTTAGCCATAACTATTATATTCCAAAAGAAGGAAAATGCTCTTGGTCAGAAGAAGATAGGTATTGTGTTTTAGTTAAATGGGCAGATTTTACAAATAATGCAGAGTTTTATATTGATAAAGCATTTGATAAAAGAGATAGTGACATTTCAGGTAACACAAAAGTTAAACCTTAAAAAAGTATATATATGACAAAAATTAAACGAATATTATCTCTTGATGGCGGAGGAATTAGAGGTGCTTTAACTTTAGGTTTTTTAGAAAAAATAGAAAAAGAAATCAGAATTAAGGAAAATAATCCAAACTTAAAGTTGTGTGATTATTATGATTTAATCGGTGGCACAAGTACAGGTGCAATTATTGCAGGAGGTTTATCTATTGGAATGTCCGCAACAGATATTACAAAACTATATTTAGATATTGGAGATAAAATTTTTGGAAAAAAAAGAAGTTGGATATTAAACCCTTTTAAAAGGTATAAAGCAGAATTTGATTTTAGACCTTTAGAAAAAGCACTTGATGAAGTTTTTGGTAACATTACAATTGGTAGTAATGAAATTAAAACTGGTTTATGTATTGTAACCAAAAGAGCAGATACATTAAGCACTTGGCCAATAATAAATAATCCAGAAGGGAAGTTTTTTGAACACAACAAAGGAATGCTCTTGAAAAAAATCATTAGAGCAAGTGCTGCCGCTCCAAGTTATTTTATACCGCAAAAAATAGATGTTGGTTTTGGAGAAATTGGAGCATTCATTGATGGTGGTGTAAGTTTAGCAAATAATCCTGCTCTACTATTATTTTTGGTGGCTACGTTAAGTGAATTTCCATATAAATGGGAATTAGGGGATGACAAATTATCTATTACATCTATTGGAACTGGTACTTATACTAAAAGATATAACCCTGACAAAGTTGCGAAAAAAGGACTTTTAGGTTGGGCAAAAATGATTCCTGAATTATTTATGGAAGATGCAAATTATTTAAATCAAACAATGCTACAATATCTTTCAAACTCTCCTACTCCAAGAAAAATAGATTCCGAAATATTAGATTTAAAAAATGATTTAATAACTGACAAACCTGCATTACATTATATACGCTATGATGTAATGTTAGAAGAAAATGAGTTAAATAGTTTAGGTTTCAATTTAGACAACAAACAATTAGAATCTTTAAGGGAAATGTCTCATTCAGAAAATAAAGATTTATTGTACGAAATCGGAACAAGTTCTGCGAAAAATCAAGTTAAAACATCACACCTATAAATATGGAAGCATTAGACGCATTTAAAAGGTTTGCACTATCTGTTGATATTGTCAATGATTATATGAAAGATGATATTCAAGAAATTCTTAAAAACATATGTATTAACATTTTAGGTGCAAGTTTTTATGAAATACAAATTAATACATTCAATAGAGACACTAATGCTTTTTCAGACCTCACTACAGTCTGGAGTAATGAAAACGGTATTACTAATCCAATAAAAACAAGTGATGGAAAATACAAAGGTCAAACAACATTTGCTTTCGCCAAAAATCTAAAGTTATGGATTAACGATAAAAAAGGGGATATCCTAAATGAAAGTACAGAATGTGTTGACTTTTGGCCAAAATCAAATTCCCAATCTAACAATTTACCTAAATATTGGGTTTATGGCAACAATAATTACAAAACCTCTGTAATTTTACCACTAAGTTTTGATGGTGAAAACTCGCCTTTTGGAGTGATTAATTTAGAATTTAAAAATAACTATATATGCAGTGATGTGAATAAGGGAATATTTAAAAATCTCGCTAAAAGTGTTGCTATAATTACTCATAGTTATAATGTTCGAAAACAGCAGACAATAAACACTAAAAAAACACTGGAAGAACTAAAAAGACTAACAAGAACAAGAGTTTCAATTCTTGATAAACCTACTGTGTTTGTGGCTTTCCCTATGAACTGCGAAAATGATGTAATAAAATTAATCAGCAAAATCAGCAAAGAATTCACAAATCAATATGAATTTATATTTTGGGATAAAATTAATAAGAGTGGTTCGATTGACAAGCAATTAATAGACGATATAACTAAAAGTAAATATGGTATAATATACTTTTCACAGAAATATGAAGATGGAAGTTACAGAGATAATCCAAATGTAGTTTTTGAGGCAGGTATGTTTCACGCAATGACAAGTGAAAAATTAAGTCCTGAGCCTGTTAGATGGATTCCAATCAGAGAAGAAATGTCAGGAAGTATACCTTTTGATTTTGCACATCAAAGAATTATTGTAATAAAAAGAGACAAGACTAATAAGATTAAGAAAAATAAAGACGTTGAGAAAGCAATAATTGAAAGACTTAAAGAATTTTAATTTATGGATGATGGTAAAATTAAATCTTGTCCGAAAAATGGGTGCAACTATCATTGTTGCGATTTTAATCAAAACAATTACATTGTCTTGTTTCCTAATGAGTTAAATCATATGATAAAAAATAATGAAATATATTCACATTTAACAATAATTGAAAACTTAGAACAAAATAGCCATAAAGTAATATGTAAGGCCTCTAATAGAGAAAACTGTGATAATGGTTATAAACCAATTGACTGTAAAATATACCCAATATTTCCAACTAAAAACAAAAAATACTATTTAAAAGGTGTAAAATGTCCTCTTTCGAATTCAGAATTAAAAGAACATTTAATCAATTGTGAATCATTAATTTCTAACCTCGATTATTGCACCAATAAGGAATTAGGTGTATGGTTTAATAAAATAGAATTAGTTGGCTATAAAAAAATAAAAACGCACCACAACAATGGTAATCGTTGCACAAGAATATAAAATCAATCCAAAAAAGTTGACCTAAGCGATTTTTTTAGAGAAACCCTATTTTAAAATTCATACAAATTCTAAATTTTTAACTGGTTTAAAGTTGCTTATTTGAAGTACTATCACCTCTTTTATTTGATATAAGTAAAAAGCAAGTCTTTGCTTATTCGTTTGTACAGTTTTGCTAGTGAATTTTAAGTATTTCTTGATATTATAAGCAATTGCAGCCATATGCATGACCTTGTTGGCTTGGTTTATTCCAATCGTATTTATTTTACGGAGTCCCATAAATTGAGTGAGGGTCCCAAAAACAGGCTCAACAGTACTACTGCGTTTGTATTTCATATAACGTCCTTGTTTGGAGTTTACTCTTTTGTTATTGCGTTCATATTCTTCTCGATAATAGGTTACAGTAAACTTCTTTTCTTGTGCCGTTTTACCCAAACATTGTTGCTTTATTGGACAGGCTTTACAAACTAATGATGAACATCTATATTCTTTCTTTTTTGTACCTGTTTTATAATCTCTAAACACTTTTTTAAACGGTATTGTTTTTCCTTGTGGACATATATAACAATCTTGTTCTTTATCTTGTAATTCACTTGGCTTTGCAGTAACAGTTTGTTGCTCCTTACTTGCCTTATTCTCTTTTGCTTTACGTGTATTCTTGGGTTTATCTACATCGCTAATATGACGAACCTTGAGTAAATAATCTTCTATTTCATCGGCAGGTACTTTTAGTTCCAATGTATCCATAGAAGCATTGGCTTTTATAGGTGCAGAATCTATGGCTTGGGTATGACTAGAAACCATCCCTTTGTTTATACACATTTGTAATACTTTGGTAAAAAATTCTTCAAATACTGCTTCTGTATATAATTGTCGGGTACGACTTATGGTAGAATGCCAAGGTAATGGCTCATCAATATCATAACCTATAAAATACAAAATATCTAACCGCATTGCACAATGAGAGATTAATTTGCGATCACTTATGATGTTTTCTAAATATCCTACTAAACAAAGTTTAAAGAAAACTATAGGATTAATACTCTCCTGTCCACTCTCTCCATAAAATGGCCTTGTGAGTTTATACAAAAAGTCTAAATCTAAAACTTTATGTAATCTTCGATAAAAATTGTTCTTGGGAACTCGGTCGCTTAACTGAAAATTAGCAAACAACTTTTCTTGGTATATTTTCTTTCCTTGCATGTATAAAGATACTTAATATCAATGGATTAACAAAATAATTTAAAACCTTATTATCATTTTTTTTGTGAAATTAATTGTATCTTGTGCAACAGGCATGTAAGATGTGCAGAATATGAACATCAATTTAATAGAAGAACAGAGTTTGTAATAAAAAACCCTGAAGTATTAAACAGATAAAAAAGAAGTGTCTAAAAAATATTAAAAGCGTCTATTTTTAATAGACGTTTTTTTTCGTTCTAAAAATTAAGGAATAAAGAGTAAAATATGTAATTTCGCAAACTAATTGATTAGAAGGCAAGTGATGAGTAAAAAATTCAAAGAATATAAAGGATTAAACCTTCCGAAAGTAGCAAAAGAAACGCTTGATTTTTGGGAAGAAAATTCAATATTTGAAAAAAGTATAACTACACGAGAAGGAAACAAACCATTTGTGTTTTTTGAAGGACCACCTTCAGCAAATGGATTGCCAGGAATTCATCACGTTATGGGTCGTGCAATTAAAGATATTTTTTGCCGATATAAGACCTTACAAGGCTATCAGGTGAAGCGTAAAGCAGGCTGGGACACTCATGGTCTTCCGATAGAATTAGGTGTTGAAAAAGAACTTGGAATCACCAAAGAAGATATTGGTAAAAAAATATCAGTAGAAGAATATAATAATGCGTGTAGAAAAGCCGTAATGCGTTATACCGATATTTGGGAAAACCTTACCAAACAGATGGGACATTGGGTTGATATGAAAGACCCTTATGTTACTTATCATTCTAAATACATGGAAACGGTTTGGTGGCTTTTAAAACAGCTATACAATAAAGATTTACTTTATAAAGGCTATACAATTCAACCATATTCTCCAAAAGCAGGAACAGGATTAAGTTCACACGAAATCAATCAGCCTGGAGCATATCAAGACGTAACTGATACAACAGTTGTAGCACAGTTTCTTGCAAAAAAAGAAACTATAAATAATTCATTTAAAGATGTTGATGGCGATGTGTACTTTTTAGCATGGACAACAACTCCTTGGACACTTCCTTCAAATACCGCACTAACTGTTGGTAAAAAGATAGACTATGTTTTAATTAAGACATTTAATCAATACACTTTTAAACCAGTAAATTTAATTTTAGCAAAGCTTTTGGTTGGAAAACAATTTGGTAAGAGATACAATCAAATTGCTAAAGTTTCAGAATTGTCAAACTATAAAGGAGGAGATAAAAAGATTCCATTTTTTATTACTGATGAATGTAAAGGCGCAGCCCTTGTTGGAATAAAATACGAGCAATTATTACCATATACACTTCCATACCAAAACCCAGAAAATGCTTTTAGAGTTATTTCAGGAGATTTTGTAACGACCGAAGATGGTACAGGAATCGTACATACAGCGCCAACTTTTGGTGCGGATGATGCGTTGGTTGCAAAACAAGCAACTCCTGAAGTTCCACCAATGTTGGTGTTGGACGAAAACGAAACTCCAGTTCCTTTGGTAGATTTACAAGGTAGATTTATTGATCGCATGGGCGAATTTTCGGAAAAATATGTTAAAAACGAATACTATACTGATGGCGAAGCACCAGAAAAATCAGTAGATATAGAATTAGCCATTAAATTAAAAGAAGAAAACAAGGCATTTCATGTTGAAAAATACAAGCACAGTTATCCGCATTGTTGGCGAACAGATAAACCTATTTTATACTATCCATTAGATTCTTGGTTTATCAAAGTTACCGAGAAGCGTGATAGAATGTATGATTTGAATACACAAATCAATTGGAAACCAAAATCTACAGGAGAAGGACGTTTTGGGAATTGGTTAAAAAACGCAAATGATTGGAACCTTTCTCGTTCGCGTTATTGGGGAATTCCATTACCAATTTGGAGAACAGAAGATGGAACAGAAGAAATAATTATTGGCTCTGTTGAAGAGTTAAAATCTGAAATGCTACTTGCAATAAAAGCAGGAGTTTTAGAGAAAGACATCTATGCTGATTTTGAAGTTGGAAACATGAGTAATGAGAACTACGACAAAATTGACTTGCATAAAAATATTGTCGATCAGATTGTGTTGGTTTCTCCCTCTGGAAAACCAATGAATCGTGAAACAGATTTGATTGATGTTTGGTTCGATTCAGGTTCAATGCCTTATGCACAATGGCATTATCCGTTTGAAAACAAAGAGTTAATAGATGATAAAAAGGCTTTTCCAGCCGATTTTATTGCAGAAGGTGTAGATCAAACTCGTGGATGGTTTTATACGCAACACGCAATCGGAACGCTTGTTTTCGATTCAGTGGCTTATAAAAACGTTGTTTCTAACGGACTTGTTTTAGACAAGTTTGGTAAGAAAATGTCTAAACGTCTTGGAAATGGAGTCGATCCTTTTGAGACGATGGATAAATACGGTGCAGATGCAACACGTTGGTATATGATTTCAAATGCCAATCCTTGGGATAATCTAAAATTTGATATTGATGGAATTGACGAAGTTAGACGTAAGTTTTTTGGAACGTTATACAATACCTATTCTTTCTTTTCTTTGTATGCCAATATTGATGAGTTTGCGTATACTGAAGATGATATAGCAATACAAGATAGACCAGAAATTGATCGTTGGATTTTATCAGAATTAAATACCTTGATACAATATGTTGAAGAAAGTTTTGATGATTTTGAACCTACTAAAGTAGCACGTGAAATTCAAAATTTTGTTATCGAGAATTTGAGCAACTGGTTTGTGAGATTAAGCAGAAGACGTTTTTGGAAAGGAGATTATCAGCAAGATAAAATATCAGCATATCAAACATTATATACGTGTATGTTGACAGTTGCAAAGTTAGCCTCGCCAATTGCACCATTCTTTATGGATAATCTATATAAAGATTTAACGTCAGTATCAGGAAAAGGGATAGAATCAGTACATTTGTCAGCCTTTCCAAAGGCTAATACTTCATTGATTGACGCTGATTTGGAGCGTAAAATGCAAAAAGCACAAAAAATAGCTTCAATGGTATTATCATTGCGAAAAAAGGAAATGATTAAAGTGCGTCAACCATTACAAAGAGTGATGATTCCTGTGCTTGACAAACAAGATAGAGAAGATATATTGGCAATTCAAGACTTGATTATTTCTGAAGTAAATGTTAAAGAGATAGAATTGTTAGATGACGCTTCAGATATCCTTGTGAAAAATATAAAGCCTAATTTTAAAGTTTTGGGCCCAAAATTTGGGAAAGATATGAGGTTGGTTGGAACAGCCATTCAAAAGTTCAATCAAGAAGCTATTAACAAAATTGAAAAAGAAGGAGAAATCGAGCTAAAAATTAATAATAATTTTGTAAAATTGTATATTGATGAAGTTGATATATCAACGCAAGATATTGAAGGTTGGCTCGTCGCTAATCAAGGTGGATTAACAGTCGCTTTAGATATTACAATTACTGATGAATTACGTGAAGAGGGAAATGCTCGTGAACTTATAAATAGAGTGCAAAATCTTCGTAAAGATTCGGGTTTTGATGTGATTGATAAAATCAAATTAACTATTGAAAAAAATACAATTTTAGAACAAGCCATTCTATCAAATGAGTCATATATTAAGAACGAAACATTGACCAACAAGTTAGTATTTGTAGATGCTCTTAAAAATGGTATAGAAATTGCGTTTGACGCTATAGAAACAAAAATATTAATTGAGAAAAATTAGAAATTATGGGAAACACTTCATATAAATATTCAGATAAAGATTTAGCAGAATTTAAAGAAATTATTTTGGCTAAAATCGCACACGCACAAGAAGATTTAGACTTGCTCAACGACTCTTTTAGAAACGACAGCAATAACGGAACAGAAGACACTTCGCCAACGTTTAAAGCATTTGAAGAAGGTTCTGAAACAATGAGCAAAGAAGCAAATGTACAATTGGCAATACGTCAAGAAAAATTTATTCGTGATTTGAACAATGCCTTATCAAGAATTGAAAACGGAACGTACGGTATCTGTAGAGTTACAGGAAAATTGATTCAAAAAGAACGTTTAAAATTAGTTCCACATGCTACTTTGAGTATTGAGGCTAAAAAAATGCAATAGTAAAATAGAGAGGTAGCCCTTTTAGTAGCCCTAAAAACCAAAAAAACTCTCAAAATCAGATAATTAAAAGAGTTTTTAGTACTCAAGGCGGGACTTGAACCCGCACGCCCCAAAGAGCACAGGATTTTAAGTCCGGCGTGTCTACCAATTCCACCACTTGAGCATTTTGCAAGTAAAAAAAATTACGTTGCAATTGGTATATTATTGAGAGTTATAGAGCGAAAGACGGGATTTGAACCCGCGACCTCCACCTTGGCAAGGTGATGCTCTACCCCTGAGCTACTTTCGCAGTCTTTATAAATGAACACCATTTGATGGTTAAATGGACGGCAAATTTAAAACAATTCTATAAATTCCAAAACTTTTTTAGTAAAATTATTTTTTATGTGATAAACCGACTAATTAAGATGGTTATTATACAAGAATAAAATATCTTTGCACCGTTTTTAAAAGCAAAATTTTTCAATTTGGAAGCATCAGTAGACAAAGTAAAAGCATATACTATAATAGATGATTTTAAACAACTTACCAAAGTTGGGTTGTCATTAAGTGTTGTGTTTTCTTCCGTTGCAGGATATCTATTAGCAGTTGATACTATTGATTATACCATATTAGCAATACTTACATTTGGAGGCTGTTTTATGGTTGGTGCATCAAATGCGTTTAATCAAATTATAGAAAAAGATACAGACGCATTGATGAAACGTACTATGACTAGACCACTTCCAACAGGAAGAATGTCTGTGAATATGGCAATGTTTATCGCAGTTACTTTTACAATACTCGGTATAGGAATGTTGTATTATATCAATCCAAAGACAGCATTGTTTGGTGCAATTTCTATATTTTTATATACAAGTGCCTATACACCTTTAAAGGCGGTAACACCATTGACGGTTTTTGTGGGTGCTATTCCAGGAGCGATACCTTTTATGTTAGGTTGGGTTGCAGCAACAAATCAGTTTGGAATAGAAGCTGGAATTTTATTTATGATTCAATTTTTTTGGCAGTTTCCACATTTTTGGGCAATTGGCTGGTTACAGTTTGATGAATATAAAAAGGCAGGATTTAATATGTTGCCAATGGGAAAGAAAGACAAAGGTGCAATAAAACAGATAATTTTATACACTATAGTAATGATAATTGTATCTCTTATTCCGGTTTTAAAACAAACAGGAGATTTTTGGATTTATCCATTTACAGCGGTACTTATCTTTTTATTAGGCGCATTGATGTTGTATTATACAATAAAACTTTACAAATACCAAACAGATAAAATAGCAAGACAATTAATGCTTTCGGGTGTCCTTTATATTACACTAATACAAATAATCTACGTAGTAGATAAATTTTTACATTAATGGAAAATCAAACTTTAGAACAAGAATATAAAATCGCAAAACAAAAATCTGCAAAACCTATGTTGTGGATTTCTATGGTGAGCATGACTATGATGTTTATTGGTTTGACAAGCGCATACATCATAAGTAGCAATCGAGAAGATTGGGTTTCGTTTGAATTACCATCAGCATTGTATATAAGTACAGCTTTACTATTTTTGAGCAGTATTACATTTTATTTAGCAAAGTCATATATAAGTAAAGACAATAGACAACTTACAACGCTGTTTTTATTACTTACGTTGGCTCTTGGAATTGGATTTGTTTTTTATCAAGTTCAAGGATTCTATCAATTAAAAGATGCAGGACTTTATTTTGTTGGAAAAGGCAGTGTTGTATCCTCTTCATTGATGATTGTAACATCCTTTGCGCATTTATTACATGTTGCCGCAGGATTTATTGTGCTACTTGTTGTTATTTATAATCATTTTAAAAAACGATACAATGCTACGGAAATACTCGGCTTAGAGTTAGGTGCAATTTTCTGGCATTTTGTAGATATATTGTGGATTTTACTCTTTTTATTTTTCTATTTTATTAGATGATAATATTTTGTAAATTTGGCATGTTAAAAAACTAAAAATTAATATTTTTTTATGGAAGCAACTATTGCTACTAAAGAACATCACTCTTGGGATGACGATAAATCAGAAGGAAAACCATTAAAAGCTAGTTATGGAAAGATAATGATGTGGTTTTTCATCGTGTCTGATGCATTGACATTTTCAGGATTTATTATTGCATATGGTTTAATGCGTTTTAAGTTTATTGGAACATGGCCAATTGCTGACGAAGTGTTTACACACATACCATTTGTTCATGGAAACTTTCCAATGCTATATGTAGCATTTATGACTTTTGTGCTTATTGCATCATCAGTAACAATGGTATTGGCAGTAGATGCAGGACATCAAATGAAGAAAAATAAAGTGGCTTGGTATATGTTCTGGACAATCGTTGGAGGAGCAATATTTGTTGGTTCACAAGCGTGGGAATGGAAAACATTTATCAATGGTTCTTATGGAGCAGTTCAAATGAATGACGGTAAAATTCTTCAATTTGTTGACGAAACAGGACATCAAGTAACCTTAGAAAGTTTTGTAACATCACATGAAAGTATAAGACAGCAACACGTTAGGAAAAATGGATTATGGTATACTGCAGAATCAGCATTACCAGTTTATACAATGGCTGAAGTTACAGAAGCTTATAAAAAACATCCAGAATTAAGTATAAGAACAGAAAAAATTGATGTAGCAACTAAAAGTAAAGAAATACTATCAAGAGAAGTGTCTTTAAATTATTTAGCTGAAGGAAAAGCAGTTATAAAAGGTGCAAACTTAAAAGCAAATGAATACGGTGAAACATTATTTGCAGATTTCTTTTTCTTTATTACAGGTTTCCACGGTTTTCACGTATTTTCTGGAATTATATTTAATATCATTATATTCTTTAACGTAATTATTGGAACATACGAAAAGAGAAAAAGTTATGAAATGGTAGAAAAAGTAGGACTCTATTGGCACTTTGTCGATTTAGTTTGGGTATTTGTATTCACATTCTTCTACTTAGTATAATCAAAATAAAAAAAAGATGGCACACGACACACACGCATCACATACTGCATTAATACTAAAAGTATTTGCATTCCTTTCTTTAGTAACAATAGTTGAGGTTGCTTTTGGTATTATAAAACCAGCATCATTACACTTATCCAGTTTTTTAGGAACAAGCCCTTTAAATTGGATTTTCCTTATCTTAACTTTGGTAAAAGCATACGGAATCACATGGTATTTTATGCACATGAAAGAAGAGAAAAAATGGTTGAGAAGATCTGTCGTTTGGACAGCAGTATTTTTGATTTGCTATTTGATGATATTAGTATTGATAGAAGGAAGTTATTTACACGAAGTGTTAGTGCCTTATGTAAAATGGGATTATTAGGAGATAAAATAAAAAATTAAGGTGGATTCTTCCACCTTTTTTTTGATTGATACACATGAAAAAGAAGAAATTTTTAGTGCTTTTTAGCCTTTTTATAGGACCATTACTTTTTTATATATTCCTTGCTTTTGGTACATGGAATTCAACTACGTTACCTGTTTTAACTGAGCATGTTGAGAATATCGAAATAGAAGAAGGTTTTGAAAACCATTATTCAATTGTCTGTTTTTTAGGTAATGATTTATCAGCATCAAAAATGGCTATTTCTAATCTAAACGAAGTAATCTATAAGCGATTTTATAAGGCATTATATTTTCAAACTGTTGTCGTATCACCAATCGGAATGGAAGCAGAAATAGCAGCCTTAAAAAAACGATTAGGAGCCTATACAGATGTAAATCAGTGGAAATTTGTATTTGTATCAAAAGAAGAATTGGTAACAATATTTAATAGTTTTGATACTCCTTATATCTTGAATAATCAATATGCTTCCGATTATACTTTTATTGTTGATAAGCAATTAAGATTGAGAGGGCGGACAGATGATGAAGATACTAAAGATGGTAAATTATACGGTTATAATATGACTTCTGTTGCCGATTTGCGTAATAAAATGCGAAAAGATATAGAAGTAATTTATTATCATCTTAAAAAGAAAAGGGAAAAAGAAAAGCGTAAAAAAGGAGGAATAGAACGATTAAAAGAAAGATAGACTGATGAAAGACAAATCATATATAGGAATATCATTTATTATTTTACTCTTTGGAATTTATACGGTCCCGAAAGTGGTAAAACATTTTTCAAAACCAGATTTAGAAACATTTGGCAAAGTTCCAGCATTTGAATTTATAAATCAAAAAGGAAAAATAATTACCAACGAAACCTATAAAGGGAAAGTACATGTTGTTGAATTTTTCTTTACTACCTGCCCAACTATTTGTCCGATGATGAATGAAAAAATGGTGACTATTCAAAACGAATTTTTCGGCAATCCTAATTTCGGAATAGCATCTATTTCTATAAATCCAACATACGATACTTCGGCTATTTTAAAAGAGTATGCAGAAGAATACAAAATTTCAAGTCCAAATTGGCACTTGCTCTCAGGAAAATCAAAAGAAGAAGTATTTGCATTGGCAAATAAAGGTTTCAAGTTATATGCAGGAACTGCAGGAAAAGAAGTTGGAGGATTTGAGCATTCAGGGCTCTTTGCGTTGGTGGACAAAGAAGGAAATATCCGTTCGAGATATGACAAAGATGGAAATCCAATACTATATTACAGAGCACTGAAAGAAAACGAATTTGGAGATCAAATTAATGAATTGAAACAAGACATTAAATTGCTTTTAAAAGAGTAAAAACTTCTCGACTACGTTCGAGGGGAGACAACAAAAGAGTTTTGTCTGGTCGAGCCTTTCGATTCTCGCTCAAGACAGGCTTAAGTCGAGACCAGACCTCAATAATATATTTAAGTTGATAATGAAAACATCCGAAGAAAAAAAATACAATAGCATTATAACTATTTTATCGATTGTGTTGCCGTTGGCAATTGCAGGATTATTTCTTATAAAAATAGATATAAAATTACCTGTTTTTTTACCGCCAATTTATGCAACTACCAATGCAATTACAGCTATAGTTTTAATTTTTGCGATGATAGCCATTAAAAAAGGGAATAGAATACTACACGAAAAATTGATTAAAATAGCAATGCTATTATCTATATTATTTTTGATATTGTATGTGCTACATCACATGACATCAGATTCAACATCATATGAAGGAGCCTCAAAAGGAATCTATTTCTTTATTCTGATAAGTCATATATTACTATCAATTGCAGTGATACCATTTGTTTTGATTACTTATATGAGAGCCAAATTAGGAAAGTTTTCTGCACATAAAAAAATCGCAAAAATTACATTTCCGTTATGGTTGTATGTTGCAATTACTGGAGTTGTAGTTTATATAATGATTTCACCTTATTATATTCAATAAGAATCTATTAATTATGAAAAAAATAGTAGCCTTTTGTCTTTTAACCTTTGCCTTTTGTTTAAACACATATGCGCAATGCGCAATGTGTAAGGCAGTTATAGAAAGTGGTGATGCTGAACTGGCTCAAGGATTGAATAATGGGATTGTTTATTTAATGGCCTTTCCATACCTTTTAATTGGCGGACTTTTCTACTTTATCTATCGTTATAAGACCAAAAATAAGAATTAACATTTTTATAAGACTTCAACATTGTAACATATTGTAGTTTTACTTGTCTTATCAATATAAAATCGACAAAAATACTTATGAGAACAAGAATTCTTATGGTTTTGGCACTTGTTGTTAGTATTTCAGTAACAGCTCAAACTAAAAAATGGACACTTCAAGAATGCGTAAATCACGCAATTGAAAATAATATTTCTGTAAAACAAATCAAAAACACCTTATTGATAAACGAACAAGATATAAAAGCTGCTAAAGGAGCATTTTTACCTGGAATAAATGCAGGTGTTTCTCAAGGGCTAAGTCTTGGTAATGTTGAATTATTTTCAGGAACTTTTGCTGATAGAACAAGCCATTCTACAGGGATAAATATAGGAGCATCACAAACTATTTTTAATGGTTTTAGAAATAAGAATATACATAAGCAATCAAAACTTGGTTTAGAAACAAGCGAGCTAGATCTTGCTATAATAAAAGATGACATTTCATTAAATGTTGTCAATGCATACTTAAATATATTGTTTAACAAAGAAAATTTAGCAACAGCACAAAAGCAATATGATTTTACAATCAAGCAATTAAATCAAGTAAAAGAGTTGGTAGATGCAGGAGTTCAACCAAAAGCAAATATTAACGATGTAGAGGCTACATTGAGCAATGATATGCAAAAGATAACTGTCGCAGAAAACAATCTAGATCTTGCTAAATTAGCATTATCTCAATTTTTGCAAGTACCATTCATAGGATTTGATGTAGAAGTTATAGATGTTAATATTCCTTCCAAAGCATTATTGTATAATGATGTTACACCAATTTTAGATTATGCTTATAATAATAGAAGTGAAATTAAAAAAGCAGAAAAATATATAGAAAGTGCACAATTAAGTACAGAAATTTCAAAAAGCGGATTTATGCCAACAGTTTCTTTGAGTTATGGCTTTGGAACAAATATATTTTTCTCAAATTTAAATAGTAGTTCTTCATTTTTCAATCAATTGAATGATAATAAAGGGCATAATTTTTCATTGAATGCGAATATTCCAATTTTTTCAAGATTTCAAAATAAAACTGCAGTTGCAAAATCAAAAATTAGAGAAGAAAATTCTAAGTTAGATTTAGAACAAGCAAAATTAAACTTAGAAACAACAATACAAAGAGCTTTTACAGCAGCAAAGGCTGCTTTTAGAACTTATGAAGCCGCAAAAACTTCTTTAACGGCACAACAATTATCATTTGGTAATTCACAAGAGCGTTATAATATTGGCGCTATGAATGCATTTGATTTAGAACAAGGAAAAATTAGGTTGTTAAACGCAGAGTCTTCATTAATCAACGCGAAATATGATTTTGTGTTTAAAACAAAAGTATTAGACTTTTATTTAGGAAAACCTATAGGGAAAGTTCAATAATTATTTTAGTTAATAGCTAATTTTCAAACATCTTAATATTTTAAAATATTGGGATGTTTATTTTTATACAAATCAATACCTTTGCGTTTCAATGTCATTAATACTAAACATAGAAACAGCCACTAAAAACTGCTCCGTTTCACTTGCTGATAACGGAAAAGTCATCGCTTTAAAAGAAGTAAATGATGGTAACTATTCGCATGCAGAGAACTTACACGTATTTATTCAAGATGTTTTAAAGCAAGCTAATAAATCACTAAAAAATGTTGATGCAGTTGCTGTGAGCAGAGGGCCAGGATCTTTTACAGGACTTAGAATTGGCGTATCTACAGTTAAAGGATTGTGCTATGCTTTGGATGTTCCATTGATTTCTACGAGTACGTTGCAAGCCTTAGCACTACAAGTAAATAAAGAAAAAGGGCTTGTAATTCCGATGCTCGATGCACGTAGAATGGAAGTGTATAGCGCTATTTTTAATGTTGATAATTCGCAAGTTAGAGAAATACAAGCACAAGTATTAGACGAAAATTCTTTTGTAGCATACCTTGAAAATAAGGATGTATATTTTATTGGCGATGGCGTTGCTAAAACCAAAGAAATCATTAATCATCAAAATGCTTTTTTTATTGATGATAAATTGCCATCAGCAAATGAAATGGTACAATTATCATTTGACAAATTTCAGCAGAAAGACTTTGAAGATGTTGCTTATTTTGAGCCTTTTTATCTCAAAGATTTTGTGACGACTGCAAAGCGGATTTAGTTTATTTTAATCCTTTTAAAGTTTCAAGGAGCACTTCTACTGTCATTCTTCTTTTATAATTAGGATTTATAAATTCGTATAAAATAGTTCCATCAGTATCTAAAATAAATAGCGAAGGAACTGGTAATACCCCTAAATTTTTATTGTCCGAATATTTTGATAACACTCCTCCATATCTTTTTGGTGCCTGAAAAGCAATTCCCATTTCGGTCATCAATTTCCCATCACTATCAGAATATAGACTATAACTCAAATCATTTTTATCAATCGTATTTGTCAATTTCTTTGGAGCATCTGGACTTATAGCAATTAGCTGATAGCCAAAACTCAAAATTTCCTTTTTTGATTGACCAATTGCTTCAAGGTGCTTGTTGCAAAACGGGCACCAACCTCCACGATAGAAAATAACAATAGAAGGTTTTTCTTTGATGATATCTAAAGTGTTTATTTGTATGCCTTCCGTTGAAGTAAGTGCTACGGATGGAATTTTTTCACCAACTTTGAGTGGAGAAATTTCTTCAGCATTTTCAGGAATTTGCGCAAAACTAGTTGTTAATATAATTAAAAACATTGTGATTGATAATACGATTCTTTTCATGTGACTTAGATTGTTTTTTTATTTTGTCATTCCTGCGAAGGGCAGTTATTAGTTTTAATAGTCTTTTTTAGAGTTAATCCTTACATTTTTATTTCAAAAAATTTAATGTTCTGTTTTTTTCTTTTCATCATCTACTTCAACCATTAAATAAGAATTTCCAAATTCAAAACAAGTTCATATATCAGTAAAGAAAGGAACTTTTAATTCAAGAGTGTTTTTACAAAAATCAACACATTCATCATACTTTAAAACGTATAAAATTATCCCTGTTCTGTCAAAAATTATTCTCTAATTTTAAAAAAGTAACAATCCTAATCCAATAAGAGCAGGAATGGATTGAATATAAAATAATTTAATTTTTTTGGTAGAATAGGCTCCGTAAATTCCTGCAATTGCTACACATGCCAAAAAGAAAATGGCAATTGCTGTATTTTTAGAAAGGATTGCCCAAATTAATCCCGCTGCAAGAAAACCGTTGTATAATCCTTGATTTGCAGCCAAAACTTGTGTTTCTTCTGCAAACTCTTTGCTTTTCAATCCAAACGTTTTGATGCCTTTTGGTTTGGTCCATAAAAACATTTCTAAGATTAAAAAATAGATATGTAGTAATGCTACAAATGCAATAATAGAAATTTGTAAAGTGTTCATAATAGCTTGATATTAAGGTCTCGACTAAAGCCTGTCTTGAGCGACAGTCGAAAGGTTCGACCAAACAAAAATTATAGTTGCTATCTCCTCGAGCTCTGTCGAGAGGTTAAAAATTCATTTTTATTTGTTTCAAAGATTCAATTACTTTCGTTTGAGGTAATTGACACGCACCATCTACACAAATATAGATAAAAGTCTCGTCTTCATTGTAGCGTCCTTCCATAAGCGGTAATTTACTATCTTTTGTTGCTCCTGCAATCAATTTATTAGGAATATAATATTGATTAAATTCTTTTAATTTTTTGAGAGCTTCTTTTCCTGAAATGGCAACTTCGTAATAGTCGCTAACATTGTTACTCATCAATTGTAGCCAATTTGAATAACTTGTTGGATATTTGATAATATCAGTCTTGACATTATTTAGCATTTCGGTACTTATTTTGGCATAATGCGTATTAGAATAGTAATGACCTAACTTCATTAAATTTCTTGCCATTATAGAGTTTGAAGCAGGAATTACATTGTCGTGAATTTCCATTTTCCGAGCAATTAATCCTGTATCTTCATCAGAAGTGAAGAAAAATAAATGACTCTTATTATCATAAAAATGATCAAAAGAATAATCAGCTAAGCGTTTTGAAGTTTGCAGCCATTTCTCGTCTAGCGTTACTTCATATAGCGCAATAAATGCATCAATCACAGTTGAGTAATCTTCAAGGTAACCGTTTATTGTACTTCTATTTTCTTTATAATTATGATTTAATCCACCATCATTTCGAAGTTGATTAGTTATCAAAAAGCGAGCATTTTTTATAGCAATATCTAAATAATGTTCGTCTTCAAAAACACGATACGCATCAATATATCCTTTTAGCATCAAGGCATTCCAAGAAGTTAATGTTTTATCATCCAATCTTGGGCGTTCTTTTTTAGAGCGTTCTTTGAGAAGTGTTTTTTTCCAATTATTAACTTTATTTTTAACTTCAGAAAGTGATAGGTTGTGCTTTTCAGCAAATACTTCGTCTGTTTTATTTCTGATTAAAACATAGTTTTCTTTTTCCCAATGACCATACGAATTGACATTGTAATAATCTTTAAACAATTTATAATCATCATCTAAAATTTGTTGTAATTCTTCTTTTGTCCATACATAAAAAGCACCTTCTTCGAGATGACCATACGCATCCAAACTATCGGCATCTAAAGAAGAATAAAAAGCACCATTCTCGTTCATCAATTCTCGTTCTGTAAATGCTAATGTTTCGACAACAATTTCTTTATAAAGTTCGTTTTTGGTTACTAAATAAGCATCAGCATATAAACTTATCAATTGACCATTATCGTATAGCATTTTCTCAAAATGAGGAACGTGCCACTTTTTATCTACCGAATAACGTGAAAATCCACCTCCAATTTGATCATACATTCCACCAAAAGCCATTTGAGTTAAAGAGGTATTTGTATAGTCTAAAATCTCTTGATTCTCTGCTTGAACTCCATATCTCAATAAGAAATGATAATTATTTGGCATCGGAAATTTTGGAGCATGATCATTTCCTCCAAATTTGAAATCCATACGAGTCTTCCATGCGTTTATGGCTTCATCAATATCATTTTTTGAAAAAATAGCTTCATCAGAATTAAAAGGAATAAGTTCAGAATTTTTAACACCTTCCGTTAAATTTGTTGCGTATTCTTCTGCTTTTTCAGGATCATTTTTATATAAATCTGATAATTGATTTAATAGTTTTATCCAATTGTCTTTTGGAAAATAAGTTCCTCCATAAACAGGACGACCATCAGGAAGTGTGATACAATTTAAAGGCCAACCTCCACGACCTGTCATCAACTGAACAGCATTCATATATACTTGGTCAACATCTGGACGCTCTTCTCTATCTACTTTTATACTTATGAAATTGTCGTTCATCACTTTGGCAACCGAATCATTTTCAAAGCTCTCATGTTCCATTACATGACACCAATGACATGCCGAATAGCCAACAGAAATAATAATGAGTTTGTTCTCTTTTTTAGCAAGGTCAAGTGTTTCTTGATTCCAAGGTTTCCAATCTACAGGATTGTGAGCGTGTTGTAGTAAATATGGACTTGTTTCGTTGATTAAATCGTTGGTGTATCTGTGTTGTATCATTTCTGTATTGGTTTGACTCTTACAACTTGATAAAAATAGGAGTGATAAAATAAATGTTGTTAGAAGGCGAGACATAAAATTGTTTTTTTCAAAGATAGTGAAAGAATTTTCATTAGAAACATTAAAAATCCATTCATCTCTACAGTTAATCTATTGAACTCAACACTTAATAACTTCTTTGTTCTATTAGTAAGTGAAATGTTTAATATTTGATTTAAATAAAAAATTGTAATGAAGAAGATTTCTTATCATCTCTTATCTAAAAGAGTTTAATTTCTTCGTTTTTATTTTACAGATTATTTAATATACATAATAACTGACGTTACGCAGAAATTCATATAAATCTTCCTTTTCTAACAAAATACTGTTAATAACTCTATTTTTTAGTATGATTTAGCATTTTTTAGATAGCAAGATTCAATCTTAAAAACGGAAAATAAGTCACTGTATTTAATTAGGCTCTTAAAAGAAATATTTTTTTTGAACAGAAAGATTATCTTTGTTTTTTTAAATACACACATTTTATGGTGCAACATATTATCACAAACGCTTATAAAAAGGCAAAACGCATAAAAATAAACAAGGATTCTAAGTTAATTTTTTTTAGTGATTGCCATCGAGGAGATAATAGTTATGCTGATGATTTTTCTCATAATAAATTGATTTTCTACCATGCTCTTAGAGACTATTATGAAAAAGGGTTTACCTATTTTGAATTAGGTGATGGAGATGAACTTTGGGAAAATCGGCATTTTGTAGCTATTTTTGAATCTTATAAAGACATTTATGAATTGTTGAAAAAATATCATGATACTAAACGATTATATATGTTATATGGCAATCATGATATGGTTTATAGAAAACCAAAAATAGTTGAAAAATTTCTTGGCTCATATTTTAATGTTGTTACTGGCAAAAAAACTGAACTTTTAAAAGATCTAGAGTTTCAAGAAAGTATTATTCTTGAAGTTGATGGTATGAAAAAAAATATTTTATTAATTCATGGTCATCAAGCAGACTTTTTTAATTACGTATTATGGAAATTAAGCAGATTTTTAGTCCGTTTTTTTTGGCAACCTCTACAAAAGTCCTTTGGAGTAAATGACCCTACGAGTCCTGCAAAAAATTATAAAGAATTGATTAAAGTAGAACGTAGAACAAAAAAATGGATTCTTAATAATAATAATCAAATGGTAATTGCAGGTCATACGCACCGTCCTCGTTTCCCTAAACCAAACGAGTTGCCTTACTTTAATGATGGTAGCTGTGTACATCCGCGAGCAATAACTGGAATTGAAATTGAAAATTCCAAAATTGTATTAATTAAATGGCATACTGTTTCTAATGATGATGGAACAGTTCAAATAATTAGAACAATTCTTGAAGGGCCAGAAAAATTAGAAGCATATTTAAAATATGAAAAATAGTGAGATTGCCACACTCACTGCGTTCGCTCGCAAAGACGGTAAGGGTGTTGTGCTAGTAATGATGAGATTGCCACGTTTGCTATGCTCGCTCGCAAAGGCGGTAAAATCAAAATTATACCATTTAAATTTGAAATCGTGCGTAGAGAAATTGAAGCATAGCATAGCTACAGTTCTATTTTTTAACAAAAAATAAGTGAAAAAGAAACAATTTATTAGGACTATTTTAAAATTAAAATGGTATTAGATGTTATTTTATAAAAAAAGCGTCTGACAAAACAGACGCTTAATTTCCCTCTTAAAAAAGAGGGTTCTTCTTGCTAATTATTGAGGGCATTAATCAAGAAGAATTCCTATACTAACCACTGATTATGACACTAATATTTTGAAAAAGTCACAAAATACATCGCAATTAACACTTTTTTTCTAATTCTTAGATCGAACTCAGGTTTATAACTATTTTAGTAACAGAAAGGTACGGGGTTTTATCGATTTATGCAAGTAATCTGATAGTCATATTGTGTTTATTATTTCAATAAATTAGAGGAAACCTTAATCTTAGTGGGTGAGATTACCACAATCGTAAACTCCTTCGCAAAGACTAAACTCTCCGAAGAAATTTTCTTTGGATTTTTTGTTGGTTACTTGCTGTTTAATAAGCTCTTCCGCTTACGCCTTCATAAAAATTAATAAAGGCTGCATTTACAACTCTATTTCCTCCTGCAGTTGGATAATCTCCCGTAAAATACCAATCTCCAAGATGATTTGGACAGGCTTTGTGAAGATTATCAACCGTTTGATATATCACTTCAATATCGCTTTTGATATTTTCAGTTTTGAGCATCTGAGCAATCTTATTAGAAATCTGGACATCGGAAAACGGAGCGTAAATTTCTTTTACAAAATTTTGAATTTCACCGTCTTCCAAATCTTTTTGAGTTTTACATTTTTGATAAACAGCATCAATAATTTGACCTTTATTCTTTTCTTTTAGTAATTCTATAGCTGCTCTAAAAACAATAAAATCTCCAATTTTTGCCATATCAATTCCATAACAATCAGGATATCGAATTTGTGGAGCAGATGAAACAACAATAATCTTTTTAGGGTTTAATCTATCTAAAATTTTGATAATACTCTTTTTTAAAGTTGTTCCTCTTACAATGCTATCATCAATAATAACAAGATTGTCGGTTGGTTTTACGACACCATACGTAACATCATATACGTGTGCTACCAAATCATCCCGTGAATTATCATCGGCAATAAAAGTACGTAGTTTCACATCTTTTACAGCGATTTTTTCCATTCTCGCTCTTACCGATAATATTTCTGTCACTTTTTCGGCAGATAAACCGTGATTTCCATCTAATAATATCTTTGTTTTTTGTTGATTTAAAAAATCTTCGGCAGCCTCAAACATTCCAAAAAATGAAGTTTCAGCAGTATTAGGAATAAAAGAAAACACCGCATTTTTAATGTCATCACCTATTGATTTTAGAATTTGAGGGAAAACATTTTTTCCAAGATTCTTTCGCTCTTGATATATATCCGCATCACTTCCCCGAGAGAAATAAATTCGTTCAAAAGAACAGGCCTTTTTTGGTAACTGTTCTAAAACAGGTTTTACGCTCGTATCACCATTTTTTTTGACAATCAATGCATGACCACGTTCTAATTCTTGCACCTTATCTATATCAACATTAAAAACAGTTTGAATTACAGGGCGCTCCGAAGCAACAACTACAATCTCATCATCTTTATAGTAAAATGCAGGTCTTATTCCGGCAGGATCACGTAATACAAAAGCATCTCCATGACCTATTAATCCTGCCATTGCATAGCCTCCATCCCAATTTTTTGAAGCTCGTTTTAATACTTTATCTACTTTTAATTTTTCTGAAATTATTGCAGAGGCATCAATTTTATTGATTCCTTTTTTTTTGCATTTTTTGTAAATTTTTTCTGTTTCAGAATCCAAAAAATGTCCAATTTTTTCCATAACAGTAACAGTATCTGTATTCTCTTTCGGATGCTGACCTAACTCAATCAACTCCTGCATAATTTGATTAGAATTGGTCAAATTAAAGTTACCTGCAACAATTAAATTCTTATGTTTCCAGTTATTTTGACGTAAAAAAGGGTGTACGCTTTCGAGGCTATTCTTCCCAAATGTTCCATAGCGAACGTGACCTAAATATAATTCGCCTAAGTATGGCATATTTTCTTTTTGCCATTGTACATCGTTTTTTTTCTGTGGCTTTTTTTCAAGAACACTATTCAATCGTTCATTGATTTGCGCAAAAATATCTTGAATTGGTTGTTGTTGGTTTGAGCGAACTCGACTTATATAGCGTTGTCCAGGATTCATATCAAATTTGATACTTGCAAAACCAGCACCATCTTGTCCACGATTGTGCTGCTTTTCCATCAAAAGGTACATTTTATTGATACCATAAAATGATGAACCGTATTTTTTCTTGTAATAATCTAACGGTTTTAGAAGTCTTAAAAGGGCAATTCCACATTCGTGTTTTATAGCATCACTCATTTGGTTATATTGTTTTTTTGAGATTCTAGCCTTTGCAAGAATGACAATGTTACATAAAAAAATCCACATTTTACTGCGGATTTATATATTAAGATAATTCTATATCAAATTGTGTTAATTCTTTAAAAGCATGTAAGCGATTTTTGACTTCATCTACAGTTAATTCTTCCATCCGTAGTGTCCCAAATTTTTCAACACAAAACGATGCTAAATTAGAACCATATATAATAGCGTTTTTCATATTTTCAAACGACACATCTTCAGTTTTGGCTAAAAATCCGCAGAAACCTCCTGCAAATGTATCTCCTGCACCTGTTGGATCAAAAACTTCTGCCAATGGTAATGCTGGAGCATAAAACATTTTTCCTTCATTAAACAGTAAGGCTCCGTGTTCTCCCTTTTTTATTACTACACTTTTAGGTCCCATTTCGTGAATCTTCTTCGCCGCATTTACCAACGAATATTCTCCGCTTAACTGACGCGCCTCTTCATCATTAATCGTAATTACATCTACACGTTTTAAAACAATATGCAAATCATCTAAAGCGATATCCATCCAAAAATTCATAGTGTCTAAAACTACTAATTTTGGTGTTTCATTCATTTGATCTAAAACCGACATTTGTGTTAAAGGATGTAAATTACCTAACATTACAATCGGAGCATCTTTAAATTTTTCTGGAACAACTGGTTGAAAATTCTCTAATACATTCAATTCTGTTACCAAGGTGTCGCGAGAGTTCATATCGTTATGATATTTACCACTCCAAAAGAAAGTTTTTCCTTCTTTGATGATTTCAATGCCAGAAGTATCGATACCTTTAGAATTCATCATATCTAAATATGATTGTGGGAAATCTCCACCAATTACAGAAACAACGCCTGTTTCTACACCAAATTGAGATGCTGCTAAACCAATAAAAGTTCCTGAACCGCCTAAAATTTTATCTGTTTTACCAAAAGGTGTTTCAATAGCATCAAAAGCCACTGTACCAACTGCTAATAATTTACCCATTCCTTATTATTTAGAAAAGTTCTTAATAACATCATTAGTATTCAAACTTCTTCTTATCTTTGCAAAAATAAGTTTTAAAAATGACTATCAAAGAAATACAAGAAGAAATTATTGATGAGTTTTGGATGTTTGATGATTGGATGGAACGCTATGAATATATCATAGAATTAGGGAAAACATTGCCTTTAATTACTGATACTCATAAATTGGAAGAAAATTTGATAAAAGGATGTCAATCAAAAGTGTGGATTCATGCTGATTATGAAGGCGGAAAACTTCTTTTTACGGCTGATAGTGATGCTATTTTAACTAAAGGAATTGTTGCTTTAGTGTTACGAGTCTTTACAAACCAAGAACCAAAAGATATACTAAGTGCTGATACAGAATTTATTAACGAAATTGGATTGAAAGAGCATTTATCTCCAACTCGTGCAAATGGATTGGTATCGATGATTAAACAAATAAAATTATATGCGTTGGCATATCAATCAAAATTGGCATAGTTTTACATTAAAATTAAGAAAATGACAGAAGATAACGTACGAGAATTAGGCGATAAAATTATAGAAAAAATCAAAACAATTTTTGATCCAGAAATTCCAGTTGATATTTATGAATTAGGATTGATATATGATGTGATGATAAGTGACGAGAATGATGTAAAAATTTTAATGACTTTGACTTCTCCAAATTGTCCTGTTGCAGAAACATTGCCAATGGAAGTTGAAGAAAAGGTAAAAACATTAGAAGAGGTTCGTGGTGCAGAAGTTGAAATTACTTTTGATCCAACTTGGACGCAAGATATGATGAGCGAAGAAGCAAAACTAGAATTAGGATTTTTGTAGCTTAAAAATTGTCATTCTGAACAAAATAAAAATCTCATTGATTAAAAATGTTTCGACCGTGCTCAACATGACATAAAAGGATATTTTTGAAAGAAATTATAAACAAAGTAGCAAACAGTAAATTAATTACTATTGACCTTGAAAATTATTACCCTCAAGGGAGGCGCGTTGTTATTGATATAAAAGATTGGCTTTTTGAAGAGTTAATTTTAAAAGAAAAAGATTTTAGAGTGTCTGTAAAAGAACATAATTGGAGTCAATATCAAGATAATTATGTTGCACTTACTTGTTCGTCTGATGCTATTATCCCTTCTTGGGCGTATTTGTTGATTACTACGAATTTAGCGACATTTGCCAAAAAAATTATTGTTGGAAGTTTATCAGAATTAGAAACAGTAATATTTCAAGATGTTATTTCTGATTTGTCTGTCAAAGAATACAAAAACAGACCAATTATCATAAAGGGATGCTCTGAAAAAGAGATTCCAGAAACGGCATATGTACAGTTGGTTTCAAAATTGATTCCTGTCGCAAAATCTGTAATGTATGGAGAAGCATGTTCTACAGTGCCTCTTTATAAAAAGAAAATTGTGTAACTTATAAACCGCCAACATATCGTTAGAAAATCATTGCAACAGATTATTTAAGTGTTTTCAAAAATGACTATAGAATAATCTGATTTATTTTGATTATAAGAAGTAAACAACATCAAAAGTAAGAAGATATAAACAGACCTTATGATTGATGCTTTATTTTTTCATACAGTTTAACCAAAGATTGTAATAACTCGACTGGAGTTGTCAAAATTTGATAATGATTTTGCCCAAACATTTGTGGTAAATAATATTTTGCACTTGCTTCTATTGCCAATGCATAACTGTTTATTTGTCGCTCATTTAATTCTCTTAAGGCTTGTTTTACATCGTTTACACCATATTTTCCTTCGTACCTATCGTAATCATTTGGTTTTCCGTCAGAAATTAAAATCACCCATTTATTTTTTGTATTTCGTTTGTCTAATAATGCACCTGAATGTCGTAATGCAGCACCAATTCTTGTGTAACCACTTGGTTCAATTGCACCAACTTTAAACTTCGCTCTATCCCAATCTTCATCAAAATCTTTAATGGTAATATATGACGAGTGATTTCTTGTTTTGGAATAAAAACTATCTATCGAAAAATCAATATTAAACTCGTTTAAAATTTCTCCAAACAATATAGAAACTTGTTTTTCTACGTCAATTATTCTATTTCCTGCTGCATATCCATCGCTTGATAAACTGACATCCAAAAGCAACAGAATAGATACGTTTTTTTCTTTTTTTCTTTTTGATAAATATATTTTTTCAGAAGGTGTGTGTCCTGAATGTACATCGACAAATAAGTCTGTAATTGCATCAATATCAAATTCTTCACCTTGCGTTTGCCGTCTTTGTTGCTGATATTTATTATTGACATTGGTCAACATTTTTCGTAATCCTGCAAGTGTAGAATTGTTTTCTGCCAATGTTTTTTTGTAATAAGCAACATCGTTTTTTAACGATTGATTTTGGATACACTTTACAGAAATTTTCTTTGTATTTCCGTTTTGAATAATCCCATTCGTCGTACAAAATATAATAGCCTTTTTCATCTCTTTCAGCAGATTCTGAAATTGTAGTATTCTCCACAAAATCGGCTTGATATACTGAATGTGCAGTGTCATCAACACGAACGGTATATTTCATATTCAAATCTTCTAGCGCATTTGAATGATCATCTAATTCATCAGCACCATCCATATCTCTAAAATTTCCACCAAATTCTTCGGCAGTTTCTACTTTCTCAAATTGATGTTGTAAAACAGCATCTTCGAGTTGTTTTTGATCTATTTGAACAGAAATTATTTCTTCAACAGCACTTGCTTTTAAAATTGTTTTTGACTCTTCGCTGGCGGTTTTTACTTTGTCGGTAAAGTTTTTAAGGGTGTCTGTTAAATCTTCTTCTTTAGAATTTTTCATCCATTTTCCGTATAAAAACGAATAATCTGTTGGAGTATTTTTTTTGACAGTATCTTTATAATATTGATAAAATTTCTGATGGTATTTTTCTGTAATAGGAAACTGCTTGAATAGAATTTTCAGGACTTTTTGTGAAGATTCAAACGATTTTTGTTGAGATTCTTTTAAGTCGCGGTCAACCTCATCATTCCAATTTAATTCTAAATTTTTCTGAACTGATAAATACAAAACTCGAAATAAATAAAACGAAATATTCTCTTCTGTAGTAGAAAACAAGAGGACAGTTGACGGTAGGAAAAAGTTATTGTTTTTATAACCACCCTCTCGTTCTGCATCATAAATGTCAATTGATTTTCCAGTAATTGCTCGAGCAAAAATGGTAAGTCGAGGTTTAATATCATTTAAGTTTACAGCATGCGTCAGACTTGCCTCTTTATTTTTTTTTCGTCTTTTAAAATAATTGGCAAATTTGGTAAAAATGTATGCATCTGGTTCAAATTCGAACATTGTCCTCGGTATTCAGTTGTGCAACTGTTTAAATCATCAAATCACTTAAATCCTTCAGTGCATTTACAACATCTAAATCATCAGTTAATGGCTCAATAACTGCAACATGAACAGCTAAACGCTTTGATAATCCTGTGTGAATTAATTTTGCAGCATCAATCAATAAACGTGTAGAAACTGTTTCTGCTAAACCTAACTCTGTAAGATTTCTAATTTTAGTGGCTATATTTACTAATTTTTTTGCAGTATCCTTTTCAATATTTGTTTCATTTACCAAAATTTCGGCTTCTATTTTTGCTTTTGGATATTCAAAAGAAATAGCTACAAATCGTTGTCTTGTCGATGGTTTTAACTCTTTAAACCCTCTTTGATATCCTGGATTAAAAGAGGCAACCAACATAAAATTTTCGTGTGCTTTTACGGTTATACCCAACTTATCTATAAATAATTCTCTACGATGGTCGGTTAATGAATGAATAGCAACAATAACATCTGGTCTTGCTTCTGCAATCTCATCTAAATAGATAATTGCTCCTTCTTTTACGGCAGTTGTTAAAGGGCCGTCTAGCCAAATAGTTTCTGCTCCCTTTATGATATACCTTCCTATTAAATCGGTAGATGAAGTTTCTTCGTGACAAGAAATAGTTATCAGTTTTTTATCTAATTGATGCGCCATAAATTCGATAAATCGTGATTTCCCTGTTCCTGTTGGTCCTTTTAATAAAAATGGGATTTTACTTTTATAAGAATGTTCAAAAACTTCAACTTCTTTACCTACTTGGTGATAATATGGTTTATTCATTTATTTATTTTTAACTCGGAAATCAAATGGCTGAAAACCGAAGTTTTACTGTATGTAAAGATATAAAAAAGCCAGAGTTAAAAGTGTATTCTTTATTAACTCTAGCCTTCATTACTAACTAAAAAGCGTTTATTCTACTGTATGAGAAAATAATTTTGGCTTGAATGTAAATTGTATCCAAGACCATGAATTATTTTCATCCTTATCTCCTCCTTTTAAGATTTCCATAGTGTCTGTTGCAAACATTTGTGAGTAACCTGCACTTAATATAATGTCTTTTGCAATTTTATAGCCTAAAGTAAAATCTATTTCAGTCCCTAAATTAGCATCCATTTTTGTTAATCCGTCATAAACATCAGCTGCTGCGGAAAAAAAATGAGGAATTATTTTTGCTGTAAATTTATCTTTTTTATACGCAATTGTTGCGCTGATATCGTTAAGCCCAACAGATCCTCCGTGGTTTCCAACGTAGAAATAATCCATCCAACCATTAAATTTATGGTTTGTACCAAATAATGGTGCAAAAGATTTAACATCTCTAGAAACATCATCTTGATCTTTTCCTGATAAATGTTCCATTCCAACACCAACATTAAAGTTATCATTCACTTTGTAACCAAGGTTTCCTGCAAAATAAGATGTACTCACATCTGTATTTAATGTCTTTCCTGTTTGAAAATATGCTGCTGCATTGGCATTAAATTTTCCCGATTTATACGTTACTCTTGGTCCGATAGTTTGCGTATAATCTACCGTTTGATCCAAGTCAATATCTTCATATTCAATACCTGTATTTAACAATAAGAAACTTAAACCAAATTTATCAAAATTACCATGATACCAAGCGTATTGAAATGCTTTATAACCTGCAGTATTGCTGTATAAGTTGTCTGTTTCTGCTTGAGAATCGGCATTTAAAGCAAATCCAACATCTAATCTGTTTTTGTCGTTTAGATTGTATTTAAAGATAAATGCATCGTGACTACGTGCTTGCTGTGCCCAACCAACGCTACCGAAAATTCTGTGGTCGTCATATACTATTTCTTGACGTCCCAATTTTAAAGAAACTTTTTTTGATAAAATTGTTTCTACCCAAGCCTCGTGTAAAGTTGTACCAATTCCAACACCAATATTGTCTTGTGCTGCTAAAGTACCTATGTCTCCCCAAACTCTTGTATTTTGCGTAGAAACATATAGTTTTAATTTTTCGTTTTTAAATCCGAAGTTTAGGCGTGTACGCTGTGATATGAAATTTGAGCCATCAACGTCTGTTCCTATTAAAGATCTATAACCATGTTTGTTTTCGTAGCGAGGTCTAACTTCAGCTGACAAATCAAATGTTTGTGCTGTTAATATTGTTGTACACAATAGAATTATTGCGGTTATTAATTTTTTCATTTTGTTGCTATTTTGATTATTTTAGAAACCGTTTCTTTATTATCTACTCCTAAACCTTCTTGTTGATGTACCAATTCTCCACCAGAATTAAAAACACTTATAATATTAGAGTGCGAAAAATCTAATGGTGAAATTTGCTTGTATTTTACTGCCAATACATTGGCAAATTCTCTTACACTACTTTCTGTTCCTTGCAAAAAAGTCCACTGCTTACCATCCATTTGGTTTTCTGTTGCGAATTCTTTTAATCGTTTTGGAGTGTCTGTTTCTGGATCGATACTTACCAAAACGTACTGTATATTTCCGTTCTTTGGAATTTTATCTTCAATACTTCTCATGTCAGCAACCAATCTTGGGCATGCTGCTTTACAGGTTGTGTAAATCATAACCATGACCAAGGTTTTTCCTTTCAATTCTTTAAGTTGAATCGTTTTTCCTTCTTCTGTATTCCATTTAGAAGTTAAATTAAAGATAGATTCGTCTGAAATTTCATCAGTTACTATTTTTTTTGTTTGATTTGCAACTGGTTTTAAATCCATCTTACAAACGGAACAACTTCCTTTTTTAGATGAAAAAGTATTTTCTCCTTCGCATTGCATTGGGCATTGATACGTTATAGCTTCTTTTTTACAAGAAGTAAACGCCAAGAATAAAAAAAGAAATGTTATATATTTTAATGGTTTCATATTATTATTAGTTTTCAATATCAGATACACACCTAAAACCTAAGTTTTTCATCGTGTATTTTGCTTTAACACTTCCGCGAATTGCATAACGCATAAATGCTGCATAATTCATCAAATCTGTTGCCCCAATGGCTGCACTTCCACAAAAAAGATTGCTATCATTATCTACATCTTTACGAGATTCTCCAGAAATTAATACTGAATTAAAATCAGAAGTCCACTCCCAAACCAATCCATGTAAGTCATATACATTCCAATAATTTTTGAATGTTGAACCTATTTCATTATTAAATGTTTTTGGTTTTTCATACCAACTCAAAATGTATTTGTTGTAATTTTTTAATTTACGAGCATCTGGCATTTTTTCATTTGCCATAGCTACATATTCCCACTCGTCAATTGTTGGTAGGCGCTTACCTTGACACTCACAATAGTCATTTGCAGCAAACCACGAAACATTTGTGATTGGTGCTTTTAAAGATTGTGATTGACCTAATTTTGTATCAGATTTCCAATTGAAAAGATAATTACCATCTGCAAATAACCTAAGTACTTTAGATTTTTTCCATTTCGGATGTTCTTTTACAAATGCCACAAACTCTTGATTTGTTACAGGATATACATCCATTTTAAAATCAGAAATAGTAACTTGTAGGGAATCTCTTCCATAGAGTGGAGTGTAAGTTCCACCTTTTATAGAAACCATTTCAGACTGACAATTTGCATTGTTCATCCAAAGGAAAAATATGGCAATTGTCAGTCTGAAAATAGCGTCCATTTTTAGTGTAAATTAATGACCGTTTTTAACAGCATCAACATCAGAAATTGATACATTGGTCTTATTGTTGCCCCAAGAATTATAGATGTAAGTCATCACATCTGCAACTTCATCACTAGATAATGTTTGCTTGGTCATTACACTGTTATACTTCGTTCCGTTTACAGTAATTTCTCCTGTTTTTCCATGAAGTACAATTCCGATAGCACGTTTTGCATCAGCATTTAAGTAATCTGATTTTGCCAAAGGAGGAAATGCTCCTGCAATACCTTCTCCGTTTGCTTGGTGACAAGCAAAACAAGTCTTTGTATAAACATCTTTTCCTGATTTGATTTTTTCTGCTAATGATTTGTTAGATTTTACAACTACTTTTTTAGCATTAGGATCATCTGGCATTTCTTGAATTCCTCCACCTTCAGGTTGGTAAATCCCTTCTTGAACTACACCAGAATATAATACTTTATCTTCTTCTCCTTTTACTTTCAGCATTCCTAAAGCACCTTTATTAAACGCTCTAAAAATGGAGTGGTCAACTAAGATGAATGTTCCAGGAACATCTACTTTAAACTCAACTATTGCTGCGCCTCCTGCAGGAACTAAAGTAGTTTGTACATTTTTATTTATCAAATTGCCTCCTTCAACGCGAACGTTATCAAAAATTTCTCCAATTACATGGAAAGATGATATTAAGTTTGGACCTCCATTACCAACATACAAACGAACAATATCTCCAACATTTGCAGTAATTGCATTATCGCCAGTTAAAGAACCAACTTTACCATTAAACACTACATAATCAGCATCTTCATCAACCGCTTTTTGCATATCAAATGCCTGTAATCCTGGAGCACCATTCTCTCCTTTGGTATAGAAATCTCCTTGCATGATATAGTATTCTTTATCAACTTTAGGAAGACCTCCTTCTGGCTCAACTAAAATTAAGCCATACATTCCGTTTGCAATATGCATTCCAACAGGTGCAGTAGCACAGTGATATACATACAACCCTGGATTTAAAGTTTTGAAATTAAATTTTTTCTCATGTCCTGGAGCGACAAAAGATGACGTTGCTCCACCTCCTGGACCTGTTACAGCATGTAAATCGATATTATGCGGTAATTTATTATCAGGATGGTTAGACAATGTAAATTCTACTTCATCTCCAATTCTTGTTCTAATAAAACTTCCAGGAACTGAGCCTCCAAATGTCCAATAGATATAAGTTGTACCATCTGTCATGATTCCTTCTTCTTCAAGAACTTCCATATTTACAATTAGTTTTTTTGCTGGTCTATCTCCAACAGATGCAGGAACGTTTGGTGGTGAAGTTAATTCCGCTTCCATTGTGCCATTAACAGCGATTTTTGCAGTATCTACTGCTTTTTTTGTTGAGTTGTTTTTACAGCTTAACGTAACTAAAGCCATAAGTGACATTAGTAACAATACATTTAATTTTTTCATTCTGATTTATTTTAGTTAATGTTTTTACTTCAGTAAAAAACGATGCAAATTTATAATATATTTATTAATTGAAAAATGATATTTATCAGTTTTTTAAAATACAAAAGCCTCCCTTTTTTTAAAGATAACCTTTTGAGAAATTATTAAGGTGTTTCTTTTTAAGAATGTACCTCTAAAACTTCATCAGTTGGTCTTCCATGTTTAACAAAGTCTATTACATACAATATAATTCCTGTAGTGAATAATGTTGCGCATATAATTAATACTATAAAATGAATTTCGGTCATTTTTTGAACTTCCATAAACTCCATTTTCATGATACGCTCTAAATAAACTTGAGCAACTCCTGCAACTCCAAAAGCAACTGTCATACCAATCATACCAATATTTGAGAACCAAAATGCCATTCTTCCTCTTGTACTTAGGTATAATTTTCTTCCAGTCATGTTGGGTAAAGAGTAACTAATAATTGCTAAAACAATCATTGCATATGCTCCCCAAAAAGCTAAGTGACCATGCATTGCAGTTACTAAAGTTCCGTGTGTGTATAAATTTGTTTGTGGTAATGTGTGTGCAAATCCTAATAATCCTGCTCCAACAAATGAAACTATTGCTGCGCCAAGTGTCCAGTATAATGCTAATTTGTTTGGATGTCTCTTTTCACCTTTTCTGTACATATTTACAGCAAATAATGCCATTGCTAAAAATGCTAAAGGCTCAAGTGCAGAGAAAATTCCACCAACGATTAACCAAATTTTATTTACACCAATATAATAGTAGTGATGTCCTGTTCCTAAAACTCCTGACAAGAATGTTAATCCAACAATTACATATAGCCACTTTTCAATAACTTCTCTATCAACTCCCGTCAATTTAATCAATAAGAAAGATAAAATACCTCCCATAATTAATTCCCAAACACCTTCTACCCAAAGGTGAACAACCCACCATCTGAAGAAAGAATCTGTTACCTGACTATCGAAAGGTAACATTCCAGGAAGATAAAGTAATGCTGCAAATAATAATCCCATTGAAAGTACTAATGCTGTAGTTGTTCTACGTTTTCCTTTGTATAGTGTCATTAAGATAATTCCTAAAAAGAGTAATACGTTTACAACTACTAAATAGTCAAGACCTCTTGGGATTTCAAGAAATTTACGCCCTTCCCAAATATTAAAATGAAAACCTACTATGGCTAAGATACCTACGAGTGCAAGTGAAATTAATTGTACATAAGCTAATTTTACGCTTACCAATTCACGTTGTGCTTCTTCAGGAATAATGTAATATGCTGCTCCCATAAATCCAGATAGTAACCAAACTACCAATAGATTAAGGTGCACTGCTTTTGCTGTATTAAACGGAATAATATCATGCAAACCATCAAATCCTGCATGTGCAAATCCCATTATAAAACCATATACTAATTGTAATAAGAATAATAGCATTGAAAGGGCAAAAAACCAATACGCTACTTTTTGTGATTTATATTTCATAATTTGTTAGTTTAGTTATTGTTTATCTTTTGCCAATGGTGATACAACTCTGTCAAATCCATTTAGGTCTATATCGTCAATCCAATCAAAGAAAGCAATTAAGTCTTCTGCCTCTTCATTTGAAAATCCGTATGCAACCATTTTTCTTCCGTTTGGTTGCCAAGGTGCTGGCGTCATTAAAACGGCTTTGATGTAACCTTTTCCTCTACGGTCGATTACTTTTGTTAGCTCAGGAGCATAATAACCTCCTTCACCTAATAGCGTATGGCAACCCATACAGTTATTTGAATCCCAAAGATTCTTTCCACGAACAACAGCTTCTGTTATGTTTTCATGGTTGGTTTGGTCGACATCCTTTGATAGTGAAAATATGGTTAATCCAATGAAAATTAGAAAAGTAACCAATGTTCCTCCAAGAAAGAAAGCTCTTGCTTGTTTTTTTGATAACATAAAATTAAGTTTAGTTTATAAAAATCATATAAAAGATGAAAAAGTCCTTTATTAAGTGCAAATTTACAGTAGGTTTTTTAATCAAAAAATGATTTTAATCATGTTTTAAGGATAAAAAACTTCCTTGAAGCTCCTAACTAAACAAAGTTTAAAGAAAACTATAGGATCAATACTCTCCTGTCCACTCTCTCCATAAAATGGTCTTGTGAGTTTATACAAAAAGTCTAAATCTAAAACTTCATGCAATCTTCGATAAAAATTGTTCTTGGGAACTCGGTCGCTTAACTGAAAATTAGCAAACAACTTTTCTTGGTATATTTTCTTTTCCTTGGTATATTTTCTTTTCCTTGGTATATTTTCTTTCCTTGCATGTATAAAGATACTTAATATCAATGGATTAACAAAATAATTTAAAACCTTATTATCATTTTTTTTATTTTTTATTTTTTTTTTATGAAATTAATTGTATCTTGCGCAACAGGCACATTATCTCATGGAAAGATGGCATTTTCGATTTCAAGAATCGTCCATTAAAAGAGACCATGATAGTCCTATCACGTTGGTACGGTATGAAAGAGTTAAATTTGAAAATAAATCTCTAGAACAAGAATACTTTAATGGTATGATAATGATAAATAAACAGTTTAGTATCGAAGAAAACCTAATTACAATTAAAGAAACAAATATCATTAGCAATTATGAAATCAATAACAAAACAATAATTTTAAAGTAGTGAAACTAAATTTTGAGTGCTTAAAATTATAAGTTGAACTATCCCGATACATCGGAATCTGTATAAAAGGAATTAAATACAAAGCATAACTCAAATATAACTAAAATAAAAAAGTATGTGAAAACACCATTACAATAAAACAAAAAAGAAAGGGAACAAAGTTTAGATTTCGCAAAAAATTTAAGACTTCATCTCCCTAAAACGTATTAATTAAAATTTAACTAACTTAATAACACACAAATTTATGGAAATTAAATTAACTATGAGTCGTTTTATAAAACGATTGCTACTAAAGATTATGAAAATATTCATTCTATTATTATGTACAACAGTATTTAGCTTATCACCAAAACATTTGGTGTCTCAAAACACGAAAATTGTTATTGAGAAGGATGCCAAAACCATACAACAGAAACAAATTTCCGGCAAAGTATCAGACAAAACAGGACAACCTTTACCTGGAGCTACTGTATTTATAAAAGGTACAACCAAAGGTGTAAGTACCGATTTTGATGGTAACTATAGCATAACGGTAGCAGACCCTGACAATGTATTGGTATTTTCTAGTTTGGGCTTTGAATCCCAAGAGATTACTGTTGGTAACCAGGCAATAATCAATATTACATTAATAGAATCTACTGATAAATTAAGTGAAGTTGTAGTTGTAGGTTATGGTACTTCATTAAAAAAAGACCTTACAGGTTCTGTTGGCGTAATTAAGGCTAAAGAAATAGTGAAAAGTAAAAGCCAAACAATAGAACATGCCTTATATGGTAAAGTACCAGGTGTATTTGTACAAAGCGCAGGTGGGCGTCCGGGAGCAGCAGCTTCAGTAATTATAAGAGGGTTTAGTCAGATTAATGGCGATAATCAACCCCTATATGTTATAGACGATATACCAATTGCTGTAAACGTCAACACCAGTAGTAACACTGGGTTATTTAACGATCAGAGGGGTGCTCAAGTAAATGCACCATTCGAATTTATTGGTCTTGGTCTTGGTGGAGCCTTTTTTAGTACTCTAAGTGTGCGAGAAAATCCGTTGTTGTCTATTAATCCAGCAGATATTGAGAGCATTAGTATATTAAAAGATGCTTCAGCAACAGCTATTTATGGGTCTCGTGCTGCAAATGGTGTTATACTTATTACAACCAAACGGGGTAAACGAGGTCAAAAACCTAGGTTTACTTTCGAAACAAGCACGAGTGTTCAAAATCCAGTAGAACTATATCCGTTTTTAAGTACTCAACAACATAGAGAAGTATATACAGACCTTGTAGAGGAGTTTAATGATAACCGTGCTCCCGTTTTTATGTTCGATCCTATCACCCAAACCTTCATCTTTGCACTTCCTCCTCCTACTGTCCTCACTTTTGGTGATGCAGATACTAACTGGCAAAAGGAACTTAGTAATGAGAATGCTATATGGACAAATCATCGCCTAAGTTTATCAGGCGGTAGTGATAACGTAAATTATGCTATGTCTGCTAATGTACAAGATCAGGAAGCTTTAATTATAGGTGGCGATTTTAAACGCAATACATTTACTGCAAGTGTTGACTCAAATGTTTCTGATAAAATAAAAATAGGGGCTTCGATTAATTATAATCAGTCAACAGGAAGAAACTCATCTATAAATTCTACTAGGCTGTTTGGTAATTATAGACCAGACCTCCCTGTGTTTAATGATGATGGGAGTTTTTCTGTAGTGGTGAACGCGGACCAAGGGAATGCTGAAAGGCCAACCCCTACAAACGGACGAATCTTTAATCCGGTGGGTGATGAAGCTCGCATTCCTACTACAAGTATTCGCAATAGTATTTTTGGTTCATTATATGGCGAATTTAAAATACTAAAGAAGTTGACCTTAAAATCGCAGATTTCTGTAGGTCTAGCAGGTGGTAGAGTGTCCACGTTTGTACCGTCATTTACACGTGAAGCGCTCTTTGGGAGCTTTTCTATACAAGGAATGGAGGGTAGTGGTTCTATTCGTGGTTTTTCTGATCCTCCACTTGCGTTTTTATATAATCAACGGAATGATTCACAGACAATCACATTTCAAAACACGTTAAGTTATAATACTACAATTGCAGACAATCATACTATCAATGCTTTAGTTGGGTTGACTTGGGACAGCCAAAAAAATGATGCAACATCAACACGATCTGTAGGCTTTCCAAATGATTTTGACTTCAGAAATCCAGCATCAGCTACTTTTGTTGTTAATAGTGGCAGCGATTTTGCACAAAAAGCATTAAATTCAGTCTTTGCAAGAATAAATTATAATTATAAGGATAAGTATTTAGTAACATTAACTAATCGTGCCGATGCATCTACGCAATTTGGACCAGATAGACGAACAGGGTATTTCCCTTCGGCGGGTGTTGCTTGGAATATACATAATGAATCCTTTCTGGAAGACAGTAAAAACATTAACCAATTAAAATTGCGCGCTTCCCTCGGTAGAACGGGTAATGATAATATACCAGCCTTCTCATTTCAACCACTTTTTGGGTCGACTGGTTCTTATAATGGTCAGGCCGGAGTTGGACCAATTGGAGTACCGAATTCAGCTCTACAGTGGGAAACTACTGACCAGTTAGATTTTGCTTTAGAATTTGGATTATTTAATAATCGCTTAAATGCTGAATTTGGATGGTTTAACAAGAAAACAAATGACCTTCTCTTGTCAGTACCTGCAACGTCGCAAACGGGTGGAGTTACTCGTAGTGAAAATATTGCCAGTCTAACTAATAAGGGGTGGGAATTTCAAATAGGAGGAGACATTATTAGAACAGACAATTTTAGCTGGAATTCCTCATTTAATATTTCATATATAAGATCTAACGTAGATGATATAAGAGGAGACGCATCAGTAGATGGAAGTCCGCAACCAGAAGTTCAGGGTCTAACAGTGGGACAGCCTTTAGGTGTAATAAGGGGTTATGATATTATTAAGATTGCAGGTGATAGTCCAGCGGATCTAGCCGAGATAGCGACCTTAAATGCTGCTGCTGGTGGTGTTTATTGGCCGCAGGCATTTTCACCTCTTAGCCCAGGTGATTATATTCCCAGAGATGTTAACGGAGACAATGTAATAACACTAGATGATCGGATAATTATTAGTAGTACTGCAAATGAACCTAATTCTTTTGGTGGTTGGAATAATAATCTTAGGTATAAGAATTTAGAGCTATCATTTAGTTTCAATTTTGTACAAGGGACAGAAAAAGTAATACTACCATCTACTGAGCTTATCGCCCCTGGGTTTGGACCGGGAGGGCCTGATTTTGAAAACCTACCAAATTTTTTGGCGACTGACTACTTTAATACATGGACTCCTGAAAACCAAAATGCCAGATTTGCAAAAGCATTTTCTCCTACTCTGAGGTTCCCTACTACTCGTAACGTATCAGATGCTTCTTATGCATCTTTACGTACAGCTTCAATAGCCTATAACTTCTCAGGAGACTTGCTAAAAAAGGTGGCTATTAGTAATGCTAGATTAACTTTTACTGGTAATAACCTGCTTCGATTTGATCTTTATGATGGCACAGACCCAGAAAGTTCTGAAGCCGGAGTAAACTCAGGAAGTGCGTCAACAAATGGGCGTGATACTCAATTTACTTACCCACAACCAATAACCTTCGTTTTAGGTTTAAGTGTAACCTTTTAAAAATATAAAATATGAAAAATATAATAAAAATAAGAATATTAAGTATCGTAGCGGTATGTGTATGCTTTGCCTCATGCGACATAACCGAATCAATTGATGATAGAGAATTGCAATTTCAGTTGTCCGAAGAAACTGTAATAGTTGACCAAGAGTCTGCTACACAAGCTTTGACTAGTGCTTACGCAGCTCTTAGAAACAGAGACATTGGAGGTTCAAATAGATTCATAGATGAGATAACTAGAGTACATAATGTGTTAAGTGGAATGGCGATAGCTCTAGCAATGAATAATACTGCGCCCTTTACCAATAATGAATACGGGGAATTGCTGAACAATAGTCCAACACCAGAAAGTATAGGAGGAGATGCTATGAGGGATTATTACAATGCAATTAATAGAACCAATTGGGTTATTGAAAAGGTCTCAGAATTAGAGGATGGCCTTTTTGATCCTACTAGTCTTCGTCAAGAAATTTTGGGTGAAGCCTATGGCCTACGTGCTTTGCACCATTTTAACTTGTTACGCAATTGGGGACAATGGTATGATGAAACTTCGATATTCGGAATTACATTAAGATTAGAACCTATAAGAGGTGATTTCACGACATTACCCAGAAATACCGTTGCTGATACCTATGCACAAATTCATAGCGATCTTGATAATGCCATTGCCAGAGCAGCAATGCTTTCACCACCAAGTGGTAAAAGAGGCATTTTTATAACTAAACAGGGAGCTATAGCTATAAAAGCCAAAGTGTATTTGCAGCAAGGTAGATATACAGAAGCTGCAAGCACTGCAAAAAGGTTATTATTTGGAGGGGCTGAAGCTAATGGAGCAAACTTGAGCTCTCCATTTTCAAACCTTTTTGCAGTAAATTCAGATGCTTTGTTTAATAACCCAGGATTATTATTTGGAACTAAAGGATGTCCGACCCCCTTTACTGAAAGATTAGGTGATGGTGGATGGCTTAGCCCTTCTGGTGGTGAGGATAGGATGCTTTTTAGTCCAGCATTTCTTGCCCTAGCAAATACAAATGCGGGAATAACTGTAGGAGGTCAAATTATAGATTATGATTTAAATGATAATAGGTTAAAAAACGGCACAACGATTCTTATGAGTCCTAGTGGTAATACTGCGAGCATCAAAAGGGAGAACGAGTACTCAGTGGGTTACTATGCAAGATTGGCAGAAACCTATTTAATTTTTGCCGAGGCTGAGGCACGTAGTACCAATACGGTTTCTGCTGATGCTTTAGTAGCTTTGAATGCTGTTCGAATAAGAGCAGGAGCTACAACTACTGGTGGTAATGGTTTTGAGACTTACCCTGCTACTATAGCCTTTGATCAATTTTTAGAAGCTGTGCGCATAGAAAAAGTGATTGAACTAGCAGGAGAGGGAGGTGAAGAATGGTATGATTTAGTGCGTTACGATTGGGAAGATGGTTTTGGTTCAGGATTCCAAGTGGAGAATAATGATTTTAAGGCCCTCACAGGCATAGATAAAGATACATATATTTTACCATATACTCAAGTGATCCTTCAGGATGGAGGATTCGTGGAAATGCAAAACCCTGGCTATTAATAAATAATTGTAAGCCTTTTGGATAATTTGTCCAAAAGGCTTTATTATATAATGCATTGAAACAGTGAACTCATCTTGATTTTTTGTTTTTTTAGGAAATAGAAAAAGGCGAGAAGAGTTTTAATAACTAAAATGAAAAAAATGAAACGATTCCTTATTCTTATGTGCCTTTTGTTGCAAGTAGTTTGCTTACGGTTCAAGACTGTAAAGTCATGTTAGAAACAATAAACGAAGCTTATACAGGCGATTGTAAAAAAGGGAAAGCTCAATCAAGTGAAGGAACCGCAAAAGGGGCTGATAGTTATAAGGGGCAATTTAAAAAAGGATTCGTTAAACTAACTTCGTTTTAATTAATTTGATATGGAATGAGGCTATTGCTGTGGAAGGTGCTAGCTTTATTCCTTTTTTATTTTTTTGATTGTTGTTATATTATGGATCTTTTCAAGATATAAGGAAACATCATGATTTTGTAGAATTAACCGAGGTGGTTTTCCCTATAAAGATGGGAGCAACCAACGGTCAAGATTATGTTGAATTTGAAATTTTAGAGCCTTGGTAATTGGGAGGTCTAAGTGATAATAGAAAAAATTAAAGGTGTTCGAATTAACAACCAATGTTTATTTTTTAAATAATCTTGGATTCTCATTTTCGGTTAAAAACAAAAAGTTAACATGAGTTCATTGTTATAATTGCAATATTTACAGTTCATGTCACTTTTAGTCAAAACCCCATAGGGATGTCACTACTTTCCTCGGGAAACTTAGATATAATCAATACAAATAATTTTAATATATAATAAAAATGAAAAAATATTTTACACTTACCATAGTCATAATACTAACTTTACTTTGGTCTTGCAAAAAAGAAACCACTGTAAACTACGTCTTATTATCAGGAGACATAAGTAACACTAAGGGAGGTAAACTAAGGGTTAGTTCTTTAAATGGTGATTTTTTTAAAAACATTAATGTAACAGATACAGGTAGCTTTTCTGATACTCTTTTCATTGAAAAAAATGGCATATATACTATTGATTTTTATGAGGTTAGATTTGCTCCTTATTTATCTCGAGGTGCTAAAATTCATTTAGAGGTGGATGCTAAACAACCTGCAATAACATTGTTGAAATCAACTGAGGATGATTATGCGGAGTTAAACAATTATTTTGTCTATAGATATGGTAAAAAAAATGACTTTGGTGCAAACTATAAAGTTGATGAAAGTACATTTGAGATGAAAACAAAAGCCTTTCAAAAAGACCTAGAAGACAGACTAGAAGTTGTAAAAAATATTCCTAAGGATATTAAGGATAAAGAAATGCGCGCCATTAATTATAGTAGGCTATCAAAAAAAGATGGTTATGAAGGATGGCACGGAGAGCTAAATAAAATCAGAGGATTTAAAGCTTCTGATACGTTTAAGAAAGAACTAGAAGAACTCTCTTTTGATAGTGATGAGGATTACTTGTATTCCTATGATTATCGGCAAATAGTTAAAAAGGATTTTAATAAAAGAATATTTAACTATATGATGAACGATTCATTGTCTTATCCAGAGGCACGGGTCAAAGTTCTTTCTGAAGAAACTAGCCAAGCCGTCAAAAATGGAGAGTTGTATGATAATATTTCTATGTACGGCGGTATCGGTACACAAGCTGGCGAGTATGACAAAGAAGCTGTGGCGGAATTTTTAAATGAATCAACTAATAAAAACCATATAGCGATTATAAAAGAATCGATTGAATCATTAAAAAAATTAGATGTAGGGCAACCTTCAGCTAAGTTCAATTATGAAAATTATGCAGGAGGGACTACTTCTTTAGACGATTTAAAAGGTAAATATGTATATATAGATGTTTGGGCAACTCGGTGTGGCCCTTGCATATCTCAAATTCCGTTTTTGCAAAAAGTTGAAAAACAATACCATGGTAAGAATATTCATTTTGTAAGTATTTCAGTAGACAAACAGCAAGACAAGGAAAAATGGAGAAAAATGATTGCCAATAAAAAATTAGGAGGCATTCAATTGATTACAAATAATGACTTTAGTACACCATTTATAAGTAGTTATAAAATTACTGGTATCCCTCGATTTATTTTGTTAGATCCAGAAGGGAATATTGTAAAAGCACATGCACCAAGACCTTCTAATAAAAAGCTAATAGAGTTATTTAATGAATTAAATATTTAATAAAAGGAATAACAGGAGATTTAGATAAATTAATCAATACAAATAACTTTAATATATAATAAAAATGAAAAAATATTTTACACTTACCATAGTCATAATACTAACTTTACTTTGGTCTTGCAAAAAAGAAACCACTGTAAACTACGTCTTATTATCAGGAGACAGTAACACTAAGGGAGGTAAACTAAGGATTAGTTCTTTAAATGGTGATTTTTTTAAAAACATTAATGTAACAGATACAGGTAGCTTTTCTGATACTCTTTTCATTGAAAAAAATGGCATATATACTATTGATTTTTATAAGGTTAGATTTGCTCCTTATTTATCTCGAGGTGCTAAAATTCATTTAGAGGTGGATGCTAAACAACGTGCAATAACATTGTTGAAATCAACTGAGGATGATTATGCGGAGTTAAACAATTATTTTGTCTATAGATATGGTAAAAAAAATGACTTTGGCGCAAACTATAAAGTTGATGAAAGTACATTTGAGGCGGAAACAAAAGCCTTTCAAAAAGACCTAGAAGACAGACTAGAAGTTGTAAAAAATATTCCTAAGGATATTAAGGATAAAGAAATGCGCGCCATTAATTATAGTAGGCTATTAAAAAAAAGAAGTTATGAAGGATGGCACGGAGAGCTAAATAAAATCAGAGAATTTAAAGCTTCTGATACGTTTAAGAAAGAGCTAGAAGAACTCTCTTTTGATAGTGGTGAGGATTACTTGTATTCCTATGATTATCGGCAAATGGTTAAAATTGATTTTCAAAAAAGAATATTTAGCTATAACGATTCATTGTCTTATCCAGAGGCATGGGCCAAAGTTTTTTCTGAAGCTAACCAAGCCATCAAAAATGGAGCGTTGTATGATAATATTTATAGCCCCAGTATGGGTGGAGGCGAATATAACAAAGATGCTGTGGCAAAACTTTTAAATGAATCAACTAATAAAAACCATATAGCGATTATAAAAGAATCGATTGAATCATTAAAAAAATTAGATGTAGGGCAACCTTCAGCTAAGTTCAATTATGAAAATTATGCAGGAGGGACTACTTCTTTAGACGATTTAAAAGGTAAATATGTATATATAGATGTTTGGGCAACTTGGTGTGGCCCTTGCAAATCTCAAATTCCGTTTTTGCAAAAAGTTGAAAAACAATACCATGGTAAGAATATTCATTTTGTAAGTATTTCAGTAGACAAACAGCAAAACAAGGAAAAATGGAGAAAAATGATTGCCAATAAAAAATTAGGAGGCATTCAATTGATTACAGATAATGACTTTAGTACACCATTTATAAGTAGTTATAAAATTACTGGTATCCCTCAATTTATTTTGTTAGATCCAGAAGGGAATATTGTAAAAGCAAATGCACCAAGACCTTCTAATAAAAAGCTAATAGAGCTATTTAATGAATTAAATATTTAATAAAAGGAATAACAGGAGATTTAGATAAATTAATCAATACAAATAACTTTAATATATAATAAAAATGAAAAAATATTTTACACTTACCATAGTCATAATACTAACTTTACTTTGGTCTTGCAAAAAAGAAACCCCTGTAAACTACGTCTTATTATCAGGAGACAGTAACACTAAGGGAGGTAAACTAAGGATTAGTTCTTTAAATGGTGATTTTTTTAAAAACATTAATGTAACAGATACAGGTAGCTTTTCTGATACTCTTTTCATTGAAAAAAATGGCATATATACTATTGATTTTTATAAGGTTAGATTTGCTCCTTATTTATCTCGAGGTGCTAAAATTCATTTAGAGGTGGATGCTAAACAACGTGCAATAACATTGTTGAAATCAACTGAGGATGATTATGCGGAGTTAAACAATTATTTTGTCTATAGATATGGTAAAAAAAATGACTTTGGTGCAAACTATAAAGTTGATGAAAGTACATTTGAGGCGGAAACAAAAGCCTTTCAAAAAGACCTAGAAGACAGACTAGAAGTTGTAAAAAATATTCCTAAGGATATTAAGGATAAAGAAATGCGCGCCATTAATTATAGTAGGCTATTAAAAAAAGATGGTTATGAAGGATGGCACGGAGAGCTAAATAAAATCAGAGGATTTAAAGCTTCTGATACGTTTAAGAAAGAACTAGAAGAACTCTCTTTTGATAGTGATGAGGATTACTTGTATTCCTATGATTATCGGCAAATAGTTAAAAAGGATTTTAATACAAGAGTATTTAGCTATTATAGCGATTCATTGTCTTATCCAGAGGCATTGGCCAAAGTTCTTTCTGAAGAAACTAACCAAGCCGTCAAAAATGGAGAGTTGTATGATTATATTCGTGTGTACGGTATCGGTACACAAGCTGGCGAATATAACAAAGATGCTGTGGCGAAATATTTCTATGAATCAACTAATAAAAACCATATAGCGATTATAAAAGAATCGATTGAATTATTAAAAAAATTAGATGTAGGGCAACCTTCAGCTAAGTTCAATTATGAAAATTATGCAGGAGGGACTACTTCTTTAGACGATTTAAAAGGTAAATATGTGTATATAGATGTTTGGGCAACTTGGTGTGGCCCTTGCAAAGCTCAAATTCCGTTTTTGCAAAAAGTTGAAAAACAATACCATGGTAAGAATATTCATTTTGTAAGTCTTTCAGTAGACAAACAGCAAGACAAGGAAAAATGGAGAAAAATGATTGCCAATAAAAAATTAGGAGGCATTCAATTGATTACAGATAATGGCTTTAGTACACCATTTATAAGTAGTTATAAAATTACTGGTATCCCTCAATTTATTTTGTTAGATCCAGAAGGGAATATTGTAAAAGCAAATGCACCAAGACCTTCTAATAAAAAGCTAATAGAGCTATTTAATGAATTAAATATTTAATAAAAGGAATAACAGGAGATTTAGATAAATTAATCAATACAAATAACTTTAATATATAATAAAAATGAAAAAATATTTTACACTTACCACAGTCATAATACTAACTTTACTTTGGTCTTGCAAAAAAGAAACCCCTGTAAACTACGTCTTATTATCAGGAGACAGTAACACTAAGGGAGGTAAACTAAGGATTAGTTCTTTAAATGGTGATTTTTTTAAAAACATTAATGTAACAGATACAGGTAGCTTTTCTGATACTCTTTTCATTGAAAAAAATGGCATATATACTATTGATTTTTATAAGGTTAGATTTGCTCCTTATTTATCTCGAGGTGCTAAAATTCATTTAGAGGTGGATGCTAAACAACGTGCAATAACATTGTTGCAATCAACTGAGGATGATTATGCGGAGTTAAACAATTATTTTGTCTATAGATATGGTAAAAAAAATGACTTTGGCGCAAACTATAAAGTTGATGAAAGTACATTTGAGGCGGAAACAAAAGCCTTTCAAAAAGACCTAGAAGACAGATTAGAAGTTGTAAAAAATATTCCTAAGGATATTAAGGATAAAGAAATGCGCGCCATTAATTATAGTAGGCTGTTAAAAAAAGATGGTTATGAAGGATGGCACGGAGAGCTAAATAAAATCAGAGGATTTAAAGCTTCTGATACGTTTAAGAAAGAACTAGAAGAACTCTCTTTTGATAGTGGTGAGGATTACTTGTATTCCTATGATTATCGGCTAATAGTTAAAAAGGATTTTCAAAAAAGAGTATTTAGCTATTATAGCGATTCATTGTCTTATCCAGAGGCATTGGCCAAAGTTCTTTCTGAAGAAACTAACCAAGCCGTCAAAAATGGAGAGTTGTATGATTATATTCGTGTGTACGGTATCGGTACACAAGCTGGCGAATATAACAAAGATGCTGTGGCGAAATATTTCTATGAATCAACTAATAAAAACCATATAGCGATTATAAAAGAATCGATTGAATTATTAAAAAAATTAGATGTAGGGCAACCTTCAGCTAAGTTCAATTATGAAAATTATGCAGGAGGGACTACTTCTTTAGACGATTTAAAAGGTAAATATGTGTATATAGATGTTTGGGCAACTTGGTGTGGCCCTTGCAAAGCTCAAATTCCGTTTTTGCAAAAAGTTGAAAAACAATACCATGGTAAGAATATTCATTTTGTAAGTCTTTCAGTAGACAAACAGCAAGACAAGGAAAAATGGAGAAAAATGATTGCCAATAAAAAATTAGGAGGCATTCAATTGATTACAGATAATGACTTTAGTACACCATTTATAAGTAGTTATAAAATTAATGGTATCCCTCGGTTTATTTTGTTAGATCCAGAAGGGAATATTGTAAAAGCAAATGCACCAAGACCTTCTAATAAAAAGCTAATAGAGTTATTTAATGAATTAAATATTTAATAAAAGGAATAACTCAAATAGCCTTTTAGGAAAATAATTTAGTTTACAATTTATGATGATAACTATTTTATAAATGTTTTCCACCAGAAAACAAAAAATTTAAAACTGAATGTTAAAAATTTAAATAGTATGTTTTTTTTAAAGTATAGAATTAATTTAGTTTTTATCGGTTTGTTTCTTCAATCAACTAATTTTGTTTATGGACAAGAGGTTACATTTAGCGATATTACTTCAGAAATTAACATTTTAGATGTTGGTGTAACTGGTGATAATATATTTGGTAATGGTGTGTCTGCTGCAGATTTTGATAATGATGGCGATATAGATTTTTTCGTTGGTACAGAAGCTGGATCTCCAAATCGATTATATAGAAATGATGGAGGGAATCACTTTCTGGATATTGCAGACCAAGTTGGATTAACATCTATAGAAGGAAATAAAGGAGCATTATGGATAGATTATGACGGGGACCATTTATTAGATCTTTTAACAGTAGGAAGAAATAGGGATAGGGAACAAATCACAATAGCACTATATAAACAAACGGCAAATGGCAAATTTATTGACGCTACTATTAGTTCTGGGCTAGATAATTATACAGTTACAACTTCAAGAAACTCACTTGGAGGAGTTGCTGCTGCTGATATTAACAATGATGGCTTCTTAGATATTTTGGTATCAATTTTTAACTCGACGATGGTCTTATTTATAAATAATGGAGACGGTACGTTTTCAAACATAAGTGAGAGTAGTAATATTGGCTTGAGCACAAAACAGAGATGGCAACCAATGTTTTATGATTTTAATCATGATGGTTGGATAGATTTTTATTGCAATGTAGATTTTGCGGCAAATGAAATGTGGTTAAATAATGGTGATAATACTTTTAACGAGGTTGGGGAATCAACCAGTTCAGATAGTGCCTTTAATGAAATGGGACTTACTATTGGCGATTATGACAATGATGGAGATATGGATATATATGCAACAAACATAACAGTAGTACGTTCTAGAGTAATAAGTCACAATGTCTTACTCAAAAATAATGAATCATCATCAGGTCTATTAGAATTTACAGAAGTTGCAACTAGTTTAAATATTGGAGCAAGCGGATGGGATTGGGGTACCACTTTTTTTGACGCCAATAATGATGGCTTGTTAGATCTTGGGGCTACTAATGGCTGGGTGCGAGATTCCTGGGAACATGATTACTCAAAATTTTGGTTAAACAATGGCGATGGTACTTTTCAGGATAATTCTTTAATTTCTGGATTTAATGATAATTTGATGGCTACTACCTTAATAGCATTTGATTCGGACAGAGATGGTGATTTAGATTTAGCACAGACATTAAAGCCAGATTCCACAATGGGCAATACCTATAAACCTGTTAGATTATATAGGAACGAATTAAGCGAGACATCCAATCCTGGTAATTATTTAGTTGTTAAGCCAAGAATGAACGAAACTAATCATTTTTCAATTGGAGCTATTGTTAAAATTACTTGTAACGGAATTACTTGTATGCGATTGATTACTGCAGGGACAAGTTATTATGGACAAGAACCTGCTGAAGCGTTTTTTGGATTATCTAATACTACAATAGTAGATGAACTTAGAATAGAGTGGCCAGATAATACCGTTACAGTTTTAAATGACGTTTCGGCAAATCAAGTATTAACGGTTACAAATGAGAATTCGAGTATTGAAGATAGAGATAGTGTTGAGGTTTTTGGTTGTATTGACCCAAATTCTTGTTCATATAATCCAAGAGCTACTGTAAGTGATGGAAGCTGCGAATATTTCCCTTCTAATCAAATTTTTGGTAACAATGAATCTGGATTGAATAGAACAGAAACATATTCGTATGATTTAAATTCAGGATTACAAGCAAATTGGATTATAGAAGGAGGAGAATTATTAAGTGGTCAAGGAACAGGTACTATAACAGTAAGATGGCATTTAAATGAAACTGGAAAAGTGATAGTTGAATTTGATAATGTCTGTAGGGGTTTATCAGTCGAATTAGAAGTCTCTTTAAATATTAATAATGTTCCAGATAATGTTTCTATAGCCAGAATTTGGAACGAAGCACTTTTACAAGCCATTAGAGAAGATTTTGCGAGACCTAATGTGCATTCAAGAAATTTATTTCACTCATCAGTTACATTATATGATATTTGGGCGATTTATAATGATAAGGCGATGCCTTATTTAATAGGTAATACCGTTAATAATTTTGAAATTACTTTAGAGGATTTTATTCCTCTTGAAGATACTGAAGAGTCTACAAAAAAAGCGATGAGTTATGCAATGTATAGGCTCTTAACTCATCGATTTGAAAATTCTCCTGGAGCTGAAAAAGTATTAGAACGATTTGATTTAATAATGAATCAATTTGGTTATGACACTAATTTTACATCTATATCTTATCAATCTGGTAATGCAGCAGAACTGGGAAACTATATTGGTCAAATGATGATTAATTACGGAAATTTTGATGGTTCTAGAGAATTTGCAGATTATAATAGTGCTTATTACGAGCCAGTAAATCCATCTTTAGTTTTAGATTTATCAGGTGAAAACACAGGAATTATAGATCCTAATCGTTGGCAGCCATTAACATTCGATACGTTTATTGATCAAAGTGGTAATCTTATTCCAGGCTCAACACCAGAATTTTTAGGACCAGAATGGGGAAATGTATTGCCATTCGCACTTTCTGAAGAAGACATATCTATTTTCCAAAGAGATGGAAACACATTTCAAGTTTATAATGATCCAGGAATTCCTCCACAATTAAGTCTTGGCACACAAAATGAATCGAGTGAGCTATACAAATGGAATTTTTCTTTAGTATCACTTTGGAGTTCACATTTAGACCCAAATGATAATGTTTTATGGGATATTTCGCCTAAATCAATTGGCAATATTGATATCTCATTATATCCAAATTCTTTTTCAGACTATTCAAATTTTTATAAACAGTTTGAAGGAGGAGATATTAGTTTAGGTCATAATATAAATCCTGCTACTGGTGAAGCATACCAAACTCAGATGGTGCCAAGAGCAGATTATGCGAGAGTACTTGCAGAATTTTGGGCTGATGGACCAGATTCTGAAACACCTCCTGGACATTGGTTTACTATTCTCAATTATGTCAATGATCATGAGTTGTTTGAACGAAAATTTAATGGACAAGGAGAATCATTAGATCCTTTAGAATGGGATGTTAAGGCATATTTTATACTGGGTGGAGCAATGCACGATTCTGCAGTCACTGCTTGGGGAATTAAAGGTTGGTATGATTATATTAGACCTATCTCTGCGATAAGATACATGAGTGAGCTTGGGCAAAGTACAAACGAAAATTTATCCAATTATAATTCTGCTGGAATTCCATTAATAGATGGCTACATTGAAGTTGTTGAAGATGGAGATGATTTAAGCGGCTCTAATAATGAAAATATTGGAAAAATAAAAGTCTATGCTTGGAAAGGTCATGATTTTATTAATAACGCAACTATTGACGTTGCAGGAGTTGGTTGGATTTTAGCTGAAAATTGGTGGCCATATCAACGTCCATCTTTTGTAACGCCTCCTTTTGCTGGCTTTGTATCTGGTCATTCAACATTCTCAAGAGCAGCTGCCGAAGTTCTTACATTAATAACTGGAAATGAGTTTTTTCCTGGTGGAATTGGAGAGTTTGTGGCCAAGAAAGATGAGTTTTTAGTTTTTGAAAAAGGACCATCTGTAGATGTTGTATTACAATGGGCAACCTATAGAGATGCATCAGATCAAACAAGTTTATCAAGAATTTGGGGAGGAATTCATCCACCAGCTGATGATATTCTTGGACGTATGATTGGAGAGAAAATAGGAATTGGTGCTTATAATTTTGCCGTTCCATATTTTAATAGCGACATTGATGTAGTTGTTGAAACTGACGAATCACTTATTTTTCCTAGTCCTATAATTAATAAACAAGTTAATATTTCTAATACTTCTGAAACTGATAAATTTGATATGTTTGATATTGTAGGTAGAAAAGTAGAGATTATAGATGTAAACTTTAATAAATTGAGCAGAATTACAGTTTTAAAATTTACTCAAACTATTTCATCAGGGCTTTATATGCTTAGAGTTAATGACGAATCTACAATGGTTATAATTAATTAAACGATGATTAGTTGAGTTTTTAGCTATAATATAATAATGCGAATCAAGGATTAAATACTTAGATACAAATAACTTTAATATATAATAAAAATGAAAAAATATTTTACACTTACCATAGTCATAATACTAACTTTACTTTGGTCTTGCAAAAAAGAAACCCCTGTAAACTACGTCTTATTATCAGGAGACATAAGTAACACTAAGGAAGGTAAACTAAGGGTTAGTTCTTTAAATGGTGATTTTTTTAAAAACATTAATGTAACAGATACAGGTAGCTTTTCTGATACTCTTTTCATTGAAAAAAATGGCATATATACTATTAATTTTTATAAGGTTAGATTTGCTCCTTATTTATCTCGAGGTGCTAAAATTCATTTAGAGGTGGATGCTAAACAACCTGCAATAACATTGTTGAAATCAACTGAGGATGATTATGCGGAGTTAAACAATTATTTTGTCTATAGATATGGTAAAAAAAATGACTTTGGCGCAAACTATAAAGTTGATGAAAGTACATTTGAGGCGGAAACAAAAGCCTTTCAAAAAGACCTAGAAGACAGATTAGAAGTTGTAAAAAATATTCCTAAGGATATTAAGGATAAAGAAATGCGCGCCATTAATTATAGTAGGCTATTAAAAAAAGCTAGTTATGAAAGAAGGCACGGAGAGCTAAATAAAATCAGAGAATTTAAAGCTTCTGATACGTTTAAGAAAGAACTAGAAGAACTCTCTTTTGATAGTGGTGAGGATTACTTGTATTCCTATGGTTATCGGAGAATGGTTAAAAAAGATATTAGACAAAAAATATTAAACTATATGAACGATTCATTGTCTTATCCAGAGGCACGGGCCAAAGTTCTTTCTGAAGAAACTAGCCAAGTCATCAAAAATGGAGAGTTGTATGATAATCTTTATACGTACGGTATACAAGCTCGCAATTATGACAAAGAAGCTGTGACGAAATTTTTAAATGAATCAACTAATAAAAGCCATATAGCGATTATAAAAGAATCGATTGAATCATTAAAAAAATTAGATGTAGGGCAACCTTCAACTAAGTTCAATTATGAAAATTATGCAGGAGGGACTACTTCTTTAGACGATTTAAAAGGTAAATATGTATATATAGATGTTTGGGCAACTTGGTGTGGCCCTTGCAAATATGAAATTCCGTTTTTGCAAAAAGTTGAAAAACAATACCATGGTAAGAATATTCATTTTGTAAGTATTTCAGTAGACAAACAGCAAAACAAGGAAAAATGGAGAAAAATGATTGCCGATAAAAAATTAGGAGGCATTCAATTGATTACAGATAATGACTTTAGTACACCATTTATAAGTAGTTATAAAATTAATGGTATCCCTCAATTTATTTTGTTAGATCCAGAAGGGAATATTGTAAAAGCAAATGCACCAAGGCCTTCTAATAAAAAGCTAATAGAGCTATTTAATGAATTAAATATTTAATAAGCGGCATTTTTTAAAAACATAAACAAAATAAAAAAAAGCCCTATTTATAATTTTAGCAGTAAGCTTTAACGCTTTTTCACAAATCCATAGGCCCATAAATGCTTTTTATTGGTCTCAAAAGTAGTTAAAACTATACACTTTAGTGCATTTCGATTTAGCTTCTAAAAAGACTTCCCTTTGTTATATATGGCAAACCAAAGAGTAAATGGACATACTGTATCAAGATTGACAGTACATATAAAAAAAATCATTATGAAGTAAGAAAATTATTTAAATAGGAGTTTCTTGACTTTAAAAAAAGCACTTACTGACTAACATTCTGATAATCAGAAAAAAAAGAAGTTTGTAAATATTTAATCGTTTTAGAATAAATTTTTTATAAGTTTGTATATGATTCGAGTATGTCTAAAAAAAATTATACACTATTTTTATACATTAAATAAAGGTTCTTTTTGAAAAGCATTGAAATAATTTTTTAAAAAAATTATAAAGAATTATGTGTTATGTCATATTATTATCTGAAAGATTTTAATGAAGCAGAAGATATAGTTCAGGATATTTTTGTGAAAATAATTGAGCAAAAAAAAGTGCAAGAATTAAGAAATGTCAAAAGCTACCTCAAAACGGCGGTACATAATGCCAGCTTAAAAAGAAAGTAAAAATACAAAGTCTATAGATTTCACTACCTTTGAAACCAATAAAACATCTTTTATGGCTATCTTTAACAATCATTCCGCAGAAATATTAATACTTCTTTTTTTAATCGTTACTTTCCTTCAATCTGGATTTGATAAAATTACTGATTGGAAAGGAAATTTAGATTTTATAAAAGGTCATTTTAAAAATTCGCCATTAAAAAATATGGTGCCTTTATTATTAGGAACTATTTTAATCATCGAAATGTTGGCGGGAATTTTAATGGTTGTTGGTGTATATCAATTAGCGACATCTGGAATAAAAGAAACTGCATTATTAGGAGTCGAATTAAGCGCAATAACACTTATTTTTCTGTTGATTGGTCAACGACTTGCAAAAGATTATGCTGGAGCAATGACGCTTACTGTTTATTTTATTGTGACCGTTTTTGGTGTGTTTTTATTGTAATAAAAAAGTCCGCTAAATTAATAACGAACTATTTTTCTTTTAAGATGGGAAAACTATTTTTTCTCGTCGTATGATGTATTTAAAGCATCTAAAATCGTTTCTGTAAGGTTCATTGCATCATCACCATACATTATAGTTCCATTTCCTTGCGTGCCAAGAATCATATTGAACTTATTAGCCGTTGCATAAGCAGCAACAACACTATCAAGTGTTTTGGTCAAGGCTTCAACTCCTTTTTGGCCTTTTTGTTGTAATATTTGTTGTGCTTGTGTTTGAGCTTGTTGGATTACTTGTTGCTCTTGTTGTAATTCTCCTTCTTTTGCTTGTCTTGACTTTACAGACATTTTTTGGGCTTTTTTATAATACGCTTCTACTTTTCCTTGAAAAGCAGTGCTTAAACTATCTAATGATTTTTTCATTTGTTCTTGCTCAATTTTCAATAGCGCTTCAACATCTTTTGTTGCATCATATTCTTTCATTAATTCTTCTACATCTACATATCCAATTTTTGTTTGTGTGCACGATGCAAATAATAAAACAGTTGCAAATACTAGTACTAATTTTTTCATTTTATACATTTTATGATTTGTTATTTTTTTTAAGTTACAAAGATATACATTTTAATTGTTGATTTTCAATTTTCTTGATTCCTTTATTTTTTAATGAAATTCCTTAAAAACTCCATCATAAGCATTCTCTATGCAAATTTGAAACTGTTATAAATTATATTTATTTAATTTGTATGCTTTTAAAGCGATTTAAGCGCACTTCTAGTTTTTGATTGACTAACTTGTGTTTTGTCGTAAATATTTAAATAGCGTTTTGTTAAAAAGAGTTTTAACGGTTTTGAATGATATATATAAGTGACGAATACTCTTTTGTTCGTTTTGCTTTTATATTTGATTTCAGTCCAATAAAAAATGCTTTGAATGGATTCGATTTTTTTGTTCGGTATTTCTCACTCAAAAGCGACACATAAAACGAATCAAATTTCATTGGAATTGTTTTAGTCACTTTCATATTTTCTTTTTCAAAAAGCATCGAAATTGATTTTTTTGAAAAATGCCAAAGATGTCTTGGAAGATCAAAAGCTGCCCAAAATTTTCCGTAATATGTTGCGTCAAAACTTTTATAATTTGGAACGGCAATTACTAAAGTTCCATTTGGTTTTAAAAAATTTTTAAGACTTAAAATGTATGCGGTCAAATTTGGGACGTGTTCTAAAACATGCCATAATGTGATGCAATCAAATTGTTCCTTCGGATCTAATTCTTCGATTGAAGAAAAAATAGTTTTGGTAGATGAAATAGTTTTTGAACTTGACTCAATTACTGTTTTATTTAATTTATTTTCGGCAAGTGATTTTGCTTTTTCATTTGGCTCTACACCAAAAATGTTGTAGTCATTTTTTTGACAAGCCAACAAAAAATCTCCTGTTCCACATCCAATATCCAACACCGTTTTTTCTTCTTGATTTGAGTCAAAAAAACTGTCAACTAATTTTACTTTTTTAGTTATCGAATATCGTTTTACAAATTGGTAAATTTTATCAAAAAGTGATTGTTGAGAGTCGGTATGAGAAATGTAATTTTCGCTTTTATAATATGCTCCTAAAGATTCGTCTTTTGGTCTTGGTGATGTTACCAATAACTCTGAAGATTCATCAATCAAAATTGAAAATTCTTTTCCAGAAACTGTATGATCCATACACTTTAAATACGTCCTTAAAGGATTGTTATTTATAGGAGAATTTAAAATTTTTATCATAAAACTCTTGTTTTTATTGGATTGTTGTTAAGTGTTCCACGTGGAACGCTATCTCCCCATATACACCAAAAGTACTGAAACATCACTTGGAGAAACACCACTTATACGACTTGCTTGAGCGATTGTTGTTGGTTGAATTTTGGTTAGTTTTTGCTTTGCTTCTATTGAGATAGATTTCAATTTATGGTAGTCAAAACTAATTGGAATCTTTACGTTTTCCAAACGATTTAGTTTATCTGCATTGTTCTTTTCTTTGGCAATATACCCAGAATATTTTACGTGAATTTCAGTTTGTTCAATTACTTCTATATCGATATTTTTATCAGCAATAAATTGGTTTACTTTTGACAGTTTTTGCAAATCATTAAAATTAATTTGAGGACGTGAAGCAACGCGAATCATCTTCATTGATTGGTTAATTTTTGCTGTATTATTCGCTTCCAAAATCGGATTTATTTCTTCTGGAAGAACGCTTGTTTCTTGTAAAAATTTAATAAACAAATCTGTTTTTTCTTGCTTTTCTTCCACTCTATTTAATCGTTCTTGACTCGCCAAACCAATTTTAAAACCCTTTGGAGTGAGTCTTAAATCTGCATTATCTTGACGTAATAACGTGCGATATTCTGCTCGAGAAGTAAACATTCTGTATGGCTCATCTGTCCCTTTTGTAATCAAATCATCTATCAAAACTCCTATATACGCTTCGTCTCTTTTTAAGATAAACGACTTTTTATTTTGTACATTATGTGCTGCATTTATTCCTGCCATTAATCCTTGAGATGCGGCTTCTTCGTATCCTGTAGTTCCATTAATTTGACCTGCAAAATATAAATTTTTTATGAGTTTTGTTTCGAGTGTATGTTTTAATTGTGTAGGCGGAAAATAGTCGTACTCTATCGCATATCCGTAACGTAAAAACTTTACATTCTCAAAACCTGCGCATTTGCGTAATGCCATATCTTGCACATCATCTGGAAGTGAAGTGGAAAAACCATTTACATAAATTTCATTTGTATTCCATCCTTCAGGTTCTATAAATAATTGATGGCGATCTTTAGACGCAAAACGGTCTATTTTATCTTCTATTGACGGACAGTATCTTGGTCCTCTACTTTGTATTCTACCGTTAAACATTGGTGATCTTTCAAAACCTTTACGTAACAAATCATGTACTTCTAATGACGTATGTGTCATATAACACGAGCGTTGTTCTGTAAGTGGTTTAATGCCTTGCAAATAAGAAAATTTCATAGGACACTCATCTCCAGGCTGCTCAATCATCATAGAAAAATCTAGTGATCTTGCGTCTACTCTTGGAGGTGTTCCTGTTTTCATTCTTCCAGATTCAAAGCCTTTTTCAACTAAATCTTCAGTAATACCTGTAGATGACCTTTCTCCTGCACGCCCTCCACCAAAAGTTTTTTCTCCAATATGAATCAATCCATTTAAAAATGTTCCTGCTGTTATAATAACTGTTTTAGACTTAATTTCTATTCCAAGCGTAGTTTTAACACCAATGATTTTATCATCTTCAAACAACAATCCATTTACAGAGTCTTGGAACATATCCAACTTTTCAATACTTTCTAACTGCTGCCTCCACGCTTCTGCAAATTGCATTCTATCACTCTGTGCCCTTGGACTCCACATAGCAGGTCCTTTGGACTTATTCAACATCTTGAACTGTATAGCCGTTTTATCAGTGATAATACCACTATAACCTCCTAAAGCATCTATTTCACGAACTATTTGTCCTTTTGCTATTCCTCCCATTGCAGGATTACAACTCATTTGTGCAATATTCTGCAAACTCATTGTTATCAAGAGCGTATGTGCTCCCAAATTGGCTGCAGATGCTGCGGCTTCACTTCCTGCGTGACCTCCACCAACAACGATAACATCATATTGTGTTGTGTATATACTCATAAATGTTCCACGTGGAACTACGTTTTAAAATCTTCGGCAAAGATATAGAAAATATCTACTTATAGTGTTAAGTAAACCGAAATTACCAATCAACACAAAAAACAAGGAAACAAGTATAGAAAATTAATAATTCTTAAATCAAAATCAAAAAGAAGTACAAAAACTAATTATAAATAAGCACTTTAAGCAACTAAACAAGATAAAAAGCATTAAAAGGTTGAAAATCAGCAATATTGATATTGTAAGTAACAAAAAATATTTGGAAATGTATTGAAAATTGATTAATGTTCCACGTGGAACGAGAAAATCAAATAAAAATAATTACTAAATAGTAATTTAAATATTATAAAACTCAATTAAATAAAAAAAAATTAAATGGAAAATTTTAAAAAGAGATTGTTCCACGTGGAACGCAAAAATTAACGTTTAGACAAGTACAAATCTTCCTTAGAACGCATCACCTGCTTATCTTCTTTAGACTTGTCCTTATAACCACAATAATGCAGAATACCATGAATCATAACTCGATGGAGTTCGTCTCTAAATGGAACTTCAAATAATTGAGCATTCTCTATGACACGCTCAATAGAAATGAAAATATCACCAGAAATTAACTTCCCCATAGTATAATCAAAACTAATTATGTCAGTTAAAGTATTGTGTTTCAGGTGTTTAATGTTTAGCTCAAGAAGATATTCATCCGAACAAAAAATATAATTTAGTTCGCCTTCTTTAAATCCTTCATCAGAAATAGACAGAGAAATCCAATTCAAAACTTCGTCTTGGTTTTCTAATGTAAATTCTATTTCACTATTTAATACTATCATTTGCTCTAAAATACTCTTGCACTTTCTTCTTATAAATCGTACGCAAAGGTAAGGATTGTCTATTCAAAATTTCATTTTGATTGAACCATAATTTTTTACGGTTTATCGATTTTATGTTGCGCTTTTCAAATTCTTGCTGATTTTTATTTGATTCGCGTTTCTCTTCTTGACCTTGTTCTTGTGTTGCTTCCTTTAGTTTTAACAATTCGTGTTTCAACTGCATCATCTTTTGTAAAACTTCGTTTGTAAATCCTTTTTCGAGTAAATCTTGCTCCAATTCTTCCATTTGTTTCTCAACTTTATTTCCAAGCCCCTTACCATTTTTCCCTTTTTTATCTCCCAACAAGTCTTTTAACTGCTGACGCATTTGTGCTTGCTGCTTATAAATTTCATACAATTCACCATTCATTTGTTCTCCTTCTCCAGACTTTTGACTATTCTTCCCCTTTTCCCCTTGTTGCGCTCCCTTTTCTCCAGGCTTTTCTCCTAATTTTAATCCATCTTTCATCTTTTTCATCATTTCTCCTTGCTTTTGAATAATATCTGGAAGGCTAAAAGATTTTCCTTTCTTTTTACCTTTTCCACTACCAGCCGATGGAGTAGCATTCTGCATAGAATTTAAAATATTGCTCAATAAATAGGCCAAATTATTGGTAGAAGTCATTACAAACTGTTGATCTGAAATACCTATATTAAATTGATCAGCAGCAAAATGAGAAAGAGATTCGTCTAAATGATAATGAATATTAGAAATGTCTTTAAATATCTTTGAACTAATCTTTGGTTGACGCATAGAAAGCGTATACAAACTATCATCAATATGCTCAAAATATTCTCTTAGAACATGCTGGTTTTTCAATTTTTTGGCAAACTCTGGATGTGAATTATCGATTTTAGAAAAATCATTCATCAAATCTTCTTGTTGAAACGAAAATTCTAATAAATTTTCTAAAATAGCGCGAAGGGCTTCAATGTCCTCTTCTTCACTTTCTTCTCCGCCACTCATAGCATCCAAAAAATCTTTCATTTTACCGCTCATTTTTTTTATTTTTTTTGCAGCAGATTTTTGGCTTTTGCTTGCAGCATTTTTATTTTCTTTTTGCTCTTCTGAACCTCCTTCTTGCTGCTCTTGCTCTTCTGACTCTTCTAACTTATCTGTAGCTTCTTTTTGCTCTTCATCAACCTCTTTCTCTTCCTTATCAGTTTTCGTTAAATCCATTGGTCTTTTAAGTGCTTTGTTCTCCTTCTCTAACTCATTTAATTCCTTTTTTATATCGTCAAATTCTTTATTAAGTACTTTTTGTTTTTCTGATGAATTCTCTTCGCTTTTAGATAAATCTTCTTGTTTTTTTGATAATTCCTCTAACTTTTCTTTGATTTGATTGGCTTTTTGTTCTACATAAAAACGTTTGGTTAACTCTAAAATTCGCTCTAAACTACGCTCGTTTTGCTTATTTTCTTCTGTAAGTTTTTTTAACTTTTCGGTCAATTCTTCTTTCTGTAATTTTTCTGCTAATTTTTTTAATTCCTCTAACAATTTTTCTTGTTTCGCTAAATCTTTTGCTTCTTTTAAACGTTCTTCTATTTCCTTTTTACGCTCTTCTAAAGATTTATTTTCACTCTTTGGTTGCTCTTCCAAATTTTGTTGAATTTGTTCAGTTTGTTGCTGCATCATCTTCTCATATTGTTGTTGACGCTCCATAAAATTTTGTAATTTCTTTTGATCATTCCAATCCATTTCCGATTTGTTTTGCAATGATTCTTGCATTTTTTGAAACTCTTCCTTTATCTTTTTTGACTTGCCTAAAGTCTTTTCTAAATCTGAAATAGAATTTTGTTGCTCATCCAAAAGTTGGTCTTTTACTTCTTTTTCTGTCTTTTTATAATAACTAAATAGTTTGCTTTTAGCCCTTTTAACTCCGTTAACCTTATCATTATCAGTCACTTCAAAATACATTTCGTAATCAACACCATCAATCAACTCTATTCCTTCAGGAAAAATATAATAGAACTCTTCAAACGAAGAGTTGTTTATTTTAAGCTGATGCTTTTTTACTGATGCCTTATTATTAGTGTTATAATAAACCAATTCCAAAGCTTGTAAACCATAATCGTCACTCAACTGTCCTGCAAACTGAATAGGACCTCTCGTGATAGAATCAATATCTGATTTTACAGAAATTTTTGGATATTCATCTTTTACAACTTGAATTGCAAAATCTAATGCTTCGTAATTTTTTAAATTATCGTTTGACGTAGAAACTTCATATTCTAAGCTTTTTTGAATGCGTTTATCCAACTGAAAGCTGTTTTTTTCTTTTTCTATAAATAATTGTTCCTCAGAAGCTAAAAAAGATACTTTTGAGGTGCTTTTAGTTGTTATTTTCCATGTGATTCCTGTTCCTTGAGGCACAATAGCGTTTCCTGTATTTTTAAGTGTTTCATTACGTTTTTTGGTGTACGAGGGATAATTTAAAACCATTTCAAATCCTGTTATTGTAGGTGTTTCAATAACATTTATAGTGTATTTCTTTGATGCCACACCATTAGATTCCATATAAAAACGAGTCGGTTTTTGAACAGATGAAAAAGTATATTCAAATGCTCCTAATCCATTATTCTGTAAATAAAAGTCTTGTTCTGAAAAGTGAATTTTTACATCTTCTGGAAGTGTCTTTCCGCGAGTTTCTATATTAATTTTTAATGATTTTCCTTCGATAACATTCAAATTATCATTCAAAATATGAAATGAAAATGGCGCAGGAGGTTCATAAGCCATTTGATGATTTATAACGCGTTCATAACTATCAGAAAATAGTGATTTATTTCCTGAAATATATACTAGCAACCAAATAGCAATTGGAAATAATAAATATTTAAGGTACTTCTTGTTTTTAGTAAAATCTACGGCTCTTTTAAACGGAATTGGTTGTAATCCCTTTGCTTTTTGATTAATACTTGCCAATAACAATTCTGATTGATTTGAGGTGTCATTTAACTGTAAGATATTCAGAAGTTTATCATCTACTTCTTTAAAGTGGTTTCCAATAATTTTAGAAGCATCTTGTAGTGAAATTCCCTTTTGAAATCCTACTAATTTTGAAATCGGAATAAAAATATACTTCACTAACAGCGCCATTTCAACTGCAATAAACAGCCAAAAAAGCAGTGTTCTTGCTGTTGGTTTTAGCCATAAAAAATGTTCTATCAACAAGGTGAAAATAAAATACAGCAATCCAAAGGAGAAAAAAAGAATCAGTCCTTTTATGAGTTCGTTTGTATAATATTTCTTAACAAACTCTTGTAGTTTGGATTGTATATTTTTGAAATTGTTCATTGTTATTTTAGGTCTTAACTTTAGTTTATCTTGGCGAAGTCGAAAGACTCGACCTGACATCTTATTATTATTTTATGTAACCCTTTTAAATTAGTAAATGCAACTTTTTAGGATTCATTTAGCGTATCTATTTTTATCAATGTTGAAATTTAAAAAAGTATAAAAATTTGATAGTTATTGCGTATTGTAGAATTTTATTTATCGATTAGTATATGAAGCGTAGCCTGCCCTTAGGCAGCTATGATTTCATATACATTGTTGGCGGAAGTTTTATGTTTTCAATAAGATAAAGTGCAAGAGACTTGTCTTTGTATTCGCCATTACCCTCCGTACACTGTTCATTTATAATTTTTATTGGTTCAGGAAAATTAAATGGTTGTAGTTGAAGATTTAAGGTTCGCCAATCGCCAGTACAAATGTCATAATTTCGATTATGATTTGTAAATGATGTTGTTAGTAGATATTTACATTCTGAAGATTTAATATTTTGTACTGCAGCGTAAATGTCTTCAAATGAAAAATGAACAAGGCAATCTCTGCATAGTATTAAATCAGATTTTGGAAGCGGGTCAAACATTAAATTTTTTACTTCAAAATGAATGTTTTCTTTAGAATGATATTTAGAGTTTTTTTCGATAAGGTCATCTACAATGTCAGCACCCAAATACTCGACATTATCTAAATTAACAGACCTCATCCATTTGAAATCACCACAAGGCAAGTCCAAAATTGATTTTATTTTAAGTTCTTCAATCAATAAGTTAATTGCCTTTATAATAGCTTTAGTCTGTATGGTGTCAGAGCCTGTTCCCGAAACGCTTTCTTTTCCTCTCCAGTGATTTTTTTCATAAATTTGAGTAAAAGCTTCTTTAGCCGATTTTTGAAAGAATGCAGATTTTTTAATGTCATACCTATGCTTTCTCAAGGCTCTTTTTATTGAATTTGGAATAATTCTTTTGATTAAATTCTTCATCTATTAGTGTGTGTTTTTTAAAATTACCGCCAATGTTAAGATAAAGTTTCGTTTTAATGAACTTTATCATACGATATGTAAAGTTAGTTCAAATAATTGAGAAAGTCAAGTTTTATCAATTCTAAAAATTTATTGAGATAAAGTTGCATTTGCTAATTGAACTTAAGTTTACTAGCAAAACTGTACAAACTAACAAGCAAAGATTTGCTTTTTACTTATATCAAATAAAAGAGGTGATAGTACTTCAAATAAGCAACTTTAAACCAGTTAAAAATTTAGAATTTGTATGAATTTTAAAATAGGGTTTCTCTAAAAAATCGCTTATGTCAACTTTTTTGGATTGATTTTATATTCTTGTGCAACGATTACCTTTGTTACCTGCTGGCTATTTATTTAAATAGTTCGTACTGCCCATTTAGTCTAATAGTAACGACAATATCTTTGTTCGTTTCGTTTCTAAAATACCAACCATGTTTTCCTTCAAAAGGAGCAGTTAGGGTTCCAGCCATATTGTTCGAATATGCAAGCGTATAACTTTCATAAAACACGTTTTTCGGCGAATTTTCTTGTTTTACTTCACCATGAAAATCTATATAAACAATTCCTTTATCTGTTGTCCACTCGTATTTAATGTTACCATATTTAAGGCTTTTAAATTTATATTCAATTCCTTTTTCAGCTGGTACAATAACTTCTATGGAATCCTCTCTGTTAGGATATTGAATTTCTGGAGGTGGATTGTTAGCTTCGCTAGGTTTTGGCGTACTTTGGGGCGATCCTAGTTTTTCCATTTTTATTTTATTAAAATTCAAACTAGAAGCGGTTTGATTATTTCCTTGGTATAATTTAGAAAAACCAAATAATTCACCTGTTCCTAAAGGGTCCATTCCATATTCCGCAGGTAAAACAGCACTTACTAACACAACTGCACCAATTAGTAAAGCTATGAGTAGTGATTTTAATATTTGGATTTTTGTTAAATTAGGTTGTTTATTTGTGGTCATAGTGTAATATGTATTAAGAAATAAAGTATCCTGTTAATTGATAACCGAACAATAAAAAGCCAGCTGCCATTAAAACTAAGTTAGTGAGTTTGGCAAATTTGATGTAACTGCTATATTGTCGCCAGAATGTAATGATTAAGAGTACAAATCCTAATGCTAAAAACTGTCCAATTTCTACACCTAAGTTAAAGCCTAGTAAGTTTGTAAAAAGCCCGTCTTTATTAAATTCAAATTCTTGTAATTTGGTTGCAAGTCCAAAGCCATGAAATAATCCAAAAATTAGAACCGCTGCTTTGGTATTGGGTTGTTTTCTAAATATCTTTTTAAATCCTCCCAAATTATCAAAACCTTTATAGACTATAGATAAACCAATTATGGCATCTATGATATAGGCATTTACATTTATATCTGCCATAACACCAAATAAAAGCGTAAGACTGTGACCAATAGTAAAGAAACTTACATAGGTGATAATTTCTTTGGTTCGATATAAAAAAAAGATAACTCCAACCAAAAACAGTAAATGGTCGTAACCTGTAATCATATGTTTAGCACCTATGTATAGAAAAGGTCCAAAAGCAATTCCTTTGTTTGATGTTAAAAATGATTGTGTATCTTCATCTACACCATGCGCAAAGGCTGATGCCGAAATAAAACAACACAGTATTAGTATAACTGGAGTTGTTATTTTTACTAATTTCATATAGTTTTAATTAGTGTGCATGTCCATGTTCTTTTACCTGACGAATACTATCTAACTTTCTTTTTTCGGCTTCATCAACATTGTCTTCAATTGATGTTCTGTTTTCTCCGGATTTAATTTCTATCTCTGGTTTCTTCTCCGTTTTTTTCTCCGTTTTTTTCTTGTCAGTACAAGCTGTAAATAAACCTATTAATAGTGTTAAAGCAATAATTAATGTTCTCGTTTTCATACTGTAAAAATTTAATATTGATCATTCTTCTTTACAAGACAGTTTTATGTTCTACTCGCTACTTGTAGAGAATGTTAAGATAAAGTTTCGTTTTAATGAACTTTATCATACGATATGTAAAGTTAGTTCAAATAATTGAGAAAGTCAAGTTTTATCAATTCTAAAATTTTATTAAGGTAAATTTGCATTTGCTAATTGAACTTAAGTTTACTAGCAAAACTGTACAAACTAACAAGTAAAGACTTGCTTTTTACTTATATCAAATAAAAGAGGCAATAGTACTTCAAATAAGCAACTTTAAACCAGTTAAAAATTTAGTATTTGTATGAATTTTAAAATAGGGTTTCTCTAAAAAAATCGCTTATGTCAACTTTTTTGGACTGATTTTATATTCTTGTGCAACGATTACCTTTGTTGTGTTTAGTGTTTCTTCATTAGGTTTGAAACGTATTATTTGCCCAAGTAAAAAATTCTGCTAAAGAAAATACCATAACGTTAGTGTCATCATTCTTTTCGTTGGTGTATAGTTTTTCTTTTACTGCATTTCTTAACCAAGTCTTTGCTCCAGCTTTAAATCCATCACCATCAATCAATATCATTATGTCTTTTTCGGGCATTGCTTCGATTGTGTTTAAATATAAATAAGGAAGTTTTTCATCAACTGATCCAGCACTTTGTTGCCATTTACATTCAATTCTAATTCTCAATTTATATTGTTCTGAAATCAAAAGAAATTCCGTATTTCCTCCGTGTCCATAAATTGTAGTAAAAGGAACATTTTTGAGCAGTAGTTCCTTTCCGTAGTTTTCTGGGTTTTTGTTCCAAACACGGTACATTACTATTTCAAATCCTTTTTCGAGTAATACTGTTTGAACTGCTTTTTCTAATTGTGTCCCAGTAATATTAGTTTTTCTTCCTTTCTTCCTTTCTTCATGTTTTAATAGTTTGTTACAACAATTTCTTTAATAGATTTTCTCTTTTTTGGGTCAGAGTTTATTGATCTTTTAGCATCTACTCTTGTTATTCGATATTCTTTGTAAATATCATCAAAAAAATCGTCTGTAGGATCTGTGTTTTTTGGGTCAGAATTACTCAACATAAGTTTATAACCTCTTTCATTTAATTCATAATATAAACTTGCTAATTGTAATTGTTCATCATCTTCAAAATTTAGTTTGCTGTATGAAGTGAAACTTGACGTTTTACTAATTGGTTTGTACGGTGGATCGAAATATAAAAATGAACTTACACCATTCAAGTCGTTTTTAACTTCTTTAAAGTCTGCTTTTTTAATTGTCGCTATTTCTAAAAGTTTTGAAACATTTAGTAAGTTTGCTTCATCAACTATTTTAGGATTTGCATATCTTCCCATTGGCGAATTAAAACCGCCTTTTGAATTGAACCTAAAAAGTCCATTGAAACAAGTTCTGTTTAGAAAAATTGTTTGAGCGGCTCTTGGTATCCAATTTTCAGAATACCTATCATAGTCTATATTAAATCGTTGTTGGTTGAACCTTTCTCTCAAATCGTAGTAATACTCTTTTCGTTTTTCTTCTGAAAGTTTTTTGTATTGTTTGTCATATCTATGTAGAAATTCAAGCAATTTTGAAACATCTTTTTGAATTACTAAATAAGTCAAAATCAACTCTTCGTTTATGTCGTATAAAAAAGCATTTTCTATTTCAAAGTTTTGTGCTACGTCAAAAAAGACAGCACCTCCACCAACAAAAGGTTCATAGTAATTTTTTATTGTCTTCTTTTTCAGTTCTTTTGGATATAGGTCTTGAAAATCATTTAACAACTGCCGTTTTCCTCCAACCCATTTTAGGAATGGTTTAGCACCTACGTTGTATTCATAGAAAAGATCTTCAACTATACTTTCTTCGGTTTTATTAGTTGTATATTTCTTCATTTTAGGTGGTGTTAAATCGTCTGCAAGATAAGAATTAATTATAAGATTCGTGTACTCCATCAAGATATCCCAGGGCAAACGCTGCGTGCGGACTTTTGTGTCTTACCTATTTAATGAACTTTATCATACGATAAGTAAAGTTAGCAAAACAATTGACAAAGTCAAGTTTTATCAATTCTAAAATTTTATTGAGGTAAAGTTACATTTGCTAGTTGAATCTACCAACATAAATTATTAATCCATAAAAATACTATTTTCATTGTCAAATACTATCTTTGCACTTTATTTTTAACAATTTTATATGACTAACGTACGTGTACGCTTTGCGCCGAGTCCAACAGGACCTTTACATATTGGAGGTGTAAGAACTGCCCTTTTTAACTATTTGTTTGCCAAAAAACACAATGGAACTTTTATCCTTCGTATTGAAGATACTGATCAAGCGCGTTATGTTGCCAATGCTGAGAAATATATTAATGACTCCTTAAATTGGCTAGAAATTCCTTTTGATGAAGGTGTTGGAAGAAATGAAAAATTTGGACCTTATCGTCAGTCAGAACGTAAAGACATTTATAAAAAACACATTCAAGATTTAATTGATTCTGGAAACGCATATTACGCTTTTGATTCAGCAGAAGATTTAGATAGGGAACGAAAAGGTCATGAAGCAGAGGGAAAAACATTTATCTATAATTGGCACAATCGTGAAAAAGGACGTTTGGTAAATTCATTGGCTTTAACTTCTGATGAAGTTAAAAAACGTATTAAAAATGGCGATAAATATGTTGTGCGTTTTAAAATGCATGATCCAAAACAAGGAAGTCATGGAACAATAAGCACTACTGATATTGTTAGAGGTCATGTTACTTTTAAAAAGGAATTACTTGACGATAAAATTTTATTTAAATCTGACGGAATGCCAACGTACCACTTGGCAAATGTTGTAGATGACCATTTAATGGAAATATCACATGTTATTCGAGGTGAAGAATGGTTGCCTTCTTTACCATTACATATTGCTCTTTACCAAGCATTCGGATGGAAAATTCCAGAATTTGCACATTTACCATTGATTTTAAAACCAACAGGAAAAGGAAAATTAAGCAAGCGTGATGGTGATAAATTAGGGTTTCCAGTATTTCCGTTAGCATATACAAACAAAGCAACAGGAGAGGTTTCAAGAGGTTATAAAGAAGATGGTTATTTTCCTGAAGCTGTACTTAATTTCTTAGCCTTTTTAGGATGGAATCCTGGAACAGAACAAGAAATTTTCTCTTTAAAAGAATTGGTGGAAGCCTTTGACTTGGCTAGAGTCAATAAATCTGGAGCAAGATTTAATCCAGACAAAACTAAATGGTATAATCAGCAGTATTTACAATCAAAATCTGACAATGAATTGGCTGAAATTTATGCATCTAAACTTAATGCCATTCTGAACGAAAGTGAAGAATCTAAAGAGAGATCTTTCGGCTTCGCTCAAGATGACATAAGCTACATAACCAAAGTTGTTGGATTAACTAAAGAACGTGCAACCTTTGTAAGTGACTTTTGGGAACTGAGTAAATTTTTCTTTGTTGCACCAACAGAATACGATGCAAAAGCATCTAAAAAACAATGGAAGCCGGAAACCGGTTCATTAATGCAACGACTTGTTGGTGTGCTATCAAAAATTAATAATTTCACTTCATCCAATATAGAAACAATTGTTAAAGAATGGTTAACTGAAAACGAATTCGGTTCTGGAAAAGTAATGCCTCCTTTTAGATTAGCACTTGTAGGAGCAATGAGTGGTCCTCATTTATTTGATATTGCTGAAATGGTTGGAAAAAAGGAAACTATTAGTAGAATCAAAAAAGCAATAACGTTATTATAACAATGCATTATACTTTTCTGTAACATTTCTTGGTTTTTCCGTCCTATAAATAAATGAATACTTTTTTTTAGTATCTTTACAATCAATCATTAACTTAAAAGAACAAAGACTATGCTAAATTATCTTCCTATTATTATTCCATTATTAATCATTGTTATTACAGGTTTATTCATTGTAAAACAACAAACTTCAGTAATTATTGAGCGTTTTGGTAAATTTCAAAGTATTAGACAGGCTGGATTAAATCTTAAAATTCCTTTAGTTGATAGAGTTGCGGGACGCATCAGTCTAAAAATTCAACAATTAGATGTAAATGTAGAAACTAAAACATTGGATGATGTGTTTGTTCACTTAAATATTGCTGTACAGTTTCTAATTCAACGAGATCATGTATATAATGCATTTTACAAACTTCAAAATCCTCATGAACAAATCACAGCGTTTATCTTTGATACAGTACGTGCAGAAGTACCAAAAATGAAATTAGATGATGTATTTGTTAAAAAAGATGAAATCGCACAAGCAATTCAACGTGATTTGAAAGAAGCGATGCTTAATTATGGTTATGATATCGTAAAAGCATTGGTTACAGATATTGATCCTGATGAAAATGTAAAAATAGCAATGAACCGTATTAATGCTGCTGATCGTGAAAAAACGGCTGCACAGTTTGAAGGAGATGCACAACGTATTTTAATTGTAGAGCGTGCAAAAGCTGAAGCTGAATCTAAACGATTGCAGGGTAAAGGTATTGCTGATCAAAGACGTGAAATTGCTCGCGGATTGGAAGAAAGTGTAGATGTACTTAATGGAGCGGGAATTAATTCTCAAGAAGCATCAGCATTAATTGTAATTACACAGCATTATGATACATTACAATCTATTGGTGCAGATACTAATTCTAACTTAATTTTATTACCAAATAATCCAAATGCAGCAAGTAGCATGTTAAATGATATGACTGCATCTTTATTGGCGGCAAATAAAATTACCGAAGCTAGTGGAAGAAAAAAGAAAGAAGAATAACTATTTTCTACTTCGCTCAGCGATTAAAACCAAATAATCCTGCTAAAATTAGCAGGATTATTTTATATCAAATTGTTAATGGGATTCTTCGTAACTCAGAATGACATATAAATCTTATTTTTTTTCTTCTTCTTTTTTTTCTTCCTTAGAAGCGTCTTTAAACTCTTTGATTCCACTTCCTAAACCTCTCATTAATTCTGGAATTTTCTTACCTCCAAAAAGTAATAAAACAACTATTGCTATTATTATAATTTCTGGTCCACCAAACCAGCCTAAAAATATATTTTGTGCTATCATTTTAAATGTATTTGAAGTACAAAGATATAAAATAATTAATCTCTTACCTTAATAGTGCCTCCAATTATTATTTTCTTTTTTATTTCTTTAGGGTTTCCTTTGTAATAAACCGTTCCTCCAAATCTCACTTTAGCATCTAAAAATTCTAAAACAGTTACTCTTGCCAAGGCTCCAGATGATGCTACAATAGTTGAATGATTTGATTGTAAATCATACGCTTTATAAGTTCCTCCTGTAGTTGCTTCTACAGTTTGGCTTTCTGCTTTTCCTGATACTATAATTGTTCCTCCTGTAACAGGTTTTGACTCTAGATATTTTACATTAACATCTAAATCAATAATAGCGCCTTCTTGTGTTTTTAACTCAATATATTGCTGTTTTATGGTGTTTTCTGAACCAAGATAAGACCCTTCATTTACATCAATAACTGAAATATCATCAGAATAATAAATTGTTACTTCTGCATCTTTTGAACTAAACGTTTTTGGAAAACGCATTGATAATTTTAATTTTCCATTCACATTTTTTAGTACAACTTCATCAGCTTTTTTCCCAGTAATTTCAATACTTGATTTTGAATCTTTTTTAAGGGTTACATTTAATCCATTAAAAACTTTAATTTTATCAAAAGTTCCTAACTCTCTTTCAATTTTTTCTTGTGAAAAACCAATTGTTGATACAAGTAATACAAATGCTATTATTATTTTATTCATCATATATTTTTTATATTTTATTTGACTCAAAAAGTGTTTCAACCTTTCATATAAAACGTTTTTATTTATTTTTAAGTATCTGAAATCAATGTAAAATCTAAATGTTTACGTTCTAAATCTGTATGTTTCACTTTTACAGTTACTTCATCACCTAGTTGAATAACGTTTTTGGTTGATTGACCAACGATTGCTGCTTGACTTTCATCATATATATAATAATCATCTTTTATATCTCTAATTCTCACCATTCCTTCACATTTATTTTCGATAATTTCTACATAAATTCCCCATTCTGTAACTCCAGAGATTACTCCTCTAAATTCTTGATCTTGATGATCTTGCATATACTTCACTTGCATATACTTGATAGAATCTCGTTCTGCTTTGGATGCTAATTGTTCTCGTTCTGATGAATGATCACATTTTTCTTCATAAATTGATGCTTTAAGCGATTTTCCGCCATCTAAATAATGTTGTAGTAATCGATGTGTCATTACATCAGGATATCGTCTAATAGGTGATGTAAAATGGCTGTAATAATCAAATGCCAATCCATAATGACCAATATTTTGTGTAGTGTAAACTGCCTTACTCATAGTTCTAATTGCTAAAGTTTCAATCATATTTGATTCTCCTTTACCATGAACATCTGTCAATAATTTATTTAACGATTGTGATATTTCTTCTTTACTATTGGTATTTATTTTATACCCAAATTTACTTATAATACCTTGTAAAGCAATAAGTTTATCAATATTTGGTTCGTCATGAATACGATAAATAAATGTTTGATTTGTTGGTTTTCCTCCTTTAAACCCAATAAATTCTGCTACTTTTTTATTGGCCAATAACATAAATTCTTCAATCAATTTATTAGCATCTTTTGATTCTTTAAAATAAACTCCTGTTGGTGTTGCATCTTCATCGAGATTAAAACGAACCTCAACTCTATCAAAAGTTATTGCGCCTTGTTGTAAACGTTTTTTACGAAGTATTTTTGCAAGATCATCTAACTTTAAAGTTGCTTCTACAATTTCTGGTGCAACTTTATATGATTCTCCCGTAAGTGATAATTCACTTGGAATCATATAAGAATCTCTATTTTCAATCAAATGTTGTGCTTCTTCATATGCAAATCGAGCATCAGAATACGTAACAGTTCTTCCAAACCATTGATTTATAATTTGTGCTTTTTCATTGATTTCAAATACTGCTGAAAATGTTAGTTTTTCTTCATTTGGACGCAAAGAACATACATTATTTGATAGTATTTCTGGAAGCATCGGTACAACTCTATCTACTAAATAAACAGATGTTGCTCGTGCATATGCTTCGTCATCAAGAATTGTATCTTCCTGTAAGTAATGAGAAACATCTGCAATATGAATTCCTATTTCATAATTACCATTTTCCAATTTTTTGAATGATAGTGCATCATCAAAATCTTTTGCATCCTTAGGATCAATAGTAAAAGTAGTTATGTTACGCATATCTCTACGTTTTAAAACTTCTTTTTTTGTAATTTCTATTGGTAAATTTGATGCGTCTTGTTCTACTTCTGAAGGAAATTCATATGGTAAATCATACTCTAATAAAATAGAATGAATTTCTGTATTGTGATCTCCTGGTTTTCCAAGAACTTTTTTAATTTTTCCAAACGGATTTTTAGAATTATCAGGCCAATCCATCAATTCAACCAATACTTTATCACCATCTTCTGCACCGTTCATTTTCTTTTCTGATACAAAAAAATCAGCATACATTTTTCGATCGTCAGGAACTACAAAACCGTAGTTTTTATTCATCTGAAGTACACCAACATATTCTGTTTTTTTACGCTCTAATATTTCTACAATATCACCTTCTTGCTTATCACTTCTTTTACGATTATATACATATACTTTTACAATATCATTATGTAAAGCATGATTTAAATTTCGTGAAGGAATGTAAATATCATGTTCTAATTCTTCACAGATAACATAACCACTTCCTCGATAAGTTACATCTAATTTTCCAGTATAATAATGTTCGTTTTGGATAATTTTGAAATTTTCTCTATCTACTTGTTTTAATTTTCCTTGTTGTTTTAATTCTTCTATTTTCTGAATTATTTGTTGTTTACCATTTGCATCATTAATTTTTAATTTTGATGCAACTTGTTTATAATTAAGTGTTTGAGATGAATTTTGATTAAATATTTTTAAAACTTTTTCAGTTAAGTGTTTTACAATATTATGTTGTTTCTTGTATCTTTTTTTCTTTTTTTTTGACATAAATTAGTCTGATTTTTAAGTCGTTAAAGATACTCTTTATTATTTTAGTAGCATATTATAAAAAAGTTATCTTAAAATTTTTATATTTTTTCTTCTGATACCAAAATAGAAACTATTTTAGGGGAGTCCTCTTTTTCTAAAAAATTAATTACAGTTTTAAAGTAAGCTTATTAACAATTATTATATATATATAATTTTTATTTTAAAATTTAAAAAAAGAAATGATGGTTATGATAGCGTGTTAATAAATGCAATAAGTAGTTGATTTTTAATTTTGATAACTCATTTATTAAAAACCATAAACATTTTATAAACTGATAATTTATTTATAATCAATCAAAAATAGTACTTTATAAACCTATTGTTAATAACACTATTAACAGATTTTTATAATAAATATTTTACCTGTAAATGTTTATAATCCTCCTTTTTATAGTTGATAAGTAGTGATGAAAAACTCACAACATAATTAGGTTTTAAAAGAAATCTTTCTGTATTGTAATAATTAATTTAATAGCAAAATTTACTTATTGTTTTTAAGCCTTTTTTACTAACAATTACTAGTTATGTTAAATATGGTAATACTCAGTTGTTTATAAAAACTATATTAACAATCAAAATTTAAGTTGTTAATAAACTTGATTTTGTATTTTTACACTATAATTAAACAACTATTATTATGACCATCGCAATAGGAAACGATCATGCAGGACCTGAATATAAATTTGAAATTATTAAATATTTAGAATCGCAAGATATAAAAGTTATCAATCATGGAACAGATTCTTTAGACAGTGTTGATTATCCAGATTTTGTGCATCCAGTAGCGAGTGCTGTAAATGAAGCTAAAGTAGATTTAGGAATTTTACTCTGTGGTAGCGCAAATGGTGTTGCAATGACCGCAAATAAATATCCAAATGTACGCGCAGGACTGTGTTGGAATAAAGAAATTGTAAGCTTAATAAAACAACACAATAACGCAAATATTTTATGTATTCCTGCAAGATTTACTTCTACTCCACAAGCAATAGCAATGGTAAAAACGTTCTTAGAAACAGAATTTGAAGGAGGAAGACATCAAAAAAGAATTGATAAAATTCCTTTAAATTGTTAAGTATTTGCTTCTTTTCAAATTTTTATAAGCCTTACCAATAATATTTATTTTTTATGGCACATAATCATTCACATTCGCACCACCATCATGGAGATTTAAAAGGGCGTTATTTATTTATTTCTATTTTATTAAACATTTTAATTACAGTTGCTCAAGTTATTGGAGGAATTGTTTCAGGAAGTTTAGCATTACTCTCAGATGCATTACATAATTTTAGTGATGTACTATCATTAATAATAAGTTATATAGCAAATATATTATCAAAAAGAAAGGCCTCAACAAGTAGAACATTTGGTTATAAACGGGCTGAAATTATTGCTGCATTTATCAACGCATCTACACTTATAATAGTTGCTGTTTTATTAATTATTGAAGCAGTAAAACGTTTTCAAAATCCTCAAGAAATTGAAACTAACCTAGTTATTTGGCTATCCGTTTTAGGAATTATTGCAAATGGTATTAGTGTACTATTATTAAAAAAAGATGCTGATAAAAATATGAATATGCGTTCTGCATATTTACATTTATTAACAGATATGCTAGCGAGTGTTGCCGTTTTAATTGGCGGACTATTAATGAAATTCTACGGAATTTTTTGGATAGATAGTGTATTGACATTTGCAATTGCTGTATATTTAATTTTTGTTGGATATAAACTATTAAGAGAATCTACACGTGTTTTAATGCTATTTACACCAATAGATATGCCTGTAATAGAAATGGTAGAAAAGATAAGCAACATAGAAGGAGTAAGCAATATACATCACATTCATATTTGGCAATTAAATGAAAATGAAGTGCATCTCGAAGCACATGTAGATTTTGAAAAGGATATTAAATTATCAGAATTTGATATTATCTTAGATAAAATAGAAGAATTGTTATTTCATGATTATCAAATAAACCATATAAATATTCAACCGGAATTTCAAAAGTGCAATACAAAGGATGTTATAGTTCAAGATTAAAAATTTATGTTTAAAACATCAATAAAAAAATTCAACGAATTATCAATTAATGAACTATACAACATCTTAAGATTGCGTGCAGAAGTTTTTGTGGCATAGTAAGACTGTGCGTATCAAGACAGTCAAAATATTATTTATTCACACACTCAAATTCTCACTTTCTTTTTTGTAATTTAGCGTTTTTACTTATTACTAATTTTTATATATAAGAAGATGGCATCAGACAAAGAAAAAGAAGCAAAATTAAAAGCATTACAACTTACTTTAGATAAACTTGATAAAACTTACGGAAAAGGTTCTGTAATGAAATTAGGAGATGTTGCACACCAAGATGTTGATGCAATTTCTTCAGGATCATTAGGATTAGATTTAGCATTAGGCGTTGGAGGATATCCAAGAGGAAGAGTTATTGAAATATATGGACCAGAATCTTCAGGAAAAACAACACTTGCAATTCATGCGATTGCTGAAGCACAAAAATTAGGAGGAATTGCCGCTTTTATTGATGCAGAACATGCTTTTGACCGTTTTTATGCAGCAGACTTAGGTGTAGATGTTGATAATTTAATTATTTCTCAACCAGATTATGGAGAACAAGCGCTAGAAATTACAGAAAATTTAATTCGTTCAGGAGCAATTGATATTATCGTGATAGATTCAGTTGCAGCATTAACTCCAAAAAGTGAGATTGAAGGAGAAATGGGTGATTCTAAAATGGGATTACACGCACGATTGATGTCACAAGCACTTCGTAAATTAACAGGAACAATCAGCAAAACAAATTGTACTGTAATATTTATAAATCAGTTACGTGAAAAAATTGGTGTAATGTTTGGAAATCCTGAAGTAACAACAGGTGGAAATGCGTTGAAATTTTATGCATCAGTTCGTTTAGATATTCGAAGAAGAACACAAATAAAAGACGGCGACAAGGTGTTAGGAAACCTTACGAAAGTAAAGGTTGTAAAAAATAAAGTTGCACCGCCATTTCAAATTGCAGAATTTGATATTATGTACGGAAAAGGAATCTCTAAAGTTGGTGAAATTTTAGATCTTGCTGTAGAACATGGCATGATAAAGAAAAGTGGATCATGGTTTAGTTATGGTGACACAAAATTAGGGCAAGGAAGAGATGCTGTAAAAGGCTTGATTGGCGATAATCCTGAATTGATGGAAGAATTAGAAACTAAGATTTTTGCTTCATTAAAAGAAGAGTAAAGAAGTATTATAAACTTAAAAAATCGCGAAATTTTCGCGATTTTTTTGTTTTTTTTACTTGTCGTTTTACGACTCATACTCCCGTACTTCCAAATCCATCTTCTCCACGCTCTGTTTCACTTAAAATAGTTACTTCTTCCCATACTGCACGTTCATGTTTTGCAATGACCAATTGAGCGATACGCTCACCATCATTTATCACAAAATCTTCATTCGATATATTAACCAATATAACTCCTATTTCACCACGATAATCAGCATCCACAGTTCCAGGAGCATTTAAGACTGTTATTCCTTTTTTAGCGGCAAGACCACTTCTTGGACGTACTTGAGCTTCAGTTCCTATAGGTAATGCGATGAACAATCCAGTTTTTACAATCGTTCTTTCAAGCGGTTTTAAAGTGATAGATGCATCAATATTGGCACGTAAATCCATTCCTGCAGAACCTTGAGTTTCATAATTAGGAATTTCGTGTTTTGACTTATTTATGACTTGTATTTTCATTAGTATAATTTTTTTCTGTCATCTTGAGCGGAGTCGAAAGATCTCAAAAAGATTCTTCACTATGTTTAGAATGACATTTAAATTTTTTAAGACTTTTTAAATAATAGTTGTTTCAATTTCTCTTTTTCATTCCAATAAATAATTCCTACAAAAATTAAAACGAACAACGTAGAAACCCAATAGTTACCTCTAAATTGTACGAACGACAAATAAGAAATTATAACAGAAACAATTAAATAAACTCCTATTTTTTGAAGATTATACTGTATTGGATAATGTTTTTTCCCATAGAAATAAGAAACAATAGCCATAGAACTATACGCAGCCAAAGTTGCCCAAGCAGAGGCGATAATTCCTATTTTTTCAATTAGCCAAACGTTTATAACAACAGTAATAATCGCGCCAAAAATAGAGAAATACATTCCGTAACGTGTTTTGTCTGTCAACTTATACCAAATAGCAAGGTTGTGATAAATACCCAAAAACAGGTTTGCCAACAACACAATCGGAACGATGATAATTGCATCCCAGTATTCAGAATTTCTGATAAACAATTCCTTTAAAATATCAATATATACAACAATCCCAACTAAAACTAATGCGCCAATAATTACAAAAAAGTTCATGATTTTTGCATACGTTTCTTTGGCATTTTTTTTATCAGCATGATTAAAAAAGAAAGGCTCTGCACCTAATCGGAAAGCCATAATATATAAATTCATAAAAATTGCCAACTTATAACATGCAGCGTAAATTCCCATTTTAAAATCTCCAAGCTCCTGTTTTATAAGGTATTTATCTAAATTTTCATTGATTACATAAGCAATTCCTGCAACAGCAATTGGCCAACTGTACTGCAACATCTTTTTTAACAATTTAAAGTCAAAGTTTAGTTTGAATTTCATCAAAATAGGAATCAGCAATAAAAATGAAATAGCACTTCCAAGGATATTTGCAATAAATATATAGTTGACTTTTGGCGTTTTAGTGTAATTGTTTGTAATGATTTCTGGCAATGATTTTCCTTGTTCTAAAAACGCAGGGATATATTTTAAGCCTAACAATGTTACAATCACAATCACCGCAACATTAATCAGCTTGATAATTGCATATTTTATAGGTCTGTTTGATGCTCGTAAATACGCAAAAGGCACTATCGCAATAGTATCTAAAACCAATATTCCAATGAATAATTTTAAGCGTAACGGATTGCCTTCAAAATCAAACAAATGTAAAAATGAATCAAAAAATACAGTCAAACCAATAACGAAAATGATAACTGTCAATAGCATTGTTATAAATGCAGTTGAAACTAACGCATCCTTTTTTTCTTCCTTATTATAAAATCTAAAAAAAGCAGTTTCCATACCAAAAGTCAATAAAACAGAAAATAATGCTGCCCAAATATAGAAATAGGTATTTTCAGAAAAATTGTCTGGAGGCAAGGCATCGGTATGAATACGCACTAACAAAAAATGAATTGCTCTTGGCAAAACAGCAGCAATCCCATAAATAATGGTGTCTTTAAAAAATCGTTTTAATGCGCTCAAAAAATAACTTCTTTAGAAATTTAGCGTCAGTTCGAGTGATTTTTAAGAGTGAAACGAAGAAAAATTGTATCGAGAACAAATTTATTTTTTATTTCGAAAAGCTCTCGATACAAAATTCTTTTTACTTCGACTTCGCTCAGTAACCAAAAATTTCACTCGAATTGACGTTGAATACAAATATAAGAATAAGCAATAGAATAAACTTAAAAATAGTATTTTTGGAATATTAATTAATTAAAATGCAAAAACTCCTATTGTTTTTTAGTGCAATGCTACTATTTAATTTATGTAAAAAGAATGCACCCCAAGTTATTTTAAGAAAAGACTAAGGCTTTGTTATTCCTGCGAAGGCAGGAATCTATAAAAAGTATAGTTTGGACTCCTATGTTTGCAGGAATAACAGAATTTCTTTTAAAAACCAGAAAGAGAACATTATATTTAACCAACCAAAACAAATACTATTTATGGACAACTACGGACTTTTATCACTACTTCCGCCGGTAATTGCAATCATTTTTGCACTTAGAACCAAGCAAGTATATCTCTCTTTACTTTTTGGAATTTGGTTTGCGTGGATTATTATGAATGATTGGAATTTTCTTGACGGAACACTCGCAACGATAGAAAATCTTGTAAATGTTTTTAGTGAAGGTTGGAAAACCAAAACAATCATGTTTAGCGCTTTGGTTGGAGCGTTATTAATTTTTATTCAATACTCAAGAGGAGTTGAAGGTTTTGTCAATAAATTGAATATTTTAATCTCGTATTTTGAAAACAAAAAAGCAGGATATAGCAGAGTAGTCGTTCAATTGCTAGCAGCAATTACAGGAATCTTTTTATTTGTTGAAACAAGCATCAGTTCATTGACTGTTGGAACACTTTTTAGACCCATTTTTGATAAGTTAAAAATCCCAAGGGAAAAACTCGCATATATTGCTGATTCAAGTTCTGCACCAACTTCAATATTGATCCCTTTCAATGCTTGGGGAGCCTATATAATGGGATTGTTATTGATACAAGGAATAGACAATCCTATTGGAATGTTGTTCTCGTCAATGAAATATAATTTTTATCCGATACTAGCACTTTTAATTCTCTTTGGAATCATCATTTTTAAGAAAGATTTTGGTGCAATGGCAAAAGCCGAAAAGAGAACTCGAGAAACTGGAAAATTGATGAATGACAACGCAAAACCAATGATTTCGGAAGCTGTTACGTCATATCCACCAAAAGAAGGTGTAAAAGCGAAAGCATATAACATGGTGATTCCTTTGGTAACAATGGTATTGATGATGCCATTTTGGCTCGCATATACAGGATGGAATGAGGTTGAAAGCTTTACTTCATTTTTCAATCATTTTTCTCAAGCAATAGGAAAAGGATCAGGATCATCGTCAGTTTTATACGCTGTAATGACCGCTATTTTTGTCGCAATGATTTTATATATAGCACAAGGTATTATGAAGATGAAAGAAATGGTAGATATCACCTTAAAAGGAATTAGCGAATTAATGCCTTTAGCATTATTAATGGTATTGGCATTTGCAATTGGCGATGCTTGTAATGCGTTGGGAACAGGAGAGTTTATTGCTAATTCATCAAAAGAATGGTTATCACCAGAATTTTTACCAGCAATTATCTTTGTGATTAGTTCGTTTATAGCATTTTCAACAGGAACTTCTTGGGGAACATTTGCTATTATGTTGGCAATTTCAATACCTATGGCAACTATTCATGGAGTAGATTTAGCCTTGGTTGTTGCTGCAACACTTGGAGGAGGCGTTTTTGGAGACCACTGTTCGCCTATCTCAGACACTTCAATTATTTCATCAATGGCGTCTGCGAGTGATCATATAGACCATGTAAAAACACAATTGCCTTATGCTTTGATCGGAGGAATTATCACAACAATTTTGTATTTGATTTTAGGGTTTGCGATGGTTTAAGAAAGGTGCAAAACGTTAGTAAAATCACTAAAACACATGAAAAATAACAATTGCATAAAGGAAAAATCGAACAAAACGAAGCAATCCAAATAATAGATAATTTTTGAATTTATAATGAATCAAACCAGCAGCAATACTTGTCATAGAAAAAGGAATTGGTAATAAATCACCAACAACAATTAAAAATCCGCCCCATTTCCGAATCATTTTGATATGCTTACTCATCTTCACTTCCAAATAATTATGAACAGAAGGAATTTTATACAAAAATCTACCCATTAAAAAGGATAAAACACCACCAAGATAAGAAAGCGCAACCAATACACTTAAATATATCCAAGGAGTTGTAGTTTTACCAGCCCAAGCAATAAAAATTTCTGGAGGAATTAATCCTAAAATTGATTTGGAAGTAAAAAATACCGCTAAAATTGATAAAGGACTATAAGTGGTTGTTATAGTTATAAATAAGTCATTAAAGTTTAATACAAACTCATGAATAAGCCATAGTATAAATATAGCAATAGGCCAAGACACCTTTTTTAAACTTTCTTTTACAAACGAATAAAACCCAGTATATGAGTAATACTGATGTAATAATCTAATATTTAGATTTTCTTGGTTTTCTTGGTTTTCTTGATGTTTGAACTCATTATAAAAAAATGATTAACTAATTTTATTTATTGATAATCCCTTTTTTATCAACCTCTTTAATCATTCTTAAAGCGCTGTCCTTGATGCTATTTTTCGCAAATACAAATGTTTTTTCAAATAATTGGCTATCAGCAAAAAAAGTAACTTTAAATTCGTTGTTAAGTTTAAAAAGTTCAGGCTGAATAAACTCAATCTTTGCATACGAATTTGCAGGAAGACGCTCAATTTTTTTTCGCATTATTGAGGTTTGATCTTTATCGTCATAACCACGAGAAACAATCAAAACCACTTCTAAATCAATTGTTTTATTATTGATAAGATATACATTCCAATCGTCTGTACGAAAATCAGTATTGAATTCTTTGACAATAGCCATAAAAACGTCAGTAACTTTAGGAATTTCGATGTCTTTTTTCATAACTAAGTTTGTAAAGTTAGAAAGTAAAAAAGTTTAGAAAGCAACTTTTCAACTTTAAAAATGTTCAACTTTTTTTAACTAAATTATTGACTTAAACTGCTTTAAAAAGCGAACATCATTCTCATAAAACATTCTGATATCTGGAATTTGATACAACAACATTGCAATACGCTCAATTCCCATTCCGAAAGCGTAACCTGTATATTTTTCAGGATCTATATTGGCATTTTTCAATACATTTGGATCTACCATTCCGCAACCCATAATTTCTAACCAACCAGTTCCTTTGGTAATTTTATAATCAATTTCTGTCTCTAATCCCCAATAAATATCCACTTCAGCACTTGGTTCTGTAAATGGAAAATAAGACGGGCGTAAACGTATCTTTGACTTCCCAAACATTTCTTTAGTAAAATATAAAAGCGTTTGTTTTAAATCGGCAAACGAAACATCAGTATCGATATACAAACCTTCTACTTGATGAAAAATGCAATGAGACCTTGCTGATATATCTTCGTTTCTAAACACTCTTCCTGGAGAAATTGTACGAATTGGAGGTTCATTGTTTTCCATATAACGTACTTGCACAGAACTTGTATGAGTTCTTAATAATAAATCTGGATCTTTTTCGATAAAAAAAGTGTCTTGCATATCTCTTGCAGGATGATATTCAGGCAAGTTTAACGCAGTAAAATTATGCCAATCGTCTTCTATTTCTGGACCTTCAGAAACGGTAAATCCGATTTTAGAAAACACTTCAATAATTCTATTTTTCACTATAGAAATAGGATGACGAGAACCTAATTCAATTGGCTCAGAAGGACGTGTTAAATCACCATAAAAATTCTTTGTCTCCTGCTTATTTTCAAGAGAATCGTTTAATTCTTGAACTCTTGTAGTTGCAACATTTCGTAAATTATTTAACGCCAGACCAACATCTTTTTTCATAGAAGCGTCAGCGGTTTTAAATTCATTAAAAAGTTCTTTTAATAACCCTTTACTTCCCAAGTATTTTATTCTAAATGCCTCAATTTCATCTTTTGAAGTTGTTTTAAACACCTCAACATCAGCAATTAATTTTTGTACCTTTTTTAACATCTTTCTTTGTAGATTATGATGCAAATTTACCATTTTTAATGAAATTCCACATAGAAATTTTACAAGAGATTAAAACAGGCTACGAAATCGTTTGATATAACGAAAAAATAATATAATTTTAAAATTATCAATTAGGAAATTCTGTATATTTGCCGGATAAATTATTAATATATAAAAATACATAGTTATAGTTATGGGATCTAAAATAAATGCTTTTATAGATTACGTAAAAGAACGTAATTCTAACGAACCTGAATTTTTACAAGCTGTACACGAAGTGGCAGAAACAGTAATTCCGTTTATTGAAAAAACTCCTAAATATCAAGGAAAAAAATTATTGGAACGTATGGTAGAGCCAGAACGTACAATTATTTTTAGAGTTCCTTGGGTTGATGACAAAGGAGAAACCCAAGTAAATAGAGGGTATAGAGTTGAATTTAATTCAGCGATTGGACCTTATAAAGGAGGTTTGCGTTTTCATCCATCAGTAAATTTATCAATCTTAAAATTCTTAGGATTCGAACAAGTTTTTAAAAACTCTTTAACAACACTTCCTATGGGAGGAGGAAAAGGAGGTTCTGACTTTAATCCAAAAGGAAAGTCAGATATTGAAGTGATGCGTTTTACACAATCATTTATGAGCGAATTGTTCCGTCATATTGGTGCAAATACTGATGTTCCTGCAGGAGATATTGGTGTTGGTGGGAGAGAAATAGGATTCTTATTTGGTCAATATAAAAAATTACGTAACGAATTCGTTGGTGTGTTAACAGGAAAAGGAATGAGTTATGGAGGATCATTAATTCGTCCAGAGGCAACAGGTTATGGAGCCGTTTATTTTTCTGATATGATGCTTGGCATAAAAGGAGCTTCCCTTAAAGGAAAAACCGCTGTAGTTTCAGGATCTGGAAATGTTGCACAATACGCAACGGAAAAAATTACAGAACTTGGAGGAAAAGTAGTGACAATGTCTGACTCTTCAGGTTATATTTATGATGCTGATGGTATTGATGTTGAGAAATTAGCATATATTATGGAAATTAAAAATGTACGTCGTGGAAGGATTCACGAATATTTAGAAAAATATCCGAATGCTAAATTTTTTAAAGGCGAAAGACCTTGGAATGTAAAATGTGATGTTGCTTATCCTTGCGCTACTCAAAATGAGTTAAACGAAGACGAAGCAAAAACGTTGATTGCAAACGGAACAATATGTGTTGCGGAAGGTGCAAATATGCCTTGTACTCCAGATGCAGTAACTGCTTTTCAAAATGCACGCATCTTATTTGCTCCAGGAAAAGCATCGAATGCAGGAGGAGTTGCAACTTCAGGTTTAGAAATGAGTCAAAACTCTTTACGTTTTAATTGGACAAGAGAAGAAGTTGATGCGAAATTAAAGCAAATTATGAGTGATATTCACGCATCTTGTGTTGAATATGGAACTCAAGATAGTGGTTATATAGATTATGTAACTGGAGCAAATATTGCAGGTTTCGTAAAAGTTGCCGACGCAATGTTAGATCAAGGAGTCGTTTAATTCAGATTATTGGATTATTAGAAATATATTGACCTTGTAAGTAATAAAACTTACAAGGTCTTTTTTTGTATTTTTGATTGTGGACAATCAAGAGTCTTTTCGAAAAATAATACATGTTGATATGGATGCTTTTTATGCATCTGTAGAACAATTAGACAATCCAGAATTAGTTGGAAAACCAGTTGCTGTTGGTGGTGGTGGAGATCGAGGAGTTGTGTCGGCAGCAAGTTATGAAGCACGCAAATTTGGAGTTCGTTCGGCGATGAGTGGTGTAATTGCACGAAAAAATTGTCCTCACTTGATATTTGTTCCGCCAAGATTTAGCCGTTACAAAGAAGTTTCAAAACAGATTCGCACTATATTTTTTGAATACACAGATTTGGTAGAGCCACTTTCTTTAGATGAAGCATATTTAGATGTTACTGAAAATAAAAAAGGGAATCCTTCAGCAAGTTTGATTGCAGAAGAAATCCGTCAAAAAATATTTAATATTACAGGATTACGAGCCTCGGCAGGGATATCATATAATAAATTTCTCGCTAAAATTGCTTCGGATATTAATAAACCAAATGGTCAAAAAACGATTCCACCAGAAAAAGCGATTGATTTTTTAGAGAAATTAGACATTAAAAAGTTTTATGGTGTTGGTAAAGTAACGGCAACCAAAATGTATAATCTCGGTATTTTTACTGGAGTCCACTTAAAAGAAAAATCAGAAACATTTTTAATTAAAAATTTTGGAAAATCAGGTGCACATTATTATCATATTGTGCGTGGAATTCATAATGGAAAAGTAAATCCAAATAGAATTACAAAATCGGTTGCTGCAGAACACACTTTTCGTACCAATTTGACCTCCGAAATATTTATGCTTGAGCGATTAGAGAAAATTGCAGACGAATTAGAAAAACGTTTAAAAAAGTCTAAATTAGCAGGAAAAACAGTAACTTTAAAAATAAAATATAGTGATTTCACGCAGCAAACGAGAAGTAAAACACGTCCATTTTTTGTTAAAGACAAAGCTATTTTGTTAGAAACAGTTAAAGAATTATTGTATCAAGAAAAAATGAAGAATTCCGTTCGCCTTTTAGGAATTTCCGTTACTAATTTAAATATAAACACGAAGAAAAAAGAAAGAGTGATAGACGTACAATTAAAATTAGAATTTTAAAAATGAATTACAGTTATTGGGAATTAAAAGAATGGTTTGGTAGATTCAACTAGCAAATGCAACTTTCACTTTATGAATTTTAAGATTGCTAGAACTTGACTTTCTCAATTATTTTTGCTAACTTTACATATCGTATGATAAAGTTCATTAAAACGAAACTTTATCTTAACATTGTGTTTTATACCCAAAAAAGCCAACCGCACAAACAGCTCTTTGGTTCTTTCTGATTAATTGCTTAAATTTATAAAATGTAAACTTAAGAAGAACTGAGGTAAAAAATAACTAAAAACTCAATTATATTTCACTAAAACACTTCTAAAATTATCATCATAAGGAATTCCATTTTTTACAATAGAAAATGCCTGTTTTAATAACTTATTACACACCGCAATTAATGCTAGTTTTTTACTCTTCCCTTTAGCTACAATTCTATCAAATAACGCCTTGCAAGATTTATTATATTTACAAGCATTAAAACAACAATTTTACCAAAACAAGAAGTTGAAATAGAACATCGATGGAGTGGAATTATGGGAGTTGGAAACTAGAAAAAGACTATTGTCAAACAGGTTTCTGAAAATGTATATTGTAGAGTTCGATTAGGAGGAATGAGAGTTGCGATTGGAAGTATAATTGGAAAGGAATTAGTATAAATGAATAACAATCACCTAAAGCAAATATTATACAATCAATGTAAAGAGTTTGTCAATAACAAGTTGTTAACGATAGAAAACACCATAAAATCTAATCAAGAAGCGCTAGCCTCTGAAACGAAAAGTTCAGCCGGAGACAAACACGAAACAGGCAGAGTAATGTTACAGTTAGAAATGGAAAAAGCAGGGCAACAATTGCAAGTTGTATCTGAAATGAAAGCAAGACTAGAGCGAATATACGTTCAAGAAAATTCAAACATTTGTAAGCTCGGAAGTATTGTAAAAACTAATAATATAAACTACTTCATTGCTATTAGCGCTGGTAAACTAATTCTTGAAAATGAAATTTATTATGCAATTTCTTTAGATTCTCCTATTGGAAAATTACTGCTTGGAAAACAAGAAAGCGAAGAACTATTTTTTAATGAAAGGCATATAAAAATACTATCTGTTGAGTAACTTAGGTAACAATATAAATTGTAAGTTAAGTGTAATTTTGCGACAATTATTAAAATAAAAGAATATGACTGAAAAAATGACAAAAGAAACTTTTTTAGAAAAAGTTTTTAATTTTGAGAAAAATAAAGAATGGAAATATGAAGGAGACGTTCCATGTATTATAGATTTTTATGCAGATTGGTGTGGACCTTGTAAAATGATTGCGCCACTTTTAGAATTATTGAGCGAAGAATATGAAAGTAAGATTAATATTTATAAGGTTGATACAGAAGCGGAACAAGAACTGTCTGCTGCATTTGCAATTCGTAGTATTCCCTCAATGTTATTTTGCCCTATAGATAGCGAACCTCAAATGGCACAAGGAGCACTTCCTAAACAAGAATTGGAACGCATTATTAAGGATGTTTTGAGAATAGAAAAATAAGAAAAGGATTGGTTCTACTTATCGTTGTTTAGTGTATGAGTAGTAGCGGATTTATACTCGCAAACCCTTTTGATTTTTCACTATTCAAGGCGATAAATTTCCATTACATTTTCTAAGATTTTTGAAAAGTTTATTTTTAAGTCAATTAATTCGCCTGAGCGGATATCAAAAACCCAACCGTGCACGGTAATTCCTCTTTTGCGATATGCTCTCTGAACTTTCGCCGTTTTAATTACATTTATACATTGTTCTTGAACATTTAGTTCAACGAGCCTTTTATATCGCAACTCATCATCTTTAACTTCATTTAATTCTTTTCGGTGTATTCGGTAAACATCTCGAATATTTCTCAACCAAGGATTTAAAATTCCCAAATCTTGTGACTGCATAGCCGCTTTCACTCCTCCGCAATAATAATGACCGCATATAACTATGTGTTTTACTTTAAGGTGTAATACAGCATAATCTATAACAGACATTGCACTTAAATCAGTATTGGGAACCATATTTGCAATGTTTCTATGCACAAAAGCTTCTCCTGGTGAAACACCCATTAACTCCTCAGCTGTTACACGGCTATCCGAACATCCAATGTAGAGAATGTTTGGGCTTTGCCCCTCAGAAAGATTGTTAAAGTAATTTGAGTCAAGATTTAGTTTTTCTTGAACCCAATTTTGATTGTTTTTAAAAATTTGTTTTATGTCCATATAATTTTTAAGTTTATTTTTTCAACATTGCGTACAATAATATGAATTGTTTTAATGATTAATTATGAGATGATAAGCGAAGATAATTTTTTAAAAGTTAAGAAACAAACTAAATTATTTTCTGCGGCTTTTGATTTTACTATATAAATCTAACGACACTTAGAATTACTGTATCTTTGCGCCATAATGAGGATGAATAAATTATCAGATTGGCTTCCAACAACTAACAAAGAGATAAAACTCAGAAAGTGGTCAGCATTGGATGTAATTCTATTTAGCGGAGACGCATACGTAGATCATCCGTCATTTGGACCTGCAGTTATTGGTCGTATTCTTGAAAGTTACGGATTGCGAGTTGCAATTGTTCCACAACCAAGCGTAAATGATAATTTACAAGATTTTGAAAAGTTAGGGAAACCTCGTTTGTTTTTTGCTGTTACAGGCGGATGTATGGATTCTATGGTTAGTAATTACACTGCGAGCAAAAGAAAACGCAACAAAGATGCATATACGCCAAACGGAGATAAAGGATTTCGTCCAGACTACGCATCTATAGTTTATTCTAAAATTTTAAAAGAAAAATTTCCAAATACTCCTGTTTTGATTGGTGGAATTGAAGCATCACTGCGTAGAGTTACACATTATGATTATTGGTCTGACAAGCTAATGCCTTCTATTTTAGAAACCTCTAAAGCAGATATGTTGGTGTATGGAATGGGTGAACAACCATTGCGAGAGATTGTAGAATTATTACAAAAAGGAGTGCCATTTTCTAGTTTAAATAATATCAAGCAAACAGCAGTTATAGTTAAAAATGAAAAGATTCCTGTAAATAAAAATTGGGATGATGTAACGATACAATCACATGAAGTTTGTTTAAAGGATAAAAAATTATTTGCTTCCAATTTTAAGGTTATTGAACAAGAGTCTAATAAATTAAAGGCAAGAAGAATTCTTCAAGAAGTTGGTGGTAAAACTTTGGTGATAAATCCACCTTTTCCAACAATGACTGAAGATGAAATAGATGCGTCTTTTGAGTTGCCTTATACAAGAATGCCTCATCCTAAATACAATAAAAGAGGACCTATTCCTGCATATGAAATGATTAAATTCTCAATCAACATTCATAGAGGATGTTTTGGTGGTTGTAGTTTCTGTACAATTTCTGCACATCAAGGAAAATTTATAGCAAGTAGAAGTCAAGAATCTATTTTAAAAGAAGTAGATACAGTGGCAAACATGTCGGATTTTAAAGGGTATTTGTCAGATATTGGTGGACCTTCGGCTAATATGTATAAGATGAAAGGGAAGATACAATCTATCTGTGATAAATGTGTAGCGCCTTCATGTATTTCGCCAGTAATTTGCAGTAATTTAGATACTTCTCACAAACCATTAACGAAGTTATATCAAGCAGTAGATAACCACTCAAAAATTAAAAAATCATTTATTGGAAGTGGAATTCGTCATGATATGTTGGTCCCAGAATTCAATAAAAACGCGAATCCAAAAGAATTGGATGCTTATACGAAAGAAGTAATGACTAAACACGTTTCTGGACGTTTAAAAGTAGCTCCAGAACACACGTCTGATTCAGTTTTAAAATTGATGCGTAAACCATCTTTTAAGTATTTTCATAAATTCAAAGAGCGTTTTGATAAGATAAATATTAAAGAGAAGTTGAACCTTCAATTGATTCCTTATTTTATTTCTAGTCATCCAGCAAGTGAAGTTGAAGATATGGCAAATCTTGCTGCGGAAACCAAAAATATGGGTTTTCAGCTAGAGCAAGTTCAAGGTTTTACACCAACTCCAATGACAGTTGCTACGGTAATTTATTATAGTGGCTATCATCCTTATACATTAAAACCAACAAAAACGCCGAAAACAAAAAAGGAAAGAGAAGATCAACATCGTTTTTTCTTTTGGTATAAAAAAGAAAACAAAGATTGGATTAGAAACACGTTGAATAAAGTTGGAAGACAAGACTTATTAAAAGTGTTGCTACCAGAAAATAATTCTTGGAGAAAAAATAAAGGAGAAAAAGCAAGAGATACTTTTGATGAGACTATTATTGAAAAGAAACCACCTAGAAGACAAAATAAATATAAAAATAGAAGAAAGAAAAGGTAATCTTACACCAATTTATTCTTTACTAAATATTCTGCAATCTGAACAGCATTAGTTGCTGCCCCTTTTCTTAAATTATCTGAAACAATCCACATATTTAATGTTTTTGGCTGAGATAAATCTCTACGAATTCTCCCTACAAAAACATCGTCTTTTCCATTAGCATATAAAGGCATAGGATATGTATTTGTTTCAATATTATCTTGAACAGTTACGCCATTCGTTTCGTTTAATAACGCACGAATATCATTAACTTCAAAATCATTTTCAAACTCCACATTTACCGCTTCACTGTGACCTCCAGCAGTTGGAATTCTTACAGCAGTAGCAGTATAAGCAACAGTTCTGTCGTTTAGTATTTTTTGTGGTTCTCTAACCAGTTTCATTTCTTCTTTGGTATATCCATTTTCAAGAAAAACATCACAATGTGGAATCGCATTTCTATGAATTGGATAATGATATGCCATATCTCCTTCAACGTCATTCGTTTCATTTTCCATTTGTTGAACTGCTTTAACTCCAGTTCCAGAAACCGATTGATATGTTGAAATTACTACACGCTTCATCCTGTATTTTTTATGAAGAGGTGCTAATGCCATTACCATTTGAATAGTAGAGCAATTTGGATTTGCAATAATCTTATCTTCTTTTGTTAGTTCTGAAGCATTTATTTCAGGAACAATCAACTTTTTATCAGCATCCATTCTAAAAGCAGAAGAGTTGTCAATTACAGTAGTTCCAACTTCAGCAAATTTTGGAGCCCATTCTAGTGAAGTATCTCCACCAGCAGAAAATAAAGCAATATCAGGTTTTGAATTAACAGCATCTTGCATGCTTACAATCGTATATTCTTTTCCTTTAAAAGAAATAGTTTTTCCTATTGATCTTTCAGAAGCTACTGGAATCAATTCTGTAACTGTAAAATTTCTTTCTTCAAGGGTTTGCAACATTACGTTTCCAACCATTCCTGTTGCGCCAACTACTGCTATTCTCATTATTTTTATAAAATTTGTTTATAATCTTGCAAAGATTATGAAAAAACAACGACATAATTGCGATAATAATTGATAAATCTGAAATGCTTTCTGTTAAAATATGTAATTTTGCCAAAAATTATTGTTCAACTAAAATTAGTATAGCATGCAACTGTACAATAAGTTAAGCGCTAAAGAGCGCGCTGAATTAATCGATAAAGCCGAAAAAGAGCGGCTTACAATTTCCTTTTATCAATACCACAACATTAAAAACCCACAAGTTTTTAGAGATTCTTTATTTATCAATTGGGATAAATTAGATGTTTTAGGACGTATTTATGTTTCTTATGAAGGTATAAATGCTCAATTATCTGTTCCATCAGAAAATTTTAACAACTTCAAAACACATTTAGATAGTATTCCGTTTTTAGAAAATGTACGATTAAATGTTGCTGTAGAACAGGATAATAAATCCTTTTTAAAATTAAAAGTTAAAGTAAGAAATAAAATTGTTGCTGATGGGTTGAATGATGACACTTTTGATGTTACAGACATTGGAGTTCATCTAAAAGCAAAAGAATTTAACGAAATGCTTGCCGATCCAATACAGTATGTGTTGATATGCGTAATCATTATGAAAGTGAAATAGGTCATTTTGATGGTGCTGTAACTCCAGATGTTGATACTTTTCGAGATTCATTAGACATCATTGAAGAGGACTTAAAAGACAATAAAGAAGATAAGAATTTATTGATGTATTGTACTGGAGGAATTCGCTGTGAAAAAGCAAGTGCCTACTATAAACATAAAGGGTTTAAAAATGTTTTTCAACTTGAAGGTGGAATTATAAACTACGTGAGGCAAGTAAATGTTGAAGAAATAGAAAATAAATTTATTGGAAAAAACTTTGTGTTTGATCATAGAAGAAGTGAAAGAATTTCAGATGATGTTGTTTCTCAATGTCATCAATGTGGAGAGCCTTGTGATGAGCACGTAAATTGTGATAATGAAGCATGTCATTTGCTATTTATTCAATGTAAATCTTGTCAAGAAAAAATGGATACGTGTTGCTCAGATGCTTGTAAAGAAATTATTACTTTAACTTTTGAAGAGCAAAAAGCACTTAGAAAAGGAACTCACAATAGTAATAAAATTTTCAAAAAAGGACGCTCGGAAGTTTTGAAATTTAAGAAGTAAGCAAACACACTTTTTGACTTAATAATTTATTCTTTTTATAACTCTCATGCGATTCCTTAAATTCTATCGTTATATAAATACTTCAAGCAATTTTTTGGTTACAAAATCTTTTTTTATTTAGTTCTCAATATTCCATATCTTTACGGATTAGTGACAATCAATTTATGAACCTTACAATGTCTTTTTAGATTAATAAATTAGACATTTCAAAATATAAAATTATGGACTGCACTTCGTGCTCTACAGATAAAAACGGCGTTCCAAAAGGATGCAAAAGCAATGGAAATTGCGCCACAGGAAGTTGTGATAAACTCACAGTTTTTGATTGGCTTTCTAATATGACGCTTCCAAATGGACAAGAACCTTTCAATATTGTTGAGGTTCGTTTTAAAAATGGGCGAAAACATTTTTATACCGACGAAGGTTTGCAATTATGTATGGGAGAAGTTGTAACTGTTGAAGGAACTTCTGGAGGACATGATGTAGGAACAGTTACGCTTACAGGAGAATTGGTGCGCATCCAAATGAAGAAAAAAGGAGTTGCCGAAGATAGTGAAGAAGTAAAAAAAATCTATCGAAAAGCATCGCAAAGAGATATTGAAATTTGGGAAAAAGTAAGAGAAAGAGAAATTGAAACGCAAAAAAGAGGGCGTGAAATTTTAGGACGACTTGGACTTAAAATGAAACTCTCTGATGTAGAATATCAAGGAGACGGAAACAAAGCAACGTTTTATTATACAGCCGAAGAAAGAGTAGATTTTAGACAACTTATTAGAGATTTAGCAGGTGCTTTTAGAGTGCGAGTTGAGATGAAACAAGTTGGCTTACGGCAAGAAGCAGGAAGACTTGGAGGAGTTGGATCTTGTGGTAGAGAACTATGTTGTTCTACTTGGTTGACTGATTTTAGAAAAGTAAATACTGCAGCAGCACGATATCAACAATTATCTTTAAACCCTCAAAAATTAGCAGGACAATGTGGGAAATTAAAGTGTTGTTTGAATTTTGAATTAGACACTTATTTGGAAGTTTTAAAAACATTTCCAAAGAAAGAAACAATACTCAAAACCAAAAAAGGCGATGCTGTTTTTGTAAAAATGGATATTTTTAAAGAACAGTTCTGGTACACATACAAAGACGAATCGTTTAAATGGTATAAATTAGATTTAGAGCAGTTAAAAGAAATTATAGAAACAAACAAAGGAGGAGTTGCCATTACATCGCTTGAGGAGTTTGAGTTTGAAGAGCTTTCTAAACCAAAAATTGATTTTGAAAATGTTGTAGGCCAAGATAGTTTAACACGATTTGATCAACCCAAACGAAAGAAAAAGAGAAGAAATAACAATCGAAAACCAGCAAATCAACAGAATAGAAATAATCAACAGAAAAAGCCGCAAGGGAAGATACCAAATCCACCAAAAAACCAAAATAATGCAAAATAATCTTATCCTATTTGTTCTTTTTTTAGGATTGATTTCTTGTGATTCTAATCGTGTTTATGATGATTATCAATCAGTGAATGATAATGTTTGGTTGAAAAATAATGTTGTGAAATTTGAAGTGTCAATAGAAGATACTATTTCAAAAAACAACTTGTTTTTAAAGGTGAGAAATAACAAAGATTATGAGTTTAGTAATTTATTTTTGATTGCAAAAATTGAATTTCCTGATGGTTTTCAAGTTGTTGATACGCTTGAATATGAAATGACTGACAAAACAGGAAATTTTTTAGGAATAGGTTATACAGACATAAAGGAAAATAAACTTTTTTATAAAGAAAATGTACAATTCACTCAAAAAGGGAATTACCTTGTAGAAGTGGAACAAGCAATGCGAAAAAACGGAAATATTCAAGGCTTAGATTCATTAAAAGGTATTACAAACATTGGATTTAGAGCAGAATTGGCAGAGGAATAAAACACAAGAAAACACAAGAAATGACAAAGAAAAAAACAATAGAACAGACTTCCCCTAACAATTATTTGAAGTGGTTTTGGAGGCTTGTTATTGGAGGAGTAATCTTGATAATTTTACCTTTTTTACTCGCTTCTTGGGGAGTATTAGGACACATGCCAACGTTTGAAGATCTAGAAAATCCAGAAAGTAATTTAGCAACCGAAGTTATCTCTATTGATGGTAAAACATTAGGAAAATACGCCATTCAAAATAGGACTCCTGTAAATTATAAAGACATTCCTCAAAACCTTGTTGAAGCATTGGTTGCTACTGAGGATGAACGGTTTTATAGCCATTCTGGAATTGATTTTTGGTCAACAAGTCGTGCAATTATTAAATTAGGAAGTGATGGAGGAGGAAGTACAATCACACAGCAGCTTGCAAAACAATTATTTCATAAACGGGAAAACGCAAATATAATTCAAAAGTTAAGGCAAAAAGTAAAAGAATATGTTATTGCTGTCCGTTTAGAGCGTCAATATACAAAGCGAGAAATTATAGCGATGTATTTGAATAAATATGATTTTTTAAATCAAGCTGTTGGAATACGATCTGCTTCAAGAATTTATTTTGGAAAAGAGCCAAAAGAATTGACTCAAAAAGAATCAGCGATGCTAGTAGGAATGCTAAAAAATTCATCACTTTATAACCCAATAAAAAGACCAGAAAGAGTAAAAAAGCGACGTAATGTTGTTTTAAAACAAATGGAGAAAAACAATTATATAACCAAAGAGTTAAAAGATTCTTTGCAACAATTAGAATTGGGATTAGACATTAATAGAGAAGGTCACAGCGATGGTTATGCAACATATTTTCGTGAATATTTACGAGACTTCATGAAAAAATGGATAAAAGACCATCCAAAACCAGGAGGAGGAGAATACAATCTTCATAGAGATGGGTTAAAGATTTATGTAACCTTAGATTCACGTATGCAAAAATACGCAGAAGAAGCAATGCAAGAGCATATGGCGAACCTCCAACGATCGTTTTTTAAGGAACAAAAAAGAAATAAGACAGCACCTTTTTATGACCTTGATAAAGATGTAGTAGAAACAACACTTAATCAGGCGATGAAACGCTCCAATCGTTGGAAACGAATGAAGAAAAACGGAAAATCAGAAAAGAAAATCAGAGCATCGTTTGATATAAAAACGGATATGAGCGTATTTTCTTGGAAAGGAGATATCGATACAATTATGACTCCAATGGACTCTATTAGATATTACAAGCACTTTTTACGTGCAGGATTGATGTCAATAGAACCACAATCTGGACATGTAAAAGCATGGGTTGGCGGAATAAATTACAAACATTTTCAGTTTGATGCTGTGAAACAACAAAAACGACAAGTAGGTTCTACGTTTAAACCATTTGTATATGCCACAGTAATCAATCAATTAAAATTATCTCCTTGTGATAGTTTCCCAAATACACCTTATACAATTCCAAAGGAAAAGTATGGAATGCCAAAAGATTGGACGCCAAAAAATGCTACGGAAAAATATGGAGGAATGCTCAATTTAAAAGAAGGTTTAGCAAATTCAGTAAACGTAATTACTGCAAGATTGATTGATATGGTACATCCAAAAACGGTTGTTCGCTTAGCACAAGCTGCAGGAATAGAAAGCGAAATTCCTGAAGTGCCAGCAATTGCATTAGGTTCGGTAGATTTAAGTTTGTTTGAAATGGTTGGCGCTTATTCAACATTTGCAAACAAAGGCTTGCGAGTAGATCAAATGATGGTGCTGAGGATAGAAGATAAAAATGGAACTATTTTAGAACAATTCATTCCAGAGACAGAAGAAGTTTTAAGTGAAGAGTCTGCGTATGTTGTACTAAATTTATTAGAAGGTGTTACACATTCAGGTTCTGGGCGTAGATTAAGAAGTTGGACAAGCAATCCTGATAAAGTAGTAACAGGACATCCATATAATTTTAAAAATGCGATTGCAGGGAAAACAGGAACAACACAAAATCAATCTGATGGTTGGTTTATGGGAATTGTGCCAAATCTCGTAACAGGAGTTTGGGTTGGAGGAGAAGACAGAGCAACACATTTTGCAGGAATAGGAAAAGGTCAAGGCGCATCAATGGCACTGCCAATTTGGGCATTATTTTATAAAAAATGCTATGCTGATATTTCTTTAGACATTAGTCAAGACGAATTTGAAAGACCTAAAAATTTAACTATCGAATTAGATTGCTCTAAAATTTCTTCGGATGATGATGAGAATCCTTTTGATGATGAGGAACCAGAATTTTAGTCGCAAAGCGACAGTTTTAATAAGTAAATAAGCCTAAAATGATAAATAAAGTTGTAAAAAATGTAGAAGAAGCACTTCAAGGTGTTGAATCTGGAATGGAATTTATGCTTGGTGGATTTGGACTGTGTGGCATTCCAGAAAATAGTATTGCACAATTGGTGAAGTTAGGAGTTACCGATTTAACATGTATTTCTAATAATGCAGGAATTGACGATTTTGGTTTAGGTCAATTACTTCAAAAACGGCAAATAAAAAAAATGATTTCATCTTATGTTGGTGAAAACGATGAATTTGAACGTCAAATGTTATCAGGGGAACTGGAAGTAGATTTAATTCCACAAGGAACATTAGCAGAACGTTGTAGAGCAACAGGAGCAGGAATACCTGCTTTTTTTACACCTGCAGGATATGGAACTGAAGTTGCTGAAGGTAAAGAAACACGAGAATTTAATGGTAAAATGTATGTGTTAGAACATGCCTTTAATCCAGAATTTGCTTTTGTAAAAGCATGGAAAGGAGACTCTGCAGGAAATCTAATTTTTAAAGGAACTGCACGAAATTTTAATCCGATGATGGCAATGGCAGGAAAAATTACGGTTGCTGAAGTAGAAGAGCTCGTTGAGGTGGGCGAATTAGATCCAAACCAAATTCATATTCCGGGAATTTTTGTACAGCGAATTTTCCAAGGAACAGCGTATGAGAAAAGAATTGAACAACGAACGGTGCGTCAGCGTAATTAATCAATCGCAAAATACTTTAGAACAAAAAGTAAAAGAATTGGATTTAATTTTATATAAAATTTTAAGCACAAGTATCAAGTCAAAATAATTGATACATTGTTACAATAATAAATTGATATATTTATAATAATGGGATTAAGTAAAACACAAATCGCACAGAGAATTGCACAGGAGTTACAACACAATTGGTATGTAAACCTCGGAATTGGTATCCCAACGTTGGTGGCCAATTATATTCCAAAAGGAATAGATATTGAATTTCAATCTGAAAATGGATTACTCGGAATGGGACCTTTCCCAATTGAAGGAACAGAAGATGCAGATTTAATAAACGCAGGAAAACAAACGGTAACAATCTTACAAGGAGGCTCTTTGTTTGATTCAGCTATGAGTTTTGCAATGATCAGAGGACAACATGTTCAATTAACTGTTCTTGGAGCAATGGAAGTTGCTCAAAATGGAGACATTGCTAATTGGAAAATTCCCGGAAGAATGGTTAAAGGAATGGGAGGAGCGATGGATTTAGTTGCATCGGCAGATAATATTATTGTTGCGATGATGCATACTAATAAACGTGGAGAATCAAAATTATTAAAAAAATGTTCGTTGCCTTTAACAGGAGTCGGATGTGTTAAAAAGATTGTGACAAACCTTGCTGTTGTAACTATTGTTGCAGATGGGTTTAAATTATTAGAGCGCGCTCCAGGAGTTACAGTAGAGGAAATTAAAAACGCTACAGAAGGAAATTTAATTATTGATGGTGAGATTCCGGAAATGAAGTTTTAATAGAAATGAAAATAATCTCATATAACGTAAATGGCATTCGTGCGGCACTCAAAAAAGGATTTGTTGATTGGCTGATTGCTGCAAATCCCGATGTATTGTGTCTTCAAGAAACAAAAGCACATAAAGAACAGTTAGACTTAACACTGTTTGAAGATGCAGGATATAAGTATCATTATTGGTTTTCGGCACAAAAAAAAGGGTATAGTAGCGTTGCCATTTTATGCAAAGACAAGCCAAACCATGTTGAATATGGTACAGGAATTGAAACAATGGATTTTGAAGGTCGAAATCTACGTGTAGACTTTGACGATATTTCTATAATGAGTTTGTATTTGCCCTCTGGAACGAATGATTTGCGTCTTGATTTTAAATTCAATTATATGGATGAATTTCAGGAGTATATAACCAATTTAAGAAAAGAAATTCCGAATTTAGTTATTTGCGGAGACTATAATATTTGTCATGAAGCGATAGATATCCACAACCCAAAAATGAAAGGTGTTTCAGGATTTTTACCTGAAGAACGCGCATGGATTGGCGACTTTATTGATAGTGGCTTTATTGATACATTCCGTTATTTTAATAAAGAACCAGACCATTATAGTTGGTGGAGCTATAGAGCAAACGCACGAAATAACAACAAAGGTTGGCGATTAGATTATTGTATGGCAAGTGAGTCATTAAAAGATAAATTAAAACGCGCTTTTATATTGCCAAATGCAAGACATTCTGATCATTGCCCTGTTGGTGTAGAAATAGAATCAAAGTAATCAGTTTTATATATATGAAAAAACAGCGTTACATATTATTTATAGCCTTTTGCTTTGCAATAAGTACTTTTGCTCAAGATACAATTTTTCTTACAAAACCAGAAAGAATTCAAATTAAAGACTCTCTAAAGACTAAAATTACTGAACTAAAAGGTGCTATTCAAAATGATACAATTAAATTAAATGAGCCTGTAATTTTATCAGAAAATGAAACTATTATTTCCGATGAAAGTTCAGTAAAAGATATTGCTGAAGCAACTTTAATCGATAGTCTTTGGCTACAAGAATTATATAACTCTCCATTATACGACACCATTCAATATGTGATTGACGACACGAAACTGGTCGATATACAATTAGAAGAGTTGCCAACGGAATTATTAAAAGAAAGATTGAGGGTTTTAGACAGCGAAACTCCTTTTAATGTTGAATATAACAAGAGTTTAGAAAACCTTATAAAAGCGTATTTAAAAAGACGAAAAAGCGCTTATGGAACGCTGATGTCTAGAGCACAATTTTATTTTCCGATGTTTGAAGAGCAGTTAGATAAATATGACATTCCGTTGGAGATAAAATATTTAGCAATTGTAGAATCTGCTTTAAAACCAAGAGCAAAATCGAGAGTTGGCGCAACAGGATTGTGGCAGTTTATGTATCAAACAGGAAAACAGTTTGACTTGAATGTTAGTTCGTATGTAGATGAGCGTCAAGATCCTTTAAAAGCAACAGAAGCAGCATGTAAATACTTAACAGCATTGTATCGAATTTTTGGTGATTGGGACTTAGCATTAGCAGCCTATAATTCAGGTCCTGGAAATGTAAATAAAGCGATAAGACGCGCAGGAGGAAAGCGTAATTATTGGAATATTCGTCAGTTTTTACCAAGAGAAACTGCTGGATATTTACCTGCTTTTTATGCAACTCTATATATTATGAAATATGCTGATGACCATGGAATTGTAGCCAAAAAAGCATACATTAATAAGTTTGAAACAGATACTATTTACATAAAAAAACAATTGACTTTTGAGCAGATTCATAAGTTTTTGGATGTAGATATTGAAATGCTTCAATTTTTGAATCCACAGTATAAATTAGACATTATTCCGTATAGAAAAGATAAAAATTATTATGTTCGATTGCCATTGTATAATGTTGGACAATACATCAGTAATGAAAAAGAATTATATGCTTTTGTTGATGCGGAAGAAGCGAAGCGAGAGAAGCAATTACCACAAAATATGGAATTGAACAATAGCGTTCGTTATAAAGTAAAAAATGGCGATTATCTTGGTAAAATTGCAACTAAATTTGGCGTGAGTGTTAGTTCCCTTAAACGATGGAATGGTCTTAGAAGTAATCGATTAAAAATAGGACAGCGATTGACTATTTATCCAAGAAAGTTGACTTCAAGCACAACATCCAAGAAAACTTTAAAACAGGCTAAAAAACCATTGCCAACAGGAGAACACACAACATATACTGTAAAAAGTGGTGATTCACTTTGGACAATTTCTAAAAAATTCTCGAATGTTTCTGTTCAAAACTTAAAAGATTGGAATGATATTTGGAGTGTTAAATCTCTGAAACCTGGAATGAAACTAAAAATATTTAAAAGTTAGACTTATGAAAAAATTACTATTACTCACTGTATTATTTTCATTATTAATTTCATGTATATCGACCGAAAGAGAAATTACATTACCTCATTCTAATGGTAGTATGAATCAAGTATTGGTCGTGATGAATAATGATTTATGGCAAGGAGTTGAAGGAGACGAATTGCGAAAAGTTACAGGTGATGAAGTGTTAGGGCTTCCACAAAGAGAACCTCAATTTAGAGTAACTCAAATACCAGTAAACGCTTTTAAAAATTTATTTAAATTACATCGAAATATTCTTGTTGTTGCACTAGGAAAAGAGACAGGATTTAATGTAAAAACAAACAGATACGCTTCTCCTCAAACAATGATTACATTGACAACAAACAACAAAAAGAGTTTAATAAATTTGATTCAAGAGAAGAAATCAGAGATTACAAGTGCTTTTAAGAATGCTGATATAGAAGCATTGCAACAAAAACTACGAAAAAATCAATTTGATACTTCAACATTAAAAACATTAGAAAATTTAGAAATTAGTTTAGAAATTCCTTTGAATTTTAGATTGGTAGACGATACGGGAGATTTTTTATGGTTACGCAAACATGTGAAACAAGGTCAAACGATGAATCTAATTGCGTATGAATTACCTATTAATTCTATAGAAGATATAGAAGGTCAAAACATTGTTTCGGTTAGAGATACGATTGGTAAAAAACACATTCCAGGACAATTTGAAGGCACTTATTTAATTACGGAACAAGCATATTCTCCTCATACTTTTTTAGTGGAATTGGATGGCAAAAAAGTCTTTGAAACTCGTGGAAAATGGGAGGTAAAAGGAGATTTTATGGCAGGCCCTTTTTTGAACTATACCGTTGTTGATAAAGCAAATAATCGTTTGGTTGTTGTAGAAGGGTTTACCTACGCACCAACTACAAATAAACGCGATTTTATGTTTGAGTTAGAAGCGATTTTAAAAACGCTGAAGGTAAAAAACTAATAATTTTCTTTATATAAACCTATTTTATCTCCATTTTAGCCCAAGAATCTCTCAAAGGAACAGTTCTATTAAAAACCAATTTTCCTTCTGTAGCGTCATCATCTACACAAAAATAGCCTTTGCGTTGAAACTGAAATGTATCTCCTTTTTTTGCTGATACTAAACTTGGCTCACAAAAAGCGGTAATTACTTCTAATGAATTTGGATTTACAAAATCCATAAACCCTTTATCTTTATGATTGTCAGGGGATTCATCGCTAAATAATCGATCATAAACCCTAATTTCTACTTCAGCAGCATGTTTTACAGAAACCCAATGTAGCGTTCCTTTTACCTTACGTTGACTTGCTTCAGAACCACTGCCACTACGAGAATCTTCATCATATGTACAGTGAATTTCAGTAACATTTCCTTCAGCATCTTTCACACAACTTTCAGCCTTAATGATGTAGGCATTTTTAAGACGAACTTCCTTCCCTAATTTCAATCGGAAAAATTTCTTATTAGCATCTTCTCTAAAATCTTCTTTTTCGATGTAAATTTCTCTTGAAAAAGGGACATTTCTACTTCCAAAACCTTCTGCATAATCATTGTAATTGGCATCCAAAAACTCTTCTTTTCCCTCAGGATAGTTTGTAATCACTACTTTTACAGGATCTAAAACAGCCATAACTCTTGGAGCAATAGTATTCAAATGATCTTTAATACAAAACTCTAAGAGTGAAACATCAGTAACATTATCACGCTTTGAAATTCCAGATAACTCACTAAAATTTTTAATAGATTCTGGCGTATAACCCCTTCTTCGTAATCCAGAAATTGTTGGCATTCTTGGATCATCCCATCCGTTTACAATTCCACTTTCTACCAATTGTAATAATTTACGCTTACTCATAATGGTATAACTCAAATTACGACGCGCAAATTCGCGTTGTTTTGGACGTAATTTATTAGCAGAAACAACTTGATCAAGATACCAATCATACAATTCTCGATGGCTTTTAAACTCAAGCGTACAGATTGAATGTGAGATTTGCTCTATATAATCTGACTCACCATGTGTCCAATCATACATTGGATAGATACACCAATTAGTACCAGTTCTATGATGTGATTTTTTAAGCACACGATATAGAATAGGATCACGCATGTGCATATTGTTATGCGACATATCTATTTTGGCACGCAATACAACTGCTCCTTCATCAAAGTCGCCACTTTTCATTTTTTTAAATAAAGCAAGATTTTCTTCAACCGAACGATTTCTAAACGGGCTATCAGTTCCAACACTTGTTGGAGTTCCTTTTTGTGTTCTTATTTCTTCAGAAGATTGCTCATCTACATAGGCTTTCCCTTTTTTGATAAGGTCAACAGTCCAATCATATAGTTGTTGAAAATAATCAGAAGAATACAATTCATTTGCCCATTTAAAACCAAGCCATTCAATATCTTTTTTGATAGCATCTACATATTCTTGCTCTTCTGTTGCAGGGTTAGTATCATCAAAACGAAGGTTTACAGGAGCTTTATAACGTTCTCCTAACCCAAAATTTAGACAGATAGATGTAGCATGACCAATATGTAAATAACCATTTGGTTCTGGCGGAAAACGAAAACGCAGTTTGTTGTTTTCCAATCCATTTGAAAGGTCTTCTTCTATAATATGCTCAATAAAATTGAGTGTTTTTGTTTCTTCAGTCATTGTAATTAATTAGAAGTGCAAATTTAGCAAAACTATCCAACAAGCAGTTACTTATTTTAAATTGCTATCTCAAACAACGCCAAACTTCTCTTTATAATGTGCAGGCATCTTTGTATTGCATCAATATCGTCAATAGTACTATTTACAATTTTCATTTTAGGTATTTTACAACGAGAATTCTTGATATTCTTCGAGGACAGTTCCTTTATTTAATAAACAGCCAATCTCAACTTTTGGATACAAATCACTAAACCGCATCACTTTGTTAATTCCAACACGTTTATTAATATGTCTTCTTTCAATATCTTCAGGTTTCTTTAATCCAGCAGCAGCCAATAATTCTAAGAAGCTAAGTACCGTTTCATGTTGATAATTTTTAACACGTTCTGCCTTATCTCCAATATTTAATCCTTTCATTAATGATTTATTTTGCGTTGCAATACCAACAGGACATGTGTTTGTGTTACAAAGTAATGCTTGAATACAACCAACAGAAAGCATCATTGCGCGTGCGCTATTACAAACATCAGCACCTAAGGCAATTACTCTCGCCATATGAAACCCTGAAACAATTTTTCCGGCAGCAATAATTTTAATATCTTTTTTAAGATTATAGCCAACCAATGTGTCGTGTACAAAAACCAATCCATCGCGAAGCGGCATTCCAATCGAATTTGAAAATTCTACAGGCGCTGCTCCAGTTCCACCTTCACCACCATCAACTGTTATAAAATCTGGAATAATTCCTGTAGAAATCATCGCTTTACACAAATCTATAAACTCTTGCTTTTTTCCAATACACAATTTAAAACCAACAGGCTTTCCTCCTGATAAATCTTTACATTTTTTGATGAAATGCATAAATTCTGTCGGATTAGAAAATGACGAATGCGTTGGTGGAGAATGGACATCGTTATAAGGTTCTATATGACGAATTTTAGCAATTTCTGGCGTGTTTTTCTTTGCTGGAAGAATCCCTCCATGACTAGGTTTTGCACCTTGAGAAATTTTGATTTCAATCATTTTTACTTGATGATTTTGAGCACCTTCCCTAAACCCTTCATCTGAAAAATCACCTTCTTTATTTCTACAACTAAAATAACCAGTTCCTATTTGCCAAACTAAATTTCCTCCATGATTGAGATGGTGAGGGCTTAAGCCTCCTTCACCTGTATTGTGAGCAAAATTTCCCATTTTTGCACCTTTATTCATTGCCAAAACAGCATTTTCACTCAACGAACCAAAACTCATTGCTGAGATGTTTAACAAACTCATAGAATACGGTTGTTTGCAATCTTTATTTCCTACAATTACCCGTGGAAATACTCCAACTTCTTTGATGTGATTAGCATACATCGAATGATCCATCCATTCATATCCAGAACGATATACATTCATTTGCGTACCAAATGGTGTAGTTGAGGTTTCTTTTTTAGAACGAGAATACACTAAACTTCTAAAAATCCTATTAAATGGACGCCCTTGAGTGTCGGTTTCAACAAAATATTGCATTATTTCAGGACGAATACTTTCAAGAATATATCTAAAATGACCTAAAACAGGAAAATTTCGAAGAATAGTATGTTTTTTTTGAGTAATATCGTATAAGCCTAACAAAATTAATGGCATAATTACAACAAAACTCCATAGAATAGGAGCCCAAAATTGAGCAAATACAATAATTACGATAATAGTAAGTAAAGAAATTAATAAGAATTTTTCGCGGACTTTCATTTTATTTATTTACAAATATCAGAAAATTTTAACTTTATTATTAACTTTATTTTATTTGTCATTCCCGTAAAGGCCTAGAACCCAAATTAAGTCTTATTTTTGCTATAAATATACAAAATGGGAATAATAAAAGTACAAAATATAAGAGTTTATGCTTATCACGGTTGTTTAATAGAAGAAGGAAAAATAGGTTCTGATTATAGGGTTGATGTAAAGGTAAAGGCAAATTTATCAAAATCTACAAAGACTGATGAGTTATCAGATACCATTGATTATGTGCATTTAAATAAGATTGTAAAAGAAGAAATGGCAATTCGTTCAAAGTTATTGGAACATGTTGCAGATAGAATTTTAGATAGAATTTTAGATGAACTAAAAATGGTAAAAATTGCTGACGTATCAGTTTCTAAAATAAACCCTCCAATAGGCGGAAATGTAGAAAAGGTAACCGTAAATCTTAGAAAGCAACGAAAATAATAAAAATTCTTGTATGCAAACTAAAAATAATTAAATTTGCAATCACAAATTTGGCGTTGTGGCCGAGTGGCTAGGCTGGGCTCTGCAAAAGCTCCTACAGCGGTTCGAATCCGCTCGACGCCTCAAAATCGTTTCGATTTTTATCGAAACGGTTTTTTAATTTTTTTAACAATGAAGTTGTTAGAAATTTAGCATCTTTGTAAAAATCAATGTAAATGAAAATTTATCCAATAGAAACAGGAAACTTTAAACTCGATGGAGGCGCAATGTTTGGTGTCGTCCCAAAAGTTTTATGGCAACGAACTAATCCTGCAGATAGCAGAAACTTAATTGATTTGAGTATGCGTTGTCTATTGATTGAAGATGGAGAACGTTTGATTTTGATCGATACAGGAGTTGGGAATAAACAATCAGATAAATTTTTTAGTTACTATTATTTATTTGGAGGATTTTCTTTAGACACATCACTTGCCAAATATGGTTTTCATCGTGATGATATTACAGATGTTTTTTTAACACACTTACATTTTGATCATTGTGGAGGTTCTATTCAATGGAATAAGGACAAAACTTTTTATGAACCTGCATTTAAAAACGCTAAGTTTTGGAGCAATAAAGATCATTGGAAATGGGCAACCGTATCTAATGCTCGTGAAAAAGTATCGTTTTTAAAAGAAAATATAAATCCAATGAAAGAAAGCGGACAATTAAATTTTGTAGATGTTCCAAAGAATAGCTTTTTAGAAAATTCTGCTTTAGGATTTGGCATTTTATTTGCTGATGGTCATACAGACAAGCAAATGATTCCGCATATAAAATATCAAGAAAAAACAATCGTTTTTATTGCCGATTTATTGCCAACAACTGGACATATACCGTTACCTTATGTGATAGGTTATGATACGCGTCCTTTATTAACTTTGAACGAAAAAGAAATCTTTTTAAACAACGCAGTAGATGAAGAATTTTATCTTTTTTTAGAACACGATGCATATTCAGAATTATGTACTGTAAAACATACCGAAAAGGGTGTAAGACTCAAAGAAACCTTTAAATTTAACGAAATTTTTAATTAACAATAATATGAATTTAACTAGATCAATAATAGCGTTACTATTTGTAACATCACTTGTAGGTTGTGGAACTACAAAAAACATTTCTAAAGCAACGTCTCCTAAACCAATTCTCAATGGAAGTCGTGCGATTAATTTACCGCCCAAAAAGATAAAATTGACAAAAGAGCAACAACAAAGCTGGATGCATGCAGATTTAGAATCAGACACAATTCCTGGGATGAGCACTGCTAAAGCATACGATTTTTTAAAAGACAAAAAATCGACTACAGTTATTGTTGGAGTTATAGATAGCGGAATAAATTTAAAGCATGAAGACTTAAAAGATGTTGCTTGGATAAATGAAGATGAAATTAAAGGTAATGGTATTGATGATGATAAAAATGGATATATTGATGATATCAATGGATGGAATTTTTTAGGAGATATTTACAAAGAACACTATGAATACGACCGAATATACAAAGACTCTTCACTAGTCAATACTGAAATGTATACAACTGCGAAAAATATAATAGAAAAAAAGAAGAAAAGGGCTATTGTAAGGAATCAAGGATATGCTAATACTATTCAATTTATTGAAGATTCTAAAAAACTTACTGATACCTATTTTGAAGGTAAGCAATACACAATGGATGATATTTCTAAAATAGAGACTAAAAGTAAAGACTTGTTACGTTATGTAAGTTATATTCAGAAATTTAAAGGATCTGGTTTTACATCGCTACAAGATATATTAAGTTCTTTTAATGAAAAAATTGATGTAAATGAGGCTATTATAAATGGAGACTTCTTGAAAACGAATTATAGAGCTGTATTAAATAATAATGCAAACGATTTTACTACAAAAATTTATGGCAACAACAATTCTGAACCTTCAGTTGCAAAAGAATCTCACGGGACGCATGTATCAGGAATAATAGGAGCATCCATAAATAACGATGTAGGAATGGATGGCGTTGCAACAAATGTAAAAATTATGGCAGTGAGGACAGTTCCAGATGGAGACGAGTATGATAAAGATGTGGCGCTAGCAATTAGATATGCAGTAGATAATGGCGCAAAAATAATTAATGCAAGTTTTGGAAAATCGGTATCTCCAAAAAAAGAATGGGTTTTTGACGCTATTAAGTATGCAGAAAAACAGGATGTATTAATTGTAATCGCTGCAGGAAACGACAGAAAAGATATTGACAAAAAAAGATCATATCCTGCTGATACAAAAGACTTTATCAACGAAATTTCAGATAATTTTCTTACTGTTGGAGCGATTAATTCTAATTATAATGAAAGATTATTAGCACCTTTTACTAATTATGGAAAAAAGAATGTAGATATTTTTGCTCCTGGAGTCAATATTTATTCCACGATACCTGATAATAAATATGAAGCAATGAGTGGTACATCAATGGCTTCACCAGCGGTTGCTGGAATTGCAGCCTTAATACGATCTTACTATCCAAATTTGACAGCATCTCAAGTGAAACACATACTAATAAACTCTGGAAGACTAATTAATTTTAACGTTATAAAACCGGGAACTAGAGATGAAAAAGTGCAATTATCAGACATATCAGTTTCAGGAAAAATTGTAAATGCATATAATGCTGTATTAATGGCAGACAAAATAGCAAATAAAAAATAAGGAATTATGAAACATTTATCTAAAAAAAAAATAAATAGGATGTTCCATGTGCCCGCTTATAAAATAAAATATATACAGATGAATAAAAAAAATATTATAACAGTATTTTTAGTATTTATTGGATTATCGGTAAACGCACAATCAAATGCTACTTATTGGCAACAACACGTAGATTATAAGATGGATATTGATATGAATGTTAAAAAATATCAATATGATGGAAAACAAAAATTGGTGTATACCAATAATTCTCCTGACGAATTGAATATGGTTTTTTATCACTTGTATCCTAATGCTTTTCAGCCAAATTCTGAGATGCTTTTGCACGCACAAAACATTCCTGATCCTGACAGAAGATTTATAAAAAAAGTGTTGAATCTTGCTAATTTGAAGCAAAAAGAGCAAGGATTTATCAAAATTAATTCTTTAAAACAGAATGGAAAATCCGTTAAATATGAAGTGATTGGGACATTACTTAAAGTAATTCTCAACAAGCCAATTCAACCAAACGAATCTGTAACTTTTGATATGGAATTTTTAGGGCAAGTTCCTGTACAGACAAGACGTTCTGGAAGAAATAATAAAGAAGGAATTGCTCTTTCAATGGCGCAATGGTATCCCAAGTTAGCAGAATATGATGTTGAAGGTTGGCATACAGATCCATATATATCTCATGAATTTCATGGTGTTTGGGGAGATTTTGATGTAATTATTAACATTGACAAAGAATATACGATTGGAGGAACAGGATATCTTCAAAATCCGCAAGAAATAGGACACGGTTATGAAGACATATCTAAAAAACTAAATCTTCCAAAAGGGGGAAAACTCAAGTGGCATTTTAAAGCACCAAATGTACACGATTTTACGTGGGCAGCAGATCCAAATTATGCACACGATATCAAAAAAGGACCTAATGACGTTGACCTTCATTTTTTATATAAAAAGGATTTAAAAAATAAAGAGAATTGGTTGTTGATGGAAGATATGACAGTAAAAACCATGGAATATTTTAATGAATTGGTTGGAGATTACCCTTACAAACAATACTCTGTAATACAAGGAGGAGATGGTGGAATGGAGTATGGAATGTGTACATTAATTACAGCAAACAGAACATTTAACAAATTAATTGGTGTTATGCAACATGAATTGGCTCACTCTTGGTTTCAGTTTGTATTAGCGTCCAATGAAAGTAAACATCCTTGGATGGATGAGGGTTTTACTTCATATTTTGATAACTTGGCAATGAATGATTTAGTGCTAAATGGGAGAAATGAGAATCCACATTATGGAAACTACGCAAATTATTTTGGTATTGTTGCCTCAGGAAAACAAGAATCACAATCTACACATGTTGATAGATATGTTTATGAAAGCTCTTCGAGTATGAATGCATATAGTAAAGGAGCGCTATTTTTATCACAATTAGGATATATTATTGGCGAAGAAAATAGAGATAAAACAATCAAAAAATACTATCAAGATTTTAAATTTAAACACCCAACACCAAATGATATTATGCGTACTGCAGAGAAAGTGTCTGGAATACAATTAGATTGGTATTTAAACGAATGGACTCAAACAACACATACGATTGACTACGGAATTAAAACAATTGAGAATAAGTCAATTACACTTGAAAGAATCGGTAGAATGCCAATGCCAATCGATGTTTCTGTTACTTATAAAGATGGAACTAAAGAAGGATTTTATATTCCTCTTCGTATGATGCTTGGAGAAAAACCAACAACAGCAACGGTTCTTGAAAATTGGGCTTGGACACATCTAACATATACTTTTAAGGCTTCAAAAGCAATAAAATCGGTTGAGATAGATGGTTCTCAAATGATGGCCGATGTTGATAGAAAAAATAATGTTATTGAGGTTGTGGAGTAAGTTTGTTTTAACGTTGCTTAAGCTCAAGTATTAAGTGCGACAGTTTTGGTTAAAATTAATTAAAAATACTTCATTAGGTGTTTTATAACCTAATAATTTTCTTGGTCTATTGTTTAATTTGTTGATAATCATATTTATATACTCATTTGAGATTAAATTAAAATCTGTTTTCTTTGGTAAATATTGCCTTATAAGTTTGTTGTTGTACTCATTCAAACCCCTTTGCCATAGACTATACGGGTCTGCAAAGTAAAAGTCAGCATCTAACTTCTTAGCAATTTCTTGATGTAAAGTAAATTCTTTTCCGTTATCAGATGTTATAGTCTTTACATACTTCCTAAATCAATCTCAAAGGAAAGGACTTTATAAAATAAAACGGTATCTTTGCAGTCAATATTTTAAACACATATATTATGTATCCAGAAGAACTCGTAAGACCAATGAAAGCAGAATTAGAAGCTGCAGGTTTTACATCATTACATACAACCGAAGAAGTAACAACTGCTTTGGCAAAAGAAGGAACAACATTGGTTATGGTAAATTCTGTTTGTGGTTGTGCAGCAGGAACTGCTAGACCTGGAGCAATTGCTTCTTTACAGAGTGATAAATCTCCTGCAAATTTAACAACAGTTTTTGCTGGTGTTGATGCAGAAGCAACTAATAAAGCACGCGAATCTATGATACCTTTTCCACCTTCATCACCTGCAATTGCATTGTTTAAGGATGGTCAATTAGTTCATATGTTAGAACGTCACCACATTGAAGGTCGTTCTGCAGAAATGATTGCGGCAAATTTAGCAGGTGCTTATGAAGAGTTTTGTTAAATTCGACAAACTCTCATTTATCAAATAAAACCTATTTTAAAATCCTCTTTTGAGGATTTTTTTTATAGAACAGGAGTTGATAAAAATTACCAACTATTTTTGCCACCATTACCTAAAAAATTTTTGACCTAAACAAAACAATTATAATAATCTATTATTTATTTTCTATAAATTTTAATAATTAAAAATGACTGTTTTTAAGTTGCCAGAAATTAATTTAATTTTTTAACGTTTAGGATTTGTTTGTTTGTTTCAAAAAACTTCTTAAAACGATTAAAATTTGATTTTACTTAAAATTAGGTTTTCTTTTCTCTAAAAATGCTGTTGTACCTTCTTTAAAATCTTTACTAATAAAACATTTTCCAAAATTTTCTTTTTCAACTTTATAACCGTTTCTTTTTTTATCATAATTAGCATTTACAGCAGATATGGCATTAGCAATTGCAGTACCAGAATTTCTAGAAATTTTAGTTGCCAGTTTTTCAGCAAGCGGTACTAATTCTTTTTGAGTTACTACATAATTTACCAAACCGTATTCTTTTGCCTCTTTAGCAGTCATCATATTTGCCGTCATAATCAATTCCATTGCTTTTCCTTTTCCGACTAACTGTGGTAATCGTTGTGTTCCACCATATCCTGGAATTACACCCAAAGAAACTTCTGGTAATCCCATTCTTGCATTATCACTCGCAATTCTAAAGTGTGCTGACATTGCTAACTCCAATCCTCCACCAAGTGCAAAACCATTTATTGCAGCAATAACAGGAGTAGATAAATTTTCAACAAAATTAAACAATAAATTATGTCCGTTTTTAGATAAAGTTGCTCCTTGTTCTTCATCAAAATGAGCAAATTCTTTGATGTCTGCTCCCGCAACAAATGCTTTTTCTCCACTTCCTGTAATAATAATTGCTCGAACAGATGTGTCTTCATCAGCAGATAAAAATGCATTGTGTAACTCTAAAATTGTTGCTTGATTTAAAGTATTTAACTGACTTGGTCTATTAATAGTTATCGTTAAAATACTTTCGTTTTGATTTATTAAAATATTCTCGTAGTTCATTTTAGTTGGTGTTTGAGATTCTTCACTCAGTCTGTCTTGAGCGATAGTCGAAAGACTAGACTCAGAATAACATTATTTATTTTGGTAATTGCACTGTAAATACGGTTCCTTTATTGATTGTTGATGTAAATGATATTGTTCCTTTATAGGCTTCAATAATATTTTTAATCATTGGCAATCCAAGTCCCATTCCACTTGACTTTGTTGTAAATTTTGGTTCAAAAACCTTGTCTTTTGTTTCGGCTGATATTCCTTTTCCGTTGTCTGCAACTGTAATAATTATAGTATTATTTTCTTCTGTTACTTTTATTTCTACTGATGGCTTTTCAATTTTTTCCATTGCTTGCGTTGCGTTTTTAACCAAGTTTGTAACAATGCGAGTCAATTGCATTTTATCAAGATTTGCCGTAATAACTTTAGCATCAGCATAAAAAGAAATGTACGGTTCTGTAAAAATTTCAGTAGCGTGTTTTACAATAGCGACAACATTTATTTCTTCTCGTTTTGCCGTTGGCATTTTGGCAAAATCTGAGAAAGCAGAAGCAATAGAACTCATCACGTCTATTTGCTGAATTAATGTTTTACTGTATTCTTTTATTTTCTGATGAATTTCTGGATTTGTTGGGTCAAATTTCCGCTCAAAACTCTGCACCGTCAATCGCATAGGTGTCAACGGATTTTTAATCTCATGTGCTACTTGTTTTGCCATTTCTCGCCATGCTTGTTCACGCTCACTTTGCGCTAATTTCACAGTACTTTCCTCTAAATCATCAATCATACTGTTGTATGAATCTACCAAATTATGTATTTCTTTACTTGCTTCTTTTAGTACTATTTTTTCATTTCGTTTAAAAATTCGTGTTTCACTCATCTTATCACTTACTGTTTTTAAAGAACGCGTAATGTAACTTGAAATAAAATATGCAAGTGCCAAACCAATTAAAAACATCAGTAAAAAACCCAATCCTAATCGAGAGAGGAACTCTTTTAATTCCCTATCTTTTTCTGAATTATCTTCTAAATAAGGCAAGTGAATAATTCCTATAGGTTTTGCTTTATCATCATATAAATAAGTATACAGCGACTGAAATTCTTTCCCTTCTTTTCGCTCTCGTTCCACATATCTATGTGCGCCTTCATCAAGTTTTGATAGTGTTTTTTTTGAGATTTCTCTTTTGATGGTATCCTTAACAAAATCTCTATTTGAAGAAACAATAAACGCCCCTTTAAGGTCGTAAATTCCAATTTCTAAATTGTGTATTTTAGAGATTTCAAAGATTTTATTTTTAAAAATTGTACTTAATTCAGTCGTTTCAACTTGATATGTCGTATTACTTATATCTACACTAAAATGTTGAACAATAGCTCTTTCTTTACGCTCAAGTCGTCCCGTATTATACTCTCCTGCTTGCTCGTTATATTGAATGATAGTAACAATAGCTATCAATACCGAAGCGACTAATATCAATAAAATCATTGATAAGAATACACGGTTTTGTAAGGATAATTTTCTGTTAGCCATTGTTAATTTTTAAAATAAAAAGACTCAATAAATATACCAAGAATTTTATTTATATCTAAGTTTCAAAAATATAATCACACAAATCAATGTTATCGTGACGATATTTGCCAAAATTATAGAAAGACTGCTAATATTAATTCCGTAAATCAACCATAAAATAACTCCAGTTAACATCACCAAATACATAGTTAAAGAAAGGTTTTCGACTTCTTTAGTTTTCCAAGTTTTTATGACTTGAGGTACAAATGCTGCTGTTGTAAAAAAAGCAGCAGTCAGTCCAATTATTTCGATATTAAAATCCATTTATAATTGATTTCTAGAGTCAGGTCGAGCGCAGTCGAAACCTCTTTTTTTTAGTTCTCAACTGAGCTCGAACAGACAATCATTTAATTTATCCTACGATATTTACAATTTTTCCAGGAACAACAATCACTTTTTTAGGTGTTCTTCCGTCCAACTGTGCGATTGTTTTTTCGTCTGCCAATACAGCCTTTTTAATTTCCTCTTTATTCATGTCTAATGGAAACTCGAGCATAAAACGCATTTTTCCATTAAATGAAATTGGATAATTCTTAGAACTTTCTACCAAGTGTTTCCCATCAAATACTGGAAATTCAGCAGTTGCAATAGACTCTTTAGACCCTAATTTACGCCACAACTCTTCCGCAATATGTGGTGCATAAGGTGAAATTAAAATTGCGAATGGCTCTAAAATTTCACGTTTATTACATTTCAATGCACCCAACTCATTCACCGCAATCATAAACGAACTTACGGAAGTATTGAAAGAAAAATTAGCAATATCTTCATCTACTTTTTTGATGGTTTTATGCAAGGTTTTTAACTCCTCTGCGGTTGCTTTCTCTTCAGAAACTACAAATGCACCTTCATCTCCAGAATGGTATAATTTCCATAATTTCTTTAAGAAAGAATACACTCCTGAAATACCTGAAGTCTTCCAAGGTTTTGATTGCTCTAATGGTCCTAAGAACATTTCAAACAAACGTAATGCGTCTGCTCCATATTCCTCACAAATAGCATCTGGATTGACAACATTGTATTTAGATTTGGACATTTTTTCTACTTCGCGAGAAACTTTAAAGGTACCATCTTCTTCAGTAATGAATTCTGCTTCTTTATATTCTTCTCGCCAATTTTTAAAGGCTTCAATATCTAATTCATCAGAAGCATTTACAGAAGATATATCTGAATGAATTGGAGTAAAATAACTCCATTCAGTTGGAGAACTTTGCAAACCTTTATGATATGATAATAAATCCGAATGTACTTTCTCTGTTTTATTGTTTATTTCAGAAACAAACAATTGTTCATTTATTCCTTTTTCAATAATACCTTTACTGATAAATATTGTTTTTCTTATAGGATTTAATCCATCTTTTGCAATTCCATATTCCCAACGATAAACAAAAGCACTCGTTCCTGTAATCATTCCTTGGTTGATCAATTTCTTGGCAAACTCATCTACAGGTACAATCCCTTTATCAAATAAGAATTTCTGCCAAAAACGTGCGTATAATAAATGTCCTGTTGCATGCTCAGATCCACCAATATATAAATCCACCTCTTTCCAATAGTCTAAGGCTTCTTTGCTTGCAAATTCACCTTTATTATTAGCATCCATATAGCGATTGAAATACCAAGAACTTCCCGCCCATCCAGGCATTGTGTTTAATTCTAATCGATAAATTCCATTGTTTTGATATTTCTCGACTCCGCTCGAAATGACAAGACTATTATCAACAATCATATTCGTTTTAGTATTCCATGACCATTTTTCTGCTCTTCCGAGTGGCGGATCGCCACCTTCGGTCGGTAAATACTTTTCAACTTCTGGCAACACAATTGGTAGATGCTTTGCGTCAATTATTTGTGGCATTCCATCTTTATAATACACCGGAAACGGTTCTCCCCAATATCGCTGACGAGAAAAAACTGCGTCACGCAATCGGTAATTTATTTTTCCGAAACCAATACCTCGTTTTTCTAATTCGTAAATAATAGTTTTCATCGCTTTCTTATACGACAATCCATTTAAAAAATCAGAATTGGCAATTTTAGTACTATCTTTCCCTTCATGTGCTTGTTCAGAAATATCAATGCCTTCAAAAATATTAGGGATCTCAATTCCAAAATGTTTCGCAAAATCATAATCACGTTGATCACCACAAGGAACTGCCATTACAGCACCTGTTCCATAATTCGCCAACACATAATCTCCAATCCATATTTGAACTTTTTTGCCAGTAAAAGGGTGTTGAGCATAGGCTCCAGTAAATACTCCAGAAATGGTTTTTACGTCTGCCATTCTATCACGTTCAGAACGCTTTGCAGTTGCCTTTATATATTTCTCAACAGCATTTCTTTGCTTATCTGAAGTGATTCGCTTCACCAATTCGTGTTCTGGAGCTAAGGTCATAAATGACACTCCGAAAATTGTATCAGGACGTGTTGTAAACACATCAATATGCTTTTCAACTTCTTTTTCAACTTTCTTTTTAGCAACTTTTTGTACTTCTGCAATCTTAGGAAATTGAATTCCATTATTAATTTTAGAAAGTACAGCATCAATATTTTTAAGAACCTCATCGCTAGAAATATACACAACAGTATATCCTTCCGTTGCAAAATAATCTGCTCTTTCTACTTCATCTTCTTTGCTAGAAAATTCAACAATTGTCTTTTTATTAAAACATACAAAATCGGTAATAAAATCACCTAAAATATATTGCTGTCTGAATTTTACCGCACCTTTTTTCTTTCTTAACACATCCCAAAGTAAACTAGTTGCTTTAGGTGAGTTTAAACGTAATGCTTTAATTTCTTCAATCTTTTTATACGAAAGCGTACCTTTTTCTTCAGAAACTTCATTTGGCAAGACCTTGAATGAAACCATAGCTCCTTGAGAACGACCTATCCAATTGGTTTGTGAATCCTTCAATGGTTGTGGCCAATCAATGGTATTTAAACCATCTAAAAGGCGTTGTGCGTATGCAGAAATTCGCATAGACCATTGCGTCATTTTTTTACGAACTACAGGATGACCTCCGCGTTCAGAAACTCCATTTACAATTTCATCATTTGCTAAAACGGTTCCTAATGCAGGACACCAATTCACCTCAGTCTCTGACAAAAATGTCAGCCTATATTTTAATAAAATTTCTTGTTGTTTTTTCTTTGAAAACTTTTTCCATACAGCTGCTGTAAAAGACTGAATCTCATCATCGCATACAGCATTAATCTTTTTATTACCTTCTTTTTCAAATGTAGAAACTAACATAGAAATATCTTCAGCCTTGTCCGAGTCTTTATTATACCATGAGTTGAACAATTGGATAAAAATCCATTGTGTCCATTTGTAATATTCAGGATTGGAAGTTCGAACTTCTCTTGACCAATCAAACGAAAAACCAATTCTATCTAATTGCCTTCTATACGTTTTTATATTTTCTTCTGTAGTTTTAGCAGGATGTTGTCCTGTCTGAATTGCATATTGTTCTGCAGGTAATCCGAAAGAATCATATCCTTGCGGATGCAATACATTAAACCCTTTATGACGCTTATAACGTGCATAAATATCAGAAGCAATATATCCTAATGGATGACCAACGTGAAGTCCAGCACCAGACGGATAAGGGAACATATCCAACACATAATATTTTGGCTTGTCAGAAGTATTACTGGCTTTAAAGGTTTCATTCTTCGCCCAAAAATCTTGCCAAGATTCTTCTATTCTTTTATGATCATATTGCATTATTATCTCTTTTAAGAAGTGGCAAATTTACGCTTTCTATAGAAAATAGTGAAGCGTTTGGTTTAATTAATCCTTTTTGAGTTTTGTTTAATAATATTATAGACTCTCGCTTTAGCGAGAATGGCAATTAAAAAATCGTTATCTTTGTAATTGTATATAACAACATTATGGATATTCAATTAGAAAAATATAAGCTGATGGAATGGCTAATAAATCTTAAAGATGAATCGGTTATTTCAAAACTAAAGATTATTAAAGGTAGCATTTCTACATCTTCTGACTGGGCTGATGATATTTCTAGTACGGAAAAATTATTGATTAACGCTGGATTAAAAGATGTTGAGAATGGGAACACATTTACTCATGAGCAAGTAATGAAAGAAATTAACGAAGCTTACGGTATTTAGTGAATGGAAATAGCTTGGACGAAACTAGCAAAGATTACTTATGGGGAGTTCTAAAAATTGGTTTTTCAGTTTTCTAAAAAAGATGAGAACCCTTTTTTATCTTTTTTAGAAAAAAGATTAACACTACAAAGGTAGTAATATTTTTTGATTTTGATACACAAAACATCAAATTCCATCTATCCATCTATCCATCTATCCATCTATCCATCTATCCATCTATCCATCTATCCATCTATCCATCTATCCATCTATCTATCCATCTATCTATCCATCTATCCATCTATCCGTCTATCAGTAAGTTATGTTTAATCTTTTGATTTGTTCATACCTAAATAAATTGTAGGTTAAGTTGATTAAACCAATTATTCCTGATGCTCTTATAATTCCTACTGATTTTAAAACTAAACCTTTCATACTTTGCTCCATAAAGCCAAATACATGCTCTACTCTTGCTCTACTTGCTTTTTGTTTCTCTGTCAATGGTTTATTATGATAGCCTTTTTCGTGTACTTTATTTTTCATTTCATATTTTTTGATAATCTTATCTTGCTCTTTGCCTGTGTATGCACTATCTGCGTGTAAATCTTGGTTTTTATCTTTTTCGGTAAGCAAGTCATCCAAAGCTTGTGAGTCGTGAACCGAGGCGTCTGTTACTGTGTAAGTGTTAATGAATTTACTTTTAGTGCCTACCTTTGCGTGATTTTTATAACCAAAGAAAGTTTCACCATTTTTCTTTGTCCAACGTGCATCAATATCTTTATGTTTTTTCTTGTTGGGTTTGTCATTCCATAATTCATTACCCTTACCGTCTTTTATTTTCTTGTTTTCTTTCCTTGTGTTTCTTTGGCGTGGTGCTACTGTAAAACTAGCATCAATCAATTGTCCTTCATTAAATATGAGTTTTTTTTCTTCTAAAAAGAAAGTAAACTGCTCAAATAATTCTTCTACTAAACCTGTTTTTGTTACACGTTCTCTAAAACTCCATACGGTTTTTTCATCTGGTACTTTATCGCCAGTCTCTAATCCTAAAAATGTTTTAAAACTCATTCTATCTAATATTTGATATTCAACTTGACTATCTCCTAAACCATAATAACGTTGAAGTATCAATATTTTAAACATCATTACCAAGTCATAAGGTTTTGCTCCTGCATTGCTTTTTTTGTTAGTGTTGAGTAACTTATGCTCTAGCAATTCTCTAAATAATTCAAAATCAATAACTTTACTTATGTTTTCTAATGGATTGCCTATTGATGATAAGCGATCTTTTGTAAATTCTTCATCAAATAATCCTTTTTTCCCTCTGGGTTTATACATTTTATTACAGTTTTGACTATGTAGGTCAATTCACGACAAAGATACTATATAACTTTATCTGACTTAACCAATGAACTATTAGAAAAGGTTAGAAGTCCCCTTATATAGAAGTTCTTGAAAATCTCAAAAAGAAATGGACAAAAAAAGAACTAAAAAACTTTAAAGATAAGAATGAACAAGTTTCACTTCGTTCAGAATAACAGAAACTAACTTCTTACTTTCTTTTCTTAAGATTTTTCACTTCGTAATAAACAATAGTAAATAAAATAAAACTGTTAATTGATGTTTCAATTCCTAATAATTACCCTTGCTTTACAATATATCCGTTAAAATTTCCCTTCTACTTATTTCATTCAAAAATAAACAAAATACTTATTTTCTATATAGTTTGTCTTCATTTCTATTCCAAAAAAACTTGAATAAGTGGCATTTTGATTCTATATTTATTACTAAAAAATATGTATTTTTGTAATAAATTATTATCAATTTATCACCAAACAACTTTCTATCTCACACCAAATAACAAAAAATATACTCACTAAAATTTAAGAATTATGTTAGATTCAGTTATCGAATATTTTAAAAATATCAATCCTATTTTAGCAGCATTTTATGCGACGTTATTTACTTGGGCATTAACTGCTCTTGGTGCTGGATTGGTCTTCTTTTTCAAAAAAATGAATCGTGCTTTCTTTGACGGAATGCTTGGCTTTACAGGTGGAGTTATGGTTGCCGCAAGTTTTTGGAGTTTATTGGCTCCTGGAATTGAGATGAGTCCTGGAGAAGGATTTCAAAAAGTAATTCCTGCAGCAATTGGATTTTTTCTTGGTGCATTAATGCTTTTTGGGTTAGATAAAGTAATGCCACATCTTCACGTAAATTTTAAAGAAGATGAAAAAGAAGGTGTAAAAACACAGCTACACAGAACTACTTTATTAGTTTTAGCGATTACCTTACATAATATTCCTGAAGGATTGGCAATTGGAGTGCTTTTTGGAGGTGTTGCAGCAGGATTTGATGGTGCTACTATTGGAGGAGCTGTTGCGTTGGCAATAGGAATAGGAATACAAAATTTTCCTGAAGGATTTGCCGTTTCTATGCCATTAAGGCGTGAAGGGTTTAGTAGAAAAAAAAGTTGGTTTTATGGTCAATTATCTGCTGTTGTAGAGCCACTTGCAGCCGTTTTGGGTGCTTGGGCAGTAATTACTTTTCAACCAATTTTACCTTATGCTTTAGCGTTTGCTGCCGGTGCAATGATATTTGTTGTTGTTGAAGAAGTAATTCCAGAAACACAAAAAGATAAATACACAGACATTGCTACTATGGGATTTATTGCAGGGTTTATTGTGATGATGTCGTTAGATGTTGGGTTAGGGTAAGAAACTAATGACAGCCACAATCATCTTTTCCACAAGATTTTGAGGTTTTTTTCTTTTTGAAAAAGTATTTTTTTACCAAAAATCCTACTGCTAATAAAACAGTGATATAGACTAGTATTTCTTGTATATTTTCCATATTTATTTCAAAAATTGAAATGCTATCAATGCCGAAATATATGCAATTCCAGACATTCCAAAGAGTTGTATCAATGGCCATTTCCAACTATTTGTTTCTCGTTTTACAACTGCTAAAGTTCCCATGCATTGCATCGCAAAAGCATAAAATAACAACAGCGAAATTCCGCTTGCAAAAGTAAATACTTTCTCTCCTGAAGCATGGACTTCTTGACGCATTTTATCTTTTATCGTCTCTTTTTCATCTCCTGTGCTTCCAACACTATAAATTGTTGCTAACGTTCCTACAAAGACTTCTCTTGCTGCAAAAGATGTTGCCAATGCAATTCCTATTTTCCAATCATATCCTAATGGTTTTATGATTGGTTCCATCGTTTTTCCGACAATACCTATATAAGAATGTTCTAATTTATAGGATGCAACTTTATGTTCTAATTCTGTTTCTAATAACTGCTGACTTACAACTTCTTGTTTTACTATTTGTTCTGCATTTTTAAATTTTTCTCCAGGACCATATGATGCCAAAAACCATAACACAATTGATATTGCAAGAATGATTTTTCCTGCTTCAAAAAGAAAAGATTTTGTCTTTTCCAATACATTTATAAATACATTTTTAAACATCGGTAATTTATAGTTGGGCATTTCAACTACAAAATAAGATTTACTCTTAATTTTTAAAACTGTATTTAAAATATGGGCAGCAATTATTGCCGATGCAAATCCGAGGATATATAAAAGCATTAAAGTCAATCCTTGTGCATTAAAAATTCCTAAAACTCGTTTATCAGGAATTACCAAAGCAATTAATATCGCATACACTGGTAATCTTGCCGAACATGTTGTGAAAGGTGTTACCAAAATAGTAATCAATCTCTCTTTCCAACTTTCAATATTTCGTGTTGCCATAATCGCAGGAATCGCACATGCTGTACCAGAAATTAACGGAACTATACTTTTACCACTCAATCCATATCGTCGCATAACTCTATCCATCAAAAAAACGACACGACTCATATAACCACTTTCTTCGAGCAATGATATAAACAAGAAAAGAAAGACTATTTGAGGAATAAATATTACTATTCCTCCAAGACCTGCAATAACACCATCGACCAATAAATCTGTAAAGTTTCCTGCAGGAAGTGTATGTCTCACCCAATCTCCTAAAGATGCAAATGAGTTTTCAATAAACTCTTGTGGAACCTCACTCCAATCAAACAGCGCTTGAAAAATAAATAATAAAATAGCAAAGAAAATAACATATCCAAACACTTTGTGAGTCAATATTCTATCAAATTTACTGCGCAAATCTTTCGCTTTAGTCTTGTCAACAACATAACTTTTTTTAAGAGTATCATTGATAAATTTATAGCGCGCAATAGTCTCTTTGTGTTGCAATTTTTTTATTTCTGGTGAAGATTTTGTTGTAAATGATGTTGCGTCTCTTATCTGCTTTTTCTCAACCTTTCCAAAATTTACATCTTGCGAAATAACCAACCACAACTTATATAATGATTGATTTGGAAATACTTTACGTAAGCCTTCAAAATACTCACTGTCTATTTTAGAAGTCTCCAAACAAGGCTTTGAAGGTAAATTTTTATAATCTAATAATAGTGTTTTTATATCCTCAATCCCATCTTTTGTTCGCGAACTTACCAATGCAATTCTTGTGTGCAGTTCTTTTTCTAAAGCAGGAATATCAATAGAAATCCCTTTATATTTCATTCTATCAGACATATTAATGACCAATATTGATGGAATTTCTAAATCTTTAATTTGTGTGAATAGAAGTAAATTTCGTTTCAAATTTTCAACATCAGTAATAACAATAGCAACATCAGGATAATCTTCATCCTTTTTATTCATCATCAGTTCAATAACTACACTTTCATCAAGCGATGAAGCATTCAAACTATATGTTCCTGGAAGGTCAATAATTTTTGCTCTCTGATGTTGTGAAAGTTTACAGAAACCAACTTTTTTTTCGACTGTAATTCCTGGATAATTTCCTACTTGTTGATTGAGTCCTGTAAGGTGGTTAAAAACTGAGGTTTTACCTGTATTAGGGTTTCCAATTAACGCAACTTTTAAGATATTAGCACTCATAATTAGATCTTATTGAGTGATTTTTTTAATCGAAATATGAATAGCTGTTTCTTTTCTTATAGCAACATAACAGTCGTTGATATTGATATACAATGGATCATGAAAAGGTGCATATTGGACTAATTTTACAGTATTTCCAGGCAAACATCCCATTTCAATAAGCTTTAGTGGAACACGAGCTATATCAAACTCTTGAATGATTCCTTTTTCGCCCTTTTGAAGTGTTGCAATAGTTTGCATAAAAATTCTAATTAGTTAATCGAAAGGCAAAGATACTAAATTAGAATGATTCTAAATATGACTTTTATCACTTCTTTTTATATTCTTCTTGAAGTACTTTTATATCAAGAATTAATTGCTGTATTTCTTCGTTGTTTGTGCCATCATAATAGCCTCTAATCTGGCGTTTTTTATCTACCAAAATAAAGTTTTCGGTATGAATAAAATCTTGATCTCCACCGTCACCTTCATCAACTACAGCAAAATAACTTTTACGCGCTAAATTATAAATATGCTTTTTATCTCCTGTCGTTACATTCCATTTTTTATCCATAACATTCTTATAGTCAGCATATTCTCTCAATACAGGAACGCTATCCATCACAGGAGTTACAGAGTGCGAAAGCATCATCACACTATCATCATTGATGAATTCTTGCTGTACTTTTGCCATATTGTTTGTCATTATTGGACAGATCGTTTGGCATTGTGTGAAAAAGAAATCTGCGACGTAAATTTTATCTTCATAATCTTTTTCGGTAATCGTTTCTCCATTTTGATTGCGCAAATAAAAATCAGCAATTGTATGATCTTTTGTGATGTGAAATAACGATTTATCTACCAATCTTGGGTTCACATCCGCAGGATTATAAACAGGTAATCTTTCATCTGGTTTTAAAATAGAATAAATTACAAAAACCATAAAAACTGAAAAAACAGCCATTACCATAAGAAGAGGGAATGATTTTTTAAAAAAATTGAGATTCATTTTAAGTGTTACTTTTATACAAATTTACAACAAACACCGTTTTTTATGTTCAATAGCTACTAAAAGTTTGTTAAATCACTTAAGTTTAATTAGTATATTTTTCATATTGCATTTATTTTATTGGTCTCAAATGTAGTTAAAACTATGCACCCCAGTGCATTTCTCTTTAGTTTCTAAAAATTTTTATCTTTGTTGTATGTCAAAACAACGAGTTAATGGTCATACAGTTTCGAGATTAACAGTACATATAGTTTGGAGTACAAAATATAGATATTTAGTACTTCAAGAAGATATACAAAAAGATTACAGATTCTTTTATATTAGAGCAATCACGTACTGCTGACTTTAGTCAGGTTTAAAACCTATGGCACTTTAGTCCATAGTGGTTTATTTCTTTAATTTCTTTTTAACTGCTACTTCTTCATAAGCCTCAATAACATCGCCTTCTTTGATATCATTAAATCCTTTTATTTGAATACCACAATCATAACCTTTTGTTACTTCTTTCGCATCATCTTTGAATCGTTTTAAGGCTTCTAATTCTCCTGAATGAACAACAACACCATCACGAATAATTCTAATCAATGATTTTCTTGTAATTTTACCGTTCATTACCATACATCCTGCAATGTTTCCAACTTTAGAAATTTTATAAACTTCTCTAATCTCAACATTCCCAACAATCTCTTCTTTCATATCTGGAGATAGCATTCCTTCCATTGCGTCACGTAAATCATTTATGGCGTCATAAATAATTGAGTACGTTCTAATATCTATCTCTTCTTCGTCTGCAAGCATCCGTGCTTTTCCTGCTGGACGCACATTAAATCCTACAATAATTGCTTCAGATGCTGATGCTAATAATACGTCAGATTCTGTAATTGCTCCTACTCCTTTATGAATGATGTTCAATTCGATTTCGTCTGTAGAAAGTTTTTGAAACGAATCTGTTAATGCTTCTACCGAACCATCTACATCTCCTTTTAATATGATATTTAATTCTTTAAAGTCTCCAAGTGCTATACGACGACCAATTTCATCAAGTGTAATATGTTTCTGCGTTCTTACAGATTGCTCACGTTGTAATTGAGATCGTTTTGATGCAATCTGTTTTGCTTCTCTTTCGTCTTCAAATACGTGGAACTTATCTCCTGCTTGTGGCGCTCCATCTAATCCTAAAATAGAAACTGGTGTTGATGGTCCTGCAGTTTTCATTGCTTTTCCACGCTCATCAAACATCGCTTTTATTTTACCGCTATTTTTTCCTGCAAGTAAGTAATCACCAATATTCAATGTCCCTTCTTGTACTAAAATTGTTGTTACAAATCCTCTCCCTTTATCTAAATATGCTTCAACAACTGTTCCTATTGCACGTTTATTTGGATTTGCTTTTAAATCAAGCATTTCTGCTTCAAGTAATACTTTTTCCAGTAAATCATCAATACCTTGACCTGTTTTTGCTGATACATCGTGAGATTGTACTTTTCCTCCCCAATCTTCTACCAACAAATTCATTTCTGATAATTGTTCTTTAACTTTATCTGGGGTTGATCCTTCTCTATCTATCTTATTAATTGCAAATACAATTGGTACTCCTGCTGCTTGTGAATGACTAATTGCTTCTTTTGTTTGAGGCATCAAACCGTCATCTGCTGCAACAACAATAATAACAAGATCTGTAACTTGCGCTCCACGAGCACGCATTGCTGTAAAGGCCTCGTGCCCTGGAGTATCTAAAAATGCAATATGTTGTCCGTTTTCTAATTCTACTCCATACGCACCAATATGCTGTGTAATTCCTCCTGATTCACCAGCGATAACATTTGTTTTTCTGATATAATCAAGTAAAGATGTCTTACCATGATCTACATGTCCCATTACTGTAATAATTGGCGCTCTTGCTACTAAATCTTTTGGATTGTCAACTTCTTCAACAATTGTTTCTTCTACCTCTGCACCAATAAATTCTACTGTATGGTCAAATTCTTCTGCAACTATCGTTAATGTTTCTGCATCTAATCGTTGGTTCATCGTCACCATCATTCCAAGTGACATACATGCTCCAATAATTTGAGTTACTGGAATACTCATCATCGTTGCAACTTCACTAACAGTAACAAATTCTGTTACCTTAAGCACCTTTCCTACTGCTGCTGCAATTTCTTGATCTATTTCTGTTTGTTGACGATGTAAATCTCTTTTCTCTCTACGATATTTTGCTCCCTTACCTTTTTTAGATTTTCCTTGCAGTTTTTCAAGTGTTTCTCTTACTTGTTTTTGTACATCTGCTTCAGAAGGCTCGACTTTTGGCACATTTCGTCGCCCTCCAGTTCCTTGTGGCTTTCCTTTATGTCCTTCTCTTGCACCTGGAGATTTAAAATCTTTTACAATTCTTTTACGCTTCTTTTTATTATCCGTTGACGAAGCCTTTTTAGTTTCTGTTCCCGTTTCTTTTTTAACCACTTCTGGTTTCTTCTTCTTAGGCTTTTCAAACTGTATCAAATCAATTGTTCCAGCAACTTTTGGTCCTCCTAATTTTGTGTATTTTGTTTTAATAGTAGAACTTTTAGCAGGAATTTCTTTAATATCTTCTTTTGATTTTGCTACTTCTTCCTTAGAGTCCTTTTTCTTTTCTGCTTTTTCTTCAACAACTTCTTTCTTCGTTTCAACAACTTCTTCTTTTTCAACCTTTTTTATTTTAGTCTCAATATCAATTTTACCAACCGTTTTGACTTCTAGTTTTTTAGCTTTCGCTTTTAAAACTTCTTTCTTTACTTCTTCTTCAAGTCTTTCTTTCTCAAATTTCTCAGCTCTTGCTAACACAATTGCTTCTTTCTCTTTACGTTTCTCTTCGCTTACCTCTTTAGATTCTGCCTTTTTACTTCTATCAGTTTGAAAACCATCAAGCAACACTTCATACTCTTCTCCAGAGATTTTGGTTGTAGGGCGCGCCTCTATCTCATGTCCTTTGCTTGCAAGGTGCTCAACTGCTCTATCTAACGAGATGTTTAATTCTCGCAGAACCTTATTAAGTCGCACTGTTTTATTTTCCACCATATTCTTTGTTACTCTTAATTTTTCTTTTTTAATGAAAACTCCTTTTTAGTTTTCAAATTCTGATCGTAAAATGTTTTGAACTTCTATAATTGTCTCTTCTTCTAAATCAGTTCTTTTTACCAATTCAGCAATATTTTGATCTAATACGCTTTTCGCTGTATCTAAACCAACATTTTGGAATTCTTTGATAACCCATGCTTCGATTTCATCAGAAAATTCTGCCAATTCTACATCTTCATCTTCCACTCCTTCTCGTTGAACATCTAAATCATATCCTGTCAATTGACTTGCTAAACGAATATTTACTCCTCCTCGACCAATTGCTTTAGAAACCTCTTCTGGTTTTAAATATACATCTACTCTACCTTTCTTACCATCTTCTCTACCTTCTTCTAGATGAATTTCCATTGAAGTTACTTTGGCAGGGCTTAAGGCTCTTGCTATAAATAACTGATCGTTTTTCGTATAGTTAATGACGTCAATATTTTCATTCCCCAACTCACGAACTATTCCGTGAATTCTTGAACCTTTCATACCAACACATGCTCCTACAGGATCAATTCTATCATCATAAGAATCTACAGCAACTTTTGCTTTTTCTCCAGGAATTCTCGCTACACCTTCAATAGTAATTAAACCATCAAATACTTCTGGAATTTCTTGCTCAAACAACTTCTCTAAGAATCTTGGTTGTGTTCTTGATAAAATTATTACAGGTTTATTTCCTCTTAATTCTACCGTCTTAATAATTCCTCTAACAGACTCTCCTTTTCTAAAGTAATCTGAACGAATTTGTTCACTTTTAGGCATTATCAATTCATTACCATCATCATCCAATAAAATAATAGCATTGTGCTTTATATGATGAACTTCGGCGCTATAAATATCTCCTTCTAATTCCTTGAAGTGTTTAAAAATATTTGTACTATCGTGCTCGTATATTTTAGAAATCAGATTTTGACGTAATGCTAAAATTGCTCTACGACCTAAATCCATAAGTTTTACTTCTTCAGATACGTCTTCACCAATTTCAAAATCAGGCTCTATCTTACGCGCTTCTGATAATTCAATTTCTTCATTATCGTCTTCTGACATTCCATCAGCAACTACGATTCTATTCCTCCAAATTTCTAAATCTCCCTTGTCAGGATTTATAATAATATCAAAGTTATCATCAGACCCAAACTTTCGTTTTAACGCAGTTCTAAAAACTTCTTCAAGCAACGCCATAAGCGTAACTCTATCAATACTCTTATCAGATTTAAATTCTGAAAATGACTCTATTAATGCTATATTTTCCATCTCTTAACTAAAAATAATCTTCACTTTTGCTTCTTGTATATTACTATATTCTATTTCTGCTGTCTTTTCAACAGTAACTTTTCCTTTTCCTATTGGCTTGGCTTCTCTTGCTTTCCATTTTAATGAAATTTTATTTTCATTTGCCTCAATCAAAGTACCTTCAACCGTTTTATTCTCTTTGGTTTTTACCGTTAGTATTCTTCCAATATTTTTTATATATTGTCTTAAAACTTTTAACGGATTTGCAACGTCTGGTGATGTTACTTCAAGTCCAAAATCTTCTTCTTCTCTATCTAAATTGTGCTCAACATGACGACTAATTCTCATACATTCCTTTAAATTCACACCTTCATCACCATCTACTTCAACTAAAATTTTATTGTCACCTGAAAAAGTTAATTCAATTAAAAACAACTCTTTATTTTCTTCCAACGCCTCTCTAACTAATTGTTTTACTCTCTCTTTATCCATTTTTTAGTATAAAAAGAGGGGACTTTTCGTCCCCTCCACTTTCCAATTATATTTTAGACTGCAAATATACAATTTATTTTTCAATCTTAAAAATCATTTTTCTTTCAGTTTATTTTTTGTATTTTTACAAAGCATCCACATACTAAAGCCGTTCTATTATGAAAAAAATTCTTGTACCCATTGATTTTTCTAAACAAGCAGAATATGCTGCAAAAGTTGCTGCAAAAATTGCAGAACAAACAGGAGGCGAATTGCATTTGCTACACGTGTTAGAATTACCAACTGACATTATCGACCCTTCAAATTACGGAAACGCCAACAATTCCCCAACAACGCTTCTATATATGAAAAAAGCGCAAGAACAGTTTGAGAAATTAACAAAGCGGTATTTTTTACGAAATGTGAAGATTGTAAAATCTGTTTTCTTTCATAATACTTTTGACGGAATTATAGCAGAAAGTAAAAAACAAAATATAGACTTGGTTGTTATGGGATCTCAAGGCACTTCAGGTTTTGATGAAATTCTTGTAGGCTCAAATACCGAAAAAGTGGTTCGTCATTCAGATGTTCCTGTAATTGTAATTAAAAGTGAAATTGATGATTTTAAAATGAATAACATTATTTTCGCTTCTGATTTTAGAGAATACTACAAGGATTCGTTTAAAAAATTAGTTATATTTGCAAATAAATTTAACGCAAAAGTTCATTTACTTAGAGTTATAACACCTTCACATTTTGAAAGTTCTTTTGTTGCAAAGCAAAGTATTATAAAGTTTATTGCTGATACAGGAGTTGGGGAACACACTGTAAACCTATACAATGATAAATCAATTGAAGATGGCGTTTTACATTTTGGGGAAGAAATTGAAGCGGATATTATCGCCATTAACACTCATAAAAAAAGAGGTTTAATCCACTTATTTAACAACAGCGTTAGTGGAAATATTGCAAACCACGCTATTAGACCAGTAATTACTTTTAAAGTTATGAATGCAAAAAACGCCTGAAAATCAGAAGATTAACAAGCGTTTTAGTTGTTCCACAAGGATATTAACAAAGATGTAGCAGAGGATGAGTTATTAAATTTAGAAGATACAGAAGGTCAAAACATTGTTTCGGTTAGAGATACGATTGGTAAAAAACACATACATTCCAAGACAATTTGAAGACACCTATTTAATTACGGAACAAACATATTCTCCTCATACTTTTTTAGTAGAATTGGATGGCAAAAAAGTCTTTAAAACTCACGGGAAATGGGAGGTGGAAAGAATATTTTATGTTTGAGTTAGAAGCGATTTTAAAAACGATGAAGGTAAAGAATTAATAATTTTCTTCTCTGAAGATACTTTTTCCTTTATCATAATCAAAGTTTTCAATTTTATATAAATCTAGAACACTGTGATAGAAAAAATTTGCAGAAACTCTTTTGTAATTGTACTTTTGTTAATTCAATCATCTTTCTTGTTTTTTTAAGTTAATGCTAACTTCAAATTTATAAGTTGAGATGATTTTTAGGTACTCACAGACACACTTTTTTGGACGGTATCAAAAATAAATTAATGGTACTTATAATTGGTCGATAAGGCTAGAAACTATATGCAAATAACCCGAAGAAGATTTCTTCGGGTTTTTAAATTATAAAAGTATTATTTACTTCGCCTCAGCATAACGTCTTTCAACTTCGTTCCAATTGATAACATTAAAAAATGCTTGAACGTAATCAGGTCTTCTGTTCTGATAGTTCAAATAGTAAGCATGTTCCCAAACGTCTAATCCTAAAATTGGTGTTCCTCCACAACCTATCCCTGACATTAATGGATTGTCTTGATTTGGTGTAGAACAAACTTCTACTTTTCCTCCTTTGTGTACACACAACCAAGCCCAACCAGAACCAAAACGAGTTCCTGCTGCTTTTGCAAACGCATCTTTAAAAGCATCAATAGAACCAAATGCTGCTTCAATAGCATCTTTTAAATCTCCTGATAAATATCCCTTTCCTTCTGGATTCATAACGCTCCAAAACAAAGAGTGATTGTAAAAACCTCCTCCATTATTACGCACAGCGCCATTATTCATATCAAGATTTGTCAAGATATCTTCGATAGATTTTCCTGCAAGAGCTGTTCCTGCAAGAGCATTATTTAAGTTGTTTGTGTATCCTTGATGATGCTTTGAGTGGTGTATTTCCATCGTTCTCGCATCTATATTTGGTTCTAACGCATCATAAGCGTATCCTAATTTTGGTAATTCAAAAGCCATAATTATATATTTTTAGTTATATTATACAAAATTCTCGTTCAAAGGTACAATACAAATTTCATTCTTGGAAATTGATTGTTTTTATAGAAGTATTGAGGAATGCTATCACTTAGTAGTTAGCATCCTCAGGATATTTCGCCATAAAGCCTTTCGCATCATCTACCATCTTTTTACTTCCGCAGAAAAAAGGGACACGTTGATGCAGTTCTGTTGGTTTTATTTCCATGATTCGTTTATAGCCATCTGATGCGTATCCATTTGCTTGTTCTGCAAGAAAAGCCATAGGATTACATTCATATAACAAGCGTAGTTTCCCTTTTGGTGCTTTTGAACTTGTTGGATATATATAAATTCCACCTTTAATCATATTTCTATGAAAATCAGAAACTAAAGAACCAATATAACGAGATGTATAAGGGCGATTATCTACTTCTTCTTGACAAAATTTGAGGTAATCTTTAACTCCTTGTGGAAAATGCACGTAATTACCTTCGTTGATTGAATAGATATTTCCATCTTCTGGAAACTCCATATCAGGATGTGAAAGATAAAATGTTCCTATTGCAGGATTTAATGTAAACCCATTCACGCCATGACCTGTTGTAAATACAATCATTGTTGAAGTACCATAAATGATATATCCTGCAGCAACTTGTTTTGTTCCCTTTTGCAAGAAGTCTTCCATTTGTACAGGAGTTCCTACAGGAGTTCCTCTTCTGTAAACAGAAAAGATAGTCCCAACAGACACATTTACATCAACATTTGAAGAGCCATCTAAAGGATCGATAAGCACAACATATTTGTTGTTATTCCCACCATTTTCACTTTTTATTTCAACAAAATAATCATCTTCTTCACTTGCAACACCACAAACAATTTGACGGTTAGCCATCGTCTGCATAAAAATATTATTTGCATATACGTCTAACTTCTGTTGTGTTTCACCTTGAATGTTTGTTTCTCCAGCAGAACCTAAAATATCGACCAATCCAGCCTTATTTACCTCATGATTTACTACTTTTGCTGCTAAACGAATTGAATTAATAAGTCGAGATAGTTCTCCAGAAGAATATTTAAAGTGTTTTTGATTGCTGATTATAAATTCTCCAAGGGTTGAGTTTTTTTTAGTCATAACTTTTTTAAACAAGTAGATTACAAATATCGTGTTTTTTAATTCATAAATCATATGAAAAGAGATGAATTTTACAATTAGAAAATCAATTATAGAAGACGCTTCAGCAATTTTAGGATTGATAAAAGAATTAGCAGTATTTGAAAAAGAACCTGAGGCTGTTGTCGTAACTGTTGATGATATTAAAAAAGAAGGTTTTGGAGATAATCCCCTTTTTCAAACATTAATTGCCGAAAAAGGGGATAAAATTGTTGGAATGGTACTATATTAGTATCGATATTCTACATAGAAAGGAAAAACAATTCATTTAGAAGATTTGATTATAAAACATTCTATGAGAGGTCAAAATATCGGAAGCGTTTTATACAAGGCTGTGCTACAACAAGCCTATGATGAGAAAATTCGTAGGGTAGAATGGGCGGTTCTTGATTGGAGTACTCCTGCACGTGATTTTTATATAAAATCTGGCGCAAAAATTTTAGATGGTTGGGGGAGATTGTTCAAATGGATGAAGAAAACTTAAAAAATTATATTTTAAAAAATAAATAAAATTGAAAATATCCAAATTTGGAGGAGCGTCTATTAAGGATGCTGATGGTGTTAAAAACCTTGTAAAAGTTTTAAAGCACGAAGGTGTAGAAAACAAGCTTGTTGTGGTTTCGGCAATGGGAAAAATGACCAATGATTTTGAAAAAATTGTAGATGCATATTTCTACAAAAAAACTTCCATTTCTGATGCTATTTTGAACGTTAGGAATTATCATTTAACAATTATTAAAGATTTAAATTTTGATCAAAAAAATACTATTTTCTTTGATTTTGAGCATATTTTTGCAAAATTAAGTGGTTTTTTGACCAAAAACACCTCTAAAGACTATAATTACATTTATGATCAAATTGTAAGTTTTGGAGAATTATTATCTACCAAAATCGTAAGTGCTTATCTGACTAAGATTGGTGTAGAAAACAATTGGATTGATGTTAGAGAATATATAAGAACAGATGATTTTTATCGTGATGCAAAAGTTGATTGGACAGAAACAGAGAGGATTATTTCATCAAATGTTGATATTTCAAAACTTACCATAACACAAGGTTTTTTAGGTGGAAATGAAACAAATACAACAACTCTTGGGAGAGAAGGATCTGATTATACAGCAGCAATATTTGCATACTGTTTAAATGCCGAAAGTGTTACAATATGGAAGGATGTTATTGGTGTATTAAATGCCGATCCTCGTTCTTTTAAAGACACCAAACTATTAGAGCAAATCTCCTATAAAGAAGCCATTGAAATGGCATTTTATGGTGCTTCTGTAATTCATCCAAAGACACTAAAACCGCTAGAAAACAAGTTAATTCCGTTATTCGTTCGTTCTTTTTATGAGTTGGATAATAAAGGGACATCTGTAAAAAAGGGTGTAGATTTAGAACCAAAAATCCCATGCTTTATATTAAAAAAGAATCAGATATTGGTTTCGATTTCTGCGCTCGATTTCTCTTTTATGGTAGAGCATAATTTGCGAGATATTTTCAATTATTTGCACGATTATAAGTTAAAAGTAAATCTGATCCAAAATTCAGCATTGAGTTTTATCGTTTGTATAGAAGATTTGTATGAAAATTTTAATGATTTTTACAGCAATATAAAATCTAAATATAAAGTTTCTCATAGTCAAGATGTTACCTTATTCACGGTTCGGCATTTTGATGAAGATTCAATTTCAAGAATAGAAGAAAACCATACGGTTTTATTAAAACAAACCAGTAGAGAAACTATTCAAATTGTAGTTCAGTAGATTTTGTACATTTGTTTGTTTCAAAATTTAAAAATTAAATGGGTTTAGTAACCGCAAAAGAAGTCGCAAGTGTAATAAATCTTGATAAATATAGATTTATTGGCACTTTTTTTGGTTGGATATTAATGAAAGTTTTACGAATTTCTACACTCAATAAGATTTATAATAAGCATAAACATTTATCAGATTTAGAGTTTTTTGATGTGCTTTTAGATGATTTACAAATTCAATTTGAAATCCCTGAAGAAGACTTAAATAGAATCCCAAAAGATAGTGCTTTTATAACGATATCAAATCATCCTCTTGGAGGAATCGATGGAATTTTACTATTAAAGTTACTTGTCAAAAAACGTCCTGACTATCGTATTATTGCCAATTTTTTATTGCACAGAATTGAACCAATGAAACCATATATTATGGCTGTAAATCCGTTTGAGAACAGAAAAGATGCAAAATCAAGTATGGCAGGAATTAAAGAAGCATTGCTACATTTGAAGGATAATCACCCTTTAGGGATTTTTCCTGCAGGAGAAGTGTCTACTTATAGAGATGGAAAACTATTGGTTGATAAGCCTTGGGAAGAAGGTGCAATAAAACTAATCCAAAAGGCAAATGTTCCAATTATTCCTATTTATTTTCACGCTAAAAATAGTAAATTATTCTATTTTTTATCAAAATTTAATGACACCTTCAGAACAGCAAAATTGCCTTCAGAATTATTGTCACAAAAACAGCGAGTTATAAAGGTTAGAATTGGGAAACCAATTTCTGTAAAAGATCAAAATCAATATGAAAACATTGATGCCTTTTATGAATTTCTTCGCAAAAAAACATATATGTTGGCAAATCCTTTTGAGAAAAAATCAATTTCTATTTCAGAAGCTACATCAGTAATAAAATTAAAAGAGCCTAAAGAAATTGTTTCGCAAGGAAATGTTTCAAAAATGGTAAAAGAAGTAACCAAACTTCGTGAGAATGGCGATAGAATGATGGAAAGCAGAAATTATGAGGTCTTTTTTGCAAATGCTGATAAAATTCCGAATGTACTACATGAGATAGGAAGATTGCGAGAAATTACCTTTAGAGATGTTGGTGAAGGAACCAATAAATCAATAGATTTAGATGAATTCGATCAACATTATCACCATTTATTTTTATGGGATTCTGCAAAGAATAAACTTGTTGGAGCTTATAGAATGGGACTTGGAGTAGATATTTATAAAAAATATGGAATCGAGGGGTTTTATGTGCAAACGCTCTTTAAGTTTGAACCAGAATTGTTTGAAAGAATGAGCAAAACGATTGATATTGGTCGTGCATTTATTGTAAAAGAATATCAGCAAAAAACGATGTCTTTATTTTTTCTTTGGAAAGGAATCGTACATGTTACTTTGCGTTATCCTAAGCATAAATATTTGACAGGAGGCGTTAGCATTTCTAACCAATTTTCAAATTTTTCAAAATCATTGATGATTGAGTTTATGAAATCACATTATTACGACCCATATATTGCGCAATATATTCATCCAAAAAAGGAATATAAAGTGAAGTTAAAAGATGCAGATAAAGAGTTTATATTCGATGCTACTCAGGCTGATTTGAACAAATTTGATCGTGTTATTGATGAGTTAGAACCTGGAAACTTACGCATGCCTGTTCTTATCAAAAAATATATCAAACAAAATGCAAAGTTAGTTGCTTTTAATGTAGATCCAAAATTCAATGATGCTATTGACGGTCTTATATTTCTTCGCATTTCTGATATTCCTGAAAGCACTGTAAAGCCTGTGATGGAAGAGTTTCAAGTAGCATTAGAGCGTAAGGTAGAAGAAACTTCAAAAGCTCATAATTAACAACATCCACTTTCTAGCGCACAATAGGATTCTTGTGAAGAAATAACTTCATTTTTTTTTGGAGAAACACACAGTTCTTTCGCTTTGCAATCCGTTTTTTCTACAGCCAATTTTATAATAAGATTATTCTCTCTAACCTCAAAATCACTAACAAATAATTGTGCAGTATGAAAAGTCGCATTACTATATTCAAATTTTACTTCAGCATCAAGAATATAGGGTTTCATAGTTCCAACTAATTTTAGGATTGATTGTGCTTTTGCAGCAGTCATAAATTCTGTTTTTCCTAACTCTTTTGGGCTTTCCCAAAGTTTAATTTTATTTCCATCTTTGTCTTTCCACCATAAAGGTACAACCCCAATCATCGGTATCAAATCCTAAATGTTTTTATACTAATCTTTACTCTCTTTTGGATTTGATGCTTTAAAGAATAATCCGCTAATTCCTGTTACTCTATTTTTCATAATATCGTTTGATTTTATCAACAATTGTTTGTGCTAATTTTATTTTAGATGCACCTGTCCATCCTGCAACATGTGGAGAAAGTAGTACGTTCTCGGCATTGATTAAATATTCGAAAGCATAAGGTAAGGAGTCATTTTCAAAAAGGTTTTCAAACGATGCTTTTTCGTATTCAAGCACGTCCAGTCCTGCTCCGAGAATTTTACCACTTTTCAATGCTTCAACTAAATCTGACGTAACAACTGCACTTCCTCGAGCAGTATTTATAAGCAAAAAAGATTTCTTAAAACTACTGATTAGACTTGTGTTAACCATTTTATGTGACAACTCATTAAAAGGCGTATGCAAACTCAGAACGTCTGTTTCTTCTTGCAATTTTGCCAAAGAAACTTGCGTGCAATTTTCATCACCAACACCTTCTTTAATATCATAGCAAATTACCTCAACATCAAATCCTCTCAGTTTTTTGGCAAAGGCTTTACCCATATTTCCATAACCAATGATTCCGACTGTTTTTCCGTCTAATTCAGTCCCTCGATTTTCTTCACGACGCCATTTCCCGTTTTTAATTTCTCTATCAGATTTGTTAAGTTTATTAAACAAAGAAAGTGTCATTCCTAAAGTATGCTCGCCAACAGCATTTCGATTTCCTTCAGGAGCCGAAATCAATTTAATTCCCTTTTTTTTAGCATATTCACAGTCTATACTTTCAAGTCCTGCACCTACACGTGCAATAAATTTTAGATTTGTTGCTGCATCAATAAATTGTTTATCAATTTTAAATCGACTACGAATTATAATGCCTTCATAATCTTTGATTTTCTCTTCAATCTCTGATTTTGAAGAAATGTAATCTTCATTATTTGTGTATCCTAAATCATTAAGTTGATTTATTAATAATGGATGGTTACTGTCTATGTGAAGAATTTTCACAACTAATACTGTTCGTTTTTATTCGGAAAATCAACACTTTTAACATCTTCAATATAATTTTTAAAAGCATTGGTCATTTCGTCATACATATTTAAATACCTACGCAAAAAACGAGGATTAAACTCATGTGTCATTCCAAGCATATCATGTGTAACAAGGACTTGACCATCAACTCCTGATCCAGCACCAATACCAATTACTGGTATAGAAATACTTTCAGCAACTTCTTGTGCCAATTTTGCAGGAACCTTTTCTAAAACCAAAGCAAAACACCCTATTTTTTCTAATAATAATGCATCTTCTTTCAATTTTTGAGCTTCTTCTTCTTCTTTTGCTCTTACAATATATGTTCCAAATTTATAAATAGATTGTGGTGTTAATCCAAGATGTCCCATCACTGGAACTCCAGCATTTAAAATACGTTTTATAGAATTTTTTATTTCTTTTCCTCCTTCCATTTTAACGGAATGTGCACCACTTTCTTTTAATATTCTAATTGCTGAGCGTAACGCTTCTTTTGGGTCAGATTGGTAACTGCCAAATGGTAAATCTACCACAACCAAACAACGCTTAATTGCTCTAATAACCGAACTTGCATGATAAATCATTTGGTCAAGTGTAATTGGCACTGTTGTTTCGTGTCCAGCCATTACATTTGATGCTGAATCGCCAACAAGAAGAACATCAACTCCTGAATTGTCTAAGATTTTAGCCATCGTGTAATCATAGGCTGTTAGCATAGCTATTTTTTCTCCGTTACCTTTCATATCAATTAATGATTTTACGGTAACGCGCTTATATTCTTTTTTTGCTACTGACATTTTAATTCGTTTTAGATTGTAAAAATAGTGAAAAAAATGATTGCTAAACTTTTTATAATATGTTAGGTTTCTAACAGTTTGATTCAACTATATTTTATATCTTCGTAGTGATAATTTATAAATGTCCGAAACTACAAAACATATATTAGTGCCTGAAAAGTGGGTGCAATCTTATTCTGATTATCTATATAATTACACCATAACACGTGTAAATAATGATGATTTGGCTAAAGACTTGGTGCAAGAAACTTTTTTTTCTGGACTCAAATCAATGAAAAACTTTCAAGGGAAAGCAAGTGAACGCACTTGGCTGATATCAATCTTAAAAAGAAAAATCATAGATCATTATCGAAAAATAAATTCCAGAAAAGGAAAGGCAGAAGTTCGAATGAATTTTTACAATGATGGCGAACGCGAAGGAGAATGGATTGAAGAGCGTGTTCCTAATTCTTGGTCTTCAGATACTGATAAAGATCTTGAAAATGACGAATTAAAGTCAACTTTAGAAAAATGTATTAATAATTTGCCAGAAAAATATAGCATCGTTTTTAGAATGAAAACTATTCAAAATTTTGAAACGGAAGAAATTTGTAAGGAATTAGACATAACTCCGTCAAATTTATGGGTGATAATACACCGCGCCAGAACGCAGTTGAGAAGATGTATGGAAGATAATTGGTTTAATAATTAAGAAACAGAATGAATAAATTTTTTATTTCATGTGACGAAGCAACAACTATATGCGATAAAAATCAATATGGTGAAGCAATGGTATTTGATAAAGTAAAATTGAGTGTTCATTTTTTAAGATGTAAAATTTGCAAAATGTATACAAAACAAAATACATTGTTGTCTAAAATCTTTGGAAGTTATTCTAAAAAGCATTGCGAAAAGCAAAAAAGTATGTCGTATCAAGATAAAGAAAAAATAGAAGTTGAAGTCAAGAAAAAATTAAAATAAGATTTAAAAGGAACTCAAATTGAGTTCCTTTTTTTATACTTTTGATTTCCAAATTACTCTCAACTATGGATTTTCTGCCAAAAAAAATTGACAATTACGTTGTAAGTCATACTGAAGACGAACCTCAATTGTTACAAGAATTAAATCATGAAACTTGGCAAAAAGTAATGGTTCCAAGGATGTTAAGTGGTCATTTTCAAGGGAGAGTTCTCTCAATGATTTCTAAATTGATATATCCTAAAAATATTCTTGAAATTGGCACTTATACAGGATATTCTGCGCTTTGTTTGGCTGAAGGAATGCAAAAAAACGGCACACTTCACACCATTGATAAAAATGAAGAATTAGCCAATTTTCAAAAGAAGTATTTTGACAAATCATCTTATAAGAATCAAATAAAACAATATCTTGGAAAGGCGTTAGACATTATTCCAACGATTGACAAAAAATTTGATTTGGTGTTTATTGATGCTGATAAAAACAATTATTCTAATTACTTCCATGCAATTATCGGCAAAATGAATAAAGGGGGCGTAATTCTTTCTGATAACGTATTGTGGAGCGGAAAAGTAATCGAAGAAATTCAACCAAATGATGTTGATACTCCTGCACTTATTGCATATAATAAACTCTTAAAAAACGATGCAAGAGTTGAAACAGTACTATTGCCTGTTCGTGATGGATTGACGATTTCGAGGGTTGTCTAATTTTTCTCCTTATACCAAAAATAAATTGCTGTAAAAAACCCAAGTAATTAAAAAATTAGTAATATTCCATCCATAATTTGAGTCGGGCAGTCAACCTAAATTCATTGTAGTAAATCAAAGTTAAAAACGAAACAGAAAAGAATACTAAAACGGATAAAAGAGGCGATATTATAAACCTCTTTATCATTAAAACCCTCTCTTTATTGGACCTGTAATGTCATCAATATCGTCTTTCACCTTATTGATTCCTTCTGAAATGTCTTTGGTGAATTCTGTATCTAGCCCTTGTTCTTCAGCGCTATCTTTTATTTCTCTTTTGATGTCGTTAGTCGCATCTTTTACTTGACGAATTGTTTTGCCAAGTCCACGAGCAATCTCAGGAATTTTATCGGCACCAAAAAGCATCACAACAATAAGCATGACAAAAACTATTTCTGGTCCACTAATAAATAAAAAAGGCATTTGTATAAACATCATTGCAAAGGTACTTATTTTCCTATCAACATCCGCTTAATTTCATTCAACTTCATCAACGCTTCGATTGGCGTTAATGTATCGATATTGGTTGATAGAATTTCTTCTTTTACATCTTCAAGAAGTGGATCATCTAACTTAAAAAAACTCAACTGTACATCTTCTTCTTGCGCTTGTTTTAATTTGTTTTTTATATCTTCTGATGAATGACTGTGCTCTAATTTCTTTAGCATTTTATTGGCCTTATGGATAACAGTCGAAGGCATTCCAGCTAATTTTGCTACGTGAATACCAAAACTATGTTCACTTCCTCCTGCAACTAACTTTCGTAAGAAAATTACATTGTCTTTCAATTCTTTAACCGAGACATTGAAGTTTTTGATACGCTCAAAAGTTTCAGTCATATCATTCAGTTCGTGATAATGCGTTGCAAATAATGTCTTTGCTTTTGTTGGATGCTCATGCAGATATTCAGCAATTGCCCAAGCGATCGAAATACCATCATATGTACTTGTACCTCGACCAATTTCGTCTAATAAAATCAAACTTCTATCAGATAGATTGTTCAAAATACTCGAAGTCTCGTTCATTTCAACCATAAAAGTTGATTCGCCCATCGAAATATTATCACTTGCACCAACACGTGTAAAGATTTTATCTACAACACCAATTTTAGCGTTTTGAGCAGGAACATAACTTCCCATTTGCGCTAACAAAACAATGAGTGCTGTCTGCCTCAAAATGGCTGATTTACCACTCATATTTGGTCCCGTAATCATGATTATCTGTTGCTGATTTCTATTTAAAACAACATCATTTGCAATATATTCTTCACCAATTGGCAACTGTTTTTCAATCACAGGATGACGACCATTCTTGATATCTAAATCTGTATTTTCATCTAGTATCGGACGAATATAGTTGTTCTTTTTTGCCGTTTTAGCAAACGAACAAAGACAATCTAATTGTGCAATTAATTGCGCATTCTTTTGAACAGGTCTAATAAATTTCAGTAAAAAAACAACCAAATCATTAAAAATTTGATGTTCTAAATGGCTTATTTTATCTTCGGCACTTAAAATTTTTGTTTCATATTCTTTTAACTCTTCAGTGATATAACGTTCAGCATTGACAAGGGTTTGTTTACGAATCCACTCTTCAGGAACCTTATCTTTGTGTGTGTTTCGCACTTCAATATAATAGCCAAAAACATTGTTAAACGCAATTTTTAAGGAACTGATTCCTGTGCGCTCCGTTTCTCGTTTTACCATTGCATCGAGATATTCTTTTCCTGATGTTGAGATCGCTCGCAATTCATCCAATTCTTCTGAAACTCCATCAGCAATAGCATTTCCTTTATTGATGTTTACAGGAGCGTTTTCAAACAGCATTTCACTTATTTTATCAATCAATAAATGGCAATCATCCAATTCTTTTCCAAGGTTTTGCAAAAATGTATTTATACTTTTTTCTGCGGATGCTTTTATCGGTAGAATGGCTTGTAAAGAATCTTTTAGCAGTACTATTTCCTTCGGACTTATTTTTCCTGTGGCAACCTTAGAAATCAACCGTTCAATATCACTTATTTGTTTGATTTGATACGTAGCAATTTCAAAGAAATTATCATTGTCAATCAAATATTTTACAATTTCTTGACGCTGTTTTATCTGTTCGAGATTCTTCAACGGAAGTGCTAACCAGCGTTTTAACAAACGCCCTCCCATTGGCGAGATTGTTTGGTCAATCACATCAAGAAGTGTTACTGCTTCAACAGAATTAGCGTTGTAAAGTTCTAAATTTCTGATGGTAAAACGATCCATCCACACATAATCATCTTCTGCAATTCTATTGATTGAAGTGATGTGTTCTAGCTTGTTATGTTGTGTTTCTGAAAGGTAATATAAAACGGCTCCAGAAGCGATAATTCCTTCTAATAAATCATCAATTCCAAACCCTTTTAAAGATTTTATTTTAAAATGATTGGTTAGGCTTTCTTTAGCATAATCGGTCTGAAAAACCCAATCTTCGAGATAAAAGTTGTTAAAGCGTTCGCCAAAAACTTCTACAAATTTTATTTTGTTCTTTTTTTGAACCAAGACTTCACTTGGACTAAAATTTTGCAATAATTTATCAATGTATTCGCTATTGCCTTGTGCTGTTAAAAACTCACCTGTTGAAACATCTAAAAACGAGATTCCGATGATTTTTTTACCAAAATGAATGGCTGCTAAAAAGTTATTGGTCTTGGCTTGTAAAACTTCGTCGTTTAGAGAAACTCCTGGAGTTATCAGCTCTGTAACGCCTCGTTTTACAATGGTTTTTGTCATTTTTGGATCTTCGAGTTGGTCGCAAATAGCAACTCTACATCCTGCTTTTACCAATTTCGGTAAATACGTATTCAATGAATGGTGTGGAAATCCTGCAAGGGCAGTTTCCGTTTCACTTCCTGCACCTCTTTTTGTTAAAACAATACCAACAATTTTGGCGCATTTTACAGCATCTTCTCCAAAAGTTTCATAAAAATCACCAACTCTAAAAAGCAACATTGCATCAGGATATTTCGCCTTAATTGCATTGTATTGCTTCATTAGTGGTGTGACTCTTTTTGCTTTTGTCAAGGTTTTGATTAGTTTTTAAATGAATTGCTAATTTATGGTTTTTTGGGGAAATAAAAGGAAAGAAAACTATTCCTTTCGCTCTCGTATTTTATCCAAATTTTCTTTGGTAAGCATATAATCTTTTACATCTTTATCTTTCCAACGATGGTAAGAAAATAACGGAATGACAATAAAGAAAATTCCTAGAACTCCAAATCCGATAAATTTTGGGGCGTAGTCACTTTCAAAGAAATATCCAAAAATGATACTTCCAAAAGAAATAATAGTAAAAAAGATAATTAGGTATTTCATATGTATTTATCTATTGTTTTTTAATTGTCACATGGTGCCTGCCTGCCGCAGGCAGGTTCGCTATTAATCATTCCCTTGAGTGATAATGATTTTAATATGCTCGTTTCATGATGCTGTTTTTTAATTAGAAACTTCAATTAATTTTTTTCGATATGCAGTTAACATTTTTGATTTTGAGATGAATCCATAATACTTTCCATCTCTTAATACTGGTAAATTCCAGGCGCCACTAAGTTTAAACTTTTTCATAATTTGTTGCATAGAATCATCTTCATAATTAATAATATCAGGAGCGCTATGCATCAATTCTTCAACAATAATTGTTTTATATAGTTTTTTATCAAACATAATATTACGAATATCATCTAATAAAACAATTCCTAAAAATTGATTTTTTTCATCTACTACCGGAAAAATATTCCTGCTTGATTTTGCAACCGCTTTTTTCAGCAATTTTCCTAACGTTTTTTGTGGAGTTACCGAAATAAAATTAGTTTCTATAATCCCATCTAAATTCATCATCATCAACACATTGTTATCTTTATTATGTGTAATTAACTCACCTCTTTTAGCCAATTCTTGTGTGTAAATTGAATTTGGAATAAAATATTTTGTTACCGTAAATGAGATTGCAGTTACTATCATCAATGGAACAAAAAGTTCATATCCTCCAGTAATTTCAGCAATTAAAAATATCGCTGTTAATGGAGCGTGTAAAACTCCAGCCATCAAGCCCGTCATTCCAACAAGTGTAAAGTTAGATTCAGAAACATCAAATCCTAAGCCTATATTATTTATCACTTTAGCAATCACATTTCCAAGTGCAGATCCCATAAATAACGTCGGAATAAAAATTCCTCCAACGCCTCCTGCAGCAAAAGTGGTCGTCATTGCAATCGCTTTAAAAATAGTAATTCCAATAAGCAATGCTATGACAACCCAAATATTATCTAAATAAATGTCAAAAGGTGTTTTGCCAAGTGCTGCAATATGATTTCCGTGCAATAAATTGTTGATAAGACCATATCCTTCTCCATATAATGGCGGAATAAAGTAGAGCATAATTCCTATGGCAATTCCTCCGACTATCAGTCGTTGAATTGAATTTTTAAATCGCTCGAAAAGCTTCGTAATAAAAAAGTACATTTTGGTAAAATATACAGATGCCATTCCTGTTCCTAATCCGAGAATTAAGTAAAATATGATATCCTTTATTTCAAATTTATCTTGAAGGTCAAAACCCAACAAAACATCTGTTCCTGAGAAAAAATACGAAGTTATAACAGCCGAAACAGATGCTAACAACAGCGGAATCATAGATGCAAATGCTAAGTCTAAACTAAAGATTTCTACCGCAAAAATAATTGCAGCAATTGGTGCTTTAAACATTGATGACATAGCTCCCGCAGTTGCGCAACCAATCAATAGCATTCGTGTTTTTGCGTTCATATGAAACACTTGCGAAAGGTTGGAGCCAATCGCTGAAGCCGTACTTACTGCAGGACCTTGCAAACCAACAGAGCCTCCAAAGCCTGCCGTTAAAGGCGCTGCAATTAATGAAGAGAATATCTTGTGCACTTTTATAATTCCACTTTGTTTTGAAATTGCAAATAGCGTTGATGTTATTCCATGACTGATATTTTCTTTTAAAATATATTTCTGGAAAATATAGACTAAAAATAATCCAATTATTGGGAAAATAAAATAGAGTGCTGTTTGATAATCTACTATTATTTTTCCTTCTAAAACCGATTGAATAAAGTGTGTGAGATTTTTTAGAGTTACCGTTCCCAATCCTGCCAATAGACCAACTAAAATACTTAAAAAGTAAACAAAGTTTCGCTCAGAAATATGTTTGTATTTCCAGATGAGAAATTTTGTTAAAATTTTGGATTGTAACATTGCATAAAGATATTAAAAATTAGTTCTATTTTTATCAAATGAAAAAACAAATAAAAGATATAGTAGAAATAAATGATAATAAGAAAAGTAGGCTGTTTTCATTTTTTATTCAGGCACTAATTCTTGTGTCAATTATTACTTTTTCTATAGAAACTATTCCCAATTTAAAACCTCAGACAATAAAAATATTACAATCTATAGAGTTATTTAGTGTTATTATTTTTACTGTTGAATATATTTTAAGAATTTTTGTTGCCGATAGTAAGCCGAAATTTATTTTTAGCCTTTTTGGAATCATCGACTTTTTAGCAATCCTTCCGTTTTATCTTTCTTTCGGAATTGACCTTCGTTCTCTAAGAGCATTACGCTTCCTAAGGTTATTTAGAGTATTAAAATTAGCTCGCTACAATAAGGCTCTGAAACATTTTACTAAAGCAATAAAGATGGCTAAAGAAGAAATTTTGCTGTTTTTGTTTACAACTCTAATTCTTATTTATTTTTCTGCTATTGGTATTTATTATTTTGAAAATCAAGCACAACCAGAGCATTTTTCTTCAATATTTGATAGTCTTTGGTGGTCAATAATTACCTTAACAACCGTTGGTTATGGAGATGTATATCCAATAACAGTTGGTGGAAGAGTTTTTACCTTTTTTATATTGATGATAGGATTAGGAATTGTAGCAATACCAACAGGAATTATTTCTTCTGCTCTTACAAAATCGATTGAGAAAAAAGAAACGGTATAAAAAATCCCGCTTTTGCAGGATTTTCTTTTTTATGAATTTAAATCGAGCTTTAAACTCAACTCTTTTAATTGTTCATCATCTATAAATGCAGGAGCATCAATCATTACATCACGTCCTGAATTGTTTTTGGGAAATGCTATAAAGTCTCGTATTGTTTCTTGTCCGCCAAGAATAGACACCAATCTATCCAATCCAAATGCTAATCCTCCGTGAGGAGGCGCACCATATTCAAAGGCATCCATTAAGAAGCCAAATTGTGCTCTTGCTTCTTTTTCTGAGAATCCAAGATGTTTCAACATAGTTGCTTGAATCTGCTTGTCATGAATTCTAATAGAACCTCCACCAATTTCATTTCCGTTTAAAACTAAATCATAAGCATTTGCCTTAACGTCTCCAGGATTTGTGTCTAACAATTCTAATTGTCCAAGTTTTGGTGATGTAAACGGATGATGCATTGCATGGTAATGTCCAGTTTCTTCGTTTAACTCTAATAAAGGGAAATCTACAACCCATAATGGCGCAAAAACTTTAGGGTCTCTCAATCCTAAACGCTCTGCTAATTCCATACGCAAAGCAGATAATTGCGCTCTTACTTTGGTTGTATCTCCAGAAAGTACACATATCAAATCTCCTGCTTTTGCTCCTGTCTTTTCTGCCCATTTTGCTAAATCTTCTTGATTGTAAAATTTATCTACTGATGATTTAAATGTACCATCTTCGTTGCATTTTACATATACCATTCCAAGCGCTCCAACTTGTGGTCTGCGAACCCAATCTGTCAGTTTGTCAATCTCTTTTCTTGTATAAGACGCTCCATTTGGAACTGCAATTCCAACAACCAATTCTGCTGAATTAAACACTTTAAAATCTTTATGTTGTGCAATGTCGTTTAATTCGCCAAATTCCATTCCAAAGCGAATATCTGGTTTGTCATTCCCGTATATTTTCATGGCGTCATCATAAAACATTCTTGGAAATTCTGCTACTTCAACTCCATTGATTTCTTTTAACAAATGGCGTGTTAATCCTTCAAAAACATTTAATATATCTTCCTGTTCAATAAATGCCATTTCGCAGTCAATTTGTGTAAATTCTGGCTGTCTATCGGCACGTAAATCTTCGTCTCTAAAACATTTTACAATCTGAAAATACTTATCCATTCCTCCAACCATCAATAGTTGTTTAAAAGTTTGTGGCGATTGTGGTAAGGCATAAAATTGCCCTTCATTCATACGAGAAGGAACAACAAAATCACGTGCGCCTTCAGGCGTTGACTTGATTAAATAAGGTGTTTCTACTTCTATAAATCCTCCGTCAGATAAATATTTGCGTACTTCCATCGTTACTTTGTGACGGAAAATTAAATTCTCTTTTACAGGATTTCTTCTAATATCTAAATAACGATATTTCATGCGTAACTCTTCTCCACCGTCTGTCTCATCTTCAATCGTAAAAGGAGGTGTTAAGGACGCATTTAAGATTGTTAACTCAGATACTAAAACTTCTATTTCTCCTGTTTCAATGTTTTTGTTTTTAGACTGACGTTCAATCACAGTTCCTTTTACTTGAATCACAAATTCTCTTCCCAAAGATTTCGCTTGCTCCATAATTTCTTTTGGGGTTCGCTCTTCATCAAAAATTAATTGTGTGATTCCATATCTATCACGTACATCTATCCAAATCATAAATCCTTTGTCACGTACTTTTTGCACCCAACCAGAAAGTGTAACCTCTTCATTTACATGTGATAATCTTAATTCGCCGTTCGTATGACTTCTATACATAATCTATCCTAGAAATTTAGATGCAAATTTAGTGATTTAACTAATCTTGTAAAAGATAGTTGCTATATTTGTTTCAGAAGAATTATTAATTCGATGAAAAATCAAAAATATGTTTACTGGATTTCTACTATTTTGGTATTCGGCATGTTCATCATTGCAGGTATTTGGTACTTTGCTTCTTATGATGAATTGGTTGTATATTTCAATAGATACGGATATCCAACATACTTGATTTATCCTTTAGGGATTGCCAAAATTATTGGTGCTATTGTAATATTGTGGAATAAAAATAAATTCTTAAAGAAATTGGCGTATGCAGGATTTTTCTTCAATTTAATTTTAGCATTCTTCGCGCATTATATGATTAGCGAATTTGATCCTTTCCCAACAATGTCAATGATTTTACTGTTGATTTCTTATTTTACTGGGAAAAAGATTCGTCCTTAAAGATGTTTTTTCTTCGTAACTTTACACATTAGAAAACATACACATGTCCAAACTATATTTAGTTCCTACACCTATCGGAAATCTTGAAGATATAACTTTTAGAGCCGTCAAAGTGCTTAAAGAAGTTGATTTAATCCTCGCTGAAGACACGCGAACTTCAGGTAAATTATTAAAGCATTTTAAAATTTCTACACACATGCAATCTCATCATATGCACAACGAGCATAAAATGGTAAATCGCATTGTAGAACGCATAAAAAGTGGTGAAATGGTTGCTTTAATTTCTGATGCTGGAACTCCGGCAATTTCAGACCCTGGATTTTTACTCACAAGAGCGTGTATAGAAAATGGTGTTGAAGTAGATTGTCTTCCTGGAGCAACAGCTTTTGTTCCTGCACTTGTGAATAGTGGCTTGCCAAATGATAAGTTTGTTTTCGAAGGATTTTTACCAGTAAAAAAAGGACGTCAAACAAGACTTTTGTTACTAGCCGAAGAAACTCGAACTATAATCTTCTACGAATCTCCTCATAAATTGATAAAAACATTAGGTCATTTTGCAGAATATTTTGGAGCTGATAGACCTGTTTCTGTTTCAAGGGAACTTACCAAAATGTTTGAAGAAACCATTCGAGGAACCGCTACCGAAGTATTGGCATATTATACCAACAAGCCACCAAAAGGTGAAATTGTGATTGTGGTTGGCGGGAAAAAGTGATTATTTTGTTGTTAATAAAAAACAAAATAATAATTTTTTGTTTGTTTTAAAGAACAATTTTAGTTGTTTTTGTTTTTTAGTAAAAACGATTATGGATAAATTATTTGCATTTCAAGAAAAAGTATTAACGAACATTTCAGTAAAAGAACGCTATTTAATCAATAAAATAGATTGGTCAAATAGATTTATAGGAATAAAAGGAGCAAGAGGCTCAGGAAAAACAACATTATTATTACAATACATAAAATTTAAACTACCAAAAGAAGCCAAACCGCTATATGTATCATTAGATAACTTATACTTTTTAGAAAACACATTAGTTGATTTAGCCGAGGATTTTACATTGCAAGGAGGAACGCACTTACTTTTTAGACGAGGTGCATAAATATCCTCGTTGGTCAAGAGAGTTAAAGCTAATTTATGACCAGTTTCCAAATTTGAAAACGGTATTTACATCTTCTTCAATGTTAGAAATTTATAAAGGGGAATCTGATTTAAGCAGAAGAGCCGTTACTTACTATTTAAAAGAATTGTCATTTAGAGAGTTTGTATATTTTGAAAAAGGATATAAACTCCCAGTAATAACATTAGAAAATCTTCTTAAAAATCATAAAGAAGTTGCTCGTGAAGTAAAACAACAATTACAACAATATCCTATAAAAGAGTTTAAAAATTACTTAAAATATGGAAATTACCCTTATTTTTTAGAGAACAAAGAAAGCTATATACAAAAACTTATTCAAACAGTAAATTTAATCATTGAGACCGATTTAAATGCCATTGAAAACATTGCATATAAAGATGTTTAAAAATTAAAAAACTACTGATTGCAATTGCCCAAAGCGTTCCTTTTACACCAAATATCTCAAAATTAAGTGAGCGTTTAGGGATTTCAAGAGGATTTTTAATTAATTCAATAAAACTACTGAATAGAGCGGATTTGGTAATGGAATTATTTAAACCAACCAAAGGAGTTGGTTTATTGACCAAGCCTCAAAAGTTGTATTTAAATAATACTAATCTAATCCTTGCTTTAGGAAAGCAAAATGCAGAAACAGGAACTATGAGAGAAACTTTTTTTGCCAATCAAATGAAACACTTACATGAAATACATTTAGCAGAAAAAGGAGATTTTTTAATCGACAGGAAATATACTTTTGAAATTGGAGGAAAAAGAAAAAAAACCAAGCAAATTAGAGGTGTTAAAAACAGTTATATCATAAGAGACGATATAGAAATAGGGAATTTAAATATAATTCCACTTTATTTATTTGGATTGCTTTATTAATCTACATCTGCAACTCTACAAATTCAAATTTATTCCCGCTGAATAACCCTTTGTCAGAGAGTTTTAAATCAGGAATTACGAGTAATGCCATAAAAGAAAGCGTCATAAAAGGCGCTCTTAAAGTAGAGCCTAAAATTTTTGCCATTGCATCAATCTCTTGATATGCTTTTCCTGCTTCCCAACCATTTTTATCACTCATAATTCCAGCAACTGGAAGTGGTAAATTTTTCTGTTCTTTACCATTCACAGCACAAACGCCTCCTTTATTCTCAATAATCAGATTTACAGCATTGCATATTTCTTCATCAGATGTTCCAACAACAACAATATTATGACAGTCGTGCGCAACTGAACTAGCGATTGCTCCTTTTTTCAATCCAAAATTCTTTATAAAAGCGATTGATGGTTTTGTATCTTGATAACGATTGACAACAGCCATTTTTAAAATATCTTTTTCAACATTGGAAATTAAATTACTATCTTTTAATATTGCTGACGAATGAATTTCGTTGGTAATTAATTCTCCATCCAAGGCTTCAATCACTCGCACTCTATTTGAATTGGCATTTATTTGAAAATCCGAAATTGATTTTGGAGAAACATTAAAATTATTTGGTTTTTCAAATGGAATAGATTCAATGAATGATTTCCCATTTTCCGCAACCAATTCGCCATTAATATAAGTTTGAAATACTTTAAAGTTTGTCAAATCTTCAACAATAATAAAATCCGCATCATCTCCAATGTTGAGCAATCCAACATTCATATTATAATGTTTTACTGGGTTTATACATGCCGATTGTAGCACTTTAAAAACATCCATTCCTTTAGCAACTGCTCGTGTGCATAATTGGTTAATATGTCCAACAATTAAATCATCTGGATGCTTATCATCAGAGCAAAACATCATGTTTTCATAATGTTCAGGAAGTAAATCAATCAATGCTTCAAAATTTTTGGCAGCAGATCCTTCTCTGATGAGAATTTTCATTCCAAGAGCCAATTTTTCGTTCGCTTCATCAAAAGAAAAACATTCATGATCTGTAGAAATTCCAGCCGAAATATATTTCTCAGCTTCTTTTCCTCTGAGTCCTGGAGCATGACCATCAACAGGTTTATTAAAATGTTTTGCCCAAGCAATCTTCTTTAAAACGGCTGAGTCGTCAAATAAAACGCCGGGATAATTCATCATTTCTGCTAGATAATTAATATCTGAAGAAAATAATAGTTCTTTAATATCATCTGAATCAATAACGGCTCCAGCAGTTTCAAAACTTGTTGCAGGAACACACGAAGGCGCACCAAAATGAAATTTTAAAGGGACTTTTTTACCATTTTCTATCATATAATAAACACCCTCTTTTCCAAGAACATTTGCAATTTCGTGTGGATCAGAAATAGTTCCAACTGTACCATGTAGAACTGCCAATCGAGCAAATTCAGACGGTACCAACATCGAACTTTCGATATGAATATGAGCATCTACAAATCCTGGAAGAATATAGTTTTTTACGCTATGCTCTTTTTTATTTATTGCTGATATTTTGCCGTTTTCAACTGCAACTTCCGCAGAAAAAATCTGTTTATTTTTAATATCTACAAACTGTCCTAATACTTTCATTTACTGATGCTTCCCTTTGTTCCAACCATGTTTTCCTAAGTATTCTTCGCCACTTTCTACAGCACCATCTTCAATAGATGTTCCCATGGAGTCATTCCAACGATTTAAATATCCAAAAAGAGAAATTACGCCCAACATTTCTACAATTTCACCTTCATCCCAATATTTATATAATTCTTTTTTGATGTTTTCATCCACAGCATTTGGAATCACAGAAGCTACCAACGAAAAATCCAATGCAGCGCGTTCAGCATCAGAAAAAGAAGGATGTGTTTTATATTCCCAAATATTATCTAACTGTTCTTGCTCTGCTCCATAACGTTCTGCTGCTCGAATTGCATGTGCTTGACAATATCGACATCCTGTAGCGTTACTCGAAACCCAAGCAATCATTCTTTTTAAAACTGATGTTACGCTACCTTGATTATCCATTACTGCCATATTCATATTTATAAATGAGCGTGCAATTTCTGGTCGAATTTGCATTGTTAAAACCGAATTTGGACAAAAACCGAGTGTTTCGTTAAAGAATTCGGCTAATTTTTTTACATCAGGATTTGCATCGGTAGCTAAAGGTTGTACTAAAGGCATATTTTTTTTGTAAACAATAGTACAAAAAAAAGAAACACAATACCAACTTAACTTTCTAATATCGTATTACGCAACTTTAAATAGCAACTATAACTTTTATTTCATAAAAATATTAGCAGTCCTTTGGATGAATTAAAAAATAGTAACTTGCAGACATATAAGATATAACCACAATAGGGTTATACATACGTTGTGTTTCATTCGGAAAAACCAACCGCACATTAAGCACATTTGGTTTTTTCCATCAAACAATCCGACCCTAAAAAACCAAAAGAGCTTACCCTTCCCACCGCTCCCAATAGTCATGATTTTAAACTTCTTCTTGTCGGGTACTTGAATTGTTGTTCCTTGAATTGACCGATCTCTTCTCTAAGTGTTTGGTTGATACTTTGAATCAAGTCATTTTGGACTTTCATAATGCTCAATAAATCATGCATTGCATTCAGATTTTCTAATTGTTTATAGACTATTTCTTCTAATTCGGCTTTGGTATATCTTTTGCTCATAGTTTAATAATTAAAAATATTCAAAAAAAACCTTAAAAGGATATTATTATGCTTTTAACGCATAACAAAGTTATTAAAAATATTTAAATGAACACTATAAAGCATAAAATAATGCGAATAACATCTCAAATGAAGTTACTATATTTGATTTTTAACGATAAAAATTTATCATGAATAAAGAAATTTATAATCGTATAAAGGCAGTTTTAGCGGAACAAGGAAAAACTAATAATTGGTTGGCCGATCAATTGGAAATGAATCGAACCACTGTTTCTAAATGGTGTCGAAACGAAATGCAACCAAGAGTTGAGACTTTGTTTCAGATTTCCAAAGTATTAGACGTAGATGTTAGAGAGTTGTTAGTAACTACTAAAAATTGATTCACTCCATTAATTTGCAAAATTCAATTTTATAATGAGTGAAGAAATAGTATCAGCAAGTGGAGAACGAGCAGCAATGGGAGGTTATTTACCTCAATTTGACGAGTTCGCTTGGTTTGTCTATTTGAATCTAATAAACAAAAAACTTGAATGGATTCGAATAGCGGATCCCAAAGCTGAGAAGTTGGATGACATCCAATATTCAACTCATTCACAAATTCACGCATACCAAGTAAAATGGACTATAGCGGAAGCGAACATATCATTTGCAAACTTTACTGATTTATTACCACTAATCACATCTAGTTGGAAAAATTTAAAGACTGCTAATCCCAGCAAAAAAATAATCCCTCATTTAATCACTAACAAACCAACTTCTTCACATGACAGCTTGAAGGATGGCACTAAGAAAATTGGCTCATTTCAAGACTTTATTTCTGAAGTTTGGGTAAAAATAAAATCGAATCAATCTATTGATGATAAATGGAAACCGATAATAGAGGAGCTCAAGAAGATTTCTAATCTTAATGATTCCGATTTTGAAGAATTTATCCTTTGCTTTGATTTTCAACCGTCCTATAATCAAAAGCTGTTTAGTGTAGGGAATATAAAATACTCAAAGGAAGACGAAGATCTTCAACAGATTAGCCGATTCATTATTGAAAAAGTTGCAAGTCCCGAAAGAATTGTTGAATTCAATCGTCAAGAAATAATTAAAGAGTTAGGTTGGACTGATAGATTTAAAACCATATTTAATCATGAATTGATAGTCGATAGACAAAGGTACCAACCTATTCAATCGACAATTGACTTATTAAACTTAAAGTTAACTGAACATAAAAATGGATATTTATTCTTGCAGGGAGGTCCAGGTTCAGGTAAATCTACATTATTAAATCAGTGGTCTAAAGGATTAAGTCAGCGAGTTATAAGATATTATGCATTTGACTTTGTTAACCCTTCATCTAGCTTTAACTTTCACGAAAGAGGAAATGCAACACACCTCTTTTTTGATCTAGTTTTTCAATTGAAAGAAGCTGGCATATACAAAAGGGATATTCTCCCTTATAAAGATTTAATCTTTCTAAAAGAAGTATTCAATGAACAGCTCAAAGCGATCAGTCAAGACTATGTAAAAAATGGACAACCAACTATACTTATAATTGACGGTTTAGATCATGTTCCTAGAGAATACAAAATTACTGCTAACAGCTTTTTACAAGAACTTCCTCTACCAAATTCACTTCCTGAAGGAGTATTTATCATTTTAGGGAGTCAATCATTTGAACTTGAGGATATACAACAAGAAATTAAAACTGAATTCCAAAATGGAAGTAGAACGGTTCAAATTGATCCCCTAAAAAAAGAAGAAGTATACACATATATAGATTCTTTAGATTACCCTACAGAATTAAGCAGTACACAAAAACTACAAATATTTGAAAAATCACAAGGTCATCCTTTATACCTATCGTATTTGATTGAAAAAGTTAATCAAGCCGATTCAGTTGAAGATGCAATAAAATCATTTGATACAATTGAAGGAGATATAGACAACTATTACAAGAAAATTTGGGAGCCTATCCAAAAAGAAGAAAATTTAGTTAACCTCTTGGGGCTAATCACAAGAATTAATGGCTCAATAAACCTTTCCTTTGTCCAAGAATGGAAGTTTGACCGTAGTGTTTTAAAGTCTTTCAAAGAAAAAGCTAGGGTTCTGTTTAATGAAACAGAAAAAACTTTGTCTTTCTTTCATAACTCATTTAAGCAATTCCTTCTTCATTATACTTCTTTAGACTATTTAACAGATGAATTTGATCCAAAAGTAAACCTTGATTACCATAATCAACTTGCTGATTTTTATATGAACTCTGAGGTTGAGAAATCATGGAAACAAAACCACCACCTATTTCAAGCCAAACAGTATGATAAGTTTGTTTCAGAGGTTACACCAAATAGTTTTACCGACCAGTTATTAAACTTCAGACCAGCAGAAGAAATAAAACAGGATGCAAAATTGGGAATTGAAATTGCCCTTCAAACTAAAAATATCAATACTCTCATTAGATATCTGTTTTCATTAGCAGAAATTGAAAGAAGGTTATTCAATATTGATCCAGCATCATTTACAGAAGAACTATTAATCTTAAATAGATACGACTTAGCACGAGATTATTTAAGAACGGGTAACACATTACATTGTAGCGAATCATACGCATTCAAAGCATCTCGCTTGTTTATCGAATTTGGGTTCAGATCTGAAGGAGCAACTTTATTCAATTTAGCATATCCAGAAATTATTACAGAATCTGGGATTACCATTGATGATTCACATAGGTATGAAGAAATAAGAGACGCCTTAGAAGAATGGATTTATACATCTCCTCATTTTGAAACAACGGAAAATATTCTTTCAAAAATTGAAAACATACATTTCTCGGCTAACACACGAGAAAATAGATTTGAAGAAAAAGAGGCTGATTTACTTTTAAGGTTACTTTCTAATCTTGGATATAGTTTGGTAGATCAAAACAAATGGGATGATTTTAATCAGGTCATTGAAAAAATAGATTCTACTTCTTCGAAGGGAAAAAACTCACTATTCCAGCTTATACAGTATAGTATTGAACAATGTCTTGATTTAAAAGACAGTAGTCGTGCAAATGAATATTTGTCATTATTAACAACTCATTTCACAAAAGAAAAGACCAAACCAATTGGTAAAATATACATTGCAGACTTAATTTATAAAGTCATCAGTGATGTTGATGAAACATATAGTTGGATTAAAGACGTTGAACAACCATCTAGTGTGGGTAAAGATCAGCTAGGATATGATGATTCGTTAGACGCTTTTCTTCCATTAATCAAATTCAACAAATTACTTAACCTATGTGGAAAAGGGATTTCGATTACGTCTGCAATTCCGCCTGTTGCAAAAGGTACTGATGAAGAAGTCTTAGTAGAGTTTGAACGAATGTTATGTATTACAACTCAAATTCTAGCGGAAGGAATTCTTCAAACACCGATATCTGGTGATCCTATTAAAAGAGTATTTCCAATAGTTCGGTTTTACTACAAAGAAATATCTCACAGAAACAGTTATTGGTATAAGTTGACACAGGCAAAAGGCCAATATTTTGATTTTTTAATTTCGGCAATGTCTGAATTGAGTTCTGAAAAACTGGGCTTATTAGGAGATTATTTGTTTAGGGAGTTTCAAAATACTCCACAATATTGGAGTACAAACATCCAACGGAAAATCATTAAATCCCTTTTGAATAATGGGTTTGATGCCGAAAAAGCAGTAATACAGTTGAGAGCCTTGGAGGACTCCATGTTGGAAGATCATGATATAGATGGCCGTATAACAGAATGCTTGGCTCATTCAGAAGTATGGTTCATTTTAGGCAAGCTAGAGGAAGGTGAAAAATGGCTCAAACAGGCTATTCAAGAATCTATTGGAGTGGGCTATAGAAAAGATTATCAGTTTAGTACATGGATTGAATGGTTAAGAAAAATAAATCATAAAGACCCATCAAAAGCTCCCGAAAGAATAAAATGGTTTTTATCTCATTTAAACCATATTAAAGAAACCACAGAGGGAAGGGCTTATTGGATTGCTTCTGAAGAATTATTGGCAATTACGTATGAACATAATTTCAATGATGGTCTTGAACAGACCATTTGGCAATTAGAAAATGATCTGATTGACTTTAAAGATACCATTACTCTTTTTATCAAACATTTCATCATACGAACAAAAAATGAGGAAGAGTTCAAAAGTATTGTTCAACTATATAGTAACCTATATCTGCTTCTTGCTGAATCTGCCGATACTTCTCTGCTCAAATCTATCCTAGAAAAAGGGTATGAAATTTTAAAAGAAGGTTTTTTAATAGAGCACGCTCAAGCCATAATTTCGGCAATAGAAGTTAAAGCTTACGAAGAAACTAGACATTACTTACTATCTGAAATATATTACTTCTATACATCAAAAGGGCTAAAAGCAGAAGACTATTATTCACCGTTTAATATACCAGCAAAAAACGAAAGAGATAGTTCGTCAAGCTCTTCTAATACATTGACTTTAAAGACAGATTATGAAAAGATTGATGAAAGTGAAGTGCTAGAACGAGTTACAAACTTTGATGATTTCAAAAAAATAATTCAGGAAGAAGACCAGTCTAATTCATTTTTTAATTGGTCAAAGGTCATAGAAAAAATAACTCCATTATTGTCTTTAAATCAAATTGAAGAAGTCGCCAAAATAGCTAGAATTGGAAGGAAAGAATCAGATTTCTATGCTAAACTAAGTGAAGCCGCCTTAGGATTGGAAAACACTGAGCTCGCAACTAATTTAGCCAATAAAAGTATTGAGCTATCGAGCGAATCGGGCTGGGTCAAATATTATGATGGAGGAACAAGAATCAATGCCTTTAGTGCACTACAACGCATCAACCCCGCAGTCTCATCTAATAAGGCATTTGAAGTATTCGCTCATGATATAGTAAGTAGTAATTACCCAAGTTCATACATTGAACATCTTGAAGATATCGTTCCACTTCTTACAGAAAATTATGTTGAAGAAGAGCTTTGGGTTGAAATATATGGTTATCTACAAAGATTGATGTCGAATAGTAAACCAGTTGAGGATTTACCTGTTCTTACATCATTGAATCGACCAATCATGGAAACGTTAGTCGATTATTTGGTTTATCTATCCGAAAGTCCAGTGTCGATACTAAAGGAACAATCTCTACTGCTATTGGCAAAATATATAAATCAAGATGATGACTACGCTTTTACCCAATTGCTGAATGGACGTTTAGATGATTACTCATGTATGGATGTGATAATGAATTTATCTGCGTTCAACTCTTCAAAAATTCATTCGCTTAAATCAAAGATCAACAGCTTAGCTCTATCAAATGACTATCAATTAAGAAAAAATGCAATACGCATACTTTCCTCAATAGGAGAAAACATTCCGACTCCTAAAAGTATCCAACTACCCAAAGTATACTCTTTACATATTCCAGAACCAAATAAACCTGACTTTAACAAAGAGATTAATTATAACCTTCCAGAAGTTGATGTTAATGACCCACGGGACCTGATAAGACCATTTGAATATTTAATTGAAATTTTATCAGAGGAGTCTGGAATTGATGAATCTAACCTTATCCATAGAGCCTACTCTATCATGAAAGAAATTGGTCAAGAAGAGGAATGGACAGTTGAATATGAAAAGAAATTAAGAAGTCATTTGGAAGAGATTTACCTAAAATACTCTTACCCTAGGCCAAGAGTAATCAGTTCTCGCAGGGCTATAATGCATGTCACTAATGAATTAATAGATTCAGGAACAATTGATGATGAGAGAATTCAGAATGTTTTAATGTCACATGATTATACAATTCAGTTTTTTAATGAAGTAGCCAAACCCGAATTTATTCAGACGATTAAAGAAAGAGATTTCGGAGGGGTTGGCAATAATTGGTTAGATCGAATAGGTGAATCAGAAAGATTAAACGAATCACTATTGGACTATGATAATAACTTCAAGATCATAGCAGAATACAATCAAGTCGTAAATTTAGATTGGGGTTCTCCTACTGAAGAATACATGTATCAGATTGCTGTTAATGAGGAATTGAATGAAGATGACAATTACATTTTTGGCTCTGTTTTTCACCAATTAAGCAACGACTATCATGATTTGAAAGGTGGTGGGCATTTTATTGTTGTAGTCAGGGATCATAGATTCGATCAATTTGATTTAAAATCTAAATGGATTGCTATTAACCCTGTTTTGGCAAGACATCTAGGGTGGAAGCCTGAAGCAACCAAGCAATTTGCATGGAAAAACTCTGAAGGTGAATTAATGGCACAATCTATTTATTGGTCAAATGGAAATACTAACATGACACCACGTAAGGATGGAGAGGTTGGAGAAGGGTGGTTTGTTACAGTTTCCGAAAGTGGATTAGAACAGATTAAAGCTGTTGAGAAGGATTTGTTTCTTCAAAAGAAATTAACCAGATCAAAATATGAGGATTCAGTCCTAATGAACAATAAATTAATCAACGTAGCAAAAATTTGAAGATGAATTCCATCACCCAGCAACCATACACATTGTCAAGTCGCTCAAAAACCAACCACACGAGCCAAAACTTGCCAAAGAGTATGTTTGCCCCAACGTTAAAACGAAATGAAAATAAAAAACGAAAACACAACAATGGTAATCGTTGCACAAGAATATAAAATCAATCCAAAAAAGTTGACCTAAGCGATTTTTTAGAGAAACCCTATTTTAAAATTCATACAAATTCTAAATTTTTAACTGGTTTAAAGTTGCTTATTTGAAGTACTATTGCCTCTTTTATTTGATATAAGTAAAAAGCAAGTCTTTGCTTGTTAGTTTGTACAGTTTTGCTAGTGAATTTTAGGTATTTCTTGATATTATAAGCAATTGCAGCCATATGCATGACCTTGTTGGCTTGTTGAATACCAATCGTATTTATTTTACGGAGTCCCATAAATTGAGTGAGGGTCCCAAAAACAGGCTCAACAGTACTACTGCGTTTGTATTTCATATAACGTCCTTGTTTGGAGTTTACTCTTTTGTTATTGCGTTCATATTCTTCTCGATAATAGGTTACAGTAAACTTCTTTTCTTGTGCAGTTTTGCCCAAACATTGTTGCTTTATAGGGCAAGTCTTACAAATTAGTGATGAACATCTATATTCTTTCTTTTTTGTACCTGTTTTATAATCTCTAAACACTTTTTTAAACGGTATTGTTTTTCCTTGTGGACATATATAACAATCTTGTTCTTTATCATATAAAAAACCTTCTGGTCCTCCTTTGTAAGTTCCATGTGGTGGGATATAACTTTCTAAGGCTTCGGTTTCTAAAAAGGCATAATTGCTACCATCACTATAGCCTGTATCTGCCAATATGTTTTGCCAAAGTAATCCGTTTTTATCTAAGCGCTTTTTTAATCGAACAGTGATATCTTCTAAACATTGACTGTCTTTTTTATCTGCATGATAGGCTTTAATATCTGTTATCACATGATGACCCGTATCTACACTTAGTTGACTACTATAGTTGAGCTTCCTAGCTTTGCCTGGCTTGACACTTATCCGAGCATCTGGATCGGTTGGACTATAATGGGTTTTGTTGGATGTATATTTAGATCCCTTATTTCCTGCCCCTGGACGATAATTCTGGTCTTTAGACCATTTTTTATTTCTGCTTTTTATGGCTTGTAATTCACTTGGCTTTGCAGTAACAGTTTGTTGCTCCTTACTTGCCTTATTCTCTTTTGCTTTACGTGTATTCTTGGGTTTATCTACATCGCTAATATGACGAACCTTGAGTAAATAATCTTCTAGTTCTTCGGCAGGTACTTTTAGTTCCAATGTATCCATAGAAGCATTGGCTTTTATAGGTGCAGAATCTATGGCTTGGGTATGACCAGAAACCATCCCTTTGTTTATACACATTTGTAATACTTTGGTAAAAAATTCTTCAAATACTGCTTCTGTATATAATTGTCGGGTACGACTTATGGTAGAATGCCAAGGTAATGGCTCATCAATATCATAACCTATAAAATACAAAATATCTAACCGCATTGCACAATGAGAGATTAATTTGCGATCGCTTATGATGTTTTCTAAATATCCTACTAAACAAAGTTTAAAGAAAACTATAGGATCAATACTCTCCTGTCCACTCTCTCCATAAAATGGTCTTGTGAGTTTATACAAAAAGTCTAAATCTAAAACTTTATGTAATCTTCGATAAAAATTGTTCTTGGGAACTCGGTCGCTTAACTGAAAATTAGCAAACAACTTTTCTTGGTATATTTTCTTTCCTTGCATGTATAAAGATACTTAATATCAATGGATTAACAAAATAATTTAAAACCTTATTATTATTATTTTTGTGAAATTAATTGTATCTTGTGCAACAGGCACAATGTGTATAGTGCATAGCACCCTTCGGGATGCTACGACACCATACACGGAACGTTACAAGCCATAAAACGAATAAAAATTAACATAATAAATTTAAAAATGAAAAAAAACATATTACTTTTTGGAATATTAATACTGCTGTTTAGTCTTAATGCTAACTCACAAGATAACAAAATTAAGTTTGGAATAAAAGCAGGAATTAATTATTCAACTTTTATTTTAGGAAAAGATATACCTAATGAATTTCCGGCAGATTTTAATGGAAAAATTGGTTTTCATATTGGTGGGTTTTTAAGTTTAAATTTAACTAATAATTTAATATTGAACCCTGAATTACTTTTCTCTACTCAGAGTGCAGAATATGAACTTAAAACAGGTTTAATTGGTTCTGATGAGCCACTTAATAATATTAATTATAAAGCAGATATAAAACAAAATTTAATTTTACTCCCAATTATGTTGGATTACCATTTTAATAACAATATCAGTATTGAGATTGGGCCACAAGCAGGATATGTAGTAAATCAAAATGTAACTGATAATAATGATAATTTATCATATGGAAATGGTAGTTTTGATAAATTTGAAATGGCTGTTAATTTAGGAATTGGTTACTCATTTTCAAATGATTATCAAATTGGATTACGCTATAATTATGCAATAATTGAAAGAGATAATACAAAAAGTTCCGTATTCCAAATAAGTTTTAATTATTCTCTATGATAAATAACTATTTGCAGAAATCTTAATCAACGGAAAAATCAATCAAAATGAAAAAGATGCTAACGCGAATGGAGTTTAACTTGTTGACTGAAATACAATAAAGGGCTTGTAACAATCTGTATAGTTAATGGCTACAAAGTACTAAATTTGAAGTTCAATTCTTTTAATAAAGTTCTGTGATAAACCGAAAATTTCGGTTCTTTAAAACGCCACTAACCATACAGAAATCGTTGTAGGGCATATAGAAGCCCACCCACATCAGACACATTTGGTTTTTGCCAATAACAAAAGCCAACGCTCAAAAAACCAAAAGAGCCTAATTTTGCTTTTACAAAAACGAATTGAATTTCTGTATGATAATTGTATATTTGCCCAATAATGGACAAGAATAATTTGGTCATATGTTGAGCCAAAAACTCAAAGAATTGAGAGAGCAAAATGGGCTCAAGCAAAGAGAAGTAGCCGCTAAATTGGAAGTGGATACGGCATACATTAGCAAGATGGAAAGCAGAGAAAAGCCTATAAGTAGAACTTATCTGCCCAAACTTGCTAAACTTTTCAAAACGAGTGAAAAGCAATTGCTTATTCTTTGGCTCTCAGACAAGGTATTTGATACTGTAAATGGCGAAAAATTGGCCGAAGATTGTCTTGAATTAACCCTAAAAAGAGTAAGAAAAAAATAGATGGATTTACAAGTTATACAAAATAGAATTTATGAAATACGCGGACAACGAATAATGCTCGACTTCGATCTGGCCGAGTTATACGAAGTAGAAACCAGAGTACTCAATCAGGCCGTAAAGCGTAACGCTGATATTTTTCCAGAAGATTTTATGTTTAAGCTCTCTAAAACCGAATGGGAGATGTTATCACAAATTGTGATGACATACCCAGCAAAACGACCCAAAACTGCCTTGCCACTTGCCTTTACTGAACACGGAGTTACAATGCTCGCCAACGTACTCAAGAGTAAAAAAGCTCGCCAAACCAGTATTGCCATAGTTCGTGCTTTTATTACACTTAAGCAATTCGCTATGCAATACAGCGATATGGGTGAAAAACTCAAAGCCTTAGAAGCCAAGTATAATAAACAATTCAAGGATGTTTATGAAGCCATTAATTACTTGCTAAAAAAAGATAAAACTCAAATAGAACACAAGAACAGAGAACGGATAGGTTTTAAAACGGATGCCAAAAAGAAGTGAGAAAAATATCAGAAATACCCAATAATGACAAACCAAGAGAAAAATTGGCAGCTAAAGGAGTGGAAGCACTCAATAGCACGGAATTGTTAATGGTCATTCTTTTTAAAGCTGATGTTACGCTACCTTGATTATCCATTACTGCCATATTCATATTTATAAATGAGCGTGCAATTTCTGGTCGAATTTGCATTGTTAAAACCGAATTTGGACAAAAACCGAGTGTTTCGTTAAAGAATTCGGCTAATTTTTTTACATCAGGATTTGCATCGGCAGCTAAAGGTTGTACTAAAGGCATATTTTTTTTGTAAACAATAGTACAAAAAAAAACACAATACCAACTTAACTTTCTAATATCGTATTACGCAACTTTAAATAGCAACTATAACTTTTATTTCATAAAAATATTAGCAGTCCTTTGGATGAATTAAAAAATAGTAACTTGCAGACATATAAGATATAACCACAATAGGGTTATCCATACGTTAGCAAACATTAAAACAAAAAATATGAAAAAATTCATTTTATTACTATTAACATTAGTAAGTATCAATTTATCAGCACAAAACGCAAAAAATAAAGGTTGGTATATTGAAGAAAAACATTACCCAGAAATTAAATTACCTGTTGAGTATCAAAATTACGCTGTAAAAGTAAATTCTAATAGTGATAATGTAAGATTAATAATAAACGGAGAACAAAAGTCTTCTTCATTTAAGAACACAAATATTTCGATCCTTATTGACCGTTCATTAAAAATCCCTGGTTTTACAAAATCAGAAAATCCTGATTTCATTATAGAATTAACTGATTTAGGTATAAAACACATATTAAGTGTAAAAGAGAAAAAAAACTATGGTAAAGATGCAAAAAACACTTATACAGGTATTGTTGAAATATCTTCATCAATTAAGGTCGTAGTAACAGACACCAAAAAAAATATTCTTTTTGATAAAGTTTTTACACAAAAAAGCAAAACAGAAAGTGCTGAAGTTTTTAATAATGCATCCATAAAATCTAATGGAATAGCATTATCTCAAATCAAAAAGCAGTATAATGCAAATGCAATTGAATATCGTTCTAGTAAAAACATGAACCAAGCAGATTATGTAATAGGAGATATTTCTAAATCTTTAAAATCAAAATTTTCTACTTATTATGAAGCCAAAAGAATAAATTTATTTTTTATTAAAAAGGAAGAAAAATTTGGAATAAAAAACAATGACCAAGTTGAAAAATTAATCGAAATGAATAAATTGAAATTTAGCGATACCTATAAAGAAAACTTAAAGAGCATTGCAAAAGAGAGTTTAACTCATTTTGAAAACGAACTAAAAAAAATAAAGGATAAAACTGATAAAAAACAAAAAAAGGTTTACTGGAGTATATTGAGCAATATTTCTGGAGTGAATTATGCTCTTGGTAATTATGACAAAGCGATTGAGTATGCAAAAATGAGAGAAAATGTTGATTACAATAAAAAGTGGAAATACAATTTAGAAATATCTCAAAAAAGAAAAGAGATAATAGAAGAAAATAAAAAATAACGTTTGCTAATCGAGTAGGCGGCTCTCCTCAATCTTGAGGAGAGTGCGCCTCTCACACCACCAAGCGTACGGTTCTCGTACTTGGCGGTTCATTAAACAAAAGATAATTTTAATTGAATGTCTTTTGGTATTAACCTAAACGACATTTGAAATTGAGCAGAAAAAGAAAGATAACCACGTTTTAATAGTCTTTCGACTGTTATTGTGGTTTTCATTATTGGGCTTAATGCCGTTGCCCAGCCACCCATCCGTGAACGTGACCAAGCATAAGCCTGACCTTTAGCAATACCCAAACGGATATAACTACGCATACGTTTGTTGGGCTTTTTCCAATGTTTCCAAATGCAGTAACGCAACCTACTACGAACCCAAGTATCTAACGATTTTAACTTTGTAGTCATATTGGCATACTTATAATAGTTTACCCAACCACGTACAAAAATAGTGAGCCTTGATATTTGAATACTCTAAAACTTTTGTTATTAATTCCATAATTAAATTGTTACTTTGTTATTGCTCCTCTGTCCGTTAAGTTAAACTATAGGGGAGTTCTAAAAATTGGTTTTTCAGTTTTCTAAAAAAGATGAGAACCCTTTTTTATCTTTTTTAGAAAAAAGATTAACACTACAAAGGTAGTAATATTTTTTGATTTTGATACACAAAACATCAAATTCCATCTATCCATCTATCCATCTATCCATCTATCCATCTATCCATCTATCCATCTATCCAATCTATCCGTCTATCAGTAAGTTATGTTTAATCTTTTGATTTGTTCATACCTAAATAAATTGTAGGTTAAGTTGATTAAACCAATTATTCCTGATGCTCTTATAATTCCTACTGATTTTAAAACTAAACCTTTCATACTTTGCTCCATAAAGCCAAATACATGCTCTACTCTTGCTCTAATTTTTGATTTTTTAGTGTTGCTTGCTTTTTGTTTCTCTGTCAATGGTTTATTATGATAGCCTTTTTCGTGTACTTTATTTTTCATTTCATATTTTTTGATAATCTTATCTTGCTCTTTGCCTGTGTATGCACTATCTGCGTGTAAATCTTGGTTTTTATCTTTTTCGGTAAGCAAGTCATCCAAAGCTTGTGAGTCGTGAACCGAGGCGTCTGTTACTGTGTAAGTGTTAATGAATTTACTTTTAGTGCCTACCTTTGCGTGATTTTTATAACCAAAGAAAGTTTCACCATTTTTCTTTGTCCAACGTGCATCAATATCTTTATGTTTTTTCTTGTTGGGTTTGTCATTCCATAATTCATTACCCTTACCGTCTTTTATTTTCTTGTTTTCTTTCCTTGTGTTTCTTTGGCGTGGTGCTACTGTAAAACTGGCATCAATCAATTGTCCTTCATTAAATATGAGTTTTTTTTCTTCTAAAAAGAAAGTAAACTGCTCAAATAATTCTTCTACTAAACCTGTTTTTGTTACACGTTCTCTAAAACTCCATACGGTTTTTTCATCTGGTACTTTATCGCCAGTCTCTAATCCTAAAAATGTTTTAAAACTCATTCTATCTAATATTTGATATTCAACTTGACTATCTCCTAAACCATAATAACGTTGAAGTATCAATATTTTAAACATCATTACCAAGTCATAAGGTTTTGCTCCTGCATTGCTTTTTTTGTTAGTGTTGAGTAACTTATGCTCTAGCAATTCTCTAAATAATTCAAAATCAATAACTTTACTTATGTTTTCTAATGGATTGCCTATTGATGATAAGCGATCTTTTGTAAATTCTTCATCAAATAATCCTTTTTTCCCTCTGGGTTTATACATTTTATTACAGTTTTGATTATAGTACGAAAGATACATATAATTATCTGATTAACAATGAATTAAATTTTAGAAGTCCCCTATACTACTGTACGTTGTTTAACCTATGAATTCAAATTCACGCAAACGTTTAATGTTCTGTCCTTGCTTGCTTGTGAGACCTCCATTTGTTTTATGGCTCGTTTTCCTACAAGTACTATGACTTCTGCTGACTTCTCTGCTATATCATCTCGTGATTACAGAGACCTCCCTTGGTAAGGTAAATGTCCTTTTGTCTAAGCCTGCGGAATCTACATAGTTATTCTTTTGGTATTCGTAGGACTTTGCAATGGTGTGCTTACTTATCCTAAATAACTATGCCTCGTATCCCGTTTCTGTTCGTCAGTTCAGACAACGTAGTCTCGCTTACTTCAGATATAACTTCGCAGTTAGCACCCTTGCGACTTACTTGGCTTCAAAATGTTACTCCTGCGCATAAGGGACTTACACCCTTTGGACTTTCTCTTAAATAAATACTTCTTTTTAAAGAACTTTTAGTATATTTACCATTCAAGGCACACACAATCTGTATAGTTAATGGCTACATAGTGCTAAGTTCAAAGTTCAATACTTAAAACAAAGTTTGTGCTTAACCGAAAGTACAGTAATTTTAAAACGCCACTAACCATACAGGCAACGTTAGTGGTCATGAGAAAAATTAAATACTTATTTTTAAACTATAAATTTAAACAATGGAAAATTCAAACAACAAACATTTAGAAGAACTAACAGAATTAGCGGAAAAATTGTATACGAGTGCTAAAGCTTCTTTAAAAAATGGAGAAAGTCTTGATGAGACAAAAAAAGCGATTTCGGATTTTAAAAAATTCTTAAGTCAAAGTGGTAATCTTGGAGATAATATAGGAAATCCATTTTATTGGGCTTGGCCAGAATCAACATTTTACGAAATTCCAATCCTACAATTTTTGAATCATAAAAACCCGAATCCAAAGGATGTACTTGACTTTATTTCTGCAATGAAATCAGCAAAGAGTGACAAAAGAAAAAAATAATCAAAGAAGATTAGATTTAGTTGTAAAAATTTCTAAACTATGTAATCTAAGATGTAAATATTGTTATGAATTTAAAGAATTAGGGGATAAAGAAAGAATAAGTTTAGATAACTTGGAATTACTTTATAAGAATGTTAGTCAATTTGTTTCCAAAAGGGACAAGCAGGACAATAAAAGCACTATAGTTAACTTTATATGGCATGGAGGAGAACCTTTTCTTTGCCCAATTGAGTATTTAGAAACAGCCTTTAAATTACAATCTAAACATTTCAATTCAAGAATTAGATTAAGTAATTCTATTCAGACTAATTTGACCAAATTAAATGATAAACTTCTTTTGTTTCTAAAAAACAATAAAATTAATTTGGGAGTTTCATTTGACGTATTTGGTGAATTAAGGGAAAACATAAATTCGAAAATCATGGATCAACTTGTTTTAAAAAACATGAACACGTTGAAAATTGAGAAAATAGAATTTAGATGTATAGTAGTGTTGACCAAGAAGAACATTCAATTTCATAATGAAATATACAATTTCTTCAAAGATACTAATACGAGCTTTAGGATATTACCTCTTTTTGATGGTGCATTTGAAGATCAACATAACGAATTCCAAATCACCTCAAATCAAATATATCAATTTCTGAATGAGTTAAATATACTCTGGCAAGCAGATGGGAAACAAATAGATATTGATCCTTTGAATAAATTAGAGGCCATTTCTTATAACTTTAAAGAATCATTAGTTAGAGATAATTTTTATAACAAAAAAGAATTCCCTTCCGTTCTAATAGTTAACACTAATGGTAACTGTCAAGGATATGGTGACCCATATGGTGATGAAAGATATGTTTATGGGAATATATTCAATGAAAACTTAGAAGTCCTTTTAAAATCAGAAAAATGCCAGAACTCAATAAATAATGCGAATGAACGCATGGCATGGAATTGTGTTTCATGTAAATATTTTGGTTATTGCGATGGCTTTTTTGCTGCGGAAGCACCAATTGATACAAGACATAAATTCGAAAACGGAGTCCATAAATGTATAACAGCTAAAAAGCTACTTGAGCAAATATAACACGACCACTAACAATGTATATGAAATCATAGCACCCTGCGGGATGCTACGATTCATATACTCACCGTTCTCTGCAAGCAAAAACAAAAAAACAAATAACATATGATTTGGGTAATTGTAATTGGAATTATTGGCTTTATCTTGTTTAGGTTCTTTTCTGACTTGAATAAAGATAATTACGACCTTCAAGGTCAAAACTTAAATGAAAAATTTGCGGTAATAGTAGCAGCAATCAATGACGCTGCCTTTAATGGTGGTGGAAGTATTACAACTCTTGACAAAAGAGGTTTTAATCTTTATGAAAATGGACAAAATCAGATAATTAACTTTCAATACGGAACAGGTCATTTGACTATAACTTGGCGTTATAAATATTTTCAAAAAGAAGTAGTTCACGAAAAACAATTTAACGATGTCCGAAACCTAAGCATTTTTGAACAACAAAAGATAGCTGATAGAATGATTATGGAGATGACACAAGTCGTAGAAAATCATAAAAACAACACAATTGGAGGAGCATTTTAAAAGATAATAAATTATGGCAACAGTATTATTAGTTATTGGAGCAGTATTGCTAATTTCTGCATTTGGTATCCATTCAACCATTTCGAATGGAAGTGAAATTGATAAACCAATGTATACTTCAAATCCATTAATGTCCGCAATTCCTTGGATTAGTGGTTTTATTTTTCCAGTTATTGCTTGGGCGAACATTACCGAATTTCATTGGATAGCATTGTTCTTTATTAACCTTGCAGTTGTTTGGATTTTAGGACCTTGGCTAACTAAAGGGTTTTTAGTTCGTTTTGCGAGTGGCAAAGGACTTGGTAAAGATATGTTAACTGCTTTTGTTGCAGGAATTATTGCCTTGGTAATTGGACTTGCTATACAATGAAAGAAACTACAATAATAAAGATTGTGCTTTCGGTATTATTCCTGATTTGCTTGGCTGATATGCCTTATGGCTATTTTCAGATTGTAAGATTTTTAGCAATGATAGGTTTCGGATATTTGGCATTCAGAGAATATGGATTGGAAAATAATAATTGGGTAATATTTTATATCGGTAGTGCAATATTGATAAACCCAATTGTTAAGATTTCACTCGGTAGAGAATTATGGAATTTAATTGATGTAATTTGGGCGATAGTATTAATTGGAACCCTGATTATGAATAAAAATAAATAACGAAAGAAAGCCAGCAGAGAACAATGTATATGCGATAATGCTCCCTAAACGGTCGCACTACGCATATACTCACCGTTGTGATTTAATCCAAAAATGAAGTTTGAAACTAACTACAAATTTTAATTATAGCAGGAAAATTTTATTTTTTTGCTTTAGAATTTTTAGAAACAAATTCTACATTAAGTTTGACAGTTACACTGTGAAAGATTGCTCTTTCAAACATTGTGAATGTTATAAAACTTAAGTAAAGAAACTGATTTTTTTTGAGAAAATCAAGTTTTAAAGCAAAAAATAAAATAATCGATTTAAATTTTCTATAATTTTGCAAATAAGACATTAATTATACAAATATAATGACCTATCTTATTTACAAACAAATTTATAGTTAATTCCTTTGATACTATTGCTTCATTTTTTGGACTACGTCTTTCTATTTTGCTTATATTTGAAAATAATAAGAAAAGCAAAATAGAAAGACTAAACACAACATCAGATAAATGACAATAATTTTTCTGAAGGAAAAATTACTGCACTTATCCATATGTTGGTGGCAATATGAACGAAAATCGTGCGTTTAATTAAAAAAATGTATATTTGTGATATGGAAAACGGAACAAAAAAAGTAGAATCAATTGATAAACAGAATTTTACGAAAGAATATAATGAAATCATCAGTTCTTCTGAAACGTCTGTTGTAGTAGAATCTGAATGGACGAACGATGGTGATTTTTTCCAAAAGCTATCAATGTATGATAATAATTACACTTCTATTCCAACTCTTGGAGGAACAACATTGATTAGCTAAATAAATTATGCCGAATTGGAATGAAGTCATTGTTGAAATTCAACTAGAACAAAGAAAAAACCCTAAAGTTAATGCGTTAGATACTGTAAGAAGAAAGTACCTTAAAAAGGTGTCAGAAATTACAGGCAGAAACACGATAGCTTATTATTCAGGTTGGCTTCAAAAACCTCAAGCTCCTGGAACTGCAGTGGGAGACAAAGATAAATCTGGATTTATGTTAGGAATTAACAAACTTGACAGAAGTCAAGGTTTAGATTTAATTCTACATACTCCTGGCGGAGACATTGCAGCTACAGAATCTTTAGTTGATTACCTTTATTCAATGTATGGGAAAGATATTCGAGTTATAGTTCCACAAATATCAATGTCTGCAGGTACAATGATTGCCTTCGCTTCGAAAGAAATCGTTATGGGGAAACATTCAAATTTAGGTCCTATAGACCCACAAATGGGAGGTTTAGCTTGTCAAGCAGTTTTAAATGAATTTGAACAAGCAAAAGCGGACATTAAACAAAATCCACATTCAGCTTCTTTATGGCAAGTAATTATTAGTAAATATCATCCAACTTTTTTAGGAGCTTGTCAACAAGCAATTGAATGGTCTGAAAAAATGGTCTTTGAATGGTTAGAAAATAATATGTGTAATGGAGACAAAGAAAAAGTAAAAAAAATAGTTGATACTTTCTCTAACCATAATGTCCAAAAATCACACGCAAGACATATTTCAAAAAAGGAATGTTTAGATGTTGGTTTAGTAATTTCTGACCTAGAAGAAAACCAAGAACTTCAAGATGCTGTTCTTACTACACATCACGCTTTTATGCATACATTTTCAAGTACACATTGTGTGAAAATAATTGAAAATCACAATGGTATTGCATATATCGAACAAGCAGCTCCTCCTCCAATTCCGAGTAAATAAATACTGCCACCAACACCGGTAATCGTTGCACAAGAATATAAAATCAATCCAAAAAAGTTGACCTAAGCGATTTTTTTAGAGAAACCCTATTTTAAAATTCCCCTCGCTAGCGCGAGCATCTTTTGCTCGTGACAGCAAGATTAAGAAGATAAAAAAATAATGAGTAGAAATTATAATAAGATAATAAATGGTTTGAGTTTGGTTAACGGCACAAGCGTGACGCTTGCGCCAACGAGGAATACAACTTAGATTTTCTAGGAATCACTTCTCCAATATTGGAAAGACAACTAGAAAACAAGTTAATAGAGAATATCCGAAATTTAATAATGGAACTTGGATATGGTTTTTGCTTTATTGGTAATCAATATAAGTTAAAACTAAATGAAAAAGAATATTTTATTGATTTACTGTTCTATCACAGAATATTAAAATGTTTAGTAGCAATTGAGTTAAAAACAGTCGAATTTGAACCTGAATTTGCAGGAAAGATGAATTTCTATTTGGAACTTTTGGACGAACAAGTAAAAATAGAGGACGATAACCCAACAATCGGAATAATTCTTTGTCCTGAAAAAGATGATGTTGAAGTAGAATATGCTTTAAGAACGAGTTCTAAACCTATTGGCGTTTCGGAATATAAACTGACACACAATTTACCTGAAAAATTAAAAGGAAAAATACCGAATAAAGAAGAACTAAAACGAATGCTAATAATGGCTAAAAAACCATAGTTGCCCTGCGGGACAACAACGCTTTTTGGCCGGGGATAATATAAAATTCTACAATACACAATAGCTCTCAAATTTTTATACTTTTTTTGAACTTCAATATTCATAAAAATAGATACGCTGACCGTATCCTAAAAAGTTGCATTTACTAATTGAACTTAAGTTAAATTAAAAAATGAAGTTGATATGAAATGCTTAAATTTGAAACTTAATAAATACTAAAAATATGGCAAAAGTAGAATTAACTTGGAAAGACAATATGTTATTTGAATCCAAACACGATGATGGCAGTTTTATGATTGACAATCCAATTGATGGGTCTAAAAGCAGAGGAATGAGTCCCAAAGCATTAATGCTGAGTTCTTTGGCTAGATGTGGCGGTTTAGACATTGTACTTTTATTAAAAAAAATGCGTGCAGAAGTAGATGATTTTAAGATTGATGTTACTGCAGATTTAACGGATGAGCACCCTAAAATTTATAAAAATGTAATTGTAACGTATCGTTTTTTTTGGAAAGAATTTAAAAAAGATAAAATTCAAAAAGCTGTAGATTTATCAATAGAAAAATATTGTGGTGTCATAGAAATGTTTCGTAAATTTACTGTTGTTACTGTGAATGTTGAGTATATAGAACAATAAAAAATGTATTGCTATGCGTTGGATATTTAAACCACAGCCTAAAAAAGAGAAAATTTCAAAATTATCTCAAGAATTACACGTTGACTCTTTGATTTCGAAGTTGCTCTTGCAGCGAGGAATTGAAACTTTTGATGAAGCGAAAAAATTCTTTCGTCCTGATATAAGCGATTTGCACAATCCGTACTTAATGAAAGATATGGGGTTGGCTGTTGAACGTATAGAAAAAGCAATTTCTAACAACGAAAACATTCTTATTTATGGTGATTACGATGTAGATGGCACAACTGCCGTTGCATTGGTTTCGTCTTATCTAAAAAGTTTTTATCCAAATGTTGCAACTTACATTCCAGATAGATATGGTGAAGGTTATGGAATTTCTTATCAAGGAATTGATTTTGCAGAAAACAATAATTTTTCACTGATTATTGCTTTAGATTGTGGTATTAAAGCTATTGACAAGGTTGCTTATGCATCAAAAAAGAAAATTGATTTTATTATTTGTGATCATCACAGACCTGGAAATGAAATTCCGAAGGCAATCGCAGTTTTAGATCCTAAACGTGAAGATTGTAAGTATCCATATGATGAATTGTGTGGTTGCGGTATTGGTTTTAAACTGATTCAGGCATTGTCAAAAAACAAAAATCAAACAATGGATGATTTGTTGCCATATCTAGATTTAGTAGCAACAGCAATTGCAGCAGATATAGTTCCAATCACAGGAGAAAATAGAATTTTGGCTTATTATGGTTTGATTGTTATCAATAAGGCTCCAAGAATTGGTTTTAAAACATTTATCCATCAGTTACACACAAAAAAATTAACGATTACAGATGTTGTTTTTGTAATTGCACCTCGAATTAATGCTGCCGGAAGAATGAAACACGGTTTACACGCTGTTGAATTAATGACGGAAACCGATTTTGAAAAAGCACAGCAAATAGCTATTGCTATTGAGAATTATAATGCCGATAGAAAAGAACTTGATAAAAAAATAACAGATGAAGCACTTAAACAAATTAAAACAACTAATAAAGAACAGGACTTTTCAACTGTTGTTTATAACGAAAATTGGCATAAAGGTGTTATTGGTATTGTGGCTTCTCGATTGATTGAAAAACACTATCGACCAACGCTTGTATTTACCAATAGTGGTGATAAACTGGCAGCATCTGCGCGATCTGTGAAAGGATTTGATGTTTATGACGCTTTAGAAAAATGTTCAGAATTTATAGAACAATTTGGCGGGCATAAATATGCTGCAGGATTAACGTTGTTACCAAAAAATTATGAAAAGTTTAAAGCGAAATTTGAAGAAGTTGTCAAAAAAACACTTCCTAAAGCGTTAAGAACTCCAGAAATCACTATTAATTCTGAAATAGAATTAGGAGATATTACGCCTAAATTTTTCAGGATATTAAGCCAGTTTGCACCTTTTGGTCCTCAAAATATGCGCCCAACATTTATGGCAAACGGATTGAGAGATAATGGTTACGGCAAGCAAGTTGGTGCTGATAAAAGCCACTTAAAACTCAACATAATTAGTGGTGCTGACAAAAAAACCTACAATGCTATTGGTTTTGGGTTGGGAGATAAATACAATTTAGCAACCAACGGAACTTCTTTCAAAGCCGTTTTTAATATTGATGAAAACCATTGGAACGGAAATACTTCACTACAATTGTTGTTGAAAGATATTCAGGCAGAGTAAAATTTTACTTCTCTTTAATCAAATATACATAAACAGGATAATGATCGCTATATCCTCCCGTAAATTTTCCGTTTGACCAGCTTCTAAACGGATAGCCTTTATACCTTCCTTTTCGTGTGGTTAAATAATTTGGGTTGAAAATAGTTGTTTTGTAAAATTTATACGAATCATAATCTCTAACATCTTCTGATAAAAAATTAGATGTAAATAAGATTTGATCAAACAAATTCATATTGTCAAGAAAACCTAACGAGCCAAAACCTCTTTTATACATATTCGCGAAAGGATTGTATAAATTCCCTGCGTTTATCTTTTTCTCTTTAGAATCTAAGGTTTTTTTGATGCTTTTTGCATCTGGATTGTCATTAAAATCACCTAGCGTAATTATTTTAGCATTTGGCTCTTCAAAATAGATATCTTCAATAATTTTAAGGTTTAACTCTGCTGATTTTACTCTTAAATATTCCGATTTTTTTGCGCCTCCACGTTGTGATGGCCAATGATTAACTATAATATGGATTAATTCGCCGTCTAAATATCCTGAAACCAATAATTGACTGCGAGTTTTAACACGGTATCCTTCACTATTCCATGCTTTGAGTTCGTATGTTTTAAAATTTGAAACACTAAAATCAGATTCTTTATAAATCAATGCAACGTCAATTCCCCGCCAATCTGGAGAATCAACATGAACATAGTTGTAACCTTCATTTTTTAAATTCTTGTTTTTCAATAAATCATCAAGCACATCACTATTTTCAATTTCACAAACACCAATAATTGAAGGGCTTTTCCTAGTTTTCTCTTTTCCTATTTCAGAAATTACCTTTGCCATATTATCGCTCTTTTGAGTGTAAGCAGTCTCTTTTCCTGACTTCATTTGAAGAATAGGACTATATTCATCCTTTTTATCAGGATTATCAATCGTGTCAAATAAATTTTCGAGATTGTAAAAAGCAATCGTTTTAATTTTATATTCTTTTTGTTGAGAAAAAGAAAATAAAACGAAAAATAATACTACAAGCGTACTTAAAAAATGTTTCATCTATAGCAATTTATAGGTCTTAAAGTATGTACTTTAAGTACCTTCAAATATATAATAAATTATTGAGGGAATTATTTTTTCTCTTTGATAAGGTACATGTAAGAAGGATAGTGATCGCTATAACCTCCTGTGTATATCCCCCAAGAAAAACTTCTAAAAGGGTAGCCCTTATACCTTCCTTTGCTGTTTATTAAGTATTTAGGATTGTAAATTCCCGCTTTTAACATTTTGTAAGTAGAAAATTCTTTGGTCGTTGTTAATAATTGAGAACTAATAAGGATTTGGTCAAACAGATTGATATTATCTCTATAACCTGCGGTATTAAAACCTCTTATAAACATGTTTTCAAAAGGATTGTAAATATCATTTTCTTTTACATTCTTCTTTTTCTTCTTTGTTTTCATTATTTTCTTAAAACTGCTTTCAATAGGATCATCATTAAAATCTCCCATCGTTATAATTTTAGCATTTGGTTCGTTTTCACGAATCTGTTCTATGATTTTCAAATTCAATGCTGCAGCTTTTTCTCTAAAAGGGATGCTTCTTGTTCCTCCTCTTTTTGATGGCCAATGATTAACGATTACGTGTATCATTTCTCCATCTAAATACCCTGAAACTAATAGTTGATCTCTTGTGAAAATTCGTTCTCCTTCATTATCATAAATCAATAATTCAAAGCTTTCATGATTTACAGGCTTAAAATAACGTGGCTGATATAACAGTCCTACATCAATTCCCCTTTTGTCTGGAGATTCATAATGTATAATACTGTATCGCTTATCTTTTAGAAACTTTCCAGCAACCAGATCTCTTAAAACTGTATCATTTTCAATCTCTACAACTCCAATTATTGCAGGACTGTTCTTTGCTTTTTCAACACCTATTTTAGAAAGGACACTTCCAAGTTTATCAATTTTATCCCAATAAACTTTTGACTTATTACCCTTCAACTCCATCATCGGACTCGCCTCATCATTCTTTGCTGTGTTGTCAATCGTATCAAAAAGATTCTCAAGGTTATAAAAAGCAAGTGTTCTTATTTGGTAGTTTTTATCTTGTGAAAAGGTCATATTTCCGACAAGAAAAAAAGTTGTGGCAAAAAGGGAAATATGTTTCATATAATATTGATTTATTAGGTACTACAAAAATAAGTACAAAAGTTAAGCCAAAGCAACAACAATGTTAGATTAACCATAAAATTACTATAAAAATCGTTATTTTTGCTTCGCGAAAAAGTTCGCATTAAATAGTTAAAATAATATGAGAAAATTTACTAGCGCACTGCTTTTGGGAATACTGTTTGTCTTTGCGACAAATGCTCAATCACAAGGTGTTGTTAAAGGAAATGTTTCTGATGGTGATAGCACGAACTCAATAAGTGGAGTTGCTATAACCGTTGAAGGAACAACTATTAAACAAGTAACTGACGAGAGTGGGAATTTTATAGTATCAAACGTTCCAACAGGAAGTCAGTTGGTAAAAATTCAAGTTGAAGGATATGAAACACAAATTTTTCCTGTTACTGTAGTTGAAAACACTACGGTTGATCTAGGTGCTATTTTTATGTACAAAGATGAAACAGCGCAAGAAGATTTAAGTGTTATTTCTCTTTCTGAAGATGAATTAAATGATGACGAAGGTGGTGCAGATAACACTGCTGGTTTATTACAGGCGTCAAGAGATATTTTTTCAAGTACTGCCGCTTATGAGTTTAGTGCTACATTTTTTAGAGCAAGAGGATATAATTCTGAAAACGGAAAACTCTTAATCAACGGAATTGAAATGAACAAAATCTACAATGGTCGTCCGCAATGGAGTAATTGGGGAGGATTAAATGATGTAATGCGTAACCAATCATTATCTAATGGTTTGGCACCATCAGAATACACTTTTGGTGGAATAGGAGGTTCTAACAACGTTTCTATGAGGGCTTCAGAATTAAAACAAGGTGGAAAAGTTTCTTATGCTTCATCTAACAGAAGTTATGTTGGTCGTGTGATGGCAAGTTATACTTCAGGAATGAATGAAAAAGGTTGGGCTTATTCAGTCTTGGCTTCAAGACGTTATGGGAATGAAGGGTATAACGACGCTACATTATATGATTCCAATTCGTTTTTTGCATCAGTAGAGAAAAAAATAAACGAGAATCATAGTTTAAATTTAACTGCTTTTTATACGCCAAACAGAAGAGGTAAATCTTCACCAAATACTCAAGAAGTGTATGATTTAAAAGGAATAACTTACAACGCTTATTGGGGGTATCAAGATGGGAACAAGAGAAACTCAAGAGTGAGAGAAATTGAAGAGCCTGTGTTTATGTTAAACCATTATTGGGATATCAGTGATAAAACTACATTGAATACGAATATTGCGTATCAAACAGGAAAAATAGGAAATAGTCGTTTAGATTATGGAGGAACAAGTATTGTTACTGATACTTCTGGAAATGATTTTATTATTGGAGGTGGTTCAAACCCAGACCCAACATATTTCCAAAAATTGCCAAGTTATTTTTTGCGTCATCCCAGTTCTAATGATTTTGACCTCGCAAGAGCATACGAAGCAGATCAAAACTTTAGAAATGATGGTCAAATAAATTGGAATTCTTTATACCAAGCAAACTTAACCTCTACTTCGTTTGGTGGAAATTCAGTTTATGCTTTATACGAAGATAGAAATGATGACAATCAATTCTCTATAAATTCGATTTTCCGTACAGAATTAAATGACAATATTGATTTAAATGCTTCTGTTTCTTACCGTAATTTGAAATCTGAAAATTTTGCAAATATATTAGATGTATTAGGAGGTAATGGTTATTTAAATGTTGATTCTTTTTCTGAAACATTCAATCAAGCGCAAAATGATTTAAACAATCCTAATAGATTGGTACAAGTAGGAGAAAAATATAAATACAACTTTGAAATTGATGCGAATATTTTAGATGCCTTTACACAAGCGCAGTTTAAATACAATAAGGTAGATTTTTACTTAGCAGGAAAAATTTCAATGACAGATTATCAAAGAAATGGATTATATAAAAATGGTCGTTTTGAAGATAATTCTTTTGGGAAAAGCGAAAAAGTTGACTTTACTAATTTCAGTACAAAAGCAGGTTTGACTTATAAAATTTCTGGTCGTCATCTATTAGATTTCAATACAGGATATTTAACAAAGGCGCCAACAATTAGAAATACTTTCTCAAATTCAAGAGAAAATAATGATATTGTAATTGATTTAACTGATGAGAAAATAACTTCATTTGATGCAAGTTACATTGTTAGAACACCTAAAATAAAAGGGCGTTTAACAGGATATTATACCAAGTTTGAAGATGCAACTGATATTTCATTCTTCTATGCTGATGGAATTAGCGGTATTACGAATACAACTATTAATCTTAATGGAAGTACTGAAGTTGATGAAACTGAAACGGCTGGATTTGTACAAGAAGTTTTAACAGGTGTTGATAAACGTAATATAGGGTTAGAACTTGGAATAGAATATCAAATAACATCAACAATTAAATTGAAAGGTGCAGCAGCAATTGGAGATTATGTTTATGACAGCAATCCAAACTTATATTTAGCATCAGATGATTTTGATAATAATATCGAATTTGGAGAATCAGCATTAAAAAACTACCATGTTGCAGGTGGTCCACAAAGAGCTGTTTCTATAGGTTTTGAATATAGAGACCCTAACTATTGGTGGTTTGGAGCAACAACAAACTATTTTTCTAATGGTTATGTAGATATTGCACCAATAACAAGAACAAATAATTTTAGTAGCGATCCAATAGACGGTCAAGTATTTAATGATTATGACCCTGCAATTGCAAGAGAATTATTAGCGCAAGAGCAGTTTGACGATTATTTCTTAGTAAATGCTGTTGGTGGAAAATCTTGGAAAATTGATGATAATTATATCGGCTTTTTTGCAACTATCGGAAATATATTAAACACAAAATATAAAACAGGAGGTTATGAACAATCTCGAAACGCTAATTATAGAAGGTTATTAGAAGATAAATCACGTGACACTCCTTTATTTGGATCTAAATATTGGAACGGATACGGAACTACATATTACCTAAATGTATATTACAAATTTTAATTAAAAAGAAAAATGAAAACAATTAAATTTTTAAAACTAATATTAGTAGCAATCGTAACTATTACAGTTGTTGCGTCTTGTGTTGATTCAGATGAATATGATGTGCCTCCAATAGCAGACCAAGTTGAGCCAAGTGTTACTGTAACTTCAACTATTCAAAATGTAAAAAGTGCTTTAAAGCAACACTTTAATGACGAAGGAGAGTCTAAAATGACATTTGAGGGAGATTCTAATGTAGTATTTACAGGATATGTGGTTTCAAGTGATTATGCTGGTAACTTTTTTGAATCAATTGTAATTCAAGATAGCCCAAATAATCCAACGCATGGAATTGAAGTCTTAATTGATAAATCATCATTATTTGAAAGTTATGAAATAGGTAGAAAAGTTTACGTAAAAATGGCTGGATTAAGTATTTCTTATGAAGATGGTGAAGATAATGTTCCTTTTGGATTAACTGCTGCAGGTTCTTCTAATGCCGATGATAATATTGGAAGATATTCAGTTGGTATTGATGCAGGAGGCTTTGGTTTAAACGAAGTTCCTTTAAATTCATATTTAAACAGTATTCTACGCTCTACAGAAACGGCAACAATAGTGCCAACCGCTATCACAACTGCTGATATTACCGAAAAACATATTAATACATTTGTTCAATTAAGTAATATGCAATTTGAAGTCAACGAATTGGGAAAAACATTTTCTGGAGAAGCAAATGATTCTTTTAATGGGTTTAGAAACTTAATTAGTTGTGCAGATGAATCTGGAGTAACTTTACAAACTAGTACATTTGCAGATTTTAGTTCTTATACTTTACCTGAACAAGTAGGAAATATGAATGCCGTATTAGCAAAAGATTTCCGTGCAGATTTTTTAGTGTTTATTGTTAATAGTCCAACGGATTTAGAATTTTCAAGTACAGACAGATGTGACCCTGTAATTTTAGATTGTGATGGAGCAACTTCAACAGCAATGACAATTTTTAATGAAGATTTTCAAGCCGTATTTAATAATGGTGATTTAACTGCTCTTGGGTGGACAAATGTTAATGTATCTGGAGGAAGTGAACTTTTTGAAAGCAATTCATTTAGTGGAGATAGATATATGAAAATTTCTGCTTTTGGAACAGGAGAAAATCCAATGCAAACATGGTTAGTTTCACCATCAATTAATTTAGATGGCACAATACAAGAAGAATTGAGTTTTGAAATTTCTGCAAATTTTGAAACAGGGCAAGTATTAACAGCTCTTATTACAGAAAATTATACGGGAGACCCAACCACAACTGAATGGACTCAATTAGATGTTGATATTCCTGTTGGAGGAGGAGGTTTTGGTAGCTTTATAACATTAAACACTAATATTTCTTGTTTAAGTGGAAATGTAAATGTAGCGTTCAAATATAAAGGTGCTGCTGGCGTATCAGAAACAAGATATCACATTGACGATGTGAAAGTTACTGGAATGTAAAATTTCCTTTTAAATTAAACATAAAAAAAACCGAAGCATTGCTTCGGTTTTTTTATGCCTAATTTTTCTTCAAATACACATATACAGGAAAATGATCGCTAAAACCTCCTTGATACCAAGGTCCAATAAATGTTCTAAAAGGTTTCCCTTTGTTTTTCCCTTTAAAAACTTTTAGAAAATCACGGTCAAAAACCTCGGCATATTTAAACGAATGTTGGTGCTCTTTAACTTCTATAAAGTTTTTAGAAAAAATAATTTGGTCAAACAAGTACCAATCATCTTTATGCTTTAGTGTACCTTTTCTTTTTGAAAGCAAACTTTGCATAGGATTGTAAAAGTCCTCTTTGATTAGATTTTGAATGCTCTTATTTGTTGGATTGTCATTAAAATCACCCATGACAACAATTTTTGCTTTTTCATCTTCAAGGCGTATTTTATCAATAATTTCTCTATTTAATTCTGATGCTTTTACACGTTTATATTCTGACTCTTCCGTACCTTGTCTTCGCGAAGGCCAATGATTGACAAGTATATACATCAATTCACCATTAAAGTTTCCTTTGACTAATAAGACATCACGAGTAAAGTCTTGCTCACCTTCTTCATTTTCTATATACAGAGAGAATCGTTCAGAATGTAGTAACTCAAATAATTGCTTGTTGTATAGCAATCCTACATCAATTCCTCTGTCGTCTAGAGAATCATAATGCACATAATTATAATGAAATTTTTGTAGGTTTTTAGAACGAACTAAATCTTCTAAAACTTTTTTGTTTTCAACTTCTGCAACACCAACAAGTACTGGAGGAACAAACGATTTTTCTGTTCCCAATTGTTTTATTACATAGCTCAACTTACTAATTTTCTTAAAATATCTTTTTTTATTCCATTTCAATTTTCCGCCTGAAGTAAAATCATCATCAAACGTTTTTGGGTCATCAACGGTATCAAATAGATTTTCGAGGTTATAAAATGCAATTGTAAAAGCATTTCTATTTTTTTCTTTTGATTTAAAATATGAAAACATCGAGTAATTTTAAAATCCAAAATTACAACATATTTTCTGCGGAGTTTACCTCTCTTAACCTTTTTCCTTTGAATCTTTGTCTCTTCAGTCTTTTCCGTACCTTTGTAGCATGATTGATGAGAAAAAAGCAATATCAGAAAAAGCAGTTTTAATCGCTGTAATTTCACAACAACAAAACGAAGAAAAAACCAAAGAATATTTAGATGAGTTAGAATTTTTAACTACAACTGCTGGAGGAGTTGCTGTAAAACGATTTACACAAAAATTAGAAAAACCTCATCCAAAAACGTTTATTGGTACAGGAAAATTGGAAGATGTGCAGCGTTATGTAGAAAGTCATAACATAGGTACGGCTATTTTTGATGACGAACTATCTCCTGCTCAATTGCGAAACATTGAAAAGGTCTTGGATTGTAAAATCTTAGATAGAACAAATTTAATTCTTGATATTTTCGCACAAAGAGCACAAACGTCTTATGCAAGAACTCAAGTTGAATTAGCACAATGCCAATACCTTTTACCTCGTTTAACTCGTTTATGGACACACCTTAGTCGTCAAAAAGGAGGAATAGGAATGAGAGGTCCTGGAGAAACAGAAATTGAAACAGATAGACGTATTGTCCGTGATAAAATTTCACTCTTAAAAAAGAAATTGGTTACTATTGATAAGCAAATGGCTATCCAACGAAAAAACAGAGGGAAAATGGTACGTGTTGCTTTAGTTGGCTATACAAATGTAGGAAAATCGACTTTGATGAATGTAGTGAGTAAAAGTGATATATTTGCCGAAAACAAACTCTTTGCAACGCTCGACACAACAGTACGGAAAGTGGTTATTAAAAACATCCCTTTCTTATTGACCGATACTGTTGGCTTTATTAGAAAACTGCCAACGCAATTGGTAGAATCATTTAAATCTACACTTGATGAAGTGCGTGAAGCAGACTTGTTATTACATGTTGTTGATATTTCACATACTAATTTTGAAGATCATATTGCATCAGTAAATAAAGTTTTGGATGAAATAGATAGCCTTAACAAGCCTTCTATTCTCGTTTTTAATAAGATTGATGCGTACACTCACAAAACGATAGATAATGATGATATAGCAACTGAAAAAGCTAAAGAGCATTATTCTCTTGATGATTGGAAAAACACTTGGGTGAATGAACTTGGTGAAAATTGTTTGTTTATATCAGCATTAGAAAAAGAAAATATGGAAGTCTTCCGTAAAAAGATATTTGAAGAAGTTAAAAAGATTCACATAAAACGTTTTCCATACAATGATTTCTTGTATTATGAATATGATGAAAATGGGAATGATCTTTAAAACTAAAAAATTATCTTCAAATTTGAAGATAATTTTTTATTCTTAGACTCCTTTCTTTACAGGAATGAAAATTTGACTTTGCTTCGTCTAATTATTCAACGCTTCCGCTCCCCCAACAATTTCTAAAATTTCATTAGTAATCGCAGCTTGACGTGCTTTGTTATAGGTTAGTAATAATTCATCACGTAAATCATTTGCATTGTCTGTAGCCTTATGCATTGCTGTCATACGTGCTCCATGCTCAGAAGCGTAAGAATCTCTTACCGCTTTATATAGTTGTGTTTTTAATGACTTAGGAATCAATTGTAAAACAATGGCTGACTTTGAGGGCTCATAAATGTAATCTACATTTGTATTTGCCGCCCCTTCTGTCTTTTCGACAGGTAAAAACTGCTCAATTTGTACAATTTGAGTTGCTGCATTTTTAAATTGATTGTAAATAACTTCTATTTTATCATACGTTCCATCAAGATATAAATCCATTACTCTTTGAGCAATTTCCGCAACATTATCGAATGTTAAATTATCAAAAACTTCTGTATTTCTTTCAATAACAGTGAAGTTTTTAGTTAAGATATCTGCTCCTTTTTTTCCAATTGCTAAAATTTCAACTTTTTTTCCAATATAATTATTGGCAATATGATTTGTTGCTCCCTTAATTATTGATGAGTTAAAACCTCCACACAAACCTCTGTTTGAAGTAATTGCAACTAGCAATACTTTTGAGACTTCACGTTCTTCAGCAAAGGTTCCTCCAGCATTCGCATCTAAACTTGCACTTAAACTCTGTAAAAGTTCAGTCAACTTTTCAGCATAGGGACGCATTTGAGTAATTGCATCTTGCGCCTTTTTTAACTTTGCAGCAGATACCATTTTCATGGCACTTGTAATCTGCATTGTTGAGCCGATAGATGTAATTCTGTTACGTATTTCTTTTAAATTTGCCATTCCTTTAAGTTTTCAGTAAACAGTTTTCAGTATTCAGTCTGCTTTTTACTGCTAACTGTGGACTGATATAACTGAAGACTAATTCCTAATTAACTATACATACTGTGCTGAGATTTCTTTCGCTGCAGTAGTTAACACATCAGTAACATCGTCAGTTAATTTTCCTGCTTTTAATGTATCTAAAGTATCTCTATGCTTTAGATTTAAATACTCTAAATAGTTTGCTTCAAATTCTTTTACTTTATTCACAGGAACATCTTTTAACAAGTTTTTAGATCCTGCATAAATAATTGCTGCTTGATTTTCAACTGTTAAAGGGCTTGCTTGTGCTTGTTTCAAGACTTCAACATTACGTTGTCCTTTGGAGATTACATTCATAGTTGCTGCATCTAAATCAGAACCAAACTTCGCAAACGCTTCTAATTCACGGTATTGTGCTTGATCTAATTTTAATGTTCCTGACACTTTTTTCATTGATTTAATCTGTGCATTTCCTCCAACACGAGATACAGAAATACCTACATTAATTGCTGGACGAACACCTGAATTAAATAAATCTCCGTCTAAGAAAATTTGCCCATCAGTAATTGAAATTACGTTTGTTGGAATATATGCTGATACATCTCCTGCTTGCGTTTCAATAATTGGCAATGCAGTTAATGATCCTCCTCCTTTTATTTTTCCTCTTAATGAATCAGGAACGTCATTCATCTCAGAAGCAATCTTATCATCGTTGATTACCTTTGCAGAACGCTCTAATAAACGAGAGTGAAGATAAAATACATCTCCTGGATATGCCTCACGTCCTGGAGGTCTTCTTAATAATAATGATACTTCACGGTATGCAACTGCTTGTTTTGATAAATCATCAAAAACAATTAATGCTGGACGACCAGTATCTCTAAAATATTCTCCAATTGCTGCTCCAGCCATTGGTGCATATACTTGCATTGGCGCTGGATCAGATGCATTAGCTGCAACAATTGTTGTGTATGCTAATGCTCCTTTTTCTTCAAATAATGCTACAATTCCTGCAACAGTAGATGCTTTTTGACCAATTGCTACATAGATACAAAAAACAGGCTCACCTGCATCATAAAATTCTTTTTGGTTGATAATAGTATCAATCGCAACAGTAGATTTTCCTGTTTGACGGTCACCAATAATCAACTCACGTTGTCCTCTACCAACTGGAATCATTGCATCAATTGCTTTAATTCCTGTTTGCAAAGGCTCGGTAACTGGCTCACGGTATATAACTCCAGGAGCTTTACGTTCTAATGGCATTTCAAAAGTTTCTCCTTGAATTGGTCCTTTACCATCAATTGGTTGACCTAGTGTATTTACAACACGACCAACAATCCCTTCACCAACATTTAATGAGGCTATACGCTCCGTACGTTTTACTGTTGACCCTTCTTTAACGTCTAAATATGATCCTAACAATACAACTCCTACATTGTCTTCTTCAAGATTCAAAACGATTCCTTCCAGTCCGTTTTCAAATTGAACTAACTCACCGTATTGAACATTTGCAAGACCATAAACACGTGCGATACCATCACCGATTTCTAATACTGTTCCTACTTCATCAAGAGATGCGCTTCCGTCAAATCCTGATAATTGTTGCTTTAAAATTGCTGATACTTCAGCTGGTTTTATTGATGCCATTTATTTATTTTTTAAAACTGCTATTCTTACTTATTATGCGCTAAACTGTCTTTTGATAACATTTAACTTGTTTGAAATACTTGCGTCATATTGTATATCTCCAACACGTAAAATAAATCCTCCTAAAATATCTGGATTTATAGTATTTTCAAGTATTGCTTCTTTTCCTGTTAATTCTTTTACTTTTGATAGTACTGCTGTTTTTAAATCAGCAGTTAAAGGGATTGCTGTTGTTACTTTAGCAATTTGCTTTCCTTTCATCGCATCGTATAGTACAATGTATTGTGATGCAACAGCACCAAATTCTGCAATTCTTTTATTGGTAACTAAAATAGCCATCATTCCTTTAGAAATAGCATTTAATTTTCCATCAAAAATAGCTAATAATGCGTTTTTCTTTACATCTGATTTTATAATTGAACTGTTTAAAACAGTTTGCAACTCATCACTTGTGGTAACGGTTGCTTCAATTAATTGCATGTTGCTGTACGTTTCGTCTGAAGAGTTTTGTTCTTCAGACAATTCTAAAGTTGCTTTTGCGTATCGTATTGCTACTCTATTATTACTCATTGCTATTTTTTTAGCTGATTGTAACTTCTTTTAATAATTGCGCTATTAATTGCGATTGATCTTTATCGTTAGCCAATTCTTTTCTCACAACTTTTTCTGCAATACCAACTGATAATTCTGCAACTTGACTTTTAATGTCTGCAATTGCTGCTTGTTTTTCTGATTGTATTGCTGCTTGTGCTTGAGACATGATTTTAGTTGCTTCAGATTTTGCTTCATCCTTCGCTTCAGTAATCATTGCTTCTTTTATTTCACGAGCTTCTTTCATCATTCCTTCTCGTTCTGCACGAGCTTCTTTTAAAATACGCTCATTATCTGCATTTAAGTTTTGCATTTCTTTACGCGCTTCTTCTGCTGATGCTAATGCGTTTTTAATTCCTTGCTCTCTTTCATTAACTGAATTAAGAATCGGTTTCCAAGCATATTTGCTCAAAATAAAAAACAATACTCCAAAAGCTATTGTTGTCCAAACAATTAATCCTATTTCAGGTGTTAACATAATTTTTAAATTTAATTTTAAAATAACTGTAATTAAGGTGCAACCAACCGTTGCACCTTAATTAATGATTTGATTACCCTTTGATAAATGCAATTACAATCGCAAACAATGCAATTGCTTCAACAAACGCTGCCATTATTAAAGCAAGTGCTTGTATTTTTCCATACATTTCAGGTTGTCTTGCAACAGCATCCATCGCTGATCCACCAATTCTACCAATACCGATACCGGCTCCGATAGTTGCTAAACCTGCTCCTACTGCTGCAATTGTTACTAATGATTCCATACTTTTTATATATAATTAAATTAAACGTGTTCTCTTATTAATGTTCTTCATGTTCCGCAGTTGCCATCCCAATATAAAGTGCTGATAATATTGTAAATATATAAGCTTGTATCGCTACTACTAATATCTCAATAAGACTTATCATAACTACAAACGCTATAGACACTGGAGCTGCAATATACCCTGCTATATCTCCATACATATTTTTAAATACAAAGATTAAACTTATTAAGGCTAAAACCACAATATGTCCTGCAGTAATATTAGCAAAAAGACGGATAAATAACGAAACTGGCTTGGTTATAACACCTATCAATTCAATAGGAGCCAGAAATATTTTCATAGGCACCGGAACTCCTGGCATCCAAAAAATATGCTTCCAATAATTTTTATTTCCATTTACATTAGTAATTATAAAAGTAATTACTGCTAAGGTAATCGTGAAAGCTATATTTCCCGTTAAGTTTGCACTGAATGGAAAAAATGGTATAAGTCCAAAAATATTGTTCAACCATATAAAGAAAAATATTGTTAATAAATATGGTAAAAACCGTTTGTATTTTTTTTCACCAATATTCGGTATTGCAATATCGTCTTTTACAAATAAAATTAGTGGTTCAGTAAATTTAGCAATTCCAGAAGGCAAATTGTTTTCTGATTTCTTATACGATCTTGCCGAGAATATAAATATGAGTAACAAAACAATCAAAGAAAGAAACAGGGTGAATACATTTTTAGTGATTGAAAAGTCAAGCATTCTTTTATTTATTACGTGATGCTCTTCATCAACACTCACATATTCTCCATGGCTGTTTACTGTCTCATTAGCATAATATATCTTACCGTGATACATAGTAAATTTTTGACCTTTTTTTTCAACAATTATTTTACCTTCTTCGTCATGTTGAAATTCACTCGACATAAAGGAAACAAATCCGTTTTCTGTCCATAAAATTATTGGCAACGGAATTGAAAGGGCTTTTGGAAAGTGATCTTCATTACTCCCATATACATGAAAATTATGAGAATCCCCGACGTGATGAAGTATCATCCCAGTAATATCGAGTTTTTCTTCGACCTCAACTTCTTCTACAATTTGAGTGTGAGGAGTTTCTTGGGCAAGAATAGTTCCTGAAAACGAAATTAATAATACTAAAATAAGTAATATCTTTTCAATATATTTTCTTACTCTCATAAGTGTCAAATTTTAATAACTTTTTTTGTCCTAATTTTCGACTGCAAAGGTACTAATTTTATTATGAAAAAAAACACTAATTATCAGTAATTTTGATATTATAAAAAACAACAGAAAACAATCATTTTTTTGGGTTTAAAACACGAACCGCTATCACAGATTCAAAGATCAAAAATGAAAAATATGGAATGAAAAAACTAAATACTGAAGGAATTGGTTTTAACTCTTTATTATAAAAAAGAGGTGATAAAAACAATAGTGCGGCAAGCATTTTCAACACGCTAAGCACAATAAAAATATAAAATGTTGATTTTGGTTTTATTATGCTCTGCCTTGTTAAAATTAAAATTACCGTTGCAACGGTAATAAAATGAAAAGCATAAATTTTCCAAAGGTCAAAATAAAATTCAATTGAAAAAAAATACTTTTTATTAATAAATAAATGTAGTAAGAATAAAATCGTTGTAAAAAGGAAAAGTTGTAATCCTGTCTTTTTTACATTTAATAGCATAAAATCGTTATTCGTCATTCTGTAAGTTTTTTATTATTTTTTTGATAATTAAAAACATATATGCCGACACAAAGACAATGGACAGAATTACCGTAAAAATTTGGTGATTATTCGGGTATCTTTGATCAAGTTTCGTCCCAATATAAGTTCCTGCTACAATTACTGCAATCATCTGAAAAACCATGCTCGAAAATTGTAAAAATTTATTAAGCGGTTTTTTCGGCTTTTGCTCTTCCATTAGTCTTCAATTCTTTTACGCCTGTTTTCATATTACATGTTGCGTTGAATGCTGCGTTTAGCTCAACCGAAAGTTTGTTTATAAAGACTTCTCCTTCAATTTTAGCTGTTGCTTTTAAAGATAATAATTTGCTAACAACTAATTTTCCAGAAAACATTCCTTCAATATCTGCATTTGTGCATTCTATCGTTCCTTTTACGGTGCCTTGACTGCCAATAACAACTCTTCCTGTTGTTTTGATCGTTCCTTCAACGATTCCATCAATTCTAAAGTCTCCTTCTGAAATTATATCTCCTACAATTGAAGTGTTTTTTGCTATAATATTTCGTTCTAAAACTTGATTTGAATTCTTTTTTTTCTCTGAAAACATAATTATAAAGGTATTTATGGTTAGTTTACTTATTGTGCGCTTATTGTTTCTATAACTTGCGCGGCTTTTTTTCCTTCTTCGGTGTTTGAATAATTTAATTTTACAAATTCTAATGCTGTTTTAAATGCCTCAATTCCCTCTTTTTTACCAATAGCGTATGCTCTTAATAGTTCAAATTTAGGTAAGATTGGCAAATCTTCATATTTAATAATCGCTTTATCAGTTTTAGAAATTACTTCGTAATATTTTTTATCTTCAAACTCGTAATACACTTTTTTGTATGTGTTTTCTGGAGAGTTTTCATCATTTGCCTCAGCAATTATTGACTGCGGATTTAAAATAAGTTTTGCGTATTTTGAATCAGCATAATTGGTTGTAATGTCTTTTTTGTAGCTTGGTGCCTTTGGGGAATTCATCGCTAAATATGATTTGTATAAATGGTATTTGGTTGGAAGAATTAATTTTTTGTCAGGAGAAAAAGTAAGGAGTTTTTCTAATTTATCAATCGCTAATTTATATACTTTAAACTGTTCTTTATAAATCAATCCTAAATTATAATACGCATCATTCCTAACTGATTTTATACTATCTATAACCCTTTTTTCTGTTGGTATTCTTTCTAAATAAGATCCAATTTCATACTTTTTTGAATCTTCAATTACGTCGTCAGTAGCAACTTCTGCGTTCTCCTCTTCTTCATCAGCTCTAAAAACAGATTTATCAGACAAACGCCAATTATCTTCGAGAGGTCTATTCCCCCAAACTCGTTGAAATTCTTGTGCTCCAAAACCTACAACTTGTGTATTATAAAAATACCATTTTCCAGATCCATTCGCTTGGTTTTTGGTGTCGTCAAACGACCCAAAACCTGCATTTAATATTTCTTGATTGGCTTTTTCTTCTGCCTCTTTTAAAGCATCAATATGTGATTGAAAAAATGCTGTTTGCTCGTCTTTACTCATTGCAACAATATTTAAAATACTGTCTGTTTTTTGAGAAGTTTCTTCAAACGAAATAACTTCTTGTAGGTTCTCACGTTTTCTTTTTAATCTGCGTAATCGTTTTGTGTTTTTGTTCGCTACAGGAATCGAAAGCACACTGTCATAATATGCTCCAGCATCTAAAAACTTTGCTTTGTCAAAATATATATTTCCTAATTCTTCATAAGAAAGTACCTGCTGAAATTGTTTTGCACTTCTTGTATGAACAGATTTTATAAAATGCTCTTCTGCAATGGCAGTTCTTCCCAATTTATTATGTACCAATCCTATTTGATAATGCAATTCATCTAAATAAGGGCGATTGTCTCTATCCTTGATTAACTTATCTAATGTTTCGATAAGTGCTTTTGTGTCTGTACTATCTGATATGTTTTTCGCTTTTTCTATTTGTGAATGAATTCTGTATTTATACGGAATTTTCTTCATCTCTATCACTTGCTGAAATGCTGTTTGAGAAGAATCAATATCGTTTCGCTCACGATATAATTGCCCTAAAATAAATAGGTTTCGTGCTCTTTGTTCTTTATTGTTATCAGTAATTATTGCTTTTTTTAGATGATGTACAACCAAATCTGTACTGTCTAATTCTGTATAAACCATTGCAATTGCTGTATGTGCCTTTTCAAGAATATCATCTTCAAGAAGGTCTTCTTTTTTTAGCATAAACTGCAATAATTGAAGTGCTTGCTCTTCATTATTTAATCTCAACTGAGATTTTGCTTTCCAAATTCTTGTTTCGTGAATTAAATCTGCTGTTGGATATTTTTCTAAGACATAGTTAAATGCTTCGAGCGCAGGAACAAATCGTTGTGAATAATAACGTGACTTTCCTAATAATAAATATGCATCATCAATTTGATTATTACGTTCTTTTCCCACAATATTCATGGAGTGTTTTTGAACTGCTTTTACTGCTTTTTCTTCTGCTTTTTCAAAAGATTCATTAGAATTGTCGCCTTTTACATCTATTCCAGGAATTGCTAATTCTTCGACCTTCAACGGTTCTATCGGAAGTCGTTTCCAATAATCATCTTTGTATCTTGAATTGAGTTCTTTAAGTCCTTTTTGAAGTGCAATATCACCATTATAAAGCACATTAAATTTTGTGTTTACCGAATGGAAACCTCGATTTAGAAAAGCATCTTTTTTTGTAGAGCAACTGATAGCAAACAGTACTACAAACAAAAGAATATATGTATTTAGTATCTTTTTCAAATTTGAATATAATTTGTATTCGTTTTTAACTAAATTCCCTTGTATATATTGTTAAAGGGCTGTAAAAATACAAATTAATTCAGAATATGTTGTTTTGTTGCTGGTTTATTAGGTTTCTTACAACGCAAAATGTGCTTCCAATTCTTTTAAAGTTGCTTCAAATGTTTAACAACATCCTTTGTCAAGCACAACAATACTGCTCACAAACTTCAGTTACATGTCCTAAATCGTGGCTTGAAATCAGTACTGTAACATCTTTGTTATCAACCAATTCTTTTAGCATCTTTTTTAATCTAATTTGTGTTGTTGAATCCAAATTTGCAAAAGGCTCATCTAAAATTATCACTTCTGGATTTCCAATCTTCACTTAGATCAACTTGAATGTTGTTTGAAGTAATAGTTCCTGTTGTTGGTTGGGTTAAATCTAATAGTAAATTAAAAAAATGTTTTTCCTGTGCCATTATTTCCAACCAATCCAAGGCTTTGTCTTTTAGAATTTCTAAAGCATTGATGTTTTTAATAAGACCTGCTTTTTTGCCAATGTGCAGAACGGAAAAACTGTTCCCATTCAAGGCTTAAAAAGTGTTTAATTATCTTAGTTGTTGTTAATTTCTTTTAATTAGTAGGCAAAGTTATGAATTTGTTACAAAATTGTATTATTCGTTTCTTACTTTTGCAGTGTAAATATATATTTTAATGGCGCAATTTCACAAACTCACTATAAAAAACATCAAAAAAGAAACTGAAAGTGCTGTTTCTATTACGTTTGATGTCCCAGAAAATTTAAAATCAGATTTTAAATTTATTGCAGGACAATACATAACTATCAAAAAAGCACTGAATGGAAAAGAAGTTCGAAGAGCCTATTCTATATGCTCTGAACCAAATAACAACGAATTTAAGGTTGCAGTAAAAGCAGTAAAAAACGGTGCATTTTCAATCTATGCAACAACGATTTTAAAAGAAGGTGCTATTTTAGAGGTTTCCAAACCTGAAGGGAGATTCATTTTAGAACCTCAACCAAATAAAAACTATATTGCATTTGCTGCAGGAAGTGGAATAACTCCTGTAATGGCAATGTTAAAATCTGCTTTAAAAACCGCTTGTAATTTTACATTGATTTACGGAAATAAATCAGCAAAAGAAACTATTTTTAAGTCAGAATTAGATGCTTTAGCAAAAAACAATAGCAATTTAAATGTTCATTATATCTACAGTCAAGAAAATGCTGATGACACACTTTTTGGTCGATGTGATACTGGAAATGTAAATTATTTTCTAAAAAATAAGTATAAAAACACTTCTTTTGACGAAGCCTTTTTGTGTGGTCCTGAAAGTATGATTAAAGAAGTTACTGAAACGCTTATTAGTAACAATATCAGTAAAGAAAATATACATTATGAGTTATTTTCTGTACCTTTAGATAATGAAAATGATGAAAAAACTGACCTTCTTGAAGGAAATACCGAAATAACAGTTGTGCTTGATGAAGATGAAACGACTTTTGTAATGTCGCAAAAGAAAAACATTTTAGAAGTTGCTTTAAATAAAAATTTGGATGCTCCATATTCTTGTCAAGGAGGCGTTTGTAGTAGTTGTCTCTGTCGTGTTACAGAAGGGGCGGCAACAATGATGAAAAACGAAATTTTAACTGATGATGAACTAGAAGAAGGATTGATTTTGGCATGTCAAGCATACCCAACAACCGCAAAAATTACTATTGATTTTGATGATGTATAACAAATAATGGAAGATATTCTCAAAGCAATTCCTATTGGTTTCGGACTCGCATTTATGATTGGACCTGTCTTTTTTGTGCTTATTCAAACAAGTATCTTAAAAGGTGTAAGGGCTGCAATACTATTTGATTTAGGAGTTATTTTAGCCGATATTGTTTTTATTTTATTTGCTTATTATGGAAGTCATCAAATATTGCTAAAAATCAAAGATGATCCTAACCTTTTTTTTATTGGTGGCGGAATTCTTTTTGTTTATGGATTAGGAACTTTTCTTCAAAAAAAAGTAACAAAAACTACTATAAAAGAACTCGATGAACTCCCTAAAAAAAATAATTATTTTGGATTGTTTATAAAAGGGTTTTTCTTGAATTTTATCAATGTTGGAGTGCTTACTTTTTGGCTATTGCTTATTGTTGGGATTGGTCCGTCACTCGATATGGATGAATTCCGAATTTTTTGGTTTTTTGCCGCTATTCTTATTTCATATTTCATTACTGATATTGGTAAAATCGTCCTTGCAAAACAACTACGGGAAAAACTCACACCAAACGTAATCCTTAAAATAAAACGAGGAATAGGAATTATATTAATAATATTAGGATTGGCACTTGTTTCAAAAGGGTTTATTCCTCAAGAAAAGATGGATACGTTTATTGAGAATAGAAAATAGAAAAGTTGTTTTTAAAATTATATCTTTGTTCTTCTTGCAAAGACAGATATGCCATATCATAATAAACCCAGGGCAAACTCATACCTTTTTAAATTTTGCTGATAATTAATGTGTTAAAAATGTAAGATTTCTAAAATCAAGAATTTGAAAAATAATAACCTCTTTATATTCAGCAAGATAACTTTCTTGAAATATAAAGTGTGAGTTTGCCCTGTAATAAGCTTCTATTTTTTGCCTTATTCGTAATATAATTGTACATCTAAAAAATAAATTAAACAGTACTTGAATTAATAGAAATTAATTGTACATTTGCGGACGTATAAAATATAACCACAATAGGTTATACGTATGTTAGTAAAAATATAAAATGAACATTAACCTTTGAACATTAACCTTTAAACCTTTAAAACAAAAAATTATGAAAATGAAAAAATTAATGTACTTGACTATTGCTACTTTAATAGTAGTTGCCTGTAAACAAGAGGCTAAGGACTATGTTACGTTTTCAGGAAAAATAACAAATCAAAATTCTGACTCCTTACTCATAGGATTCGGAACCTTTAAAAAGCGAATTACTGTTGCTGCTGATGGTACTTTTAGTGATACTTTAAAAGTAGTAACTGGTGGTTTTTGGTTACAAGATGGGAAAGAACAGACTAATCTTTACCTTAAAAATGGTCAAGATGTACATTTAACTTTAGACACGAAGCAGTTTGATGAAACTGTTGTTTATACTGGAAGTGGTGCTGAGGCTAATAACTATTTAGCTAAAAAAGTATTAAACCAAGGAGATCTTTTTACAAATAAAACTCTGCTTGAGATGAGCAAAGAAGATTTCGATGCAAAATTAGAAACTATTGAAAGTGATTTTATGAAAAACCTTGATGGAGTATCTGGTTTAGATACTGCTTTTGTTGCAAGCGAGAAATTAGGATTTGTCGGATTAAAGAGATTTCTAGGAATTCTTCAAGAAAAGGCATCTTACATAAAAACTGTTTTAGGAAAAGGAAAACCCTCTCCAAAATTTATAGCATATGAAAACAATGCTGGTGGAAAGACTTCTTTAGATGATTTAAAAGGAAAGTATGTCTATATTGATATTTGGGCTACTTGGTGCCGTCCTTGTCTAGCTGAAATTCCTTACTTAAAAGAAGTAGAGAAAGCTTACCACGGTAAAAACATTGAGTTTGTAAGTCTTTCTATAGACGAACCTAAAGATCATGACAAATGGAAAACGATGATTAAAGAAAAAAAACTAGGGGGAATTCAATTATTAGCTGACAGAACAACAACAGGGAAATCTGAGTTTTTAAAAAACTATAGGATAGAAGAGATTCCAAGATTCATTTTAATCGATCCAAAAGGAAATATCATAACTCATAATGCGCCTAGGCCTTCTATGAAGGAATTAAAAGAGTTGTTTGATAGCTTAGGTATTTAATCCGAAATAATTTTAAATCGCTTATTTAATGCTTATGAATACGGTAAAAAACCTTTAATAAATAATTATGATCCATTTGTAGAGATTAGTGGTAGTCGTGTTTTTATTTATGGTAATAATTCAGAGTGTGAACTTGGTTTAACTGAAATTGAAAACTATGAAAATAGAAAAGAAATCAGTGAACTAGAATTTGAATTTACCTTTCGTTTTACAGAAGAAAAAAGAGAGAAAGCTGAACATTGTAATTTATAAGCACTTTTGCTAACACAAGTAATCGTTGCACAAGAATATAAAATATAACCACAATAGGGTTATACATATGTTAGTAAAAATGTAAAATGAACATTAACCTTTAAAACAAAAAATTATGAAAATAAAAAAATTAATGTACTTGACTATTGCTGCTTTAATAGTAGTTGCCTGTAAACAAGAGGCTAAGGACTATGTTACGTTTTCAGGAAAAATAACAAATCAAAATTCTGACTCCTTAGTCATATCAGATACAGACGGAAACTTTAAAAAGCGAATTACTGTTGCTACTGATGGTGCTTTTAGTGATACTTTAAAAGTAGTAACTGGTGGTTTTTGGTTATCCGATGGGACAGAAGATACTGATCTTTACCTTAAAAATGGTCAAGATGTACATTTAACTTTAGACACGAAGCAGTTTGATGAAACTATTGTTTATACTGGAAGTGGTGCTGAGGCTAATAACTATTTAGCTAAAAAAATATTAAACCAAGAGGCTCTTCTTGCAAATAAAACTATGTTTGAGATGAGCAAAGAAAATTTCGTTGCAAAATTAGAAACTGTTGAAAGTGATTTCATGAAAAACCTTGATGGAGTATCTGGTTTAGATACTGCTTTTGTTGCAAACGAGAAATTAGGATTTGCCAGATTAAAGAAATATCTAGGAAGTCTTCAAGAAAAGGCATCTTACATAAAAACTGCTTTAGGAAAAGGAAAAACCTCTCCAAAATTTATAGCATATGAAAACAATGCTGGTGGAAAGACTTCTTTAGATGATTTAAAAGGAAAGTATGTCTATATTGATGTTTGGGCTACTTGGTGCCGTCCTTGTCTAGCTGAAATTCCTTACTTAAAAGAAGTAGAGAAAGCTTACCACGGTAAAAACATTGAGTTTGTAAGTCTTTCTATAGACAAACCTAAAGATTATGACAAATGGAAAACGATGATTAAAGAAAAAAAACTAGGGGGAATTCAATTATTAGCTGACAAAGCAGGGAAATCTGAGTTTATAAAAAACTATAAGATAGAAGGGATTCCAAGATTCATTTTAATCGATCCAAAAGGAAATATCATAACTCCTAATGCGCCTAGGCCTTCTATGAAGGAATTAAAAGAGTTGTTTAATAGCTTAGGTATTTAAACATCCGAAATAATTTTAAATCGCTTATTTAATGCTTATGAATACGGTAAAAAACCTTTAATAAATAATTATGATCCATTTGTAGAGATTAGTGGTAGTCGTGTTTTTATTTATGGTAATAATTCAGAGTGTGAACTTGGTTTAACTGAAATTGAAAACTATGAAAATAGAAAAGAAATCAGTGAACTAGAATTTGAATTTACCTTTCGTTTTACAGAAGAAAAAAGAGAGAAAGCTGAACATTGTAATTTATAAGCACTTTTGCTAACACAAGTAATCGTTGACAAGAATATAAAATATAACCACAATAGGGTTATCCATATGTTGTAACCAATACTCACAAACTACAAACTTCACATTGCCCCATTAAGAGAATGTCTGAAGAATCTACTTTATGATTTTTATGGTAGGAATTTTAATATCTAAAGACAAACACTCGACTTTATCGCATTTAGTGCATTGGAAATGTGGATGCTTGTCCGAATGATGATTAGCAGAACATCCCTCACATTTAGCATACCACTTTAAACCATCTTTTCCATTAAAAGTTCTATGAGACGCACTACTAATTTGGCTTCGTTTCTCTCTTCAAAAATTTGGAGTACTATAGTTACAGCTTTTGTTTTTCTAATAATTTTTATTAATGACAAAATTAATGCAACTGTGTTGCAATTGCAAATTTTATTTTCTATTTTCGCAACTTGGTTGCATTAACAAGCTATTTTTATGATACAATTACAAAACGTTAGCAAGTCATTTAAAGGAAATATCGCTATTCAAAACTTAGATTTAGAAGTCGATAAAGGTCAGATTTTAGGACTTTTGGGTGCAAATGGTGCAGGAAAATCTACTACTATAAATATGTTATTGGGGTTTCTTAATCCAGATTTTGGAAAGATACGTATCAATGATATAGACTCTATCCATAATTCAAAAGAGACTAGAAAACTTATTGGCTATATTCCTGAAAATGTAAATCTATATCCTTATTTATCTGGATCAGAAAATTTAGATTATTTCTGCAAGTTAGCAGGATTAAAATATTCTAAAAATGAACTTGAAAACTACCTAACGATTTGCGGATTAGAAACTAAGGAACATACCAAAAAAGTAAGTGGATATTCCAAAGGAATGAGACAGAAAGTAGGCATTGCTATTGCTTACGCAAAAAAAGCAAAGGTCTATTTATTAGATGAACCTGCGAGTGGTTTAGACCCTTTAGCGAGTAATGAACTTTCTATTCTTCTAAAAAAATTAGCTTCAGAAGGTGCAACTATTTTAATGGCTTCACATGATATTTTTCGTGTACGTGAGGTATGTAATCACATTGGTATTCTTAAAAATGGAATTTTAGTTAAAGAACTAAATAGTGAAGATGTAAGTGCTAATGAACTCGAAAATTTGTATTTAAAATTTATGCAAAACTAATAAGAATGTTATGTTGCAAATCATCAAAAACGAATGGCGATTTTTAGTCCGTAGTCGTATTTTTTTAGGTATCAGCATTGCTTTTATTTCCATCTTGTTAGTCTCTGTTTTTTTAGGAAATTATCAAACACAAAAGCAAGAACAAACACATCAAAGTGCTAAAGACCATGTACGTCAGCAATGGGTAAGCATTGACGAAATGAATCCTCACAGTGCAGCACATTATGGCACGTATGTGTTTAAACCTGCTAATTTATTGAGCAGTTTAGATGAAGGTGTTAATAGTGTTACAGGAAATGTACTTCGTGTTGAAGGACACGTGCAAAATGAAATTATACATTCTGAAGCATCGCAAATGCAGGCGATTTCAAGATTTGGAAAATTAAAGTCTTCACTTCTACTACAATATATAGTTCCACTTTTACTCATTTTTTTAGCCTTTAATTCAGTTAGTAGCGAAAAACAAAGCGGAAGACTAAAATTACTCATACTACAAGGTGCAAAACCATTACAAATTATTTTATCTAAAACCCTTTCTGTTTGGCTGTATAGTTTGTTGCTATTAAGCTTTGTTGTTGTGGTTTATGGCATTTTAAATCTTAAAAGTATCACTTCTGAAATTTTAACCAGAACAGGATTGTTCTTTTTATCCTACGCCTTATACTATTTTACTATTAGTGGACTTACTGTTTTCTTTTCTGCTCGATGGCAAAACGCGACACTTGCTTTAACTTCAATGTTAGGTATTTGGATAATTTGGACGATTTTTTTACCCAATATTTTAATGAGTTCTGCAGAAAAATGGCATCCACTTCCTAGTAGAAACCAATTTCAAACCGCAATGAAAGAAGACCGCTCTGCAGGTATAGACGGTCACAACCCAAGAGACAAAAGAGGCTTAGCATTAAAAGAAAAAGTACTTAAAGAGTATGATGTAGATGACTTATCGCAACTACCCATAAATTTTGATGGTATACGTATGCAAGCCGATGAAGAATACGGAAATAGTGTTTGGGACAAGCATTTTGGGAATAATCGTAAGATTCTTCGTGAACAAAAGCAAAGCTTTCAATTAGGAGGAATTGTTAATCCATTTATCTCATTACAAAACACCAGTATGGGTTTTATGGCTAGTGACAACTTACATCATCAAGAATTTTTGTTGCAAGTAGAAAATTATAGACGTGTTTTTATTAAAATGTTGAACGATAAGCAAACCTTCGGAGGTTCTAAAACAGGAGATTGGGGTTGGAAAGAAGATAACGGATTTTTTAAATCTGTTCCTGACTTTGATTATAAACCCACTAAGCTTTCCAAAGTTTTACCAAACTATCTATTAGACTTGGTATTACTAGCTTTTTGGTCAGTGCTGGTTATAATACTTATTCATTTCGGAACTAAAAAAATTGAAAACGGATGAGACCTTTAAACATATTTTTATACGAATATAAACATTTTGTCCGTAGTCCTTTTAAAATTGTAGCACTAATACTTTTTATCATTGCAAGTATTTATGGTTTACAAAATGGAGCAGATTTATATGAAAAGCAAAATGCCGAAATCGAAAGGATAACTAAAGAAGCAGAAACCAAAAAAGAAATTATAGTCTCTTATTTCGAAAACGGAGAAAAAGGACCAAAAGATAGACCTTGGGTAGATAATACAAAGCCATTTTGGGCTATTTGGAATACGCCAACCTACCATTATAAAAAACCGTCGCCAGCTATCGTTTATAATATTGGTCAAGCAGAACAATACGGGTTCTATAAAGCAATTAGCACATCAAGTAGTCCTTATGATTCAGATATGGCAAAAGAAATTGCCAATCCAGAGCGTATTCAGTCAGGTACATTAGATTTTTCATTTGTAGTCCTATTTCTATTACCGCTTTTATTACTGATTTTATTATACAATATAAAAGGTTTAGAAGCAGAGCAAGGTTTTTTACCACTCGTATTTGTACAAACAGGGGCTAAAAATTGGTGGATACTATCACGAACTGCGTTTTACGTTATACTACTTTTGTCGATATTGTTTGGTTTATTAGTTTATGGAGCTATGCTTACCAATGTTTTTGAAACAGATACAACGTTTTGGAATATTTTTATTTGGGTAGCAGTTTATCTTATATTTTGGACAGTCATTTATTTTTTAATTCTGAAATATGGGGAAAATACAATTTCAAATACTTTACAAATGATAGGAATTTGGTTACTTTTTGCATTTATTATTCCTGCTGCCATACAACAATGGATATCTATTGAAAAACCAACTAATTTAATGATTGACATTATAGACACTAAAAGAGACAAAACAGCCGACATCTATAAACAAGAAAGCCAAATAATCGATAAGCAACTTTTTGATTTATACCCAAGTTTAAAACAAACGGAAATAGCAAAAGATAGCATTAGTATTAAAAGAGCACGACGAAATTCTATGGAAGCGTTAATTAATATTGTAATGAAAAATGCTACTGCCAATATAGAAGACGATAGCCAGTCTAAAAATGAATTTATTTCTAAAACCTATTGGTTTAATCCTTTGACCTATTTTCAAAATAAATTCAATCATTTATCTGAAACACATTACGACGATTACCAAACGTATAGAAATGATATTCAAAATTTGGTTGATAAACGCATTGAAATAATGGTTTTGGACATTTGGAATGCCGTTAAAGTCGATAAAACAAAATACCTAGAATACAATAAAACATTTAATAAATGATACAAACAAAAAAATATATTGGGCAGATAAATTAGGGGTTATTAGTTCTATTCTCTGTATCGTCCATTGCCTTGCAGTTCCTACATTTTTAGCTATGGGAATTGGTTTTCTGAGTAATCCAATTATTGCTTTTGGCTTTGTTTTGACAGCATTTATTTCCATTTATAAAGCTACAAAATGAAATTTCACCAAAGGAATTAATCTGTTTTTATGGATTGTTTTTACTGGTTTTGTGATATCCATATTGCTCGAAGAACGTGCCGAAATTTTTGAATATGGAATGTTTCTATTCTCAACATCAATTATTGGACATTTTTGTAATATTCGAAGTTGTTTAAAATCTTAAATAGTATTGATTATTTTACTATTCTAACAACAACACCTCGAATAAAAAGATAGTTAGGAAAAGTACTGGTTACAACACGGGTAATCGTTGCACAAGAATATAAAATCAGTCCAAAAAAGTTGACATAAGCGATTTTTAGAGAAAACCTATTTTAAAATTTATGTGAATTCTAAATTTTTAGCTGGTTTAAAGTTGTTTATTTGAAGTACTATCACCTCTTTTATTTGATATAAGTAAAAAGCAAGTCTTTGCTTGTTAGTTTGTACAGTTTTGCTAGTAAATTTTAAGTTCAATTAGCAAATGCAACTTTATCTCAATAAAATTTTAGAATTGATAAAACTTGACTTTCTCAATTATTTGAACTAACTTTACATATCGTAAGATAAAGTTCATTAAAACGAAACTTTATCTTAACATTAGCAAACATTACGAATGAAAATTAAACTTCTAATATTAACATTAATTATCACAATAAGTTGTCAAAAAGAAAAGACAACCAAGTTGACTGAAAACGAAAAGTTTGGCAATGAACTTGAAATCAATAAAAAGTTAATAAACGAAAATCCTGAATCGTATTATTATCTTGCTCAAAGAGCCTTAATCCTAGAAATATCGGAGAATAATAAAGAGGCTCAAAAATATTATTCAAAAGCACGAGAAAAATTTTATTTAAAGGAAGAGTCATATTGGAAAAAGTATGATTCAATAAGTATGGCTATGATGTTAATGGAAATCTGTGATAGCACGAGAAGTCGTGAAATCATTAAACTCGCCATAAAAAATAAAACATCTGACTTTCCCGAAAATGCATTGAATAAATTATTTAATCAAACACACGGAGAAATTCTGGAGACAGTAAAACTTGCAATTCTGTCTGAAAAAGATGAAGTCAAAATTGATAACGGAAATATTGAAAATATAATTGAGGATAGAAATTAAAACGTTTGCTAACAACGTATAAGTTTTATGCTATATTTAAAGAAAAATTGAAAACCAAAACAACCAACAAACATTTGTAATAGGCTGAAAATCCTACGGATTTTAAGCCGCACAAATCTTATACAAAACCGATAAATAAAATTCTACAATACGCAATAATTATCAAATTTTTATACTTTTTTAAATTCCAATATTGATAAAAATAGATATGCTAAATGAATCTTAAAAAGTTACATTTGCTAATTTAACTTAAGTCATAAAAAAAATTTGCAGTCATCATGAGTTTTTATACATTTGCAGTGTAAATACAATTAATTATGATTGCAAACAATATTTTTAGAGTTATTGGTGATTTTTTCACAAATATTGGATTTCTACCATTTGAATGGTTGCGTAACGATGTTTCAAATTGGTGGGTGCAAAACACTTTTAGTTGGATTCTTGCTGTCATCTGTATGGTTGCAATTGTTTACTGGATGGGACAATTGAAAAAATTTAAAAATGAAGGAACAGAATAGTTCCAATCTCTTCATATTTTATTAAAATCTCTTTTTCGTGGGAAGTAAAAACAAATTAAAGCGATTTCGCGAAAATGATACTTTCTCTAATGTTGTTCAGCCAACTCGTGAAGATATCTTATCAAACAATTTCTTTTTAAAAGGAAAATGGAATACTTTTTTTAAGAATGATAATCCTATTGTACTTGAATTAGGCTGTGGAAAAGGTGAGTATACACTTGCATTGGCAAAAAAAAATCCTGACAAAAATTTTATTGGTGTAGATATTAAAGGTGCACGTTTTTGGCGAGGTGCAAAGACAGCTTTAGAAGAAAATATATCAAATGCAGGTTTTCTACGCACTCAAATTGAACTTATTAACTCGTGTTTTGAAGAGAATGAAATCGATGAAGTTTGGATTACATTTCCTGATCCTCAAATAAAATATACACGAACAAAGCACCGATTAATGAATCAAGAATTTCTAAAAAAATACCATGCTATTTTGAAGCCAAATGGGATTATTCACTTAAAAACCGATAGTGAGTTTATGCATGGCTATACTTTAGGAATTTTGCACGGCGAAAATCATGAAGTTATATATGCGCATCATGATGTGTATAATAACAAGCAACACTCTCCAAAAGAAGTGATTGAAACGCAAACTTTTTATGAAAGTCAGTATTTAGAAACTAACAAAGCGATTACTTATATCAAATTTCGATTGAATTATTAGTATAAAACTTGTATTTTTAATCAATGGAAAGAACCAACGATAATTTCTTCGAAAAATCGTATGCCGTTGCACGTCTTATACCTTTAGGAAGAGTTACAAGTTATGGTGCAATTGCAACATATATAGGCGCTGCACGTTCTGCAAGAATGGTTGGTTGGGCTATGAATGCTTCACATAATGATGATACTGTTCCAGCACATAGAGTTGTAAACAGGAAAGGTCTTTTGACTGGCAAAATGCATTTTGATGGAACAAATTTAATGCAACAACTACTCGAAAGTGAAGGAATTAAGGTTGTTGACAACCAAATTCAAGATTTTGAGACGGTTTTTTGGAACCCTTCTGAGGAATTAAATTTATAAATCATCCTTTTGAAAATCGTCATCGAAAATCAAAAATAACAGTATATTTGTTGTTTAGAATCATTTTAATTTAGAAAAGCGTGAGCATCCTCAAAAAAGATATATTAGCAGCACTTGAAAACATTACTGCTCCTGGAGAAGGGAAAAGTTTAGTAGAAAGTAATTCAGTAAAAAACATTGTTATTTTTGATAAAGAAGTAATTCTTGATGTAGAAATAGGGAATCCTTCTTTGCAAGCAAAAAAACGTGTAGAAGTTGAAATCATAAAGATAATTCATGAAAAAGTACATCCAAAAGCAGATATTAAGGTAAATGTAACCGTTGTAGTTCCAAAAAAACCTGTAAATCAAAAAAAAGGAAGAGAAATTCCAGGAGTTAAAAATATTATTGCTGTTGCTTCAGGAAAAGGAGGAGTAGGAAAATCTACAATCACTTCAAATTTAGCTGTTTCGTTATCAAAAATCGGATTTGCCGTTGGTATTTTAGATGCCGATGTTTATGGTCCATCAACACATTTAATGTTTGATGTTGCTAATGCAAAACCTCGCTCAACAACTATAGATGGAAGATCTAAGATGAAACCTGTAGAAAATTATGGTGTTAAAATTCTTTCTCTCGGATTTTTTACACAATCAAACCAAGCAGTAATATGGCGTGGACCAATGGCATCAAAGGCACTAAACCAAATGATTTTTGACGCAGATTGGGGAGAATTAGATTTTTTGATTATCGATTTACCTCCTGGAACTGGAGATGTACATTTATCAATCGTGCAGGCATTACCTCTAACTGGAGCAGTAATTGTAAGTACTCCTCAAAACATTGCTTTGGCTGATGCTAAAAAAGGCGTTGCAATGTTTCAGCAAGAAAACATCAACGTTCCTGTACTCGGTATTGTTGAGAATATGAGTTATTTTACTCCTGCTGAATTGCCTGACAATAAATATTATATCTTTGGAAAAGATGGTGCAAAGAATTTAGCAATAGATTTAGATACTAAATTTTTGGGAGAAGTACCATTGGTACAAAGCATTAGAGAATCAGGAGATTTTGGAAGTCCTGTGGCATTACAAGACGGAACAGAGTTAGAAGAAATATTTACAAATATTACTAAAAATGTGCTTTCTGAATTGGTAAAAAGAAATTCTGATTTACCTCCAACAGAAGTAGTAAGAATAACAACAATGAGTGGTTGTAGCACCAAATAACAAGAAATGACAGCACAAGAAACACAAAGTAATGTTGAAAAAGCCTTAGAAGAAATCAGACCCTTTTTATTGTCTGATGGAGGAAATATTTCACTTGTAAATATTAAAAATAATATTGTAAGAGTTCAGTTAGAAGGAGCATGTACAAGTTGTTCTGTAAATCAAATGACACTCACTAATGGAGTTGAAGCAACTATTAAACGCTATGCACCTCAAATAGAAAAAGTAATTGAAGTAACTCAAGAACATTCAAAATAATATGTATATTTGTTTTATTATGAAACCATTTTGGCAAGACATATTAATCTATCTTAATTATCATTTAATTAAAAGGAATCCAGAATAGAGGTATTTTGATTTTTTAATCATTTAATTTTTCAATCATTTAATTTAAAAAATTATGCCTCGATATCACACACTTGGAAAAATTCCACCAAAAAGACATACTACCTTTAAAAAAGAAGATGGTAGTTTATACCAAGAAGAATTATTTGGAACTGCAGGATTTGCAGGAATGTCCTCATTAATTTATCATTTGCATTCACCAACTGTAGTTAGTGAAATTAAAAGAGGAGCAGATGTATCTCCAAAAATTGCAATAGATAAAAACATGAAAGCCTTGAGTTTTAAAGGTTTTTCATTAAAGCCAGAAAAAGATTTTTTAGACAGCAGGAAAACATTATTCACTAATAAAGATTTACATATTGGCTTGGCTACACCAAAAGAATTTTCAAAAAATTATTTTTACAGAAATTCTGATGCTGACGAAATGCTCTTCATTCACATTGGTTCAGGAACATTACGAACCATGTATGGGAATATTGATTTTAAATATGGCGATTATCTTATTATTCCAAGAGGAACAACTTATCAAATAGATTTTGATACAGAAGATAACAGAATATTATATATAGAATCATTTAGTCCAATACTTTCGCCTTCAAGATACCGAAATAATTTTGGTCAATTTTTAGAGCATTCGCCATTTTGTGAGCGTGATTTCAGATTACCGAAAAATTTAACAACACATGACGAAAAAGGAGAATTTAAAGTCATCTCAAAAAAACAAGGTGTGCTTTGGGAATATATACATGCTAATCATCCTTTTGATGTGGTTGGTTGGGACGGATTTCATTATCCTTATGCATTTTCAATTCACGATTTCGAACCTATAACAGGACGCATTCACATGCCTCCACCAATTCATCAACAATGGGAAGCAGCAGGTTTTGTGGTTTGCAGTTTTGTGCCAAGAATGTACGATTATCATCCACAAGCGATTCCAGCACCTTATCATCACTCAAACATAGATTCTGAAGAATTATTATACTATGTTGATGGTGATTTTATGAGTAGAAATAATATCGAAAAAGGACAAATTACTTTGCACCCTGGAGGAATACCTCATGGACCACATCCAGGAGCAATAGAGCGAAGTGTTGGTAAAAAAGAAACAGGAGAGTTAGCAGTTATGATAGATCCTTTTAATCCTGTTATGATTACCGAAGAAGCACTAAAATTAGAAGTTGATGACTATTATAAATCTTGGTTTAAATAAAGACAACTTATCATTCCGAATAAAGTGAGGGGTATTAAAAACTAAAGGTATTTTGATTTCGTTCACTATGACATTCAAAAAATAAAAATTATGGCAACAGAAATAAAAAATTTAAAAAACTTACAAAATACAGAATACGGATTAGAGAAATTATTTGAAGATGCAGAAGATTTTTTACCGCTTTTGGGAACTGATTATGTAGAATTATATGTTGGTAATGCAAAACAATCCGCACATTTTTACAAAACGGCATTTGGATTTCAATCTCATGCTTTTGCAGGATTAGAAACTGGTGTTAAAGACCGTGTTTCTTATGTGTTGAAGCAAGATAAAATACGATTGGTTTTAACGACACCTTTAGATGAAGGAGGCGTAATAAACGAGCATATTAATAAACATGGAGATGGTGTAAAAGAGATTGCACTTTGGGTTGAGGATGCTACAAAAGCATTTGAGGAAACCACAAAAAGAGGTGCAAAGCCTTTTATGAAACCAACACGTGAAGAAGACAAAGATGGTTATGTTGTGCGTTCAGGAATTTATACGTATGGTGAAACGGTGCATATTTTTGTAGAACGGAAAAATTACAAAGGAACCTTTCTTCCAGGATATCAAAAATGGGAATCACATTACAATCCAGAACCTGTTGGTTTGAAATTTATTGACCATATGGTTGGTAATGTAGGTTGGGGAGAAATGAAAACATGGTGTGACTTTTATGCTAAAGTTATGGGATTCGCACAAATTATTTCATTTACTGATGATGATATTTCTACGGAATATACTGCCTTGATGTCAAAGGTAATGTCTAACGGAAATGGTCGAATTAAGTTCCCAATAAACGAACCTGCAAAAGGAAAAAAGAAATCACAAATTGAAGAATATTTAGATTTTTATAAAGGAGCAGGCGTACAGCACATTGCTACTACAACGAATGATATAGTAAAGACTGTTTCAGCGTTGAGAGATAGAGGAGTAGAGTTTTTATACGTTCCTGACACTTATTATGATGATTTATTAGAACGTGTTGGAAAGATTGATGAAGATGTAGAGGTTCTTAAAGAACATGGTATTCTTATTGACCGTGATGACGAAGGTTATTTATTACAATTATTTACAAAACCTGTTGTAGATAGACCAACAATGTTCTTTGAAATTATCCAACGAAAAGGAGCGCAATCCTTTGGTGTAGGAAATTTTAAAGCACTTTTTGAAGCTATTGAACGGGAACAAAAAAATAGAGGCACACTTTAATATGGAAAAAGACGAATTACTTCAAAAAATAGAAGAAAAATATAAGAAATTAGGAGTTCCTCTTAATACAATGCTCGAAGGATTACTTTGGAGTACACCAACAACATATTGGGATTATATACAAACTGATGCCCTTTTAGGATTGCAAACTCCCAGAACAACTGAAAAAGACGAAATGGTATTTATTATGTACCATCAAGTTAATGAATTGTTGTTTAAAATGATTTTGTGGGAAATTGATCAAGTAGCGATGGCAGAAAATCTAACTGCAGAAAAATTCGCCAAACATTTAGCTCGCATAAGTCGTTATTTTGATATGCTTTCAAGTTCATTTACTGTAATGATGAACGGAATGGATGTAGATCAATATTTAAAATTCAGGAATACTTTAGCTCCAGCGAGCGGTTTTCAATCTGCGCAATACAGAAAGATAGAATTTGCTTCAACAGAATTAATTAATTTAATTGATATTCGATTCAGGAAAACAATTGATAGAAATACACCTTTTAAAAATGCTTTTGATCACTTATATTGGCAAGCAGCAGGTAAGAATTATGAAACAGGAGAAAAATCTATCCTTTTAAAACTGTTTGAAAAAAAATATATAGGAGATTTTATTGATTTTATGGAAGATTATAATGAAATAAATCTTTCAAAAAAATTCAAACAACTACCTAAAGAAACCCAAAAAAATGGTGATTTAATAAATGCCATGCGTCATTACGATCATACGGTAAATGTAAAATGGGTGATGGCTCACTATAATGCTGCAAACAAGTATCTTGGCGATGGAGATATTGAAGCAACAGGTGGAAGTAATTGGCAAAAATATATGCATCCTCGTTATCAAAAACGTATTTTCTTCCCAGAATTATGGTATGAAGAAGAACTTAAAAATTGGGGAATCACAAACCTTGAAAATTGTAAAATAATAACAAAATCATAATTTTTACTATATTTTTGGAAAAGCTTAACGTTAAACCGTCAGGCTTTTTTTATTTTTGGAATGGTAATTGTAATTTTAAAAACAATAAGAGAAAAAACTATTAAAACAATTATGAAAAAAATAGTACTCGGAATATTACTTTTTACTTTAACCATTTCAAATGCACAATCCAAAGAAGAGGTTTTTAAAAGCGGAGAATGGCTTAAATACCGTATGCATTATGGTTTCATAAATGCTGGTTTTGCAACAGTAAGTATAAATTCAATAAAGAAAGATAAAAAAGAAGCCTTTCATGTAATTAGTAAAGGTTGGACTACAGGTGTTACAAAATTGTTTTTTAAGGTTGAAGATAATTATCAAACATGGTTTTATAAAGACAATCTGAAGCCTTATCATTTTAAAAGAAGAGTTGATGAAGGTGGACATACTATTTCTAGAGATGTATATTTTGATCAAAAAGCAAAAAAGGCACTCGTTAAAGATCATAAAAAAAATACAGAAAAAACATTGACAATTGACAATGTTCAAGACATCCTGTCTTCTTTTTATCATCTTAGAAATCAGGACATTAGTACTTTGAAAGTTGGCGACGAATTAGAATTAGATATGTTTCTTGATTATGAAATTTTTGGATTTAAGATGAAATATTTGGGAGAAGAAGTAATAAAAACGAAGTTTGGAAAAATCAAAAGTTTAAAATTTAGACCTTCGGTACAATCTGGACGTATTTTTAAAGCCAAAGAAAGTTTAACTATTTGGATTACTGCAGATAAAAACAAAATTCCTATTAGAATAAAAGCAGATTTATCAGTTGGCTCTTTAAAAGCAGACTTATATCAATTTAAAGGATTGGCACATCCTTTTAACATTATTTTTTGAAAATAAAATTGTATTTTTGACGTTTAAAATATTTTAATCTTAAAAAATACAATCCTTTGAAAAAATATCTTGTGCTTGTTTTTAGCACATTAATACTTATATCTTGCGAAACAAAATCTCAAAAAATTGAAGTAGCACAGCTTCAGCCTTCAACTCCTTTATATGAATTCGGCTACAATCTTGATGATTATATAGTTATTAGAGATACCGTCAAAAAAGGAGAAAGTTTTGGAGTTATTTTAGATAGAAATCATGTCAACTATCCAGTAATAAATAAAATTACAACAACTATAAAAGACACTTTTGATGTAAGATACTTAAGAGCGGGAAAACCTTATCTTCTTCTCGCAAAAAAAGACTCTACTAATCAAGCACAAGTATTTATCTATCATCACAACAAAATAGAAAGTACAGTTATTGATTTTACAGACTCTATTGTTGCTATTAAAAATAGAAAACCAATAAAATATGTCGAAAAAACTGCTTCAGGAATTATTACAAGTTCACTGTCAGAAACTTTAGATTCTCAAGGATTGAGTGCTGTTATTTCAAATGATTTATCAACTATTTATGCTTGGACAATCGATTTCTTTAGACTTCAAAAAAAAGATAGATTTAAAATAGTTTACGAAGAACGTTATATTGATGACACTATTTCTGCTGGAATTCATCAAATAAAAGCAGCCTATTTTGAGCATGGTAAAAAACCATTTTATGCATTTAAATTTGTTGCAGATTCTACAAATATGATAGAAGATTATTATGATGAGAATACAAATGTATTGCGTCGCCAATTTTTAAAAGCACCTATAAAATTTAATTATAGAATATCTTCACGATATAATTTGAGAAGGCGAATTGCATATTATGGAAATAAGATTAGACCTCATAAGGGAACAGACTTTGCTTCGCCAAGAGGCACGCCAATTATTGCTACAGCAAATGGAACTGTAACCGAATCTCGTAGAAAAGGAGGCAACGGAAAATATGTAAAAATCCGTCATAATGGGACATACAGTACACAATACCTCCACATGAGTAAACAAGCAGTTAAAGTTGGCGAAGTCGTAAAACAAGGTGATGTAATTGGTTACGTTGGTATGACAGGAAATACTGGAGGGCCACATGTTTGCTATCGTTTCTGGAAAAATGGCAAACAAGTAGATCCATTAAAACAGAAACTTCCTGCAGCAAAACCCATGAAAGAAGCAACAAAACCAATTTATTTAAATTCTATTGCCGAAATAAAATCTAAATTAGATGCTATTTCTTTTTCAGATTTTCCTGCTGAAGGTATAGTTTTTATTCAGAATGACTCTAATTTAATTGAACCATGACATTAAAAAGGATAAACCCAATTCAAACAAATGCTTGGCAAGAATTAACACAACATTTTACTGAAACAAAAGATATTCATTTAAAGAAATTATTTAATGAAAATTCTCATAGAAAAGAAGATTTCACAGTCAACTTTAATGATTTTTCTGTTGATTTTTCTAAAAACAATATCACACAAGAAACTGTAAATCATTTGATTGAACTTGCCAATGAAGTAGATTTGCAAGATGCTATTGAAAAGTGTTTTAGTGGAGAAAAAATAAACGAAACTGAAGAAAGAGCCGTACTACATTCAGCATTGAGAACTCAAAAAAATAGCCTAATTCTTGTTGACGGAATTGATATTTTACCTGAAATAAAACAAACACTTTCACAAATTAAAAACTTTACAAATAGTGTTATTTCTGGAGTTTGGAAAGGTTATACAAATAAAAAAATAACGGATATTGTCAATATAGGAATTGGAGGTTCTGATTTAGGTCCAGACATGGTTGTTGACGCTCTCAAATATTATAAAAACCACCTAAACGTTCATTTTATTTCTAATATAGATGGTGATCATGTTCAAGAAATTATAAAAAAATTAAATCCAGAAACAACACTTTTTGTGATTGTTTCTAAAACTTTTACAACGCAAGAAACGCTAACTAATGTAACAACAATTAGAAAATGGTTTTTAGAAACTGCTGATGAAAAAGCCATCAAAAAACATTTTGTTGCCGTATCTACAAATCTAAAAGATGTAACAGCGTTTGGTATCGAAAAAGAAAACATTTTTACAATGTGGAATTGGGTTGGAGGACGTTTTTCATTATGGTCAACTGTTGGTTTATCTATTAGTTTGGCTGTTGGTTTTGATAATTTCAATCAACTTTTAAAAGGCGCATCAGAGATGGATGAGCACTTCAAAAAGACATCATTTGACAAAAACATTCCTGTTATATTAGCACTTATCGGAATATGGTATAACAACTTTTTTGGTAGTGAAACGGAAGTAATTTTACCATACTCTCAATATCTAAATAAATTTCCGGCATACTTGCAACAGGTTAGTATGGAAAGTAACGGAAAAGCGGTAGATAGAAATGGAAATAAGATAGATTATCAAACAGGAAGTATCATTTGGGGGAGTGCAGGAACAAATGCACAACATACTTTTATGCAACTCATTCATCAAGGAACAAAATTAATTCCCGCAGATTTTATCGGTTTTGAAGAGTCACTTTATGGAAATAATGAACACCACAAAAAATTAATGGCAAATTTTTATGCACAAACTCAAGCACTTGCCACAGGAAAAACGAAAGAAGAAGTACATCTTGATTTAAAATTCCAAGGAAAAGCAGAAAGCATAGAAAAACTACTTTCTTTTAAGGTTTTTGAGGGGAATAAACCTACAAATACAATCTTGATTAAAAAGCTGACTCCAAGAAACTTAGGGACTCTAATTGCTATGTACGAACATAAAATATTCGTTCAAGGAATTATTTGGAATATTTATAGTTTTGACCAATTTGGAGTAGAATTGGGTAAAGAATTGGCTTATAAAATAGATACACAGCATTAAATTGTTGAAAACACCACTTTTTAAACGGTCAACCAATTAACAGTATAGGAGATAGTAAAATGTTTTGGTCTAACTGGTCTGGATTATTTGATATTGCAAGTGTTGTACAAATACAGAGAGGATTAGGAGCTTTAAACTAGCTATTTCTTCTGTTGGTGGTACTGAAACTTTGTGATGAGATCTACAGACAAAAATGGGAGGTATGGCAAATGATGGTTACTTAAAAACAACTGCAAGTTATAAATTCTAATTAGTTAGAATATTCTAAAATACTTAAAACTGTCAACATAATTGGCGGTTTTTTTATGCTTAAAATTTATTACATTTACCAAAACTAAAACAAACTACATTATGATGAAAATGATTCACTCTTATTGGGCATACCTTGCTTTAATAATCTTAATTCTTGCTACAGTAAATGCTATTATGGGTTATATTTCTAAAAGAGAATTTAAGGACAAAGATCTTCGCATTTCACTTTTCACACTTATAGTAATGCATATACAGCTTTTAATAGGTTTTGGATGGTATTTTATGTCTCCTTGGTATAAATCAATGAAAGCAGACGGTATTGATGCAAGTAACCGTCTATTAGCAGTAGAGCATCCTATACTTATGATACTCGCAATTGTATTTGTTACTATTGGATGGTCAAAACACAAAAAGCAAGCAACAGACGACGGTAAATTTAAAAAAATTGCCATTTTTTACGGAATAGCATTGCTATTAGTTTTATCAAGAATTCCTTGGAGTCAATGGTTTAATATGTAATAATTGTCATTCTGAGTGTTAACGTATTTTCGCCTTTGCTCAAAAATGATCTATAGAAACCTTTTCTTTTTCAATGTCATTCTTTAAAAAAACAATAGCATATCCGTTGACAATAATTTATTATTTGTTCTTTGGATGTACGCTGTTAATTTTTCATCCTATACAATGGTTTGCCCATAACATATTTGGATACAAGGCACATAAAAAGGTAGTTGATGTATTTAATCTTTGTTTAGTTTCTTGTTTATATATACTGGGAACAAGGATAACTTTCATCAACAAACAAAGTATTCCTGGTGATGTTCCTTTAATTATTGTATCTAATCATCAAAGTTTGTATGATATTTCTCCTATATCTTGGTTTTTTAGAAAACACCATCCTAAGTTTGTTTCAAAAAAAGAATTAGGTAAAGGGCTGCCAAGTATATCTTATAATCTAAAGCATGGAGGCTCTGTATTAATTGATCGAAAAAATCCAAAACAAGCCATTACTGCACTTATTAACTTTGGAAAATATCTTGAGAAGAATAACCGTTCAGCAGTTATTTTTCCTGAAGGAACACGAAGTAAAACTGGTGTTCCAAAGAAATTTTCTAATAATGGTTTTAAAACATTGGTCAAGTTTATGCCGTCTTCTTATGTTATTCCCATCACAATTAACAATTCATGGAAATTATTAGAAAAAAGGACATTTCCTTTAGCGATTGGAATACATTTAACTTTTGAAGTTCACAAACCAATTGAAGTTAAATTTAACTCTTTTGAAAATTTGTTTGATAAAACGGAACAAACAATTAAAAATGCTGTAATATTACAGACTTAAAATAAGCAAATATGTCATTACACAACATTCGATTAGAAGTAATGCAAACTCTCGAGAAGAACATCGAAACGTTTGTAAATAAATTTCTAATAACTCCAGAAAAAATTTGGCAACCAACAGATTTTTTACCAAACTCACAAAGTGATTCCTTTATTGAAGAGGTAAAAGAAATTCAAGAAATATCTAAAGATTTAGGTGATGATTTTTGGGTATGTATGGTTGGCGATACGATTACCGAAGAAGCATTACCAACTTATGAATCTTGGCTACTTGACGTTGAAGGCGTTTCACAACACAGTGATAGTGGTGGAGATAATGGTTGGGCAAAATGGCTTAGAGCATGGACAGCAGAAGAAAACAGACATGGAGATGTGCTCAATAAAATACTATATTTATCTGGAAGAATAAACATGCGCGAAGTTGAAATCACAACACAACATTTAATTGCTGATGGTTTTGATATTGGTACTGCGCGCGATCCTTATAAGAACTTTGTTTATACAAGTTTTCAAGAATTAGCAACTTATATTTCTCATAATAATGTTGCTAAAATTGCACGTAAAAAAGGGTTCAAATTACTCTCTAAAATGAATAAAATTATTGCAGGTGATGAAATGCGCCATCACTTGGCTTATGTAGAATTTGTTAAGCAAATTTTTCAACATGATGCAAGCGAAATGATGTTGGCTTTTCAGCATATGATGAAACATAAAATTGTAATGCCTGGAATGCATTTAAGAGAATCTTTTGAAACAAAAGGCTCTTTGTTTGACCAATTCTCTATGGTTGCACAACGTGTAGGAGTATATACTGGTTTTGATTATGTAAACATTATAGAAAAATTAAACAAATCATGGGAAATAGATAAGATTACAGGTTTAACTGACGAAGCTGAAAAGGCACGTGATTATTTGATGAAATTGCCTGCGAGAATGTATCGTATTACTGAACGCATTGTAATTCCTGATACAAAGTTTGATTTTAAATGGATGAATCCTATTTAAAAATTTATACCAATCAAAGACTCATTACTCTATAGAAAATGAGTCTTTGTCATTTAAAAACTGGAATTTATTTCTAATTTCAATTAGTTTCTTTTTATCAAGAGGAACTTGAAAAATAGTTTCTTTTTCTATATCATTATTAATTAATTTTTTTCCAAGCATATCTAGAACTTGTGAATGTCCAACATACTCTAACTTATTTGCGTCAACTCCTACTCTGTTGAGACCAATTACGTAACACATATTTTCTATGGCTCGAGCTTTTAATAATGTGTCCCAAGCAGAAATTCTAGGCTTTGGCCAATTAGCAACATAAATTAATATATCATAATCATCATTATTTCTAGACCAAACAGGAAAACGCAAATCATAACAAATCATCGGACAAATTTTCCATCCTTTATACTCAACAATCAATCGTTTATTTCCAGTTATATAAACTTTATCCTCTCCTCCATACGTAAACAAATGGCGCTTATCATACGTGTCTATTTCTCCATTTGGATGTGCAAAAATCAAGCGATTGTAGTATTTTTTATCTTCTTTGATGATTAAACTTCCTATAATGGCAAGTTGTTGTTCTTTAGCAAGTTTTCTCATCCAAAGAACAGTTTTCTCATTCATTGATTCAGCAGATTTTTCTGGATGCATGGAAAATCCTGTTGTAAACATTTCTGGGAGCACAACAATATCAATAGTTGAAGAAATAGAAGTAATTTTTTTAGTAAAAATACGCCTGTTTTCCGTTGGATTATTCCAAACAATATCTGATTGAATGATTGTGATGTTTAGTTTTTCTTGCATTTACGCTTCAATTTTAACTCTTGTTCCGCTAAAATCAGCATTGCCAGTTAACGTATCTAATTGCATATTATTAGTCAAATCATTTAGGCTAACTCCTGCATTTTTTTGAGCAATTTCCATATTCGTCCCTTCTCTATGATGTCCCCAACCATGAGGAATACTTACAACACCTTGCATCATCGTATCTGTAATTTCAATGGGAATTTTTATTTCACCAACATTTGATGTTACAGTAACTTTTTGACTTTCTTTAATATTCAATGTGTCAGCATCTTTTGAGTGAATCAGCAATGTACAGCGTTCTCTACCTTTTATCATTCGTTCACTATTATGCATCCAAGAATTGTTAGAACGCAGATGCCTTCTGCCAATTAAGTAAAATGGATATACATCTTCTTTTCGTATAAACCTCTCATACAGACGCTTCAAATCTGCAACAAAAAGAGGGTGTGCTAATTGTACTTTTTTATCATCAGTAAATAAACGTTTTGGTAATTGTGGTTTTAAGTCTCCATAATCTATTCCATGAGGATGTTTTTTTAGCTCCTCAACAGATAATTTTGGTTCTTGGTAACTACTAAATTGCAATATATAATCCAATGTTTGCTCTAAATTTAATGGGTTTTCTTGTCCACTTATTCGTGTTGATAATTCTTTTAAGATTTCCCAATCGTGACGTTGATTTTCTTTTTTTTCAAAAAGAATTTCAGAATATTTAGCCGTATTTCTTATCGCAAACTGATGAAAAACCAAATCATATAAAGGTGTTTCTAAACCTGTAGTTGTTGGCAAAATAATATCGGCATGTTTGGTTGTTTCATTTAAATAAATATCAATCGCAACCATATATTCTAATGACTCAAAGGCTTTTTCCAAATGCTGACCATTTGGAGTTGATAACACAGGATTTCCAGCAATGGTAATCATTATTTTTATCTGATCTGTGCCTTCTGTCAAAATTTCGTCAGCCAAAGTAGCAACAGGAAATTCCCCTGTAAATTCTGGCAACTTATGAACTCTCGATTGACGCTTATTAAAACTTCCTGTTTTCCCTGTCATTTTTGACATCCCAACAATATCAATTGCAGGTTTAGTGAATAATGCGCCTCCTTGTATATCTAAATTTCCAGTAATCACATTTAAAACATTGACTAACCACTGACATAGACCTCCAAATTCTTGTGTAGAGAGTCCTAACCTTCCGTAGCAAACCGCCGTTTTAGAATTTGCAAACTCTTGTGCTAATTTAGTAATTGATACTGAGTCTATCCCAACAATATTCTCTATTTTCTTTGGAGAATATTCTTTTACCAACTCTTTTATAGTGTCCCAACCATTCAAATGTCCTTCTAAGTGCCCTTGAGTTGCGAGATTTTCTTTAAAAACCACATGAATCATTGCCAATAATAAAAAAGCATCTGTTCCTGGTTTTATAAAGTGATGTTCGCTCGCTATTTTAGAAGTTTCTGTAAATCTTGGATCAATAACAACAACTTTTCCTCCTCGTTTTTTTATTGCTTTTAATCGGTTAGAAAAATTAGGAGCAGTCATAATACTTCCGTTAGAAACAGCAGGATTTCCGCCCATAATCAACATAAAGTCAGTACGATCAATATCTGGAATCGGAAATAATAAATAGTGACCAAACATCATCAATGAAGCAAAATGATGTGGTAATTGATCTACCGAAGTTGCGGTATATTTTTGATTAGAACCAATACTTTGCATAAATGGCGCACCAAACAACATCAAGCCTATATTATGCACTGTTGGATTTCCTCGATAAGAACCAATAGCATTTTTACCATATTTATTTTGGATAGATTTTATCTTTTCTGTAATCTCATCAAAGGCATCTTCCCAAGAAATGTCTATCCAACCATTTTTAGTTCTTTTTATCGGTGTTTTCAGCCGATCTTTGTCATGATATAAATCTTGTAAAGCGACTGCTTTAGGGCAAATATGTCCTTTACTCAATTCATCTTCTTTGTCTCCTTCTATTTTTAGAATGATTTTATCTTGATAGGTGATTTTTAGTCCGCACATCGCTTCACAAAGGTTGCATGTGCGATAATGTGTTTTTACACTTTCCATTTACTGTGCGTTTTGACAAGCCATTAAACCTCCATATTCTAATGCAAGAGATCTATCATTTGCTATTTTTTGATACTCAGGATTGGTAATCATTGCAAAGAAATGATTTACTGTTGGATATTCTACCAAAAACACAATATGAGGCTGTAGTTCTGAATTTCCAATAACTGTATTATGAACTTGCCCTTTCCAAATTAATTTTGCGCCAGATTTTTCTACAAATGGTGATGCATTTTTAACGAGTATAGGCTTTTTGTCCTGTTTCGTTGGTGCTTGTTTTGGCTTTGAACCTTAAAATATTAAGCATAACCAAAGGAATATCTTTTGGATAATCCTGTAGTTTAGTCGCATTGTTTGGTAATATGTGATTGGAAAGCATAACTTATTTGATTAAATTTAATTTGAACGAAGTTAATGGTTTTTTATTAAAAAGAATCTTTTTCCTTTAAATAAGATTACAGAATATGGATTAACAACATTCTTCTAAATTATCTCCATCTTCCTTAATAAAAAAGAAGCATTCATGTTTTTACAACCCCCCCTTTTTAAAGGTGTAGTCAAAATAGAGTTCGTCATTAAGTATCTCTGCGTCAAAGTAGTAATTTTTGACGTCTTCCAACTCCTTTTCTATTTCATTAGCCATCCCCCGAAAAACGAATTAAATACTTCGTTAAGTATTGAATTTATTGATAATTTCGGTTGATTTAAAATTGGAAAACTGTTTAAAAAGTTGTATTTTGTTCTTGTAAAAAAAGCAAAATCACCTTAAAAACAGTTCTATGAGCAAGATACTAACAAAAAAGATACAAACCCAATTAAGTGACTATTTTTTATCTAATTCAGAAATGACCAAACCAGAAACACGTTGTTTAAAAGAGATGGTTTTAGGAATTTTAAAGTCAAAATCTGTATTTGTAAATCAAATAGCAGCTAGTTTACGAGAGTCTATAAAATTGAAAGATGTTTGCAAGCGCCTTTCTGCTCAATACTTAAAGGGAGATTATGCAGAAAAAGTGATGACTACTCACCTTGAAACCGTTGGAAATAGTATTTCAAAAGATAATTTTATTCTTATGGACGGTACTGACATCAGCAAAAAATATGCTAAATATATGGAGGGCTTGGAGTTTGTAAAGGATGGTGATACTAGCAAAATCGGACTTGGTTATAATGTCTTAAACATAAATGTGATTAGCAATCATAAAGAAATAACACCTCTTTATAGCAAAGCTTATAGTTTTGAAATGGGGGCATTAAGCAGTAATAATGAAATAAAAAAAGCCGTAAGAGAAGTACAGAAATATGTAGCCCATAGAGGCTGTTGGGTTTTTGATAGAGGAGCAGATAGTGGTATTTTAAAAGATTTTTTTGTCAGTGAATGCTCACAAACAATCATTCGCTTGAAGAGAAACACAAAATTATACCATAAAGAGAATGAGTTACAAGTAAGCCAACTTCTTAAAAAAATAGATTTTTCAATAACACAAACAGTGACCAAGGTAAAGAAAAACAAACCTGTTTTAAAAGAGTATCAATTAGGAGCAATCCCAATAAATTACACCATAAAGGGAGTTACACTCTCATTGTGGTTAGTCGTTTCGAGAAATGTAAGACACGGAGGTCTCTGTTATTTACTTGTCAAAAGCAAACTTTCTACAGCTATAGAAGTTGCTAAATGGGCTTTTAAAGGGTATGGTTTACGATGGAAAATAGAAGAATATCACAGACATATAAAACAAGAATATAAATTGGAAGATATTCAACTAAAAACCTTTGATGGATTACAGTCAATGCTTGCTGTTTTGACTGTGGCAATGTATATGATTTACAAGAAAATACAAGCGTTACATTTTAACTTGTTGCTTAATGCAGGCTATAACTATCTAAACAGGCAGAGTGTGAGGGAACTAATCAATTTCATTTATTACAAAATATCAAAGGTGGTTTCCATACTACTAATGCCAACCAAAAGCAGATGGAATATAATAAAAATACCGCCTATAGAGAGTAGCGGACAACTTAATTTAGAATTTCTAAAAAAAACAGGGGATGGCTAATTTCTATTTCACACAAACTTAAATCATGTGTTGCAATAATTCCAGTAGCGTTTGATGCTACCAATTTTTCAACAAATTTTCGAGAACCAATTGCTTTGTCTGTACTGTTTGTACCTTTTAAAATCTCATCAAGAATAATAAAATACGGTTCTTTTTGAATGGCATCTACGATAAATTTTAAACGTGTTAATTCTGAAAAGAAATATGAACTATCGTCTGTCAACGAATCTGAAGTACGCATACTTGTAATAAGTTTTACAGGAAAATAGTTACTTTCTGTTGCGCAAACTGGCAAACCTACATTTGCCATTATAATATGAAGAGAAACAGTTCTTAAAAACGTACTTTTCCCTGCCATATTTGAGCCTGTAACGATGAAAAACTGCTCCTGATTTATTGTTAAATCATTGTCAATTCGCTTTTCTACATTCAATAAAGGATGCCCTAATTTTTCTGTATTAATTGCCGTTTTGTTAGCTGTTATTTCAGGAAAAATATAGGTTGGATGGTTAAACACAAAGTTACCCAACGAATTGTATGCATCAAAAAAGAAGATGACTTCAAACCAATCTTCAACCTTGTGATTGTAATCTTTAATCCACTGCTCTATCTTATAACTTTGCTTACAGTCCCACAACAAAAAGCCATTTCCTACAATGGCAAAAAAGATATTGTTTCGGCTGTCTAAAGCATCTAATAGTTTTGAAAATTTGCTAAAAATAATGGATGCTTTTTTTCCTTCTGATGTGATTTTCTGTTGTTTTTCTTTTAATATCTCAGACGTGAAAACCTTATTTTCTATTTTATCTAACAACACTGAATATTGCCTAAAAGTATCTTTTATTTTATCGGAATTAGAAGATAAATCGGATATCTTTTTTAGATATCTTCCTGTAATAAACAGACCGAAAAACATCCAAATAATTGCAGGAAATGGAGAGAGAATGCTCATAAAATACAGTCCTAAAAGTACTGCTGAAACAATAGCGAAAATCAACGGCAACCATTTCATTATTTTTGGTAAAAAGACGTTGTACTTTTTCAACCAATTGATAATTGTACTCGCAGGAGTTTCAATGTGTACCAAACTTGCACTTGCAGAGAAATTTTGTCTCCATTCTGGAATTGAAGCCAATTCTTTTAGTGTTTCTTGTCTTAAAACTACATTTTTTACATCATTAGCAGTGAGTTCGTCTGCCAATCTTTTTGACCCTTCTTTTATCGTTGTTCTATTGATAAATTGATAGAAAGAGCCTCTCCCAAACAAGTCAATATCTAAACTATAAAATTGTTTTGGGTCTTGAAATTCTAATCCTTGTTCTTTATCAAAATAATCTCCAGAAGCAATTTTTAATTCTTCTTTGTTTATACAAATCAGTGCCTCTGACAGTTCTTTTTCTGATTTAATTTTCGAATATTTCTTCAACAAAAAAAGAAAAATGGACAATCCTACAATTCCTAGAATGCTTGCAATTTGTGTTTGTTTGAAAGAAAAATACACGCCAATAATTGTCGCTAAAAAAACAAGAAAACGAATCAAACTAAGTTGTATTAGTTTCTTTTTATATGCTTTAACCTCTAGTAGATGCTTTTTTAACTGGTTGTTATAAAATGTAATTGGACTTTCCACTTTTGTTTATGTATTTATTTCAAAGAAACAAAAAATCTCAAACCTTTTTAAGATTTAAGATTTAAGATTTTAGTATTTTAGATTCTTCGCTAAGCTCAGAATGACAAATTAGATTATCCTTTTGATGTTGCCTTCATATATTCTCTGTTCATTCTTGCAATATTGGTCAAAGAAATTCCTTTAGGACATTCAATTTCACATGCTCCAGTATTGGTACAGTTTCCAAAACCTTCAGTATCCATTTGAGCAACCATATTCATTACTCTATCTGTTGCTTCTACTTGACCTTGAGGTAATAATGCATATTGACTTACTTTGGCAGAAACAAATAACATTGCACTTGAGTTTTTACAGGTTGCTACACAAGCTCCACAACCAATACATGTTGCTGCATCCATAGCTTCATCTGCAGCAGATTTAGCAATAGGAATTGCATTTGCATCTTGTGTATTTCCTGATGTATTTACAGAAATAAACCCTCCAGATTGTTGAATACGCTCAAAAGCAGTACGATCTACAACCAAATCTTTGATTACAGGAAAAGCATTGGCTCTAAATGGCTCGATATAAATAGTGTCGCCATCATTAAACATGCGCATATGTAATTGGCAAGTTGTAACTCCTCTATCTGGACCATGAGCTTGACCATTAATATACATAGAGCACATTCCGCAAATACCTTCACGACAATCGTGATCAAAAGCCACAGGGTCATCACCTGAATTTACTAATTGTTCGTTTAAGACATCCATCATTTCGAGAAATGACATATGTTCTGAAATATCAGTTACTTTATATTCAACTAATTTGCCTTTATCGTTTGCATCTTTTTGACGCCAAATTTTTAACGTTAAGTTCATCGTATCTTTTATTTATATGAACGAGTCTTCAACTCAATATCTTTAAACTCTAATTCTTCTTTGTGTAATACCGCTTCGTTTGGTTTCCCTGTATATTCCCAAGCAGCAACATAGGCGAAATTTTTATCATCACGTTTTGCTTCACCGTCTTCAGTAATGTGTTCTTCGCGGAAATGACCGCCACAAGATTCTTCACGATTTAAAGCATCTTTGGCAAACAATTCTCCTAATTCTAAGAAATCTGCTACTCTTCCTGCTTTTTCTAATTCTTGATTAAATTCATTTAACCTCCCTGGAACTTTTACATGCTTCCAAAAATCTTCTCGTACTTTTTGAATTTCTTCAATCGCTTCTTCCAATCCTTTTTTATTACGAGCCATTCCACATTTTTCCCACATAATTTTCCCTAATTTTTTGTGGTAATAGTCTACGGAATGTGTTCCTTTATTATTGATAAAAAAGTTTAATTGTTCTTTTACTGATTTTTCTGCTTCTTCAAATTCTGATGAATCTGTAGCGATTTCTCCTGTTTGGATATCATCAGCTAAATAATCTCCAATAGTATATGGCAATACGAAATATCCGTCTGCAAGACCTTGCATCAGTGCAGATGCTCCGAGCCTATTTGCTCCATGATCAGAGAAATTTGCTTCACCAATACAATACAAACCTTCAACAGTTGTCATCAAGTTATAATCAACCCAAACGCCTCCCATAGTATAATGAGTTGCAGGATAAATCATCATTGGAGTTTTATACGGATTTTGATCTACGATTTTTTCATACATCTGAAATAAATTTCCATATTTTTCCTCAATAATTGCAGTTCCTAATTCAATAATTTTTTCTTTTGATGGATTGTCTATTCCATGAATAAGAGCTTGTTCTTTTCCGTAACGTTGTATTGCCGATTTAAAATCTAAATAGACAGCTTCTCCTGTTGTATTTACTCCATATCCAGCATCACAACGCTCTTTTGCTGCTCTTGAAGCAACATCACGAGGCACTAAATTACCAAATGCAGGATAACGTCTTTCTAAGTAATAATCTCTTTCTTCTTCAGACAAATCTGTTGGTTTTTTACGACCTTCACGAATTGCCATTACATCTTCCATATTTTTTGGTACCCAAATACGTCCGTCATTACGCAATGATTCAGACATTAACGTCAATTTTGACTGATAATCTCCACTTCGTGGAATACATGTTGGATGAATCTGTGTATAACAAGGATTTGCAAAATACGCTCCTTTTTTATGAATTTTCCATGCTGCAGTTGCATTAGAACCCATAGCATTGGTAGATAAGAAATATACATTTCCGTATCCTCCAGAAGCAATAACTACAGCATGAGCCGAATGTCTTTCTATTTCGCCAGTAATTAGATTTCTTGCAATAATCCCTCTAGCTTTTCCATCAACTTTCACAACATCAAGCATTTCATGACGATTGTGCATTGTGATTTTTCCACGAGCAATTTGTCTATTCATTGCTGAATATGCACCTAATAATAATTGTTGACCAGTTTGCCCTTTAGCATAAAAAGTTCTTGAAACCAATACACCTCCAAATGAGCGATTGTCAAGTAATCCTCCATAATCTCTTGCAAATGGCACTCCTTGAGCTACACATTGATCAATAATATTTCCTGAAACTTCAGCTAAACGGTGAACATTTGCTTCTCTCGAACGGTAATCACCACCTTTTACAGTGTCATAAAATAAACGGTAATTAGAATCGCCATCACCTTGATAATTTTTTGCTGCATTGATTCCTCCTTGCGCTGCAATCGAGTGAGCTCTACGTGGAGAATCTTGATAACAAAATGCTTTTACATTATAGCCTAACTCAGCCAAAGTTGCCGTTGCAGAACCTCCTGCAAGACCTGTACCAACAACGATAATATCAATATTTCGTTTGTTTGCTGGATTTACAAGGTTTATATGTTCTTTATAATTTGACCACTTATCTGCAAGTGAATCTCCTTTAGGGACTCTTGAATTTAATGTTGTCATACCTTATTTCTAATGATTAAAATGATGGAAAAGTGCGATGAAAATAAATCCTAATGGAATTAAAATAGCGTATGCTTTTCCAAATTTTTTCAATCTATTTGTATATTTATTATTTGCTCCAACTGATTGAAATGCCGAATTAAAACCATGTAATAAGTGCAATGCTAAAAATACAAATGCAATACAGTATAATGCAACTCTCCAAATTGGAATAAATTTTTCTTGTAGTTCATGAAAATATCTAAATTCGCCATTGTGCAGTCCAGACATATCACCTAAAACGTATTTTGTATTCAATTCTGGAATCCAAAAATCAATAAAATGAATAATCATAAACATTAATATTGCTAATCCTAAATAAAACATATTCCTACTCATCCAAGTGGAATTTGCTGCACCATTATTTTTGGCATATTTAACGCCTTGTGCTTTTTTGTTTTTTAGTTCTAGTACAAAACCCATCACAAAATGAAATACAACTCCAAATAATAAAATCGGTTGCATAACATACTGTATTAAAGGATTTGTTCCCATAAAATGGGATGTTTCATTAAAAATGTCGGCACTAAAAACAGAAGTGATGTTTATTGCAAAATGTTGTAATAGGAAAAACATTAAGAAAAATGCCGAAAGTGCCATTGACACTTTTCTTGCTATTGACGAGGATAAAATGCCGCTCATTGTTTAGTCGTTTTTTATGTTAAGCAAAGGTAACATTTATTCCGAACTCTAAAAATGATTTTTATCATTTTTAGAATATAACTTGTTGTGCTTAAATAAAAAAAAGTAAATTGAGCTATAAATAATTTGTAAATCTATTGCATGTTTTACGTCTATTAAAACTATTATGTACAGTAAAAAAATAACTTTTAAAAACAATAAAAGATTAACACTTACAGGTGAAATTGATTTTCCAATTGATAAAAAGCCGTTGAGTTATGCTTTATTTGCTCACTTTTTTACAGGAAATAAAAATTTTACAGCAGTAAGAAATATATCTCGTTCGCTCACTCAAAATCAAATTGCAGTAATGCGCTTTGATTTTACAGGTTTAGGTAAAAGTGATGGAAAATTTGAAGACACCAACTTCACAAGTAATATTGATGATTTAATTTCGGCAGCAAAATTTTTAACCGATAATTATAATGCTCCTAAAATAATTATTGGTCATTCTTTAGGTGGTGCAGCAGCAATTTATGCCGCCAATGCTATTGATTCTATTGAAGCTGTAGCCACTATTGCAGCACCATCAAGCCCAAGTCATGTAGAACACTTGTTTGATGAGCATATTGACGAAATTGAATTGGATGGCGAAGCAACTTTTGATATTGCAGGAAGACAATTTACAATCAAAAAACAGTTTTTAGACGATATTCATGAGAAAAATCTACCCAAAATTTTAAAAGATTTGCGCAAACCTATTTTGGTTTTCCATTCGCCACAAGACAAAGTTGTAGAAGTGAAAAATGCTCGAGAAATATACAAAGCGGCTCATCATCCTAAAAGTTTTATTTCTTTGGATGGCGCCAACCATTTATTAACCAGTAAGGGAGATTCTTTTTACGTTGGAAAAGTTATTGGAAGTTGGGCTCATAGATATATAAATGCTGATATGCAAGAAGAATTGTCAACAGATAAATCAGTTGTAGTACGTGTAGGGAAAGAAAAACACACAGCAGAAATTGTGGCCAGAAATCACGCAATTCTAGCAGATGAACCAAAAAAATATGGTGGAAAAAATGCTGGAATGAGCCCTTATGAATTATTGCTGGCAAGCTTAGGCTCGTGTACGGCAATCACTTTACAAATGTATGCCGATAGGAAAGAATGGGATTTACGAGAAATAAAAGTACATTTAGAGCACTTTAAAGAGCACGCTAAAGATTCAAACGATTGTTCTAATTCTGATAAAAAAATCGACAAGTTTATCAGAGAAATAAAATTAGAAGGGAATTTAACTAAAGAGCAAAAAAATAGACTTATTCAAATTGCAAATCGCTGTCCTGTACATAAAACATTGGAAAATAATATTGAGATTGAAACTAAATTGAGAGAATAAAACGTATGAAAATAATCATTTTATCAACAAGTGAGAATATTTATTCCACCAAAAGACTGGCGGAAGAAGCAAAGTTGAGAAACCATCAAGTTCGTGTGATAAATCATGCCCAATGTTCTGTTTTACTCGGTAAAGGTAAGCCAGAAATTATCTTTAACGGTCAAAATATTATTGATGATGTTGATGTAATTATCCCCAGAATTGGCGCTTCACTTTCTAGGCATGGTGCTGCTGTTGTAAAAGAATTTGAAATGAACGGAGTATATAGTACGGCTCGTTCTTTAGGAATATTAAGAGCTCAAAACAAAGTGAGAACACTGCAAATAATGAATCGAAAAAACATACCTATTCCAAAAACAGTTTTTTCTATCAATCCTGACAATATTGAAGAGCAAATCACTTTGCTTGGTAATGCTCCTGTAATCATAAAACTTCAAGAAGGCACTCAAGGATTAGGTGTTATTTTAGCAGATTCAAAAAAATCGGCAAAATCAATTATTGGTACTTTTATCAATATGAATACAAGTATAATGCTACAAGAATTTATTGAAGAATCTAATGGTGAAGACGTTAGAGCCATTGTTGCTTGTGGAAAAATAATTGCATCTATGAAGCGAATTAGTGTTAAAGGTGATTTCAGGTCAAATATTCACAGAGGAGGAATAGGAATGGCAATCAAATTAACAAAAAAAGAAGAAATAATGGTTTTAAGAGCAGCAAACTATTTAAGCTTACCTGTTTGTGGAGTAGATTTAATTCGTTCAAAACGAGGATCTTTATTGATTGAAGTAAACTCAACACCTGGACTTCAAGGAATCGAGGCTTATACCAAAATAAATGTTGCTGCAAAAATTATTGAATTTATTGAAAAAAGATAAATATGTTTGAAAAAGGGTTTAAAAATAAAATTGTAGAAATAAGAGGTCAAAAAATAGGTTTGGGAGAAAATAAACTCATTAAAATTCCTATTGATAGATTGCCGACAGGAACTTTAATTGAAATTCCTATATATATTTTTAACGGCAAAGAGGCAGGGCCTACTATTCTCTTGCAAGGAGGTTTACATGGAGATGAAGTAAATAGTATCGAAATGATTAGGAGAATGCTCATTGATAAATCGTACAGAATACGACGAGGTTGCGTAATTGTAGTACCTCTTTTAAATATCTTCGGATTTTTAAATTTATCAAGAAATATGCACGGAAAAGATGTAAATAGAAGTTTTCCTGGTTCCAAAAAAGGCTCTTTGGCAAGTAGAATGGCATATTATTTAATGATAGAAATAGTGGCAAATGTCGATTTCGGAATTGATTATCATACAGGAGGAGAACAGCGTTGTAATTTTGCTCAAATTCGTTATACTCCAGAAGATTATAGAGCCAAAGAATTGGCAAAAATTTTTAACGCTCCCTTTTCTTTTGCTTCCAAATTAATTCCAAAATCGTTTAGAAATGCTTGTTATAAAAATAATATTCCAATCTTGATTTTTGAAGGTGGAGAATCTCTTCGATTGAATGAATTGGCTATTGAAAAAGGAATTAATGGAACGCTCAATGTTTTAAGACACTTCAATATGATTAATAAAAATGTGGTGATTTCACCTATGAAAAAATCTATCGAAATATCAAAACGGAAATGGATTCGTGCCAATATTGCTGGCTTATTTAGTATAAAAATTAAAAATGGAGAAAAAGTAGAGAAAGGACAGGTTTTAGGTCATATAATGGATACCTATGGCGAAACAAAAGTTGACGTAAAATCACCTAATAACGGCTATATTATTGCTGTAAACAACTTTCCGATTGTAAATATGGGCGATGCGCTATTTCATATTGGATTCGTTTAAAAACACAAGTTTAAAATTAGAAAAACTCGCTATAATTATATAAATTTGCAATTAATTCCCAATTAAATATCTTTTATATGAAATATTTGCCAATAGATAACAACTTATTTATAAAAAACCGTAAAAAATTTGTTACAAAAATGAAACCAAATTCTTTAGCGGTTTTTAATTCTAATGATATATATCCTATAAGTGCAGATAGTACATTGCCGTTTGCTCAACACAGAGATATTTTCTATTTAAGTGGTGTAGATCAAGAAGAAAGTATATTGGTTTTATTTCCTGATGCGATAAAAAAAGAACATCAAGAAATATTATTTTTAAAAGAAACAAACGAACATATTGCTATTTGGGAAGGAGAAAAGTTAGATAAAAAATCGGCTTTTGAAACTTCTGGAATTAAAACCGTTTATTGGATACAAGATTTTGAAAAAGTATTTTTTGAATTGATGACGCAAGCAGAAAATGTGTATATCAATACGAACGAGCATTACCGCGCTACAGTAGAAACAGAAACACGTGAAGATCGTTTTATAAAAACGTGTAAAGATAAATATCCTGCACATAATTATTTGAGAAGCCAACCAATTTTACAGCGATTGAGGTCTGTTAAGGAGTCTGAAGAAATTGCGTTGATTCAACAAGCCTGTAACATTACAGAAAAAGGGTTTCGTAGAGTTTTAGGGTTTGTAAAACCAACTGTTTGGGAATATGAAATAGAGGCAGAATTTATCTATGAATTTACTCGAAATCGCACAAACGGATTTGCGTACACACCAATTGTAGCAAGTGGTTACAATGCTAATGTGTTGCATTATATAGAAAATAATCAGCAGTGTAAAGAGGGAGATATTATTTTGATGGATGTTGGCGCAAGTTATGCAAATTATGCAAGTGATATGACGCGAAGTATTCCTGTTTCCGGAAAATTTACCGAGCGTCAAAAAAAAGTATATAATGCTGTATTACGTGTTAAAAAGATTGCTGCAAAATTATTGGTTCCAGGAACTATTTGGGCTGATTATCATGTGGGAGTTGGAAAAATAATGACGCAAGAGTTGATTGGATTAGGATTGATAACTGAAGACGATGTGAAAAATGAGGATCCAAAATGGCCAGCCTACAAGAAATATTTTATGCACGGAACATCACATCATATGGGATTAGACACTCATGATTACGGTATTTTATCTGAGCCAATGGAGGCAAATATGGTATTTACCGTTGAGCCTGGAATTTATATTCCAGAAGAAAATCTTGGTATACGCCTTGAAGATGATTATGTAATTCAAGAAACTGGAGAACCTTTTAACTTAATGCAAAATATCCCAATAGAGATTGAAGATATTGAAGCGTTGATGAATGCTTAAAGAATATGCAAACAGTGTTCTATTTGTAGAAAAAAAAGAAGTCTAATAACTTGATTCTGAGGCTAATTTATTTCGCATTCTTCTCATCATCCAAAGGTAAAACAGAAATTGTTGGTTCTCTTAAAGTTTCTTTATTGGCAATTTTAGATTCCAATGTCAATAATAATGATGGCAACAATAACAAATTAGAAGTCATTGCAAATAAAAGCGTAATTGAAACTAAGCCTCCAAGCGCTTGAGTACCTCCAAAACTTGAAATGGTAAATACCAAAAAACCAAAAAACAGCACAATGGATGTGTAAAACATACTAACACCTGTTTCTCGTAATGCTACATAAACCGATTTTTTTACTTGCCAATTATTGGCTTGTAATTCTTGTCTATATTTTGCCAAAAAGTGAATGGTGTCATCTACCGATATTCCAAAAGCGATACTGAATACCAATATTGTTGACGGTTTTAGTGGAACACCAAAATACCCCATCAATCCTGCAGTAATTAATAGTGGTAAAATATTTGGAAGAATAGAAATCAATATCATCTTAAAAGAGCGAAACATAAATGCCATGAACACAGCAATTAAAAAGATGGCAAGTGATAATGATAGTACTAAATTGTTGATTAAATACTTTGTTCCTTTTAAGAAAACTAAAGCTTTTCCTGTGATAGAAACCTTCTGTTTTTTAGGATTAAAAACACTTCTTATTCTTGCATTAAGACGCTCTTCAATACTTTCCATTTTGGTAGTTCCAACATCTTTCATAAATGTTGTTATACGTGCATATTGACCTGTAGAATCTAAAAAATTCTTGAGCATATCCGTATTGCTTGATGATTTTTTGGCATACGATAAAATATAATTTTTATCTTGACTTGAAGGTAACTGATAGTATTTTGGAAGACCACTATAAAATGCTTGTTTTGAATATTTAACCAAATTTACAACCGAAACAGGTTTTGATAATTCAGGAATTTCATCAATCGTTTCATTTAATTTTTCTATCTTTTTTAATACAGACAACTTCATCACACCATTTGACTTTTTAGTGTTTACAAGAATCTCGAGAGGCATAATACCTCCAAATTCTTTTTCAAAGAATTTTATATCACTGTAGAATTCTTTATCTTTTGGCATATCATCTATCAAACTTCCCGAGAGTTTCATTTGATATAGACCAATCATACTTGCAATAATAATCACAACAGTTGTCGAATAAATAGCAAAACGATGATTACGTACCGTATTTTCCATCCAGTTTACAATACCACCCATCCAACGGCGATCTAAATGTTTTAGATGCTTGTCTTTTGGCATTGGCATAAAACTGTAGAAAATAGGAATAAGAAAAAGTGCCAATAAAAAGATGGCAATAATATTGATAGATGCGACAGCTCCAAACTCTACGAGCATTTTACTTTTGGTAAAAATAAAGGTTGCAAATCCTGATGCTGTTGTGATATTAGTCATCATAGTTGCGCTACCAATTTTGGTAATAAGACGTTGTAATCCTTTGGCTTGATTACCATGATTTTTTATTTCCTGCTGATATTTATTGATAAAAAATACAGCATTAGGAACTCCAATCACAATGACTAATGGCGGAATTAATGCCATTAAAACAGTAATTTCAAAACGGAACCATCCAATAATCCCAAATGCCCAAATTACACCAATAATTACAACTAAGAGCGTAATAAATGTTGCTCTAAAAGATTTAAAAAAGAAAAAGAAAATAAGCGCAGTAACTCCTAATGAAAGATACACAAATAGATTCATCTCATTCTTGATGTTGTCAGCATTCATTGTGCGGATATATGGCATCCCAGAAACGCGTACATCCAGCTTGTTGTCTTTTTCAAATAGAGCAATTAGTGAATTGAATTTTCCTATAATAAAATCGCTACGAATCTTTGTGTTTACAACATCTCTGCGGATATAAATAACAGTTTGTATCGTTTGAGAGTCTTTGTTATATAAGATGTTATTGTAAAACGGAAGATTTTCAAAAAGCTCTTTTTTAATCTTTGTTAATTCAGCATTAGACGAAGGTAGTTTGTCGTATAATGGTTCGGTAATAAACTTTTTATTTTTATCGTCTCGTACTAGTTTTTTGATGTCTCCAATAGAAATTGTATAGTCAATTTCCTCAAAGGCATTAATAGTTTTAGAGAGTTTATTCCAATTATTAAACTTTTGAGGAGTGAAAACCGTAGTATCTTTTACGCCGATTACAATCACATTTCCTTCTTCGCCAAAAAGGTCTAAAAATTTATTATATTGAATGTTTACTTCATGATCTTTGGGCATTAAATTGGCTTCGACATATGAAAAACGCATGTGTTTAATTTGCGAATACATAAAAAATGTCGCTACACCTAACAGCAACAAGATTAGAAACCGTTGTTTAATTATGATACGAGAGATCCGTGTCCAAAAATCCATTAATAAAATTTGTGTAAAGATAGAGAAATCCTTTTTTATTTTCGGCACAAAATATCAAGCAATTATAGTAGTCAATTATGACTAAAACCCTAAACTCAATCTATACGTTAATTTTACAGCCAAGGTGGTTTAGTGCTGTTTCAATATTATTTTTCGTCTTATTTTTGATTGCATTTCGAATAATCCTCAAGGCAGGATTTTCAGCATTGGTAATTACAACTTCATTAAGACTTTCGATATTTTACGTTAATTCTATTTTTATGAAAGATGCACTTTTAATTATGGCTATTTTTTTTGTTTCATAGCTGATATATGATATTTGAAGTTCTATAATTTCTTCATAGTAGTAGCTTCATTTAAGACGGCAAGTAACATAAATTGCACAATAAAAAAATCCGTTAATAACGGATTTAAATATTTTGTAAGGAGTTTAACATATACCCAAAATTATACAGTCATGATATCAACCTCTTTTTTGGCATACATTTCATCTGTAGTTTTTGTAAATTTATCGGTCAAATCTTGTACTCTTGCTTCAGCATTTTTTTTCATATCATCAGAAATATCACATTTCTTAATGTCATTATTTGCATCTTTTCGTGCATTTCTGATACTTACTTTATCATGCTCTATTGCTGCTTTTGCTTGCTTTGCCAATTGCATTCTACGTTCTTCTGTTAATGGCGGAATATTGATAATAATCATTTCTCCATTATTCATTGGATTGAAGCCAATATTGGCAACCATAATTCCTTTTTCTATTTCTTGTAACATTGCTTTTTCCCAAGGTTGTACAGAGATTGTACGCGCATCTGGAGTATTTATATTTGCTATTTGAGACAATGGCGTTTGAGAACCGTAATAGTCTACAGTAATTCCTGCCAACATTGATGGTGTTGCTTTTCCTGCTCTAATATTGCGTAATTCTTTTTCTAAATGAGCAATAGCATTTTCCATTTGCTCTTTTGCGCTATCAATAATAAAATCAATTTCTTCGTTCATTTTAGTATGTGTTTTTCTTTACAGATTGCTAATCGGCAACAATTGTTCCAATATTTTCTCCAGAAACTACTTTGAGTAAGTTTCCACGAGTATTCATATCAAATATTATAATCGGTAGATTGTTTTCTTGGCTTATTGTAAAGGCTGTTGTGTCCATAATTTTTAATCCTTTTTTAAGAACATTAGCAAAGGAAATCGTATCATATTTTATTGCGTTTTTATTTTTTTCAGGATCAGAATCATAAACTCCATCTACTCTTGTTCCTTTCAAAATAACATCAGCATTTATTTCAACAGCTCTTAATGCAGCAGCAGAATCAGTTGTAAAAAATGGATTTCCAGTACCAGAACCAAAAATAACAACACGACCTTTTTCAAGATGACGTACGGCTTTTCTTTTGATGTACGGCTCGGCAATTGCTTCAATTTTTATGGCAGTTTGGAGTCTTGTTTGTACATCAGTATCTTCGAGAGCACTTTGTAATGCAAGACCATTGATAACAGTTGCTAGCATTCCCATATAATCGGCTTGAACTCTATCCATACCATTGCTAGCTCCTGCAACACCTCTAAAGATATTTCCGCCACCAATAACTATAGCGACTTCTACTCCTTTAGCAACAATTTTTTTAATATCTTCAGCATATTCAGCCAAACGTTTTGGGTCAATTCCATAATTGCGTTCGCCCATTAACGCTTCACCACTTAATTTTAGTAAAATTCTTTTGTATGCCATAATTTATTTGAAAGTTTTACAAATATAAAAACTTATTGTTGTTATAATGTCATAAAAAGAGTAAGATTTCTTCTTCTTCACAAGAATGGCTTGCTATTTGTAATGTAAATTGCTTAAAATAGTTGGCTATATTGTATATTGCGCCAAAATTAAAAGAGGGTAAAAACAATAATAATACCTTTAATGATAGGTTTCTGTTGATGACGCAACTAATGAAACTGTTGCAGCAGGAATGATTGTATAAATGAAAAAAATGATTGAAAGAAAGAATATTTTAGTAACAGGAGGAGCAGGTTTTATAGGTTCAAATTTATGCGAAGAATTATTAGTGTTAAATAATAATGTTACCTGTCTTGATAATTTTTCAACGGGAAAAAGAGAAAACATTGAGCATTTATTAGACAATCCTAATTTTAATTTAATAGAAGGAGATATAAGAGAATTGGGAGATTGTAATAAGGCTTGTAAAGGTGTTGACTTTGTTTTACACCAAGCAGCTTTAGGATCTGTCCCTCGCTCAATAAAAGATCCGATAACTACAAATGATGTAAATACTTCAGGATTTTTAAATATGTTGGTTGTAGCAAGAGATGCTAATGTTCAGCGATTTATTTATGCAGCAAGTTCGTCAACCTATGGAGATTCAAAAGGATTGCCTAAGGTTGAAGCTATTATTGGGAAGCCATTATCTCCATACGCTATTACAAAATATGTTAATGAATTGTATGCAGAAATCTTTAATAAAACGTATGGCTTAAATGTAATTGGATTAAGATATTTTAATGTTTTTGGAAGAAAGCAAGATCCAAATGGTGCGTATGCTGCTGTTATCCCAAAATTTGTGATGCAATTTATGAAGTATGAGTCTCCAATTATTAATGGCGATGGTGAATTTTCTCGAGATTTTACCTATATTGATAATGTTATTCAGATGAATTTATTGGCTTTAAGCACAACAAATTCAAAAGCATTAAATCAAGTTTATAATGTTGCTTATGGCGAGCGTACTACTTTAAATGAATTAGTGAAGTTTTTAAAAGAAAATTTAATTAAATTTGACCCTAAAATTAATGAGGTAGAAATAACTTATGGGGCAAATAGAATTGGTGATATTCCACATTCTTTAGCGTCTATTGATAAAGCAAAAGAATTATTGGATTATAGTCCGAAGTTTTCAATCAAAGAAGGATTAGATGAGGCTATAGAATGGTATTGGAATAATTTGAAATAGGGATATAATGACTAAGGCGGAAGACTAAGACTAAGAGTAAAATCGAAGACTAGGGAACTATGAGAAATTTTAGGGAATATGATATTTGGATTGATGCAATGGAACTTGTAGAGACTGTTTATAAATTTACTGATGGTTTTCCTTCTGAAGAACGATTTTCACTGACTTCCCAAATTACACGATCTGCTATTTCTATTCCTTCTAATATCGCTGAAGGTGCTTCTCGTTCATCCGAAAAAGATTTTGCAAGGTTTTTGGAAATAAGTTTGGGTTCTAGTTTCGAATTAGAAACACAAGTAAGAATTGCAAGTAAAAGAAAGTATTTCGCACTAACAGAATTAGAAGAATTATTAAAAAATATAATAAGTTTGCAAAAACGTATTTTTGCATTAAGAAAGAAAGTGTTGAATGGCTAAAATGAAAACTAAGACTAAAACGAATACGAAATAAAATCATCGTCTTTGTTATTGTCTTGGTCAATAAAAAATTTATGAATAAACAAATAAAAATAGCTATCTTAGGATTAGGGTATGTAGGATTGCCATTGGCAAGATTATTTGCAACAAAATATTCGGTTGTAGGATTTGATATTAATAATAATAGAGTATCTAAATTAAATAAAGGAATTGACACAACACTTGAGGTAGATAAAGAAACATTACAAAAAGTTTTAGTTGGTGCCAATGCAAAGAGTAATAAAGGTTTGTACTGTACCACCAATCTACAAGACATTAAAGATTGTAATTATTATATTATTACAGTTCCAACACCTGTAGATGAAAATAATAAACCAGATTTAACACCCTTAATAAAAGCAAGCGAAACTGTCGCAAAAGGTCTCAAAAAAGGTGATATTGTTGTTTATGAATCTACAGTATATCCTGGAGCAACAGAAGAGGTGTGTATTCCAGTTTTAGAAAAAAAATCAGGACTGGTATTTAATGAAGATTTTTTTGCAGGATATTCTCCAGAAAGAATAAATCCAGGAGACAAAGAACATACTGTAGAAAAGATATTAAAAGTAACTTCAGGCTCTACTCCAGAGATTGGAAGAAAAGTAGACGGTTTATATAAATCTGTAATTATTGCTGGGACACATTTAGCACCAACAATTAAAGTAGCTGAAGCTGCAAAAGTAATTGAGAATTCTCAAAGAGATATTAATATTGCATTTGTAAATGAATTAGCTAAAATATTTGGCTTGATGAATATTAATACACATGATGTTTTAGAAGCAGCAGGAACAAAATGGAATTTTTTATCATTTAAGCCAGGTTTAGTAGGGGGGCATTGTATTGGAATTGATCCGTATTATTTGGCACAAAAGGCTCAAGAATATGGTTATCATCCAGAGATTATTTTGGCTGGTAGAAGATTGAATGATAGTATGGGAGAGTACGTAGCAACTGAAGTTGTTAAGCTAATGATTAAAAAAGATGTACGTATTAAAGGTGCAGAAGTTTTAGTTTTAGGAATTACTTTTAAAGAAAATTGTCCTGATGTAAGAAATACTAAAGTAGTTGATGTTGTTGCAGCTCTTAAAGAGTATGGGACAAATATTACTATTTATGACCCATGGGCAAATGAAGAGGAAGTAATGCATGAATACGGATTAGTTTCTACAAAAAAACTTCCAAATAAAAAGTTTGATGGAGTTGTTTTAACAGTTGCTCATAATGAATTTAAAGAATTGGATTTTTCTGCTTTACAACAAGAAAAAGCGGTAGTGTATGATGTGAAAAACACACTTTCTGATGATGTAAGAGATAAGAGTCTTTAAGATTTTAATTTGTTCATAAAAGGCATATACCTTAAAAATATAGATGTCTTTTATGGTCATGAAAAACACGAAGTTGTAAAAAATGTTGATGCGCTAATTCTGTTGAGAGAATGGAAAGAATTTAGAGCGCCAAAATTTAAGCAACTAAAATAAATGATTTAATAACCAAAAAGCCAATACAATTCATTTAATTTTAAAAATGATGGTTTTGAGTATTATCAAGTTGGCAAAATTAAGATTTATATAATAATAAATTAGATAGTAAAATGATTATATTTGAAAATTCTATTTTGTTAAAAACAATCTAAATAATAAATAAATTATGAAGTATATAAATTCAACTCTTTTCTTAATAATATTTTTAAGTTTTAGCTTAAATACTTTTTCTCAAAGAGAAGTTTCTAAAGAACAAATAGAGAAAGCAGCTAAAGCTAATGGAGTTTCTTCTTCAGAAATATCCAAACTAAAACAAGAAGCTATAAAAGCTAATGGATCGACGAATTCTAGTCCGTCTAAAAGTTTAGATACTAGTGTTGTTAATGAATCAAAATCTTTTGGACATAATGGTAATAGGATAGAAAATGATTCATTAATTAAAAACCCATTATTTGGATTTGATTTTTTCTCTAATAAGAATATATCTTTCACTCCAAATTTAAATCTAGCGACCCCCGAGACTTATGAGTTAGGCCCTGGAGATGAGTTGTTAATTGATATTTGGGGAGCAGCAGAAAATAGTTATAATGCTCCTGTAAATAGAGAAGGAGCTATTAAGTTAGAAAATGTTGGTCCTGTATTTGTTAGTGGTTTATCTATAAAAGAAGCAAAAAACAAAATCATTTCATCTTTAAAGAAAATATATTATGGTATTAGAGCTTCAAAGAGTAGTTACAACAAAGTTAATGTAGATATCTCTCTAGTTAATGTTAGAACAGTACAAGTTAATATTATTGGAGAAGTAAAAGCTCCAGGCACTTATTCTTTAAGTGCATTATCTTCTGTTTTAAATGGTCTGTATGCATCTGGAGGACCAACTCTTAATGGTACATTTAGATCGATAAAAGTATATAGGAGTGGTAAGTTAGTAGCGGATTTTGATATTTATAAATATATAATTGATGGTAATCAAAAAGGAAATATCTTATTGAGAGATCAGGACGTTGTTATTGTTAGCCCATATAAAAATAAGATAACTATAGAAGGGAATGTTAAAAGAACTGGTTATTATGAAATGAGAGATGGTGAAAATTTTAATGATTTAGTACGTTATTTTAGTGGTTTTAAATCTAATGCATATAAAGATATTATTAATGTTGAAAGAATTCAGGATGGGTTTAAAAAAATTATTGAAATAGATTACAAAACAAAAAAAGCCTTCTCTTTACAAGATGGGGATATTTTAACAATAGGAACAATTGTCAATGAATATAAGAATAGAGTTAGTATAAAAGGAGCTGTTTATAGACCTGGTAATTATGAATTAAAAGAAGAATTAACGGTAAGAGATTTAATTCAAAAAGCAGGTTTAAAAAGTGATGCTTTTTTACAAAGAGGAATTATATATAGAAAGGTTAATTTATCAAAGAAGAAAGTAATACCTTTTTCTATCTCTGAAGTTTTAAAAGGGATGAATAATATTAAATTAGAAAATGAAGATGAAATTCAATTATTTAATGAGCAAAGCTTAAAAGAGAAATACACATTCTCAATAAGTGGAGCTGTAAATAAACCACAAACAATTCCTTTTGTAGAAAATATGCTTATAGAAGATTTTATTGCAGTTTCTGGTGGGTTCAAAGAAGGTGCAGATGTAAATGTAATAGATGTTTTTAGAAGAGTAAATGATGATGATTTAAAAACTATAAGTAAAAATATTAAGCGTTCTTCTTCTGGAGAATTATTAGTAGATTCTAAATCTGATTTTTATTTACAACCTTTTGATAAAGTTTATGTAAGATATTTAAAAGGCTTTGCCCTTTTAAAAACGGCTACCATTAAAGGAGAAGTTAACTATCCTGGAGATTATTCGATAATTGATAAAAACGAAAAGATATCAGATTTATTAAATAAAGCAGGGGGTTTGTCTCCTTATGCATATATTAGTGGGGCAACTTTAATTAGAAAAGCTTCTGCAGTTAATGATAAAGAAACATCAAAATTCATTGAAGAATATTCAGCAAATATAGACTCTATTGTTACCAAAAAAAAGGTTAAAGTAGAATTTAAAATAGGGATTAATCTTCAAGAAATTATTGACTCAAAAGGTTCTAAATATGATTTAATATTAAAAGAAGGAGATGTCTTATTTATTCCTTCAGAAAAAGAAACAGTAGAAGTTAGAGGAGAAGTGCTTGCGCCTTCTGCAGTGAGGTTTGATAAATCAAATTCTTTTAAAAAATACATAAATAGTTCTGGAGGCTTTTCAGAAAGTGCAAGAAAATCAAAGGCATATGCTATATATTCTAACGGAGATATAAAATCAACCAAACGCTTTTTGTTTTTTAAATCATATCCTAAACTAAAACCAGGCTCCATAATTATAGTTCCCAATAAAGCAAAGGCAAGAAACCCATTGTCAATACAAGAAGTAATAGGTATTACAACAGGAATAGCTACTTTAGGGATTTTGATAAATACTTTGGTAAAATAAGTTTTTAATTTAACACAAAGAATATGGAACAAGAAGAAAATATTCAAGAGATTGATTTCATTGGTATAATTAACATTATTCGTCAAAGAAAAAAACTTATTTATAAAGTACTGATTATTTTCACAATAATTGGTTTATTTGTTTCTGTTTTTACACCTAATGAATACAGAGCATCTACTATTTTTGTGCCACAAGGAGCTGATAAAAATGTAAGAGGTAATTTAGGTGGTTTAGCAGCATTAGCAGGGGTTAATATTGGAAACGGAGCAGGAGATTCAGGGATTCCTTTAAGTTTATACTCAGAAATTATAAACAGTATTCCTTTTCAAAGAGAATTAATAAAAACACCAATAACAGTAGCTGAAAGAGAAGATAAAGTTACTTATAAAGAATATTACGGATATGTTTATAAACCAGGACTTTTGTCTAATTTAAAAAAATATACAATAGGCTTGCCTGGGGTTATTTTAAATATTTTTAAAGGAAAAAATAAAGAGACAGGAGCGGAAATTGTAAAAACAGATAGTGTTTTACATATTACAACCCAAGAAAAATATTTGTTTGATAAGTTAAAAGGACAACTTAGTTTAGTCGTTAGAGAAAATGAGAACTCTGTAAGAATCTCAGCAATTATGACACAAGCCCTGCCTGCAGCTGAGATAACAAATAATGCACAGAAATTGCTTGAAAAATATATTATACACCTTAAAGTTGAAAAATCGTCTAGTAAACTTGCTTTTATTAGAAAAAGATATGAGGAAATACAAAAAGAATTTAAAATTAAACAACAACAATTAGCTAATTATCAAGATAGAAATAGATATGCTAGTTCAGCAAGATCTCAATCGCGCTTGATAACATTACAATCAGAATATGATTTAACATTTAATGTTTTTAATGAGTTAGCTACACAAATAGAAACACAACAAATTAAAGTTAAAGAAGATACACCAATATTTACTATCATTAAGCCAGTTTCTGTTCCTTTAACTAAATTTGCCCCTAAAAGATTAATAATTTTAATTATATGGATGTTCTCTGGAATTGTAATAGGTTTAGGGTTAATCTTTGGAAGGAAATATTATTGTGAATTTAAGAATAAATTAAACGAAGTATAATTTTTTTTAATAGATATAATAAGAGATTATACACACGGTGTGAGGATTAAAAAAACCAACACCTAATAAAATTAAATATATAAAAAGGGAAATAATTATCTCAATTCTAAAATAAAGATTAATAAAACATGAAAAACTTTGCATTAATAGGAGCTTCAGGATACATCGCTCCAAGGCATTTAAAAGCAATAAGAGACACAGGAAGTAACTTAGTAGCAGCGTTAGATCGTTTTGATAGTGTTGGAATTATGGATAGTTATTTTCCTAATGCAGATTTTTTTGTAGAACCTGAACGTTTTGACCGTCATTTAGAAAAATTAAAATATGATAAAGGAATTGAATTAGATTATATAAGCATATGTACACCTAATTATTTGCATGATGCTCATATAAGAATGGCACTTCGTAGAGGTGCAGATGCTATTTGCGAAAAACCATTAGTATTAAATCCTTGGAATTTAGATGCTCTTCAAAAAATGGAAAAAGAGTCAGGTCAAAAAGTATATAATATTTTACAATTGAGGGTACATCAAAGTATTATAGATTTGAAGGAAAAAATTGCTGCTGCCCCAAAAGACAAAGTTTTTGACGTTGATTTAACCTATTTAACTTCAAGGGGAAATTGGTATTACATATCATGGAAAGGAGATCAAAGTAAATCTGGAGGAATAGCCACAAATATAGGAGTTCATTTTTACGATATGTTATCATGGATTTTTGGAGAATTAAAACAAAATGTAGTTCATGTTCACACTCACGATAGAGCAGCGGGTTATTTAGAGTTTGAACGTGCAAGAGTGCGTTGGTTTTTATCTATAAATTATGATGTATTACCAGAAGAAATAAAAGAAAAAGGACAGCGAACTTATCGTTCAATTACTATAGGAGGTGATGAGCTAGAGTTTAGTGGTGGTTTCACAGATTTACATACAAAGGTTTATCAAGATATTATTGCAGGGAAAGGATATGGTTTAGAGGATGCTAGACAGGCTATTGAAATTGTTCATGATATTAGAAACTCAGACCCAATAGGTTTAAAAGGAGAATACCATCCGTTTGCTAAAATACCGTTAGCAAAACATCCATTTAAAAAATAAGAAAATGAAAAAAATATTAATTACAGGTGGAGCAGGTTTTATTGGTAGCCATGTAGTTCGTTTATTTGTAAATAAATATAAAGAATATCAAATTTTCAATTTAGATAATTTGACCTATGCAGGTAATCTGGAAAATTTAAGAGCTATAGAAAATGCCAATAATTATCGCTTTATTAAAGGGGATGTTTCTGATGAATCTTTTATAAATGAGTTGTTTTCTGAGCATCAATTTGAAAGTGTAATTCATTTAGCAGCAGAATCTCATGTAGATAGGTCAATAAAAGATCCTTTAGCATTTGCAAAAACAAATATTTTAGGAACAATGGTTTTATTGAACGCTTTTAAAAATCTATGGCAGAACGATTGGAATGGTAAAAGGTTTTATCATGTTAGCACAGATGAAGTTTATGGTACTTTAGGGGAAACAGGGTTGTTTACAGAAACAACTTCATATGATCCTAATTCACCATATTCGGCATCAAAAGCAAGCTCAGATCATTTTGTGAGAGCTTATGGAGAAACGTATGGAATGCCTTATGTAATTACTAATTGTTCAAACAATTACGGCTCATGTCAATTTCCAGAAAAATTAATTCCTCTTTTTATAAATAATATTATAAACAAAAAATCATTGCCAGTTTATGGTGATGGAAATTATACTAGAGATTGGTTATTTGTAGAGGATCATGCAATAGCAATAGATTTGGTTTTTCATAAAGGTAAAAATCATGAAACATATAATATTGGAGGGTTCAATGAGTGGAAAAACATTGATTTGGTAAAGGTTTTATGTAAATTAATGGATGAAAAACTTAAAAAGTCTAAAAACTCTTCTGAAAAATTGATTACTTATGTTAAAGATAGACCAGGACACGATTTACGATATGCAATTGATGCAAATAAGATAAATAAAGAACTAGGCTGGAAACCATCAGTAACTTTTGAAGAAGGTTTATCAAAGACAATCGATTGGTATTTGAACAATGAAAATTGGTTAAAAAATGTGACATCTGGAGATTATCAAAACTATTACAATAATATGTATATAGAAAATTAATATGAATCGAGCGTGTTAGCATCATTAAATAAAAAAGAATGATTAATTAATAATAACAAACATAACCTGTACTGAGCACAGTCGAAGTATGGCAATTAAAATAAATGAGGGTGTCTTTGCGAAGTTTTGAAAATACTGTGGCAATCTCATAAAAAAATAGTTTACGTTTTAGTAAAATTAAAAGAATGAAAGGAATTGTATTAGCAGGAGGCTCAGGAACTAGATTATATCCAATTACAAAAGGGGTTTCTAAGCAATTATTGCCAGTATATAATAAACCAATGATTTATTATCCTATTTCCGTATTAATGTTGGCAGGAATTAAAGAAATATTAATAATATCAACTCCGCAAGATTTACCAGGTTTTCAAAGATTGTTGGGAGATGGTAGTGATTATGGTGTGTCTTTTTCTTATAAAGAACAGCCAAGTCCTGATGGTTTAGCACAAGCATTTATTATAGGTGAAGAATTTATTGGAGATGATGATGTTTGTTTGGTTTTAGGAGATAATATTTTTTATGGGCATGGTTTTACAGATTTATTAGCACAGTCTGTTAATAATGTTAAAGAAGAAAAAAAGGCAACAATTTTCGGCTATTATGTAGGTGATCCAGAAAGATATGGAGTTGTAGATTTTGATAAAACAGGAAAGACTTTAAGTATAGAAGAAAAGCCTATAAAACCCAAAAGTAATTATGCGGTAGTAGGGTTGTATTTTTATCCTAATAATGTAATTGAAATAGCTAGAAATGTAAAACCAAGTCATAGAGGAGAATTAGAGATAACTTCAGTTAATCAAGAATATTTAGAAAAAGAGGAGCTAAAAGTAGAATTAATGGGTAGAGGTTATGCTTGGTTAGATACAGGTACGCATGAATCTTTGTTAGAAGCTTCTAATTTTATTCAAACTATAGAAAAAAGGCAAGGGTTAAAGGTAGCTTCTTTACAAGAAATAGCTTTTGAACAAGGTTGGATTAGTCTCCAGAGAAGTTAAAAGAAATAGCTGAGCCCATGAAAAAGAATGAATATAGTCAATATTTGTTAGCTTTGTTGAGATAATAAGACATTTTATGAAAAAAGAATATGATTATATAATTGTAGGAGGAGGTATAATTGGTTTAGCAACAGCATATAAGTTAGCTTTAAAATGTCCAGAAAAATCAATTTTAGTTCTTGAAAAAGAATCTAGTTTAGCCTCACATCAAACAGGGAATAATTCAGGTGTTATACATTCAGGAATATATTATACTCCAGGAAGTTTAAAAGCTAAAAATTGTACAAGTGGGAGAACTCAATTAATTGATTTTGCAAAAAACCACAATGTTAGTTATGAAATGTGTGGGAAATTAATTGTTGCTTTTGATAAATCTGAATTAGAAACACTTCAGAAAATTTATAATAACGGAATACAAAATGGTTTAAAAGAAATAAAAATGTTGTCTTCTGAAGAGAGTAAGAAATATGAGCCATATATTGACTGTGTGAAATCTATTTTTGTATCTTATGCAGGTATTATTGATTATAGACAAGTAGTAGAGATATTATCTCAAGAATTTCAGAGAATTAATATTGATAATAAGGTTTTAAAAAAGATAAAAGTTGTTTCAGTAATAAATAAAGAAAATAAAAAATCTATTGTAACAACAAAAGATACTTATATAACCAAATATGCTATATTTGCAGCTGGTTTGCAAGCAGATGAAATGGCAAAAATAGATAATATAGATTTGGATTTACAAATAGTTGGTTTTAGAGGAGATTACTACAACGTCGTTAATGAAGGATTAAAGAAAGTTAAAGGACTTATTTATCCTGTTCCAAATATAAGTTTACCTTTTTTAGGAGTGCATTTAACAAAAATGCATGATGGTAGTATTGAAGCTGGACCAAATGCAGTGTTTTCATTTAAAAAAGAAGGCTATTCTAGAACTAGTTTTAGTTTGAATGATACTTTAAAAGCTTTTCGTTTTAAGGGAGTATGGAAACTTTTTTCAGGCTATTGGAAAATAGGATTAGGCGAATACAAAAGAGCTTTTAGTAAAAAACTTTTTTTAAGATCTCTTCAACGTCTTGTTCCAAATTTAAAAATGAAAGATATTACAAAAGGAAAATCTGGAGTCAGAGCGCAAGCTTTGAATAGTGAAGGTAATTTAATAGATGACTTTTTAATAAAAAAAACAAAGAATTCTTTGCATATTATTAATGCACCTTCCCCAGCTGCAACAGCATGTCTAGCTATAGCAGACGAAGTGTTAATCAAGTTATTTGACAAAGAATAAAAAGAATAAATATTTATATTAAAATGGAAAAATTAAAAGATTCAAGAGTATTAGTCATTGGGGGAGCAGGGTTTATTGGTGGTTTTGTAGTAAGTGAATTATTAAAACATAATGTTAAAGAAGTTGTTATTTATGATAATTTTGCTCGTGGAAAAGCTGACAATATAGTTGAAAGTTTAAAAGACCCTAGATGTAGCGTGTACCCATTTGGAGGTGATATAAGAGAAACTGATATTTTAAATACTGCAATGAAAGGTGTTGATTATGTTTTTCATCTTGCAGCAATGTGGTTATTACATTGTAAAGATTATCCGCGTACTGCTTTTGACGTTAATATTGGTGGTACTTTTAATGTTCTAGAAGCTTGTGTTAAAAACAATGTAAAAAAATTAATTTCATCTTCTTCAGCATCTGTATATGGAGATGCAGCTGAAGTTCCAATGACGGAATCCCATTCTTTTAATAATAAGAACTTTTACGGAGCAACAAAAATTGCAGGAGAAGCAATGGCAACAGCTTTTAATGATCGTTACGGATTAGAAGTTGTAAGTTTGCGTTACATGAACGTTTATGGGCCGGGACAAGATCAGCATGCTGTTTACAGTGGTGTTGTGCCAATTATGTTAAATAAAATTGAAGCAGGAGAACAACCAGTTATTAATGGAGATGGTAGTCAAGCATATGATTTTATTTATGTTGAGGATGTTGCAAAAGCAAATATTGCAGCATTAGAATCGGATGTTAAAATAGGAAACTATAATGTTGGTACAGAAGTCCAAACGACAATAAAAGAACTTTGTAATACCATTTTAGATATTAAGAAGTCAGAATTAAAAGTAAAGTACTTACCTTATTCTGAAGATGATGCTAGAGCGTTAGTGCAAAATAGAATTGGTTCTCGTCAAAGAGCCGAAAAAGAATTAGGTTTTTTATATAATGATTCTTTAAGAGTAGGATTACAAAAATTAATAGACTGGAGAAAATCAGTAGGAATCGATAAAGTGTAACCACTATGAATATTCCATTAATAAAGCCATATATCACCCAAGAAATTAAAAATAAAGTTATTGAAGTTCTCGAAAGTGGCTATTTAACTGAAGGACCAGTTACAAGAGAGTTTGAAAGTAAATTAAAAGACTTTTTAAATGTTGATTACTGTTTGGCTGTAACATCAGCAACAACAGGATTAGAAGTTGCGCTTCGGGCATTAAACATTGGTCATGGAGATGAAATTATAGTACCAGACTACACCTATCCTGCAACAGTTGCAGTAGGTCCTATCGTTGGAGCAAAAGCAATAATTGTAGATGTAGAAAAAGATACAATGAATATTGACTACGATGCTATTGAAGCTGCAATAACACCTAATACAAAAGCAATTGTTCCTGTATCATTATTTGGTTCACCATTAGATTATGATAGATTAAATGCAATAAAAGAAAAATACGGAGTCTATATTGTAGAAGACGCAGCTTGTTCAATTGGAGCAGAGGTAAACGGAGTCAGAGTTGGTAGTCAAGCTGATATTACGGTATTTTCGTTACATCCCCGTAAATTTATTACAACTGGAGAAGGTGGTATTATAACGACACAAAATAAAGAATGGGCAGATTGGATTAACTCTTATAAGCACTTCGGAATGAATATGAATAACACTGCAAGAGAAGGTATTCAATTTGAAATCATAGGAACTAATTACAAACTATCTAATATCCAATCAGCAGTTGGATTAGGGCAATTAAACCATATAGATAAATTGCTTTCAAAAAGAATTGAATTAGCAAATAACTATATTGAATTATTTAAAGATGTTGATGGGATTGAAATACCAAGAGCGCTTGAAAATAGCCAACACTCGTATCAAACATTTGCTGTTTTTGTTGAAGATAGAGATCGTATTATGACAGAAATGCGTGCTAAAGGAATAGAAGTTCAAATAGGAACTTACTCGTTACATATGCATAATGCATTTAAAAAGAACCCTTTAGTTGAAATTAAAGGGGGCATGAAAAACAGTCTATGGTGTTATAAACATGCTTTAGCTTTACCTTTATACAACGACCTAACAATAGAGTTACAACAAAAAGTTGTTGAAGAATTAAAAGCTTGTTTATAAATGTGCGGAATTGTAGGTGTTTTTAATTTAAACAAAGAAACGGTTTATCGAGATCAGCTAAAAGCTATGGCTGAGCAGATAGCTCATCGTGGGCCTGATGGACATGGATTTTTTGTTAAAAACAATATTGGTTTAGCACATAAAAGACTTGCAATATTAGACACAAGTGATAAAGGCGCACAGCCTATGAGTTCTCGAAATAATGAATGGACTATTATATTTAATGGTTGTATTTATAATTTTTCAGAATTAAAACAGGAACTTAAATCTAAAGGACATACTTTTATTTCTGAAACGGATACAGAAGTTATTTGCGAAGGATTGGCAGAGTATGGAACTGCTTTTTTTGAGCGTTTAAACGGCATGTTTGCAATTGCAGCATGGAATAATGAAACTGAAGAGTTGTTTTTAAGTCGAGATAGATTCGGAATAAAACCATTGTATTATTGGTTTAATGGAAAAACACTTTGTTTTTCAAATGAAATAAAAGCAATTATAAAACATCCAGATTATAAAATAGATGTTGATTTAGGGGCACTGAACGAATATTTTACGTTTCAAAATGTATTTTCATTTAACACCTTATTTAAAGGTGTAACGATGCTGCCTCCAGCAAATACAGTAAAAATTAACGTATCATCTACGTATGTAAAACATAATTCTTGGTGGGATTACGATTTTACAAAAACAGACGAAAATATGTCTTTTGAAGATGCAAAAGAGGAGACAAAGCGCTTGTTTAAACAAGCTGTTACGAGACAAATGATTGCGGATGTTCCTGTAGGGGCATATCTTTCTGGAGGAATGGATTCTGGCTCTATAACAGCTGTTGCCTCAGAGCATGTAGATCGTTTGTCTACGTTTACTTGTGGTTTTGATATGAGTGAAGTAACAGGTCGCGAAGCAAATTTTGATGAACGTCGCGATGCTGAATTAATGGCAAATCACTTTAAGACAGAACATTTTGAACAAGTAGTGAATGCAGGAGACATACGTTGGTCTTTGCCAAAATTAGTTTATCATTTAGAGGACTTAAGAGTAGGTATGTCATATCCAAATTATTACATTTCTCGTTTAGCATCTAAATTTGTAAAAGTTTGTTTGCAAGGAACAGGAGGAGACGAATTGTTTGGAGGTTATCCATGGCGATATTATAAAGTTTTTGATTCAATTAATAAAGAAGAATTTTTTGATCAATATTATGATTTTTGGCAACGTTTGGTTCCTGACACACAAAAAAAAGAGCTATTTACGACAGGAGTATATGAAAATATAGATATTGAAGAACCAAGAAAAGTTTTTGAACGTGTTTTTACTTTCAATGATAAATTAAAATACGACACACCTGAACAGCATATTAACAACTCTTTATATTTTGAAATAAAGACATTTTTACCAGGACTGTTTTTAGTTGGAGACAAATTAGCAATGGCGCATGGACTAGAAGAACGTTTTCCTTTTATGGATAACGATTTGGTTGATTTTGCAATGAAAGTTCCTGTAAAGCATAAGCTAGGAAATTTAGAAAAGGAAATTGGAAAAATTGATGAAAATAACGAAAGCCAAAAAAATGCTTATAGAGAATTTGATGATGGTAAAAATGTATTGCGTAAAGCGATGTCAGACTATATTCCAAAAGAAATTATTAATAGAAAAAAACAAGGTTTTTCTGCACCAGACGAGAGTTGGTATAGAGGTGAAAACGCAGCTTATGTAAAAGAACTATTATTGTCAGATACTACAGTAAGCACTAAATATATAAATAAAAATTATATTGTTAAAACAGTAAATGAGCATATAAATAAAGGTATTAACCATCGTTTATTAATTTGGTCTTTTATGAATTTTGAATGGTGGTGTAAAATATTTATAAATGGAGAAAAAGTTTAGTTTATTATGAAAAGCGAAGAAATTTTTAAGAGAACAAATAGGAAAGACTCTTTACGAACTAATATTTTAAAACAACATATTAGTTCAGTAATGACCGATGATGAGCGAGCAGAACTATGGGGCTTGCCTAGGGGTTGTAGAATGAGAGAGAATGCTAAAATTATTTCACCAGAAAAATTAAAATGTGGTGAATATGTTTGGATTGGAGAAGGAGCAGTATTAGATGCATCTGGAGAACTTGAAATAGGAAGTCATACAAGTATTGGTTTAAATGTTATGATATGGTCACATACTAGTTTTTTATCAAACTTAACATTGGAAAATAAACCGAATAGTAATTTAATTGCTAGAGCCAAAACCACTATTGGTAAAGGTTGTTTTATAGCTGGACCTGCGGTTGTATATCATGGAATTAATATTGGTGAAAAATCTATAGTAATGCCAATGTCAGTTGTTACAAAGGATATTCCGCCAAATAGTTTAGTGGGTGGCAGTCCAGCAAGAGTTATTAGAACTATTGATGAAGATTTTATAAATGAACAAATAAAAAAATTTAAAAATGCAGGACAATTATAAGGTTGGTGATTTTTACGAGTTGGAGCATGTTTTTAATGAAAAAGACGTGATACTATTCTCAAAATTATCTTTAGATGAAAACCCAATTCATTTGGACGAAGAATATGCAAAAACAACAATTTTTGGAAAAAGAATTGTTCATGGTCTTTTAGTTTCATCATTGTTTTCAGGTGTTATTGCAAATAAATTACTAGGAAAAGGAAGTATCTATTTATCACAAAACTTATCATTCAAAAAACCAGTTTTTTTAAATCAAAAAATCAGAATTAGAGTAGAAATAAAGAGTATTAGAGATGATAAGCCAATTTTTACACTTAGCACGTCTTGTTTTGATGAAGATTCGAATACATTAATTAATGGTGATGCAGTTATATTAAAAAAATAATTTAAAATTAACTTTACACTATTATACTAAGTCTAAATTTAAGATTTATAATATGAATATAAAAACAGAAGTAGTTAACAGGAAGCCTATAATAAATGAAGAAAGTAAAATATGCTCTAATTGTATATATGATGAAAATGTTCCTGCAATTGAATTTGATGAAAAAGGAGTTTGTAACTACTGTAAGATGATCGAGGATTTAAAGATTCAATATAAAACAGGGACACCAGAAGGAGAAAAAGATTTTTTTGCTATTGTTGATCAAATTAAAAAAGATGGTAAAGGCAAGAAATACGATTGTGTTGTTGGTGTTAGCGGAGGCACAGATTCTTCCTATATGATTATAAAAGCTATCGAATGGGGCTTAAGACCACTTGCTGTCCATTATGACAACACATGGAACACAGCAATTGCAACAGAAAATATTCGTAAAATTTTGAGTAAATTAAATGTAGATTTATATACTCATGTTGTTGATAATAAGGAAGCGGATGATATTTTTAAATCATTCTTTTTAGCAAATGTGCCAGAAATAGATGGGTCAACAGATATTGCATTAGCTGAAACATTATATAGAGCCGCTAGTAAATTTAAAGTTAAATATATTCTAGAAGGTCACTCATTTATTGCGGAAGGCGTTTCTCCGTTAAGTAGTGCGTATGTTGATGGAGCGTATATTAAAAATATTCATAAAATGTTTGGAAAAATTAAAATGAAAACTTTTCCGAATATGAATTTCACTTCTTTTATGAAATGGATTTTAGTTAAACGCATAAAAAAAATTAGGCCATTGTGGTATATTCCATATTCAAAAAAAGAAGCCCAAGCATTTTTAGAAAAAGAATATGATTGGAAGTATTATGGAGGGCATCATTTAGAAAATAGAATGTCATCATTTAATCATAGTGTCTATTTTCCTCAAAAATTTGGTATAGATCAAAGAAATAATACATTGTCTGCTTTAGTAAGAGCAGGTTTGAAATCTAAAGAAGAAGCTCTTGAAGAATATAATTCTGACCCATTAATTGAAGATAATTTAATTAATTACTTCAAAAAAAGATTGAATTTAACCAATGGAGAGTATGTAAGTATTATGAATGGTGAAAGAAAAACGTATAAAGATTACCCAACGTATAAAAAAAGATTTGAAAAGTTAAGACCTTTGTTTTTTATACTTGCAAAAGCAAATCTTGTACCAATGAGTTTTTACATAAAATACACATCTAAAACAGAAATGTAAATGATTACAATAGTTGATTATGGAATGGGAAATTTAGGCTCTGTTTTTAACATGTTTAAAAAAATTGGTGTAGCATCAAAAATAACATCAGATTTAAACGATATAAAAGCCGCAGAAAAAATATTATTACCAGGGGTAGGTTCGTACGATAATGCTATGAAACGAATTAATGATTCTGGATTTAGAGCAGTATTAGATCAAAAAGCTTTAGAAGAAAAAGTACCAGTATTAGGCATTTGCTTAGGGATGCAATTATTAACTCTAGGTAGTGAAGAAGGTACTGAAAAGGGTTTAGGTTGGATTAATGCAAATGCAAAAAAATTTCGATTTCAAAAAGAAGAAAAATTAAAAGTACCACATATGGGTTGGAATCGAGTTTTTGAAACTGCTCCTAATAAATTAACAAGCAAATTACCAGAAGAACCCCGTTTTTACTTTGTACACTCATATTATGTTGAGGTAGAAAATCAAGAAAACTCCATACTCAAAACTAAATACGGTCTTGAATTTGATTCTGCTATTCAGCATGAAAATATTTATGGTGCACAATTTCACCCTGAAAAAAGTCATAAATTTGGAATGAAATTATTTGAAAACTTTGCTAAACTATAAATCATGCTGTTAACAAGAGTTATTCCCTGTTTATTGTTAGAAGAAGATAGTTTGGTAAAAACTATAAATTTTAAAAAGCCTAGTTATATTGGAGATCCAGTAAATACAGCACGTATATTTAACGAACTAGAAGTAGATGAGTTGGCAGTTTTAGACATTATAGCTACAAATAAAAAGCACACACCTAACTTTAAGATTCTTTCAGAACTAGCAAATGAATGTTTTATGCCACTAGCATATGGAGGAGGAATACGTAATTTTGAAGATGCAAAAAAAATATTACAAATTGGTATTGAAAAAGTAATCGTAAATTCTTATTCATATAAAAACCCACAATTTATTTCACAATTAGCAAATCATTTTGGTAATCAAGCAATAGTAGCTTCTATAGATGTAGGAAAAAATATTTTTGGTAAATATCAAGTGTTTTCAAATTCAGGAAAAAAGAAGCAAAAAGTGGATGTAGTAGCTTGGGCTCAAGAACTAGAAAAATTAGGAGCAGGAGAAATTCTATTAACCGCAATACATCAAGAAGGGACATGGAAAGGGTTTGATTTAAATTTAGTAGAAAAAGTAACTAATGCGGTAGATGTACCAGTAATTGCAAACGGAGGAGCAGCATCTATAAGCGATATAGAAAATGTGGTAAAGAAGGCGCAAGCTTCAGCTGTTGCTCTAGGTAGTATGGTTGTATATCAAAATAAAGGAATGGGAGTTTTAGTTAATTTTCCAGATAGTAAAAAATTAAAAAAAGCGTTGAATGGTCAATAAAAAAATAGCTTTTATTGGTAATATGAATAACAATTTTAGTGCTTTTGCTAAATATATAAGAGAAAAAAAAATTGAGGTACATTTATTTTTGCTAGATAATGATTATTTTCATCCTAAAGATGATTCTTTTTCTGATGAATGGAAATTATACACATTTCGGTTAAATTGGGGTAGTTTAGACTCTTGGAGTAAAATAGATTTTAAAAAAATTAAAAAGCAATTTAATAAGTACGATTTAACTATCGGTTGCGATGCTGTTCCTGCCTTTTTTAATAAAGCAGGGTTAGATTTAGATATATTCATTCCTTATGGTTTTGACTTGTATTCTATGCCTTATTTTAAAATGGTTCATCCAAAAAGGATATTGGCTAAATTTTTAACATTTAAATATCAAAAAAAAGGTATAAAATATGCAAAAAATATTTTCATTGCACCCACTGGTGGTATTTTAGAAAAAAACTTAAATGAAATAAAACCAACAGGAAAAATATATAGAGGTGGTGTTCCAATGATATATTATCCTGATTTTCATACTAATTCTTTTGAAAGTGAAAAACAAAAATCAAAAATCACTAAGACTTTAGTTTCCTTAAAAAAGCAAGGAAAAACCATTATATTTCATAGTTCAAGACATTATTGGAAAACAAAAAAAAGTGTAAACTCAATAAAAGGGAATGATATTCTTTTTAAAGGTTTAAAGAAAACTATTGATTATTTTAAGAGCAATAAAATAAACTTACATATTGTAACCTTTGAGTATGGGAAAGATGTTAATTATAGTAAGGAGTTAATAAAAAAGCTTGGAATTGAAGAATATGTTACTTGGATACCAAGATCTCCAAGAAAAGAAGTTATGATTGGTTTAAGTCAATCAGATATAGTAGTAGGAGAATTATTTCATAGTTATTTTTCTTATGGAATAATTTATGAAGCGATGGCTCTTAAAAAGTTAATAGTTCATAAGAGGATAGATCTAGATTACGAAAGTTATTATAAAGAACTTTATCAAATGTGTTACGCAGATAGTATTGATTCGATATACTTAACATTTAAAAATTATGTAGACAATCTAATAGATCATAAAGAAATTACAGAAAATACATTTAATTGGTTTCAAGAAAACTTAATTGAAGAACCAGTAAATAAATTGATTTCAATTTTAAATAAGAAGAACGTAAATGTTACTTAAAAAAAGTTTAAAAGATACTTTATACTATTTTATAGCTACATTTGGAAGTAAATTAACCGTATTTTTAATTATACCAATAATTAATTCTTTTTTTAGTATAATAGAATTTGGAAAATATGATTTATTTCTCGTAACTACTAATTTTATTTTATTGTTAGTAACATTAGGTTTTGATTCTGGAATTGCAATTTATATTGTAGAGAATAAAAAAGATAAACCATTATTAAGTTATTTGTATACCCATACTTTATTAATTTCTTCTTCTTTTATAATATTAGTAGGATGTTTAGGGTTTTTTATTAATAATTATTTTGTTTTTTTTAACTTAACTGAATTTTTGATTCTTATACTATTTGTATTTACCACTTTTATATCCGCGTCAGTATTTAATTTCATTAGATGGCTAGAAAAGGCTAAAGAAGCATCAATAGTTAATTTTTTTTCTTCTACCTTAGGGATTCTGATTGGGGTGTTATTTATTTATTTTAAGGAAGAAAAAAAAATTGAAGACTTATTTTTAGGATTATTTATTGGAAGTTTGGTAGGGATGATAATAAGTTTGATTATGATTAAAGATTTTTTATCACTAAGAAAAAATATTGAAGGAAAAAAGAAACTGAATGAGTTGATAAAAATATCTTTACCTTTTGTTCCTGTTTCTTTAACAAATTACTTTATTACTTATAGTGATAGAATAATTATTCTAACACTTATAGGAGATATATATTTTATTGGAATGTATGCTTTGTTTTATAGAATAGCCCAGTTAGCTAGTGTTATTTTAGGAGTTGTTTCTAAAGGGTTTTTACCAGTTATGTATAATAATTATGACTCTCTTGAAGGGAGGGAATATAATAAAAAAGTTTTCGACTATTTTAATTTATTATTAATTCCAGCTTTTATTTTTGTATTTTATATAAAAGATTTTATAATTAAAATATTAGGGAATAAAAATGCAGATAGTTATTTAGAATTTAGCTATTTACTTCCAGCAATTGTATTGTCAAATTTAATTTTTGGAGGAATGTCAATAAATGGTTTTGGTTTTTTAATTAAGAAAAAAACATCTCAAATACCAATAATTACTTTTATAGGCTTGGTGTTAAATTTCCTTTTGTCTTATATCTTAATTTCATATTTAGGCTTTTCAGCAGTAATAATTACAACATTAATAGTGTCAATTATAACCGCTTTTTTATATACTCATTTTTCTGAAAAGTTATTTAGTTTTAATTATAATAAATTAAATATAATTATTATTTATGTATTGATATTTGTACTTAGTTTACTTGTTATTTTAAAAAGATAAAAATGCTATTTAATTCAATAGATTTTGCGATATTTCTACCAATAGTATTTTTACTATACTGGTTTGTAGTAAATAAAAAGGGAAAACATCAAAACACATTAATTTTTATTGTAAGTTATGTGTTTTATGGTTGGTGGGATTGGAGATTTCTATCTTTAATTTTATTCAGTACAATTGTAGATTATACGATAGGCTTATTATTGGACAATGAAAAGAATCAATCAAAAAGAAAGTTTTTTTTATGGATTAGTATTCTAGTAAATTTAGGCTTTTTGGGCTTTTTTAAATATTATAATTTTTTTATAGAAAATTTTGTAGAAGCTTTTTCTTTTTTCGGTACACAGATAAAACCGAATACGTTAAATATAATTCTTCCAGTTGGTATTAGCTTTTATACTTTCCAAACATTAAGTTATACTATCGATGTTTATAGGCGTAAGTTAAAACCTACAAAAGACTTTATTGTCTTTGGATCTTTTGTTAGCTTTTTTCCACAATTAGTTGCTGGACCAATAGAAAGAGCAACTAACTTATTGCCTCAATTCTATAAAATAAGAAAATTTAACTATAACAAAGCTGTAGATGGTTTACGACAAATATTATGGGGTTTATTTAAAAAAGTAGTAATTGCTGATAATGCAGCAGAGTTTGCAAATCTATATTTCAACAATTCAGCAGATTATTCTGGTAGTGAATTGGTATTAGGAGCATTGTTTTTTACATTCCAAATTTATGGAGATTTTTCTGGCTACTCCGATATTGCCATTGGTGTTTCACGCCTTTTTGGTTTCGATTTAAAGAGAAATTTTGCTTTTCCATATTTCTCTAGAGATATCGCAGAATTCTGGAGACGTTGGCATATTTCATTATCAACTTGGTTTAGAGACTATTTATATATACCTTTAGGAGGAAGTAGAGGGGGAACTTGGATGAAAGTTAGAAATACATTTATAATTTTTCTTGTAAGTGGTTTTTGGCATGGAGCAAATTGGACATTTGTAGTTTGGGGAGTTTTAAATGCAATATACTTTTTACCTTTATTATTACTAAACAAAAATAGAAGTAATATTGGGGTAGTAGCAGAAAATAGTAATTTACCAACATTTAAAGAATTTTACAATATTCTATTGACATTTAGTTTAACGGTAATTGCTTGGGTGTTTTTTAGAGCAGAAAATATTCAACATGCAATAAGTTATCTATCAAGTATTTTTAGCAGCTCATTATTTACAATGCCAGTAATAACATCAAAAATGATGCTGACATTAGTTTTAATCATCTTTTTTATAGGAATAGAATGGGTTGGTAGAACAAATGAATATGCTATTGAAAAATTAGGATTTTCTAAACCAAAGTTTTTTAGAGTATCTTTTTACTATATATTAATTATTATGATCTTTTTATTTGCAGGGAACAATCAACAGTTTATTTATTTTCAATTTTAAAAGATGAATAAATTTTTAAAAAACATACTATTATTTTTAATTCCACTAGTATTACTTTCTTTTATTCTAGATGGTATTTTATCTAGTAAATTAAAAAACACTACCACTTTAGTAAAAGGGGAGTTTGCAGTTTGGAATGATATATTTGAAGGAAAAATTGATTCAGATATCTTAATAGTAGGTTCTTCAAGAGCTTGGGTTCATTTTAATCCGACCATGATTACTGAAGAAACAAGAGTTTCCTCTTATAATATAGGGATTGATGGACATCCTTTTTTGCTACAAGACACCAGGTATAATATTTTAAGAAAATACAATAAAAAACCTAAAGTGGTTATCCTTTCATTAGAGTCAAATAGTTTGTTTAAAAGGCTAGACTTATATAATTCCAATCAGTTTTTACCTTATTTAAGAACAAATAAAGAGGATTTAAAAGAATCTTTGTTGAAGTTTAAAGGATTTAATAAGCATGATTTCGAATTTTCTTTAGTAAGATATTATGGTAATTTTTACATTTTCAAAGAACTTTTATTAGGTAGCAGTAACTCAACAAATAGAGTAAAAGGATTTCAAGCCCAAGACAAAAGTTGGAATAACAATTTAATTGAGGCAAAGAAAAAATATAAATCATTAAAAGTAGAAATAGATTCTACTACTTTAAATCTCTTTAAAGAATTTATTAAAAAGAATGTTGAAGAAGAAATAGAAGTGATTTTGGTTTATTCTCCTGAATATATAGAAGGTCAAGAGTTTATTAGTAATAGAGACAGTATTATAAATTTATATAAAGAAATTAGTCTAAGCTATAAAGTTCTTTTTATTGATTTTTCTAATGATTCAATTTGTTTCAAAAAAGATTATTTTTATAATGCAACTCATTTGAATATGAAAGGAGCTAACTTGTTTACAAAAAAGTTAATTGATACATTGAAAAAAAGTGAACTTAAATTTTTAAATAATAAATAAATTTTGAAGAAGAAAATACTTTATTTAAGTTATAATGGTATGATGGAGCCTCTAGGGGAGTCACAAGTACTTAGTTATTTGTATAAGTTGTCTAACGATTATGAATATTATTTAATTTCATTAGAAAAACCGACTGATCTTGTAAATAAAAAAGAGTTTGATAGACTTGAAAAGGTAGTTAAAAAAAAAAAGATACATTGGATTCCTGTAAAATATAAAACTTCAGGAGTAGGGAAGTTTTTTAATTTTTTCAATTTCACCAGAGTTATATTTAAAACAGCAAGAAAGAATAATATTAAATATATTCATTCAAGAAGCTATTTGCCTACAATTTCTGCATACTTATTAAAGAAGACAAAAAAAGTAAGTTATTTATTTGATACACGTGGTTTTGCTTTTGATGAACGTGCTGATGTAGGATCTATAAATAGAAATGGATTTGTATTTAAATTATTGAAGAAATTAGAAAAATCTTTATATACAAATGCCAGTGGTATAAATAAGTTATCTTATTTAGGAAAAAAGACTATTCTAAATAATAAATTATTTAAAGGAGGTAGTAAAATTAAAAATATAGAAGTAATACCTACTTGTGTAAATTTAGATAGGTTTGAATTTCATAAAAGAAGCTTTAATAACCCTATTAAAATTGGATATATAGGAACAGCGATTGGATGGTATGATTTTGACAAAACTATGCAAACCTTATCGGTAATTTCTAAAACGATTGATTATAATTTTTTAGTTTTTAATGGTAATCAGCATAAATATATCAAGGAAAAAGTAAAAGAATATAAATTAGACCAAAATAAGATTACTATTGAGAAAGTTCCTTTTGAAGATATGCCAATTAGACTTAAAGAAATAGATGTAGCATTATTTTATATACATCCGTATTTTTCTAAAAAAGCATCTGCAGCAACAAAATTAGGAGAGTTGTTTGCTTCAGGAATCCCAGTTTTAACAAACAAAGATGTTGGAGATCATCAATATTATATAGAAAATTATAAAACGGGAAAAATTCTAGATTTTAATAAGATAGACAGTTATAATTTTTCTACAATCTTTAATTCTATTTTGAATGAACAAACAGCGATTAATTGTAGAATGGTTGCCGAAAAATATTTTTCTTTAGATAAAGGAGTAGATAATTATAAGAAATTATATAAAAAAATATTTCTCTAAAAAAGCCTAAAAAAATGAATAAAAGTCTAAAAAAACAATTAGATGCTATACAGGTGTTTAGAGGGTTGGCAGCTGTTATGGTTGTTTTTCATCATGTGATACCTTCATTGGGGTTTTTTCAAAATAAAAATTATCAAGTACTAAATTACATTGGAGACGTTGGCAAATATGGAGTAGATTTTTTCTTTGTATTGTCAGGTTTTATAATAACATATTCAAATTTAAGAAAAGAAAACAATGATGTTTTAATATACTTAAAAAACAGAATTATAAGAATATATATACCATACATTCCAATTTCTTTAGCAATGTTGTTCTTGTATAATATGTTACCACAATTATCTCAAGTGAATAGAGATATAAGTATATTAACTTCATTAACATTATTCCCAAGTGGTAGTCCTGCTTTAGCAGTAGCATGGACTTTAACATATGAAATGCTATTTTACTTTTTATTTATTATTTGCTTAATAAATAAAAAAGCTTGGGATATTTTTGCTTTTATTTGGGTGCTATCAATAATTTTATTTAATTTTTCTGGAATAGAAACTAATCGTGCGGTTATTAATTTATTGTTTTCTAATTATAACGTTGAATTTATAATTGGTTATATTTTAGGGCTTTTGGTATTAAAAAAGATTAGAGTTAATAAATACATAAGTTTTTTTCTGATTCTTATAACAGGTTTACTTTTTATTGAGTTTAAATTTATTCATAAACTATCTTTTAATTTCCTGTCAAACCTACTATTTACATTTTTTACATTTAATTTAATTTATTATTATTTAACATATCATAATTTAAAATTAAAGAGGAATAATGTTTTTATGATAATGGGAAATGCTACATATTCTATATATTTAATCCATGGTCCATTGCATTCTATTATAGAACGTTATTTACCACAGGTAAATAATAGTATCATTTATCTTATATATATTATGGTAATTACAGTAATATGTATAATTGCAGGGTATATATATTATTTAATTTTTGAAAAGAAAATAATGAATATTGTAAAAGAAAAATTAAGATAGTTATGAAGTTTGTTTTTTTTTCAATGCGTAATTTTGTACGAGAAGGTGGTGGAACTATTCGTATGTATGGTGTTTTAAACGCTTTAGCTGAAGCAGGTAATGATGTAATTTTTATTTCTAATGCAAAAAAACTTGAAAAGTTTAATGCTAAAATAAAACATATAAATATAGGATATGAAGTGTCTACAAAAAAGAAAAGTATTTTTCAAGGCTTGTTAGCTTTTTTACCTTCAATATTAGTTGGATTTTTTTATTATAAAATGCTGAGAAAAATTAAAAAATCCCTAAAAGGCAAAGAGAATGAAAATATTTATTTTTTTCAATATTTAGATAATTCTGTTGGATACCTTCTTAAAAGAAGGAGGGTAATTAAAAATTACATTAACGATATTCATGGAGTAGTTCCATTAGAGTTTCAATATCAGGTTGATACAGCGGTTAATAAAAAAACAAAACTATTATATAAGGCAAAATATATTTTATCAGAAGTTTTAGATAAAAAAGTATTCACTAAAGCTTATGGGTTTTTATTTGCAAGTAGCTCTATGAAGCAACATTTTGAAGATAAGTATGAGTTTATTAAGCATAAAAAAGCATATATTCTACCGAATGCTCTTAATAATGAAAGTGTATTAAAAACGGTTGATGTTAAATTAAAACAAAAACTAATAAATAAGTATAACCTACAAAATAATTTTATTGTTTTTTTTGCAGGGGGTTATAAAGCTACTGCCGGTGTAGAAGACTTAATACAGGCATTTTATAAATTTAATAAAGAAAACAGTAAAATAAAAATGATTTTAATTGGACAGGGTGTTACAAAGAAATATTGCATTGAATTATCAAACGATCTTGATTTAAGTAAAAAAATAATTTTTATTGATAAAATACCATATGAGGATTTATTGACTTATCAAAATTTGGCGAATGTAATTGTTTGTCCTGATAGACAAAATCTCTATTCAGAATTAATAGTTCATTTAAAATATTTTGATGCTTTAAATTCTGGAAGGATAGTAATTAATGGAGGATTTAAAAGTGTAAAAGAGATAAATAATGAAGATTCATTATCAATGAGTTTTAAACCTTCGGATGTTGAAAGTTTATATTTTAGCTTAAAAAACTGTAAAGAAAACTATTATGAGTTAAATATGAAATATGAAAAAAGCAAAAAATTTGCTCAAGAAAACTTAACTTATAAAAAATTAATTGATGTTTTATATAAATAAAATATAATGGGGGTATTAGATGTGCCAGTTTGTATTGTAGCTTTAATTATTGGATTAAATTTTAAAAATAAATTCAGACAATTAAATAATTATGATAAAAAATTAATGAATAAGTTATTTTTTTTTCATGTTTTAATTGGTGTAGTTTTTTATTTTTATGTGATAACAAGAGGAGATGCTGTTTATTATTGGATGCATCCAAAAGAATTATCATTTCAAGAATTGTGGAGTGATATAATAAATAAGGGTTATGCATCTGACTATATGTTTCTGCTTAACTATTTTTTCTCAAATACTTTAAATTTGTCTTTTTTTACTGGATCAATGTTATACTGTGTTATTGGTTATATTGGAGTTGTTTATTATTATATAATATTAAAAAAAATTATACCTAATTATATAGAATTAAAAAGAATTAAAATTTTAAATATTCCTATTTTCCCTATATTTTTCTTTTTCCCAAATTTACACTTTTGGTCATCTGGAGTAGGAAAAGATACATTGTTATTTTTATGTGTTGCTTTATTTATATTTTCTTTATTAAATTTAAAGAAAAATATTTTTAATTTAATCTTGAGTTTCGTTTTATCCATTTTTATTAGACCACATATAACTTTGTTCTTAATAATTGGTTTTGGTTTTGGTTTTACTTTTAGCGGAGCATTAAAGCTTTATCAAAAAGTAATAATTGTTTCAATTTTCATTCTTGGTTTTGCATTAATGTTTAATTATGTTTTAAATTTTATACGTCTAGAAAGTTTAGACGGGGAAGTTATAGAAGAATATGTTAATTTTAAATCAAAAGCTTTGAACTCAAACGCTGGCTCTGGCGTAGATATTTCAGGTTACTCATATCCTTTAAAAATACTAACATACTTATATAGACCCTTTTTTTTTGATATTAATAACCCAATAGCAATTCTTGCTTCTTTTGAAAATTTATTTTTAGTATTACTAACATTGAAAATTTTTACTATTAAAAACATTAAACGTATTTTTGTGTCTAATTATATTATAAAAGGAAGTGTAATATTTTTATTAATAGGAACATTAACATTTTCATTAATTTTAGGTAACTTAGGAATAATGCTAAGAGAGAAAAACATGTTTACACCAACATTTTTAATTGTAGCATATTGGCTTATTTCTATTTCAAAAAAAAACAAAGTAAACCTATCTTAATTAAAATATGAATTTAAAAATTTTAATAGCAGGAGATTATTGTCCAATTGGTAGAAGTATAAAATCTATACAAGAAGGTAGAGGTAATGAGCTTTTTGGGGAATTTAAATTAATTACTACTCAAGCAGATTTTTCTATTGCTAATTTAGAAGCCCCATTAACAAATGCTAACAATTTAATTGATAAATCCGGACCTAATATAAAGGCCTCGATAGATTCATTAAAACCACTTAAAGAAATAGGTTTTGATGCAGTTACTTTAGCGAATAATCATATTTTAGATTTTGGTAAAGAAGGTCTTATATCTACATTAGATGTTTGCAAAAAAGAAGGGGTTAAATTTGTAGGAGCAAATTTGAATATCAACGAAGCAAGAAAGCCACTTCTTTTTAATTTAAAGAATAAAAACATTGCAATTATTAATATTGCTGAAAACGAATTTTGTGCAGCAACAGAATCGGAATGTGGGGCAAACCCATTAAATGTTATTACAAACCATTATGATATTAAAAAAGCTAAAGAAGATAATGATTATGTCTTGGTTATTTCTCACGGAGGTAGAGAACACTATCAATTACCAAGTCCGCAATTAAGAGAACGATATCGTTTTTTTATTGAAAGTGGTGCAGATGCTGTTATTGGTCATCACACACATTGTTTTAGCGGTTTTGAATATTATAATAATAAGCCAATATTTTACAGTTTAGGAAATTTTATTTTTGATTATAAAAAGAAATACCAAACTGGGTTATGGACTCAGGGGTATGGTGTAATGTTAAATCTTAAACAAGATAAAATTGATTTTGATATAATTCCATTTAATCAAGGTAGAAAAAAAAATCCAAAATTAGAATTATTAAACGAAGAAGAAAGAAGCGTTTTTGATAAAAGATTAAATGAGCTTAATGCTATTATTTCTAATGACGAGTTATTTGATGAAGCATGGAAAAATTATATTGAAACGCAAAAAAAAATCATACAAAGCCAATTTGTTTATTCAAAATAAATATATAAGAGCCTTAATAAGTAGGGGTTTACTACCTGAATTTTATTTTCACTCTAAAAAACATAAAACCTTACTTTTTAATATGTTTAGATGTGAAGCACATCAGGAAAATAATGATTGATGTCTTAAAAGGAGACCACGAATTTTAGTAAATGAAAGAAAAAATATACATTTTATTACCTCATTTTTTTCAGAATATAATAATAACTATATTTAACATTCTTGCCTATAGAAAACGCTATGGAGGCAAGTATAAATATTATTTATCTCTTTTTAAAAAGAATAGAACCCTTACAAGAGAAGAGTTAAATACAATTCAAGAAAACAGGTTTTCATATTTTATTAATTACGCAGTAAGTAAATCTATCTATTATAAAGAATTATTGTCCAATGTTAAAGAGTATGATGATGTAAGAAACATCAAGAACTTACCAATTATTAATAAAGAAGCTTTAAGAGTAAATAGTAATAGCATTTACAACCATTTCACCAAAAAACAGGTGTTCTTTCAAAAACAGGGGGTACAACGGGTAAATCATTAGAAGTTTTATTTACTAATAATAATATGCAAGAAAGATTTGCAATGTTAGACGATTTTAGATCCCGTTTTTGGATATCAATTAGGAAAAAAAACGGCATGGTTTTCAGGGAAAAACTTGTTAGATAAAAAGGA
>CBDFJO010000002.1:0-155505 GCA_965248525.1 Urechidicola sp. | reverse complement strand
CACCAATAATTCCGGCAGTTAAAATGATAAGAATAATTGACCAGATATTAGTTTGGTACAGAAAACACACCACTCTCATTTATTAAACCAATAGTATTTTCTACCTCAATTTTAAATTTATAATAAATAATATTATCATCTTCATCTAATTCTTCCAACTGATTAGCATAATTATAAGTGATTACTGAGTCATTAGATTTAATGGTTTTTAATTAATTCCCAATTATTAAATTCATTTAATATATAAACAAAATATTTACCCTTATAGCAACATTTGTTCCATGTTAACTCTATATTACTTAATGGTGTGAAATTTTGTTTTGTAGGGTCTAAATACGGTTTTGTAGGTGGATTGGTATCTATAATATTAGTTACAATAGTTTTGGATGATTTTGATTTAACAAATTCAACTTTATTATTACTATTATGATCTTTATATTCTATTTTTCTAACTGCTATCAAATTATAATAAATAGGTTCTCCATAAAGCACTTGGTCTAAATCAGAAAAATCATCTTCTATAAAAAAGGTATACCCAGAAGAAGTATCTATATTAGACATTTCTATTTCCTTAATAGGTTCAATACCTCTAGAGTTTAGAGCGTCGACACTATTGTTAAGTCTGAAAATTTGAATTTTATTAATATTTTGACTAGTAGCAATTTTATTAATTTCAAATACTACACTTGATTCGAAATTATTCTCGTAACTAGGAAGTTTAATATTAAAATTTTTAATAACTAATGGAGATGGAGGAGTTGTGTTAATTAATTGAACAGGTCCAAGAAAATCACTAGACACTCCAAATTTTAATGCTTTGTTCATTTCTCTGACAGAATAGATATAGGCTGTATTCTTATCCATATTCCCATCCAATGTGAAATCGGTAAATAAAATTTCTTTATCCGAAACCTTCTTAGCCATTGGAGCTATATCAAATTCATCATTGCTAGGATGTAATATTTTACCATTCCGATCCCTTAGGTTTTGTTTTTTAGGTAAAGGTATATAGTTACCATTATTAACAAACTCAAAAATAATTGGGTGTTCTGTCAATGGAAGCATACAGGTAAAAATAAGTTTTTCTAAGTGGATTTTCCATGCATCTGTTCCAGGAGATAAATTAGAATTAAATTCTATACTATCTGGATTTGGAAAAGCAAAAGGATTACCATCTAAATCTATAAATTCCTTAAAATTACCATTGGAGTCACAATCTAATGAAAGTAAATTTGCCCATCTATTTCGGAAATAATCATCTTCAGTAATCGGTAAAATTCGAAGTAAAATGTCTTTTTTTAAGGTTTCTCTACTATATAAACAGTGATAATATTCTATTAATATCAGTTCTAAAAAATACAATTCCCCAAGGAGTTTCTTTAAATTTTGTTTTAAACGAATATTGTGATTTTCCATAAAAATTAGGTGGAGTAGCATATAATGGTCCAATTGGAGGTTCTGGTTTTTTAAGTTTAATAATCTCATTACCAAAAAGAATAACAGGAACTCCAATAAGTGAAATATAAGGATTGTTTGAGTCATCTAAAACATCATAATCAATAGTTTGTAAGCCTATTAAAGTTTGTCGTTCTCCATCTCCTGACTCAGGAAGAGTTGTAATCTCATTAAATAGAGCTGAATTGTCAGAACGTAAATAAACTTTATAAGATGGGTAATAATTGATAGAAATGTTGTTTCCTGTTTTTAATAAAGGGCTAATATTTGCAATCTTATTTCTTTTTTGTTGGTAACTTATATTATCTTTAGATATTATCTTATCTACTTCCTTCTTGTAATCTAAATCACTAGCAATAAGTATGAGTTTTTGAGAGCTACCTATATTTCTTATTTCATCAATTTTCAATACTTTTCGTGCGTATTCCCCATTAGAGTCAGCCTTAGAATGAATCCGAATTGTTCCTTTATGCCAATCAATGGATGATTGATTCGAATTATTATCAGGAGCAATAAATTGAGGGTGATGATTTAGGATTATATTATTAAATTCAATCTCATAAGTAGCATATTCACTTAATACAATATCATTATTATTGTCATCTTGAATTCGATTATTGCTGTCATCTACTAAATATTTAATTATAGGATGATGTGTTATTTTGCAATCATCCCAAAGACCTCTTACTGTAATATCATTTGGATTCCCTTTTTCATCAATATATGTTTCTGTTTTTTCATCATGATCTATTAGTTCAACTTCGAATAATAATTTATTATCATTAGGTGTTACTATATCTTTCCAACTAATAGTGTTTGAATAATTTTCTACAAGTAGAAAGGCATTGCTATTCGATAATTCAGGACCTTTATAAACTTGACTTAATTGATATTGTGGGTTTGCCAAAGTACCAACATTATGTGAATCTCTTACTTCATTTTTCTTTAATTTCAACGTAGGATAAGTACCATCTTGGTTTATGGTTATAATTTCTACAACTTCATATTTTACCGAAGCAAAAGAGAATAAACTCCCTTTGTAATTGTCATATTTTGAAGGCTCAATTTTGGGTATTAAAATTTCTCCAGTACTATAATACTCAAATTTCTCTGTTTCAATAAAACAATATTCTGGATCTGTATCATCATAGATGTTTTTTATCCCACCAATTACATTATCTGGGAATTTTTTATTATGAAAAATTCTTATTTTATCTCCCCAAGCATAATTTTTTTCTTGTACATGGTTGTAATCAAATATTAATCGAACAAATGTTTTATCATTTGTAATGTTTCCCAACCACGTTTGCTCATCTGCAGATGACAACATAGGTAATCCTTCTTCTTGAATTAAATGGATATTAATATTAGAAGGAGGCATTAAAGTATTTTCTATTTTGAATTTAGTATTATTTGTACTTACTTGATTGCTTAGTTCACCTGTTCTGAAAAATAAGTTAACAGGATAAGCTAAATAGTGGTCAATACCTTCTGTAACAACAGAATGAATATAATTAGGCTTGTTACTCGATTCATTAAATAAGGTCAGTGCATTTTCATTTAGTGTATTAATATTATTAGAATAGTAGTCATTTTCATGTAATAAATCAGGTTTAATCCATGATGTGGCAGCATTTTTTTTATTTTTAAACCCAAGAAAAACAGGACTACTAAATTTACTGCTTTCAAATTCTAAATTAGGATTGAAAAAAGAATTACTAATTGAAAAGTAGGTTTGTAATTGTGTTTTTAAATTTACATATCTTGTATTCATTTTAAAAGCATAACCATCCTCATCTGTAATTAACAATGGTTTTGAAGTCGCATTGTCAATTCTTAATCCATAAGTAACAGGTTGCATAATTAATTTCTGAGGTAATCTTTCATCACCTACACCTGTTGGTAAACTAAAATAAATATGTTGTGTGTATTTTGGTTTGTCATAATTCTCTAACTCTTTTAAAGTTATATACTCAGCAAAATAAATAAATTGTTGATTAGAGTCCACATAACTATCAATGCACCCTAAACCTAACATTCTAGCATTATGATAATCAAAAGATGCTAGTTGGATAAAATCTAGATAACTAACCTCCATTTTAGATTCATCTATGTCGTTTCCATAGGAAGTGTCTGATTGCCCGTATTCTTTTATTGCTTTTGGGTCTGTATCACTTAAAGAAATATATGTTTTAACACCTTCTCCTAATCCAAAATCAGGGTCTTCCCATCTATTTTTATAGTTTTGACTTTTGATTGTTTGATTTGCTTCAAATTTATGCCAATGCCCATCAATTGTATATTTAGAAGTATCTTCAAGACGTTTAAATACTTTTGTTTTACTTTTTTCAAGAGCAAAAGCACCTAAAAAGTAAGCTTGATTTTTTCTGATTTTTAAAATATCAGAATAACACTCTAAAGAGATGCTGTTTAAAGAATTAATTTGAAGAGAAAATTTAATAAAAGATATATTTTCCGCAACGACTCTACACAGAATTTCTGAATTATTATATGATTTTCTAGCAGAAATTATAGGTGTATCTTCTGCAAACGACTTATTCTCAATTGAAAATGTTTCTAAATTTAAGATAGTACCTTCTTCTTTTATAATATTGACTGCAAAGTTCAATTCATTTTTACACGAAAATTTAAAAAGATTTATTCCATATTGGGTTAATAAATCTTGGCTTTTATCAAGGTTATTAATAGTGCCTATACGTCCTCGTATATCGGTATATTTATCTTTGTTTTCAAACTCTAAAAAATATGTTTTCCCATTTCTTTTATAAACCCAAACGCATTCAGTATTATTTATGTGATATGGCGTCTCAGTAAATAAGTTTATGCCATTATTAAGAGATTGATTAGATCTATAGGGAACACGATAAATTTTTACAAAATCATCGGGTTTGTTAAAGCAAAAATTATTAGAAGCATGCTTTCCTTTCGGTAGATGATTATCTCCTAAGTTTCCAGACAAAAACCAACGTAAATGCGTGCCTCCTGATGAATCTATTCCTTTTGACCCTGCTGATTGTAAGTTTAAATACGTTGATTGTAATTTATAATTGCCTTCAAGTTGAAAAGGGATTTTTTTATAGGGATCTTTAGTAGGGTCTGGATCTGAGACATCACATCTTGATATGGGATTCAGTAATTTTTCCTTAACCTGTATTTCCCTTTCAATGGTTTCAGTTTCAAGACCAATAATTTTTAAATTAACGGGTTCAAATTCTATCTCTGTAGCCCAATTATCTTTAGGCTCAACATCTTTAGCTCTACATGATTCAAAAGTATCGTTTAGTTGTATAACTAAGCCTTCTGTATTTTTTTTATCTATAATAGCATTCCCACATATTTTCAGATAATCATTAAATTGATTTAAACTTGATAAATGATATTTTTTAAAATCAAAATTTTGATTTCTAGTAAGATTTAAATTTATGTCAAATGTTAAAAATTTAAATATTTTTTTAGGATATTCTAACGCTATACAAGCATAATAGTTCTTATAAGCTATAACATCTGTAATCATTATATCCGAAACATCCCATTGAAATACTTTTAATTCATTTACAGTTATTCCTTTTTGAGTTAGATTAATATTTAAGATTGCAAGATGTGTTTGTTTATTTTGAACGTAATTACCAAAAAGGAGAAGCCCTCTTTCTTTATCAATAATGGCATTGTCAATTCTTGGAATAATATTAGAGCCTTTAATGACATAACTCGTAGATTTTTTAAAATCTGAGGTTAATACTGTTATCAATCCTTTATTTGGGCCAGCAGCAACAGCTCCATAAAGTAAAATATTTGCACCATATAAAATAGCACCTCTATATTGATCGTCATGTACAGTTGTAAGTCTAATAGAATTATTAATATTAAATTCCAAATCTAATTTTAAGCAGCAAATACTATCACGTTTATTATTAGAGCTTTCAATAAAACCAAGAGAGATGAAAATTTCTTCTTGATTTAACAATAATAAAGAATGGATATATCTAACGTAATTTATTCTAATCTCTTTATGATTTAAAATAACACCTCTTATATTTATTAATATTATGTATGGAGTTATTGAATGACCAGTACTTGATGATTGTCCAAGAATAACAAAATTACCGTTAGTAATTCGGATAACCTTACTAAAATACAAGCGTCCTTTTTCTATTAAAATTTCTTTAACATTGTTTGGTTTTCCTTGTTCGTTAAATTTATAGAAAACAATTCCTTTATCAGAATTTCCAAAAGCAAATTGTGTTGTTTTTGTATTGTTCAATATTTTAGAAATAGAGAAACCACCTTCTTTTAGACTATATGTTTTTGTGTATAATATTGCCATAATCTTAAGGGTTAATTAAATTATTAGTTGTGTGATTTTGCTTAATCTCATAATCTTGCTTATTATTATCCCATAATAAATAATCAAATTTTATTTTTAAATCGATGGGTAAACTAGTTTTTCCCATGTTTAGAATTAAAACTTGTGTACGGTCAATAGAATAAACAGAAACAAAATGTGATTGCAACCAACTAGAATTAAATAATGCTTTTAAATCGGTTTTTAATCTTGCTTGTGTAGATAAATCAAAATCAACTCCTGTTTTATTAAAAAGGGTATACTTTAAATTTTCATAGTAGGGGATAATACTTTTCTCTACAATTTCAGTAGGTATTCTAGGGTCATTTAAAGGTTCGGTCGAGCGAATCCAAGTTCCAATAAAATGGTTTGTTTTGGGTTCTACTAAAAGATTAAATTCTGTGCCAACAGGAGGTAACATTTCTTTTAATCCAGGTAAGTATTCTCTAATTAATCGTTCGCAATCATTAGGATAGGTTTGCAATATTTCTTCACTATAAGGGTAATGAGCTTCCATACCTATAGCAATTAAAAGTATTTTAACTATTTTAGAAGTAGCTTTAGTAATAGTATTCCCAAGATCCAATTCAATAGTATAAACAGCATTTTTAGTATCGCCTGCTTTCCCTTTAAGCTTATAACTTTCAATATGCTCATGAAGGTTAGCAAAACGAGATGTTTGGAATGGGTAGGAATGAATATTTTTACTTTTACCGTCATATTTACTAAACACAATAGCATTATACAATTTAGAGGGTAATAAATGCTCAACAGTTACTTCCATATCTTTATGAAAAGGAATAATTGGGTCTCCACCAATTTGCCAACAGGTATGTCCTTCAAATTCTACATTTTTAATTTTAGGGTTTCGTAAATTATTAATTGCTTCAATACCTTTTGGTATAGGTGAGTTGTCATTTTTCTCCCATGTTACTTTTGTTGCAGGTAATTGAGTTAATACTGGAGATAAATGTTGATTATCTGCATTTATATCAGACTGCTTTATCCCAAAATTTTCAGTAGGGTCTTTTACTCTTATTTCTATTTCGCAATCACTTTCTCCAAGATCATTGTAATCTGGCCATTTATTGAACATGTGGTAAACAAAAGGATGTGTGTAAAAAAGTTCTAATGTAGGTTTATGATTTTCTACATCAGATTTTTCATAATAGAGTGGTTTGGCATTAATTATATTTCCACTAGGATTTGGATACGATATTTTATAATTGATATAACTTCTTAAACTTAACTCAGGAACGTCAATAAATTGATCAAAATCTTCATTATTTTCTTGTCTTTCACCTGAATTATCATTTAGTTTAAATTGTTCTTTTACCGTTTTGCTCAAATTTTCCAGACTAAAATGCCCAATAGGTCCTTCTGTTTTAAATTGAATATAATATTTTTCATTAGCATCTGTTCTACCTGAAATTTCTTCTCTTGTTTCAACTTCAATACAATAATGCATTTCAGGTTTCCAAATAGGAGCAATTACTTTATTTGCTAATCGCATGGCATCATACTCTGCTTCTAGTGCAGCTTGTGAAGGGATAGACCTATTAAAGTGTATTTCTTCTTCGGTTAACCAACATATTTGGTGAATATAGGTAGCACATTTATCAATATTATCTTCTTGTTGTATTTGCTCTAGTCGTATGTTTAATCCATTAAGTTTATCTGAAATTTCTTTGCACTCTTTTAGTTTGTCATCTAGTATTATTGACCATTTGTCACAATTCTCTTTTGCGATTTCATAATCATTCTCTAATTTAGAATGTAGTTTAGACACATATTTAGCATACGCTTCACAATATTTATCGTTTAAAAGAGAAATTTGATGAATAAGTTTTATTATAGAGCTGTTTTCGTTTTGCTCTTTTAAATATTCCAAGCATTTATTATTGTTCTTTATACAGCATTTTCCATCAAGAAAACACATGTTGAGTAATTCTTCTTTTTCCTTAGCAATTGAACAAAACTGATTCTTTTTATCTTGAGCCGATTCAATTGTATTACTACACCCTTTTTGTTCTTCTTCTAACTCTTTGATTTGAGCATTTATCTCCTTAATATCCTCTTTTAAAGTATTTTTCGGACAAGTTATAGACGTTAGTTGTGCAAGGCTTCTTTTAGTATTCCGTAAAATTCTTTTCGCATCATTTCTGGTTTTGATTTTAGGGAAATCTTTTTTAAGATATACCAACTCTAAATCTTGAATCTTATTTTTGAGAATTTTTAAATCTTTAGCCTTAATTGCACCAATCTTAGCACCTTTTATGTTTTTAGAAAGTTTTTTTATGGCCAATTTCTTTTTGTCAGTTTTAGGGATTCCTTCTAACAATAATAATTCTAATTCACGTATTTGGTTTTTTAATGTACTAGCTTGTTGAATATTATAAATAATAGGTTCTATACATATTTTATTAATACTAATGTTTTCATCTGAATAGGTAATATCCACTAACCAATCAAGACTTTTTAGTATCTTTTCTTGAACAATTATATATTCTCGACCTATAGCTTTTTCTACTTTAACGCCTTCTTCATTTTCTTCAAAAACAGTAATATCCTTTAGTCCATAAAAACTAATTTTAACCTCTTTCGCATAACTAAACATTTTAATTTTACATTCTAAAACAGACTCAGGCATTAATATTTCTAACCTACTATGATTACTCATTTTTATAGAGTAAGGAATATTAAATACATTTTGAAATGTAACTACAGAAGCATTTTCTTTTATAGGCTTAATTAGTAGCTCTTTATATTTAGTGTTTTTTTCTTTGGTGAAAAACTGTTTTAGATTCCATTTTTCACAATGCCAAGATTTTTCATTTGCTTTGCAGAATAATGTTCCTGCTGTCATTCCTATTTGTTCTGGTACAAAATTATTAGGAGAATGATTGGTAAAACTAAAAGGGTCGTTTGATAATAAACGCATTTTATTATATTCCTTGCCTTGTTTTTGCCAATAACCAATTTTTAAATTTGATGGATTTATCGATGTATCCATAAATGAATCTGAACCGAGTGCTTCATAAGGATGGTAATTTACCCAACCATTAGAAACCGTACTCCATGCTTTAATATTAACATTACTTATATGAAATCGATGTTCAACTTTATTGTCTACATTACTTGGAGGGACAAACTCAGTACTCATTGCTGGAGGATTCGTAAATCCTCCAATTGTTGTTAATCCTGTAGGGTTTACAGCTTTGTTCAATTGTAAATCTATAAAACTATCTAAAGGAATATAATTTGCACTACTATTAAGTGAAGGCCAATTATTGTTTTTTTCAATAGCATTTAATTGATATTGTTGTTCAGAGCCAATATGGAATGCTGTTGCAAAATTTTCAAGGAAATTAACATCATCAATAACATGAATAGGTTCTCTATGTATTGTTGTATTCCGTTCCCACTTGAAGTTAATATCAACACATTTTTCAATTTTCTTAAATAAAATTTTAACAACTACACATATTTTTTACGCCTCCTTTTATTAAAAATGGTTCTGGCAATGTCGCCATAAGATAAGCATCTAAACTAAGATAAAAACCAATTCCAAATACTTTGATATCAACACTACCTCCTAGGGCAAGACCACCACCTACTTGAAACTGTTTAAAGCTCATCATAACCCATGTATCTATATATGCATGTGCTTCTACTTTTACAGGGCCCATATTTCTTGTTGAAATCAAATTTCATTCCCGCTCCGGCTTGAAGGCCTTGGGAAGAGAGCATTAAATAAGCATAAGCATTCAGACTAAAAATATCTTTAATAACTCTAGCAACATTAGGTTTTGCTTTTGTTCCTAAATGGATATACCAAGCAGATGGATCATTAAAGAAGAATGCCATTTGAGCTTCTATTTCAAACTCAATAAACTCACCGCTATCTTTTTTTAGTTTAAAATCAGCACCCATACCAATAGAAATAAATTCTTTGGTAATCGCTAAATAAGCAAAGAAGGGAACATCGGTACTTAAAGGAGTTACTTGTTCTCCCCATAATATTTGCTCTTCCTGAAATCAATAAAAATTGAGGAATAGATAAAAATAGAAAAGCCTCTATTGAAAATAACTCAGCATCTGCTGTAGTAGCTAATGTTAATCCAGCACCTATCGAAATAGGTGTGCCAGTTTGCTGCATTTCATCACCTTCAGGATAATGTATTTTTCCTATATGTAAACCATTGTCTGGATTGTTGCCATTTAATGGATTTGGTACTTTTTCTTTATAAAACTCAAAAAATTTCTTGGGGTCTTGTAAAGCTCCATCAGGTAATTTTGGTGCGTAGCGTAAACCAAATAATCCTCTGAAAGAAAATATCCCTAATCCTGTTGGTCCTAATGGGATGGGAACTGGTAAGGTTAAAAAGGCGTCAATTACAAAAGCAGGAACTTTGGGTTTCATTTTCATTGCTGCACCTCCAGATAATCCTACTTGAGGTAAACTAAAGGCAATACCTCCTTCGTATTCTTCCTCACGCATAGATAGGTATCCTTTTATAATTAATGTAGCCTCTTTTTCGCTTGCACTTGCAGGAATAATAAGGTTAACTCCAATTCCATTAATTTTAAGGAACATATGGGAGCCATCATCATTAAACATCAATTTAATCCCATCACCTCGCATGTCTAATCCTGCACTACCAGCACTTACGCCACAATCAAAACCAATAAATTTATAAACAGGATTAATATCTTCAGAACCCATTGTAATATTAGTAATTGATACTTCAACAGGGCCAAGTTTCATTGTTACAGCCGCAGGAATAGGAATTGATCCACCTTCTATTTCAAAGCTACCATCACTATATATTCTAAGTTTTTCAATTTCGATAGGGTCTTTTAAAAATTTCTTTAAGAATTCGTTATTATCAAAATGGATACTTCCTGAGATTTCTATATAACTTTTAGCATCTTGTTGTCCCAATTCTAGTTTGGCAACTTTGATATAAAAAACTTTCGGAATACCAAAACAAAGTCTATCTTCGGGAGAGGCACTCATTTTAAAATCTCCATCATTTTCAAAAAAAGCTTGTAGATTAATTTTCAACTCTCTTTTTAGATATTTGTCTTCAGATGGAATGTATTGTTTGAATTTTGGTATGGTAATAAATCCTTTAATTTCAGATTCGATGACCTTATTTTGAATTAATTTTAAATAAAAGGTATTAAAACCTATTTCCCATTGATGTGCAGGGTCTTTACCAAATTTATAACTCAATGAACCATCAGAAGAAGCAAATTTTTCTAGCTTTCCATCTTTACCAACAAGAATACTACCTCCATCTTTTAAAATATATCTACCATTTTCTAATGAAGTAGTGCCTATTTTAACAATATCTCCTATATCAATTATATCTGCATCATTATCAGTGTTTGTTCCTGATGCCTTTAAAATAGTAATTGTACTGCCGTCTTTTAATAGTGTGTTTTCTTCTAATTTAGCATCCATTCCTGCAATCGCTTCCAACCCAATAATTCCTGAAACTCCACCAGTACCTATTAATAAATCTTTTGCGTACAATTTTAAAGTAGAACCATCAGGATCAAAAGAAAACCATTCTTCTGGCAGGAAAATATCTGCGGATGCTATAAATGCACCCACAAAATCATCAGGTCTATCATCTGCTATCGCTTCTGCAATATTCTTTTTTCTACTTAAGTCTAGCTTAATGTTTTTTAATGCCAATTGAATCTTAATACTAGGTATTAAACAACGAGGTAAGTTTATAGTACTGTTTGTTAATATATCAATATCAAAACCTGTGAGGGTATGGTATTTTACTGTTCCTGCAGTAAAAAGAATGGAAGCTCTTTTTAATTCAACAGGACTGGATCCTAAAATAGGGTCTTCATCAACCTCCCAAATTGTACCACTTGCCTGTGTTGAAGATTTCATAGGTAATACCCAATCTCTTGGAAATTCTAATGCCATATTAATTCCTGTCAATTCAAAACCAAATTGAGGAATGAGCAAATACTCTACAATCTTCTTTAGTAATGTTGCCTAGCCAGGTTTGGAAGAGTTCGAAGAGTTGGTCAAATTTTTTATATAGATCAGTTATATCTTTTAATACCGCTTCTATTAGAACTTTGTAAATATCAATATCTACATCCGCAGTGTCTTTAATAATTTCAAATGAAGTAGTGGCAATATCTACAGCATCTAAAATATCTTGATAGGCAGGATCATCTTGATAACTTTGAGCAATTTCTATTAGTGTTTTGTTATCATTATCTACTAAGTCAACATCTACTAAGTCAACAATCTTAGTTTTAATGATTCCAATCTGGGCTATTATTTTAGCTAATTCCGCTTTTATATTGGTGCCGCCTGTCCAATTATCATGTATATTTTGAAAAGTTAAAGAAATCTCATCAATTGCATCTTGATAAGCAGATGTTCCACCACTAAAAAATACATTAATAACTTCCTCAACGACTTCTTGCGTACTCTCAATATCTGCCATTGATAGCAGAATATCTAAAAATGCCTCTGGAGCTGCTGAAAATCCTTGCTGCTCAAATTCATTGATATATCGTTTGATAGGCCAACGCCAATCCATCGCAATTGGAAAATTAGAATAACCCGAAGTTTTTCCTTGAAAGAAAACCAAGTGCATACCTGTTCCAAACAATGGTAAGTCTAATTCTTTGCCTAATAAAACCAAACTGTAAAATGCTGTATCTCCATCTGGTGAATGTTCTACAATATAACTGGTATAACGTAGATCACCAAGCAGCATATTTATTCCACCTTGAATAAATTGTTCTACTGCTTTTAGGTCTCCTGGTATAGCACTGGCGTCTATAAGGGTGGAGAGTTTTGGGTAGTATGTGGTATTTGGCATAAATTAATTCTTGAAATTATTAATAAGATATGACCTCATTATGTCCCATTGGAATTTATAAAATACACTTCTTTTAGTCGAATAATCCATAATATTTTTAGTAAATGTTTTTTTAAAGCAAACAGAAGAATAAAGGCCAATAATATCATGATTGTCGAATCTGATTGGCTCGAAAATCAATTTTGGATTTATTTCTTCTTTGTATTTATTTTGCTTGCGGAGAAGTGAATAAACAGTATTACAATACTCTTCGTAATTCTTAATATTTATAGCTTCTAAATCAACTAAAATATCTGGAAACCATTTTTTTAATACTTCAGTCAATTTTCCTTTTTTAGTTTCCAATTTATCTTCATGAAAAGTGTGTTCCAATGATAATAAATGTCCTAATTCATGACTTATTATAGAACTATCAACTCTATGGTCATCAAAAAGAACTATTATATTGTTAGGATAACGATTGTTATCCATATCAATTAATTGTTCGTCAAATGAAAAACCAATGATATCTGGGTTGTTTTGAAATACGAAAGGCCATATTACTATATATATATTATTATGATACAACTTGTTGACATGATTAAAGATAAGATTAAAAATTATTCTTTTCTCATTTTCTTTACTTTGGGATTTTAATACTGCTTTTAACTCATGACTTGTATAAGCTTTACTCGCTAGTTCATAATCAAATAGGCCTATATTCCAATTTTTTAAATACTCAGAATCTTCCTTTACCTTGATATTTGCTTGTTTCAATATATTATGGTTACAGCCATCTATTAGAAGTTTTGTGTCTTGAATATTTTTAATTATCTTTTGAGTGGTTATTTTTAAAGAATTATTATCGTCATGTACATAAATGAATTTATAACAGAGTTCAACTTCTTTTTGAAATATTAAGTTTATTTTTCCAATTATTTTTGAAGATCTTATTATTTCAATAGTTTCATTTTTCTCAATTGTTTCTTTGCCTATTGTAATTACAATTTTTTCATATTTTCCTAAAAGTTTTTCTTCAATTTCACAATCATTATTTTTTTTCCACTTTATTTGAACTATCGGGTGAAGTGAAGATATTAACTCAATTTTTTTTGTACTAGTCTGTATATTTGAAAAAGGTCTTATTTCACACTTTAATGTTAAATTATATGCAACTCCACTTTTTAAAGATAAAAAAGGAGCTTTATAATATTTTTCATTTTTTAGTTTGTATAGATTTTCAAAACTGGCATTAAAGAAAATTTTATTATTGGTGAGATTTGTAGCCTGCTTTCCATTATCAAAACCAAATTGCCCCTTATAATCATATAGCGTATCAAAATATATCAGATAATCTACTCCCAAAAGGTTATTATATTTCGTTGGGATACTTAAATCTAATTTAGGTTTAAATTCGTTTTGAACTGATATGGTGTTTAAAATTGCCATTTACATAATTGATTTAAATCCACCGTACCAATTAATTATGATCTCCCATTTTTCTTTTGTGTATGTTTTAGTATCTTCTTTATAATTAGAATTGTATAAATTGCCATTGTTAGGATTATAATAAGATAATTTTATCAAACTATTTTCAGTACTTAATTCATTTACTACTAAGTAATGTTGAGATTGGATATTTCCTTCACCACCAATTAAAGCGTTGGAATCAACAATTAATAGAGGCTTATAACCCTTTAGGAGTAAATCTAAAATGTCTTCAGTTGGGTTCCAAATCAATAAATCAATTATACCCCATGATTTAGGGCCATACGAATCAAACTTTCCATCCCCTTCTTTATATTTGATATTAAAATAAGTTGTTAAGTAGTCTTCAATATGATTTGGAGTTGTTATTCCAATATCATTTCTTTTATAATCACTAGGCGAAATATCATCCCAGGTTATTTTGTTATATAAATGATAATTGTTTTTCATAGTTGAGATGGTTATAAAACTTGCTACATTATTAATTCCCGATGCATTTACTTTTGATTCATCTAATAATTTTGAGGAAGCATCTAAATCTAATGTGAACCAACCTCCTTCTACAAATCCAGAAAAGAACAATTGTTTTGCATTAGACATAAACATAGAATAATCCAAGATTGCTGAAAGATAAACTGCACAAGTCGCACCACACCAAAGTGTTACACCTTGGTCAATTTTATTGAAAAATCCATTGTCAAATAATGAAGTTATATCATCTGAAAATTCTTTTAAAGAAATATTCTTCCATGGGTAACCATACCCAGAAACTGTTGTTTTATTTTGGCTAAATATTGGCATACTCAAAAATATTTTTATTTATTTCAATAGTTTCTTTTTGTAAAATAGCACTCGTATTATTTAAGCGAGATGCCTCTATAGCAATCTTAGCATAACTCATGTTTTTATCATCTACTTCCTGAACAATTGTGTCTTTTTGAAGAAATATTGGTAGATCTCTTGGTAAGCCTGTATGATTAATTAAGCTAGTCAATATCGTTTTGTATTCGACTTTATCAAACATGATAAACACATAATCTTCTGGGTTTTCTCTTGCTCTAAAGGCATTTTCTAAAAAATGAAAAGGTGAGTGTTGGACAACTACTGTATCCAACTCGGTAAGCGTATTGTCCAATTCAGTATTTTTTATTTCTTGTTTTCGCAATTCTTTATTGGTAAACAAATCAAAAATCTCTTGCAAAAACATTTTATTACTTTCCTTGCTTTGGGTAGCAAACGTGGTAAAAGCATCTGGCGTAACATTGGTAAAACCACCATGTACAAAATAATAAGGAAACGCAAATAGCGTAATATGGTGCTCGTCCTCTGCTATACCAACTTGTGCTATAAATTGTGGCCCGCCATATTCTGTTTGGTCCACTAATAATTCTTCATGCCAAATGGTATATCTAAAACTATCATCACGGATAATGGAATTTTGCTTGAGGTCTAAGGGTCTAAATAAGCCGTTGAGATAGTATTCTTTAGATGGTGTCAGTGGTGGGTTTATAGTGGCATTGCTTGCTGTTCTATTTTTATCATAAAGATTTAGCTTATAATAATTGGATATAAATTTATCCGTTCCATCTTTTACAGTAATAAAAGTAAGTTCTATTGGCTCTAAAAAGTCTGTACTTAATGTTTTGCTTGGAGTTTGTACTCGATGTTTTCGTCTTAATCGTCTAAAGTTTTTAACATAGGCTTTTGACAAATAAACAAGTGGTACATTGTTGTTATTATTTGGCAAGGCTAATTGAGTATTAAAAAACTTTTTTCTTTTTATGTTTCCTGCAATATTTACCATAGAAATTTCAAAACAAGATATGGACCATTTCCCTTTGGTTGTTTTAAAGGACACATTTTGTTCATTATCATCTTTATTGAAAAAAGCAATGGACTCCCCATAGTCTTTATAATAATTCAATGAATAGCCATAGTCATTCCGTATATCCAAATAGATTTTGTTCTTATTCCAAAAACCTATTTTATCCAGAATATCATTATAAATTTCCTCTGGTGAATTACATTTGGTTCTTTTACTAGTTTTAGAAGGGTCAAAATAAAAAACTTTCGTCCCACAAAAACTCCCATAAAAAGCACAAGGGTCAATATAATTGAGGCATTGTTCTTTCTCATGCCAGTGTAGGAAGTAGTCGGCATCATCTACAGCCCAAGTTTTTCCAGAGCTGTGCCTAGCTTCATTTAGAGGGTTATCAATTGCATCTACTTCTATATAATTGACTTTAGTTCTAGCCAATTTTATTTGAGGCTCATATCCAAGTCTCTCTAGTACTATTTCAAAACCAAATTCAGTATCAAATTCCCCTATTTTCTCTCCTGCTTTTACGGTAGGCAATTGGAAATCAGGACTGGGATAGTAGAAGAAATTATCTAGGGGTTGGTCATCTGCAAAAAGGTCATTACTATTATTATTGATTACATAAGGAAAAGGGGAAGTATATTTTAGGCCTAGAATCTCATCTGATTTTGTAATATCATTATCAGGGTCAGTCCAATGCTCTATATCATCTCTGATGGTTTTTAAAAAAGGAATACTCGCACCATCTGCTATTTCAGTTGTTCCAGTTTTTACTAAGGATTCTCTTTTTATCCCTTTATATATAAAGTACTTAATAAAAGGAAAATCAAAAGGGGGTTGGTAATTGGGCATGAGGATGATACTATAGGTACCACTATCATCTTCCTGGATACATATCATGCCGTCACACACTACTATGGCCAGAGCATTATCACCTGTTTTTATAGTATGGAGATTGGTGATTCTATATTTGTCCTTTCCACCAGCTGTTCCAGCAGGTCCAAATTCTTGCCCAGAATTTTGCGCTTCTACTTTTGTAGGATCGGTATAGAAGAAATATTTGTTCATAATTTGATTTTGATCAATAATTCAATTTACATATTTATCTTTATAGAGTCTCGCTTTATTTGGACTATCGGTTCTTTTCATTGAACTAACGGTGATTAATACTGCTCCCAGGTTCCAATCTCTGTGATTACATCGTCTCTGTGATTTACATATAAGAATACGTCCGATTTCTCTCCGATAAACTTCGCGAGTGATATGCGGGTAGATTGCACGTCTTCTTTTTGGAGTTTAATACTTCTTGTATCTTTAAATTCCTCTGGGAAATAATTTTTTAGGACAGTGATTTTGTCTCCTACTCGCAGAGGATATCCTTTAGTGCTAATTACACCGATTCCTTGCCTTTTTATCTTTAGATTTTCATAGGAGCCAGATTCAGGGTCTATGTTTAGTGAATAACTATTGTTGTCTAAAAGAATGTACTTGTCGCCAGAGTCATTAGTCGCTATGTTTTTTTTAAGCGGTCTCATTTTATAGCGATTTACTTTGTCATCCAGCAAATAAGTATTTAATTTCTTTAGGGTCACCCCTTTTGTGACAGACTCTATAGAATCCCGATCTCCAATAATTCGGAGATTACCTATATGATCATCCTTTTGTAGGATTTTTTGCTGATCCTTAAAAGCAGTAGCATCTTCAAATATTTCTATGTTTTTCTTAGCTCGATTCGTATTAATCGTCATTTTGGGAACATCCTTAGTTATTGTTCTCACTGGAGGGCCTGGATCGCTAGCTCTATTGTTAGTCTGTGTAGCTTTATTGGGCTCTTGACAAGAGCTTAGTACTATTAGCAAAATGCTGAATATGTATATATATAATTTCATTATCTGCAAGTTTTTGAAACGTTTCCGTTGTTATCAAATCTAGTTGTCATAAATTCTTGTGGCTCGTAATACGTATCACCTCGTTTTATCTCAACATGTAAGTGGGCATTATCTACATAACAAGCATTTCCCGTTTTTCCAGATTTTCCTATTTTTTGCCCCCTCTGTACAGAATCTCCATTATTTACATGAATACTGGACAAATGGCAGTAGTAAAATATATATTCAATACCGTCTACAGTTGATTTTATCAATATTCTATTTCCATGAGCTTTTTGGTTATCACAGCCTACATTTTTTCTTGTCATATGTATTATACCATCGTACATAGCATAGACATCAGTTCCTTCTGTAGCCAGTAAATCTATTCCGCGATGTCTTTTGGGTTTGTCCCCAACAGATAGATTGCAATTTGTATTTGCATATCTTCTACATCCAAACAAAGCACCAGGTTTACCTGATACTGGACTTGGTGCGGCAAGATTCATATTAACTAAAGGATTATTAAGACATGGTAGATTCGGGTCTGGGACAATTTCTAGGGGATGAGGATTATGCCCTCCACCTGTTCTATTGTTTTGTGATTCGAAACAACCATTCATGGACAATAGCCAAATAATAAAGGCTATTACAAAAATTGATATGAGTATTTTATGGTTGTTCTTCATTATTGGTCAGTTAAGTTGCTTATAAGTATCAATTTCAATGTAAAATTGTTACCCTCCCCACTAAGATATAATTTAGTATGCTATAATCATATAAGGTATTTCCCCTTTTGTTTAGGGGTTTTTCCTCTTTTATTTTTAATTATAGTCGTGAGATGCCAAAAATCAATGTGTCTAAAAGACTCTTTGATTTTTGGTGGGTTGGCATTTTTCTGTTTGATTCAAATTATTTTATATAGGCATATTTATTTTTGTCCTTCGCTTGTAGGTAACATATGGATAAGTGCAGTAATTTTTCCTTCAGAAAAATTATTGTCATTTATCTGATGTGCCTGTTGCACAAGATACAATTAATTTCACAAAAAAAAAAAAATGATAATAAAGTTTTAAATTATTTTGTCAATTCATTGATATTAAGTATCTTTATACATGCAAGGAAAGAAAATATACCAAGAAAAGTTGTTTGCTAATTTTCAGTTAAGCGACCGAGTTCCCAAGAACAATTTTTATCGAAGATTACATGAAGTTTTAGATTTAGACTTTTTGTATAAACTCACAAGACCATTTTATGGAGAGAGTGGACAGGAGAGTATTGATCCTATAGTTTTCTTTAAACTTTGTTTAGTAGGATATTTAGAAAACATCATAAGCGATCGCAAATTAATCTCTCATTGTGCAATGCGGTTAGATATTTTGTATTTTATAGGTTATGATATTGATGAGCCATTACCTTGGCATTCTACCATAAGTCGTACCCGACAATTATATACAGAAGCAGTATTTGAAGAATTTTTTACCAAAGTATTACAAATGTGTATAAACAAAGGGATGGTTTCTGGTCATACCCAAGCCATAGATTCTGCACCTATAAAAGCCAATGCTTCTATGGATACATTGGAACTAAAAGTACCTGCCGACGAACTAGAAGATTATTTACTCAAGGTTCGTCATATTAGCGATGCCGATAAACCCAAGAATACACGTAAAGCAAAAGAGAATAAGGCAAGTAAGGAGCAACAAACTGTTACTGCAAAGCCAAGTGAATTACAAGATAAAGAACAAGATTGTTATATATGTCCACAAGGAAAAACAATACCGTTTAAAAAAGTGTTTAGAGATTATAAAACAGGTACAAAAAAGAAAGAATATAGATGTTCATCATTAGTTTGTAAAGCCTGTCCAATAAAGCAACAATGTTTGGGTAAAACGGCACAAGAAAAGAAGTTTACTGTAACCTATTATCGAGAAGAATATGAACGCAATAACAAAAGAGTAAACTCCAAACAAGGACGTTATATGAAATACAAACGCAGTAGTACTGTTGAGCCTGTTTTTGGGACCCTCACTCAATTTATGGGACTCCGTAAAATAAATACGATTGGAATAAACCAATCCAACAAAGTTATATATGGCTGCAATTGCTTATAATATCAAGAAATACCTAAAATTCACTAGCAAAACTGTACAAACTAACAAGCAAAGACTTGCTTTTTACTTATATCAAATAAAAGAGGCAATAGTACTTCAAATAAGCAACTTTAAACCAGTTAAAAATTTAGAATTTGTATGAATTTTAAAATAGGGTTTCTCTAAAAAATCGCTTAGGTCAACTTTTTTGGATTGATTTTATATTCTTGTGCAACGATTACTAGTGTTAGAGCATTTTTTTATTTGAAATTATTTTTTTTGGATTGAAATACATACAACAAGTATGATTTCGTATAGTTTTATTTCTAGGTGTAAAAAATTGACTTTTTAGAATAGAAAAACCCTCAAATATTAAAGTAAATGAGGGTGTTTTGTAAGATGAGGAAATTTAATAATCTGTTATTTCAAAATCTTTTTTGTTTCTTTTTTAGAGTAGTGATAGATGATATTTGGGATAAAAACGAGCCACCAAAAAAAGAGTGCCAAAACAATATGAATTCCTGTAGATGCTGTATTTCGTTTTAAAAGGAAATATTCAGGTGTTTCTTCTTTGAGTTGCCAATCATTTGCCAAATACATTTTCATATCCTTGATTGCGTCTTCTCTTTCTTGATTTTGTTTTTCTTGTTTTTCCATATTAGTTTCTTTTAGATTTTTTAATTTCTCTTTTAATTATTTACATTTCTTGCGCATTAATATCCTTTTTTAGCACGTAATTCACGAACTTGAATTTTAAGAGCATTAAGTTCGCGAGGGTCAAGGTGGTTCCATGCTGTTTTAAGTGCTTGTTGATAATATTCATCAAGTGCTACCGAAATTGGGTTAAGATATCCAGGGTCACCAATGAGCTCTTTAACGGAATTGTGTTTTCCCGTTCTCATAGTTACGGTCTTGTCTGATAATTTGATTGATTTAACCCATAATTTTTCTTTTGTCATAGATTCGTAAATAACAAGGTTTATCTTTCCTCCTAAATAAAGGTCTCCATTAATATAATACTTATAGGCAGTAGCACCAAGCATCGCAGCTCCAAGACTAGCAGTCTTTTTAAAGGCTCCATTTTCAAATTCATAATTAAAATCAATTTTGACGTCTAACATTAAATCTGTTTCAGATTTATCGGAAAAAACAATTTCATCATAAGTGTCATAAGGACCACGAAGTGAATACCCTTTTGCAACAAGAGCTTCCTCAAAATCGGCAGACATATTTTTTGCGAATTTTTTAAAAATTTCTTCTTTAGAGTCTTCAAAACCATCTACATAACTCGGGTTAAGTAAGATAATAGACAAGTCTGCTGATTTTGCTGATGCCGTTGTTGGTGGTGTCCAGTCAAAATTCTTGACTTCTCTTTTTGTTGTTGTTGGTGCAGTCATTCCACAACTTGTTAATAGCAGTAGCGTAACCATCATAAAAATAATGTTTTTCATTGGTATTTAATTTTTGTGCTTCTTGGCTCGAAAGAAGCGTTAGTGTTGAACCGATTATGAATGTCAAATATATAAAATTATTTTAAAAAGGCTAATTATAATTAGCCTTTTTTTATTTTACTAACAACTATCTTGCTAGATAAACTTTTCACAATGAAGTATCCTAATACTGATGAATTTCTTGAACAACTTGGGATAAGAATTAGAGTTTTACGAAAAGAAAGAAAACTATCCCAACAAAAGTTAGGAATAGAGGCACTTATAGAAAAATCTACCATACAACGAATTGAAAGGGGGCTCATGAATTGTACGGTAAAAACCTTACTAAAAATCACAAATGCTTTAGATGTTGAATATGCAGAACTCTTTGAGTTCGCAAACAAAAACACGTCTAAAAAATAACTCCATCTTCTCATTTTTTCTTTTAAAGAAATGACAATGTAAAATGCTTTTTTGAATGCAAAGTATAAAAATGACAGGTGTGTATTTTGATGTGATATTCCCTTGAAAGTTTGTGATAAAGAAGTGAGAACTACGATTTTTTTAAAAAATTATTTTCAAAAAAAAATTAAAAAATGTTTGTTGATATGATAATTAATAGGATTGGCTAAGTTCTAATTAACACAGCGTTTTGTTTAAATAATTCAAATAAATGATAGGCTTTGTCAGTTAATAGCATTGCAATACACTATTGTTTAATAGTTGTCTTGCTATTTCTTATGTGATCCATATATGCATACCAATTGAGATAATTCTGTAAATATTTAGAACTTACTCCGTTAAAAGGTCTAAGAAATGTTCTCAGTTGCTTGTGCACATTATTTACTCTCTGTAAATGTATTGTTTTATCATTTTTGTCCACATAATCTTTAGCTAGTAGTGCTTTGTGTTTTATAGTTGGATGTTGCTTTGCAAATGCTTTATAAGAAGGGTGCTTATATGTAATCAAGGTAGCATTATCTGTCAATTTCCCATCCAATGCCTTTTCAATTTGCTCTTTACTGAGTCGTTTGGACGCAACGGCTTTTAAGTACTTGTCTCCATTTCTCTGAACAGCCATTACTACTTGTACTGTAGTAATCTCATCTGTATCTTGATTGCGTTTAAAATCAGTTCCTCTTTTTCTAGGTTTTCTATCCAAAGATTTGCTTCCCTTGTTGCTTAATGCGAGTTCTAATTCATCACATTCTACTTCTGAAGAAAGTTCTGTGGGAACAAACTGTTCTAAGGAACTTAATATCTTATGCCTCCAATCAAAACTGGTTTGGATACTAATACCTAGTTCCTTGGCTATTTTCTTTATAGGCATTCCCTGCTCCATACAGTTTAAATACGATTGCCATTTGGATTTTAGTTTTATATCATTCTATAAAACGTTGTTTCTAGGATATTCGTATTTCCAACATTATCTTTTACAATAACTTTTAATTGATGTTTTGCGCCGACTAATTTTCGGTCAGAAAAGTCATAGGTTAACGTTCCGTGTTTTGGGCTGTATTCTAACAATACCCATTGACCATCAATTTCTCCACGATATGATTTTATTCCAGATAAATTATCAGAAGTTTTTAAAACTAATTTCTTGTAATTAGTCATCCATTGCTCATTTTTGAAGTTGTATATTATCAATTTAGGCTTCTCATTATCAGAAAGCAAAGAGTATTTTCCTAAACTTTTTGTTCTTGTATAAAAAGTAGTCTCTTTTTTTACAGTATTGCTATAAGAAGGATATCCTTTATTGTTATATTTCGCAATAAATAATTGTTTTTTTTCTTCGGATGTATATGGACTTACATCAAAAGTCAATGTAAATTTTGAGTGAACAGGAACTGTCTTTTTTTCGTGAATAAACGCTTTGCCATCCTTGATATCAAAATCTAAATAAAAGTCGTTATAAAAAGTGTTTTTTGGAAATGCTACAGTAACACCTTCTTTGGTGTATTTATTAAATTCGACAGATTTAATAGGATATGGAGTTGTATAATCTTCTTTAATGATTTTTATAGAATCCGTTTTTCCAACAATTGGAATAACAAGTTTCTTTTTGTTTCCTACAAAATCTTTAGCAATAATTTCAACTTTGTAGCTCTGACCGTCTTTAATTGATAAATAACCGTGATTTTTTACATCTTTATAGATGCTTAATTTGTTTTTTGGTTCTACAAAACAACGTTGTACACGTTGATTTAGCGTTGCGTATCTTTCATAATCAATCAATAAATTGAGATATTTTGATTCTGCAAACGAAAAAGTTTCAACAGTATGATTGTACGTTTTATCTCCATTCACAAACATTTCTAAACTAAATATTCCATTTTTATTGAGCGCACCATTTAATCGATCAAAAACATAAATTCCAAAACCAATAGTTCCAGAGGCGTAAATTTTATCAGCCAATAAATTGCCATTGTTTAGTTGCTTAAAAGGGATTTGCAGTGGAATATTTGATTGGTTTATCTGAGAAAAATCATCCAAAGGGTATGCCATCAATACATTTATACTTGGTTTTTTATTATCCTCAACAGTAATTCCAAAATACATTGGATTTATAGGTTTGGACTTTCCATCTCGCAATTCAAAGTGTAAATGTGGTGCAACAAAACCTCCTGTACTTCCTGTATATGCAATTACTTCACCTTTTTCTAACTGTAAATCAGTACTTGTAGGATACAATTGAATTTCAAAACTTTCCTTTTTATATTGATGCTTTTTAATATATGCTTCAATTTTGTCACTATATTTTTTTAAGTGTGCATACACACTTGTATAACCATTTGGATGCGTCACATACAAAGCTTTTCCGTAGCCCCAATGACTGACTTTTATTCTCGACACATAACCGTTACCAACTGCAAAAACTTTAAAGCCTTCTTTCTGTTGTGTTTTGATATCTATGCCTGAATGAAAGTGGTTAGAACGTAGTTCACCAAAGGTTCCAGCCAAGTACATTGGTATGTCTAATGGATTTTGAAAATAATCTGTTGGATATTTATCTTGCGCATAAATATTGGAAAAAACGAAGATAAAAATACTTAAAATACGAATGTTTAATTGTGTCATAATTTCTGCTAAAATAGCGATAAAAATTTTATGTAATAGTGGTAAAATTAATTGCTTATTAATAATTGTTTTAACCAATTTTATGCCAAAAAACATCAAAAGAGTTGTTTTATTAAAATTAGTATGTTAAATTTGATGCATAGTTTTGAACTTTTGAATATAGATGAGTAATATAATTGAGGTTGCTAATTTACTAGATGATAAACTCGAAAGGCTTTTAGAAACATTTACATTTTTAAAAGAAGAAAACGAGTTTTTGCACCAAAAATTGACTAATTTAGGAACTCAACTATCGGAGAAAGACCAGCAATTGAAGGAAAAAGAAGAAACATATCAATTGTTGAAAATAGCCAAAACTATTGAGGGCAGTAAAGAAAACAGAAGAGAAACAAAACTCAAAATAAATGCTTTGATTCGTGATATTGACAAATGTATTGTTCAGTTAAGCGAATAAGTTCTTTTATTAATATGAATGAAAAACTCAAAATTAAAATTTCTATTGGAGGTCGTGTATATCCATTGAGTATTAATAGCGCAGCCGAAGAAGAAGGAATGCGTAAAGCAGCGAGTAAAATCAACGCTTTGATAAATAAATTTGAGCAAAACTACGCCGTGAGTGACAAGCAAGATGTACTTGCAATGTGCGCTTTGCAATTTGCATCACAAGTAGAAATTCATGATATTAATAATGATGAAGACATAGAAAAAGCAACACGAAAATTAGATGCAATTAATGCAAAATTAGATACGCATTTAAAATAATAAGTTCTTTAAAATAAACAATAATACTGCCTACATTAGTCATTGTTCGTCAAACTCAACAGGAATTAATTCTGAAGGATGAGTCACAATTGTTAAAGCAAGCCGTCTTGAACGGATCCTTGATCAGTTGGTTAGTCCTATTTATGTTTAAATTGGAGTTTGCAGAAACTTCACTAATGTAGGCTTTTTTTATACTTAAAAAACAACCAATGGAAGAAAAGATGATGCCAATTATAATTGGCTTAGTAGGTTTGGTAGTAGGATATCTAATAGCTAAATCTCTTGAAAAAAATAAAGCGTCTGGTACAATTAAACTAGCAAATAAAAATGCTGCAATGTTATTAAAATCTGCAAAATCAGATGCAGAAGCTTTTAAAAAAGATAAAATATTACAGGCAAAAGAAAAGTTTATCGAATTAAAATCTGAGCATGAAAAAGTAATATTTTCTCGAGAAAAGAAAGTAAATGAAACTGAGAAAAGATGGCGAGATAAAGAGTCTCAAATAGGGCAGGAATTGAGTAAAAATCAAAAGTTAAATAGTCAATTAGAAAAGAAAATGGCTGACTTTGATTACAAACTTGAATTTATTAATAAAAAAGAAAACGAACTTGAAAAAGTACATAAAAAACAAGTAGAGAACCTAGAAGTAATCTCAGGTTTGTCTGCTGAGGATGCCAAAGAAGAATTGGTAAAATCACTTAAAGAAGAAGCGAAAACAGATGCAATGGCGTTTATTCAAGAAACACTTGAAGAAGCAAAATTAACTGCAGATCAAGACGCTCGTAAAGTTATCTTAAGCACCATACAACGTGTAGGGGTAGAGCAAACAGTTGAAAACTGTGTGTCCGTTTTTAATCTTGAATCTGATGCTGTAAAAGGACGAATTATCGGTCGTGAGGGAAGAAATATTCGAGCAATTGAGGCAGCAACAGGTGTTGAGATTATTGTTGATGATACGCCAGAAGCAATCATTCTTTCTTGTTTTGATCCTGTGCGCAGAGAAATTGCACGCTTGTCATTACATAATTTAGTTACAGATGGTAGAATACATCCTGCAAGAATTGAAGAAGTTGTTAAAAAAACAGAAAAGAAAATTCAGCAAGAAATAGTAGAAGTTGGTAAGCGTACAGTTATTGATTTAGGAATTCACGGTTTACATCCAGAATTAATAAAAACCGTTGGACGAATGAAATTCCGTTCTTCGTATGGTCAAAACTTATTGCAGCACTCACGTGAAGTTGCCAATCTTTGTGGGTTGATGGCTGCAGAACTTGGGCTGAACGCCAAAGTTGCTAAAAGAGCAGGATTATTGCATGATATTGGTAAAGTTCCAGATACAGATAGTGAACTTCCACACGCATTATTAGGTATGGAATGGGCGCAAAAATATGGTGAAAAACCAGATGTTTGTAATGCTATTGGAGCGCATCATGATGAAATAGAAATGAAATCTATGATTGCACCAATTGTGCAAGTATGTGATGCAATATCAGGCGCAAGACCTGGAGCAAGACGTCAAGTGTTGGACTCATATATACAACGATTAAAAGATTTAGAAGATGTTGCCTTTGGCTTTACTGGTGTTCAGAAAGCATACGCTATACAAGCAGGAAGAGAGTTACGTGTGATTGTAGAAAGTGAAAAAGTAAACGATCTAAAAGCAGCAGAATTGTCATTTAGTATTTCTCAAAAAATACAAAATGATATGACCTATCCAGGGCAAGTGCGGGTAACGGTAATTCGTGAAACGCGTGCTGTGAATATTGCGAAGTAATTTTTTTAGTGACGGTGTGACTTTGAGTCACACCGTCACTAATTTTTATTTCCTCGGATGAAACTGCTCCATGACCTTTCGTAAATGACTTCTATCAAGGTGCATATATATTTCAGTCGTTGTAATACTTTCATGCCCAAGCATCTGCTGTATGGCTCTTAAATCGGCTCCATTTTCTAATAAATGGGTTGCAAATGAATGTCTAAATGTATGCGGACTTATATTTTTTTGAATTCCTGATTTTATGGCTAAATCTTTTACAATCATAAAAATCATATTTCGCGTTAATTGTTTTCCTCTTCGGTTTAAGAAAACTGTATCTTCGTATCCTTTTTGCACGGTTATATGACTTCTGATATCATTGATATAAAAGGTAATATATTTCTGTGTTTGATGATTTATCGGTACAAAACGCTGTTTGTCTCCTTTGCCAATGACACGAATAAAGCCTTCGTCAAAAAACAAATCAGAAATTTGGAGTGTGATGAGTTCTGTAACACGCAATCCACAACTATAAAGTGTTTCAAGGATGGTTTTATTGCGTTCACCTTGCGGTTTGCTTAAATCAATAGAAGAAATAATGCTGTCAATATCTTCTATAGCCAGTGTATCAGGAAGTTTTCGCCCTAATTTTGGAGATTCTATTAAATCTGTTGGATTTGATGTTCTATAATTTTCAAAAATTAAATAGTCAAAAAAACTTCGCAAACCAGATATTAAACGTGCTTGAGAACTTGTATTAATAGTTTTTGAAGCATCATAAATAAACTGTTTTATTGTATCATCAGTAATATTTACAGGAGAAATATTAATTTTTTGTTCTTCTAAATAGAGTGTCAGTTTTTTTATATCACGCAAATAATTTTCAATAGAGTTGGCTGATAATCCGCGTTCTATCTTCAAATACAGTTGATAATCTTTTATTGCTTGATGCCATTTCATTTGGTAAAAGTACAAATATGAAGCATTAAAATTTGGTGGATGTGTTTATTTTTTCATGTATTCGTTGCCTAATCAATTAAAATTATAAAATTATGAAAAAATTATTTTTAGGTGCAATGATGATTGCACTTGGTTTTACAGTTAATGCTCAAGGAAGTTTTAATGTAGGGGTAAACGCAGCTTTACCGACAGGAGATGTAAAGGATTTTTTTACTTTTGCTTTAGGTCTTGAAGCTAATTATTTATTTGAGGTATCTGATACTTTTGAAGTAGGTCCTTCTTTATCTTACGTTAATTATTTTGGAGAAGACGGTGTTGATGATTTCTCATTTTTACCAATTGCAGCAGCAGCACGTTTTGCAGCTGGAGATTCTTTTACATTAGGAGCAGATTTAGGATATGCTGTAGGTTTAAGTCCTGATGGAAATGATGGAGGTTTTTACTATCGCCCTATGGTTGGCTATGATATTAGTGAAAACTTTATGTTACAAGCTACTTATTCAGGAATTAGTGCTGATGGAGAAACTTTTAGTAGTTTTGGTTTAGGAGCAGTTTTTGGTTTATAAATCAAAATTAGAATTACCACATATTGTAAAGAAGGAAACCAAATGGTTTCCTTCTTTTATTTTAAAATAATTGTATTTTTGGTTTATGAAAATCATTATCATCAACGGTCCAAACTTAAACTTACTAGGTAAGCGAGAGCCAGAAATTTATGGTTCAACAACTTTTGTTGATTCTTTTAAAGAATTACAAGAAAAACATCCAACTATTGAATTGTTTTATTTTCAATCTAATATTGAAGGAGAAATTATTGATAAGTTACACGAAGTAGGTTTTGATTATGATGGAATTATACTCAATGCAGCAGCATATACACATACTTCTGTAGGAATTGGCGATGCTGTTAAAGCAATTGGAACTCCAGTGATAGAAGTGCATATTTCTAATGTGTATTCAAGAGAAGAATTCAGACATCATTCGTATATTTCTCCTAATGCTACAGGAATTATTATTGGTTGTGGTTTGAAAGGCTATGAGTTGGCAATTCAAAGTTTTATATCTTAGAATCCATAAACGCCATCACTTCTTGCTCTAAAGCAATCGTTTTTTTGTAAACATCTTTAGCCTTTTCAAGGATAGCATCAGCAAAGGGTCTATCTTTTATATCCTTTGCGTTTATACGTACATTAAAATATGCACCAACAACTGCAGCACGTGCGCATAGAATTCCAACACCAGCATCAGACAACGAACTTTTAAGTCCGTTTTTGAGCATTGCTTGCATTACTTCCATAGAATTATAAGCCGTTTGCATCACTTCAAGTGGAATTTCAGTAGCATATTTTGTAGCATCTTGAATTGCTTTTTGCCTTATTTCTTTTTCTTCGAATGTTGCTTTGGGCATTCTAAGACCTTCAATAATTTTGTTGAATGAGTTTGTATCTTCATCAACCAAAAAAAGTAATTTATTTTTATACGCTTGTCCTTTTTCTGCCCATTCTGAGAAGAATTTCCATTTATCGTCCCATCCTGCTTTGTGTGCAGATAAGTTAGCAACCATTGTACCTAATGAAACACCTAAAGAGCCAACATACGCAGCAATAGAGCCTCCTCCTGGAGCCATAGATTCACCAGCAGTTTCGTCTGCAAAATTAGTTAATGTAAAGTCAACCAATCGTTTAGAATCATCTTTCATTACATATTCAATGATTTTTTCTTGTGGATTGAAAGGTTTTAAATCATCTAACCCTAAAGATTTTACTGCAATTTTTATTTTTTCTGATGTTGCTATTCCAAGCGAACGGTGTTGTTTTTTTAAGAAATAATCTCCAGCATCAAGCATTGCCTGTAACGGAATCAATCCAATCAATTCTGAACCAGTAACTCGCAAACCTCTTTCTGTTGCGACTTTTACGGTTTCGTCAAAAGCAACATGTATTGAAGTTATGCTGATATTGGTAAGATTATATGAAATCTGCGCAATACCATATTCATCTATATACCAACCAATTCCTTTTACAGCTTTTAATTTTCCAGGAATTCTAACAATTTCTCCATTTGCATCCAATACTTTTTTACCGCTAGGTTTACCATTTTCAGTTTTTGCACGTCCATTTTCACGAATATCAAACGCAATAGCATTGGCTCTACGTGTTGAAGTTGTATTTAAATTTACGTTGTATGCAATTAAGAAATCACGAGCAGAAATTGCTATAGCACCAGTTTTTGCAACACTTTCATTAAATTTTACTGGACCAAAATCAGGTTTCCATTCAGGATTTGAAAGTTTCTTTTTTAAACCTTCATACTCTCCAGATCGACAATTTGCAAGGTTTTTTCGTTTTTCTTCTTGTGCTGCTTTTTCGTATAAGTACACAGGAATTCCGAGTTTTTCTCCAACCATTTTTCCAAGTTCGTATGCGTATTTTGCTGTTTCTTCTAAAGAAATTCCTGAAATTGGTACTAACGGACAAACATCAGTAGCACCAAAACGTGGGTGCTCACCAAAATGTTTACTCATATCAATTAATTCTACCGCTTTTTGTATCAATAAATAAGCTGCTTTTACCACATTTTTTGGCTCGCCAACAAAAGTGATAACCGTTCTATTGGTTGCAGCGCCAGGATCAACATCCAATAATTTGATGCCTTCAACTGTTTCTACAATACTGGCAATAGCATTAATCTTTGTTAAATCACGCCCTTCACTTATGTTTGGTACGCATTCTATGAGTTGTTTTTGCATGGTCAAAATGTTAAGTTTCAAATGTATAAAGTTTCGTTATGATAATCTTTATTTTTTATGAATAACTTGTTTACAACTTCATTAAATTTTTAAACAAACAGAAAGTATATTCTTGATATAAAAATTAAATTTGTTTACATTTGAATTTAGATATAATATAAATGAGGAAAGTTTTTATAACAGGAGTAGCAGATTTTAACCAGTGAAATACATTCAAAAAAATGATTTTTTATTTTACATATGTATTGAAAAGTGAACTTGATGGTAATTATTATGTTGGTTATACAAAAGATTTGAATGTACGATTTGAGCAACACCAAAAGGGAAAAGTAAAATCGACAAAGCATAGAAGGCCATTTAAATTAATATATTATGAGGCATGCATGTCACAACAAGATGCTTTAAAAAGAGAAAAGTACTTAAAAACATTTTATGGTAAAATGTTTATTGCCAAAAGGCTCAAATCGTATTTCACAAGTTAAGAAGAAATATCAAAGAATGAATAAATTTTTAAGATGATAATAAATAAAATATTAATTACTGGAGTAGCAGGTTTTATAGGATTTCATTTAGCGAAAAAACTAGTTGCCGAAGGTTATAAGGTCGTTGGTATTGATAATTTGAATGATTACTATGATGTCAATTTAAAACTAGCACGGTTAAAAGAATTAAATATTGATACTTCAAATCTAATTGACAATACAGAGATTGAAGGAGCGATTACTTTTATAAAATTGGATTTAAAAGATTTAGAACCTTTAAAAAATCTATTTAAAAAACACAAGTTTGAATACGCTGTGAATTTAGCAGCACAAGCAGGGGTTCGTTACTCGTTAATTAACCCGTTTTCTTATGTAGATAATAATATTACAGGTTTTTTAAACCTTTTAGAATCTTGTAGAGCGTATCCAGTAAAACATTTGATATTTGCATCTTCAAGTTCTGTATATGGATTGAGTGAAGAAGTTCCTTTTTATGAAGATAATTCAACAGATCATCCATTAGCCATATATGCGGCAAGTAAAAAAGCCAATGAAATGATGGCGCATTCGTATGCACACTTATATGGTATTCCAAGTACAGGATTGCGTTTCTTTACTGTTTACGGACCTTGGGGAAGACCAGACATGGCGTTATTTATCTTTACCAAAGCAATTGTAGAGGATAAAGAGTTTCAAATCTTTAATAATGGCGATATGAGTCGTGATTTTACTTATGTTGATGATATTGTAGAGAGTATAAAACGTTTGATTCCATTAGCACCAAAAAGGAACAACCCAAAGTTTGATAGCAAGCATCCAACACCATCAAAGAGTATAGCACCTTATCAATTGTTTAATATTGGTAATAATAGTCCTGTCGCATTGATGAGCTTTGTTGAAGAAATTGAAAAAGCCTTGGGTAAAAAAGGGAAAAGAGTTTTTAAACCAATGCAAGATGGTGATGTGAAGTCAACATACGCAAATGTTGAAAGTCTGTTTGATTATATCGATTTTAAGCCAAAAACAAAGTTGAAAGATGGTATTAGAGCGTTTATAGATTTTTATTTAAAATTTTATGATTGTTTATTATAGGTAACCTCTTAGCAAATAGAGGACGTTTATTCTATTATCAAGATAGAGTTGGAAAAAAAGGAAAAGCATTTAGCATCATTAAACTGCGAACAATGGTTTCGAATGCAGAAACGGATGGTGCGATTTGGGCAAATAAAAATGATAGTAGAATAACTTCTTTTGGTAAGTTTTTACGAAAAACAAGATTAGACGAAATGCCACAGTTTTTTAATATTCTGAGAGGTGAAATGAGTTTAATAGGACCAAGACCAGAACGCCTAGAATTTGTAAACAAATTAGAAAAGGAACTTCCATTTTATGCAATTAGACATATCATAAAGACAGGATTAACTGGTTGGGCACAAGTAATGTATCCTTATGTAAGTACTTTTGAAGAGCAAAAAACAAAGTTGCATTACGACTTATATTATATTAAAGAAAGAAGTTTGCTTTTAGACTTTAGAATTTTAATAAAAACGATAAGTACTGTAGCATATTTTAAAGGTAATTAGGCTTTTATCCAAAGATAAAAATATCTAAAACCAAGAAATAATAGTATTGGTACTACTGCAATTGAATATACTTGAACCTTTAGTAACCAAAGAATTATTGCTAAAACTAATAGGATAAGTAATAAGAAATTATACTTTTTTATCCATTTTGGAAATGTTGTTTTTAACAAGAAAAAACTGACGAATAGGTTAGGGGCAAATGCCCATAAAACATTAAAATTATTTTTTGCAGATATGTGATTTGTAAATAACCAAATCATTAATAGAATCAATCCAATTAAACCTGTGGTAAAGAATAGTGTAAAGTCTAACCATTTACTACGCTTTCTGTTTTTGATGTTTTTCAGAGTTAATAAAATAATGAGTAAACCTATAACAGAAAACGCTAAAAGAGGTGTAAAGAATGGTCTCTTAGCAATATGTTTTGATTTAGGTAAAATAACCTTAGTTTGTTTAACAATAGGTCTTTTAATCCCATTTTCTTCAATCTTGAGAGTATCAAAATATGAAAAAACATTTTCTGGTAAAAATAAATATTCTTTAGAAGTTGCCTTTCTGTCTATAGGAGAACCAAGCAATAAATCTATGCCAAAATCTCCCCAAGGCTGATTGCTTAAATACAATTGCATTAACTCTCTATGTGTTAATGGCTCATCTATATCGGTTTTTGGATAGATTAGTTTATTATCAAATACCTCATTAACAAGATCAAACAAACGTGTAGAGCAATTATCTAAAAAGTAATTATACAAATAATCTCTATTTTTTGGTAAGGCATTATTTTGCAGAAAAGCAAAAACTTTTTGAACATCTTCTGATTGCAAATCTAAGATTTGCTCTTTTACCCAACGTTTTTCATAATTATATGTTCTTATAAAATGTCCAGTATCAGTAGTTTCTAAAAAATAGAACGTGTTTCCTTTAACAAAATTTCCATAAAAATTAGGTTGCTCAAAGTCAAAAGTTCCATAATTATAAATAATATCAATTCCTTGAAGAGGATCTTTGACTCTAATTGCGGAATGTCCAAATGCTGTGTATAGTTCACTTCCTGGGCCACAAGTTATGATACCTATTTCAGTTTGATTACTGAGTTTTAACTCTTGAGAATATACTGATAATGAGAGAAGTACAAATAATAATGGAATAAATTTTTTCATATTATCTATAATAATCAAAATCTACTTTTAAAGAAAAAATATTAGAATATAACGCGTTTCCAACATTTCCAATATTTGTTAAGGCATAGTCAATTTGAATACCTTGATAACGAAAACCTACACCTAAACTTGGTTGAAAAATACCAGATCTACTTTCGTCAAACTCTAATTGATTTTGGATATTTCCAATTCCTCCACGTAAATAAATCATATCAATATAGTCAAATTGAAATCCAAAGGCAGGATCAACACCAATACTTAAAAATTCGTTAGAATATTTACGTAATGTCTGGCTGTAAGCAATTTGCGATATAAAAAACAGTAAGAGAAATATTTTTTTCATATGTTAAATATTGTTTTTATTTGGCAACATATGCTGTTCGCTATAATTAATTTCGCAATTATTAAAAATTTTATACGATCGTTTCAAGTATTCATTTTTTGTGGTGAGCAAATATCTAACATTCTATATTAAATAACACTTTTTTGGGCAAGATATTGTTCCCATTACTTCAAATACGACTTCATAAATTTGTAGCTTCTTTTTTCCATCCAAAAACCATTTTTACCAATCATTTTGGAATTAAAACCAACATGACCACCAAATTTTGGCATTTCTAAAAAGAATAACGCATTCTTTTCGGCAATCTCTGTTGGATAACATTCATCAGATAAGAAAGTATCATCCAAAGCATTAATCAATAAAGTAGGAATTTTTATTTCAGATAAAAACGGCTTACAACTACATTTTTCCCAATAATCTTCAGCATTTTTATAACCATGCGCAGGAGCAGTGTACAAATTATCAAAATCATGAAAATTTTGCGCTGCTAAAATGGTGTCTTTTTTTAAGAACGAATTTGGAAATTGTTTCATTTTGTGTAATGTTTTTGGCTTCAAAGTTTGCATAAACTTCTTTATATATAATTTGTTTTCTGGTTTTTTCAATTCAACAGATGAACTCGTTAAATCGCAAGGAACAGAAATTGCAATACCACATTTCACTTTTTGGTGAATGTATTTTTTTTGTTCTCCTAAATATTTTAAAATCATATTTCCACCTAAACTATAACCCAATAGGACAATATTTTTATAGTCATAATTTTTATCAAGATGCTTGATTACACTATCTAAATCATCGGTTTTTCCACTGTGATATGATTGTATTAATCGGTTTGGTTCTCCACTACAACCTCTATGATTTATAGCAACAACATCTATTTTTTGTTGATTGATATATTTTGAAGCAGCAATAATATATTTTGAACTAGAATTCCCCTCTAATCCATGAAGCGCAATTACAATCGTTTCAGAATTGACCGTAGAAAAGTCTAAATCTACAAAATCACCATCTTTTAATTCTAATCGTTCTCTTTTGTAGTTGTTAGATTCATACATGAAAAATGTACGGAAAACGGTGTTGAAATGCGTGTTTTTAAATAAAAAAGAAGGTTTGTAATCAGATGTTAGTAGCGGCATTGATAAACTTGGTTATGTTGTGATATGTCATTCTGAACGTAGTTTACGGAGTGAAGAATCTAACTATCAATAAAAAAAGATTCTTCGTTTCACTTAGAGAGACACAAATTAATATTTATAAATTCAAAAATAGTATATTTACATTAAATTTATACAGATGACAAAACATATTCCAAATATCATAACACTTTTAAATTTATTAGCAGGAATCATTGCAACAATGCTTGCTGTTGAAGGGAATTTACTCTTAGCAGGAGTTTTTGTTTTAATCGGAATTTTCTTCGACTTTTTTGATGGGTTTCTTGCAAGAATCCTAAATGTACAAGGCGAACTCGGAAAACAATTAGATACACTTGCAGATATGGTAACGAGTGGCGTTGTTCCAGGAATTGTAATGTATCAACTTTTAAAACAGTCATCTACACTATGGAATGAAGAAGGGATATCAAGTACTTCTTTGTTTATTGATGGGATTTCGTACTTGCCATTAATTGGTTTGCTGATTACATTAGCAGCAGCATATCGTTTGGCAAATTTTAATTTGGATGAACATCAATCGAGTTCGTTTATAGGATTGCCAACACCTGCAAATGCGTTGTTTGTATTGTCTTTACCAATGATTTTAAAATACAGTGATGTAGCATTTATCAATGATTTAATTAGGAATCAATGGTTTTTGATTGTAGTAACTTTACTTGGGAGTTATCTAATGAATGCAGAAATGCCGTTATTCTCACTTAAATTTAAAGAATATTCTTTTAAAAATAATGCCATAAAATATATTTTTACTCTACTTTCTATTGTGCTACTTATTTGGTTGCAATTTGTAGCAATACCAATTATAATAATACTGTATGTGTTGTTTTCGGTTGTTGAGAATGTGAGAAATAAATAATTATGAACCTTAAAGTATTACAAGGAATAAAAATATTTGGCTATTACTCTGCGGTTAAAACTTTTTTTTCTTTAATTCAAAATCTTTTCCAAGATACACTCTACGCACTGTTTCATCTTGTGCCAATTCTTCTGGAGTACCTTCTTTTAAGATGCCACCTTCAAACATTAAGTAAGTCTTGTCAGTAATAGCAAGGGTTGCCTGTACGTCATGGTCGGTAATAAGAATACCAATATTTCTGTTTTTTAATTGTGCTACAATACTTTGAATATCTTCTACTGCAATTGGATCAACTCCAGCAAAAGGTTCGTCTAACAAAATAAATTTAGGGTCAGAGGCTAAGCAACGAGCAATCTCTGTACGTCTTCTCTCCCCTCCGGATAATAAATCTCCACGATTTTTGCGTACGTGACCTAAACCAAATTCTTCGATTAAGTCTTCCATTTTTTGCTTCTGTTCTCTTTTTGACAACTTGGTAAATTGCAAAACCGACAAGATGTTATCTTCTACAGATAGCTTTCTAAACACAGATGCTTCTTGTGCTAAATAACCAATTCCCTTTTGGGCACGTTTGTACATGGCATCTTCAGTAAGATCTTCATTGTCAAGGTATATATGTCCATCATTTGGCTGTATCATACCAACAATCATATAAAAAGAAGTCGTTTTTCCAGCACCATTTGGTCCTAAAAGACCCACAATTTGACCTTGTTCTACTTCCAACGAAATACCTTTTACAACCATTCGGTTGCCATATTTTTTTTGAATATTTTCTGCTCTTAATATCATCTATTTTAGTATTCAGTTTTTCAGTCTTCAGTTTTCAGTCTAAAGTCACACTGATGACTGCCAACTGTTTGCTGGGTACTGCTTACTTATTTTTTTGTTTTATTTTTAGCACTCTTTTCGATATAAAAATACTAATTTCATATAATATCATAATCGGAATGGTAACAATAACTTGACTCGCAACATCTGGAGGCGTTATAATTGCCGAAAGTACCAACACTAATACTAACGCAATTTTTCTATATTTCTTTAAAAAATCTGGAGTTACCAAACCTATTTTTGTTAAAAAATAAATAATTACAGGTAATTCAAACATCAACGAAACACCGAGTAATGTATTGGTAATTAAATTTATATGTGTTTTGAAGTCAAATTTATTTTCTATTAAATCTGTTATTTCAAAATTATAAAAGAAGTAAACAGATAAAGGGGCTATTACATAATAACTAAATAATACTCCAATAAAGAATAAGAGTGAAGCAAAGAAAATAAATGTCTTCGATTTTTTACGTTCTTGTTTATGAAGACCAGGACTGATAAAACGCCACATTTCCCATAATATATACGGAAAAGCAACAATAATTCCTAGAATCAATGAGGTCCATATCAAGTTCATAATCTGACTAGTAGGAGCCAAACTTTGCATTTTATCATTTAATGAAACAGTACAAAAATCACTTATAAAACCAAATGAATTTGCTAAATTACATAGCCATTGATAGGTTGGGAAGTCTGCATATAAATGTGCAAATAAGAATTTTTCATACACAAATTCTCTAAATGTAAAAATTACAATTGCAACTATAAAAATTGCAATAGTTGAACGTACCAAATGCCAACGCAATTCTTCGAGATGACTTAAAAATGACAAGCCGTTTTTATCTTTCGCCATCTTAAAAAATTCCTTCTTTAATCAAATCGTGTAAATGCACAATTCCAGCATATATACCATTATTTTGTGCTAAAATTTGAGTGATATTGTGCGACTCCATAGTTTCTAAAGTATCTATAGCCATAGCGTTAGTGTCTATTACCTTCGGATTTTTACTCATAATATCACTTGCAGTAAGTGATGAAAAAGCGTTCGTATTTTTTAACATTCTTCTTATATCACCATCAGTAATAATACCAACAATTTTATTATTTTCAATTACAGCAGTTGCTCCAAGGCGTTTTTCAGAAATCTCAACAATAACATCTTTTATAGAAGTTGTAGGTTTTACTTGTGGTTTTCCGTTTTTATCAACTAAATCACTCACACGTAAATATAATTTTTTTCCGAGTGCTCCTCCTGGATGATACTTTGCAAAGTCTTTGCTGCTAAAATCATTTAGGTTTAATAAACAAACAGCCAAAGCGTCTCCAATAACCAATTGTGCAGTTGTGCTTGATGTTGGCGCTAAATTATTTGGGCACGCTTCTTTTTCTACATAAGAATTTAAAATAAAATCTGCCTGTAAACCGAGAAAAGATGCTGTATTTCCAGTCAATGCAATAATTTTATTGCCATAATTTTTAATCAATGGCACTAAAACTTTTATTTCTGGTGTATTTCCACTTTTAGAAATACAGATAACAATATCATCTTTTAAAATTGCACCTAAATCTCCATGAATGGCATCTGCTGCATGCATAAAAATAGCTGGAGTTCCAGTTGAATTAAAGGTTGCAACAATTTTGTTAGCAATTATAGCACTTTTGCCAATTCCAGTAATAATTACGCGTCCTCTAGAATTGTGAATAAGTTTAATACAATTTTCAAATGATTGGTCTATAAAATTCGTTAAATTCGCTATCGCATCGCTTTCAATAGTGATTGTTTGTTTAGCAAGTGCAATAATAGAAGTATTGGTTTTCAAAAAAATGTTTTTTTTGGATTAAAAAAAAAGTACTACCTTTAGTTGCAAATGTATTTAAAATTAGATTAATAATAGTTAGTTTGTGAAGGAAATTGATTTACATAGAGCGCTAAAAAAATATTTTGGATTCACGCAATTTAAAGGTTTACAAGAGCAGGTTATTAAAAGTTTAATCGCTGGTAATAACACTTTTGCTATTATGCCTACAGGAGGTGGAAAATCAATGTGCTATCAATTACCTGCGCTAATGCAAGAAGGAACTGCTATTGTTGTTTCTCCATTGATTGCCTTGATGAAAAATCAGGTAGATGCTATTCGAGGAGTATCGTCGGAACATGGAATTGCACACGTTTTAAATTCATCATTAAATAGAGGAGACGTTGCTCAAGTAAAATCAGACATTGAAAATGGTATTACAAAGTTGCTATATGTTGCACCAGAATCACTAACCAAAGAAGAATATATAGATTTCTTAAAAGCACAAAAAATATCATTCGTTGCTATTGATGAAGCACATTGCATCTCAGAATGGGGACATGATTTTCGTCCTGAATATAGAAATTTAAAAAATATTATTGATAAAATTGGTGATGTGCCAACTATTGGTTTAACGGCAACAGCAACACCAAAAGTACAAGAAGATATTCTTAAAACGCTGGGAATGTCAGATGCTAAAACTTTTAAGGCATCATTTAATAGACCAAATTTATTTTATGAAGTTCGCCCGAAGACAGATGATGTATATAGTGATATTATTCGTTTTATAAAAAAATATGCTGGTAAATCTGGAATTGTATATTGTTTGAGCCGTAAAAAGGTTGGAGAAGTTGCACAAGTATTGCAAGTAAACGGAATTAAAGCCGTTCCTTATCACGCAGGATTAGACGCCAAAACACGTGTAAAACATCAAGATATGTTTTTGATGGAAGATACAGATGTCGTTGTTGCAACAATTGCTTTTGGTATGGGAATTGACAAGCCTGACGTTCGTTTTGTAATTCATCATGATATTCCTAAGAGTTTAGAAAGTTATTATCAAGAAACGGGTAGAGCAGGGCGAGATGATGGAGAGGGTTATTGTTTGGCTTTTTATGCGTATAAAGATATTGAGAAATTAGAAAAATTTATGGCAGGAAAACCTGTCGCAGAACAAGAAGTTGGTCACGCGCTATTACAAGAAGTTGTTGGATATGCTGAAACTTCAATGAGTCGGCGGAAATATTTATTGCATTACTTTGGTGAACAATTTGATGAAATCAATGGTTTAGGCGCTGATATGGATGACAATACAAGAAATCCTAAGAAAAAAGCCGAAGCAAAAGAGGATGTAAAGTTGCTAATAGAAACAATTCTATCTACCAAAGAAAAATACAAGCCAAAAGAAGTTATAAATACTATTGTAGGAAGAGAAAATGCAATGTTGATTTCTCATAAGACTAATGAGCAACCTTATTTTGGAAAAGGGAAAGACAAGAATGCCAACTATTGGATGGCTCTTTTACGTCAAGTTTTAGTAGTGAATTTAATTCGTAAAGAAATAGAACAATATGGTGTTGTAAAAGTCACCCAAAAAGGAAGAAATTATTTAGAAAATCCAACCTCTTTTATGATGACAGAGGATCATGTATATGATACCGATGATGATGGTATTATTATAAATACAAAGAGTGCTGGAGGAAGTGTTGATGATAAGTTGATGGGAATGCTGAAAGATTTGCGAAAACGAGTTGCAAAGCGTCAAGGAGTGCCGCCTTTTGCAGTGTTTCAAGATCCTTCATTAGATGATATGACGCTAAAATATCCAATAACTCTTGAAGAATTAGCAAACGTTCATGGTGTTGGAGAAGGTAAAGCACGTAAATTTGGAAAAGATTTTATTGATTTAATTGAAGATTATGTTGAAGAAAATGATATTCTAAGACCCGAAGATTTGGTCGTAAAAAGCACGGGAGTTAATTCATCTTTAAAATTATCAATCATTCAAAATACTGATAAGAAAATACCTCTTGAATGAAGATATTGCTAAATCTAAAGGATTGCAATTTAATGAATTAATAAAAGAAATGCAACGCATTGTTTTTATGGGAACAAAGTTGAATATTGGTTATCATCTTAATGAAATATTAGATGATGATCAACAAGAAGAAATTTTCGACTATTTTATGGAAGCTGAAACAGATAAAATCGATGATGCTATGGAAGAGTTTGATGGTGATTATGATTATGACGAACTTCAATTAATGCGAATTAAGTTTATTAGCGAAGTGGCGAATTAAGTTTTACTTTTTGAAATTTTATCTATTAATAATAATTATTCAAAATTTCTAATAATATATGTCTGTTTTAAATTAGAATTACTCAAAACTACACCTATATTGAAAGCAAAAAAATACCCAATAAAGGGTATATTTTGATGTACTAAAGTTACTAAAAAAAAATCAAACTAGTAAAGCAACGCCAAAACCAATTACAATAGCAATAAATTTAGCACTGTTAAATTTATGATTTTCAGCACTTTCAAAAATTATAATTGTAGAAATATGTAAAAATATTCCAATAATAATTGCTGTAATTTCCGTTTTGTAAGCCAACATAAAAGAAGTATTTGCACCAATATAACTTCCCAAAGGAGACATCAAAGCAAAGAGTAGGAGTAAAGAAAGGCTTTTAGATAATGCTGTGTCAGAATATGCTAAAAAACTTCCTAAAACAATAGTAATTGGTATTTTATGAACTACAATCGCCCATAATAATTCTTGGTGTTCATTATTTACCAACGGAATTCCTTCCATAAAAGCGTGCAAACACAAACTCACAAATAAAATGACAGGAAATTTATTTCCTTGTACGTGAATATGTCCGTGTTCAGCACCTTTTGAGAAATAATCCATTACTAGCTGAATAAGCAATCCTAAAATGATAAATACACCAATATTTTTAGTGGAGTTTTCAAAAACTTCAGGCAATAAATGGGTTACTGTGATAGCCAATAAATAAGCACCACTAAACGAGAGTAGCAATTGTGTAATAAATTTTTTTGGTTTTAGTAAATAGACAACTAAAACACCAACTGCAACTGCAAAAAATAGTATTAACAAGTTCATTTTGAAATAATTAGAAGTAATCTACTTGAGTTTTCTTCATCAAAATCTTGCAATTCATAATCTCCAAAAACGGCTTTTAACTTCAAGCCAACAGTCTCTAAATATGTTTTTATTTTTGGGAAATCAAGACATTTAACACGTTCAAAATAATCGTATTTTTCATTTTCATTGACAACTTCTATATTCTTAATTATAAAACCATTTTCAACCGAACGTGTGATGTTAAATTGAAGATTTTCACGATTAATCGTTTCTTTTGTGACTAAGTTTTTTACAGCATTTTTGACATTAATGAAATCAATGACAGCAAAACTGTTTTCATCTTTTAGTCCATTCTTAATATTTTTGAGCACATTTATATCCTCTGAATCATCAACAAAATAGCCGAAACTTGTAAATAAATTAAAGATAGCATCAAATTTTGTTTCAAAAGTTGAACGCATATCATGTTGTACAAATTTTAAGGTTTTATTTTCGTATTGTTTGGCAAAATCAATGCTGTTTTGAGATAGATCAGCACCAATAACATCAAAGCCTAAAGAGTTTAAAAATACAGAGTGGCGTCCTTTTCCACAAGCTAAATCTAAAATTTTATTGTCTTTTTTTAATTCTAAAAAAGCAACCAAATTTGTCATAAATAGTTGTGCTTCCTTATCATCTCGGTGTTTGTATAAGGTGTGATAAAAATCAGTGTCAAACCACGAAGTAAACCAATCTGTAGATGTATTCATAGAATAATAATTGTAATTTACCTCTCGACTGCGCTAGAGGAAACATAAAGTTGGCTTTGTCTGGTCGAGCACAGTCGAGACCTCAATATTTCTTTACTATGTGTCAATTCTCACCACAAAAATACGTTATCTTTGCATCAAATTTAAATTGATGAGTAAAAACTTCAAAATGGTAGCAACTACCATGTTCGGATTAGAAGAAGTGTTAGAAAGCGAATTGAAAGATTTAGGTGCTGTAGATGTCAAAAAAGGGGTGCGTAATGTTTCCTTTTATGGCGATACAGGCTTTATGTATAAGACAAACATGACTTTGCGAACAGCAATTAGAATTTTAAAGCCAATTAAGACTTTTAAAGTATTTGATGAAGAGGATTTATACGAGAGTATTCAGAAAATAAAATGGGAAGATTATATGTCTGTTGATGGTACATTTTCTATTGGAGCAGTTGTAAATTCTAAGTTTTTTACAACCAATTCTCATTACATTTCATTAAAATCAAAGGATGCAATTGCCGATTATTTTCGTCATAAATATCATAAGCGTCCAAATGTAGATTTAAAACATCCAGATTTAAAGATTCATGTGCATATTCAGAAAGAAATGTGTACTATTTCTTTGGATTCTTCAGGCGATTCATTGCATAAACGAGGTTATAGAACATCTACTAATATTGCACCAATTAATGAAGTTCTTGCCGCAGGATTGGTACTTCTTTCAGGTTATACAGGGCATAGTAACTTTATTGATCCAATGTGTGGCTCTGGAACTATTTTGATTGAAGCAGCGATGATTGCTTGTAATATTCCTGCGAATATCAATCGACCAGAATTTGGTTTTGAAAAATGGAGTGACTATGATGAAGATTTATATTATGTAATTCAAGATTCATTATTAAAAAAGATTATAAATCCGCAGTTTAAAATCATGGGATTTGACAAGGCACCATCTGCAGTTAGAAAGGCAAATGAAAATATTGAAAGTGCTAATTTGTCAGAATTTATTGGAGTGCATCATGTTAATTTCTTCAACTCTGTAAAGGAAGTATTTGGTTCAACTACAATTCTATTTAATCCTCCTTATGGTGAGCGTTTAAACATTGATGCAGAAGAGTTTTATAGGAAAATTGGAGATACTTTAAAACACGGTTATCCAGATTCAAGAGTGTGGTTTATTACCTCTGATATGGATGCTCTAAAATATGTTGGATTGCGTACTTCGCGTAGAATTCCACTTAAAAACGGAGATTTAGATTGTCGATTTGTACGTTATGATATGTACGAAGGGAGTAGAAAAACATCCAAACAAGAATTATAAAATTAAAGAATCCTGCAAATTGCAGGATTCTTTTTTTAGGGTTATTTGGGATGCTTTTAACGTCTTCTTCCCGTTTTTCTTGAACTTGTAGGTTTACTTCTTGAAGATGAACTTCTTCCACTTTTTGAGACTTGTCTTGTTGCAGTTCTACTAGTATTACTACGTGTTTGAGAAGGTTTTCTCTGTGTGCTACGAGTTGTTCTCGGTGTTTGAGATTTTCTTTGTTGTGTTTCTCTTACACGTTGTCTATTTGGTGTAGTACTTCTTCTTTGAGTCTGAGTTCTTGTAGAAGTTCCTTTTACGCCACGATCATTATTTGCTGTTTTTCTTCTAACGTCTTGCGTATTTCTTTGACTTCTTACTGTATTATTATTACGTAGAGTTCTTTGATTACTTCTTGTAGAAGCAGTTCTTCTATAATCATTGTTACTTCTCGTATTATTTTTTGCTCTACGTGTGTTGTTATATGTATTTCTTTTTTGTTGACGGATATCGTATCTGTTTCTATTGTGTTTATATGCGTAACGATTATCTCTGTAATATGTATATCTATATGGATTGTAGTTGTATCTATATGGATTTACTCTTACAATTGTAAAACCGAAATAAGGTCTTGCAAACCAATTGTGATAAGGATGATATACATAATTTCTGTTGTAGGTGTTGATATATCCTGAACAGTAAGAATAATTCCCATAACTATTATAATAAACACTTAAACCACCAATTCTGTGTAATCTACCAGAATTATAGTTAATATTTATAACTCCTGCACGCTTTATACGTCCGTACTGGTCATAATATATTGGTGTGTTTTCTATTTGGATAATCGCTCCGTAACTGTCATATTGTACATATGGATCATAATCATATCCTGAATTAAAGCTTATGCTAACTCCTGGACTATTATAATTGGCGTTTACACCATTAGATAAAGAATTTAAATAAAAATCAAACTCCCCATTTTCGAAAATTGAAAATGTAATACCATTCTCTACGAATGTTATTGAATTATCTGATGAATTGTAAATGGTAGTTGAAATTCCTGTTGCGAATGCTTTTGATGTTTGCATTGATATTGCTGATAAAGCAATTGCAACAATTAATAAAATTCTTTTTTTCATGATATGTGGTATTTATAATTAATAATACTTGGGTAGTATTACAATGATTACTTAACAAACAGCGTGCCAAAAAATTAATGAATAATGAAAAGTGAGTAATTAATATATAGTTTGTTGCCATTTTGAACGAAGTGAAAAATCTACTAACAAATAAACAGTTAAACAATTCCACAATTGTAAAAAAGTGTATTTTTGAGAAACAATTTAAAACAGAATTTATGGATCTAATAGGAAATAAATTTTATCAAAATTTAGGGAAACTATTTTTTGCAGTTGCTGCATGTGATAATGTAGTAAGAGAAGAAGAGTTCTCATCATTAAAGAAAACAGTAACTAATCATTGGATGGAAGTTGATGATGTCAAAGATGAGTTTGGAAATGATGCGGCATATCAAATAGAAATTGTATTTGATTTTTTGCATTCAAGTGGATTTGAAGGTCATGCAAACGATTTCGTTGATGATTTTGAAATATTTAAAAATAAATATGAGGAATTATTTCCTCCAAAAGTTGAACGAATTATTTGGAGAACTTGTGTAGCCATTGCAGACGCTTTTTATGGACGTAATAGTGCAGAAAAAGAAATACTTGCTAAAATTAAAAATTTACTTTTAGGCTAAACGTATCAACTATATAAACGTCATATTACCAATTCCTCTTGCAAAGCTATTTACGTATAGCATAACAGAAGCAGAAGCAAAATTCCTAAAAAAAGGGATGCGTGTTGCAGTAGAATTTGGTAAAAAAAAGATTTATACAGCTCTTGTGTATGAAATCCATCAAAACCCACCAAAAGGATATGATGCAAAAGATATTCATCAAATATTAGATGAAACACCTATTGTAAACGAAATACAACTACAACATTGGCAATGGATTTCTGATTATTATATGTGTACGTTGGGCGATGTATTTCGTGCTGCGTTGCCTTCGGCATTCTTGTTGGAAAGTGAAACAAGTATCCTTAAAAATAATGCTTTTACTGCCGATAACGAACTTAGTAATGACGAGTTTTTGATTTTTGAAGCCTTGCAGCATCAGTCAGAACTAAACGTAAATCAGGTTGTTAGTATCTTAAATAAGAAAACAGTCTTTCCTATTTTAAAATCGATGCTTGATAAAGAGGCGATCATTTTAAAAGAGAGAATTTACGAACAATACAAACCAAAAATGGTAAAATATGTTCGCCTGAGTCCTATTTATATAGAAGAAAAATTAAATGGTTTATTAGCATCATTAAGCAGAGCAAAAAAACAACGTGAAGCTGTTTTATCATACTTTCAATTGCAATTAAGTTCTAAGAAACCGGTAAAAGTTGCTGATTTAGAAACAGCATCAGGAAGTTCGGCTGCAGTAATAAAAGCTTTGGTTGACAAAGCTATTTTTGAATATTATTTTATACAAGTTGATAGAGTCACTTTTAAAGGAAAGAACAACCAACTAAAAACACTTAATGAGCATCAATCAAAGGCGTTAAATGAAATAGAAAAATCATTTAAAGAAAAGGATGTTGTTTTGCTTCACGGAGTTACAAGTAGTGGTAAAACAGAGATTTACGCTGACTTAATTCAAAAAGAATTGGATAAAAACAAACAAGTTTTATACTTGCTACCTGAGATTGCCTTAACTACACAACTCATCACACGATTACAACATTATTTTGGTGATAAAGTTGCCGTTTTTCACTCTAAATACTCTATGAATGAGCGTGTGGAAGTATGGAATAATGTCCTCGAAAAAAAATCTAATGCTCAAATTATTTTAGGTGCTCGTTCGTCATTATTCTTACCTTTTTCTAATCTCGGATTAATTATAGTTGATGAAGAACACGAAACCTCGTACAAGCAGTTTGATCCTGCACCAAGATATCATGCTCGTGATGCAGCAATTGTATTATCGCACATGCACAAAGCCAAAATTTTATTAGGTTCTGCGACACCATCTATCGAAAGTTTTCACAATACGAAAGAAGGAAAATATGGTTTGGTGACAATAAATATGCGTCATGGAAATGTATTATTACCTGAAGTTGAATTGGTAGATATCAAAGAAAAACATCGAAAAAAAAGAATGAAAGGTCATTTTTCTGACCGTTTGATAGCATTGATAAACAATGCGTTGGAAGAAAGGGAACAAATTATTTTATTTCAAAATAGGAGAGGGTTTTCACCAATTGTAGAATGTGAAACGTGTGGTGTTTCTCCACAATGTTCAAACTGTGATGTGAGTTTGACGTATCATAAATTTAAAAACGAATTACGTTGTCATTATTGTGGACATCATCAAGCGATGCAACACAGTTGTGGCGCCTGTGGAAGTGAAAAATTAAACACCAAAGGATTTGGTACTGAACAGATAGAATTAGAATTAGCAGATTTGTTTCCAACTATAAAAGTTGGAAGAATGGATTTAGATACAACGCGAGGAAAGTATGGTTATCAGAAAATAATAGGACAGTTTCAAGCGCAAGAAATAGATATTTTGGTTGGTACACAAATGCTCTCTAAAGGATTGGATTTTAGCAATGTGTCACTCGTAGGAATTTTAAATGCCGATAATATGCTCAATTTTCCAGATTTTAGAGCACACGAGCGTAGTTTTCAATTAATAGTACAAGTTTCTGGACGTGCAGGACGTGCCAAAAAACGAGGGAAAGTTGCGATACAAACCTTCAATCCATACCATCAAATATTGCAACAAGTTTCTACCAATGAGTACCAAACAATGTTTAAAGAACAGTTGGATGAACGTTGGCAATATCATTATCCGCCGTTTTATAGAATGGTAAAAATCACCTTAAAACATCATGATTTTACTAAAGTTGATACTGCTGCTATTTGGCTTGGTAAGTCATTGACCAATGTATTTAAAGAAAATGTGTTGGGGCCTACAACTCCTGTAGTTTCTAGAGTTCGCAATCAATATATACGGACACTATTGATTAAAATACCGCCGAAGCAATCGTTAAAAGCAACTAAAGAGCATATACTTAGAATTAAAAATGTGTTTCAAGCGGTTAAAGATTTTAGACCTATTCGTTTTGGTTTGGATGTGGATAATTATTAGTTAAAATTTTGGAGGTTCGCTTATTGGTTTTGTATAAGATTAGTTGCGTGGTTAAGCAACTAATCGTTTTTTTTACCATAAAAGTTCAGTTCCATTTTCAGAGTTCCAAAATGCTCCGCTTTTAAAATCGTTATTTATAAATTCGAAAATATTTTCCGCTGATTCTTTAGGTGTCAATCTACCGTTTTTAATATTACTTTTTATGATTGTTGTTTTTACCCAACCAGGATGAATAGATGCAACTTTAATTTTATCTTTCAATCTGTTCGTTAGAATTTTAGTGTACATATTTAAAGCACTTTTTGACATTCGATAAGCAACAGAGTCAGTCAATTTACAAACATCTAATGAACCCATTTTGGAAGATACATTTAGTATAATTCCTTTTTCGCTTATTAATTTAATTATAATTTTTCGGTTATATACAATTCCAGAGTTGCACAAAGGGCAATATGTTGCAAGAATATGATGGTCACCAAGAATGTCATTTGCAATTTCATGCATTGTCAAAATATTCAAAGGATACGCTTTTGCTTGTCCGTCAAGTTTGACTACAATTACTGGTTCGTTTTTAAAAAACATATCCAAACCTTCAGTTTTATCAACAAAATCTGGCGCATCAAGTGTTGGAAAAGAATGTTTTGGTAGCACTATTTGAATTTCTGATAGTTTTACAGAGTGTTGTAATGTATCTGTTTTCCAAGTAAAAGGTAAATCTTTAGTGTTTTGAAATTGTGCTGAAGCACTTATAAATATAGATAGACAAATTACACTAAGGAAGTAGTTGAATTTCATAAATAGTAGTTTTAAATATTTTGTCACTTTATATATTTAAAATTACACGAGATTATTCCTCCTCCCAATTCATTGTGCGTTTTACTGCTTTCTGCCACCCTTTGTATAGTTTTTCTCGTTTAGAATTTTCCATTTTTGGAGTAAAGGTATGCTCAATTGTTTTGCTCTTGAAAATATCGTTTTGTTTCCATAAACCAATAGAAATTCCTGCCAAGTATGCTGCCCCAAGAGCTGTAGATTCTGTGTCTTTAGGGCGATTTATTGTACAATTTAGAATATCTGCTTGAAACTGCATCAATACATTGTTTGCACTTGCACCTCCATCAACATTTAAAGAAGTGAGCTCTGTTTTGCAATCTTCTTGCATCGCATTTATCAAATCTTTTGATTGATATGCCAACGATTCTAACGTTGCTTTTATCAAATGTTCTTTTCCTGTATCACGTGTCAATCCGAAAATGGCTCCACGAGCGTACATATCCCAATAAGGCGCACCTAAACCTGCAAATGCAGGAACAACATATACAGGATTATCGCCTGTTAATTGCTTGGCAATGGTCTCACTTTCTTCTGCGGAATCTATTAATTGCAATCCATCTCTAAGCCATTGAATCGCTGCTCCTGCAATAAAAACACTGCCTTCGAGCGCATAATAAACTTTGTCATCAATTCCCCAAGCAATCGTTGTTAAAAGTCCGTTTTTAGAATATTGTGGTTTTGTACCAGTATTCATCAATAGGAAACATCCTGTTCCGTAGGTATTTTTTCCTTCACCTTTTTTAAAGCACGCTTGTCCGAAAAGTGCTGCTTGTTGATCGCCTGCAATTCCTGCAATTGGTATTTTATGATTGTTGTACTCAAAATTTCCAAAATGGTAACTTGAAGGATATATTTTTGGAAGTATATTTTTAGGAATATCTAATGCTTTAAGTAATTTTTATCCCATTTTAATGTATTGATATTAAACAGCATCGTTCTTGAAGCGTTTGAATAATCTGTTGCGTGGACTTTTCCGTTTGTTAAATTCCAAAGTAACCAAGTATCAATAGTACCAAATAATAATTCTTCTTTTTCTGCCAATGTTCTGGCGTTTTCTATAGTGTCAAGAATCCATTTTATTTTAGTCCCAGAAAAATAAGAATCAATCACCAATCCTGTATTTTTCTTCACATATTCTTCTAACCCCTTATTTTTCAACTCTTTACAGATACTTGCTGTGCGTTTGTCTTGCCATACAATGGCGTTGCAAATTGCTTTTCCAGTAGATTTATTCCATACAACAGTTGTTTCTCGTTGATTAGTAATACCAATTCCTACAATTGAATTTAAAGCAATATTGTTGTTCTTTATGAGGTTTTGAAAGGTATTTAATTGTGAATCTAATATTTCTTGCGGATTGTGTTCCACCCAACCATAGTGGGGGAATAGTTGTTTGAATTCTTGTTGTTCTATCGCTAGTTGTTTTCCGTTTTCGTCAAACAAAACAGTACGAGAACTCGTAGTTCCTTGATCTAACGCGATGATATATTTTTTATGCATATTGTTTTTTTATGAGTCCTATAAAATCAAGTGAGAACGTATAGATGTCTCCAGGCCAACGAGCAGACACATAATTTTTGCAAGTTACAGCGAAGCCTCGATTGAGATGGTTCATATCATCTCTCAAAATAGGTTTTGGACCTTTTATGAAGTTTTTACTATCTGACAATGTTGCTATAACTTCATCTTCAACTGTTATTTCAGGATATGTAAGGTAATAATCTCCGAGCCAAAGACGTGTAAGATTGTATGCTAATAATTCTTGAGATTTTAACAACGAAGTCGTTTTTAAGTTATGCAAAACAGATTTCCCTGTTTTAGGATCTATACTTCTTGCTACCAATATTACTCCGTGACATACCGCAGCAACAGGCTTATTAGCATTAAAAAAATCAACAATAAGGTTTTGCAAAATTGCTGATTCTAAATATTCTTTTACAGGTTTGTCATGACCTCCAGGCAAAAGGAGCGCATCAAAATCGCTTTCTTTAAGTTCGCTATATTTCAACGGATTGCAAAACGAATTGATTTTGATAAGTTCATTGTGAGCTTCGACTGCATCTTTTCGAGCCATTAATACAGATTTTAAAAGACCAAGTTTACTACCGTCAAGCATAGATTTGTCGGTTACTCCTTTTTCTCCGTTTGGAGTTGCAAATACAACTTCAAAATTATTTTCTAAAAATAACTTCCAAGGAATAGAAACTTCTGTTGTGTCAAAACCATAAGACGGAATAGGAATTAAAATTTTAATCGACTTCATGAATGCTAAGATACGATTTTTGCTCCGTTTTATTATTTTCTATTCGCCATATAATTCCACTTTTCTATAGTTTAAAGGCTGAATTGGGCGAAAATTATTTGCAAGTATTTTAGAGAATGTTTCTATTTGTTCTTTTGAAGCCTCAACAGGATTTTTAAGAACATACCAATTTACCACTTCTGAACAAGGAGGAGTTGTTAGAGAGCCACTATAGTTGAAATAACTTTTGTTTTTAGGAAATAAATTTAACAATTCAATGGTTGTATCTGATTTAAAATTTTCTTTACTTGTTGGAAAGTTAATTAAATAATTTGTGAAAAGAGTATTTTCTTTTCCTTCAATAAACATAATTCCGAGGACTGCAAAATCGGTATCATTGTGTTTATGTACAAAGTGCACTTCTATTGGATAATGTTTTCCATCTATTTTGTGTTCGCTTAACGCATGATAGTGAAATTGCAAAAGTTGATATTCTTTTCCGTTTAAAATTACAGAACTTCCTTGATCAACATTAAATTGTATTGTGTGTCCATTATTAATAATACTAACCCTTGATTTACCATAGCTGAATTTAGGAGCAGTTAATTCATTATTCTTAACAATACTATCAGTAATAATGTTAATTGGAGATTGCGAATTTCCGCCACAATCTGAAAATCCGTCACAAAGATTTTTCCAATTTTCAGGACCATCATTTCCTTTATGATGAGACCAATGTACACTTTTACAGTCTTTTTTATTGTGTTTTTTTTCTGTAGTTATTTTTACTTCTGACTTGGTTTTTTTAGTATCACAGGAGATAAAGAAAATAAGTATTAAAATTGTTGCTGTAAAATTTAATGTATGTTTCATTATATTTTGGTTAAGGTAAAATCGGTTTCAATTGTCTTTTATTTAACGATAAGCGAATATAGTGTCTTGATATGATAAAATCAAGTGTTAAAGGAATGAAAATAATATTTTATAATGAGTTATCAATTCAAAATTACTTTTTATATATTTGATTTTCAAAAAATAAACTACAAATGAAGTTATTAGATAATAAAACAGCCATCATTACAGGTGCAACTCGTGGCATTGGCAAAGGTATTGCAGAAATCTTTGCAAAACAAGGTGCAAATATTGCATTTACATACAGTTCGTCTGTAGATGCTGCAAATACATTGGAAAAAGAATTAACTGCTTATGGTATAAAAGCCAAAGGATATCAATCAAATGCTGCAGATTTTGATGCTGCACAGAAATTAGCTGCTGCTGTTTTAGAGGAGTTCGGAAGTATAGATGTCTTAGTAAATAATGCAGGAATTACAAAAGACAATCTGTTGATGCGTATATCTGAAGATGATTTTGATAAGGTGATAGAAATTAATCTAAAATCGGTTTTTAATTTGACTAAAGCAGTGATTAGACCAATGATGAAACAGCGCAAAGGCTCAATTATCAATATGAGTTCGATTGTTGGATTAAAAGGAAATGCAGGTCAAGCAAATTATGCAGCTTCTAAAGCAGGAATTATTGGCTTTTCTAAGTCTGTTGCGTTAGAATTAGGCTCAAGAAACATCAGAAGTAACGTGATTGCTCCTGGATTTATAGAAACTGAAATGACAGCAAAATTAGATGAAGAAACGGTAAAAGAATGGAGAAGTGCAATTCCACTAAAAAGAGGTGGAACTCCTGAAGATATTGCCAATGCGTGTGTGTTTTTAGCATCAGATATGAGTGCTTATATTACAGGGCAAACACTTAGTGTAGATGGTGGGATGTTAACATAATTATAAATCTTATTTATATGAAAGTAGTATTAGTAAATTACACACTATATATAGCTCAGGTTATTTATCTAAAAGAGAATGATGATAATGAAAATGCGAAGCGATTTTTTGAATTATTAGAGTTAATAAATGTAAAAAAATAATTGAATACTCAAACACTTTTATACATTATTATGGCAGCAATCATAGCATTATTGATTGCTATTTTTCATTATTTTTATAAATCAAAAAATAAAGAGAGAAGTACTATTTTATTGACTTTTTTACGTTTTTTGAGCCTTTTTGCACTATTTTTATTATTGATAAATCCAAAGGTTGAGCAAAATATAATTAAGATAATCAAACCAAAATTGGTTGTTACTGTAGACAACTCTTCGTCTATTAAATATATGAGTCAAACAGCTAAAGTGTTAAGTTTGGTTGAAAACATCAAGTCTAACAAGGCGCTAAATGAGAAATTTGAGATTAATTTCTTTTCTTTTTCTGATGATGTACAACTCTTAGATTCATTGAGTTTTGATAAGAGACAAACCAATATTTCAAAGCCTTTAAAGCAATTCAATGAACTTTATAAGAACGAGATTGCGCCTATTATTTTAATTACTGATGGAAATCAAACCTTTGGTGCAGACTATGAATACACCAAAATAAATCAGCCAGTTTACCCGATTATTGTTGGTGATACAACCAAGTATGTTGATTTGAAAATTACGCGGCAAAACGTAAATCGTTATGCCTATTTAAAAAATAAGTTTCCAGTTGAAGTATTTTTAAATTATGATGGTGAAAAGGCTGTAAATACAACTTTTACTATTTTTAAAGGAAATCAAAAAGTGTATTCTAAAAATGTTTCTTTTTCAAAAGAAAACAACTCGCAAAACCTATCTTTTCATTTATCAACAGTCAAAGTTGGAATGCATTATTATACATCAAGAATTGGAGAATTAGTAAATGAGAAAAACACAGTAAATAACTCCAAGAATTTCGTTGTAGAAGTGATTGATGAACAGTCAAAAATTTTAATTTTGACTTCATTTTTACATCCAGATATTGGTGCGTTAAAAAAATCTATTGAAAGCAATAAGCAGCGTAAGGTTACTATTAAAAAGATAGAGGATAAAACACAACTAAAAGATTATCAATTAGTTATATTGTATCAGCCTACAAATAGTTTTAACGCTGTGTTCTCCCAATTAAATACCGAAAAGTCAAATTACTTTGTAATTACTGGTTCTAAAACTGATTGGAATTTTTTGAATAATGCACAGCAGCATTTTTCTAAAACTACCATCGATCAGACAGAGAATTATATACCAGTTTTCAATCAAAGTTTTACTTCTTTTAGTACTGATAATATCGGTTTTGAAGATTTTCCTCCGTTGATTGATAAGTTTGGTGAAGTGAAATTCAAAACGCCTTTTGAAAGTTTATTATTTCAACAAGTTGGAAATTATACAACAGAAAAACCATTATTAGCAGCATTTGAAACAGCTAATAGGAGAGGAGCAGTACTATTTGGTGAGAATAGTTGGCGATGGCGAATGACATCCAAATTAGAGCGTAAATCGTTTGTCGATTATGACAATTATATCAATAAAATTATTCAATATTTGTCATCAAACAAAAAATCAAAACGTTTAACGATTGATTATAAGTCTCTTTTTTATGCCAATGATAATGTGCGTATTTCGGCAAATTATTTAGATAAAAATTATATATTTGATTCAGACGTAACTATTTGGTTATCAGCAAGAAATAGAGAAACAAACGAAAAGAAGCGTCTTCCATTTTCATTAAGTGGAAATAATTACCTAGCATCAATTTCTGGATTGGAAGCAGGAAATTATAACTTTAATGTATCAGTAGAAAATCAAAATGTAAGGGCTAATGGAAGTTTTAAAATCTTGGAGTTTGATGTAGAACAACAATTCGTTAACGCAGCTGTAGGTAAGTTAAAGTCTATCAGTGAAAAGACAAAAGGAAAAATTTATTTTGCTGATGCTGTAACAAAATTGACATCTACCTTACTTATAGATAAAAGATTTGTATCCATTCAAAAATCAGAAAAGAAATCAAATTCAATTATTGATTGGAAGTGGTTATTAGCAGTAATTATACTATCTTTGAGCATTGAATGGTTTATAAGAAAGTATAAAGGATTCATTTAATCGCAGGGCGAATAGCCAAAAGATTAAAATAGCAGGAAAAAAATAACACTTCGAATACGCTGCATCGAGGTATCACTTAAAAATATAAAAAAAATGGCACAACCACCACAATTACAATTACCAAAAGGAATAATAGGAATCGTCGTATTGGCAATTATAGTAATGATGTTTTTCTCCAAAACATTTGTTACAGTAGATAGAGGAGAAGCAGGTGTATTATGGAAACGTTTTGATGGAGGAGTTGTTACAGATTCACCACCATTAGGAGAAGGATTTCATATTGTTGCACCATGGAATAAAGTTGATATTTATAACGTCCGTCAGCAAAATAAGTTTATTAAGGATATGGAAGTGCTGTCTTCAAACGGATTGGAGATTAAATTGGATGTATCTATTTTATACCAACCAAAGATTGATCAACTTGGATTTTTGCATAAAACAAAAGGTGAAAATTATTTAGATGTAGTTATTATTCCAGAAGTTCGTTCTGCTGGGCGTAGTATCGTTGGTCGATATATTCCAGAACAATTGTATTCGAGTAAACGTGATGTAATTCAGAAAGAAATCTTTGATGAAGTAGCAAGAAAAGCAAAATCACAGTATGTTCAAATTAATGATATTTTGATACGTGATGTAACGTTACCACCAACAATTAAAGATGCAATTGAACGTAAACTAAAACAAGAGCAAGAATCATTGGAATATGAATTTAGGTTAATCACTGCCGATAAAGAAGCTCAAAAACAAATTATTGAAGCGAAAGGAAAAGCGGAAGCAAATCGTATATTAAGTGCATCATTGACCGATAAAATTTTGAAAGATAAGGGTATTGAAGCAACGTTAAAACTTGCTGAATCTCCTAACACTAAAGTAGTTGTGGTTGGAGGAGATGATGGATTACCATTGATTTTAGGAAATAACTAAGTTTATATATAATAGATATAAAAATCCGATTGCAAAATTTGCAATCGGATTTTTTTAACTTCATAAAACGCATAAACTCTTACTCTTTTCGTATAGTACTTCCTTTTTTGATTGCTTTATGACTTTCATAGCATTCTAAAACGGCTTCAATTACTTGAATATCACTTGCTTTTCGTATAAAATAGTCAGAATAATTACAGTCATCGAGTAGTTCATCTAATTCACTTCTACTCAATTCAAGATACTCCAGCATTATTTCACGATTTACTTTAGCGTCCAACATATCACGAATTTCATTATCTTTTTTTAACTGTTTTAATCGTTTTAATTGCTTCGGTTTCTTTCCAAATAAATTATATACAAAATCGATAGGATGAAAGATTGCATCTGCAGGAGAATTATATGTTTTTTGTCTTGGTCTTCCTATTTCATAAGTTTGAGGCAATCCATTAATATGAATACGAGTGTATTTATCTTTAGGTACATTTTTAGCATCAATTTCTAAAACACCAACCAGTTGAATAGATTTTACTTTTACTTCTGTTATATCTTCAGCCTTTTCAAAAAGTGCAATTTCAAGTTCATTGCCTTTTAATAAATCATTGGTGATTTTTATTTTTACTGATTGAAAACCAATATGAGAAAAGAAAATAGTATCGTTTACACGTGTAGGAACTATAAAAGAGCCATCATTATTACTAACAGTTCCTCTAACAGAATTCATATTATAGATATGTGCTCCTTTTAGTGGTTTTTTATCAAAACCATTTACAAGAACTCCTTTTAAATCAATTGAAGGAAGATTAATTACTTTGGTAGAGTCTGTTGATTTTTCTTGTGAAAATCCAATGAAACCGATACATAAAACGGTAATAAATAATATTTTTTTAAACATATGCAAGTATAAGAATAAATATTTTATGAGAAGTTAAAGTAATGTGAAAAGAAAAACCTGTTAAAGATTTAATTGCTTTATTTAAGTTCACTCCAAATATTTCAGCGTCTATGTGTTTATCTTTGAAATAATCAATAATCTTTTTTCTTTAGAATATCTGTACTGCAAGAGATAAAGAAAAGCGCTAATATATAGAAAGGGACTTTTTTTACAACACATATTAAATTAAACACAAATGTTTATACAACAAAAAACCGTAAGTAGTATAAATAATTAGTTTATAGTTACTTACGGTTTTTTAGTGCGCGTAACTGGAGTCGAACCAGCACGTCCTTGCGGACACAAACCCCTCAAGCTTGCACGTCTACCAATTCCGTCATACGCGCTTTTAGAAATTACTCTAAACGAAAAAAGTCAAGTAAAAGCTCAACTTTTTGTGACTTGGCTGGGGCTCGAACCCAGGACCACCTCCTTAAAAGGGAGGTGCTCTACCAACTGAGCTACCAAGTCCTTTTTCTATTGGCGAGTGCAAATATACTGTCTAATATTTAATACACAAACCTATTTTTATAATTTTTTTTTGATATTTTTGTTTTATAATATTTGTATAATGAAAATAGTTTTACTTGGATATATGGCAAGTGGAAAATCGTCTGTTGGAAAAATTCTTGTGGAGCGATTGGAGATTGATTTTATTGATTTGGATACGTATATAGAGACAAAAGAAGATATTTCTGTTTCTGATATATTTGCTAAAAAAGGGGAAATATATTTTAGAATAAAAGAGACAGAATATCTTACTGAATTATTGAATTCAGGAACTGATTTTGTGCTTTCTGTAGGTGGAGGAACTCCTTGTTATGCAAATAATATTCAATTGATTGCTGAAAAATCACAATCATTTTATTTAAAAGCGTCTTTAAACACACTTTATAATAGGTTAAAAAGACAGCGAAAAAGTCGACCTTTAATTGCAAACTTGAAATTAGAAAATTTAAAAAAATTTATAGCAAAGCACTTATTTGAGCGAACTTTATACTACAATCAAGCAATGCATTCGATAAATACTGATGATAAGATTATCAACGAAATAGTAGAAGAAATTAAGGATAAGTTAATCTAAATAGGCAATTGTCGTTTTTCCTTTAAACTCAACAGTAATATTACTGTCTATAGTTGTAGATAAAGAAATACCTTTAAAATCAGCCTTTACAGGATATTTTTTATGATTTCTATTAACCAAAACAGCCGTTTTAAATTGTTTTAATGGAACTTCAAGAAAATGTTTAATTGCATAGATTAATGTTGTCCCAGAATTCAAAACGTCATCAACCAAGATTAAGGATTTATTTTTATATTTCTCAGATTCTATAGAAGTTGTTACTTGATCTAAAGGATTTAGTTTGTCTATTATCACTTCACATAAAGTAACATCAATTGAAGAAATAGCATTCAAAGTTGTCTTTATTTTTTTTGCAAAAAGAAATCCGTTACCGGCAATTCCAGCAAGAACAATCTCCTTTTTATCGTTGTTTATCTCTATTATTTGATAAGCAATTCTCTTGATTATATGATTTATTTGGTTGTTGCTAAGTATTATTGTGATTTTCATGCGTATTATTTATTATTTTTCAACTGTCACATGCTGTTCGCTATTTATCATTCCTTTGAGCGATAAAGTTTTAACATGTTCGTTTCATATTATGGTTATTCATGGTATTCATCAATATCTCTTCTGTCTTTTTTTGTAGGTCTTCCCATCCCTTTTTTACGATAATAATCTTTAGAATATTTTAATAAATCTTGTCTTTCAAATGCTTCTTTTGGAGTACTATCTTTTCGGTATAAATCAACTAATTTTGCACCAACACGACTGTTCGGAATATCTAAAACAACAATTTGGTAGTTGATTTGGTTCTTTCTAATGCTTATTTGCTCTCCGTTAAAGACTTCTTTAGAAGGTTTTGTAACAGTATTATTTATTCTAATTTGCCCTTTTTTACAGGCTTCCGTTGCTATATTTCTTGTTTTGAAATAGCGTGTACACCATAAATATTTATCAATTCTCATACAAAAAGTTAAATTTTCACGTTTGTCTTTTAACAAAGGTATGAAAATTGTATCTTGTGCACTTAAATTAAGTTTAAAAATGAATATAAAAAATATAGTTTTAGTTTTTGCGCTGGGAATAACAATTTTTTCATGTAATGATGATACAAATACGGTTACACCATTTGATCATGCCGCACAAGCAATAATTGATGACGATTCTTTGGTTAATTATTTAGCCACACATTATTTTAATACTACGTTAGATAGCATCAAAAAAGTGGATAATGGTCAAACACCATTTTCATCAGATGTTCAATCTGTAACTGTTGTCGAAAATGATGGTATTACATATAAATTATATTATATAGTTTCTGAAGAAGGGGTTGGATATCAACCAACAAAAATTGATAATATATTACCAACTTATAAAGGAGAATTACTTGATGGAACTGTTTTTGATCAAAGAGAAACAATTATAATTGGGAATCCTTGGCTTAATTTGCTGAGTACTATTAGAGGGTGGCAATATGGAATGCCAATGTTTAAAGGTGGTAATAATATTTCAATGTCTGGAGAACCTCTTGAATTTGAAAATTTTGGAAAAGGTTTTCTTTTTATACCTTCAGGTTTAGCATATTTAAATATTGGTTCAGGTTTAATACCACCAAATACTCCTATAGTATTTAAAATTGACCTACAATATGCAACTGCAGCCGATCATGATGTTGATGGCGTTGTTTCTAATGATGAGGATATAAATAATGATGGTGACGTAACTAATGACGATACAGATGAAGATTCAATACCAAACTATGTTGATATAGATGATGATGGAGATGGAATACAAACAAAAAATGAAGATACAAACGATGATGGAGATCCAAGAAATGATGATGATGATTTAGACGGAACACCAAATTACTTAGACTCTGATAGTTAATTAACTATAAAGCATAAAAAAATCCTGTAAGAAATTACAGGATTTTTTATTTAAAGAAACTTTTTTTAAAACTTTAGCACTAAACCTAGTATTAACTGTGTAGGGCTTGTGTCAATTCTATCTCCAGATAGACCACTAATTTCAACTAGATTATCAAACAAACCTTTTTCATATCTCAAATCAATTGTAAGTTTTTCTCCAAGTTCTACAGCAGCGCCAAATTGAATTCCAATTGTAAAATCTTTTTCAGCATCATTCAAATCAAATCCTTTTAAATCTGTATCTAAAATATATTGAAGATAGGGCCCCGCAAAAATACTTATCGGTTTAAATATATGATATCCCAATAAAATTGGCATATCAACTTTTTGTATAGTGAAATCACCTTTGGTAGAATATTCACTTTTTGTTAATGTATATACCAACTCTGGTCTTAAATAAAAACCAACTCCTTTTGTTTGGTATATGATTCCAACATGATATCCAATTTTCCCATCAGATTTAATGTCTTGACTTATTTCTTTTAAATCTCCATTAGAACTGAAATTTAAGCCAGCTTTCACACCAAATTGAGCGTTGCTAGTCAGATAAGCACCACAAAAAACCACACATGCAATAAATACTTTCTTCATAATTTTATAAATTTAAGATTTACAATTATCTAACGAAAAACATGCAACTTATTTTCTTGTAATTACTCTTTGTGAAGCTTTGACAACATCATTTGCACTTAATCCATACTTTTCCATAAGTTGATCTGGAGTTCCAGATTCACCAAAACTGTCGTTTACAGCAACAAATTCTTGTGGTGTAGGATTGTTTGATGACAATGTGCGAGCAACACTTTCACCAAGACCTCCAAATTTATTGTGTTCTTCTGCAGTTACAATACAACCAGTTTTTGAAACGGATTTTAAAATAGCCTCTTCATCCAAAGGTTTTATGGTGTGAATATTAATCACTTCAGCAGAAACCCCTATTTTTTCTAACTGTTCAGATGCTTGTAATGCTTCCCAAACTAAATGTCCTGTTGCAACAATTGTAACATCTGTTCCTTCAGTTAATTGTATTGCTTTTCCGATTTCAAACTTCTGACCTTCAGGCATAAAAACGGGCACTTTTGGCCTCCCAAATCTTAAGTATACAGGACCATCATGATCTGCTATTGCAATAGTTGCTGCTTTGGTTTGATTGTAATCACAAGGATTAATAACTGTCATTCCTGGAAGCATCTTCATCAACCCAATATCTTCTAAAATTTGATGTGTTGCACCATCTTCACCAAGTGTTAAACCTGCATGCGAAGCACAAATTTTTACATTTTTGCCTGAATATGCAACTGATTGACGAATTTGATCATACACTCTTCCTGTAGAAAAATTGGCAAAAGTTCCTGTAAACGGAATTTTCCCTCCAATTGTTAATCCTGCTGCAATTCCAATCATATTTGCTTCTGCAATTCCAACTTGAAAAAAACGCTCAGGATTTTCGTCAATAAATGTCTGCATTTTTAATGAACCAATTAAATCGGCACATAAAGCAACTACATTAGGATTTGTACGCCCTAAATGTGTTAAGCCATCTCCAAAACCTGATCGTGTATCTTTTTTCTCTGTGAAAGTGTATTTTTTCATGTGTTTGTTAGTTGTGTTGTTTTAGCAAAAATAATGGTTTGGGATAAATTAAAAATTAGAATTTTGACAATTCTGTATATAACTTATGAACAGGTAATCCCATAACGTTAAAAAAACTTCCTTCAATTTTTTCAATACCAATGTAACCTATCCAATCTTGAATTCCATAACCTCCAGCCTTATCATAAGGATGGAAATTATCAATATAAAATTCTATTTCGTTATCTGTTAACTCTTTGAAATACACATTTGTAGTGTCATTTATAATTTTTGTTTTATAGATTGTCTTAATACAAATCGATGTTATTACTTTGTGTTTCTTTCCTGATAAATTTTTAAATATTTTAATAGCGTCATTTCTATCTTTTGGTTTTCCTATTGCAGCATCGTTCATCCAAACAATTGTATCTGAGGTGATTAAAATATCATTTTCTTTTAAATTTTTGAATGGAGAAGTTTTTAATTCTGCTAAAAAATCTGTGATTTCACTTCCTTTTAATTCTTTTGGATAGATTTCCTCGATTTCTTTTACATCTATAGTGAAATCAAGATTTAAATTTTTTAGAAATTGTTGCCTTCTTGGTGAACTAGATGCAAGTATGAGATTGTATTTTTCTAGTTTAGTTGAAAGCATTTTTTAGAAGATTTGAGATGATTGGTATAGAAGGATGTGTTTCCTATTCTAATAGATAAATAAACTCCTGTTAAAATTCCAATGCTTGTAAGTAGAAAATATAATTTTTTTGTATTCAAAATCGAGATTTTATTACCGACAATTACTTTACTTGGCTTATTGATAGTATCAATTTTTGAATCAATAATATCATTGATGATATATCCAGAAGCAGTGATAGTAATCGTTGCAAAAACTAATAAATAGAAGAGTGAATTTGAGAGTGCTGTTTGAAAACCAACATTGATTAAAAAGTAATATTTAATTAGAAATTGCATCAATGCAATAAGCAGCAAGTTTTTCCATCGAATTAAATTGAAAAACACCACAAATTTCATTAAAAATCTTTTTTAATTCGTGCTAATTCTCGCTTACTATCACGATCTTTCATTGTTTCTCGCTTGTCATAGAGTTTTTTACCTCTACACAATGCAATATTTAATTTAGCCCAACCTTTGTCAGTCATAAAAAGCTTTAATGGAATGATTGTTAAGCCAACATTTTGAATTTCTTTTTGCAATTTTTTAAGTTCACGCTTATTTAAGAGCAGTTTACGTGCACTTTTTGGTTTATGATTGTAGTGGTTTCCATGCGAGTATTCTTCAATAAACATATTGATGACAAACAGTTCTCCTGCTTCATTAAACTCGCAAAAACTCTCAGTAATACGTGCTTTACTTTCTCTGATACTCTTTATTTCAGTACCACTTAATTTGATTCCAGCAGTATAAACATCAAGAATTTCATATTCAAATCGTGCTTTTTTGTTTTGTATGTTTATTTTTTTTTGCATTGTTGCAAATGTAGTTTGTTAGAATTTTTTTTAAGTCTTTTTTCTAAAAAATTTAAACACCTATTGGTTTTCCAAGATATACTAATTTCCACCCTTTTTCAATACCATCAAAATCTTTGCTATATGAAGAAATAATCTTCAGGTCATTTTCTTTATTCTTTAAAAACAATGGTATAATATCTTTATTTATGTTCGTTATTTCAATCAAACTCTTATAATGATTGGCGTCATTAAGCGCTATTTCATGGAATGTTGGATATGTTTCTACAATTTGAATTAACGATTCAAAATCATCAATATGAGAAAATAATCCTTCCTTTGGATTGTTGGTTGGATTGTTACGTTCTTCTTTAGTAATTACTCGAAAAGATCCATTTTCACCAAATTGTTCTTGAAATTTATTGATAGCATATTTATTAATGTCCGAATTTCCAGTTAAAGCCATTAAATATCCAACATCACTGAGTTCAATATTGTCGATTAATGCATCAGAATATATATTGGAGTTTATTGCTTCAAGACCTAATTTTTGGGACTCATCAATATTGGCTTGATTACTATCAATCAATACTACATGCCTACCATTTTTTCGTAAATAATCTGCAATTAACCTTGGAACTGCTGATGCACCAACAATTAAAATTCCATCTGCTTGTTTTAAAAATACGCCAACAATTCGAGCAAACAATCTTGCTGTTGTAGCATTTAAGAGGACTGTTCCTAAAACAACCATAAACACCAAAGGTGTAATAAATTCTGCTCCTTCAACGCCTTCTGAAGTTAATTTTAAACCAAATAAAGAAGCAATTCCTGCTGCAACGATTCCTCTTGGACCAACCCAACTTATAAAGAGTTTCTCATTTAGTTTTAACGATGAATTATGCGTACTTAAAAAGACACCTAAAGGTCTGATTACGAAAATTATAATTGCAAATAGAATTAATGTTTTCCAGTTGTAGATTAAATACAATTCTTCCATATTTATATTGGCAGAAAGCAAAATAAATAATATAGAAATCAGTAATAAACTAAGTGACTCCTTGAAATAAAGTAACTCTTTTAAAAATGGAGAACTTTTGTTGCCAATAACCATTCCCATAACTACAACAGCAAGTAAACCAGATTCGTGAGCAAAACTGTCAGAAAGTACAAATACTCCTAACACTGCAGCCAATGCAACAACGTTTAATAGGTAATGAGGAATCCATTTATTGGTCATAGCAAAACTAAGTGCATGCGCAAATGTAAATCCGAATGAAGCCCCAAATAAAATTATTTTTCCAAATTCTATAAGAGCAGTTTGTGTAAAATCTGCAGTACCGCCAACACTTATAAATTCAAAAACAAGTACTGCAACCAATGCACCAATTGGATCAATAAGAATTCCTTCCCATTTTAAAATTGCAGAAATATCCTTTTTTAAAGGAATATTTCTTAGAATAGGTGTAATTACAGTAGGTCCTGTAACAATAATTAATGCAGAAAACAAAAATGAAATTTCCCAACTTAAATTAAATATATAGTGAGTTGCAACTGCAGCACCAAAAAAGGTAACGATTGAACCTAACGTTATTAGTTTGGTTATAGAAGGGCCAACATTTTTAATTTCGCTGAGCTTGAGCGTTAATCCGCCTTCAAAAAGGATAATACTAATAGCAAGAGAGACAAAATAAAAAAGACTTTTACCTGCAAACAATCCTTCTTTTCCGTTCCAAATTGGTTCAATCCATTTAGATCCATCTTCTGATAAAAATTCTGAAGCTATTGGACCAACTAATAAACCAATAAGTATTAAGGGCAAAATCGCAGGAATTTTAAATCTCCATGCAACCCATTGCGCCAAAATACCAAAAATGATAATTCCTGCTAATTCTAACATTAATATAAAAAATTAATGCGTTAAAAATACTAAATTATTAATAGAAACTACATTAAATTTTTTAAGATATTACAATGCTTTCATCCAATGTTCACGAAGTTGTATTTGTTTTTCTGTAGCGTTTGCATCTAATTCAAATAGATATTTTTCTGCATCGTATTTCACTCCAATTTTTTGATAATAATCTGTTAAAGGTAATGGAGTCGCTTTTTTGATAAATAAATCCATAAACTCTGCAATTTCTGGATATGTGAATTTGACAAAATCATCGAAGAATGTAGCATCATTAAATGGTTTGTTTGGACCATATTTTTTTGCCAATTCGTTGACAACATCAATTAAACCTCTTTCGCCGTTCGACAATTCTAAAAGTTTAATATCCAACAATCCAGAAATTAATGCACCTTTCATGTATATATTTGGATATTGTCTTTTAGTTTCAGGCTTAAAAGAATTTATTGATAATTCTAAAATACTTAAAGTATCATCAAAAGAATTTTTTGAGAAAGAACTTTTCATTCCAAGGTTTTCTAAATAATCTTCTAGAGACTTTAAACCAGAACGCATTTGCATCATGTGAGTAGCCCATTCAGTTGTACCTTCATATAACCATAGATGACGAGAAGCAACAGGCTCAATAAAGTTAAATTCTTGAATAATTTCGCTATGAATATTTAATGGAGTAACAATATGGAAAAACTCGTGAGCAGCCAGATCTTTAAAACCATTTTCCATATTATCATCCCAAGGCCTTTCTATCAAAGTATATTCTGAACTATATGAATGTTCCCATGCACCTTTAGGAAACAATGTGTTTTGCTCAAGGTGTATTAAAAAAGTGTATCTATCTACAGGTAAGCCTCCTAAAAATTTACTTGCAGAATTTAGCATTTCTTCCATACTTTCTAATACTTGAGAAGATTTTACCAATCCTTTTTCTGAATAGGTATAAATATCAATAATAGTTCCTTCAACATTTGTAGATGCTTTAGTTAAATTTCCTAATAATATTGGGGAATCGACAGCGTGATCATAATTATTGGCAGTATAAGAACCATCATCGTTCAATTTTAATGCTGTTCCTGCAATCCATTCTTCTGGATAATCAATAGTGATATTCATTGGTAGTGATTGCATACCTTTTAAATATCCAAAAACTGCTTGACCGTTTATCAATGAATGATTATCTTCAATTGATGTTCCAGCCATTGGATATATAGGTAGTTCAGTTACAGGTGTATCAAATGTTTCTGCAATTTCATAAACTATTGTATGGACTTTTTTAGGCTCTAATAATTGATACTGATTGGTAGAAATATTTTCAGTTTTAAGAATAGCACCATTTTTATCTAGTGCAGTAAAAGATCGTACAAAGCGACCAATATCCATCACTTGATATGTTCCTGGAGCAGTTGCAGCAAACTGAAAAATATTGTTTTCTTCAGTTAATTCTGGAACAGTAACATTAACTTTATAAGTGTCATTTGTTCTATCATTAAGATTGATACGAAATTTTATATTGTTGCTAGTAATAGTATTTGTTGTTGTAGTTTTCGTGTTTCCACAAGAAAATAGTATCGTTGCTACAAGAACTAGTAAAAAAGGTTTCAAGAGTTTCATTTAATTTATTGTTAAGAGTTTGTCGGAAATGTTTCCTATGATGGTGATTATATATAAGTTTGAAAAGTTTGATTCTTTTATTTGCTGATATTTTTGATCTCCTATAAAAGTGATAGTAATTTTATTCACATTGTTATTTTTTACAAAAATAAAATTACGCTATGTATTTTAGTAATAATTTTATGTTAAATTTTATGTAACTAAGGATGAATAAGAAACCCTATTTCAAAGTTAGCGCTATTATAACCACTATTTGGGTTTTGTAAATTTAAATTCGAGGTATGCCTCACACCATATCGCGTGTCAATAGTTATTGAGTTTAATTTATAAGATAAACCGAGTGAAAACACGTCAGAAAAAGCGAAACCTTTGGCTAATCTTTCTGTTTCTGTATCTATAATCATTGGTCCAACACTTCCTAGGGCATAAACACTTATATTATTAATGAGATTATATCTTGTAATAATACCAATGCCTAAAGCAAATTCTTTCATTGTTTTTTTCTTGGTATATCGTTCTCTTAGTTCTAAATAATCGTCACTATCATCTGGTGTAATAAGATACTTGTTTAATAACTGATGTTCTATAATATAAATACTTGGTTCAAAATTTAATTCAAAACTAAATTTGCCTTTATTTTAAATGTATAATTTATTTACCCTTTATAAAAATGAAGCTCATATGAATAATCATTATCGTCAAAAGGGAAGTTTTCTTGACTACCAATTCCATAATTAAAACCATACAGGAGCATATTTGCAACATCATAATATTGAATATGATGTAGAAAAGAAACAGTGGAAAGTAGGAGGAAAGCGCATCAACAAAAATAAAACATACACAGTTGTTACGACTGATTATTTATTGCTTGGTTTTGACATTCCATTTTTGAAAGCAGACGCTAAAGGTATTGTTAATATAACTAAAAACAAGCCAGAAGATTTAGCCTCTGATGTTATAAAAGTTGTTATAACACATTTAAAAACGTTGAAATAACCTTATTTTTCTTTTAAATATACACTTGCAATAATAAAAAACCCTATTCCTGTGATTATTGGCGGTAGCATAACTTTTGGAGCATAAACTCCTCCAATATATATCATTATTATTCCTAATAGTATCAATAAAACTGTTGCTAATTTTTTAGTCATAATGCTTTAATTTTGTATTCTAAACTTAGTCATTTCTAAACATTAATTCTTACAATAAAATATTATTTAAATTTATTCTAAATAAGATTTGCTAACTTAAATAGTAGTTCTATATTTGTCGAATATTATTTTTAATCAATCTAAATAGAGTAATTAATGAATAGATTTTTTTTCGTTGGAATTCTTTTAAGTTCAATGATCGTTTCAGCACAAACCTCAACTGATAGTATTCAAAATACTGCTGATAGACTTTTATCAAAAAATCAAAAATCACCACTCACGATAGGAGGATATGGTGAAATAACTTACAACCAACCAGAAAGTGACAATGGAGAACTAGATATTCAAAGACTTGTCTTGATGTTTGGTTATAAATTTAACGACAGAACACAGTTTATTACAGAAATTGAATTCGAACACGTGAGTGAAGTGTTTGTAGAACAAGTATTTTTACAATACAGTTTAAATGACAATATAAATCTTCGTGCAGGATTGATGTTAGTTCCTATGGGAATTGTAAACGAATATCACGAACCAACAACTTTTAATGGTGTTGAACGTCCTTCTGTAGATGGTTCTATTATACCAACAACTTGGAGAGAAATTGGTATAGGAGTTTCTGGAAAAAGTGATGAAGCATCCCTTAAATATCAAGCCTATATTTTTAACGGATTTTCTTCTGTTAATGGTTCAAAAGTACTTGGAGGAAAAAACGGATTGAGAAACGGACGCCAAAAAGGTGCGCAATCAACCATAAATTCTCCAAATTTTTCTACAAAAGTTGATTATTATGGTATCAAGGGGTTGCGTCTTGGTTTGGCAGGATACTTTGGTCGTACTCAAGCCGAAGATGCTATAGATATGATTGATGGTGCTGATATAGGTATTGCTATGATTGGCTTGGATGCACGTTATACCAATAAACGATTTGCTGCAAGAGGTCAGTTTATAAATGCAAGTTTAAGTGATACTGATGCATACAATACATTAAATTCTGCAGACTTAGGAAGTCAATTGCAAGGATGGTATTTGGAGAGTTCTTACAACTTATTTTCACAAGATAAAGAGCAAGAATTATGGGCTTTTGTACGCTATGAAGATTATGATACGCATGCTTCAGTTGATGGAACATTGACAAAAAATGATGCGTTTGACAGAAATGATATTACCTTCGGATTGAGTTATAAAATAGCAAAAGGGGCTGTTGTAAAAACAGATTATCAAATTGAGAATGACGCTATTTCTGGTAGTGACTCAAAAGGACAATTTAACTTTGGTTTAGGATTCTGGTTTTAAAAAGATTACAATGAAAAAAAATTATTTCTTTTATATACTGATACTACTTATGGCTATCATTATCATGTCATTTCAGTTGCCAAAGAATATAGAGAAAAAAGTTTCAAAAGAAATAAGAACTGCTTATGAAGTAGAAAACTACTCTTTAGAATCCATTTTAATTTCTGATGAAATAAATGCGCAATTAAACATCAGAATAGGAGAGAGCAACCTTTTTAAAATACACAACGATTCAATACTGATTGGTTATGCTTTTATAGGCAAAGCGCCAAGCAAAACCGATGAATTTGATTATTTGGTGCTGTTTGACACCAACCTAATCATCAAAAAAATAAAAGTATTGATTTATAGAGAAGACTATGGTTCTGAAATAGGAAGTAAACGTTGGCTAAGACAATTTGTTGGAAAAACGAAAGGTGAACAGTTGAAATATGAAAAAGATATTGTTGCAATTTCTGGAGCCACAATCTCGGCACGTTCTATGACAGTTGCAATTAATAATTTATTACAATCTATAGAAATTCTTCAGCAAAAACAATCATTATGATGCATGTTCACGGTAAGATACACTCGTTTCCTAAGGAAATAAAAACGTTGATTCTTGTTTTTTTAGTGCTATTGAGTATTGGTTTTTACACAGGATTGGCATTTGTAAACGAAACTACAACTATAAACCCTCAAGAAATTGAATCGCATTATAATGGAAATGAAGATGATGAAAATGCTGTAAAAATGCAATTCAAAAAATCAAAAAGAGAACTATTGACATTGGTACACAATCATATACTATCACTATCAATTATTTTTTTCATTTTGGCGTTAATACTCTCAACAACAAGTATTAACAAAAGAGTAAAGTACTTTTTAATGTTCGAACCATTTGCTTCAGTATTGCTAACTTTTGGCGGAATTTATTTATTATGGATAGGCATTACTTGGTTTAAATACATCGTCATGATTTCGGGAATTGCAATGACTTTATCGTTTACGATAGCAGTAATTTTAATAGTATTTCAGTTATTTAAAAAAGAATCATACGAAAAGAGCATCAATAATTAAATTAAAACCGTAAATTTGCCTGCAATTAAATCTTAATTGCATCATGATTTCAAACTCATCAAAATTTGTAGGAGAAGGACTTACCTACGACGACGTACTTTTAATTCCAGCTTTTTCAGAAGTTTTACCAAGAGACGTCAATATTCAAACCAAGTTTGCCAAAAATATTATTCTTAACACACCAATTATTTCTGCAGCGATGGACACTGTTACAGAATCGGCAATGGCAATAGCGATGGCTCAAGAAGGTGGAATAGGCGTATTGCATAAAAACTGTACGATAGCACAACAAGCAGGAGAAGTGCGCAAAGTAAAGCGTTCTGAATCAGGAATGATTATAGACCCTATAACTGTTGGTAAAGATGCAACTGTGTTTGATGCAAAGTCATTGATGAGCGAATACGGAATTGGAGGAATTCCAGTTGTTGATGCAAATAAAGTTTTGATTGGTATTGTTACCAATCGTGATTTGAGATTTGAAAAGAATAACGAACGTAAGATTTCTGATATAATGACTTCAGAAAATTTGGTAACTGTTGCCAAAGGAACTTCGTTACACCAAGCCGAAATTATACTACAAGATAATAAGATTGAAAAATTACCAGTTGTTGATGCTGATTATAAATTGGTTGGACTGATAACTTTTAGAGATATTATAAAAGTAAAAGAAAACCCAAATGCAAATAAAGACTCGTATGGTCGTTTGCGTGTTGCAGCCGCAATAGGAGTAACAAAAGATGCAATAGATAGGGCAGAATCGCTAATAGATGCTGGAGTTGACGCTTTGATTATTGATACTGCTCACGGACATTCAAAAGGTGTTGTAGGCGTGCTAAAAGACGTAAAAACAAAATATCCTAACGTTGATGTTGTTGTTGGTAATATTGCCACAGCAGCTGCTGCAAAATATTTAGTTGATGCAGGAGCAGATGCTGTAAAAGTTGGTATTGGTCCAGGATCAATATGTACAACACGTGTTGTTGCAGGAGTTGGATACCCTCAATTATCGGCAGTACATGAAGTTGCAGAAGCATTAAAAGGAACTGGAATTCCTGTGATTGCTGATGGTGGAATACGTTATACAGGAGATATTCCTAAGGCGATTGCTGCAGGAGCAGACGCTGTGATGTTAGGTTCATTATTGGCAGGAACAAAAGAATCTCCTGGTGAAACCATCATTTTTGAAGGACGTAAATTTAAATCATACAGAGGAATGGGTTCTGTAGAAGCGATGAAACAAGGTTCTAAAGACCGTTATTTCCAAGATGTTGAGGCAGATATTAAAAAATTAGTTCCTGAAGGTATTGTAGGTCGTGTACCGTACAAAGGAGAACTCGATGAAACGATGCACCAATTTATTGGAGGCTTACGAGCAGGAATGGGTTATTGTGGTGCTAAAGATATCGCTTCGCTTCAGGACAAAGGCCAGTTTGTAAAGATTACTTCATCTGGAATTACAGAGAGCCATCCTCATGATGTAACAATTACTAAGGAATCACCGAATTATAGCAGGAGGTAAGTTTTAGAAGGACATTGAAAAAACAATTGAAATTTTAGTTATTTTTACCTTAGTTCTTTGTTAGCTGTCTGGGCTTTCTTTTTCGTTCTGCTGATAGCGTTGGCAAAGACAACTCTGTCTCGTCCTAAAATAAGTTTACAGTTTTAATAATTAATCCTGTAATAAGTTTACAGTTTGATTTACGTCCTGTTCTTGCTTTACAATAGTACTATTTTTCTTGTAATAGTTTTTCCATAATTTGTTTAATTTTAGTTTTTCAGTTGATTGATGAACTTGATTAGGTGTTAAGTTGCTTATGCTCATATGAGGTCTTTCATTGTTATATAAATCTACAACAGCTTTAAGTAGTTCTTTGGCTTCTTTTAAGTTGTTTACTTGATAGTTATGTAAATATTCTTCTTTTATAATTCCGTTTATTCTTTCAGCAATAGCATTTTCAAGAGGATCTCCATTTTCAGTCATACTTATTTTTACATTATAATCCTGCAATAACTTTACATAAGAGTTACTGCAATATTGTATTCCTCTGTCAGAGTGATGGACTAGTTCTATTGCTTCTTTTTCTAAACCACCAAAAGCCATTTTTAAAGCCTGTATAGATTCAATCGTTTCTAATGTTTTAGCTACATAATATCCAACTATTTTATGTGAATATGCATCTGTTATAAAACTAATATACACGTATTTTTCTCCAATCTTCCAGTAAGTTATATCACTTACCCATAGTTGATTGATGGCAGTAGGAATAAACTCTCTAATGAGGTTTGGATATTTTCTAAATCGATGATATGAGTTTGTTGTACTTATTTTTCTTTTACGTTTTCTTACTAATAAATGATTGATGTAAAAAACATTGAATAAGGCGTCTCTACCCATTTTAATTTGATGTTCCTTGAAAAAAGGTTGTAACATATCAAAAAGTTTTCTTGTTCCTAATCTTGGATGATTATCTCTAATCTCTTTAACTCGGTCAACAATTATATGATGCTGATTAACCACTTCCAATGCCTTCCAAGAATGATTGTAATAAGCCTGTCTGGTAATACCAAACCAACCACATAATTTGGCTAATCCTATATGTGAAAAGGTTGTTTTCATTTCTTCGATGACTTGGTATTGTACTTTTTTCTAATCGGAATATTAAACTCTTTTTCAGCTATATCAACCAGTGTAGCGTAAGCAATAGTTTTCATTTCAGCATCCTTTAATTTTGTTTCGAGTTCTGTTATTCTTTTTCTGAGTTGAAGCGTTTCAAAGTCATCAAACCCAATAGTTGTCGGAATAGTTTTCATTCCTTTTTTTGATTTCTTTGTGGCCATTACACTTGTATTTGTGTCAAAATTAGGCCTTCTTGTTTTAATAGAAGAATCATATCCCAATTGTCTCATCCAACGTAATAATTGTCCGTGTTCTTCTAACTGGCCAGTATATTTTTCCCAAATTTGAGATTTGGTACACCCAGTTGATAATAATTCTTTAATGATAAAATGTTTCTCAGGTTCTGAAAAATATTTGTTTGCTTTTTGGATTATTATCCCTGATCTTAATCCTAGAATTGCTTTACTTTTTTTGTCCATTTTTTAAGGTTTTAGTGTAAACCTATTTCAGGACAAGACACTCTTTTGCAATTTTTGGCTTGGTGTTGGCTGGTGCGAATTGCAAATGTGTATGGCTTTATGCATTGGCAAAACCACATATCCATTTTAGGTATTCGTCTCGCCAATTTTCTTTGTATTCTATATTTTGTGATTCAGGCATTAATCTTGTTTAATCAAAAATTTCTTAGAATTTTAAGTTTTGGGGTTTCCGTTTCGATAAACCTATCTTGAAATTCAGTTATATTTAAATTTACTATTCTGGCCAATTCTTCCTCTGAGTATTCTAATTCTGACAAATGAAGTTTTATTATTTGATTTAGAAGATATGGTTTATCTTCTGGTAGTGGAATAGGTTCGCTTTTTGCCATACCTCTTCTTGAAAAATTTATTTGAAAATTTCTATATTCTTGTTGATTCAACATTCCTAAATCTCTAGATCTTCGAACTAAAGACCTCATTGATACTTTCCAATATCTTTTTAAATCCGCAAGTTTATTAAAATTTAAATTCCTCAATGAATTTCTAATTTCACTTTCGGGCATAAGAAATTCAGATGCAAATCTATCAGCTTCTTCCTCAACTTTTTCTGAATCTGATGGAATATCAAAATGCATAATCATATGTCCTAACTCGTGAGCCAACGAATAGCGCTGTCTATCATTAGGCATTCTCTCATTTAGGTATACGATATGTGCACCTCTATCACTAATTGTTGAAAGGCCATCAGTTTTTTCATTAAACAAATCAGTCTTTACAATTAAAAGTCCATTTCTCTCAAGAATATTCGTAAGGTTTCCTATTGGTCCATCAGGAATTTTTAATAAATACCTTGCTTTTCTTGCAATTTCTTCGGGAAGGTCATCTGTTGGGTCAAAGGTTGGAATATTAAAATCAGGCAACTCTACAGAGTCCATTAACGAATCTATATTATTCCTAAAAATTTTAATCGTAGATTCCATTTTTGCCATAACTTTTTTAGAAACCGTTATGCGCTTTCGATAGTAATAATGGCTTACTGGAGAACTTGGAGTTTGTTGATAGAAAAATTGTTCAGGATATTGTAATTCCTTTGCTAATTCTATAAGAGTAGTATCGTTAATAGATTGTTCACCTTTTTCGGCTTTAGATAATTTCCCTTGCGATATATTCAATCTTTTGGATAATTCTGATTGTGAGAGTCCTCTGGATTCTCTCGCAAGAATTAACATCCTTGGGTTGATATCATTTAGCATAATTTATTGTGATTTTTTTCTTTCTATTTTTGCTTCTTCTTTCACACCTATAGCTGGAATTTCTTCCATTGGTTCAATAATTCTAGTTGCAAGAGTATTCGCTAAATTGGTTACATCATAAATATATGTAATGTCTTTTGGGGTTGAATAGTATCTAAATTCTACTTTCATTATTTCACTCCAAAAATCATCTACCTCATAGGTTAAAAAGATAACGTGCTTGTCTAATTCTTGATTTTTGATTTGGTCATCCTGCTTTGTTCTAACGTTAGAAACAGGCGTTTTCTTGAACATTATCACATATTTTTCATCTAAGATGGCTAAACTTCTCCTTGTATTTGAGAGAGACTCGATAAATTCAAAATTTGAATCGGAGCAGTTTTTTTTAATGGTGTATGCAACCGCATTATTAAGCATATTCGATTTACAAGTTTTGTCATAAAACGGTTTATTATCTTTAGAGAAAAGCTCGAAAGCTTCAAAAACACTTAAAGTAATGTTTCTGAAAAAATCTGGATTGCTTGGGTTTTCGAAATTGGCTGAGTCAAATGACTGTTTTGTAGGGAAGAATTGAAGTTGTTTTAGAAACATTGTAATAGTATTAAAATTTATAACGTAACAAATGTATAAAAATTATTCCAATCTAAACACTATTTAAGTATTTTTTTATTCCAAAACTAATTTAAAATTAAATAAAAAAGTGTTTTTATCGCTTTGCACCTAACATTTTTTAAGATTATTAACTTTCCGTTCTATTAATTTTTCAGGATTTGTTATTTGATTGAGAGATTCCATTATTGATTTCCCTCCACAATTTTAATCTCCTCATCACTTAATTCATATAAAGCATAAACCATTGTATCAATTTTACTATCGGTTTTTTGTATTTCGTTTTGTAGTTGGTTAATCTCTGTTTTGTAACTATTAAAATAGTCTTGCCATTCATCTTGTTGTTTGAGTGATAAAACTACTTTTTGTTTTTTAAGTTCGGCAACAAAGGTTTTAAAGTCAAAATTGTAAAAAGCACTTAGTTTTTTGCTTATTTTTTCTATTTCAAAATTATCGGTTACTCGTTTTATAAAACGGGTACTTTTGGTTTGTAACTTTTGGTTTAATACTAACATTTTATCTGCTTTTTCAATAAAAGGTTGTTGGGCTTCTTTAGAGATTTCTTTAATAGGTAAATTCTTTAGTTCATTTACTTTTATTTTAGGGAATAAATCATCTTCTTCAGAATAGAATTTTCTAAAATAAAACCCATATAATTTACTATTTAATAAAGCTAAATAAAAGCTAAGATCTTCCTCTTTATTTGGGAAGTTAGTACAAATGTATAGAGATTGGTCAGCATAATATTTTTGATAGTCTAAAACAGCGAAAAAGTAGTCACTAATAATTTGTCGAATTAAAATTTTTGGTTGTTCAAAATAATGCTCGCTTTTAGGTGACATTAACCATTTCCCCCATTTAATAAATCCTGTTTCCCATTTTAAAGAATATCTATGAACACCTTTACCTTTTAATTCTTTTTTGAATAGCTGATTTTCTTCAATATTGGAGTGATATATTTTTGCTTTTACATTTTCTGAAGTCAAAGGGATTCCATCAAGATTAATTCCATATCCTGCTTGATAAGGTTTTATCCCATTTGATATATCCAATTTTTCACTCAATTTAAATTTACTTGAATTTATTTTTTGAATAATTTCATTAACCTTGCTATTTGGAGCAAATGACATCAAGAAGTTTTGATTATTCTTCCATTCAGATTGATTGTATGAATATATTGAATCTAAATCTTGTCCAACGAAAGTTTTATTAGTTTTATTTGGAGCTTTATTTTTTATAATAAATATTGAAGTTTCAACATTAGCATCTTTAAAAATGATTTTTCGATTGAAATTTATCAAATAATTCATTTCGGTCTCATTAATTAGCAATTCTCTAACTTTGGACGCATATTTATTAGATAACCAAGCATTTGGAATGATGTATCCTATTAATCCATTTTTAGAAATGAGATGTTTTATTGCTTTTTCTATAAATAGGTAATAAATTTCTGAATGACCTATTACAGTTTTATAATGATTTCTATAAAATTCAACATGTTGAGATGGTAATTCAGCTCCATAAGGCGGATTCCCAATCACACAATCAAAACCACCATTGTCCATAATAGCTGCAAACTCGATATTCCAATTAAAAGCTTTGTCTCCTGCAATTTCTGGGTCGTCAATTAAAGAGTTTCCACATTTTATATTGTTATTTAGGTTAGATAGTTTTCTGCCTTTTTGTGCGGTACGTAACCAAAGTGATAATTGAGCAATCTCAACACTTTCTTCGTTTATGTCAACACCAAAAAGATTGTTTTCTAAAATAGATTTGTCAACGTCAAATAGGCGTAAAGGTGTATTGGTTAGTTCAGCAATAATGTCATCAATAATTGTATGTTCTTCAATTAAAAAATTGAGTGCTTGGTTTAAAAAAGCACCAGAACCACAAGCTGGGTCAATAATTTTTAAGGAGATTAACCAATCTTTATACTCTTTTAGTTGGTTGTACAATTTTTTTCCTTTTTCAGAAAGTTTTCCTGTTTTAGTTCTAAACGTTCCGTCAAATTCAATTTCTTCAATATTTAGGGTAATTCTTTTTTCATTGCAAAGTGTTCCTATGGTATTTTCTACAATGTATTGTGTTATGTATTTTGGTGTATAAAAAACACCATCTTTTTTACGTTTGCTTTTAGTTTTATCGGTTGTTGTTCCTTCAATTTCTGCGGTTATTTCTTCAATTTCATTTAAAGAATGTTCAAAAATATGGCCTAAAATATTTACATCAACTTCTGTATTAAAATCATATTCAGATAAGTTGCGTAAATCATCAATGAGTATGTTATCATCAATTTTTAAATTGTCTAATAAAGTATCTGTGTAAAAAAGGCCACCATTGTATGCAGGGATATCTCCAGCATTTGTTTTGCCTTTCCTACCAATATTCATATACCCAAAATACTGTTTAAAAATCTCGTAAAGAGGTTTTTTTGCGTCTAATTCTATTAGTTTATGATAGGTTTCTATAACTCTGCTTATAGAGTTTGGAGGTAATAATCCGCTATCTTCTGCAAATAAGATAAACAAGAAGCGGTCTAATAATTTCTGTGATTTTTTGAATAAGGTTAGTTTATCACTTTCAGGATGGTTTTTTGTTAGATTTTCGTATAATTTTCTCTTGAAATGTGAGTAGTCTTTATATAGTTTACTTGATACTTCTTGTTCGTGAAACTTAGTTTCTTCTTTGAATTTTAGCGGAAGGTTATCAAATATACTTTTCTTATTTAAAAGTAAATAAAGTAATTCAAAATCTTCTTTTCCGAGATTGAATAAGTCGAATTCTTCATATTCGTTTGCGTAATCAATATAAAAACGGAGTTTTTGAAAGTTTGAAGTAATTACATATTTACATTCTGGCTGATTGTTTTTGTAATTAAAAGCTTGTTGGGTTACTTTGGTTAAGTCTTTTGTTTTCGTTGACTTTAGCTCTATTACTGCAATTGCTTTTTCGTTTTTTAGTATTGCACCATCTGCTTTTTTTCCATCAGATTGGTTTTTAAATTCGCGTTGTAAATTATAATTTTCGTCTGGTCGTAAAGTGTAACCAAATACGTCTACAAAAATATCTCTTAAAAATCCGTCTTGATATTCTTCTTCTTTGAGCGTTTTTATTTGCTCAATTTTTGCAGGGTTGTAATTGCTTTTAAATTTTAAATAGGCTTTTTCAACTTGCTTTTTGTCAAGATTATTCAGGTGTTTTTTTATTACCGATTTCTGAAATATTGCCATTAATTTTTTTCCTTTTTTTGTTCGAGAAAGTTACCGATTTTTTTTCAGAGCGTTGGCAAAGAATTGCTCTTTTGGTTTTTTGTGTTTTGACTTGTGTGTCGGCAAAAACCAAATGTGCAATTTGTGCGGCTGGTTTCCGCCTTGCAGCTAACTGTCTTGTATATGAAACGTAGCGTGTAAATAGACGCTAACTTTTCAGATTATACACGAGCCAAATTTAATTTTTTTCTTTTTTTCTTAATTTTCTCAAAAAGCCAAATTTAAAAATTTGGCGTTCTTTGCAAACACACACAAACCTCTCGGAAAGCCTATATTAGCTATGTTTTATATACGTCTTAAGTTTACATTTTATAAATTTAAGCAATTAATCAGAAAGAACCAAAGAGAGGAATAAGTTTAATATATACGTAGAGACTATGATCTCGTCAACATTGATAATCCCCTCTCTTTTTTACTAAAAATTCGTTCAGTTCTATGAGACAAAAAAGATCTCGTTTTTAAGTTGTTGAATCGTAGTAATTAGTTCTTTCATAAAATCATTTTATATGAGTAAAGATAAAAAATATTTTGGAATTGACATCAGTAAAGATGTTTTTGATGTGTATGATTATTTAGGTAATTTTCATCAATTTAATAAAAAAGCAGATCTATAAGCCGGATTCTGTATTCCGATAAATCGAAATTCTTATCATTTATCTGGACTATTAATTACTCAATAGTTCTAACTACCTACCCTTTGAAATCGAACGAGTACTCTCAAACTCCAATTTACATGGCATTGCACCGCATAGAGTTTACCTGGTTTCACTACAGCATTACCTGTACATTCTTTCTGCTGCACTTGTCCTGTTCCGATAAATCGGAATGACGGATGTTATCCGCTATGCTACTCTTTGGTGTCCGGACTTTCCTTTCCGAAAATATCGGAACGATAAGACGATCTGCTTTTGCAAAAGTATGGAAATAAAAAAAACCACTCAAAGAATTGAGTGGGAAAATTGCTAGGCAGATTCAACTAGCAAATGCAACTTTTTGGTTTATAATTCATTAGTGTCCGATAAAACATTTTAAAAGTGGGATTTCCTATATAGGACTCCCCACTTTTTGATTAGATACCATGCTATTTAAAAATTTGAAAATTAAAACAGTTTTATTGACCTAAAAATAGGGTATTTATTAAATCTGTATTTTTATCGGACAGTAATGAAAAAAATTGCATAATTAATGTTAGATGCCTAACATTTTACATCACTTTTGGCATGTAATTTAGCAACATAAAGCAAAAACTATAATATTATGATAAAAAAAATTTATTTATTGGCATTTATTACCATAGGATTTATCGCAATTTCTTGTGATGATGATGATGTGAGAACAGCAGATTTAACATTAAATTTATCAGGTTTAGAAGAACTTGGTAGTGATTTTGTTTATGAAGGTTGGATAATTGTAAATGGTACTCCTGTAACTACAGGAAGATTTTCAAGTGTGAATTTTCCACAATCATTTACTGTAGATATTGACGATTTAGAGGCAGCAACAACGTTTGTTTTGTCTATTGAGCCTTTAATTGACCCAGACCCAGCACCAGCAGCAACAAAAATTCTTGCAGGAGATTTCTCAGGAAACTCAGCATCAGTACGAGTTGCTCCTGTGACAACAGATGCTAGCGATTTTACGGATTCTTGGGGAAGATTCTTTTTAAGAACGCCAACTGATGAATCATCTGGATCTGGAAACAATGGGAATGATGAATTTGGTATTTGGTTTGGAACTCCAGGAACAATGCCTCCAGGAATTGGGTTAGGTTTACCTACATTAAATCCTGGTTGGAAATATGAAGGATGGGTTATAGTAGCAGGCGTTGGTCCAATTTCAACAGGTACATTCACAGGATTTACAGAAAGAGATGATTCTAACGATTTTAGTGGAACGCAAAATAATGCAGGCCCACCAATTCCAGGAGAAGATTTTTTATTAAATGCTCCAGCAAGATTTACTTTTCCTTTAGATGTTAGAGGACGTACAGCTGTAATTTCTATTGAACCTTCTCCAGATGATTCACCTGCTGCTCCTTTCGCTATGAGACCTTTAGTCGGTGCGGCAGGTACCACAACAGCTCCTGCAACTCATGATTTAGGTCTTAATTTAGCTTCTTTACCAACAGGTACTGTAACTAGATAGGTTAGGGGTTATATTATATTTTATTTTATGACTATCGGGATTGATTAGACATTTCTTTTCCATTTACATGAAACAGAAGTAATTACGCCTCTGTCAAACACCGAATCGGAATATCTTCTGTTGAATTTATAGCAATATTCATCAAGATAGCTTTGCAAATAATCATTTCCAATGGAATGATGAATGTCCAAAAACAGTCTTTTAGCGTTACTGATAGCAATATGAACCCAAGGGAGAATTTTTGAGGCTTCCTTTTTCACTTCAGCAATAACTGCTTTGTGGTCACCGAGTTTGTCGTTGAGATCGTTGTAGTTGTTTGCACCATCTGTTACGACTGATGCTTGTTTGCCAATTACTTTATCTACTTGTTCATTGGTAGTTGCTTTCCTAAGGTCATCTAATAGCTGCATTTTGATATAGCCTACTTTTTTATTTGGCTTGTATTTATACTTTTTGGAAGGAGCTACCATTTTTGATTCAGCCATTACTAGAACAATGGCTTGCTTTTGACTGCCTTTACCTGGTTTGTATTTACCATCATTCTCTTTTAGTTCTATTGCAATTCTATCCCGATTATCTTTGTTAGGAACAATTTCAAAAAAGCCTTCATCAAGCTCTATCTCATTGCAAAGTGTATAATTGTCATATCTTTTTCCCATTGCATAGCGTATTTTATGGAGCATATACCAGATAGGCTCATAATAGAGATGCCCTAATTGTCTTTGCACTTCTAAGGCAGAAAAACTTTTTTTTGTACTAGTTAGCATCATCATCCCAAAATACCAGTAATGATACGGCAATTCAGTGCCATGCAATAATGTGCCGCTTCGCAAAGTGGTTCTAAAATTACATTGCTTGCATTGATATTGCTCTCTAGTGGAAATCCCATAATGCTCTTGAGTTTGACATCGTTTGCAGACAATTCATTGCTTGTCTCTTTCTCTCTTAAAATGGGCTTTGCAACTATCATCTTCTAGAAAATTCTTGTATCTTTATGCTTATAACTGTTTTAGTAATAGAAAGGTACCGGATTTTATCGATTTGTGCAAGTAATCCGATAGTCATAAAAAATTAAATTGAAAAGCGTTCAAAATATTTTTTACAATTTACTTATAGGTGTTTTAAATTCACATAAAACTAGTATAGCAATTTTATTTAGGTTCCAATATAGCACAAGGAATAATCATTTCTTCCAAAGATATTCCTCCATGTTGGTAGGTGTTTTTATAATAATTCACAAAATGGTTATAGTTGTTTGGATACGCAAAAAACAAATCTTCTTTTGCAAAAATAAACGAACTATTCATATTAATTGTTGGTAAGGAAATATCTTTAGGATTACTTACAGCATACACGTCTTTCTCATTGAATGACAGGCTTCTACCTGTTTTGTATCTCAAATTTGAACTAATATTTTTATCGCCAATAACTTTGGTTGGAGCAGTAGCATTTATTGTCCCATGATCAGTAGTGATAATTAATTTTTGTCCCATTTCTTGCGCTTTTTGAATAATATCTATCAAAGGCGAATTCTTAAACCAACTTAATGTTAATGAGCGATATGCTTTGTCATCATTAGCCAATTCTTTGATAACTGCCATTTCGGTTTTGGCATGCGATAGCATATCTACAAAATTATATACAATTACAGTCAAGTCGTTTTCTTTGGTAGATTTGTATGAATCAGCCAATTGTTTTCCTGATCTTAAATTGGTAATTTTATAATATTCATGTTTTATATTCAGATTTAATCGCTTGAGTTGTTCTGTCAAAAAATCATTTTCATGTAAGTTTTTTCCACCTTCATCTGTATCATTTTTCCAATAATTAGGATATATTTTTTCCATTTCCGAAGGCATCAATCCTGAAAAAATAGCATTTCTTGCATATTGAGTTGCTGTTGGTAAAATACTATAAAATGCTGTTTCTTCTGTTTTTTTATAATAATCAGAAATTAAGGGCTCAATAACTCTCCATTGATCAAAGCGTAAATTGTCTATTACGACTAATAAAGTGCCATTTTTACTATCTAAATTTGGAATAATAACATCTTTAAATAATGTGTGCGATAATACCGGTTTGTCATGACCATGAAACCAATCTTCATAGTTTTTTTTGATAAATTTAAAGAATTGTGCATTTGCTTCTTGCTTTTGACTTTCAAGGATTTCAATCATGCCTTGATCGTTTATATTTTCAAGTTCTATTTCCCAATACACTAATTTTTGATAGAGTTCCGCCCATTCTTCGTAAGAGTTTACCATAGATAAATCCATTGCTATTTTGCGAAAATCTTGTTGATAATTTGAAGTTGTTTTTTCTGAAATCAATCGAGAATGGTCTAAGTTTTTCTTTAAACTCAGCAATATTTGATTAGGATTCACAGGTTTTATAAGATAATCAGCAATTTTATTACCAATCGCATCTTCCATAATATACTCTTCTTCATTTTTGGTAATCATAATCACAGGAAGCGTTGCATTTTTAGATTTGATTTCGGTAAGTGTTTCTAAACCAGAAATTCCAGGCATATTTTCATCTAAAAAAACAATATCAAAACTATCTTCGTCTATCATGTCAATAGCATCTGCACCATTTGTACACGTTGTTACAGTGTAATTTTTCTTTTCTAAGAAAATAATGTGTGGTTTTAGCAAATCTATCTCGTCATCAACCCATAAAATGTTTATAGTACTCATACTTATCTTATATTTGTGTTAAATTGAAAATTCAAATATTTAAAATTTAATTTTCAACAGTAAAAAAAACTCTCAACTGCGCTCGAGGAGACAAAATAGGACTAAAAATGTCAGGTCAAGCGTAGTCGAGCCCTCATTTAACAATAAATTATCATTTTGACCGTAAAAAAAACCAACAAACTTAAAATATTAAACGACCCAATTTACGGTTTTATTACTATTCCGAACTCATTAATTTTTGATTTGATTGAACATCCTTATTTTCAGCGATTAAGGCGTGTTTCACAAATGGGATTGTCATATTTGGTGTATCCTGGAGCACAACATACACGTTTTCAACACGCAATTGGTTGTGTACATTTGATGCAAAATACTGTTAGAGTTTTGCGTTTTAAAGGGATTTCTATTTCTAATGACGAAGAAAATGCTGTTTATATTGCCATTTTATTACACGATATTGGTCACGGAGCCTTTTCTCATGCCTTAGAGCATAGTATCGTCACAGGAATAAGTCATGAAGATATTTCGCTGAAATTTATGGAAGCCTTAAATAAAGAATTTGATGGTAAATTATCACTCGCCATTCAAATTTTTAAAAATAAATATAAGCGTAAATTCTTGCATCAATTAATTAGTAGTCAATTAGATATGGATCGTTTGGATTATCTAAAAAGAGATAGTTTTTATACTGGAGTTTCAGAAGGAAATATCAATTCCGAACGCTTGATAAGGATGCTCAATGTAAAAGAGGATTGTTTGGTTGTTGAAGAAAAAGGAATTTATTCGGTAGAAAAATTTATTGTTGCTCGAAGATTAATGTATTGGCAAGTATATCTGCATAAAACTAGTTTGGTTGCCGAAAATATACTTGTAAGAGTATTGAAAAGAGCCAAAGAGTTGGTAGCAAGCGGAAAAGAGGTTCCTGTGAGTTCTGCTTTAAAGTATTTTTTAGAGACTCCTGTGAACAATCAAAATTTCACCTTAGAAGTATTAAATACATTTTCTAAATTAGATGATTACGATGTGTTATCTGCCATTAAAGAATGGACAAATAATGAAGATAAGGTACTGTCGTTATTATCAAAATCATTGATAGATAGAAAACTGTTTAAAGTAACAATAAGTAATGAGAAGTTTGATAATCAGATGGTTGTTAACTTGAAGAATAAGATTCAAGATAAGTACGAATTGTCTAGTGATGAAATAGATTACTTTTTTATAGCAGATTCTGTGTCAAATCAAGCATATAATTCCGTTAAAGATCAAATTCAAATTTTATCTAAAAATGAAACTTTAAAAGATATTGCGGAAGTCTCAGATCATCTCAATTTACAAGCACTTACTGTGCCTGTTATAAAATATTTTATGTGTTATCCTAAGAGTTCATTTTAAATGAGAAAGAAAATTCTTATTTTTGCACTTGTATGAAATTTACAGCAACCCAAATCGCAGAAATTTTAGGAGGAGAAATTATTGGAGATCCTCTTGTAGAAGTTTCAACACTTTCAAAAATTGAAGAAGGACAAAAAGGCTCACTTACTTTTTTATCAAATCTAAAGTACAAATCATATATTTATTCGACCAACGCATCTGTTGTTGTGGTAAATAAAACATTTGTTCCAGAAAAAGAAATTAGCGCAACACTTTTAAAAGTTGACGATGCATATAAATCGTTTACTGCCTTATTAGAATTTTATAACCAATCAAAGCAAACAGAAGCACAAATAGAAAAACCAAGTTTTATTAGTGATAGCGCCATAATTGGGGAGAATCCATATGTTGGAGCATTTGCGTATATCGGTGAAAATGTGAAAATAGGGAATAATGTTAAAATATATCCAAATTCATATATTGGAAATGATGTTGTTATTGGTGATAATACAGTTGTTTTTTCAGGAGTGAATATATATTGTGAAACTCAAATTGGAAAAAATTGTATTATTAATTCTGGTTGTGTGATTGGTGCTGATGGTTTTGGATTTGCTCCAAATGAAGAAGGAGTGTATAATAAAATACCTCAAATAGGAAATGTAATTATCGAAGATAATGTTAATATTGGTGCTTGCTCAACAGTAGATAGAGCAACTTTAGGATCAACAATTATAAAGAAAGGTGTAAAGTTGGATAATCAAATTCAGATTGCTCATAATGTAGAAGTTGGTAAGAATACAGTAATTGCTTCTCAAACAGGAGTTGCTGGCTCAACAAAAATTGGAGAAAGTTGCCAAATAGGAGGTCAAGTGGGATTTGCAGGACACTTAATTATAGGAAATAATGTTAAAATTCAGGGACAATCCGGAGTTACAAATAACTTTAAAGACAATGAAGTCATACAAGGAACTTACGCCTTTAATTATAAAGATTGGAATAAATCACATATTCACTTTAAGAATTTACCAAAATTAGCGACTATAATACATAAATTGGAAAAAGAACTAAAAGAATTAAAAGAGAATAATGAATAAGAACCAAAGAACGATAAAAAAAGAAGTATCTCTTTCAGGAGTTGGACTACATACAGGAAATGAAGTGACAATGACTTTTAAACCTGCGCCAATAAATCATGGTTATGCTTTTGTAAGGTTAGATTTAGAAGGCTCACCTATTATAGAAGCAAATGCAAATTATGTAACAAGTACACAACGAGGAACCAATCTTGAGAAACGAGGTGTTCAGATAAATACATCAGAACATGTTTTAGCAGCACTTTATGCATTAGAAATCGACAATGCAATTATTGAAATTAATGCTCCAGAGCCTCCAATTATGGATGGTTCGTCTAAATTTTTTGTTGAAGCACTTGAAGAAGCAGGAATAGAAGAGCAGGATGCAGACAGAGAAGAATATATTGTTAAAGAAGTAATTTCTTATAAAGATGAAGAGACAGGAAGTGAAATAATTTTGATGCCTGCAGATGAATATCAAGTTACTACTATAGTTGATTTTGGAACAAAAGTTTTAGGAACTCAAAATGCTACTTTAAATACCTTATCGAATTTTAAAGAAGAAATAGCTGCAGCGAGAACGTTTAGTTTTTTACATGAAATTGAGATGCTTCTTGAAAACAATTTGATAAAAGGAGGCGATTTAAACAATGCAATTGTCTATGTTGATAAAGAGATTTCACCTAAAACAACAGAGAAATTAAAAAAGGCATTTAATAGAAAAGAAATTCATGTAAAACCAAACGGAACTTTAGACAATCTGACGTTACATTGGACTAATGAAGCAGCACGTCATAAATTATTAGATGTAATTGGTGACTTAGCATTGGTTGGAACTCGTATTAGAGGAAAAATAATTGCTAATAAGCCCGGACATATGGTAAACACAGCATTTGCAAAAAAATTGGCTAAGATTATAAAAACAGAAAAAAGAAATAAAGTTCCACATTTTGATCTAAACGAGCCACCATTGATGGATATTTATAAGATTATGGATATTTTACCTCACAGGCCACCATTTTTATTGATTGATAGAATTTTAGAACTGTCAGATAAACATGTTGTTGGGATGAAAAATGTGACAATGAACGAAAGTTTTTTTGTAGGACATTTTCCCAATGCTCCAGTTATGCCAGGAGTTTTGCAAGTTGAAGCAATGGCACAATGCGGAGGAGTTTTGGTATTGAGTACAGTTTCAGATCCAGAAAACTATTTGACATATTTTATGAAGATGGACAATGTTAAATTTAAACAAAAGGTGTTACCTGGAGATACACTTATTTTTAGTTGTGAATTGATAACTCCAATAAGACGTGGAATATGCCATATGCAAGCTTATGCTTATGCAAATAACAAATTGGTAACAGAGGCAATATTAATGGCACAAATAGCAAAAAAAGAATAGTATGAACCGAGCAAAATTTATCTTTTTGTTAAATAATATTAAAAAGATTTTTTTTACGAATACATTTCATCAATAGAAATTAAAATTTAAGAAATGAATCAACCATTAGCATATATTCATCCGCAGGCAAAAATTGCTCGTAATGTAGTTGTAGAACCATTTACAACCATTCATCATAATGTAAAAATTGGTTCTGGTACTTGGATTGGTTCTAATGTTACTATTATGGAAGGAGCAAGAATTGGTAAAAATTGCCGTATTTTTCCAGGAGCAGTAATTTCTGCAATTCCACAAGATTTAAAGTTTAAAGGAGAGGATTCTTTAACTGTTATAGGAAATGATGTTACAATCAGAGAATGCGTTACAATTAATAGAGGAACAATTGCATCTGGAAAAACAATAATTGGAGATAATTGTTTGTTGATGGCAACATCACATATTGCGCATGATTGTGTCGTTGGTGATAACTCAATTATTGTAAACGGAGTTGCCCTTGGAGGTCATGTTATTATTGGCAAAAATGCAATTATTGGAGGATTATCTGCAATTCATCAATTCATTCATATTGGTGATTATGCAATGGTTTCAGGAGGTTCATTGGTAAGGAAAGATGTTCCGCCATATACAAAAGCAGCAAAAGAACCATTATCTTATGTTGGAATTAATTCTATAGGATTGCGAAGAAAAGGTTTTTCTACAGAAAAAATCAGAGAAATTCAGAACATATTTAGAGTATTATATCAAAAAAATTATAATACTTCTCAAGCCCTTGGAATTTTAGAAGCAGAATTTGAAGCAACAACAGAAAGAGACAATATAATTCAATTTATAAAAAAATCACAAAGAGGTATAATGAAAGGTTATATAGGAAATTAAGTTCTTCAGTACTCCATTTGATAGTTGTTATAACTTTTCAATTATATAAAATCAAAAAACGTATAAACAAATAACTTAAATAATGGCAACAACATCAGATATTAGAAATGGATTGTGTATTAAATACAACAACGATATATATAAAGTAATAGAATTTTTACACGTAAAACCAGGAAAAGGACCTGCATTTGTACGAACAAAGTTAAAAAGTGTAACAAACGGAAAAGTAGTTGATAACACATTTCCTGCAGGAAGAAAATTAGAAGATGTAAGAGTAGAAACTCATAAATTTCAATATTTATATGCAGATGGAGACACTTTTCATTTTATGAATACTCAAGATTTTGATCAAATAACTCTTGAAAAAAGTGTTTTAGATGCTCCAGATTTATTAAAAGAAGGAGAAAATGTAGCCATCATTATAAATTCAGAAGATAATATGCCTCTTTCTGTAGAAATGCCTATAAGTGTAATTCTTGAAGTTACGCACACGGAACCTGGAATTAAAGGGAATACGACTACAAATGCTACAAAACCTGCAACTGTAGAAACTGGAGCAAGAGTAAACGTACCATTGTTTATTAACGAAGGAGATAAAATTAAGATTACTACTGAAAAAGGTCAATATCAAGAAAGAGTGAAAGAGTAATGAAGTTCAATAAGCAACAAACATTAAAAGAAATAGCACAAATCATCAATTCTGAATATGTCGGAGTTGATGATTTTCCTGTTTTTGGGATGAATGAAATTCACGTTGTTGAAAATGGAGATATTGTTTTTGTAGACCATCCAAAGTATTATGATAAAGCGCTGCATTCTGCTGCAACTATTATATTGATTAATAAAAAAGTAGTATGTCCTCAAGGAAAAGCCCTTTTGATTTCTGATGATCCTTTTCGTGATTTTAATATACTTACAAAGCACTTCAATTCATTTATAGCATCAAAAAAATCTATTTCCGATATTGCTCAAATAGGAGAAAGCACTATTATACAACCAAATACTTTTGTAGGAAATAATGTAAAAATCGGTAAAAACTGTTTGATTTATTCTAATGTTTCAATCTATGATGATACAGTTATTGGAGATAATGTAACCATTCATTCAGGAACAGTTTTAGGCGCAGATGCGTTCTATTATAAAAATCGTTCTGTAGGTCTTGACAAACTTATTTCAGGTGGGAAAGTAGTACTTGAAGACAATGTTGATATTGGCTCAAATTGTACGATTGATAGAGGAGTAACAGGAGAAACAACGATTGGGAAAGGGACAAAAATTGATAATTTAGTTCAAATAGGTCACGATACAATCATTGGAAAAAAATGTTTGATAGCATCTCAAGTTGGAATTGCAGGTTGTGTAATTATTGAAGATGAGGTAACACTTTGGGGACAAGTTGGTGTGCGAAGTGATGTGACAATTGGAAAAAAAGCAGTGATTTTAGGGCAAACAGGCGTTACAAAATCTGTTGTTGGAGGCAAAGTTTATTCAGGAAATCCAATACAAGAAGCACGTGAACAATTAAAAGGATTAGCTATATTAAAAAGGTTGACAAAAAAATAAAATTAATAAACCAATCAAGATACAAAAAATGTAAATTTGCATTAGTAAATAAACAATTCAACAAATAAAATAAGATATTAAATGAGCGTTCTCGTAAATAAAAACTCAAAGATTATAGTACAAGGTTTTACAGGGAGTGAAGGAACTTTTCATGCTTCACAGATGATAGAATACGGTACAAATGTAGTTGGAGGTGTTACTCCAGGAAAAGGAGGTCAAACACATTTAGAACGTCCAGTATTTAATACCGTTGCTGACGCAGTTGAGAAAGCAGGAGCAGATGTTTCTATTATTTTTGTTCCACCAGCATTTGCAGCAGATGCAATTATGGAAGCTGCAGATGCAGGAATCAAAGTAATTATTTGTATTACTGAAGGAATACCTGTTGCTGATATGGTAAAAGTAAAAAATTATATTGATTCAAAAGACTGTCGTTTGGTTGGACCTAATTGTCCAGGAGTTATTACTCCAGATGAGGCTAAAGTTGGTATTATGCCTGGATTTATCTTTAAAAAAGGAAAAGTTGGAATTGTATCAAAGTCAGGAACATTGACATATGAGGCTGCCGATCAAGTTGTAAAACAAGGTTTTGGAATAACAACAGCAATTGGTATTGGTGGAGATCCAATTATTGGAACGACAACCAAAGAAGCAGTAGAATTATTGATGAATGATCCTGAAACAGAAGCAATTGTTATGATTGGCGAAATAGGAGGGCAACTCGAAGCTGATGCTGCACGATGGATTAAAGCGACAGGAAATAAAAAACCAGTTGTTGGATTTATTGCTGGTCAAACAGCACCAAAAGGGAGAACCATGGGACATGCTGGAGCAATTGTTGGTGGGGCAGATGATACAGCACAAGCAAAAATGAGAATTTTAAGAGAAAATGGGATTCACGTAGTTGAGTCTCCTGCTAAAATAGGGGGAAAAGTAGCAGAAGTGTTAAACTAATCACAATAAAATACTGAATTTTTTATTTAAAGGCTGTTATTAAGTATATTTAAACAGACTTTTTTTTATAAAAAAAATAAACTATAAAATTCAAAAGAATGAAAATGAAATCAAACTATTTAATTGCTTTATTTGCGATAGTAGTACTGCTTGTAAGTTGTAAAAAAACAGCAAATTATGTTGCATCTTCGCATACAGATGCAAAAGGTTACAACTATGAAACGGTATCAAACGACCCAACAGGATTGCGTTTGTATACTTTAGAAAATGGACTAAAAGTATATCTAAGTAAAAATACTGACGAGCCTAAAATTCAAACATATATTGCAGTTCGTGCAGGTTCAAACTACGACCCAAAAGAATCAACAGGATTGGCACACTATTTAGAACACATGGTTTTTAAAGGTACTTCTAAGATAGGAACGTCAGATTGGGAAACAGAAAAAAAGTTTTTGACTCAAATTTCTGATTTATTTGAAAAACAACGTTCAGAAACAGATGTAGAAAAAAAGAAAAAAATCTATAAAGAAATTGATAGAGTTTCGTTAGAAGCATCAAAATATTCAATTGCAAATGAATACGATAAAATGGTTGCTTCATTAGGAGCAACAAAAACAAATGCTCATACTTGGTTTGAAGAGACGATATATAAAAATAAGATTCCAACAACGGAATTAAAAAAATGGTTAACGATTGAATCTGAGCGTTTTAGTGAGTTAGTTTTGCGTTTGTTTCATACCGAACTAGAAGCAGTTTACGAAGAATTTAATCGTACTCAAGATAGTGATTTTAGAAAATCATACTACGCAATGTTAGATGGTCTTTTCCCAAATCATCCTTACGGACAACAAAATACTATTGGAACTTCAGAACACTTGAAAAACCCCTCAATGATTGATATTCATAATTATTTTGACAAGTATTATGTGCCAAACAATATGGCAATGGTCTTGGTTGGAGATTTTGATTTTGAAGAAACCATAGCCAATATAAATGATACTTTTGGTAAAATGGATAGAAAGGAAGTTACACATCCAACGTTGCCAAAGGAAGAACCAATTATTAAACCAGTTTTCAAAGAAGTTTTTGGGACAAATGCAGAGTCAATGGGTATTGCGTATAGATCTCAAGGTATGGGAACTCAAGAGGAGAAACTATTGACAATGGCTGATATGATATTGGCAAATGGTAATGCAGGATTAATTGATTTAAATATCAATCAAAAACAATCAATGCAACGAGGAAATTGTTCGCCAACATTCTTAAATGATTACGGTTATCATTTTTTTAATGGTACACCAAAAGCAGGACAATCACTTGATGAAGTTAAAGAATTATTATTTGCTGAAATTGAAAATCTAAAAGCAGGAAATTTTGATGAATGGTTGCTTGAAGCTGTAATTAATGATTTAAAATTAAATCAAACAAGACAGTTTGAGGGAAGTACAGCTTTGGCAAGTGCTTATTATAATGCTTTTATCCATAGGCAAAATTGGAATGATAAAGTTGCTTTTTTAGATGATTTGAGAAAAATCACTAAACAAGAGATAATGGATTTTGCTAACCAATTTTATGGCGAAAACTACGTAGTTATTTATAAGCGTCAAGGAAAAGATGATAAAATTGCTAAAGTTGCGAATCCTGGAATTACACCAATCAGTTTAAATAGAGATAAAAAATCTGAGTTTATCAAGTCATTTAGTAAAATGGAATCAGAAGATATTAAGCCTTTATTTATTGATTATAAAGAGAGAATTAAAACTTCTAATCTTGATAGCGGAATCGAAGTTTCACATATTGAAAACGAAAATAATGACTTATTCAATTTGAATATTATTTTTGATATGGGAAAAGATCATGATAAAAAATTAGCATTGGCAGTTGGTTACTTAAACTATTTAGGAACAGATAAATTATCTCCAGATGAATTAAAGAAAGAGTTCTATAAATTAGGAATTAATTATGGAGTAAATACAGGAGGAGATCGTTCTTCTGTATATATTTCTGGGATTAAAGATAACCTTGCTAAAGGGTTAGATTTATTAGAAGGCTTATGGTCAAATGCTGTTGCAGACCAAGAAGCGTACGATAAGTATATAGCTACAATCTTAAAAGGAAGAGCAGACAGGAAAGTTGAAAAAGGTAATATCCTTTGGAATGGATTATTCAATTATAGTAAATATGGTGAAAATTCACGTTTAAGAAATATATATAATGCTGAGGAATTGGCAAAAACAGATCCGGCAGAATTGGTTGAAATTGTAAAAGATTTAAGAAATTATAAACAACGTATTTTCTATTATGGTAAAGATTTGGTAACTGCAAAAACAGCATTAAACGAATTGCATACAGTACCTGCAAAATTAAAAGATTATCCAACTCCAGTAAAATACACAGAGTTAGAAACAGGAGGGAAGGTAAACTTTGTTGATTTTGATATGGTACAATCTGAAATAGTATTTGTAGCAAAGAAAGATGTTTTTGACGCTAAGAAATTAGCACACTCAAGAGTATTTAACTCTTATTTTGGTAGCGGATTATCTTCAATAGTATTCCAAGAAATTAGAGAATCTAAATCATTGGCATATTCTGCTTTTTCTACATATTCAAATGCGAGTAAAAAAGGAGATTCAGACTATGTTTTGGCGTATGTTGGTACACAAGCAAACAAGTTGCCACAAGCAGTTGATGCAATGTTAGATTTGATGAATAATATGCCAGAAGCAGAGCAACAATTTGAGTCTGCAAAGAAAGCAACATTAAAGAAAATTGCTGCACAGCGTATTAATAAATCAAATATTTTTTGGTCATATCAAGAATTAAAAGATAAAGGAATTGAAAATGATAATAGAGAGGAAATCTATAACGAAGTTCAAAATATGACGATGAAAGACTTGGCAACATTCTTTGCAAGTAATATTAAGGGAGGAAATTACACTTCGCTTGTTATTGGCAACAAAAAGGATATGAATATGAAGGCATTGGAGAAGTTAGGAGAAGTAAAGGAGTTTGATGTTGATTACCTGTTTAATTATAAAAGCACAGAAGTAAAACAATAATAACTGTTTATATAAAATTTAAATCCTGCCAATTGGTAGGATTTTTTGTTTAAAACAACTTCAAAACAGGAAGAGTAGTAAGATATTTAAGAGCAATAAGAATTTTAATTAGTAGTCCTCTCTTTTTTTACTTTCTGATGTTTATCTTCGCCAGTTTTATTTTCTTTTCGTGATTTCAATAAACTTACAAAGCACTTCAATTCATTTATATCATCAAAAAAATCTATTTCCGATATTGTTAAAATAGCAGAAAGCACTATTATACAACCAAATACTTTTGTAGGAAATAATGTGAGAATCGGTAAAAACTGTTTGATTCATTCTAATGTTTCAATCTCTTACTAGAAATAGGGGGAAAAGTAGCAGAAGTGTTAAATTAATCACAATAAAACACTAAATTTTTTATTTAAAGTTTGCTTTTAGGTATTTTTGAACAAAATTTTTATTTCTAACTTATAATCTTAAATAAAATTAATATGAAATACGTTGTATTATTACCAATTTGTATGTTGCTTTTTAGTTGTGGTGTAAAAAAACAACCTTTAAATCTAAATAATCCATTACCAGAAGATACAAGAATAAAAAAAGGAGTATTAACAAATGGGATGACTTATTACCTGCATAGCACAGATGTTGCCAAAGATGTAGCTAGCTTTTATATTATTCAAAATGTTGGTTCAATATTAGAAGATGATGACCAAAGAGGATTAGCTCATTTCTTAGAACATATGGCGTTTAATGGAACCGAGAGTTTTCCAGGAAAAGGCATATTAGATAAAATGCAAGAACATGGTTTAGCTTTTGGTGGTGATATTAATGCATATACTTCGTTTGATGAAACGGTTTACAACATTGATAATATCCCAACGACTCCAGAATTATTAGATACGGGTTTACAAATATTGCATGATTGGTCTAATTACTTATTGTTGACAGATGAAGAGATTGATTCTGAACGAGGTGTGATTAAAGAAGAATGGAGAACAAGGCAAAATGGTCGCAGGCGGATTCGTGAAGAAACATCTCCGACGATGTTTAATAATTCAAAATATTCAGATAGAATGCCCATAGGGTTGATGAGTGTAGTAGATAATTTTGATTACAAGGCTTTGCGTGATTTTTATCACGATTGGTATAGAACAGATTTGCAAGCAATTGCAATTGTTGGAGATATTGATGTTGATGAAATGGAACAAAAAATTAACACAAAATTTTCAAATATACCAACTGTAGATAAACCAAAAGAAAGATTTGTGGTTCGCATTCCTGATAATGATCGTTTAATGTTTGCTGCGGGAATGGATAAAGAAGTTGCAACTTCAAGTATTTCATTTCGTATCCGCCATGATAAATCAGTAGATGACCAAAATGTTGCAGACCTTCAGGAGTCTCTATTAAATTCGATTATATCTTCAATATTTTCTGAAAGAATTAGAGAATTGGCTTTGAATCCTGAGTCTTCATTTAATGGTGCTAGCATTGGTTACGGTGGTTCTACTAGATTGCATAATGTGTTTTTTGTTGGCATTAGTCCAAAGCCTAATATGCAACAAGTCGCTTTTAAGGAGGTTTTGACAGAGGTTAGTAGAGCAGTTAAATTTGGCTTTACAGATGCCGAAATTAATAGAACTAAGACTAAAATAGAAAATTCTTACGAAAATAGGATTGCAACGATTGATGATGCATCGCATAGAAGTATTGTTGATATAATGAAATCAAATTATCTTGAAAATGCTCATATGACAGATATTGTAAAGGAATTTGAGTTGGTGAAGGCATTATTTTCTAAAATGAGTTCTCAAGAAATTCATGCTAGATTGCAAGAAATGTACACTGAAAAGAACAGATCAGTTATCGCAACGAGTGTTGAGGGAAATAAAAACATTACAAAAGAAGAGATTCTTTCTATTCTAAATGAAGTAGAAAATGACGCATCTATTGAAGCCTATGTAGAAGAAACGGAAACGAGATCTTTAATGGATGGTGTAGATTTGAATGCTGGTACTATTATAAGTGCTACTTTAAATGAAATAACTGGTGCTACCGTATTTGAATTGAGTAATGGTATCACTGTGAATTATAAATTTGTAGACAAAAATAAAAATAATGTTAGATTAGCAGCAATTAGTGATGGTGGTAAGTCATTATTAGCTGATTCGGATTTGGCGTCAAATGAATTCTTAGCAGAGATGGTTATGATGTCTGGTCTAGGTGAATTCTCTATGACTGATTTATCAAAATTATTAGTTGGTAAAACTGCAAAGAGTTTTGCAACTATCGGTACAATAACGGAAAGTGTAAATGGTTTCTCTTCTACTAAAGATGTAGAAACAATGTTACAATTGGTTAATTTACGATTCACCAATCCACGTTTTGATGAAAATAGTTATAACGTTTTGATGCAAAACATGGATAATTATTTAATTCAAAATGCCGTCGATTTAGATTCTAAAATGAGTGATAGTATCACAATTGCGTTGTATGGGAATAATAATCCTAAAAAACGTTTAATGACAAAGGAATATGTGGATGAGTCTTCATTTGAAACTATAAAGTCAATTTACCAATCTCGTTTTGCAAATGCTGCAGATTTCAATTTTTTCATTGTTGGAGATGTTAAACAAGAGGAATTAACTCCATTATTGGAAAAATACATAGCGAGCATCCCAACAACAAGTGCTGAAAGAGAAAAATGGGTATTAAATAGTGCCTATTGGAAGTTGAAGAAAACCGATAGAGATGTTTATTTAGAAATGGAAGATCCTAAAGCAAGTGTAAATATTGCATTTAAGAATGATATGGAATATTCATTAAAAGACGCAGAATTATTAAATGTATTAGGTGCTATATTAAAGTTAAGATTTACGGAAACTTTGAGAGAAGATGAGGGTGGAACTTATGGTGCTAGTTCTCGTGCATATATGGTTAAAGAGCCGGAACAACTTGGGAATTTATCAATAAGATTTGATTGCAATCCTGACAAAGTAGAAGATTTGATAAAAATTGTTTATCAAGAGTTGGAAGCGGTAAAGAAAGGAGAAATTAATCAAATTGATTTAGATAAAACACTTGCAAACTTGTTAAAAAACAGAGAAAATCTAAAAAACTACAATTCGTATGAAATGAGTTTATTAGTGAATTATGTTTTAGAAGGATATGATATGAATGATCCTGATAATTTTGAAAATATCATTAATTCAATAACTATTAAGGACATACAGGATGTTACAAAAAGATTATTAGATGATGCTAAATCTTTTGAAATTGTTTTTAAGCCAGAAATTAAAGAATAGTATAATTTCTATAGATAAATAAAAAAACCGCCAGTGGGCGGTTTTTTTATTTATTCAGGTTTACTTTTATTTCTAAACACGAATTCTCCACCAAAGGCATCCAATAATATGGTTGTATTAGCCTTTATTTTTCCAGCAAGTAATTCTTTAGATAATTTATTTAAGATTTCTCGTTGAATGACACGTTTTACAGGTCTTGCTCCAAATTGTGGATCATAACCTTTCTCACCTAATGCATTAATTGCTTCATCTGTAGCATCAAAAAAATCTATTTCCGATATTGCTAAAATAGCAGAAAGCACTATTATACAACCAAATACTTTTGTAGGAAATAATGTGAGAATCGGTAAAAACTGTTTGATTCATTCTAATGTTTCAATCTCTTACTAGAAATAGGGGGAAAAGTAGCAGAAGTGTTAAATTAATCACAATAAAAAACTAAATTTTTTATTTAAAGTTTGCTTTTAGGTATTTTTGAACAAAATTTTTATTTCTAACTTATAATCTTAAATAAAATTAATATGAAATACGTTGTATTATTACCAATTTGTATGTTGCTTTTTAGTTGTGGTGTAAAAAAACAACCTTTAAATCTAAATGATTCATTACCAGAAGATACAAGAATAAAAAAAGGAGTATTAACAAATGGGATGACTTATTACCTGCATAGCACAGATGTTGCCAAAGATGTAGCTAGCTTTTATATTATTCAAAATGTTGGTTCAATATTAGAAGATGATGACCAAAGAGGATTAGCTCATTTCTTAGAACATATGGCGTTTAATGGAACCGAGAGTTTTCCAGGAAAAGGCATATTAGATAAAATGGAAGAACATGGTTTAGCTTTTGGTCGTGATATTCATGCATATACTACGTTTGATGAAACGGTTTACAACATTCATAATATCCCAACGACTCCAGAATTATTAGATACGGGTTTACAAATATTGCATGATTGGTCTAATTACTTATTGTTGACAGATGAAGAGATTGATTCTGAACGAGGTGTGATTAAAGAAGAATGGAGAACAAGGGAAAGTGGTAGCAGGCGGATTCTTGAAGAAACATCTCGGGCGATGTTTAATAATTCAAAATATTCAGATAGAATGCCCATAGGGTTGATGAGTGTAGTAGATAATTTTGATTACAAGGCTTTGCGTGATTTTTATCACGATTGGTATAGAACAGATTTGCAAGCAATTGCAATTGTTGGAGATATTGATGTTGATGAAATGGAACAAAAAATTAACACAAAATTTTCAAATATACCAACTGTAGATAAACCAAAAGAAAGATTTGTGGTTCGCATTCCTGATAATGATCGTTTAATGTTTGCTACGGGAATGGATAAAGAAGTGGCAACTTCAAGTATTTCATTTCGTATCCGCCATGATAAATCAGTAGATGACCAAAATGTTGCAGACCTTCAGGAGTCTCTATTAAATTCGATTATATCTTCAATATTTTCTGAAAGAATTAGAGAATTGGCTTTGAATCCTGAGTCTTCATTTAATGCTGCCAGCATTAGTTACGGTGGTTCTGCTAGAACTAGATTGCATAATGTGTTTTTTGTTGGCATTAGTCCAAATCCTAATATGCAACAAGTCGCTTTTAAGGAGGTTTTGACAGAGGTTAGTAGAGCAGTTAAATTTGGCTTTACAGATGCCGAAATTAATAGAACTAAGACTAAAATAGAAAATTCTTACGAAAATAGGATTGCAACGATTGATGATGCATCGCATGGAAGTATTGTTGATATAATGAAATCAAATTATCTTGAAAATGCTCATATGACAGATATTGTAAAGGAATTTGAGTTGGTGAAGGTATTATTTTCTAAAATGAGTTCTCAAGAAATTCATGCTAGATTGCAAGAAATGTACACTGAAAAGAACAGATCAGTTATCGCAACGGGTGTTGAGGGAGATAAAAACATTACAAAAGAAGAGATTCTTTCTATTCTAAATGAAGTAGAAAATGACGCATCTATTGAAGCCTATGTAGAAGAAACGGAAACGAGATCTTTAATGGATGGTGTAGATTTGAATGCTGGTACTATTATAAGTGCTACCTTAAATGAAATAACTGGTGCTACCGTATTTGAATTGAGTAATGGTATCACTGTGAATTATAAATTTGTAGACAAAAATAAAAATGATGTTAGATTAGCAGCAATTAGTGATGGTGGTAAGTCATTATTAGCTGATTCGGATTTGGCGTCAAATGAATTCTTAGCAGAGATGGTTATGATGTCTGGTCTAGGTGAATTCTCTATGACTGATTTATCAAAACTATTAGTTGGTAAAACTGTAAATAGTTTTGTAACTATCGGTACAATAACGGAAAGTGTAAATGGTTTCTCTTCTACTAAAGATGTAGAAACAATGTTACAATTGGTTAATTTACGATTCACCAATCCACGTTTTGATGAAAATAGTTATAACGTTTTGATGCAAAACATGGATAATTATTTAATTAAAAATGCCGTCGATTTAGTTTCTAAAATGAGTGATAGTATCACAATTGCGTTGTATGGGAATAATAATCCTAAAAAACGTTTAATGACAAAGGAATATGTGGATGAGTCTTCATTTGAAACTATAAAGTCAATTTACCAATCTCGTTTTGCAAATGCTGCAGATTTCAATTTTTTCATTGTTGGAGATGTTAAACAAGAGGAATTAACTCCATTATTGGAAAAATACATAGCGAGCATCCCAACAAGTGCTGAAAGAGAAAAATGGGTATTAAATAGTGCCTATTGGAATTTGAAGAAAACCGATAGAGATGTTTATTTAGAAATGGAAGTTCCTAAAGCAAGTGTAAATATTGCATTTAAGAATGATATGGAATATTCATTAAAAGACGCAGAATTATTAAATGTATTAGGTGCTATATTAAAGTTAAGATTTACGGAAACTTTGAGAGAAGATGAGGGTGGAACTTATGGTGCTAGTTCTCGTGCATATATGGTTAAAGAGCCGGAACAACTTGGGAATTTATCAATAAGATTTGATTGCAATCCTGACAAAGTAGAAGATTTGATAAAAATTGTTTATCAAGAGTTGGAAGCGGTAAAGAAAGGAGAAATTAATCAAATTGATTTAGATAAAACACTTGCAAACTTGTTAAAAAACAGAGAATATCGAAAAAACTACAATTCGTATGAAATGAGTTTATTAGTGAATTATGTTTTAGAAGGATATGATATGAATGATCCTGATAATTTTGAAAATATCATTAATTCAATAACTATTAAGGACATACAGGATGTTACAAAAAGATTATTAGATGATGCTAAATCTTTTGAAATTGTTTTTAAGCCAGAAATTAAAGAATAGTATAATTTCTATAGATAAATAAAAAAACCGCCAGTGGGCGGTTTTTTTATTTATTCAGGTTTACTTTTATTTCTAAACACGAATTCTCCATCAAAGGCATCCAATAATATGGTTGTATTAGCCTTTATTTTTCCAGCAAGTAATTCTTTAGATAATTTATTTAAGATTTCTCGTTGAATGACACGTTTTACAGGTCTTGCTCCAAATTGTGGATCATAACCTTTCTCACCTAATGCATTAATTGCTTCATCTGTAGTATCAAAAACAATGTCTTTATCTGCAAGCATAGTAGAAATTCCTTTTAATTGTAGTTCAACAATTTGTTTGATTTCATCTCGATTTAAAGGAGTAAACATTATTATTTCATCAATTCGATTCAAAAATTCAGGTCTAACGGTTTTCTTGAGTAGCTCTACAACTTCGTATTTTGTATGTTCAGTAATTGATTCTCTTTTAGACATATCCATATCATTAAAATTCTCTTGAATAATATGCGCACCCATATTAGAAGTCATGATGATAATTGTATTTTTAAAATCAGCAATCCTTCCTTTATTATCGGTCAATCGCCCTTCATCTAATACCTGTAACAAAATATTAAATGTATTAGGATGTGCTTTTTCAATTTCATCTAATAAGACAATAGAGTAGGGCTTTCTTCTAACAGCCTCTGTAAGTTGGCCACCTTCATCATATCCAACATATCCGGGAGGTGCACCAACGAGTCTACTTACTGCATGACGTTCTTGATATTCGCTCATGTCAATTCTAGTTAGTGCATTTTCATCGTCAAACATATAGCTTGCCAATGCTTTTGCCAATTCTGTCTTTCCAACACCTGTTGTACCTAAGAATAAGAACGTTCCAATAGGTTTTTTACTATCTTGTAATCCAGCACGAGATCGCCTTACAGCATCTGCTACGGCTTGGATTGCTTCTTCTTGACCAATTACTTTTTTATGCAACTCTTCTTCGAGTTGGAGTAATTTTTCACGTTCGCCTTGCAGCATTTTTTGGACAGGAATCCCAGTCCATTTAGCAATTATCTCAGCAATATCTTCACTAGTAACTTCTTCTTTGATTAATGAATTTCCTCCTTTGTCATCCATTTCTTTTTGATAAATGACTAAGTTTTCTTCTTCATCCTTTATTTTTCCGTAGCGTAATTCTGCAACCAACCCATAATTTCCTTCACGTTCCGCAAGTTCAGCGTCTAACTTAAATTTTTCAATGGCTTTCTTTGAGGCTTGAATTTTATCGACAATTTCTTTTTCGCTCACCCATTTTGCATTGATTTCATTTCGTTCTTCTTTGAAATTTCCAAGATCAATACGTAATGATTTTAATTTGCTTTCATCATTCTCTCTTTTAATTGCTTCAATTTCAATTTCCAATTGCATTATTTTCCTATCCAATACATCCAATTCTTCTGGCTTAGAATTGATTTCCATACGTAATTTAGATGCCGCTTCATCCATTAAATCAATGGCTTTATCTGGCAAGAAACGATTGGTAATATAGCGTTGTGATAATTCTACTGCTGCTATAATAGCATCATCTTTAATGCGGACTTTATGGTGTGTTTCATATTTATCCTTGATACCACGTAATATTGAAATTGCACTTTCAGTATCTGGTTCATCTACAAATACCCTTTGGAAGCGACGTTCTAAAGCTTTGTCGTTTTCAAAATATTTCTGGTATTCATCAAGTGTAGTTGCTCCAATAGCACGTAATTCTCCACGTGCTAATGCTGGTTTTAAGATGTTTGCGGCATCCATAGCGCCTTGACCTCCTCCAGCACCTACAAGAGTATGGATTTCGTCAATGAATAAAACGATATCTCCATCAGCTGAAGTTACTTCTTTAATTACCGCCTTTAAACGTTCTTCAAATTCTCCTTTAAATTTTGCTCCTGCTATTAAGGCTCCCATATCTAATGAGAAAACGATTTTATTTTTTAGATTTTCAGGGACGTCACCTCTAATAATTCGATGTGCAAGACCTTCTGCAATGGCAGTTTTTCCAGTTCCTGGTTCACCGACTAAGATTGGATTGTTTTTGGTACGTCTTGTAAGAATTTGTAAAATTCTTCTTATTTCTTCATCTCGACCAATAACAGGGTCTAGTTTTCCTGTTTTTGCTAATTCGTTTAAATTTTTGGCATATTTATTAAGCGAGTTGTAAGTTTCTTCTGCATTTTGAGAGGTCACATTTTCTCCTTTTCGCAATTCTTCAATAGCCAATTTTAAATCTTTTTCATTGATTCCATTGTCTTTCATTAATTGAGTTGCATCTCCTTTAGAATTTAATATTGCCAAAAGTAAATGCTCAATAGAAACATATTCATCCTTCATTTTTTTTGCAATGCTATCTGCATCTAAAAGCATTTTACTTGCTTCACGTGAAAACATGATTTCTCCTCCTTCAACTTTAGAGAAACTTTCTATAATGGTATCTAATGTTTTTTTTAGGATAGAAATATTCACACCTAATTTGTTTAGAATAAATGGAATAACGTTTTCATCAACTTCAAAAATGCCTTTCAATATATGAGCATTCTTTATTTCTTGTTGACCAAGTTCTTGTACAATTTGCTGAGATTTTTGTACAACTTCTTGTGATTTTATAGTGAAATTATTAAAAGTCATAACGTTTTTTATTTAAATTCAAAAAGGATACTTCAAATAACATTCCAATGTATTAGTTGGTTTAAAATAAGTCAAAATGTCCTGTTTTTAAGGAGGTTACAAGACAAATTGGCGGTTTTGAAAGTAATGTATATATTTGCGGCTTATAATAAAAAAAATATGGGTTTATTTAGCAATATATTTAGAACGAGTAATGCAGAAAAGGAAATAATTAAAAGTAATGTAAATTGGATTCCTTTGAATTCATTGAAGCAGTTGGAAGAAATTAAAGAACTTTCAAAAACCGAATCTATTGCCATTTTTAAACATTCTACTAGTTGTGGAATAAGTAGAGGAGTCTTAAAGAAATTTGAGAATTCATTTGACGAAGAATTATCAACTTTAAAAGTCTATTACTTAGATTTGTTGAGTTTTAGAGAAATTTCAAACGAAGTTGGCTATCAATTTCAAGTAATCCACCAATCTCCACAATTATTGGTTATCAAAAATGAAATTGCAGTTGCGTTTGCATCACATTATGATATTATGAGTATAGACTTGAAAATTTATGTGTAGTTTCTAGAATTTCTGTTGATTTAAAATTCCCACTGCTTGCTTTTTTAAGTTATCTAAAGCGTATTTCTTAAAAACTTCATCTGCAGGTAATTGGGCTTCTTTTTTATTTAATGCATCATAATACTTTTCTTCAATAGCCCTTTGATCTCCTCGATATTTAGCATATACATTCTCCAATTTTGCTTCGCCATTTAGTGGGTTTGTATTTACTACTTCACCTGTTTTAGAGTTTTTAATAGTCAAAGAACCAGTTATTGTTGCAGATTTAACTTGTTGGAATAATTGAACTTCAGCCGCTACATCAACATATTTCGCCTCTTTGATATCATTACCTTCTTTATCTTTCATTACATTTCCCTTGGCATCATAGGTAAACTTCCATCCATCTTGCACACGCTTTTTTTGCGCTACTTTTTGTTGATTTAATGTTTCAGGGACAAATTGTAATTTATCTAAAGTGAAGTTTACTAAATAATCATATTGAGTATTATAATCCTTTTTCTCATGAAAAATTACCCATGAATTATTGAAATTACTGGTGTTAATTTTTTTGAAATTAGTTATTTCACTTCTTGAAGTAGAATCTTGTAGTTGGCTGTTAATCTTGTTATTAAGTGTTACTAATACAAAACTACTTGCTTTTTTTGTTGCTCGATCAAGCAAATTTTGAATATCGTTTTTATAATCAGTTCTTAAATCATAAAGCAATATTTCTAAATTTTTATGAGCCAATCGTGCATCTTCTTTACTTGAAGAAGATAGTAAAGATCTAGACTCATCATATAAATATTTTGATAAATTATATTTTGCTTTCGCTGTTTTTTTAGAATAATCTTTAAACGAAAAAGTATATTCTTTGCCATCATAATGTAATGGTTGTAACGCTTTAACTTCATCCTGACGAAGATCCATCAATAAATATTTATGATAAATGCCCTGTAAATTATACTTGGTAGCTTGTTTTTCAAAAACAGATATTTCTCCGTTGTCTTTTAATAATGCTTTTTCGTATGCCTCTTTTAAAATTGGTATATTTTTTTGGCTACTGCTTTTCGTTTTATTTTTACTGAGTTCTGCAATAGCTAAATCAAAGGCTTGTTGATAGTTTCCTGAGTTTATCGCACTGGCTGCTTTTTGTGATCCACCGCAAGAAATAAGTAGAATACAAATAATTAAAATTGTAACGATGTTTTTCATGACTTAAATAATTATTTTTTAAAGATACTGTTTTTCTTTCACATACTCAAACTTGACTTTCTCAATTATTTTGACTAACCTTTACATATCGTATGATAAAGTTCATTGGTAGTTTGTTTTTCAAAAACAGATATTTCCAACGCAGAAAAGTTAATTCCGTTGTCTTTTAATAATGCTTTTTCGTATGCCTCTTTTAAAATTGGTATATTTTTTTGGCTACTGCTTTTCGTTTTATTTTTACTGAGTTCTGCAATAGCTAAATCAAAGGCTTGTTGATAGTTTTGACCAAAAAAAACAGAAAGCCTGAGTTTATCGCACTGGCTGCTTTTTGTGATCCACCGCAAGAAATAAGTAGAATACAAATAATTAAAATTGTAACGATGTTTTTCATGACTTAAATAAAAAAATAATGAGTAGAAATTATAATAAGATAATAAATGGTTATTTTTTAAAGATACTGTTTTTCTTTCACATACTCAAACTTGACTTTCTCAATTATTTTGACTAACCTTTACATATCGTATGATAAAGTTCATTAAAACAAGCGTTTATTAAAAATTTTTGAAGAAAATGAAGAATTCAAATTAATATATGAAGAGAAAGGAAAGCAAGTTAATTTAGTAAAAATTAGTGAAATGTTAAAAGCCGAGCCTATTATTGAAAATGGCTACAATACACAATAACTATCAAATTTTTATACTTTTTTAAATTTCAATATTGATAAAAATAGATACGCCAAATGAATCCTAAAAAGTTGCATTTGCTAATTGAACTTAAGATTATAGTTCATATAATGAAAACGGAAGAAGATATAATCAATTTTGCAAATAAGCTGTCAAACTCTTGTTAATGCTTCTATAACTACATAAGAGTAAGTTTATTTAGCAGGAAGAATTTTTCCTTCACATTCACCAAAACCTATGCGAACTTCATCATTTTGACAATAGCCTCTTTTATTTGATATAAGTAAAAAGTAAGTCTTTGCTTGTTAGTTTGTACATGTAAAATTATAGTGTCGCCATCATTAAAGAAAACGCGTGTTGTACCGTCTTTTAAAGTAATAGGATTTTTTCCAGCCCAAGTCAATTCAAGCATAGAGCCATAACTATCTTTTGTTGGTCCTGATATTGTGCCACTTCCCATCATATCTCCTGAGCGTACATTACAGCCATTTATTGTTTGATGCGCCAACTGTTGCGCCATCGTCCAATACATATATTTAAAGTTAGATGTTGATAACAAATTTTTTTCACCATTTTCAGTTTCTAAAATCGCTTGTAATTTGATATCATAACTGTTATCACTTCTTTTTTGTTGTAAATATGGTAAAGGCGTTACTTTTTGTTTCGGACTTTGACATCTGAAAGGTTCTAAAGCATCCATCGTAACAATCCAAGGAGAAATAGTAGAAGCAAAACTTTTACCTAAGAATGGTCCTAATGGTACATATTCCCATTTTTGAATATCTCTTGCGCTCCAATCATTAAATACAACCATTCCGAAGATATACTCTTCGGCCTTATCAACAGAAATTGATTCTCCAAGATGATTTGCTGCGGTTGTAATAAAAGCAGTTTCGAGTTCCATATCAATACGTTGTGATGCTCCAAAAACAGGCTGTGTTTTGCCCAAAGGAAGTGTTTGTCCGTAAGGTCTATGTATTGGTGTTCCAGAAACAACAATAGAAGAGGAGCGACCATGATAACCAACAGGAATATGTAACCAATTTGGCATCAATGCATTTTCTTTTCCTCTAAACATAATTCCGACATTAGTTGCGTGCTCTTTACTCGAATAAAAGTCTGTGTAATCACCAATATCAACAGGTAATTGCATCTCGATTTCATCCATCGTAAAAATAATATGACTCTTATGGTCTTTGTTATTTTTTAATTCCAAATTGTTTTCGTCAAATAATTCAGCAATACGATTTCTAACCAATCGGCATGTTTTACGACCATAGGCAATAAAATCATTTAAGGTGTCTTGTAAAAAAACATCATCAGTCAATGGAATTTCTTTAAAATATCCCATTTGATGAAGTGCTCCTAAATCAATGGCATAATCTCCAATTCTTGTTCCTATTGTGATGATGTCATCTTTGGTAATAAAAACACCAAAAGGAATGTTCTGAATAGGAAAGTCAGAGTTTTTTTCTACGTTTAACCAAGATTTTCTTTGCGGATTATTTGCTATAATTTTCATATTTTGGAGTCTATTTTTGTTCATGCCAAATATAAAAGTTTCTTGGGGTTTAACAACTAAAATTACTATTTTTGCTAAAAATTTAACTATTCTTAAATAGAATTAAATATGCAACGAGACCAATTCATTTTTGACTTAATAGAAGACGAGAGAAATAGACAATTAAACGGAATTGAATTGATTGCTTCAGAAAACTTTGTAAGTGAGCAAGTTATGGAGGCAACAGGGTCTGTCTTAACTAATAAGTACGCCGAAGGATATCCAAATAAGCGTTATTATGGTGGTTGTGAAGTTGTAGATGTTGTAGAACAAATTGCGATTGATAGAGCCAAAGAATTGTTTGGTGCAGTATATGTAAATGTGCAGCCTCACTCTGGAAGTCAGGCCAATGCTGCGGTATATCATGCAGTGCTAAAACCTGGAGATAAAATTTTAGGCTTCGATTTATCTCATGGAGGGCATTTAACACACGGTTCGCCAGTAAATTTTTCAGGAAAATTATTTGAAACTTCTTTTTATGGAGTAGAAGAGGAAACAGGTATTTTGAATTACAATAAAATTCAAGAAACAGCATTAAAAGAAAAACCGCAATTAATTATTGCAGGTGCTTCAGCATATTCAAGAGATATAGATTTCAAACGTTTTAGAGAAATAGCAGATAGTGTTGGAGCACTTTTAATGGGAGATATTTCTCATCCAGCAGGATTGATTGCAAAAGGAATTTTAAACGATCCAATGCCTCATTGTCATATTGTTACAACAACAACTCACAAGACTTTACGTGGTCCAAGAGGAGGAATGATCATGCTAGGCAAAGATTTTGAAAACCCTTGGGGAGAAACCTTAAAAAGTGGCAAGCCAAAAATGATGTCATCTATTATGAACTCTGCTGTTTTTCCAGGAATGCAAGGAGGACCTTTGGAACATGTGATTGCTGCAAAAGCAGTTGCTTTTAAAGAAGCATTAACAGATGAGTTTTTGCATTATCAACTCCAATTAAAGAAAAATGCTGCTGCGATGGCAAAAGCATTTGTAAAGAGAGGCTATAAATTGATTTCTGGAGGTACAGACAATCACATGATGTTAATTGACCTTAGAAATAAAAATATTTCTGGAAAAGTAGCCGAAAATGCTTTGGTAAAGGCTGATATTACTGTAAACAAAAATATGGTTCCGTTTGACGACAAGTCACCTTTTATAACAAGTGGAATTCGTATTGGAACTGCTGCAATTACAACTCGTGGAATGCTTGAAAATGATATGGATGCTATTGTGACTTTGATTGATGAAGTGCTTCAAAATCATGAAAATGACGCTACTTTAGAAACTGTAGGTGCAAAAGTTCATACAATGATGAGCCATCGACCGCTTTTTAAATAAAATTGCCATTCTGAGTCTTTCTACTATCGCTCAAGACAAAGCGAAGAATTTTATAATAAAAAATTCGCTATTAACCGGATTTTTTTACTCATCCTCATTTGCACGTTGAATAATTTTATCAGAAAGTGATTTTTTTGCTTTTGCACCGAGTTTCTTAATTTTTTCTACAGATGTAATTAAGTTTCCACGTCCTTCAACCAATTTATTCATCGCACCTTTATATTCGCTTTTCGCTTCGTCCATTTTTTTACCAACTTTGGTTAAATTAGAAATTAAACCTTCAAATTTATCATAAAGTGCTCCTGCTTGACGTGCAATTTCAAGAGCGTTTCGTTGTTGTTTTTCATTATTCCACATACTATCAATAGTCTTTAAAGTAGCTAATAATGTAGAAGGAGTAACAATCACAATATTTTTTTCAAACGCCTTGTTATACAGTTGGTTATCATTGTTTATTGCAATTGCAAATGCAGGTTCAATCGGAATAAAAAGCAATACAAAATCAGGAGATTCTATTTTATAAATATCTTCATATCTTTTATCACTTAGTTGATTAACATGACGATTTAATGAGGCAATATGCTCTTTTAAAAATAGTTCTTGTTCGTCCTCATTATCAGCATTTACAAACTGCTCATAGGCCGTTAAAGAAACTTTAGAATCGACAATCATTTTCTTATTATCTGGTAAATGAATGATGACATCAGGACGTAAACGTTGCTGTTTTCCAGTTTCGTCAACAAAACTTTTTTCTAATTCATACGTAACTCCTTTTTCTAATCCAGATTTTTCCAATACACGCTCTAAGACCAATTCTCCCCAATTACCTTGCGTTTTTGAGTCACCTTTCAATGCTTTTGTAAGATTGATAGTTTCTTTGCTCATTTGCGCATTTAATTCTTTTAAACCGACTATTTGTTGGCGAAGTGCTGCATGACGATCAATACTTTCTTTATGTGTGTCTTCAACCTTCTTTTCAAACTTTTCAATATTTTTTTGTAACGGATTCAATATCTCTTGCAAACTCTTATTATTTTGTTCTGCAAATTTTGTCGATTTTTCTTCTAATATTTTATTAGCAAGATTTTCAAATTCTTTGGTAAATTTTTCTTGCAAATGCTCAACTTCTTGTTTTTGAGTTGTTAATTTTTCTTGTAAATTTTTTAATACTTCATCTTGACGGATATTTACACGGAGTATATCTTCTTTCTCTACTTGAATATCTTTATACTCTTGTCTTAATTCATCTATAGTTGTAGAAGTGCTTTTTTTAGTATCTTCAAGTAATTGATTACTGTTTTCTAAAGAAGTTTTTACACTTTCAAACGAACCTTTAGCAAGTAACTTGCCTATTACAAAACCAATTATAAGTGCTAAAATTCCGATTATAAGGTAAATAATTAATTCGTTCATTGCATAAAAATATTAGATTATAAAATTAAGAGTTTTATATTTGTATGCATAATCAAAACGTATATTTTTATTAATGAAATTCATATCAAAATTTATATTCTCAACAATTTTCGGTTGGAAAATAGTCGGAGAGTTCCCAAAAGAACTCAAGAAGTACATTCTTATTGGTGCACCGCATACAAGTTGGCATGATTTTGTGCTTGGTATGTTGGTGAGAAGTATTGCACAAGAAAAGATAAACTTTATAGGAAAAGATACACTTTTTAAACCACCTTTTGGTTTTGTTTTTAGATGGTTGGGCGGAACTCCTGTTGATAGAAGTAAAAGCAATAATTTGGTTGATGCAATTGTGCAAACATTTGAGCGTAATAATGAGTTTAGATTGGCGCTATCTCCTGAAGGAACACGCAAAAAAGTCAAAAAGTGGAAAACAGGATTTTACTATATTGCCAAAGGCGCAAACGTTCCAATTGTGATGTTTACACTTGATTTTGGAAGGAAACAAGTAGCACTTTCAACACCTTTTTATATAACTGATAATATGGAAAAAGATTTTATTTTTATTCATAATTTTTATAAGGATATAAAAGGGAAATTTCCTGAGAAAGGTTAAATTTACCCTTTATAAAAAGGCAATCTCACAACCGTTGCAGGAATTGCTTTTTTACGAACTTGGATATAAATTTTACTACCAGATTTTGCCATAATTCTCGGTACATAACCCATTCCAATACCTTTTTTTAAACTCGGACTCATAGTTCCTGAAGTTACCACACCAATTTTGTGTCCGTTGCCATCAACAATATCATAGTCTTGACGCGGAATTCCTCGGTCGTCTAATTCAAAGGCAACCAATCTGCGTTTTGGTTTATGCTCTTTTTCTTTTGCTAAGGCTTCACAGTTTACAAAGTCTTTAGTGAACTTGGTAATCCATCCAAGTCCTGCTTCAATTGGAGATGTTGTGTCGTTAATATCGTTTCCATATAAGCAATAACCCATTTCTAAACGCAATGTGTCACGTGCAGCCAAACCAATTGGCTTAATTCCGTATGCTTTTCCAGCTTCAAAAACCTTGTTCCACACTTGTTCAACTTCGTTATTTTTACAATATATCTCAATTCCTCCAGATCCTGTATAGCCTGTTGCAGAGATAATTACGTTCTCAACTCCAGCAAAATCTGCCACTTTAAACGTGTAAAAATCAATTTTTGATAAATCTACAGAAGTTAATGGTTGCATCGCTTCAACTGCTTTTGGACCTTGAATTGCCAATAAAGAATAACCTTCTGATAAATCTTTCATTTCAGCATTTGTAGTTACATTATAAGACGAAATCCAATTCCAATCTTTTTCAATATTAGAAGCATTTACAACTAATAAATAAGTGTTTTCATGAACTCTATAACATATTAAATCATCTACAATTCCACCATCTTTATTTGGCATACATGAGTACTGAGCATCACCGACTTGCAGTTTAGAAGCGTCATTAGAAGTTACTTTTTGAATTAATTTTAAGGCATTTTCGCCTTCAATTAAAAATTCTCCCATATGCGAGACATCAAAAACGCCAACACCATTTCTAACTGTTTCATGTTCTGCGTTTACCCCTTCATATGAAACAGGCATATTATAACCTGCAAAAGGTACTAATTTTGCTCCAAGAGCCTCATGAATATCCGTTAATGCTGTATTTCTCATATTTTTTATTCTTATTGTTTAGTTCTCGAGCGCAGTCAAGAGGTTTTTATTGTTTGTTAAGTTATAGCAAATTTATAAAATATTGATTGAAAGATTAAAGTTTTGTTAATGTTTTATTTGATAAATTAATGTTTATTATATTTGAATTCTAAAATCAAGAAAAAATGACCCCTAAAATACTTTTTAGAGTAATTATTTTTTTACTAACATTAGTAACTTTTGCCCAAACTGATCTACCACAAGATTATTTATCATCTGATTTTCATCGGCAAAGAAGATAATTACTATGCAAATCTATGCCAGAAAATAGTGTTGCTATATTTTTTGCAAATCCACACTGTTGAACCTGGAATTTATATTCCTGAAGGAAGTCCTTGTGATGAAAAATGGTGGGGAATTGCAGTACGCATTGAAGATTGTATTTTGGTTACCAAAGATGATCCAGTAAATTTCTCTGGAATGGCGCCGAGAACTTCTGATGATATTGAAGAAATGATGAAAGAAGAAAGTATTTTAAATGCATTCAAATTGCCTAAACTAGATTAATATAAAAATATTTATAAATAAAAAAGGAGCAATTTGCTCCTTTTTTTATTCTAATATAGTTTGTTTCTCTATTTTTCAGGAGATAAATATTTGTAAACAACTCCAGCTAAAATTGCACCAACAATAGGAGCAACCCAGAATAACCATAATTGTCCTGTAGCCCAATCTCCAACAAATAATGCTTGAGAAGTACTTCTCGCTGGGTTTACAGAGGTATTTGTAACAGGGATACTAATCAAATGAATCAATGTCAATCCAAGACCAATAGCTAAACCTGCTAAATATTTAGGAGCTTTAGAGTGTGTCGCTCCTATAATAATAATCAAGAAAAAGAACGTCATTACCACTTCTGTGATTAATGCTGCTTGCATACTATAACCTCCAGGAGAATGTGCTCCGTAACCGTTTGCTGCAAAGTCACCAATAGCGCTTCCGTTTCCTGTTACAATTAGGTATAAAATTCCCGCTCCTGCAATCCCTCCAAGGACTTGCGCAACAATGTATGGCAATAAATCTTTTGCATCAAATCTTCCTCCAGCCCATAGTCCAATTGATACTGCGGGATTCAAATGACATCCTGAAATGTGTCCAATTGCATATGCCATTGTAACAACTGTAAGTCCAAAAGCAAGTGCTACACCTGCAAATCCGATTCCTAAATCTGGAAATCCTGCTGCCAAAGCGGCGCTTCCACATCCACCAAGAACAAGCCATGCTGTTCCAATAAATTCTGCTACTAATTTTTTCATTTTGTTTGTGTTTTAGTTAATTTTGTGAAATATACTAATAATTAGGCACAAAACAAATTCTCTGTAAGTTACAAAAACGAATGGGTAGATTTAAAAAGCATTTTTTTTTAAGAGAAATAACTTTAAATCGCTATATTCACTTGCTTGAATGGCAATTTTTTCTTTCTCAAAAATAGTTTTAATTTGTACTGGAATTTCAATTTTTGAAGCAATTTCCACATCAATTACAGGTAAAAACTTGACAGGATGTGCAGTTTCTAAAAAGATACATTGTGAATCAGTATTCGTTTTTAAACATTCTTTAGCACCAAGATAACCAACTGCTCCGTGAGGGTCTGCAATGTAATCATGATTGTTATACAAATCTAATAGTGCCTTGCGAGTTTCATCATCAGTAAAAGAATAGGAGCGAAGGTTACTTTTTAATTTCTTAAAATCATTGTCATGTAATTTTTCTATTCTGATAAAATTACTTGGATCACCAACATCCATTGCACTTGAAATGGTTTGCACTGATGGTTTTGGTCGGTAATTTCCAGTTTCTAAATATGAAGTTACAGCATTATTTGCATTTGTGGCGGCAATAAAGAAATCAATAGGTAACCCTAATTTTTGTGCCATCATTCCCGCACAAATATTACCATAATTTCCACTTGGAACAGAAAAGACTAACTTTTTTGACTTGTCTTTTAATTGTTTATATGCAAAAGCGAAATAAAACATTTGAGGTAGCCAACGTGCGATATTAATTGAGTTTGCGGATGTTAATTGCATTTTATCGGTAATAGAATTGTCTAAAAAAGCCTTTTTTACCATTGCTTGACAATCATCAAAAACACCATCAACTTCTAATGCTTTGATGTTTTTTCCAAGTGTTGTTAGTTGTTTTTCTTGCACATCGCTTACTTTTCCACTTGGATATAATATAACAACGTTTACGCCTTCTACACCAAGAAATCCACTTGCAACAGCTCCTCCAGTATCTCCAGAAGTGGCAACAAGTATTGTGACTTTATTTGGGTTTTCTTTATTAAAATAAGATAAACATTTCGCCATAAAACGAGCACCAACATCTTTAAACGCCATCGTTGGTCCATGAAATAACTCCAAAGAATATATATCCTTTTCAATTTCAATTAGTGGAAAATCAAACGATAAAACATCAGCAATAATTTCTTTTAGAGTATCAGTTGGTATTTCATCACCTATAAATTGTTTAATTAATTCATAAGCAATTTCATTGTTTGAAAAGTGTTCAATATTTTCAAAAAAAGAAACATCTAATTGAGTTATGTTATCTGGAAAATATAGCCCTTTATCTGGCGCTAATCCTTTTATAACGGCTTCTTGAAAGGAAACTTTTGATGAATTATTATTTAGACTGTGGTATTTCATTTAGCTTATTGTTTTTACTCCTTCAGTATTAATTTTTGATATATAAATCTCAAATTCAATCCCTGTTTTATTGTACACTTTTTCAATTGCTTTAGCAACTTTAGTTGCCGTTTCTAATCCTTTTGATAAAGAAAATATAGATGGTCCAGAGCCTGAAATCCCACAACCTAATGCTCCTGCATTTATCATGGTATTTTTTACTTTATCAAAATGTGGAATCAATCGAGAACGATATGGTTCAATGATATAATCACTTAGAGAATCGGCAATTAAATCATAATCAGACGTGTATAAGCTACTAACTAAACTTCCAACATTTGCCCATTGTTTTATTGCATTTGATAAGTCTATTTGCTTAGGTAAAATTGCTCTAGCTTCAGAAGTTTTTATTTCTATTTTTGGAAGAATAATTGTTGCGTATAATTTAGTTGGAGTAGGCAACCCAATTATTTTTAATGGGTTAACACTTTTTACCAAAGTAAATCCTCCAAATATTCCTGGAGCAACATTATCAGCGTGTTCAACGCCACTTGCAACGGCCTCACCTTTCATCCCAAACAATGTTAATTGTTCGTTGTTGAACGGTTTTCCTAGTAATTCATTAATTGCAAATACAACACCAGAAGCACTAGCAGAAGAACTTCCAATACCACTTCCCGGTTTTATCTTTTTATAAATTTCTATTTCAACTCCAAAACTTGCATTTGAAGCTTCCAAAATTGCCAAAGCAGCAACTCCTGCAACATTTTTATTTGTTTCAAAAGGTAAATCTGCACCTTCAATTTTAGTAATTCTAACACCTTTTTCGGGAGTCTTGCGAATAATCATTTCATCACCAACACTATCTAAACAGAAACCTAGAACATCAAATCCACATGAAACATTGGCTACAGTTGCAGGAGAAAATATTTTTATTTCATTCATAATCAACTATTTATTACCAATTCTAATAATGTCTGCAAATAAACCTGACGCTGTCACATCAGCTCCTGCACCTGCACCTTTAATTATTAGAGGTTGCTTGTTATATCTATCGGTAAAAAATAACACAATGTTATCAGAACCATCTAAATTATAGAATGGATGGTCAGAAGGAATGTGTTGCAATCCAACTTTCCCAACTCCGTTATCAAACTCTGCAACATATTTTAAACGACAATTTTCTTTTTCGGCTTTCAATCTAATTTCGTTAAAATGAGAAGCATTTGATTTTAAAGTAGCTAAAAAATATTCTACAGAATCAGCCTCGTTAGATTCTTTTGGTAAGAAAGATTCGTTTTTAATATCATTTAATTCCAAAACATTTCCACTTTCTCTAGCCAAAATAAGAATTTTACGCATCACATCTACACCACTTAAATCTATTCTAGGATCTGGTTCAGTAAAACCTTGAACACCTGCTTCTTTTACAACATTATAAAATGAGTTTTCTGCATTAAAATTATTAAATATAAAGTTCAAACTTCCTGACAAAACAGCCTGAATTTTATTGATTTTATCACCAGATAAAATTAAATTTTTGAGAGTGTCAATAATTGGTAAGCCTGCACCAACATTGGTTTCAAACAAAAATGGTGCATTGTATTTTTTTGATAAATATTTTAATTCTTGATAATTGCTATATTCCGAAGAACATGCAATTTTATTACAGGTAACTACTGCAATACTGTTTTTTAAATAATCTGCATATAATGTTGATATTTTTTCATTAGCAGTGTTGTCAACAAAAATACTATTTCGATAATTCAATTCTTTTACTTTATCAAAAAATAAGTTTAAATCTAGTACTTCGCCATTTTCAATAAGATTTAATTTCCAGTTATTTAAATCAATTCCATCAGAATTAAAATACATTTTTTTAGAATTTGTAATTCCAATAACTCTAACATCTAAATGCTGTTCATCTATCAAAAATTGTTGCTGTTGATGAATCTGCTCTAATAATTTTCCACCAACGTTTCCAACTCCAACGACGAATAAGTTCAACTGCTTAGTATTCCCTTCAAAAAATGTGTTATGCAGTGTATTTAGCGCTTTTTTAATATCTTTTTGGTTAATAACAGCAGTAATATTTTTTTCTGATGCGCCTTGAGCAATCGCTCGAATGTTTACATTATTTCTACCAAGTGTACTGAACATTTTACCACTAATACCTTGATGATTCTTCATATTATCACCAACCAAAGCAATAATAGCACAATTATCTTCAATGATTAGTGGGTCAATAATTTTTTGAGACTGTTCGTAAGCAAATGCGGTATTAAATAACTTTTCTGCTTCTGCTACGTCAGAACTATTAATTCCTATGCATAAAAAGTGTTCTGATGAGGATTGTGTTACTAAAGAAACATTGATTTCAGCATTAGAAAGTACTTCTAAAATTCGTTTTGTAAATCCAGGAATACCAATCATTCCACTTCCTTCAACAGTAATTAATGTAATATTTTCTATATGGCTAATTCCTTTTGCAGGTAATGAATTCCTATTTGTTTGACTAGTGATTAAAGTGCCAACTTCATTTGGTGCGAATGTGTTTTTAATTCGTATAGGAATTTTTTTATCTAAAACAGGCTGAATTGTAGGAGGGAAGAGCACTTTTGCACCAAAGTGTGATAATTCCATCGCTTCTTGATAAGAAATGTGTTCTATTGGTTTAGCCTGTTTTACAAGTCTCGGGTTTGCAGTAAACATTCCGCTTACATCTGTCCAAATCTGTAATTCTTCAGCATTTAAAGCTTTTGCAAAAATAGATGCAGTATAATCTGAACCTCCACGACCTAAAGTTGATTTTTCTCCATTTATGGTAGACGCTACAAATCCTGGAACGATTACTATTTTAGATGTGTTCCCTTCATAAAATTCTTGAATTTTTTTCTCAGTTTTTAAGAAATCTACATTTGCATTTGTATAGTTTTCATCAGTAATAATTAGCTCTTGTGAATTTTTAAATGAAGTATTTAAATTCATGCTTTTCATTGTTTCATAAATAATATATGAAGAAAGTATTTCACCAAAACTCACAATTTTATCGTTTGTTTTGTTTGAGAATTTATTAATTAAATAAATACCTTCTAAAATGCTTCTTAATTCATTAAAGTAAATAGTAATTTGATTAAGCACCTGTCTTTGAGTGTTGTTTGGGATTAATTTACTGACTGTAACAATATGTCTTTTTTCAAGAGATTTAATATCTTCTATATATGAAGTGTTTTTATTTTCTGCTTTTCTAGCCGAATTTAATAAAATATCTGTTGTTCCTCCAAGTGCTGAGACAACAACAATAATAGAAGTAACTCTTGAATTGTCTTTAACAATTTCTATTACTTTATTGATGTTTTTTGCATTTGCTACCGAAGTTCCTCCGAATTTTAATATGTTCATTTTTAATAAATTATGATGCTTAATAATTTTCAGTCGAAAACTGAATTTTATTTTTCAAATTTGAAAAAGTATGTAACCTTGGATGATATGTATAATTAAAAAACCCTTAAAGGGTAATGATTGTCATCATAGAAATAGATACCAAAGAAATGGTATTAGTAGTAATATTAAAATGTGCTATTCTATTTAACATATCACAAATTTAAACGTAAATTTTAAATAGCAAAGTTTTTTACTAAATTATTTTGCTATAAATCAACATTAATTTGATTTCTTAAAATATCATCAAATGTTTCTCTTTCTCGGATTAAATAATCTTTACCTTTATATATAAGCACTTCTGCAGGTCTGTATCTTGAATTATAGTTTGAAGCCATAGAATAGCAATAGGCACCAGCATTATCAAAGCATAAAATATCTCCTTCTGTTATTTCACTAATTTTTCTATTACTTCCAAATGTATCAGTTTCACATATATAGCCAACAACTGTATAATAACGTTCTCTACCTTTTGGATTAGAAATGTTTGTAATATGATGATATGACTCATACATCATTGGTCTTATCAAGTGATTAAATCCAGAATCAATACCTGCAAAAATAGTAGATGTAGTTTGTTTGATTACATTTACTTTTGCCAAAAATTTTCCTGATTCACTAACCAAAAATTTTCCGGGTTCAAACATTAAAGTTAACTCTCGTCCATATTCTTTGCAAAAATCATTAAACCTTTTACCTAATCTATCTCCTAATTCTTCAATATTAGTTTGAATATCATTTTCTTTATAAGGGACTTTAAATCCGCTCCCAAAGTCAACAAAATCAATTGTATCAAATTCTTTTACTGTATCCAATAAAATTTCTGTAGCACGCAAGAAAGTATCTATATCTAATATATCTGATCCTGTGTGCATATGAATTCCGTTGATATGCATTCCAGTATTCTCAACTACACGCTTAATATGAGGAACTTGATAGATAGAAATTCCAAACTTAGAATCTATATGACCAACAGATATTTTATGATGCCCTCCAGCCATTACATGAGGATTGATACGAATACAAACTGGAGTCTTGGGATATTTTTGACCAAACTGTTCTAAAATTGATAAGTTATCTATATTGATATGAACATCTAATTTTGCTACTTGTTCAATTTCTTCAAGAGATACACCATTTGGAGTGAAAATAATATCTTTTGGGTCAAAACCTGCATTTAAGCCCAAACGCACTTCTTGAATAGAAACGGTATCTATTCCAGAATTTAATTTTTTAAATAATTTTAAAACAGTGACGTTTGATAGTGCTTTTACAGCATAATTTATTTTTAAACTTTTCACTGAAGAAAATGCACTTGTTATGCGTTCATATTGCTCTTCAATTTTTGAAGCATCATAGATATACAATGGACTTTCGTATTTTTTGACTAAAGATAATAGTAGTTCTCTTTTCATTTAAGTAAAGGTTTTTTGTATAATTGTTAAATAAACTCAATTGATTTAATTATTTGCATGGATTCACAAAATCGCTTTTCAACATTTTTACTCCCATACACTTCGATTTTAATTTCTAAATAAGTATCTACCGATGTTTTTACATAGATATATAGCACTTGATAGTCAAAACCTTTATTTTCCCCTTTTTGTACATACCAAAAAGCAGGCTTTTCTTGAATATCTTCAAATTTAGAATTAAGGACACTCAAATTACTACTTGATAGCATTTTAGTTTCAAATTCTGTATTTAATTTTAATTCTCCTAATTTCCACGAAGTGTCCAAAATATATGTGTCTGATAGTTCTTTTATTGTGTCTGCAGTAAAAATATCAGATTGAAATTCGTCATAATATAATTGTGTTTTCCAATTTTGAGGTACAGCAATTGCAAAGTTTTTCTTGATGTCTTTTACTTTTTTAGTATCAGAAAATAAAACACTATTTGAACAGTCAAAAGTTGTTTCTAAGACTGTTTTTTTTGCACAACTTGTTACTGTAATTAAAATTAAAAAAACTACTCTGAATTTGAATTGCATATTGTATCTTTATAGTTAAGATTAAGCTTCAAAAATAATCAAATAAACGATACAATTGAAAAAAGCATTAGTAATTTCTGGAGGTGGAAGTAAAGGAGCGTTTGCAGGAGGCGTTGCGCAGTATCTGATACAAGAGCGTAAGAAAAAATACGAATTGTTTTTAGGAACTTCAACAGGAAGTTTGATGGTAACGCATTTAGGATTAGGAAATATTGACGGGTTAAGAGACTTATATACTTCTGTGAATCAAAGAAGTATATTTAGTAATAATCCTTTTACAGTAAAAACTGTAGATGGAAATAAAGTGATAAGTATTCGACACTTTAATATATTGTGGAACTTTATTATGGGACGAAAAACCTTTGGAGAAAGTAAAAATCTTCGCAAGTTAATTCGCAATAAAATTACAGAAACAGATTTTAATAAACTTAAAGAAAGTAATATTGAGGCAATTGTAACAGTTTCAAATGTTACAAGTAATGAAGTTGAATATAAATCTATCAATGATTATAATTACAAAGATTTTTGTGATTGGATTTGGGCTTCGTGTAATTATGTCCCTTTTATGAGTTTATTGTATAAAAATGGTTGCCATTATGCAGATGGCGGTTTGGGATGTTTGGTGCCAATTAGAGAAGCAATTCTGAGAGGAGCAAAAGAAGTTGATGTTATAATTCTTGAGACAGAAACAACACAAATTAATAGAATTCCTGCAAAAAATCCGTTTTCTGTTTTGATGAATTCTTATGCATTTATGATGGATCATGTAGAGAAACACAACATCACAATAGGAAAACTTTCAGCCAAGCAACACGATGTCAAACTGAACTTATATTATACACCTACAGTTCTGACAACCAATTCGTTGGTATTTAACAAAAAGTTAATGGCACAATGGTGGAAAGATGGCTTTGCTCATGCAAAAAGCCAACATAACGATATGATGAATGAATTAAAGTTTGACTTAAAATAAACTTAATCAATCACAAATAATTCCTTATCTACATACATATTATATCCAACTAACGTATGCTTCTTAGAATTTGTAAGTTCGATAGCATCAAATCCTTTAGATGTGTTTGTAGGACTCCTTTTTAATCCTGTAGTTATAAATGTAATAGCACGTTCTAATAAAGGCTCAGTCACTTCACCAAGTACACCTAAATTACTTCTATCCTCTGGAAAAAGAATATTTGGGTCAAAACCATCCTTATCGTTTTCTCCTAATTTATTTTGCTCTTCCAATACAATTGGCTGCATCGCCCAAGTATGGTTAGGATTTGCGCCATCACGACCATAATCATCTGAATCATATAAAGTTACAGAAGCAACATATTTTCCTTCAGTTTTTGTACCGATAGTTGTCACATTTATATAAGGATTTAATCCGTTGATAACTAGTTCACTTGCTGATGCTGAGCCTCCTGTAGTCAAAATCACAACCTCACTTAAATTTAAACTATTTATAGTGCTTCCACCAGCAATTTGATCAACAAAATTATTAATCAATCTACTTGGGTCATTTTGTTCAAAATAGTTTTGCCATTTATCATTCCATATTTCTTGAGTAAATAATTCTCCTGTAAACTGTCCTGTAACCATACTTGAAAGATATGTTGCTGTACGTACTGATCCTCCAGGATTATAGCGTAAATCAAGAACTAAATCAGTTACTCCTTCATTTTTTAATGTTGCAAAAGCATTATTTAATTCGTTGTCAAATGCGCTTGTAAAACCGTTATACATAAGGTAACCAATTTTTTTACCCAAAACATCAAACGTTGTAGTAATGAAAACAGGGTTTTCTTGAACTTCCGTTTTTGTAAGACTTACCGATTGTCCGTTATCAGTTGGATTTCCTCCATTATAGTCTGCAAGATTTAGTGTATAACTACTTATTGCACTGGAAAATAGCAATTGGCGATAATTATTTCTTGTCAATTCATTTCCATCAACAGCATGAAAAAGATCTCCTCTTTGGATATTTTTACTTGCTGCATTAGAACCTGGAATTATATATTTTATATATCCATATATATCTGTACTACTTCCTGTTTCAAAAATCAATCCAAATTCTGCACCTGTAGTTCCAGAAATTCCTTGTTGTAATTGTAGTTCTAGAGCTACGTAATCATCAACAATCCAAGAATACTTATCTACATTAGGATAGTCATTTAAAAGTGTGAAGAACAATTCTTCAGGATCAGTATAACCTTCTAAGAAAGTATCTAACTCATTTTGAGAAGAAAATTTAGTATCAGCAAGATCATCAATGTCTTGTTGCCAAAAATAAAACGCATTTAAACCTTTCCAAATAAAATTTTGAATTTCAATATTATCAGGAATATTATCTTCATCTTTATTACAACTGATTCCAACAAAAAGTAGTATTATTAAGGCAAAAATAGAGAAAAAACGTTTCATATATAATGGTATAATTGTAAATTTATAGTTGCAAGGTATTAAAAAAGATTATAATTATTTAATAGTCTATGTTACAAAAACGTAACTTGCTCGTTATAATTATAACAGACTAATAAAAATTAGGAATCAACTAAACTAACTAATGAACCAATCAGAGTTTCTAAACATAGTAATGCCTTTTAAAGATAAGGTTTTTAGATTTTCGAAACGATTATTGGTGTCAACTGAAGAAGCAGAAGACGCAACACAAGAGTTATTTTTAAAACTTTGGAAGAATAGAGAAAAAATTAGTTCTTATAAAAATGTGGAAGCATTTGCAATGACGATGACAAAGAATTATTGTTTTGACAGATTAAAATCAAAACAAGCAAATAATTTATCATTAGTTCATAGCAATTATAGAGAAAACGGAATGTCTTTAGATAAAAAGACAGATTTGAATGATAGCGTATCAATAGTACATCAATTGATAGCAAAGTTGCCAAAGCAGCAACGAATGATTATTCAACTAAGAGATGTAGAACAATACGAGTACGAAGAAATTGGCAAGATGCTTGATATAAAGCAAACAGCGGTTAGAGTTGCACTATCAAGAGCCAGAAAAATAATAAGAGAACAATTGATTAAACAACACAATTATGGGATCAATTAAAATTGAACAATTAATAGAAAAATATCTCGATGCAGAGACTACTTTGCAAGAAGAAGCAGTTTTACAAGATTACTTTGTAAACAGTAAAGTTGCTCCACACTTGGAAGAATACCGAGCATTATTTGGATATTTTGCCGAAAGTAAAAACGAGCGTTATACAAAAACTATCCAATTAAACACCAAAAAGAAGAATTGGAAATGGTTATCTGTTGTAGCGTCAGTAGCAATACTCTTCAGCGTTTACAAAGGATATAACAATAACCAAGAGAGAGCAGAAGCAGAAATTGCTTTTCAACAAACTCAAGAAGCCTTTCAATTACTGTCAAAAACCATGAATAAAGGAACAGTAGCAATAGGATATTTGGGAGAGTATCAAACAACAACAAATAAAATTTTTAAACAACCAGTAAAATAAGAGAATTATGAAACATTTAAAAAAAATTCACGAACACAAAAATAAAATAAGGAAGGTGAGTAAAAAAATAATTTTAATAATAGCAATAGCAATCGTTCCATTTTTAGGGAACGCACAATCAATTTTTGATAAATTTGACGGAAACGATGATGTAACAACAATAGCAGTAAGTAAAAAAGCTTTTCAATTGATGGCAAAGTTTGGTGGAGGAAGTGATGAGGCAAAAGAGTATGCTGAGATGGTAGAGAATCTTGACGGATTGAAAGTTTTCACTACAGAAAACAAATCAGTTGCAACAACTATGCAAAGCACAGTGAACTCATATTTAAAATCTTCGAAATTAGAAGAACTATTTAGAGTAGATGATAAAGAAGCAAATGTAAGAATATATGTAAAAGAAGGAATGAATGATGATCACGTAAAAGAACTTTTAATGTTTGTAAACGGTATCGGAAAACATTTTGATGATGGTGACGAGCGTAAAGCAGAAGCTGTAATCCTATCGCTAACAGGAGATATAGATTTAAACAAGATTGCTGAACTAACTGAGAAGTTCAACATTAAAGGAGCAGAGCATTTGAAAAAAGCAAAGAAATAAATTAATTAAAAACTCTCGAAATTTTCGAGAGTTTTTTTAAACCAATTAATATTATATTACGATGAAAAAATATATTAAACATTCGGTTTATTAGCAATAATAGCATTGATTACGATTTCGTGTGACGAGCATCCTTCATTGCAAAAACATTATGTAGATAGTAATGAAAATACAGATTTTATTTCGTTAGATATTCCTGCGTCTATTGAGTTTAAAAAACGAAGACGTATCAGCAGAAGTAAAAGAAACATTAAAATCTATCAAAAAAGTAAACTTTTTAGAATTTGAGTTAATCAAAGAGCCTTTTAACGTTATGTTAAGAGTAATTAATGGATAGCAAGTTATTTTTGCAATCAACAAAATTAGAACCTTTTATGAATATCAATAAATTAATAATCATCCTTGTTTTTTGTTTCTCTTTTTTTACAAATGCTCAATCGAATCAATATAAAAGCGAAAGGGATAAAGTAAATGATTTGGTACATACAAAATTGGATGTCAAGTTTGACATTCCAAATAGTTTGCTATTTGGTGAAGCATGGTTAACGCTAACACCACATTTCAGTCCAACTTCAAAAGTTACGCTTGACGCTAAAGGGATGCTAATTCATCAAGTAACAATAAATGGAATAAAGATTCCGTATAATTACTTTGAAAACAAAGAGTTAATTATTGATTTAGATAAAACGTATAAAAAAGGAGAAGAATATACAATCTATGTAAAATATACTTCGCAACCAGAAAAGGTTGAGAAAATGGGAGTAACGAATCAAAAAGGGCTTTATTTTATTGATCCAAAAGATGAAGATGATGAGAAACCAACACAAATTTGGACAGAAGGAGAAACAGAAAGTAATAGTACTTGGTTTCCAACAATAGACGCTCCAAATCAAAAAACAACAGAAGAAATTAGTATGACTGTTCCGAAGGAATTTGTAACACTTTCAAATGGAACGCTTGTCAATCAAAAAGAAAACACAGACGGAACACGAACAGACAGTTGGAAACAAGAGCAAAAGCATGCTCCATATTTATTTTTTATGGCTGCAGGAGAGTTTAGCATCGTAAAAGATACTTGGAAAGGAAAACCAATTGAGTATTTTGTAGAAAAGAAATACGAAGAAGTTGCGAGAGGTATTTTTGGAAAAACGCCAAAGATGCTTCAGTTTTTTGAAGATTTGTTAGGTGTAGCATATCCTTGGGATAAGTACAGCCAAATTATTGTGAGAGACTATATAAGTGGAGCGATGGAGAACACAACTGCAGTTTCCCATTCTGAGAGTGCATATCAAGATAAGGGCGAATTGATTGATGAGAATTCTTGGGAATCGGTAGTTGCACATGAAGCTTTTCACCATTGGTTTGGCAATTTGGTGACAGCAGAAAGTTGGTCAAACCTTGCTATGAATGAGGCGTTTGCCAATTATAGTGAGTATTTGTGGTACGAACATGAATACGGAAAGGACTACGCAGATGATTATTTATTAAATGCAAATCAAAAGTATTTTAGAGGAGATAGAAACGAAGAGAAACATTTAATTCGTTTTAAATACGATTCTCCAGACGACATGTTTGACACTGTGAGTTATAAAAAAGGAGGCGCAATCTTACATATGTTACGTAATTATTTAGGCGATGCTGCTTTTTTTGATGGATTAAAAAAGTATTTGGTTGACAATAAATTTGGAACAGGGGAGGCACATCAGTTTAGATTAGCATTGGAATCTGTAAGCGGAAAAGACTTGAATTGGTTTTTCAATCAATGGTTTTTTGGAAAAGGACATCCGAAGTTAAGAGTAGTGCAGCAACTTGGAGCATTTGGACAAAAAGTAACGATTGAGATAATACAAGATGAAAGTGTGTTTGAATTCCCTTTAACTATTGATGTGTATGAAGAAAATGGAAAAGCATCACACAAAGTTTGGGTTAGTGGTCAACATCGTTCGTTTGAGTTTCCTTTGAGTTCGAAATTAAAAACGGTTGTTGTTGAACCAACAGGGACATTGTTGGCAGAAATTACGCATGAAAAAACACTGGAAGAATGGGTATATCAATACAAAAAAGCAAAAAATTATTTAAGTAGAAGAAATGCACTTGAGTATATTGCAAAACACCAAAGCGATGCAAACGCTTTTAAGGCAATGGAAAAAGCATTGAAAGACAATTCTTTTAAGTTGCGTATTTTCGCATTAGATAACTTAGATTTAAAAAATAAATATTCAAAAGGTACTGCTATTCAACTAGTAGAAAATCTTGCTAAGAATGATAAAAAAACGCTTGTTCAAGCCGCAGCTAATGTGACCTTAGCAAAATTGGCTGATCCAAAATATGTGAATCACTTTGTAAAAGCAATGGATAGTGAGTCTTATAAGGTCGTAGAAAGTGCTGTGATTGCTTTGTATCAATTAGATAAACAGAATACACTACAAAAGGTAGATGCACTGCCAGATAACGTTAAAGATGGTATGTCTGAAGTTTTGACAGATTATTATTTGGAGAATAGAGATGAGAAGTATATGACGTATATTTCTAAATTTCTGATTAGAAACCTATTTTTCTCTAGAGATGTAAAAAAGGCAAACACTTATAAAAGTGCTTTTCAATGGATTGCTGAGAGTGATAATAAAGAAGCAATTAGCAATTTGGTTAACAGTCTTGTAAAAGGAGGAATTGATTATAAAAAGTATGGTGGAGATATTGCTGCGACTAATTTCTTGCGACAAATGGTTGATTTACAGCGAAAAACAGACAATACCAGTAAAAAAGATTTGGAATTTGTTATACGCACTGGAATGGCGAAATTGTTGGAGTAGTAGGATTTTTATTATTGATATTGTTTCAAAAGAAAAATAACATTTTTAAAAATAAATTGTTTATGAAAAAATATGTTTATGTCTTTTCTTTTTTATTAATTGCAATTTCAATTAGTTTTTTATTATGTAAGTTATCTTATAAAGTAGTGAGGACAAAGAGGGTATTCTAAATCCCTTCAAGAATCTAAAGAAAGGAAAGTATTTGTTAAACAGTTAAATTATGAAATAACTCCAAATAATATAAAATTTGATAATCTTACGTTTTTTATAGAAAGAGGATTTGTGGCAATAATAGAAGTATTATTATTACTGACTAAAGAGTCAGTAATAACAATGATTATCCTTATCAACTAATATCTTCTTGTATAAACTCCTGTCATAAATTTAGATCATGTGATTTTGATTGTGATAAAAATAAATACGTAAGTAAAGACACAATAATTCTATTAGAAAACTCAAGTGCCTTCAAATTAGAACTAGCTAATGATTTTATTAACGATACTATTATTTATGATGTAAAATATAATCATAAAAAAGATTTCAAAATTTTAAGCGTTGAAATTATTGGAAAAATCAAAGTTTGGGACAGTAATATAATTGAATAATTTTTGTAAAAAAACCTTCAAACTCAAGACTTATAACTCTTAAAAGTCCCATTTTTATAAAAGATGATGATTTTATCAATAGTTGCATCTTTTGAAATTTCATTGAGGTCTATATCATCATTTTCTTGAAATAGAGTAGGAGAAGCCATTTCTACTATTTTTTCCTTTGGAAAATTACCTTTTCCGTTTAGTAACCAGTACAATTCTACTTCAGGATATTTTTCTAAAACTTTTAAGACAAAATCTAGACTTGGTCTATTTCTTCCAGATAATAAATGTGAAATACTTGAACGTTGTATTTCGATAGATTCTGCCAAAGCAGTTGCCGTTAATCCATAAAAAGACATCATTATTTTTAATCGCTCAGCAAATTCAAGATTGTTTACCATTGTAACAAATTGTTATGTGTTACAAAAGTAAACTATCGCTAAATCATATCCAAATTCAATTAAAAAGTTATTTAAATATCAAATAATCTATTTAGGTAAAATGAGTTAAATTATTAAAAACAAGTAATTTAAATGTTTATTATAGATAAAATTGATATAACCTATGATAATAATTAGATTGTCTGTCTCTATTAAAAAAATATCACAAAAAACGAGTTAAAAATTAGCTGATTTTTATTACAACTGTAAACTTATGAATGTTTATTTTTGTACTATGCAATCAATCAATTTGAATAAACTTGAAGAATGGTATGCTGCTAATTTTGAATCAAAATTAGCAGGATTGCAAATAGTATTGGATGATATTCAGCCTTTGATTAAAAGTTTGAATTCAAAATTTGCTGTTACTATTGAAGGAACTTCAGAGAATAAATTACCTATTTATAAGATTTCTATTGGAAATGGTAAAAAGCGAGTATTAATTTGGTCTCAAATGCACGGAAACGAGAGTACAGGAACAAAAGTACTTTTTGATTTGTTCAACTTTTTCAATGATTCTGGAGAATTATCTGCAATTGCAACAAAAATCCTAAATAACTGCACGCTTATTTTTATTCCGATGCTAAATCCAGATGGTGCAATTACCTATACACGAGAAAACGCTGAAGGTATTGATTTAAATAGAGATGCAGTTGGTAAGAAAGCAAAAGAAAGTCAATTGTTACGAACTGTTTTAGATGCGTTTCAACCAGATTTTTGTTTTAATTTACACGATCAACGCACTATTTTTAATGTAGTGGGTACTCAAAATCCTGCAACAATCTCTTTTTTAGCGCCATCAGAAGATGAAAAACGAACGATTACTAAAGGGAGAACAGAAACGATGGCTGTTATAGTAGGAATGAATAATCTACTACAAAAAGTCATTCCAAACCATATTGGTAGATATACAGACGAGTTTTATCCAACCGCAACAGGTGATAATTTCCAGATGTTAGGTTACAATACGATTTTGATCGAAGCAGGACATTCTCCAGGTGATTATGAGCGTGAGATTACACGAAAATATAATTTCTACGGACTTCTGCAAGGCTTGTTATATATAGCAATTACAGATGTTTATGATGATTTTGAGAGTTATTATAACATTCCAAATAATGATAAAAAATTCTTTGATATTATTTATAGAAATACAAAAATAGCAGAAAATTTAGATGATGTAGTTGATATTGGTGTACTAATTAAGTATAGAATTTCATCTGCAGGAACACTTGAAGTTTATGAAACTGTTGAAAAAATTGGAAACTTGAATGGTTTTCTCGCTCACAAGGAAATTAATTTAAATAAAAAACTATTTATTCAATAACTTATTAAACATTTAACAATAAAAACTACTATTTATTATAAAAATAGCAGTAATTTTGTGATTATTTACTAAATAATATAATACACTATGAAGAAATTTGTTTTAGATGAAATTGATCACCAAATTTTAGATATACTTATTGATAATGCCAGAACACCATTTACTGATATTGCCAAGAAACTTGTTGTTTCAGCAGGAACAATACACGTTCGTGTAAAAAAAATGGAAGAAGAAGGAATCATTAAAGGATCAACGTTAACTATCGATTATCACAAAATGAATTATTCTTTTATTGCTCATATTGGAGTCTTCTTAGAAAAAACATCAAGGACAAAAGAAGTTATTGAAGAATTGCGTAAAATTGCAAATATTACCGTTGCATATATCACTGCTGGACAGTATAATATCTTCTGTAAGATTAGAGCAAAAGATACAAATCATGCAAAGGAAATTATCTTTATGATTGATGAAATTGATGGTGTTGCACGTACAGAAACGATGATATCACTTGAAGAGAGTATCAATGATAAGAAGCGATTGATGCATTCTGTCTTTAGAGAATTTTAGAAATACTTTTTTTGTAAAATTACAAATCTTCATCATTTTTTTGATGAAGATTTTTTTATGTTCTCCTATTTTTTACAGTATATTTAACAAATTTTAAATTACGAGTTATCATTATATATAAAAAACATAATTTAACTGACAATCAGTTGATTAATCTATTCAAATCATTATTTAAACCAAGGATGATTGAAGAAAAAATGTTGGTGTTATTACGTCAAGGTAAGATTTCAAAATGGTTTTCAGGAATTGGTCAAGAAGCAATTTCTGTTGGAGTAACTACAGCATTGGAAAACGATGAGTATATTTTACCAATGCATCGAAATTTAGGTGTGTTTACAACACGTGAGATTCCTTTAAATAGATTATTTAGTCAATGGCAAGGAAAAATGGACGGATTTACTAAAGGTAGAGATCGCTCGTTTCATTTTGGTACTCAAGAGTTTAATATTATTGGAATGATTTCTCATCTTGGACCGCAATTAGGAGTTGCAGATGGTATTGCATTGGCTAATAAACTTAAGAAGAATGGTAAAGTTACTGCTGTTTTTTCTGGTGATGGAGGAACAAGTGAAGGTGATTTTCATGAAGCATTGAATATTGCCTCGGTTTGGGGTTTACCAGTGCTTTTTTGTATTGAAAATAATGGTTATGGCTTGTCAACACCAAGTAGTCAACAATTTGTAAACCAAGACATTGCAGACAAAGGAATTGGTTATGGGATGGAAAATTATATCATTGACGGCAATAATATTATTGATGTTTATACGAAAGTTTTAGAATTGGTAAAAGTTATTCGTAAAAAACCAAGACCAATATTATTGGAGTTCAAAACTTTTAGAATGCGAGGACATGAAGAGGCGAGTGGTATCAAATACGTTCCGAAGGAATTGACAGAAGAATGGGCAAAAAAAGATCCTATAAAAAATTTTCAAAAATACTTATTAGATAAAAAGTTAATTACACTTGATGAAATTTTAGAATTCAAGAAAGAATATAGCAATGAAATTGATGTAAACTTAAAAATTGCATTTGCTGAAGAACCAATTGAATCATCTGTTGAAAATGAACTAAAAGATGTATTTCAAGAATTTGATTATCAAGAGGTAAAGCCATCCGAAAAGAAAAGTAATATACGTTTAGTTGATGCTATTTCAAACGGATTAAAGCAGTCTATGGAAAAGTATGATAATTTAATTATCATGGGACAGGATATTGCAGAATATGGAGGTGTTTTTAAGATTACAGAAAACTTTTTAGAACAATTTGGAGAAGATAGAATCCGAAATACACCAATTTGTGAATCTGGAATTATAGAAACTGCATACGGTTTGTCAATCAATGGTTATAAAAGTGTTGTTGAATTGCAGTTTTCAGATTTTGTGACTTCAGGTTTTAATCCTGTTGTAAATCTATTGGCAAAATCACATTATCGTTGGCAGCAAAACGCAGATGTTGTATTACGCATGCCTTGTGGAGCTGATGTTCAGGCTGGACCATTTCATAGTCAAACTAATGAAGCATGGTTTACTCATACTCCTGGATTAAAGGTTGTATATCCAGCGTTTCCGCAAGATGCAAAAGGATTATTGGCAACTGCGATTGAAGATCCAAATCCAATTTTATTTTTTGAGCATAAAGCATTATACCGCTCTGTATATCAAGATGTTTCTGATGATTATTTTACGATTCCTTTTGGAAAAGCAAATCTGTTAAGAGAAGGAAATGAAGTGACTATTGTAACGTATGGAGCAGGAGTTCATTGGGCCTTAGCAACTTTAGAAAATACAACTGTTTCTTCAGATTTAATTGATTTGAGAACTTTACAACCTTTAGATACTGATGCAATTTACAAATCTGTGAAAAAGACAGGAAAAGTAATTATCTTGCAAGAAGATAGTCAGTTTGGAGGAATTGCATCTGATTTATCAGCATTGATTACTGAGAATTGTTTTGAATCATTAGATGCTCCTGTAAAGCGTTGTACAAGTATTGAAACACCTATTCCGTTCGCTAAAAATCTGGAATTTAACTACTTATCAAAAAATAAATTTGAATCAGATTTAAAAGAATTACTGGATTATTAATTTTTTTTTGTGAATTTATTTGAATAAAAAGTGACTTATTTCATTTTTTTTGAGTCTTAACCAATATACAGTTAAAGCGAAGAAAAAGAAATGAAAAAAGAAATGAAAAATATTACCTCACAACAACAACAACAACAACAACAACAAAAGATAGTAATTATTTTAATTATTTTGCTATCGATATTGCTTTCTATCCCTTTAGTAAGTTTTTTGATGAAACTTTTTATGTAAGAAAATTAATTTTTTACTAAAAAAAACCCTAAAAACTAATTCAGAACTTTAATATTTTGCTAAACTTTTTTATGACAGCCAGCCTTTAGTGGTTGCGTTCTTAGAGAACCAAACTAGAATAGGCATTATCATTCCTTCAGGACCATATACCTCAGCAGCATTACTCATAAAAAAAAGTTGTAAAACATTTGAGCAATAACTCCAAATAGTTCAAAAATAGAGAAACAGATTGTTATAAATAAGGCGTATCTTTGCACTTTCAGAAAAGTAAATTATGTCAACATTTGAAGAACTTGGTATTCATAAAGATTATATAAAAGGATTAATAGAGTTGGGAATTAAAAATCCAACGGAAATACAGGAAAGAGCAATACCTACGTTGTTAGATTCTAAAACTGATTTTATTGGATTGGCTCAAACAGGAACAGGGAAAACTGCAGCTTATGGTTTGCCGATATTGCATCATGTTGATGTATCTAAATCAGTAATTCAAGCATTAATTTTATCTCCTACAAGAGAATTGGTTCAGCAAATAAAAAAACAGTTATTTAAGTTCACAAAGTATGTTGATGACAGCATCTTTGTTGAAGCTGTTTATGGAGGAGAAAAAATAGAAAAACAAGTAAAATCGTTAGAACGTACAACACACGTTATCGTTGCAACTCCTGGAAGATTGATTGATTTAATTGAACGAGGAACTATCAACCTACAACAAATCAAGACAGTTGTGCTTGATGAAGCAGACGAAATGTTGAGTATGGGTTTCAAATTAGATTTAAATAGAATATTAAAATACACTAACGGAACCCGTAATACTTGGTTGTTTTCAGCAACTTTCCCTCAAGAAATTCAACGAATAGTAAAAACATATATGTCAACAAATGCTGTAAAGGTTGAAGTGGATAAAAATACACGTGTCAATCAAAATATCACACATTTGTTTGTAAAAACAACACTTAAAGAAAAAACAGGCACTTTAATTAGATTGCTAGAAAGTAGAGGAGGAGATAGAGGAATTATTTTTTGCAGAACTAAAGCAGGAACACGAAGTTTGGTAGAAATACTGAAAGAAGAAGGCTTTTCTGTTGAGGGATTGGAAGGAGATATGCAGCAAAAAGAACGAGATAAAGTAATGCGGATGTTTAGAAAAAAAACACTCGATATTCTTGTTTCTACTGATGTTTCGGCACGTGGAATAGATGTAAATAATCTTGGATTTATCATACATCATCAATTGCCAGAACAATTAGAATATTATACACACAGAAGCGGTAGAACTGCAAGAGCAGGAAAAGCAGGATATTCAATTGCATTGATTATTCCAAGTGATATGTATAAAATGCACGATATTCAAGAACAATTGGGAATTAAAATGACGGAGACTAAAATTTAATTATGGGACTGACAAACAATGATATTTTTAAGAAAATTCGCGTAGCGCATAAATTACGTGACGATGATATGGTTAAAATTCTTGCTTTGGTAGATTTTAAAATTTCAAAAAGTGAATTAAATGCGTTATTTAGAAATGAAAGCCATCCAAAGTATATGGAATGTGGTGATCAGATTCTTCGCAATTTTTTAAACGGATTGATTATTCATTTGCGTGGACCAATGCCTAAGAAGGAAAGTTAATGATATAATGTATTAATGAGAAATGAAGTAGGACTTATAAATTATAAAGTGCTGTTGTTGCTTTTCAGTCAAAAAATGGTAAAATTTAAAATTAAATAAAAGTTATTACAAATAATGGTTAATAATATTTTATAAAATTAGCCATAAATACTTAATAAAGGGTGTATTTTTGTATATCATCAAAAAAGAAAACAATTGGAAGTTACTACTGCTGAATTACAAGATAGAAAAACAGGAAAAGATTTATATGCATATCAAAAAGGTGCAATAAATAAGATTTTTAAAGCTTTTGAAGACGCTCCTGACGACTATCATTTGTTGTACCAATTACCAACAGGAGGAGGAAAGACGGTTATTTTTTCGGAAATTGTAAGACAATACCTAAAGCATCATAAGAAAAGAGTCTTGGTAATGACACATCGTGTGGAATTATGCAAGCAAACGGCAAAGATGCTTACAGAGTTTGGTGTGGTTAATAAAGTGGTTGATAGTAAAGCAAATCTTGATGACCAAGGCAACTATCAATGTTTTGTTGCAATGGTAGAAACGCTAAACAATCGTTTAAATGACGATAAACTTGACATTTCGGGTATTGGTTTGGTAATTATTGATGAGGCACATTATAATTCGTTTACGAAGTTATTCAAATTTTTTGAAAAATCTTTTATTCTTGGCGTTACAGCGACACCTTTAAGTTCGAATATAAAACTGCCGATGAAAGACAATTATAATGAGTTAATTGCAGGAGAATCGATAGAATCATTGATAGAAAATGAGTTTTTGGCAAGAGCAGAAACATTTTCCTATAATGTTGGATTAACGTCACTTGAAATTGGTTCAAATGGAGATTATACGGTAAAATCATCAGAAGATTTATATACCAATAATGATATGCTTTCTAAGCTATTATATGCCTATGAAACGCATTCTAAAGGAAAGAAAACATTAATTTTTAATAATGGAATCAATACTTCGGTTCATGTATATGAAATATTTAAAGCAGCAGGATATCCAATAGCGCATTTAGACAATACAGTTTCTAAAAAAGATAGGGCTACATTACTTAAATGGTTTAAAAAAACGCCACACGCTATCATAACTTCAGTAAGTATTTTAACTACAGGATTTGATGAGCCAACAATTGAGACAATTATTCTAAACAGAGCAACAAAATCATTGGGTTTATATTATCAAATGGTTGGTCGTGGTTCAAGAATATTAAATAATAAATCAAAGTTTTCAATTATAGATTTAGGGAATAACCATCATCGCTTTGGGGTTTGGGGAGCAAATCTTGATTGGCAAAAAATATTTAGATCTCCAGATTATTATGTTGATAGGTTATTGAGTGATGAGGAGTTAGAAAGTAATTTTAGGTATGAAATGCCGTCAGAATTGAGAGAAGAGTTTTCTAATTCTGAAGAAGTATATTTTGATATTAAAAAGACATATATTAGTTCTATAGCAAAAGGAGAATCATCAAAAGTTGTTTTAGAAAAATCAATAAAACAACATGCTAAAATATGTATAGAGAATAGTGAAGATGTATATGATGCGTTGGCATTAGCAAAAATGCTTGAAGACGATATTAACCATAGAATTGGTAGATATAGTAAATGTATTTGCAGAAGTACGTATAATTTTATTGATTGGTTAAATGAAGATTATCGGAAGAAATTGCGTGTATATCTAAACGAAAATTTTGATAAGGATTTTGAAGAAATCCATGGAAGACCTCCAGAAGAGTAAAATTTTATAGTCTCAAAAGAATTTTATACCTTGCAAATCAAGAAAAAACAAATTAATAAAAAATAGTAGAATAATAAATGGCGAAATCACAGCAGACTTTTAGTAAAAGTGAAAAAGAGAAAAAGCGTATAAAAAAGCGTGAATTAAAGCAAAAGAAAAAAGAGGAACGCAAGGCAAACGCTGTTAAAGGTGGGAAGTTAGAAGATATGTTGGCTTATGTTGATCAATATGGAAGAATTACAGATACTCCTCCAGATCCTGATAATAAAATAGAAATTGATGCAGAAGATATCATTCTTGGAGTTCCTAAAAGAGAAGATTATGAAGCAGAGGATCCTACAAAAGAAGGAAAAGTTTCATTTTTTGATGATTCTAAAGGATTCGGATTTATACTCAATACGCTAACGCAAGAAAAACATTTCGTTCACGTAAGTGGATTGATTGACGAAATTAAAGAAAACGATAAAGTTTCTTTTGAATTAGAAAAAGGGGTAAGAGGAATGAATGCTGTAAAAGTTAAGAAGATATAATTTTAATTTAGAAATGTTGTCTAGTCCTAAAAAAGAAGTTCAATTTTGGACTTCCTTTTTATCAGCAATCATTACATCTTAAAATGATTCATGAATAACAACAATCATAAAATAAAAAAGGAATAAAGCTAGCACCTTCCATAGCAATAGTCTTATTCCATATCAAATTAATTAAAACGAAGTTTAACTAATCTCAAAATAAAAATTCATCAACAATAACTTAAATTAAGTATCCCCTCACTCTTAATAACTCCTTGTTAAGCTTATATTTATACTTTACTAAAAGTCAATAAATATGAAGCACTTAACTAAAGAAGGCTGAGTTCTAATTACAACAGCAATTATATTGGTTTGAACCCTTTTTAGATGTATTTTCATCTAAACATTTCAATAAATGAAGATACCTTTTTATAAAAATACTGATTTACAGGAATTTACATAATGCTGATATAACAAGAACTCAGTCCTAAAGAACAAAGGTATCAAATAGAAGCACATCTAAATTGTGGTAAATCAAAAAAAAACATAGCAGAAGCATTGGGCGTAGATAAAACGACTGTTTATAGAAAAATAAACACCGAAGACCAAGAAAAAAGCTAAAGTATGAGAATCCTAAAAATATATTTTATAAATTTGTAAACTAGAAAGTTGCATTTGCTAGTTGAATCTACCTTTTAAAATGTTTTATCGGACACTAATGATTTTTTTTAAAATTTTTATTGTTTTTTGCTGAAAATCAATAATTCCTTCATCTTTCAACTCATTCATAACAATATTTAATGTTGGTCGTGAAGTTCCTATTAAAGTTGCTATTTCTTTTTGAGTATATGGATGATTAATGATATCTATACCTGTTTCATCACATAATTTACCATATTCTTCGCATAATTCTGCAATAAATTCCAGCAATCGTGTTTTGGTATCTTTATATAATAATAATTGTAATCGTCGCTCTAATTTTCTTATTCTAAAATTTATAAACTTATAAAAGCCTAAAGCAAAAGTTGAATTATCTCTTATTAATTCTTGAAGTGCGCTAGAATCTATAGGACATATTGAAGTATCATTATTAAGTGATTGAGCAAATTCATTACGTTTCCCTTCTCCAAGAACCGCTTTTTCACCAAAAACTTCACCTTTTGATAATATGGCTTTTACAACTTCTTCTCCATCTTCTGTGTAGTATCCTAACTTGACTTTACCTTCATTAATCAAATAAACTTTAGATGCTGCATCATCAGTAAAATAAACATAATCAGACTTATTATATGTATTAAAGGTGTGTATATCCTTATACGCATTAAACTTATGAGGACATAAAATTTTAAAAAGATTTACGTTTTCTAAATACCAAACATTTTCCATAAAGTTTATATTACTTTTTGTAAAAATAAAAAAACTCACAGCAATACGCTATGAGTTTTTTTATTATTTATGTTAAAGTTTTATTAAACGTTCTTTTTTTTTATCAAATTTAAAGCAGAACCTTCTTTATACCATTCTATCTGGCCGTCATTGTAAGTATGACCTAATTTAATTACATCTTTAGAATTATCACTATGCACAATTTCTAAAGTTAACGGCTTACCTTCTGCAAATTTAGTTAAATCTGTAAAATTAAAAGTATCATCTTCTTGTATTAAATCATAATCTGCTTCATTGGCAAAAGTCAATCCAAGCATACCTTGCTTTTTTAAATTTGTTTCATGAATTCTTGCAAAAGATTTTACTATAACTGCAACTACACCTAAATATCTAGGTTCCATTGCGGCATGTTCTCTTGATGATCCTTCACCATAATTATGTTCTCCAACCACAATAGAAGGTATATTTGCTGCTTTATAGGCTCTTGCTGTTGTTGGAACTGCTCCAAACTCACCAGTTAATTGATTCTTAACTTTATTTGTTGCTTTACCAAAAGCATTAACCGCACCAATTAAACAATTCTCTGAAATATTATCTAAATGTCCTCTAAATCGCAACCAAGGTCCAGCCATAGAAATATGATCTGTAGTACATTTTCCTAATGCTTTTATTAATAATTTTGCTCCTGTAACATTTCCTTTAATTGGCGTAAAAGGCGTTAATAATTGTAATCTTTTTGAATCTGAATTTACCTTGATAGCAATACCAGAACCATCAACTATTGGCGCTACAAAACCTGGATCTTTTACATCAAATCCTTTTGGTGGCAATTCAAAACCTGTAGGCTCTTCTAATTGTACTTCTTCTCCATTTTGATTGATTAACTTATCTGTCATTGGATTAAAGTCTAATTTACCAGAAATTGCTACTGCAGCAACTATAGATGGTGAACCAACAAATGCATGCGTATTTGGGTTACCGTCTGCACGCTTAGAAAAATTACGATTAAACGAATGTACAATCGTATTCTTAGGTTGATTCTCGGATCCTTCTCTTGCCCATTGACCAATACATGGTCCGCAAGCATTGGTAAATATCTTTGCTCCTAAATCTTCAAATATATCTAATAATCCGTCGCGTTCTGCTGTATAACGTACTTGCTCTGAGCCTGGATTAATTCCAAATTCTGCTTTTGCTACTAAGCCTTTTTCTACAGCTTGTTTTGCAATAGATGCTGCTCTTGATAAATCTTCGTAAGAAGAATTGGTACACGAACCTATTAAACCCCATTCTACTTGCAAAGGCCAATCATTCTTAGTAGCCAATTGTGTCATATCTCTACCTACATGTGTAGCTAAGTCTGGTGTAAAAGGGCCATTTAAATGTGGTTTTAATTCATCTAAATTAATTTCAATTACTTGATCAAAATAATTTTTTGGATTAGTGTAAACCTCATCATCACCAGTTAAATAATCTTTTATTTGGTTTGCAGCGTCAGCGACATCTGCTCTATTTGTAGCTCTTAAATAACGTTCTATTGATGCATCGTAACCAAAAGTAGAAGTTGTTGCTCCTATTTCTGCTCCCATATTACAAATAGTACCCTTACCAGTTGCTGAAAGTGATTTTGCTCCTTCACCAAAATATTCTACAATATTATCGGTACCTCCTTTTGCAGTTAAAATACCTGCTACTTTTAAGATAACATCTTTGGAGGCTGTCCAGCCTGACAATTTACCTGTTAATTTTACACCTATTAGTTTTGGAAACTTTAATTCCCAAGGCATTCCTGCCATTACATCCACTGCATCTGCTCCACCAACACCTATTGCTACCATTCCTAGTCCACCAGCATTTACGGTATGACTATCTGTACCAATCATCATTCCTCCTGGAAATGCATAATTTTCTAACACTACTTGGTGTATAATTCCTGCTCCTGGTTTCCAAAAACCAATACCATATTTATTAGAAACGGATGCCAAAAAATTGAATACTTCACTAGAGGTATTAATTGCTTCTTGCAAATCTTTATCTGCACCAATTTTTGCTTGTATTAAATGATCACAATGTACTGTTGTTGGTACAGCAACTTCTTTTTTACCTGCCTGCATAAACTGCAATAATGCCATTTGCGCTGTTGCATCTTGACAAGCAATACGGTCTGGAACAAAATCAACATAATCTTTACCTCTAGTAAATGATTGATTTGAATTTTTATCCCAAAGATGATTGTATAATATTTTCTCTGCCAATGTTAAAGGTCTTCCAACAATTTTACGGGCGTCATCTACATTTTGCTTCATCCGACTATAAACTCCTTTTATCATTTCTATATCAAATGCCATAATTTTCTATTTTATTGTTTTGCAAAAATACGAAAAAACACTTATTTTAATAACTGACGTTACGCAGAAATTCATATAAATCTTCTTTTCTAACAGTAAACAGTGTTTTAACCTAAATTTAAGCATTATTTTTGCGTAAGGTCAGTTATTAAAACAGGCATTTTCTATTGTAAAAAATGGAATTCCTTATGATGATAATTTTAGAAGTGTTTTAGTGAAATATAATTGAGTTTTTAGTTGTTTTTTACCTCAGTTCTTTGTTGTAGCCAGTTTTCTTTTTCATTCAATTTGTTAAATCCACCGTCTTACTTTTATTGTATAATTCACGTAATCGTTTCCAAATTCTCTTTTTAGAAATTCTTCTTCTAATCTGATTTGGGTGTTTATACTGATTGTTGACAATGAAATTATTAATAGTGTAAAGGCGTTTGGAATTACGAGAAACAATCCAATATTCGCCATCATTATTCCAAGAAAAATTGGATTCCTTGATATTGAAAACAATCCGTTCGTCACCAAATTGGTTCTGTTATTTTCATCAATTCCAATTCTCCAAGAATTTGCCATTTGAGTTTGTGCAATCCAAACAACTATTAACGAAAGAATTAGGAATCCCCAACCAATTTTTTGTAATACTGGATTTTCTAAATACCAAAAAGGAAGCAAATATTCATACCAATCATTTTTGAAGGCATAGAGTCCAACTACAATTAGTTCTATAACTGATATTGCAGTAAATACTTTGCCGTTAAACCCGTGTGCATCATCTGTTTTGTTAAAGGTCAACGGATTTATTCCTGTCTTTTTCCAAAACAAAACAGACCTTACAACAAATACGAGTATAAAATATATTATTAGGTATGAAAATAATATCATTTACTTTCTGCTTTTGTTTCTTCTAATTGGCTACAACATATGGATAAGTGCAGTAATTTTTCTGAAGGAAAAATTATTGTCATTTATCTGATGTGTGTGCCTTGAATGGTAAATATATTAAAAGTTCTTTAAAAAGAAGTATTTATTTAAGAGAAAGTCCAAAGGGTGTAAGTCCCTTATGCGCAGGAGTAACATCTTGAAGCCAAGTAAGTCGCAAGGGTGCTAACTGCGAAGTTATATCTGAAGTAAGCGAGACTACGTTGTCTGAACTGACGAACAGAAACGGGATACGAGGCATAGTTATTTAGGATAAGTAAGCACACCATTGCAAAGTCCTACGAATACCAAAAGAATAACTATGTAGATTCCTCAGGCTTAGACAAAAGGACATTTACCTTACCAAGGGAGGTCTCTGTAATCACGAGATGATATAGCAGAGAAGTCAGCAGAAGTCATAGTACTTGTAGGAAAACGAGCCATAAAACAAATGGAGGTCTCACAAGCAAGCAAGGACAGAACATTAAACGTTTGCGTGAATTTGAATTCATAGGTTAAACAACGTACAGTAGTATAGTTTAACTTAACGGACAGAGGAGCAATAACAAAGTAACAATTTAATTATGGAATTAATAACAAAAGTTTTAGAGTATTCAAACATTCAACGCGCCTATAAGCAAGTTGTTTCCAATAAAGGGAGCCAAGGAGTCGATGGTGTAACGACCAAAGAACTCCAAGTTTATATGCAAGAACATTGGAGTAGGATAGCACAAGAAATTACCAAAGGACATTACTGTCCCCAGGCGGTTTTAGGAGTAGAAATTCCCAAGCCAAATGGAGGCAAACGCCTTTTAGGTATTCCTACGGTAATCGACCGTTTAATCCAACAAGCAGTACACCAAGTATTGCAACCGATGTACGATTATGAATTTTCGGAATTTAGTTATGGATTTAGAAAAGGCAAGAATGCACATCAAGGGGTTTTACAAGCATTGAATTACATAAATGAAGGTTATCAAGATATAATTGATTTAGACCTAAAACAGTTTTTCGATATTGTAAACCAAGATTACTTGATGAGTTTACTAAATCGCAAGATTAAAGACAAGATGCTAATGAAACTCATACGAAGATTTTTACAATCTAATATGATGATTGGTGGTTTATCAGAACAACGTTCAAAAGGCACGCCACAAGGCAGTCCTTTAAGCCCATTATTGTCAAAGATTATCTTAAATGAATTAGATAAAGAACTGACAAATCGAGGTTTACGTTTTATAAGATATGCCGACGATTGTAGTATTTTTGTTAAAAGTAAACGTTCCTCCGAACGTGTTCTAAAGAAAGTAACCAAGTTGATAGTAACCAAATTACATTTACAAGTAAATCATCAGAAAACGGCAATTTGTCGTCCTGTAACTTACTTTGTATTAGGTTACGGATTTGTATCGACTTACAAGAAGAATGAAAAAGGCAAATACAAGTTACGAGTTTCGCCAAAAAGTTTCAATAGAATGAAACAAAAGGTAAAACAACTAACACGTAAAACTTCGCCATTATCATTTACAGAACGAATATCAAGGCTCACTATTTTTGTACGTGGTTGGGTAAACTATTATAAGTATGCCAATATGACTACAAAGTTAAAATCGTTAGATACTTGGGTTCGTAGTAGGTTGCGTTACTGCATTTGGAAACATTGGAAAAAGCCCAACAAACGTATGCGTAGTTATATCCGTTTGGGTATTGCTAAAGGTCAGGCTTATGCTTGGTCACGTTCACGGATGGGTGGCTGGGCAACGGCATTAAGCCCAATAATGAAAACCACAATAACAGTCGAAAGACTACTAAAACGTGGTTATCTTTCTTTTTCTGCTCAATTTCAAATGTCGTTTAGGTTAATACCAAAAGACATTCAATTAAAATTATCTTTTGTTTAATGAACCGCCAAGTACGAGAACCGTACGCTTGGTGGTGTGAGAGGTGCACTCTCCTCAATCTTGAGGAGAGCCGCCTACTCGATTAGGCACTGCGGTTTCATATTATAAATTTTATCCCCTTATATTACTATAATTTTTAAATTCATTAAGATATTCCTGTTATCCTATTTGTAATTAATCATTCCAATTAATTCAAATTCGTCACTATATGTATCGTGTAATTTCATTAAATCACAATATTTCTCTCCAAAAGAAACTCGCTGTTCTTGAGTACTTTTCTCCCAAACCCCTGCCCATTTTCTTTTACCATTTACCATATATGTTTCAACATCTATTAATTTGTAACCTTGTCTATCTCTTGTCTTTACTAAACTTTTAAATTCATCTTCATCATAATTTCTGTTTAACATGCCATCTTCTCCTGCTACCCATACTCCAGACCATTTTAAACCATTACTTGAATTATAAACTTCAATATCAGTTAACTTAAACCCATTTTTTGCTAATTTATCCCTCTTTGTCGCAAAGTTTGAAGTTGAATAGTTTCTATACATAGCATATTTTCCAGAGCCTTTTTTAAATAATCCTGCCCATTTCCGTTTTCCATTTATTATATAGGTTTCTAAATCATAAAGGCGATATCCTTTTTTGTTCATTTCTTTCCATTTTTTATTAAATTGGTCCTGATTAAAATTACTCCACATAGCATATTTTCCGGTTCCTTTTTTAAAAATACCGTTCCATAGATTATTTAAAAATTCAAAATTCTCCAAGTGATATCCTTTTGACGATAAAAATCTCCACTCTGTATCAAAATTTTTACCTGAATAACCACGTCTAATAATTACATCTTCATTTGTTTTTTGCCAAATACCCACAAATTTATTATTAGAACTTTCCATTCCGTTTCCACACTTATCTATTGGACTAGTTTTAAAAGTTCTATTGATACCCATTTCATTAATAATAGATCTTACCACATTCCAAGGGTCTGAATATTGTACGGGTATCATAACTACTACCGCAATATTTTTATTGGGTAAAATATACATTAATGACTTTAAGTTAGTATGTGTACCTCTATGCCATACTTTTAATGTTTCTCCACTGCCTTCACTTTCTAATCCATGATACTTTTTTTGACTACTTGTAGGGCTTTTTGTCCAAAGTTGATTGGTTGTATTCAATAAACTTCCTTCAGAAATACCTCTTGAAAATTTTAATAAATCTTTGATATTAGATTCCCAACCACCGCTTGGAAGCACCCATTCATAACTTTCACTTGTTTTTCCATTTATAATACCATCTATTTTTTTTTGAAATCCTTTAAATCCACCATCAGCAATTTTTAAACTAGATAAACCAAGTTTACTTTTAATATTATGGGTTACCCAATTTTCATAACTTCCTGTTTTTTCATCTATAACAGCTCCTAATAAATTGTAACCAAATGAAGTATACAAATATTCTCTTCCTGGGCGAAAATCTAAATAAGCTTCTCTAAACACATCTACACTTAAATCTGCATTGTATTTTCCATTATTGGATTTGTATTTATTTTTAACATAATGGTATTGATTTTTTTCATCTGCTTTACCTCTTGTATAATGATTAATTCCACTACGGTGATTTAATAAATGTTTTATAGTTATCTTATCTTTCCATTTTTTATGAGTTATTGTTTTTTTATTAATATCTGAAGTCCAATGTTCGTAATGTTTAGTTACAAAATCATCAATACTAATTGTATTGTCACTTTCTGTTACTTGAAATAGAGCTATTGCCGTGAGGCTTTTAGAAATAGAAGCCCACTCCATAACAGTATTATCTGTAATAGGAATTTTATTATCTGTATCCATAAAACCATAGCCTTTGGTATAATTTATAGTTCCATTTTCATAGACACCTATTGCTAAACCAGGAAGGTTTTGTCTTATCATCTCATATTCAATGATATCATCAATTTTTGTAGTGTTTATTTGTGCAGACACTGCCATGTTTAAAAATATGCTTATGGTAATTAATAATGTTTTCATAATTTCTTTGTTTTAAAGGGGAGTTCTAAAAATTGGTTTTTCAGTTTTCTAAAAAAGATGAGAACCCTTTTTTATCTTTTTTAGAAAAAAGATTAACACTACAAAGGTAGTAATATTTTTTGATTTTGATACACAAAACATCAAATTCCATCTATCCATCTATCCATCTATCCATCTATCAGTAAGTTATGTTTAATCTTTTGATTTGTTCATACCTAAATAAATTGTAGGTTAAGTTGATTAAACCAATTATTCCTGATGCTCTTATAATTCCTACTGATTTTAAAACTAAACCTTTCATACTTTGCTCCATAAAGCCAAATACATGCTCTACTCTTGCTCTAATTTTTGATTTTTTAGTGTTGCTTGCTTTTTGTTTCTCTGTCAATGGTTTATTATGATAGCCTTTTTCGTGTACTTTATTTTTCATTTCATATTTTTTGATAATCTTATCTTGCTCTTTGCCTGTGTATGCACTATCTGCGTGTAAATCTTGGTTTTTATCTTTTTCGGTAAGCAAGTCATCCAAAGCTTGTGAGTCGTGAACCGAGGCGTCTGTTACTGTGTAAGTGTTAATGAATTTACTTTTAGTGCCTACCTTTGCGTGATTTTTATAACCAAAGAAAGTTTCACCATTTTTCTTTGTCCAACGTGCATCAATATCTTTATGTTTTTTCTTGTTGGGTTTGTCATTCCATAATTCATTACCCTTACCGTCTTTTATTTTCTTGTTTTCTTTCCTTGTGTTTCTTTGGCGTGGTGCTACTGTAAAACTAGCATCAATCAATTGTCCTTCATTAAATATGAGTTTTTTTTCTTCTAAAAAGAAAGTAAACTGCTCAAATAATTCTTCTACTAAACCTGTTTTTGTTACACGTTCTCTAAAACTCCATACGGTTTTTTCATCTGGTACTTTATCGCCAGTCTCTAATCCTAAAAATGTTTTAAAACTCATTCTATCTAATATTTGATATTCAACTTGACTATCTCCTAAACCATAATAACGTTGAAGTATCAATATTTTAAACATCATTACCAAGTCATAAGGTTTTGCTCCTGCATTGCTTTTTTTGTTAGTGTTGAGTAACTTATGCTCTAGCAATTCTCTAAATAATTCAAAATCAATAACTTTACTTATGTTTTCTAATGGATTGCCTATTGATGATAAGCGATCTTTTGTAAATTCTTCATCAAATAATCCTTTTTTCCCTCTGGGTTTATACATTTTATTACAGTTTTGATTATAGTACGAAAGATACATATAATTATCTGATTAACAATGAATTAAATTTTAGAAGTCCCCTTAAGTTTTATAACATTCACAATGTTTGAAAGAGCAATCTTTCACAGTGTAACTGTCAAACTTAATGTAGAATTTGTTTCTAAAAATTCTAAAACAAAAAATAAAATTTTCCTGCTATAATTAAAATTTGTAGTTAGTTTCAAACTCCATTTTTGGATTAAATCACAACATTAGTATAAGCGTAGTTGCGGATTTCAAGGTGCTTACCTTTCGGTTTAGCACTAAACTTTGTTCAAAGGCACAAACTTTGAATCTATCACAAAACCGCAATTACGTATATTTATTGTGCCTGTTGCACAAGATACAATTAATTTCACAAAAATAATAATAATAATAATAAGGTTTTAAATTATTTTGTTAATCCATTGATATTAAGTATCTTTATACATGCAAGGAAAGAAAATATACCAAGAAAAGTTGTTTGCTAATTTTCAGTTAAGCGACCGAGTTCCCAAGAACAATTTTTATCGAAGATTACATAAAGTTTTAGATTTAGACTTTTTGTATAAACTCACAAGACCATTTTATGGAGAGAGTGGACAGGAGAGTATTGATCCTATAGTTTTCTTTAAACTTTGTTTAGTAGGATATTTAGAAAACATCATAAGCGATCGCAAATTAATCTCTCATTGTGCAATGCGGTTAGATATTTTGTATTTTATAGGTTATGATATTGATGAGCCATTACCTTGGCATTCTACCATAAGTCGTACCCGACAATTATATACAGAAGCAGTATTTGAAGAATTTTTTACCAAAGTATTACAAATGTGTATAAACAAAGGGATGGTTTCTGGTCATACCCAAGCCATAGATTCTGCACCTATAAAAGCCAATGCTTCTATGGATACATTGGAACTAAAAGTACCTGCCGAAGAACTAGAAGATTATTTACTCAAGGTTCGTCATATTAGCGATGTAGATAAACCCAAGAATACACGTAAAGCAAAAGAGAATAAGGCAAGTAAGGAGCAACAAACTGTTACTGCAAAGCCAAGTGAATTACAAGCCATAAAAAGCAGAAATAAAAAATGGTCTAAAGACCAGAATTATCGTCCAGGGGCAGGAAATAAGGGATCTAAATATACATCCAACAAAACCCATTATAGTCCAACCGATCCAGATGCTCGGATAAGTGTCAAGCCAGGCAAAGCTAGGAAGCTCAACTATAGTAGTCAACTAAGTGTAGATACGGGTCATCATGTGATAACAGATATTAAAGCCTATCATGCAGATAAAAAAGACAGTCAATGTTTAGAAGATATCACTGTTCGATTAAAAAAGCGCTTAGATAAAAACGGATTACTTTGGCAAAACATATTGGCAGATACAGGCTATAGTGATGGTAGCAATTATGCCTTTTTAGAAACCGAAGCCTTAGAAAGTTATATCCCACCACATGGAACTTACAAAGGAGGACCAGAAGGTTTTTTATATGATAAAGAACAAGATTGTTATATATGTCCACAAGGAAAAACAATACCGTTTAAAAAAGTGTTTAGAGATTATAAAACAGGTACAAAAAAGAAAGAATATAGATGTTCATCACTAATTTGTAAGACTTGCCCTATAAAGCAACAATGTTTGGGCAAAACTGCACAAGAAAAGAAGTTTACTGTAACCTATTATCGAGAAGAATATGAACGCAATAACAAAAGAGTAAACTCCAAACAAGGACGTTATATGAAATACAAACGCAGTAGTACTGTTGAGCCTGTTTTTGGGACCCTCACTCAATTTATGGGACTCCGTAAAATAAATACGATTGGTATTCAACAAGCCAACAAGGTCATGCATATGGCTGCAATTGCTTATAATATCAAGAAATACCTAAAATTCACTAGCAAAACTGTACAAACTAACAAGCAAAGACTTGCTTTTTACTTATATCAAATAAAAGAGGCAATAGTACTTCAAATAAGCAACTTTAAACCAGTTAAAAATTTAGAATTTGTATGAATTTTAAAATAGGGTTTCTCTAAAAAATCGCTTAGGTCAACTTTTTTGGATTGATTTTATATTCTTGTGCAACGATTACTATTGTTGGCATTTCGTTATTTTTTATTCTTTTTAATCGACTGTTTTACAAGGCTTAAAATATATTCTAAATTCTCATCATCTTTGACTTGAATTTCAAAATCTCCATTTCCCCAATGTCCAGTTGTTGAAACGTCTCTTGTAATTCCTTTTGTGTCGTCAAGTTCTCCTTTGCTCATATTAATCCACATTTTCAATGCTTTTTTCTGTGGCAAAATGTCAATTACATTTCTACCAGCAACAAAGGCGATATATTTCTTTTTAGGCTTGATTTCGAGATTGTCTAAATTCTGTATTGCACTTTTAAATTTATCGTAGAGTTCTTTTATTTCGTCACTTACATTTTCTAAATGTTCTTGTTCTGAATAAACTTTTATTTCTTTAGCAACATTATCAATCGTTTTACCTGCTTTAGATATTGTTTTAATGCTTTCTTGTGCTCCAGCTTTTTGGATTTGTTCATAAGAAACTGTTGTGTTTTCAAATCTCTTAACTTCCCAAAGTTCAATTGGCAAGTCCTTGAAATTTATTGCTTCTCGTTGATAGTTTGTAAATGCAGGAGAAATAAATAAAACTCTGGATTGCGACCAATCTACGTCAGTCCGTTTTAATGTTTTATTGAGATTTTCATTAAATTCTAAAATGAAGTCTGCTTTATTATTTAGCATTAAAGACAAGTAGGCGTAACCTTGGTCAATTACACTGAAATTCTTATCTCGTTTGTATTCAATAATTACGAAGGCATTTGCTTCTTTATCAAAAGCAAGAGTGTCAATTCGGAAGTTGTTTAAAGCAAATTCAGATTTCACAAATTCAAGTCCGAAAATGGTTTTCAGATTGTTTTCCGTTAATTCTTGAATTTCCTTTTCAAGTCGAAATGGTTTTTCCTTTATGTACTCTAATTTCTTTTCTATTTTGAATAATGCCATTTATTTCTCGGTTTTCTTAATGAATGCCAACATATGGATAAGTGCAGTAATTTTTCTGAAGGAAAAATTATTGTCATTTATCTGATGTTGTGTTTAGTCTTTCTATTTTGCTTTTCTTATTATTTTCAAATGTAAGTAAAATCTTCATTGTAAGAAAGACGTAGTCCAAAAAATGAAGCAATAGTATCAAAGGAATTAACTATAAATTTGTTTGTAAATAAGATAGGTCATTATATTTGTATAATTAATGTCTTATTTGCAAAATTATAGAAAATTTAAATTGATTATTTTGTTTTTTGCTTTAATTAGCCATCCCCTGTTTTTTTTAGTTAAATTCTAAATTAAGTTGTCCGCTACTCTCTATAGGCGGTATTTTTATTATATTCCATCTGCTTTTGGTTGGCATTAGTAGTATGGAAACCACCTTTGATATTTTGTAATAAATGAAATTGATTAGTTCCCTCACACTCTGCCTGTTTAGATAGTTATAGCCTGCATTAAGCAACAAGTTAAAATGTAACGCTTGTATTTTCTTGTAAATCATATACATTGCCACAGTCAAAACAGCAAGCATTGACTGTAATCCATCAAAGGTTTTTAGTTGAATATCTTCCAATTTATATTCTTGTTTTATATGTCTGTGATATTCTTCTATTTTCCATCGTAAACCATACCCTTTAAAAGCCCATTTAGCAACTTCTATAGCTGTAGAAAGTTTGCTTTTGACAAGTAAATAACAGAGACCTCCGTGTCTTACATTTCTCGAAACGACTAACCACAATGAGAGTGTAACTCCCTTTATGGTGTAATTTATTGGGATTGCTCCTAATTGATACTCTTTTAAAACAGGTTTGTTTTTCTTTACCTTGGTCACTGTTTGTGTTATTGAAAAATCTATTTTTTTAAGAAGTTGGCTTACTTGTAACTCATTCTCTTTATGGTATAATTTTGTGTTTCTCTTCAAGCGAATGATTGTTTGTGAGCATTCACTGACAAAAAAATCTTTTAAAATACCACTATCTGCTCCTCTATCAAAAACCCAACAGCCTCTATGGGCTACATATTTCTGTACTTCTCTTACGGCTTTTTTTATTTCATTATTACTGCTTAATGCCCCCATTTCAAAACTATAAGCTTTGCTATAAAGAGGTGTTATTTCTTTATGATTGCTAATCACATTTATGTTTAAGACATTATAACCAAGTCCGATTTTGCTAGTATCACCATCCTTTACAAACTCCAAGCCCTCCATATATTTAGCATATTTTTTGCTGATGTCAGTACCGTCCATAAGAATAAAATTATCTTTTGAAATACTATTTCCAACGGTTTCAAGGTGAGTAGTCATCACTTTTTCTGCATAATCTCCCTTTAAGTATTGAGCAGAAAGGCGCTTGCAAACATCTTTCAATTTTATAGACTCTCGTAAACTAGCTGCTATTTGATTTACAAATACAGATTTTGACTTTAAAATTCCTAAAACCATCTCTTTTAAACAACGTGTTTCTGGTTTGGTCATTTCTGAATTAGATAAAAAATAGTCACTTAATTGGGTTTGTATCTTTTTTGTTAGTATCTTGCTCATAGAACTGTTTTTAAGGTGATTTTGCTTTTTTTACAAGAACAAAATACAACTTTTTAAACAGTTTTCCAATTTTAAATCAACCGAAATTATCAATAAATTCAATACTTAACGAAGTATTTAATTCGTTTTTCGGGGGATGGCTAATTTGCTTTAAAACTTAATTTTCTCTAAAAAAAATCGTTTAGGTCAACTTTTTTGGATTGATTTTATATTCTTGTGCAACGATTACCAGTGTTGTATGCCGTTTAATTTATCTGTTTGAGGTATTTTACTTCACCATAAACAGTAGGTCCTCGTGGGTCAACCTGAACCTGTATTTTTCCCCACGAAAATTTACGTTTTAAGGTGTTCACTAGTTCAGTCATGACTTCCTCTGTCAAGTTTTCCCAAAAATCAATATATGGTGTCAAATAGTCTCTAAAATCAATGTTTTCTGGGGAACGATAATTTGCATTTAAATATTCTGATTCAATGGTTAGGCTTATGCTCTTAAGTTTTTTGTTTTTGTAGTAACCAGTTGCCTTGCATGGAATATTTTTAATTGCTCCATTTATAGATATGTTAGAATATGAATTTTTTCCTACAGTGTGACTATCAGATGATTCAGAATCAATCTGTGGTTTGAAAAATTGTCCATTTAAATAGAGCTTTCCGCTATTTATATCTATTTCTGTCATTTTATTCTAATGGCATACAACGGTATTGTGTATGGCTCGTTGCGGGAAATCAGCTATGATTTTCCGCCGTAACCCCTCGATGGCGCAAGCGTCACGCTTGTGCCGTTAACCAAACTCAAACCATTTATTATCTTATTATAATTTCTACTCATTATTTTTTTATCTTCTTAATCTTGCTGTCACGAGCAAAAGATGCTCGCGCTAGCGGGGTACGTAGTTTTTAATATTCAGAAATTATAAATTCATTAGGTTTAATTATTTCTATTCCATAAATCTGTTCACCTAATTTTAATTCAAAGTGCTTAAAATTATTCCACTTTTTAAATTCTAAACCATTTGTTTGTTCACTTGTTATTCCAGTCATTTTTTCAAAATCAAGTTTAGTCCGTAAAGAAATTCGTTGCATTCCTTCTCCAGAATATTCTATATGACTTACATAAACAGATTTATATATCTCACTTAGATATATTTCTACTCTATAATTTTCTCCATAAATATCACTTTCTTCATTTTCGGTGTACTTAAATTCTCCAGATGAAAGATATTCAAGTGCTTTAAATTGAGTTTTATAATTTTCTAATTCAGACTTTATAGAGTCAAGTTTTGAAGTCAAATTATCGGTTTGAACCTTAATATCTTGTTTTGTAATTGCAACTTTTTTCTTCTCACTTTTACAGGCAAGAAGAGAAAAAGTCAGAATTATAATTAATATTTTATTCATTTTCTTGAATTACGTACAACATATGGATAAGTGCAGTAATTTTTCTGAAGGAAAAATTATTGTCATTTATCTGATGTGTGTGCCTTGAATGGTAAATATATTAAAAGTTCTTTAAAAAGAAGTATTTATTTAAGAGAAAGTCCAAAGGGTGTAAGTCCCTTATGCGCAGGCGTAACATCTTGAAGCCAAGTAAGTCGCAAGGGTGCTAACTGCGAAGTTATATCTGAAGTAAGCGAGACTACGTTGTCTGAACTGACGAACAGAAACGGGATACGAGGCATAGTTATTTAGGATAAGTAAGCACACCATTGCAAAGTCCTACGAATACCAAAAGAATAACTATGTAGATTCCGCAGGCTTAGACAAAAGGACATTTACCTTACCAAGGGAGGTCTCTGTAATCACGAGATGATATAGCAGAGAAGTCAGCAGAAGTCATAGTACTTGTAGGAAAACGAGCCATAAAACAAATGGAGGTCTCACAAGCAAGCAAGGACAGAACATTAAACGTTTGCGTGAATTTGAATTCATAGGTTAAACAACGTACAGTAGTATAGTTTAACTTAACGGACAGAGGAGCAATAACAAAGTAACAATTTAATTATGGAATTAATAACAAAAGTTTTAGAGTATTCAAACATTCAACGCGCCTATAAGCAAGTTGTTTCCAATAAAGGGAGCCAAGGAGTCGATGGTGTAACGACCAAAGAACTCCAAGTTTATATGCAAGAACATTGGAGTAGGATAGCACAAGAAATTACCAAAGGACATTACTGTCCCCAGGCGGTTTTAGGAGTAGAAATTCCCAAGCCAAATGGAGGCAAACGCCTTTTAGGTATTCCTACGGTAATCGACCGTTTAATCCAACAAGCAGTACACCAAGTATTGCAACCGATGTACGATTATGAATTTTCGGAATTTAGTTATGGATTTAGAAAAGGCAAGAATGCACATCAAGGGGTTTTACAAGCATTGAATTACATAAATGAAGGTTATCAAGATATAATTGATTTAGACCTAAAACAGTTTTTCGATATTGTAAACCAAGATTACTTGATGAGTTTACTAAATCGCAAGATTAAAGACAAGATGCTAATGAAACTCATACGAAGATTTTTACAATCTAATATGATGATTGGTGGTTTATCAGAACAACGTTCAAAAGGCACGCCACAAGGCAGTCCTTTAAGCCCATTATTGTCAAAGATTATCTTAAATGAATTAGATAAAGAACTGACAAATCGAGGTTTACGTTTTATAAGATATGCCGACGATTGTAGTATTTTTGTTAAAAGTAAACGTTCCTCCGAACGTGTTCTAAAGAAAGTAACCAAGTTGATAGTAACCAAATTACATTTACAAGTAAATCATCAGAAAACGGCAATTTGTCGTCCTGTAACTTACTTTGTATTAGGTTACGGATTTGTATCGACTTACAAGAAGAATGAAAAAGGCAAATACAAGTTACGAGTTTCGCCAAAAAGTTTCAATAGAATGAAACAAAAGGTAAAACAACTAACACGTAAAACTTCGCCATTATCATTTACAGAACGAATATCAAGGCTCACTATTTTTGTACGTGGTTGGGTAAACTATTATAAGTATGCCAATATGACTACAAAGTTAAAATCGTTAGATACTTGGGTTCGTAGTAGGTTGCGTTACTGCATTTGGAAACATTGGAAAAAGCCCAACAAACGTATGCGTAGTTATATCCGTTTGGGTATTGCTAAAGGTCAGGCTTATGCTTGGTCACGTTCACGGATGGGTGGCTGGGCAACGGCATTAAGCCCAATAATGAAAACCACAATAACAGTCGAAAGACTACTAAAACGTGGTTATCTTTCTTTTTCTGCTCAATTTCAAATGTCGTTTAGGTTAATACCAAAAGACATTCAATTAAAATTATCTTTTGTTTAATGAACCGCCAAGTACGAGAACCGTACGCTTGGTGGTGTGAGAGGTGCACTCTCCTCAATCTTGAGGAGAGCCGCCTACTCGATTGTGTGCCGTTTTTTATTTTCGTAATGTCACTTGTTTATTTCAGTTAAAATGAGTTAATTTGCGTTAAAATACATTGAATATGAATCAGGCAGGATTTTTAACAGTCGAAGAAGTAGCGCAAAATCTTAAAGTTACAAGACAAACAGTTTCCAAATATATAAAGACTAAAGAATTGAACGCTATTAAGATGAATAAAAGTTATAGAATTGCTTTTAATGATTTTGAAAATTTCATTACTAACAATTCAATTACTGGAGAACCACGAGTTGCATATTTAAAGAAAAGTAAAAATTGCTTACTTGACTATCCTGATAAAATGGATGAATTTGAAATTAGACATTCATATTCTAAAGGAACACTTAAACTCGTTGAGAAAGAGCATAATTTAAAGGATAATAAATACATTTTTGGTGATAACCTTTTTGTGTTGAAAAGTTTACTTGACACACATTACGGGAAGATTGATTTGATTTATATTGACCCTCCGTTTGCTACTGGAAGAGATTTTAATTCTATTGATGACCATTCTGCATATTCTGATAAACTAATTGATAATGAATTTTTAGAATTTATTAGGAAAAGGTTAATACTATTAAGAGACTTATTGTCTGAGAATGGAAGTATTTATTTACATATAGATAAAAAAATAGGTCATTATGTGAAGATAATAATGGATGAGATATTCGGTTATAATAATTTTATAAATGACATAACAAGAGTTAAGTGTAATCCAAAGAATTTTGCAAGAAATGCTTATGGTAACTATTCTGATATGGTTTTGTTTTACGCAAAAAATAGAGATACAAATATTTGGAATGAAATAAAGGAAACAATGCTTGAAAAGAAAAGAAAAGAATTGTTTCCTAAAAAACATCCTAAATTAGGTTATTATACAACAAATCCAATTCACGCTCCTGGAAAAACTATTGATGGCGACACAGGAAAAGAATGGAAAGGTTTATTACCACCTAAAGGGCGTCATTGGCGTTATAGTCGAAGAGTCTTAACTGAACTTGATAATAAGGGCTTAATAGAATGGTCAAGTACAGGAAATCCAAGAAAAATTGTTTTAGCATCTGAACACAAAGGGTTTAAAGTTCAAGATGTTTGGGAATTTAAGGATAAAGGGCTTTCATATGTGGATTATCCAACCCAAAAGAATTTTGATTTTTTAGAAAGAATTATTAGAAATTCTTCAAATGAAGACTCCATTGTTTTAGATTGTTTTGCAGGCTCTGGAAGTACATTAAAGATTGCTCAAAAATTAAATAGAAAGTGGATTGGAGTTGATAATTCTACTCATTCTTATGATGTTGTTAAGAAATCATTTAAGCGAGATTCTGTTAAATGTAATTTTTATGAGTATGTCTCTTTAACTTGATTAAAGGAATGAACTTAAATAATCATTCAAAAGTAATGCACTTATGATGTCATATTCTGATTCTTGAACTTGAACAACTGTTTTGTCATTAATGATATTATCAACATTATTTTTTGTTGCCCAAGGAAACCCATCAATTATGCCAATTCTAATTACATCTCCTCTTTGGTCTCTACATAAATTTAAAACTTCAACCACTTGTTTATTTTGGTTTCCTCCCGGAGAACCAACCCATTTAGCCTCTCCAATAATATAAGTATTATTTACTTTTGCAACTAGGTCTGGTCGTTTTTCTAAATCTTGATTTAAAACTTCATTGACAAAAGTTTTTCCGTCCTGTTCGGATGAATTTAAAATATGAATTCCTTCAGTTGAATTTGCAAAGTCGTCTATGTTTAATAGATTGAAATTTTCTCTAAGCCAATTAGTAAACATTGGTCCCATTTGAGTGTTTAATTTTGGGGCTGATTCTAATCTGAAAACAGTTTCATCAGCAGTCATAGAATAGAGAGAATTCGCAATTCTTTGTATTTGAAGTGGGTTGTTTTCTAAACAACCTTGAATGTTTTTCATTAAAAACCATAAAGGTTCATCATATGGAAATTTAACTTCACTTTGAAGAATGGAAATTAATTCATCTGTTCTCCTTGATTGATGTGCTGAAATAATTCGTCTTTTTAATCTATCATCCAATCTTTCTGGACTTGCAGATTGTAAAGGATAAACATCTAAAATATTGTCAAGATAAGGAGTGCTTTCAAACAATTCAATACTTCTCAATACCCATTCGTTCAGTTCCCCTCTTTCTTCTTCAATATCTATGC
>CBDFJO010000001.1:0-108585 GCA_965248525.1 Urechidicola sp. | reverse complement strand
GAACTAATCAATTTCATTTATTACAAAATATCAAAGGTGGTTTCCATACTACTAATGCCAACCAAAAGCAGATGGAATATAATAAAAATACCGCCTATAGAGAGTAGCGGACAACTTAATTTAGAATTTAACTAAAAAAAACAGGGGATGGCTAATTTATTTAAGAGAAAGTCCAAAGGGTGTAAGTTCCTTATGCGCAGGCGTAACATCTTGAAGCCAAGTAAGTCGCAAGGGTGCTAACTGCGAAGTTATATCTGAAGTAAGCGAGACTACGTTGTCTGAACTGACGAACAGAAACGGGATACGAGGCATAGTTATTTAGGATAAGTAAGCACACCATTGCAAAGTCCTACGAATACCAAAAGAATAACTATGTAGATTCCGCAGGCTTAGACAAAAGGACATTTACCTTACCAAGGGAGGTCTCTGTAATCACGAGATGATATAGCAGAGAAGTCAGCAGAAGTCATAGTACTTGTAGGAAAACGAGCCATAAAACAAATGGAGGTCTCACAAGCAAGCAAGGACAGAACATTAAACGTTTGCGTGAATTTGAATTCATAGGTTAAACAACGTACAGTAGTATAGTTTAACTTAACGGACAGAGGAGCAATAACAAAGTAACAATTTAATTATGGAATTAATAACAAAAGTTTTAGAGTATTCAAACATTCAACGCGCCTATAAGCAAGTTGTTTCCAATAAAGGGAGCCAAGGAGTCGATGGTGTAACGACCAAAGAACTCCAAGTTTATATGCAAGAACATTGGAGTAGGATAGCACAAGAAATTACCAAAGGACATTACTGTCCCCAGGCGGTTTTAGGAGTAGAAATTCCCAAGCCAAATGGAGGCAAACGCCTTTTAGGTATTCCTACGGTAATCGACCGTTTAATCCAACAAGCAGTACACCAAGTATTGCAACCGATGTACGATTATGAATTTTCGGAATTTAGTTATGGATTTAGAAAAGGCAAGAATGCACATCAAGGGGTTTTACAAGCATTGAATTACATAAATGAAGGGTATCAAGATATAATTGATTTAGACCTAAAACAGTTTTTCGATATTGTAAACCAAGATTACTTGATGAGTTTACTAAATCGCAAGATTAAAGACAAGATGCTAATGAAACTCATACGAAGATTTTTACAATCTAATATGATGATTGGTGGTTTATCAGAACAACGTTCAAAAGGCACGCCACAAGGCAGTCCTTTAAGCCCATTATTGTCAAACATTATCTTAAATGAATTAGATAAAGAACTGACAAATCGAGGTTTACGTTTTATAAGATATGCCGACGATTGTAGTATTTTTGTTAAAAGTAAACGTTCCTCCGAACGTGTTCTAAAGAAAGTAACCAAGTTGATAGTAACCAAATTACATTTACAAGTAAATCATCAGAAAACGGCAATTTGTCGTCCTGTAACTTACTTTGTATTAGGTTACGGATTTGTATCGACTTACAAGAAGAATGAAAAAGGCAAATACAAGTTACGAGTTTCGCCAAAAAGTTTCAATAGAATGAAACAAAAGGTAAAACAACTAACACGTAAAACTTCGCCATTATCATTTACAGAACGAATATCAAGGCTCACTATTTTTGTACGTGGTTGGGTAAACTATTATAAGTATGCCAATATGACTACAAAGTTAAAATCGTTAGATACTTGGGTTCGTAGTAGGTTGCGTTACTGCATTTGGAAACATTGGAAAAAGCCCAACAAACGTATGCGTAGTTATATCCGTTTGGGTATTGCTAAAGGTCAGGCTTATGCTTGGTCACGTTCACGGATGGGTGGCTGGGCAACGGCATTAAGCCCAATAATGAAAACCACAATAACAGTCGAAAGACTACTAAAACGTGGTTATCTTTCTTTTTCTGCTCAATTTCAAATGTCGTTTAGGTTAATACCAAAAGACATTCAATTAAAATTATCTTTTGTTTAATGAACCGCCAAGTACGAGAACCGTACGCTTGGTGGTGTGAGAGGTGCACTCTCCTCAATCTTGAGGAGAGCCGCCTACTCGATTGGCAGTAGTTATTCTATTTTGTGGGTTAGCATATTAGAAAATTCGGTCATCGAAGACATGAAATCATTCTCAATTATTTGCTTAAGTTCTTTTCCTCTTTTTCCTTTAAAAAGCTCGATGCATAAATGACATTCGTTGACATATTTTTCATTCTTAAACTTTTCTACTTCTTTTTTACTTAGATATTTCAAACATTCTTTTGGACCTTTGTTTCTAAGCAAATTTAGGGTTGGGTCAGAGACAAATTGATATTCAAGTTCTTCTAATGAATTTTCATAGATATCACCTACTTGTAGAGTTTCTAAATCTCCACCTCCATTGCAACACATCATTGCTTTACCCTTTGGGTTAAATGTCATTGAAGCTGCGGGACATACTCCTGAAGGCAATTTATCCATATAAAAAAATTCTTCCTTAGGTAAATTTGCTGCTCGACCATGAGGTACAAGTGGCATCTCCATAACAGTCATGAACCAAGGATTTGCGTCTTCAATTGATTTCAGAACATCTGACAATCTTCCTGATTTAGAGGCAACTGACCTTACTCGACACGTTAATTTTAATTCTTTTGCAGCTTTTATAGCATTACGGACATATTCAGGTTTTATAAATTCAGTATGGAAATGTCCAAGACTTATTCCTAAAACCTTTAGATCATTATCTACTAATGGTTTTAATAAATCAAGAGCTTTTTCTTTGGTATTTGCCCAAAAGCAATTAGTGATTAAAGTAGTATAGCCACCATGTTTTTTTGCATACTTAACATATTCTAAAAGTTTGTCATAGAATAAAAATATTTCACCGCCACTTAGTGTTAAACACCAGTCTTTACCATAGAGTTTTCCTGCTTCTTCAATTAAAAACAAGTTATGCTCATGCTTGATGTGCGTTTTGTCTTTTGGTCCACTTTCAGGTCCACAATGAGCACATCTTGCATTACATGTATTCCATGGTAAAAGACTGAGAACTTTTTCAGTCTCTATAAACATAACTTACAGTTTGTAGCATTTAGTTTCTACAGCTTCTGTAGCTACCTTACTTTCACAAACTGAACCGGCAGCAAATGGGCTTACGCTTGGGTCAAAATTGATTAAGTCATTATCGGAAATTTGAATATCAATTTTTTTCCAATCAAATGATGTAAGTAGCTTTTTCTCATTATCATTCAATCCAGGATATTCTTTAAGAACACCAAGATTATTGCTCTTTAAAGCCGATAAAATGTTCTCGTCATTCTTCGCTAAGTTCAAAAACTTTAAAAATTGAATGTTGTTTGCAAATTCGTTCATAATAATTGATTTTAAGATTTATTTTAAATGTAAGTATTAAATTATAAATGTCATATTCCAGCCTTGTTTAAATTACTGCCAACATATGGATAAGTGCAGTAATTTTTCTGAAGGAAAAATTATTGTCATTTATCTGATGTTGTGTTTAGTCTTTCTATTTTGCTTTTCTTATTATTTTCAAATATAAGCAAAATAGAAAGACGTAGTCCAAAAAATGAAGCAATAGTATCAAAGGAATTAACTATAAATTTGTTTGTAAATAAGATAGGTCATTATATTTGTATAATTAATGTCTTATTTGCAAAATTATAGAAAATTTAAATCGATTATTTTATTTTTTGCTTTAAAACTTGATTTTCTCAAAAAAAATCAGTTTCTTTACTTAAGTTTTATAACATTCACAATGTTTGAAAGAGCAATCTTTCACAGTGTAACTGTCAAACTTAATGTAGAATTTGTTTCTAAAAATTCTAAAGCAAAAAATAAAATTTTCCTGCTATAATTAAAATTTGTAGTTGGTTTCAAACTTCATTTTTGGATTAAATCACAACATATGTATAACCCTATTGTGGTTATATCTTATATGTCTGCAAGTTACTATTTTTTAATAATTTGTCCAAAGGACTGCTAATATTTTTATTATTAATTTGAATGGTTTTAGTGTAGAGTTCAGTTGTTTTAGGCGAATTATGCCCTAGCATATTTTGTAAATCACAACATAGTAGAAAACAAATATAAGGTTGGTTTTATATTAAAAATACTGTCCTATACCGAATACTATCCCATTAGTTGCTTTATCACCAATACCAAACCCATAATCTAATCTAACTACTGCATTAAAAATACGTTTGTGTATAAACCTAATCCCAACACCTGGATAAAAACGCGTATTTGTCCCATCAACTAAATCGCTTAAATTTCCACCTGGATTTTGCCAAGTACCAGCATCTATAAAAGCATTACTCTGTATTACAAACCAATCTTTTTCGTATAGTGTATGTCTGTATTCGGTATTTAAAACTACTGCTGCTATACCACGATCTATTGTATTACCAGCACCTCTTATATTAAGTTGATTATCTACCGTAAATGGGGCAAATGGTGTAGAGTCATTAGTTGCATATGCCAGTCGTAATCGGTTAGCCCAATTCCCTTTTTTACCTATACGTTTAAAGTATTCAAAATCATTACGGCCTAAAAAAGAATTACGAAGTAAATCATTATCTCCATTAGAGTTTATTGCAAAATTATATGTAAAAATATTTCGGAAGCCTTCTTGATATTGATAATTTATATTAATATTATTATACTCATACTCTCCAATAACAGATACTTTATCAACTCCTAAATTAGTAGGAATACCTTGTGGTAAATCACCATCAATAAAATCATACTCTTCTTTGGCGATATTGACACCTATTTCAAAGCGGTTATGAAAATTATACTCGTATTGTAACTTAATTTCAAAAGCTCTGCTATCAAATCTATAATTAACATCTTCATTATTATCAAAAAATACGGGCTCTTGAGATACGTTGTTTTGATAATTAAGACCAATTCCTAATTTGCGAGTAAAAAGGTTTGGCGCTTCCCAAAACGCCCCGTAAGAATCAAAAACATCTCTAATATAAAATCCACCAATAATTTGATTACGTCCTAAAAAGTTGAAATCGAAAACAGAAGTTCTAAAAGCAAATTCTCCATTATTAGCGGTTGAAATATTAAATCCTGGGATAATTGCAAAATTCTCTACAATCTTATAAGTTACGTTATAAGTATTATTTCCTGCCGACTCAATAGCGTATTCTGCATTAGCAACAGATGGCAATAGCTTTAATCGTCTTATATCTGAAGCTATTTTGGTTGTATCTAAAGCGCTATCTGCTTTAACAAATGCCAAACGTTTTAAAAAACTTGTCCGTGTACGTTTATTGCCTTCTATCTTTACTTCTTTTATGGTTTCATTTTGTGCATAGCCATTAAAACCAAGGGCTAAGGTTAAAAAAAGTACTATTGTAGTTTTTTTCATTCTATTGTAAAGTTATTATTTAAAGTTAGGATATTACCTAACTATCTTCGCTCACATCCATTAATGTGAAATTATAAGTTATTTGCTCTACTAAATCTGGCGGAATGCCCTCGGTGACGTTAAGCACTACGTTAGACGTATTGAAATACTGAAAATTACACCTTATTCAACTTTTTTTGATATCTTGATTGTACAATATCAACCAATACCAATACCAATATCACAAAGTAAAATGTAGTTTTGTTCATGGCAGTAATATGATTTTCAAACAATGTCATATCTGCTTTATGACCTCCTTCGGTTAATAACATAACACCAACAATAAGTAAAATAAAAAGCCCTAAAACTTCATACATTCTATTTTTTTGTAAGAATTCAGAAACCTTATCAGCAAGCCATATCATCATAGCACCACTTACCAAAATTGCAATTGTCATCAACCATATATTATACACAACAACGCCATTGGCATCTGTATGATTGGCAAGTGCCATTGCACTTAAAATAGAATCAAAAGAAAAAACAAGGTTCATCATCACAATCAAGAAAATAATTTTACCTACACTTCCTTTAGACTTGTCAGATTGCTCGTCGTGTTCCTCCAATTCCATCATATGCCATATTTCTTTAATGGCTGTATAAATAATAAAAACACCTCCAAAGAGTGTGATTAAACTTTCAAAGGTAAATGCACCTGAGAAAAACTTGGTACTAACCTCAATCCAAGGTTCTTGGAAAAAAGCAACCAATTTTACAACAATAAATAGCATAATAATTCTCAAAACTACCGCCAATCCAATTCCTAATTTTCGAACATACTTTTGTTTTTCTTTTGGTGCTCTTTGAGATTCTAATGAGATATATAGCAAATTATCAAATCCTAAAACAGCTTGTAAAAGGATAAGCATAAATAATGTAAAAATATTTTCTATCATATTAAGTTGGTTTATAGCAACCAAAGATATTTAAAAATCAGAAACTATGAATACTTTTTTACTTCTTTCAGCCATATCTGATGCTTTATGTTATCAAAAACCAATAAAGTAGATTTGCCAAGAGTTGTTTTAACCATTTTGTGTATTGTAATTGTTGTGTAAATTTGTTAAATTTAAAGTAAGTGTTTCCACAAAATTCGTAAACCAACAACGATAATCAAAATTGCAGTTATTTTCTTTAGTGTAAACGGAGAAATTGTTTTTGAACTTAACCGTGAACCGATTTGTCCACCAATAAAAACTGTAATAAGTAAGAGTATTGTAATATTTGGTTTGATAGAAAAATTAGGATTTTGATATTGACCAACAAGTCCAGCAATAGAATTTACTAAAATAAAAAAACTTGAAGTTGCAGCAATCTTTTTTGGAGTGTCCCAATTTGTAAGATAGAGTAGTGGAGCCAAGAAAATTCCACCTCCAACGCCTACCATTCCTGAAATAAAACCAATAATTCCACCAAAAGAAGCATCTTTTTTTATTGATTTTTTTAACTGCTTACCTTTTGATTTTTCGATAATAAATTTTGAAATCCACATAAAAAATGCAGCGATTATTAGTGTTATTCCGAGTAAAATAAAAAAGAAACTCTGACTTATTTTTATATATCCACCAAAAAAAGCCATGGGAACTGAAAAAGCAACTAACGGAATTACTTTTTTCCAATTATAAAATCCGTTTTTAGCATATATAAGTGTTCCGCTTGATACAACTACAATATTGCAAAGCAACGCAATGGTTCTAATTTGTGTAAACGCCAAAGAAGTCAATGCTAAAATTGCCAAATAACTTGAGCCTCCACCAAAACCTACGGAAGAATAAAGAATTGCGACAAAAAAGAATAATAAAATGATTTCCCAATTAGAAAAAAGCGTTTCAAAAAGTAGAGTGGTTTCCAATTGGTTTTATCGTATATAATTATTAATCACATTTTTTTGTATTTTTATGACATAAATACAAAGATATATAGTTAAACAAAAATACGCTTTCTATTAAAAATACTACAATTAAATGCAAAATTTCAAAATAAACTCTTTACAAGATTACAACGAAACATATCACAAATCTGTAGAAAATCCTTCTAAATTTTGGGGAGAAATTGCAGAGAATTTTCTTTGGAGAAAAAAGTGGCATACAGTTTTAGAATATGATTGGTCAAAACCAGAAACTAAATGGTTTGTTGATGGAAAATTAAATATCACAGAAAATTGTTTAGACAGACATTTAGAAACTCGTGGCGATAAAACTGCTATTATTTGGGAACCAAATGATCCATTAGAAAAAGCACAGCATATAACATACAAGCAGTTGCACAGTAAAGTATGTCGATTTGCCAATGTGCTTAAAGCCAACAATGTTGACAAAGGAGATAGAGTTTGTATTTATATGCCAATGGTTGTAGAACTTTCTGTGGCTGTTTTGGCTTGCGCACGAATTGGAGCAATACATTCAGTTGTTTTTGCAGGGTTTTCTTCAACAGCATTAGCGGCAAGAATTAATGATGCATCGTGTAAAATTTTATTAACTACGGATGGCGTATATCGTGGAAGTAAATTAGTAGCCTTAAAAGATATTGCAGATGAAGCCCTAAAAACGTGTCCAACGATTGAGAAATCAATTGTGTATCAGAATACAAAACAAAAAGTTAATTGGAACGAAAAAGATGTTTGGTGGCATGAGCAATTAGTTGGTGTCTCAGACACTTGTCCAGCAGAAGAAATGGATGCAGAAGATATGTTATTTATTCTCTATACTTCAGGTTCTACAGGGAAACCAAAAGGAATGGTGCATACTTGTGGAGGTTATATGGTATATACAGCATATACGTTTCAAAATGTTTTTCAATATCAAGAGAATGATGTGTATTGGTGTACTGCAGATATTGGTTGGATTACAGGGCACAGTTATATTGTATATGGTCCTTTGGCTTGTGGAGCAACAACGGTACTATTTGAAGGTGTTCCAAGTTATCCAGATTATGGACGCTTTTGGGAAGTTTGCGAGAAACATAAAGTGAATCAATTTTATACAGCACCAACAGCAATTAGAGCATTGGCAAAGCATCCAACAACGTTGGTTAAAAAATATGATTTATCATCTTTAAAAGTTTTAGGAACTGTTGGTGAACCTATAAATGAAGAAGCTTGGCATTGGTATGATAAATATGTTGGTAAAAATAAATGTCCAATTGTTGACACTTGGTGGCAAACAGAAACTGGTGGAATGATGATGACTTCATTGGCAGGAATTACAGAGCAAAAACCAACCTTTGCAACGTTACCTTTTGTAGGAATTCAGCCGTCATTATTAGATGATAAAGGAAATGAACTTACTGAAGGAACAGCAGAAGGAATTTTAGCGATTAACTTCCCTTGGCCTTCGTTGGCAAGAACTATTTATGGAGATCATGAGCGTTATAAAAACGTCTATTTTTCTGCATATAAAAATAAATATTTCCCGGGAGATGGAGCATTGCGAGATGAAAAGGGGAATTATAGAATCACAGGAAGAGTTGATGATGTTGTCATTGTTTCTGGTCACAATCTTGGTACAGCACCTATTGAAAACGCAATTAATGAGCATAAAAGTATCGTTGAAAGTGCCGTTGTTGGTTTTCCGCACGATGTCAAAGGAAATGCACTATGTGCTTATGTCACAACGTATGATAATGTAGTAGAAAGTGATAATTTAATTACTGAAGTCCGTGAAATAGTTTCAAAAACGATTGGACCTATTGCAAAACCAGATAAAATTATTTTTGTTTCTGGACTTCCGAAAACGAGAAGTGGGAAAATTATGCGACGTATCTTACGGAAAATTGCATCTAATGACACCTCAAATCTTGGTGATATTTCAACACTTTTAAATCCTGATGTTGTGCAAGAAATTATTAAAAATTTTAAGTAAGTTGTTTGTTGATATTTGTTAAAACAAAATCATAATACTCAGGATAATGAGGAACGTAAACATTCTCAAAATCATGTTTTTTTAGTTGGGCACTCGGCTATCGGAATTAATTTTATTTCTGATACCTCTTCTTTCTGTAACTTTAATAGATTGATGTATTTCGTAAGTTTACATAAGTATATATGATGAATTTTATTATCGATAAAATCATCTTTGTGTTGAAAATGTTATTTAAAATAACTAAACCCTTTCTTTGGATCAATAACTAATAAAGATTCGTAAATCAATTTTATTACATTCTCCACATCTTCTTTAGCAACCATTTCAACAGTTGTATGCATATAACGAAGTGCAAGTGAAATCAATACACTTGGAACTCCGCCATTAGAATAAGCAAATGCATCTGTATCGGTTCCTGTAGAGCGTGATGACGCCAATCTTTGGAAAGGAATTTTATTCTTTTCTGCAGTATCAAGAATCAATTCTCTAAGATTATTCTGTATAGCAGGAGCATAGGAAATTACTGGACCATCTCCACATTTTGTTTCTCCCTCTTTCTTTTTATCAATCATTGGAGTCGTTGTGTCATGACATACATCAGTAACAATTGCAACATTAGGATTTATAGTATGTGTAATCATTTCTGCACCACGAAGTCCAATCTCTTCTTGTACAGAATTCGTGATATACAATCCAAATGGGAGCGTTTTCTTATTTTCTTTTAATAATCGCGCAACTTCGGCAATCATAAATCCACCCATTCTATTGTCCAATGCACGACATACAAAGTTATTTTTATTCAGAATAAAAAATTCGTCAGGATATGTGATAACACAACCAACATGCACACCTAATTTTTCAACTTCTTTCTTGGTTTTGCATCCAGTATCAATAAAAATATTGTCTAATTTTGGTGGTTCTTCTTTTCCTCTATTTCGTGTATGAATTGCTGGCCAACCAAAAATCCCTTGTACAATCCCCTTTTTAGTATGGATGTTTACACGTTTTGAAGGTGCAATTTGATGATCACTTCCTCCATTTCTGATAACATATATTAAACCATCATCGGTAATATAATTCACATACCACGAAATTTCGTCAGCATGCCCTTCAATTACAACCTTAAACTCTGCATCAGGATTTATAATACCGACCGCAGTTCCATAATTATCAGTGATAAATGTATCAACATATGGCTTTAGATAGTCCATCCATATTTTTTGCCCTTCACTCTCATAACCAGTTGGCGAAGCGTTGTTTAAGTATTTTTCAAGAAAATCAATTGATTTTTTATTCAGTATAGATTTTGTTTTGCTCATTTAGTTTAATTTTTGTCAAAAATAATAAAGTTTTACTCATTATAAAAATAATTTGGGCGTTCCCTCTCTTCAAAGTCGAGATCATACTATTCGCTATATCTTTTTTGCTTTGCATAAAAAGGATGCCACTACCATCATTAACGCAATTTTGAACTAATAAATAAACATCAGAATATAAAAAAGTGTAATTTTGGAACGATTTTAGCGTTAAAATAATTGATGAAAAGAATACTTTTTTTACTGATATACATAGTAGGTGTAAACTTATATGCACAAGAAGAAAAAATAACTAAAAAAGATTCTTCATATGTATATGGAGATTATATTATTTTTGAAGGAGATACTATTGTAATCGAATTAGAAGAGGTTCGTCTACTCAATAAACTAAAATTTAAAACAAATTATGATAGGAAATATTATTATTGGTATCATAAGAAAACTATAAAAGCATATCCATTCGCAAAACTTGCTGCAGAGAGATTAACCGTTCTAAATAGTAGATTAGAGAAAATTGAATCCAAAAGGAAACGGAAAAGATATACTAAACGAGTGCAAAAATATATGGAAGGTGAATTTACAGCCCAATTAAAAAAATTGACACGAACAGAAGGACGTATACTTATAAAGTTAATTCATCGGCAAACAGGAAAAACAACATTCAATTTAATAAAAGAAATACGGAGTGGATGGAAAGCATTTTGGTACAACAAAACAGCAAGATTATTTAAACTTTCTTTAAAATCTGAATACGATCCTGAAAATATATATAAAGATTTCTTAATAGAAGATATTTTGCAACGAGCTTTTATAGAAGGAACCCTTGAGAAACAAGAGTCAAAATTAGATTTTGACTATCATAAACTAATTTCAAAAAAAGGAAAACTAATTCAAATAAAAAAATAACATAGTACTATCATTCACACAATGAGGATTTAGTACACTTATCAAGGCTTTGTTAATAACTTTGAGTCATTATTATTAGGTAAATTAAATTAAGTGTTTGTATATTTGCACCCCTTGAAATACTGAGGGAAAGTCCTTTTTTTATAGCCATAAAAATAATTAAAAAAAAGTATTTTTTTAGTTTGTATAATAGAAAAGATATTTTACATTTGCACCCGCTAATGAAAAGAGATAATATAAGTTCATTGAAAATATTGAAATTGACAGCGTAAATTGAGTAAGAGCCAATTTTTATTAGATTAATGATTGGTATTTTTTTTTGAGACTACTCACGTTATAATTTATTTAAAATTTATACGATGAAGAGTTTGATCCTGGCTCAGGATGAACGCTAGCGGCAGGCTTAACACATGCAAGTCGAGGGGTAACAGAGGTAGCTTGCTACTTGCTGACGACCGGCGCACGGGTGCGTAACGCGTATACAATCTACCTTTTACAGGGGAATAGCCCGAAGAAATTCGGATTAATGTCCCATAATATTGATTTTCGGCATCGGAGATTAATTAAAGTTTCGGCGGTAAAAGATGAGTATGCGTTTTATTAGTTAGTTGGTAAGGTAATGGCTTACCAAGACTACGATAAATAGGGGTCCTGAGAGGGAGATCCCCCACACTGGTACTGAGACACGGACCAGACTCCTACGGGAGGCAGCAGTGAGGAATATTGGACAATGGAGGCAACTCTGATCCAGCTATGCCGCGTGCAGGAAGACTGCCCTATGGGTTGTAAACTGCTTTTATACAGGAAGAAACCTTTTCACGAGTGGGAAGTTGACGGTACTGTAAGAATAAGCACCGGCTAACTCCGTGCCAGCAGCCGCGGTAATACGGAGGGTGCAAGCGTTATCCGGAATCATTGGGTTTAAAGGGTCCGTAGGCGGGCTATTAAGTCAGAGGTGAAATCCCACAGCTCAACTGTGGAACTGCCTTTGATACTGGTAGTCTTGAGTTATATGGAAGTAGATAGAATGTGTAGTGTAGCGGTGAAATGCATAGATATTACACAGAATACCGATTGCGAAGGCAGTCTACTACGTATATACTGACGCTAATGGACGAAAGCGTGGGGAGCGAACAGGATTAGATACCCTGGTAGTCCACGCCGTAAACGATGGACACTAGTTGTTGGGATTAATCTCAGTGACTAAGCGAAAGTGATAAGTGTCCCACCTGGGGAGTACGATCGCAAGATTGAAACTCAAAGGAATTGACGGGGGCCCGCACAAGCGGTGGAGCATGTGGTTTAATTCGATGATACGCGAGGAACCTTACCAGGGCTTAAATGTAAGTTGCATGATTTAGAGATAGATCTTTCTTCGGACTACTTACAAGGTGCTGCATGGTTGTCGTCAGCTCGTGCCGTGAGGTGTCAGGTTAAGTCCTATAACGAGCGCAACCCCTATCGTTAGTTGCTAGCAGGTCATGCTGAGGACTCTAACGAGACTGCCGGTGCAAACCGTGAGGAAGGAGGGGATGACGTCAAATCATCACGGCCCTTACGTCCTGGGCTACACACGTGCTACAATGGTATATACAGAGAGCAGCCACCTGGTGACAGGGAGCGAATCTATAAAGTATATCACAGTTCGGATCGGAGTCTGCAACTCGACTCCGTGAAGCTGGAATCGCTAGTAATCGGATATCAGCCATGATCCGGTGAATACGTTCCCGGGCCTTGTACACACCGCCCGTCAAGCCATGGAAGCTGGGAGTGCCTGAAGTCGGTCACCGCAAGGAGCCGCCTAGGGTAAAACTGGTAACTAGGGCTAAGTCGTAACAAGGTAGCCGTACCGGAAGGTGCGGCTGGAACACCTCCTTTCTAGAGAAAGAGATGTGTTAGTTACAAGAGAAATTCCTTACTCAAGCTGTTAATTTTAAAATATATAAGTAAAAACTGATTAGAGTCTCGTAGCTCAGCTGGTTAGAGCGCTACACTGATAATGTAGAGGTCGGCAGTTCGAGTCTGCCCGAGACTACTTTTTTAGTTTTACAAAGGAAATTTTAGAAGTTGAGAAATATAGTTTTAAGTGTTGAATGTTCAGTTTTTAATTAAACGAGACACCAACTAATAACTAACAACTAATAACTCATACTAAATTTGGGGGATTAGCTCAGCTGGCTAGAGCGCCTGCCTTGCACGCAGGAGGTCATCGGTTCGACTCCGATATTCTCCACAAGGCAATGCCTTGAGATAATTATATCTCATTGTATTGCAAAGCGCGAAGAGATAGACTTAATTGTCTGTCGCGACGCGTGACAACGTTCATTGACATATTGAAAAAATAATATCGTAAGATATCGAGATATTTAAGAAAATAAAATATTAAAAAAGCAAAAGTACAATAAGCTAAGTAAGGGCGTATGGTGGATGCCTAGGCTCTCAGAGACGATGAAGGACGTGATAAGCTGCGAAAAGCTGCGGGGATTAGCACATATGAATTGATCCGCAGATATCCGAATGGGGCAACCCAGCATGTTGAAGACATGTTATCCTATTTATAGGAAGTAAACCCGGTGAACTGAAACATCTAAGTAACCGGAGGAATAGAAAACAATAGTGATTCCGTCAGTAGCGGCGAGCGAACGCGGATTAGCCCAAACCAAAGTTGTTACGGCAATTTTGGGGTTGTAGGACCACGCTGTTTGATGCTCAATGAATTAGAATCCTTTGGAAAGAGGAACCATAGCGGGTGATAGTCCCGTATAAGTAAAGCGAGTTATTGATAGTGGTATCCTGAGTAGTGCGGGACACGAGTAATCCTGTATGAATCAGCCGGGACCATCCGGTAAGGCTAAATACTCCTGAGAGACCGATAGTGAACTAGTACCGTGAGGGAAAGGTGAAAAGAACCCTAAGTAAGGGAGTGAAATAGATCCTGAAACCGTACGCTTACAAGCGGTCGGAGTCCCGATTTATCGGGATGACGGCGTGCCTTTTGCATAATGAGCCTACGAGTTACTGTTGCTAGCAAGGTTAAGTGATTAAGTCATGTAGCCGAAGCGAAAGCGAGTCTGAATAGGGCGAGATTCATTCCTTGGGAATGAAAGCGTACATTGTACGTTTAGTTAGTAGTAGTAGACGCGAAACCGAGTGATCTACCCATGGGCAGGTTGAAGCTGTAGTAACATACAGTGGAGGACCGAACCAGTTGACGTTGAAAAGTCTTTGGATGACCTGTGGGTAGGGGTGAAAGGCCAATCAAACTCGGAAATAGCTCGTACTCCCCGAAATGCATTTAGGTGCAGCGTTGATTTATAGTTTTATAGAGGTAGAGCTACTGATTGGATGCGGGGGCTTCACCGCCTACCAATTCCTGACAAACTCCGAATGCTATAAAATGATAATCAGCAGTGAGGGCATGGGTGCTAAGGTCCATGTCCGAGAGGGAAAGAACCCAGACCATCAGCTAAGGTCCCAAAATATATACTAAGTTGAACTAACGAGGTTTGACTACTTTGACAGCTAGGATGTTGGCTTGGAAGCAGCCATTCATTTAAAGAGTGCGTAACAGCTCACTAGTCGAGTGGTCGAGCATGGATAATAATCGGGCATAAGTATATTACCGAAGCTATGGATTTCGACATTAGTCGGAATGGTAGGGGAGCATTGTAATCAGCGCTGAAGGTGAACTGTGAGGTTTTCTGGAGCGATTACAAAAGAAAATGTAGGCATAAGTAACGATAATGCGGGTGAGAAACCCGCACACCGAAAGACTAAGGTTTCCGCAGCGATGCTAATCAGCTGTGGGTTAGTCGGGGCCTAAGGCGAACCCGAAAGGGGTAGTCGATGGACAACAGGTTAATATTCCTGTACTTCTTATAATTGCGATGGAGAGACGGAGTAATGAACTCACCGCGTACTGACGGAATAGTACGTTGAACTGTGTAGGTATAAGTTTTATAGTTAAATGCGTAAGACTTGCTAAAGCAGGATAGTACCACGAGTCTTCGGACAAGTGGATAGTGTGATTAAGAACTTCCAAGAAAATCTTCTAAGCTTCAGATAATAAGAACCCGTACCGTAAACCGACACAGGTAGTTGGGATGAGAATTCTAAGGTGCTCGAGAGATTCATGGCTAAGGAACTAGGCAAAATAGACCCGTAACTTCGGGAGAAGGGTCGCCCATCTTCGGATGGGCCGCAGTGAAAAGGTCCAGGCGACTGTTTATCAAAAACACAGGACTATGCTAAATTGAAAGATGATGTATATGGTCTGACACCTGCCCGGTGCTGGAAGGTTAAGTGGAGTTGTTAGCCTCGGCGAAGCAATCAAATGAAGCCCCAGTAAACGGCGGCCGTAACTATAACGGTCCTAAGGTAGCGAAATTCCTTGTCGGGTAAGTTCCGACCTGCACGAATGGTGCAACGATCTGGACACTGTCTCAGCCATGAGCTCGGTGAAATTGTAGTATCGGTGAAGATGCCGATTACCCGCTACGGGACGAAAAGACCCCGTGAACCTTTACTATAGTTTAGTATTGACTTTGGATAAGTAATGTGTAGGATAGGTGGGAGACTATGAAGCGGCGTCGCTAGGCGTTGTGGAGTCATTGTTGAAATACCACCCTTTGCTTATCTAGAGCCTAACTCAGCGATGAGAACAGTGCTTGATGGGTAGTTTGACTGGGGTGGTCGCCTCCAAAAGAGTAACGGAGGCTTCTAAAGGTTCCCTCAGTACGGTTGGTAATCGTGCGTAGAGTGCAATGGCATAAGGGAGCTTGACTGAGAGACATACAGGTCGATCAGGTACGAAAGTAGAGCATAGTGATCCGGTGGTTCCGCATGGAAGGGCCATCGCTCAAAGGATAAAAGGTACTCCGGGGATAACAGGCTGATCTCCCCCAAGAGCTCACATCGACGGGGGGGTTTGGCACCTCGATGTCGGCTCGTCACATCCTGGGGCTGGAGAAGGTCCCAAGGGTTGGGCTGTTCGCCCATTAAAGTGGCACGCGAGCTGGGTTCAGAACGTCGTGAGACAGTTCGGTCTCTATCTGTAGCGGGCGTTAGAAATTTGCGTGAATCTGATTCTAGTACGAGAGGACCGAATTGGACTGACCTCTAGTGTACCAGTTGTTCCGCCAGGGGCATTGCTGGGTAGCTACGTCGGGAAGGGATAAGCGCTGAAAGCATATAAGCGCGAAACCCATCACAAGATGAGATTTCTTTAAAGGGTCGTGGAAGATTACCACGTTGATAGGCTATAGGTGTAAAGGCAGTAATGTCATAGCCAAGTAGTACTAATAACCCATAGGCTTATGTACCGAGTTCCCTCTTTCGGGAGGGAACGGACTTTTTTATATTTTTCTTCTTATAAAACTTCGATATTTTCAATATTATTTATTCAATATGTTAACTTTTACAGTTGGCAGCAACCAGTCCTTCAGTCAGTAGTTATTTAACTGCACTGTTTTACTGCAAACTGCACACTGAAAGACTTAAGGTGGTTATAGCGATAGGGCTCACCTCTTCCCATCCCGAACAGAGAAGTTAAGCCTATCAGCGCAAATGGTACTGCCATTATGGTGGGAGAGTATGTCATCGCCTTTTTTTAAATCCTTCAACTTTAATTAGTTGAAGGATTTTTTTTATACTCACAGACACACTTTTTTGGACGGTGTCAATATGTGAGATATCGATATTTCGAATTTTAAATAACACTATTTTCTGTCTTATTACGTTACTGTAATAGTCTAAAATTTTTAAGGCTAACAATAAAATAAGTTTTAAATTTGTATTCGTTTATGAAATATATATTTCGCTTTCTATTTTTAGTTTCATTCGTGAGTTATTCTCAAGTAGTAGGAGAGAGCGTGTATAATTTTTTAAACGTTCCCACTGGCGAGTTTATAGAAGCAGATGAAGATGGTGCAGAGACAGGAACTTTTAAGGCGTATGATCTAGCTTTTTCTTTAGGATATGCATATCAAATTCCGTTTTCAAATTTTAGTATTGGCGCAAATGCAAAATTAATAAACTCGGTAATACAAGATTATTCATCGTTTGGAGTTGTTGCGGATTTTGGAGTTTTGTATGAGAATGATAATCAACCTTATGTGTTTTCTTTGGCAGTAAGAAATGTTGGTTATCAAATAACAACATTTGATGGTACACAAGAGAAAGTACCTCTTGAAATATTATTTGGAGCTTCATATAGATTAGAAAATGTACCGATTAGATGGTATCTGACAGTCGATAATCTTCAAAAATGGAATGTAGCAGAACCAAATCCATCCAATTCAGTAACAAATATTGATGGAACCGTAACACTAGAAAAAATTAATTTCTTTGACAATACAATGCGACATATGGTCATTGGTGCAGAGTTTTTTTCCAGAAGGTGTATTTAACATCAGAATGGGATATAACTTTAGAAGAGCAAAAGAATTACAATTAACAGACATACGAACTTTCGCTGGATTCTCTGCTGGATTTGGATTAAAAATGAGAAAATTGAAACTAAATTACGCCTTTACAAAGTATTATCCTACGGAAAATACAAGTACATTTAGTTTACAAATAGATTTAAGTGGACGACGTTAAAAATAAATCAGATTGGAAAAAATTATAGTTGCCATTGACGGATTTTCATCTACAGGGAAAAGTACACTTGCCAAGCAATTGGCAAAAGAATTGCACTATGTGTATGTAGATACGGGTGCAATGTATAGGGCAGTAACGCTTTTTGCAATGCGAAATCAATACATTGATAGCCAGCACTTTGATAAAGAAAATTTAATTGCAGATTTAAAAAACATTAAACTTCGTTTTGTTTTTAATGATGCCAAAGGTTACGGTGAAATCTATTTAAATGATGAGAATGTAGAGGATGAAATAAGAACACTCGAAGTTTCTCAAAATGTAAGTCAAGTTTCAACAATTTCTGAAATTAGGAAAAAATTAGTAGAGCAACAGCAAAAAATGGGAACCAAAAGAGGAATTGTGATGGATGGTCGTGATATTGGTACTGTTGTTTTTCCAGACGCAGAAGCGAAGTTGTTTATGACAGCATCAGCAGATAAAAGAGCCAAAAGACGTTATAAAGAATTGCTAGATAGAGGAGATGAAGGTGTATCTTATGAACGAGTGTTAAAAAATGTTGAGTCAAGAGATTATATAGATTCTACACGTACAGATTCACCATTAACAAAAGCAGATGATGCTATAGAAATTGACAATTCTGATATGGGATTAGAAGAACAGTTTGAACGTGTTTTGAGCCTTATTTTAACTCGATTAAAAAAATAGTTTATTGGCTTATTGCAAACTGATTTAAGGTATATTCAAATACTTATGCGTTTGTAAAGATATTTTCCATTTAGAATTTTCCATCACATAATCTACAATCATTGGTATTATTTTCTCTCGATTACTCCATTCCGGTTGTAAAAAAAGTTGACATTTATCACTCACTTTTGAAGCTTGTTTTTCTGCAAATTTAAAATCATCTTTGTTAAAAATAATCATTTTTAATTCATCAGCATTGTCATAAACTTTTTTTAGAGGAAGTTTATTTTTCTTTGGCGATAAGCAAATCCAATTCCAAAATCCTGATAAATTATAGGCTCCAGAAGTTTCAATATGAGTTTTAATATTTTGATTTTGAAGTTCTTGTGTAATATAATTTAAACTCCACATTAGTGGTTCTCCTCCAGTAATTACAGCAGTTTCGGCATATTTCTTTGCGTTATTTACAATTAAATCAGTCAGTGTAGGAGGATGTAATTTAGCATTCCAACTTTCTTTTACATCACACCAATGACAACCAACGTCACATCCACCGATTCGTATAAAATATGCAGCAGTTCCTGTATGTGATCCTTCTCCCTGTATCGTGTAAAATTCTTCCATGAGGGGAAGCATTTTACCTTCTTTGATTAATTGTTTTGTTTCTGTATTCACTATCAAATTATTATTTTGCAAATGTAAGGCTTCTATAATTTTATACTTTAAAAGTTTTGGAGTATTTTTATCAAAATTACGACTAGTCCATTTTAATTTGTTATTCCGAGCTTAATGCTAAATATATGCGAAGTTAATGGCTCTTAGTTCCTACAAATAATATTAAATATTTAAAAAATGAGTAAAAAGGACACTTTTTTTGATTATATAAACGAAGGTTACAAAACCAAAGGAGATTTCATAACACTTGGAGCAGCGATGCTTGGTGAAGAAACTATTGCAGATGCTTATGTAAAAATTCCTTTAAAAACAATTAACCGCCACGGATTGATTGCAGGAGCTACAGGAACAGGAAAAACAAAAACGTTGCAAGTATTTGCAGAAAACTTATCTGACAAAGGTATTCCTGTATTGTTGATGGATGTAAAAGGTGATTTAAGTGGATTGGCACAGCCAAGTCCTGGACATGCAAAGATTGATGAACGACATACTAAAATTGGTTTTCCGTTTGAAGCAAAGAAATTTCCAGTAGAAATATTGACAATTTCAGAACAAAAGGGAACACGATTGAGAGCTACAGTTTCTGAATTTGGACCAACATTATTATCACGTATTTTAGATTTGTCTGAAACGCAAAGTGGAATTGTTGCAGTGCTTTTTAAATATTGTGATGATAAGAAATTACCATTATTAGATTTAAAAGATTTTAAGAAAGTATTGCAGTATGCAACAGGAGAAGGAAAAAAGGAAATTGAAGGTGAATATGGTCGAATTTCAACAGCATCTACAGGTTCTATACTTCGTAAGATTGTAGAAATAGAGCAACAAGGAGGAGATTTATTCTTTGGTGAGCGTTCATTTGAAATTGAAGATTTACTACGAATTGACGAAGATGGAAGAGGAGTGATATCAGTTTTAAGATTAACGGATATTCAAGACAAGCCAAAACTATTTTCAACATTTATGTTGCAATTATTAGCAGAAATCTATTCAACATTACCAGAACAAGGAGATAGTGGACAACCAGAATTAGTATTGTTTATTGACGAAGCTCATTTGGTGTTTAAAGAAGCTTCAAAAGCATTATTAGGTCAGATTGAAAGTATTGTAAAATTGATTAGATCAAAAGGAGTCGGTGTGTATTTTGTAACGCAAAACCCAAAAGATATCCCTTCGGATGTCTTGTCGCAATTAGGATTAAAGATTCAACACGCTTTGAGAGCATTTACGGCAAATGATAGAAAAGCAATAAAACTAACAGCAGAGAATTATCCAGATTCTGAATATTACGATACTGCAGATGTATTGACAAAATTAGGAATTGGAGAAGCATTGGTATCATCACTTAGCGAAAAAGGAATTCCGACTCCTTTGGCAAGAACAATGTTGCGTGCACCAATGAGTAGAATGGATGTATTGACTCCAAAAGAACTAAAAACTCAAATTGCTATTTCTGATATAGCCGAAAAGTATAATGAAGTAATTGATAGAAAGAGTGCTTATGAAATGCTGAATGGAAAAATTGAAAAAGCATACGAACGAGAAGAAAAAGAAGCAGTTGCTAAAGCAAAAGCAAAAGCACGAAAAACAACAACAAGAAGAAAAAGTACAAGAATGAACCCTGTATTAAAAGTAGTTACAAGTGCTACATTTATTAGAGGAGTTTTGGGAATTTTGAAACGTGTAATAAGATAATAGCGTGTTAAAAAAAATCAATTAAAGCAACAAAAAGAAAACAAAAGAGTTACTAAATAAGTAATCAACAAAACTTTTCTAAATTTTGAAAAACTACTTTAAAATTCTTTTAATTTTACTTATTTCTTTGCTCTTTGCTCAATGTTTAGGAGAAAATCCGTTTTTAATAGAAAAAAATAGTGTTGGAAAGATTAACAACGAACATTTAATTTCAGATATTGAAATCTTATTTGCAAAGGATTCGGTTATAATACGCCTAAGTGAAGGAGATTTAGGAGGAGAAGACTCAAAATACCTTCAAGAAGAAGATCAATACTTAATTTACTCAAAAGAAGGGAAGCATTTACTAACAATCGTACCGAAAATACAACACGATTCGACATCTAAAATAAAATATATCGAAATTAAAGATAGTCAGTTTAAAACAGAAAAAGAGTTATCGCTTCGTACACCTTTTAAAGATATCAATTTTAATTATATGGTCAATAAAGTAGAAACTTCAATGTCTTCTGCAACGTTGTATATTGATGAATTGAATGCAACAATAGCAATGCGAAAAAGTGATATTGGTGTAGATCCATTTGATAATAAAAAAGTTGTTTTAGAGCAAATTCCTGATTTGGCAAAGATAAATCATTTTACCATTTGGTTTGATTAGTTTAGAATGAATAAGAAATAGAAGAGCAGTGTGAATATGTTTCCGCTTGTATGCCTGTATTTTCATAACTTGGTTAAAATAGAAGCGTAGATGGATTAAAAGTATCTTTAAATTATATATTAAAGAGACATATTTCACACAATTTCTTGTTTAAAAAAAGAAGATTGAAAATAATATTGACTTAATTTAAAAAAGAACAAAATATTTCTGTTATCTTCGGCAAAATTTATAAATAGACTGCTCAATAATGGATTTTACAAACCCTTTGGTATATGGCACGCCGAGTTTTATAGCATTTATCTTATTAGAACTTGCATATAGCAAAACAAAAGATAAAAAGAGGAAATTATACACTTGGAAAAACCTTGGAGCAAGCCTTTCTATGGGAGTTGGTTCTGCCATTATTGCTCCATTAACCAAAACAATCGCTGCAATTGTATTGTTTAAATTTGTTTTTGAAGTTTTTAATCCTTTGATTGATGGTGTTCGTATGAATATTTTTGGTTGGGAATCTTTTGGTTATGTTTGGTATATTTGGCTGATTTGCCAACTGTTAGATGATTTTACATATTATTGGTTTCATCGTCAAAATCATATGGTTCGTTTTTTATGGGCTGCACATATTGTGCATCATTCTTCAAATGAGTATAATCTTGGTACTGCAGTAAGAAATGGTTGGTTTACAATTTTATATAAACCGTTTTTTTATATGTGGATTCCTGCAATTGGTTTTCCGCCAGAAATGCTCGTAGTTTGCTTAGGTATTGAAGCTCTATGGCAATTTCAGTTGCACACAGTATATATTCCTAAAATGGGATTTATAGAAAGAATATTCAATACACACACAATGCATCAAGTGCATCACGCAAAAAATCTTGAGTATATGGATAAAAATCATGGAGGATTTTTAAATATTTTTGATAAAATTTTTGGAACTTGGAAAGAACTCGATAATGAAAATATTGAGATTGATTACGGAGTAACACATGAACCTAATTCATACAATCCATTAGTAATTCTTACGCACGAATATAAAGATATTTGGAACGATATGAAGAAATCTCCAAATTGGTATCATAAATTTATGTATGCTTTTGCTGCTCCTGGATGGAGCCATGACGGAAGTACATTAACCATAAAGCAACTGCGTAAAAAACAAAAAATGGAAGCGTCTGCTAATTAGGCTTTGTTTTTACAAGCAAGTAATGTGTTTTTCAATAACATTGCAATAGTCATTGGTCCTACGCCTCCAGGAACTGGAGTAATGAATTCCGCTTTTTTTGAAACTTCATCAAAAGCAACATCACCAAGTAAACGATAACCACTTTTTTTATTAGAATCTGCTACACGCGTAATACCAACATCAATTACTGTAACATTATCTTTAACCATATCGGCTTTTAAAAATTCAGGAATCCCCAAAGCCGCAATAATAATATCTGCTTGTAGAGTGATTTCTTTTAAATTTTTAGTTCGGCTATGTGTAATTGTAACTGTTGCATTTCCTACTTTTCTTTTTTGAGATAAAAGCATACTCATTGGACTTCCTACAATATGGCTACGTCCAATAACTACAACATGTTTTCCTGATGTTTCAACATTATATCTATCCAATAATTCTAAAATACCAAAGGGAGTTGCTGAAATAAAAGTAGGTAAATTAAGAGCCATTTTTCCAACATTGGTAGGGTGAAAACCATCCACATCTTTGTCTGGATCTATGGCCATTATTATTTTTTGTTCGTCAATATGTTTTGGTAATGGTAATTGAACAATAAAACCATCAATATCATTATCGATATTTAAAATTTCAATTTGATTTAATAACTCTTCTTCAGTAGTATCTTCAGGTAAACGGATTAAAGAAGATTCAAAACCTACACGCTCACATGCTTTAACCTTGGCATTGACATACGCTATGCTCGCACCATCATGACCGACAATTATAGCCGCTAAATGTGGAACAATATTTTCTCTTTTCTTAAATTCAGCAACTTCTAAAGCGATTTCTTCTTTAATGTCTGCTGCTGTCTTTTTACCGTCTAAAATTGTCATTTGTAAAGAATAATTATTTATATAAAAAAGGCTACTTAGTATAAGTAGCCAGTGATTTTATCCTCCCATTCCCTTCATCATTTGCATCATTTTTCTTCCACCTCCTCCTTGCATCATTTTCATCATTTTACTCATTTGTGTAAACTGTTTCATCAATTGATTTACTTCTTGGATACTCGTTCCAGAACCTTTTGCAATACGTTTTTTTCTACTCGAATTTATAATTGTTGGTGTGCTACGCTCACTTGGAGTCATAGAATGTATAATTGCTTCGATACCTTTAAACGCATCATCATCAATAGCAACATCTTTCATCGCTTTTCTAGCGCCAGGAATCATACCAACCAAATCTTTCATATTCCCCATTTTCTTGATTTGCTGGATCTGCTTTAAAAAATCATCAAAACCAAACTGATTTTTAGCAATTTTTTTCTGAATTTTACGTGCTTCTTCTTCGTCATATTGTTCTTGTGCACGTTCTACCAAAGAGATAACATCTCCCATCCCAAGGATACGCTCTGCCATACGATCTGGATGGAAAACATCAATTGCTTCCATTTTTTCTCCAGTACCGATAAATTTAATAGGTTTATCGACAACAGATTTTATTGACAGTGCTGCTCCACCACGAGTATCACCATCTAATTTTGTAAGAATTACTCCTTCAAAATTTAAAATATCGTTAAACGTTTTAGCGGTATTTACAGCATCTTGACCTGTCATTGAATCGACAACAAACAATGTTTCTTGTGGATTTACAGCCTTGTGAATGTTTGAAATTTCCGACATCATTTCTTCATCTACAGCCAATCGACCAGCAGTATCAATGATAACTACATTTTTGCTATTTGCTTTGGCGTGTTTGATTGCATTTTGAGAAATTTCAACAGGATTTTGATTTCCAACTTCAGCATATACTTCTACACCAATTTGTTCACCTACAACTTGTAATTGATTTATCGCCGCAGGACGATACACATCACAACCAACTAATAGAACTTGTTTTGATTTTTTGGTTTTTAGGTAATTAGCTAATTTTCCAGAGAAAGTTGTCTTACCAGAACCTTGTAAACCAGACATTAAAATAACAGTTGGAGTTCCAGAAAGGTTAATACCAACTGTATCTCCTCCCATTAATTCGGTTAACTCATCTTTTACGATTTTAACCATCAACTGACTTGGATTTAACGTAGTTAATACGTCTTGACCAAGTGCTTTTTGTTGTACACGTTTGGTGAAATCTTTGGCTATTTTATAGTTTACATCGGCATCAAGAAGAGCTCTACGCACTTCTTTTAATGTTTCTGCAACATTTACTTCGGTTATACTCCCGTGTCCTTTAAGAACGTGGAACGCTTTATCTAACTTATCACTTAAATTATTGAACATATTTCTTACTTCATTTTTTTAATGACACAAAGATAAGTAAAAGTTAGAAGTTATATGTATGATGTTAAAAGGAATATCTATGTATTAGATAATGATTGTAAATAGTATCATTAAATATAAGACACTATCCTAAAAAGTGTGTAATTTTTTAATTTGCTATTCGTAATTCAAAATTTAATCCTTGCTACGTCTTTTTCCTCTATTGCTTCTGTCTCTTCCAAACTTATTCTTAAAGTTTCCAGAATCTTTGTTTCCTCTATCTCTGTCAAAACTTTTCTTTCTACGATCTCCACCGCCACCACGATGATCTCTTCCGCCATTACTACGACGACTTCCTCCGCCGCCACGACTTCCAACTCGCTTCTTTTCAGTAACTTCAACATTCACTCCACGACCTTCAAATTCTATATTACTATCTCTAGTAAATGCCGCTAAAGTTTCTTGGGTAAAGTTTTTATCTAATTCAAAGAATGAAAAAGTATCTAAAATTTCTATTTGACCTATTTCAATATTGTTACTAATCTTTTGGTCGTTTATTAAACCAATTAATCGTGCAGGATTCAATTTATCTTTTCTTCCAATATTGATAAAGAAACGTGTCATATTTTCATCATATCTTCTTTTACCACGAGTATCTTTATCACGACTATTACTTCTGCTTAAATCATTTAAATCACTAGCATTTGCATAATAACTCAAGAAACTATTAAACTCAATAGATACAAATCTTTTGATCAATTCATCTCTGTCCAATCCTTCTAATTTCTCTTGTATTGTAGGTAAATATTCACTTATTTGACTTTCATTTACTTGAAAATCATTTACTTTATCAATTAATTTTAACAATTGTTTTTTGCAAATTTCTTTTCCATCAGGAACTTGCATTTGAACAAACTTCTTGCCAATTATTCTTTCAATAGGACCTAATTTTCTTCTTTCACCTGGAGAAACAATCGCAATAGAAATACCGGTACTACTAGCTCTACCTGTTCTACCACTTCTGTGTGTGTAAGATTCTATTTGATCTGGAAGTTTGTAGTTGATAACATGTGTTAAGCTATCTACATCCAATCCACGAGCTGCAACATCAGTAGCAACTAATATTTGTACTGTTTTTTTGCGAAACTTCTGCATTACAGCATCACGTTGTGCTTGTGATAACTCACCATGAAGTGAATCAGCGCTGTAACCATCTTGAATCAATTTATCTGCAACTTCTTGAGTTTCTCTACGAGTTCTGCAGAAAATAATTCCGTAAATATCAGGATTGATATCAGCTATACGCTTTAACGCAGGATATCTATTTCTATCCGTTACAACATAATATTCATGTGTCACTTGATCTGTACCTGAATTACGCTTCCCAGCATCAATTTGAGCGGGATTAGTCATGTAATTTCTAGCGATTCTATCAACTTCTTTAGGGAATGTTGCAGAAAACAATAATGTTTGTTTTGTGTCTGGTGTAACTTCTAACACTTGATCCAATTCATCTTTGAAACCCATATTTAGCATCTCATCAGCTTCATCTAAAACCAACCATTGAACAGCATCTAAACGTAATTTTCTACGTTTGATTAAATCTACTGTTCGTCCTGGAGTTCCAACAACAATTTGAACACCTTTGTTTAAAGTACGTATTTGTCCGTTTATATCAGAGCCACCATAAACAGCAGCAACTCTAAAACCTTTTAAATGTGTTGAAAATTCTTCTATATTTCTAGCAATCTGGATTGCTAACTCACGAGTAGGAGATAGGATAATAGCTTGAACTTCTTTGCTATTTAAATCTATTTTTTGTAAAATGGGTAAACTAAAAGCAGCAGTCTTTCCTGTTCCAGTTTGTGCAAATGCTTTAAGATCTTGATCTGATTCAATTACTTGTGGAATTGCTTTTTCTTGTATTTCAGTTGGACTTTCATAACCCAAGTCTGCTAGAGCCTTAACTATTTCTAGTTTAAGGCCTAATTCTTCAAATGTTGACATTATCTATGTTTAATGATTCACAAATACGCCCGCACCTATAAATCTATTTTTGAGGGTGCAAAAATACACTTAATTTATTTAACAGAACTTTAAAATTGATTTTATTAAAAACAAAGGCTTAAACGTTAGCGATTTTGTTCTAATGCAGCAAGTTGTTTTTCAAAATACGGCGAAGATAAATAAGTAAAACTGTTTGAAACAATTCCATTTTTATCAATCAATATTGTACGAGGCTCTCTACTTTTTATAAGTTTATGCCCTTCACTTTCTTTAGACAAAACAAATTGGTTATTTAAAAATTTATTCACTCTTGAGCCATCATTTGAAGGTTGCATATTTATACCAACAAACTGTATTGATGGGTATTTTTTCTTCAATCTGCCAACTCTTTTTATTAGTATTTCTGAACTCATTATTTCTGATGACCAAAAGTAAATAACTGATTTTTTGTTTTTAATTATCGTTTTAAGTGTTGTCTTAGAGTTATTTAAAGTTAGTAGTTCAAAATCTTTTATTAGATGTTGACTCTTGCTATTTTCACAATCATTTGCTAAATGATTTATTAGAGTTGTAAGTTTTTCATCTGTGCAATGTTCGTTGAAAATTTGTAACGCAGTATCATTAATACAACAAGAATTCTTATTCCCTCTAAAATCATTATAAATTGCTTGATACATCAGACGGCTTTTAAATTCAGGGACTTTTATTTTAGCGACAATTATATTTAAGATGTTTTCTGTAGCAGTTGTTTTTTCATTAGATTTTTGATATGCTAGGTTGTGTAAATAATTATTTACATAATTATGATAAGGGAAATAATCTATTAAATCACTATTATTAATATTTATACCTTTTCTGAAATCATAATAATTTGAAGGAAGAGGAGGTAAAGAATCTAATTGAAAGCGGTTTTTATGTCTATAAGGGTATATTTCCTTTTTACGATACATAGGATAACTTACAGCAACCTTTGCCAATTCATTGAATTGATCAGTTAATTCAACGCCAGACTCTTTTAATAGATCTAAAAGGTGCTGATTTAATGATTCTATTGTAGAAATTTTTGTTAAAAAATCTTGAGGTTTTAAATTGTAATACGCACCAAATGATTTTCTAGTTTTCTCGTTTTGTAAATAGAGTGTGATTAAAAAATTATTTTTTTCAGCACCTTTCCCACTAAAAACTAAGGACTCATCAAATTCCCATGTGTTCAGCCGAACAACAATACTATCCTTTGGCTCAAAATAAATATATTGATATTCTGGACTATGTTTAAAAGAATACAATCCTTCTTTGATATGATCTAATTCCTTAGAAAAAGTGTTGCCTTTGTTTAAATATATAGTGTCTAAGACTTTATCACCTTTCATTAAAGTGATGAAGTTGCCTTTAGGGTTTACAATTTGCCCTCCAAAATAGGTAGATACATTTTCATTATCAACTGATTTGCAGCCAATAAAAATAAATGTTAGGAGCGTTATTTTTATAAAGTTTTTCATCTAAAAGATTATGTCAAAATGTATAAAACAAATGTACACCTATTGAGTTCTCATCTTGTTAAACAGATGTTAAAAGTTTATTAATCAAAAAGAGTGATATTTAAGTAAAAACGCATCCATCGTTTATCTAGTAAAAGTCTGTAATTTTTTATAATTTTGCACAAAATTATAAAACACAAGAAATACTATGCTTTCAGTATCAAATCTATCTGTACAATTTGGAAAAAGAATATTGTTTGATGAGGTAAACACTCAGTTTACACAAGGAAATTGTTATGGAATTATCGGAGCAAACGGTTCAGGAAAATCTACTTTCCTAAAAATATTATCAGGAAAAATGGATGCGACTTCAGGTCACGTTCATCTTGAAACAGGAAAAAGAATGTCAGTTTTGTCACAAGATCACTTTGCTTTTGATGAGTTTCCGGTTTTAGAAACAGTTATGATGGGAAACAAACCATTATTTGACCTAAAGAAGGAATTAGATGCTATTTATGCAAAACTAGATTTTTCTGACGAAGATGGTATAAAAGCAGGAGATTTAGGAGAGAAGTTTGATGAAATGGGCGGCTGGACGGCAGAAAGTGATGCTGCAACAATGTTGTCATCTCTTGGAATCAAAGACGATATGCACTATGCGTTGATGGCTGATTTGGATGGTAAATCAAAAGTGAGAGTTTTGATTGCACAAGCATTATTCGGTAAGCCAGACGTATTGATTATGGATGAGCCAACCAACAATTTGGACTATGAAACAATTGCTTGGTTAGAAAATTTCTTGGCAAATTTTGACAATACAGTTATTGTTGTTTCGCATGATAGACACTTTTTAGATGCTGTTTGTACACACATTTCTGACATTGATTATAGTAAAATAAATCACTATTCTGGTAACTATACATTTTGGTATGAAAGCAGTCAGTTAGCGGCAAAACAGCGTGCACAACAAAACAAAAAAGCAGAAGATAAAAAGAAAGAATTGGAAGAGTTTATCCGTCGTTTTTCTGCAAATATGGCAAAATCAAAACAAGCAACGAGTCGTAAGAAAATGATTGATAAGTTGAATGTTGCTGATATTAGACCTTCAAGCCGTCGCTATCCTGCAATAATTTTTGAAAGAGATAGAGAAGCAGGAGATCAAATCTTAAATGTTGAAGGTTTGTCAAAATCATTAGACGGAGATATATTATTTAAAGGCATTAATTTTAGTTTAAACAAAGGAGATAAAGTTGCTTTAATTTCAAAAAATTCTCAAGCTGTAACTGCTTTTTACGAAATCTTAAATGGAAACTACAAAGCAGATTCTGGTAAGTTTTCTTGGGGAGTTACAACAACTCAATCATATCTTCCGTTAGAAAATTCAGAGTTCTTCAAGAATGCAGAATTAGATTTGGTAGATTGGTTACGACAATATGCGAAGACAGAAGAAGAACGTGAAGAGGTATATTTAAGAGGGTTTTTAGGGAAAATGATTTTTAGTGGAGAAGAAGCCTTAAAAAAATGTAATGTATTGTCAGGAGGAGAAAAAGTACGTTGTATGCTTTCTAGAATGATGATGACAAGAGCAAATATTCTAATGCTCGATGAGCCTACAAATCACTTAGATTTAGAGTCTATACAAGCAATAAATAATTCGTTGAAAAACTTTAAAGGAACCGTTTTGTTATCAACTCACGATCACGAATTTTCTCAAACTGTTGCTACTCGAATCATTGAAATCACGCCAAAAGGAGTGATTGATAGACTTTCTACTTTTGATGATTACTTGAGCGATTCTAAAATAAAAGAATTGCGAAATAAAATGTATTCGTAATGAAAAAGGAGCAATTAATTGCTCCTTTTTTTTATTTAATTTTGTTTTCCTTCTCTAGCTCTAAAATTTCCTCGACGCTTTCTCATTTCTTCCAATATTTTACGATTAAAATCTTTCTCTGCGTTATGTAGTTTTAAGATTTTTTTTGCTGGTAAAATGGATCTCATATTTTTATACATTGCTGTTTCTGTATCTTTAAGGTTTTTTTCGATAACTATAAATTGATTTAGAATTTTTTCTGCTTCAGCATTAGTCATCGCATCTATACCGTCATTTTTACGAATACTTTTACGCAGTTTTCTAATTTCTACATGATGACCTCTTATCTTATCTTGGTGCTCATTATAAACTGGCCAAAAACTTTGTGCTTCTTTTGAAGTCAACTCTAATTTTTGAGTGATAAAGCCAATCTTAAGGGATTTTATTCTGTCTTGCTTATGATCTTGCGCATGTGTTTTTATACTGATAAAAGCAGTCAACATAATAATCGAAAGTAATAAATGTTTCATTTTTAGTGTTTTAATTCGCTAAGATGATAGATTCAACGTCTATATCGTTTAAATAGTCCATTAAATTATCATCATTATATTGTTGGTTTAGTTCTATATCTTCAAAATCCGCATCTTCATAAACTGACGCAATTTGGTAAGAATTTATTTCAAAATTTCCATTTTCAATCCAATTTTCAATTTCTGAAATTTCCATTTTAGCAAACAAATCTGTATTGTCATTACTGTTATTTAGTAGCTGTAATGTAAAAAATAACAATAATGTTGCTGCTGCTACAGTAATAGGAAGTAGCGTTTTTATAAATCGCGTTTTAAAATCTATAACCTTTGTTTCTGTTTGTAATTTTTTAAATACATTGTCTTCTACAGTGTCAAAGTAATCTTTTGGAATAGCATAAGCATTCTCTCTTTTTTTAGATTTTAAGTTGTCAAAAACACGATCTTCAATAGTGAAAAAATAATTCTTTGGAGTTTTAAACGGTATTTTTTTAACTAATTTATCTTCTGAAAGTCTTGAAAATACAGCATTCTCAACAGTTTCAAAATAATTTTTTGGGACTGATAAGCCACTATTGTGTTGTTGTAACTCATATAGTTTTGGTGCAATATTTTTAAAATCTTCTTGTGTCATACTGTGTATAAGACTCTTTTATCTGCCAATGGTTTAATATGATCTTATGATTTTTTCAATCTTTCTTACAGCATGAAAATAAGATGCTTTTAATGCACCAACACTAGTTTCTAAGATTTCTGACATTTCTGAATACTTGATTTTATCAAAATATTTCATGTTAAAAACCAATTGCTGTTTTTGTGGCAACGTTGCTATTGCTTTTTGTAATATTAGTTGAATTTCAGAACCATTGAAGTGCACATCTTCTTGTAGTGTACTTGAAAGGTTTTGATGAAATTCGGTAATATCTACATTCCTTTCTTTTGCTCTTTTGTTGATAAATGTGATTGATTCATTGGTTGCAATGCGATACATCCAAGAATAAATTTTGCTATCTTCATTGAAGTTTTTAATGCTTCTGTAAACTTTTATAAAGGTGTTTTGTAGTACATCATCAGCATCAGCATGAGAAATAACAATCTTACGAATGTGCCAATACAAACGTTCTTTATATTGACTCATCAACGCACGAAAGGCTTGCTCTTGTGTTGCAGGATTTTTAAGCTGTTGTACTAAGGTTTGTTCGTCCACCAAAAGTAGTTTTGAGTTTAGACATCAAAAAGTACAAAAGGTTTAATTCTAACGAATTTATTTTTGATGTTTTCTTCTTGAATATCCAAATAGGCGTTCTTCCTGAATAATTTCTGAAATACCCTCTGGAAGCATATCTTGCCATCCATCTTCACCATCAGTAATCATTTTATGTACTTTTCGAGAAAAAATATTTAATATTGTTTTGTCGTAATTTTTAATATCTACTACTTTTCCGTTGTATTTAAAGAATTTGTACAATTCTTTCATTCTTGGATGTACTTTTAGGGTTTCACTATTGATAACCTCTCCAGTTTCTCCGTCAATAAGTGGATACAAGTATATTTTTAAATCTTTAAAGAATAGTTTTCCAAAAGCTTCTAAAATTCCACCACTTAAATTTCTGTAGTATTTCTCGTCAAATATTTGTACCAAATTATAAACTCCCATTGCTAATCCCATCCTTTTTTTGGTAAATTCTGAGAAATATTCTACCAATTTGTAATATTCAGAGAAGTTGGTAATCATTACATTTTGTCCAAGTGAACATAGTAATTCAGCTCTGTCTAAGAAATCACGTTCGTTTATTTCTCCATCAGCAGAAAGGTTGGATAGTGTAATTTCAAAAATAGTTTTTGTATTTTCAGGATCAACTCTATTTTCAGCATGAAAAAGTTCAATAGATTTTTGATAAATATCCATATTCACTTTTGTTACAGGTCTAAAGCTCCCACGAAGTGTTAAGATATTCTTTTTATAAAGCTGTTGTGCTGGTAATAAATTATTTCCGTCAGGACCAAACATTACGGCATTTGTCATTTCATTTTTTACCAATTGCAAACTCATCAAACGATTGTCAACATAAGTAAATCGAGGTCCAGAGAAATTAATCATATCAATTTCTATTTGCTCTTTATTAAGATTATCATAAAACGATGCTAATAAATCTCTTGGACTATCGTGCAAGTAAAATCCGCCATAAATTAAATTTACACCAAGAACACCTAAAGTTTCTTGCTGTAATTTTGCGTCATTCTCTTTAAATCGAACGTGCATAATAATTTCATTATAACTCTCAAGAGGATCTAATTGAAATTTGAATCCAACCCAACCATGACCTTTAAACTTTCTAGCAAAATCTATAGTTGCAACTGTATTGGCATATGAAAAGAATAATTTTTCAGGATGTTTTTTACGATTCAATCGATCTTCAATTAAATTGATTTCGTGGTCTAACATTGTTTTTAAACGTGATTCTGTAACATAACGGTTATCACTTTCAATACCATAAATGGCATCAGAAAAATCTTTGTCATACGCACTCATTGCTTTTGCAATAGTTCCAGAAGCACCTCCTGCTCTAAAGAAATTACGGGCAGTTTCTTGACCTGCGCCAATTTCTGAAAAAGTACCGTAGATATTTTCGTTTAAGTTTATTCGTAATGATTTCCTTTTAATTGAAGGAACACTTTTTAAATTTTTATCACCTTTTGTTACAGAAGACATTGTGCATCTTTTTTTGTTATACAAAAATAACAAATTCTACTGTTTGTAATAATATTTTAGCGTTAAATTTGTCAGAACAATGAGTAATTTTAAAATCACTTTTTTAGGAACAGGAACATCACAAGGGATTCCTGTGATTAATAGTACACATCCTGTTTGTTTATCAACAGATAAACGAGATAAGCGATTGCGTGTTTCTGCTTTAATAGAATGGGATGATTATGCGTATGTTATTGATTGCGGACCAGATTTTCGGTATCAAATGCTTCGTGCAAATGTAAATCGAATTGACGGAATCTTATTTACACACGAGCATTCTGATCATATTATTGGTTTGGATGATATTCGTCCTTTTTCTTTTCAGTTAGGAAAGGTGCCAATTTATGCACAACAGCGTGTTTTGGATAACTTAAAAGAGCGTTTTGCATATATTTTTAACGAAGATAGTAAATATCCAGGAGCACCAAGTGTTCAGCAGAATATTATAGAAAATAAGTCGTTTAAATTGCAAAATATTCGTGTAGAGCCTATTAAAATACTACATGGAAAACTACAAATTTTGGGCTATCGATTTAATGATTTGGCTTATTTGACTGATGTTAAAGAGATTTCGCCATCAGAAATGAAAAAATTAAAAGGCTTGAAAGTATTGGTGATAAGTGCTTTGATGAATAAAACGCATCATTCTCATTTAAGTTTAAGCGAATCACTTGAAATTATTGAAGAATTAGCACCTGAACGTGCTTATTTGACACATATAAGTCATAAACTTGGTTTTCATGCCGAAGTTCAAAAAGGTTTACCAAAAAATGTATTTTTAGCCTATGATGAGTTAGTTGTTGGGTTGTAATTACAATCGATCTTCAATCCATTTTTTGAAATCGTAGAAATTTTGCGGTGCAACTCCATGACCAACCATATATTCTTGATACGAATTTTTAATTCCCAATTTATCTAAAAAAGGTGCTGCATTTTGTGCCCATTCTACAGGAATTACTTGATCTTGATTTCCGTGAGAAATAAAGAAATCTAAGTTTTTATAATCCTCAAGGTTTAAATTTTTTGGTATTAACTCTTGATTGATATAACCGCTCAAAGCAATAACATGCTGTATTTTCTTAGGATGATTTAAGGCAACACTATAGCTTAAAATTGTTCCTTGACTGAAGCCTAATAAAAAAACATTCTCAGCATTCACTTCGTAAGTTTCAATAACTTCATCAATAAATAAAGCGATTTTATCACGTGCTTCTTTGGCCTCATCAATATCAGAAAATTTACCGTTTGTTGTATCAAAATGAATTGTGTACCAAGAAAACGAACCAAAACCTAATGTCAACGGCGCACGAGCGCTGATGATTAATAACTCATCTGGAAGTTCTGCTGCAAACGAGAATAAATCTTGCTCGTTACTGCCATAGCCGTGAAGTAGTAGGAGTAAGGGCGGATTTTTAGTTGGAGTTTTTGGTTGTCGAACTAAGTATTCGAGTGAAAGTTTTTTTGTCATTTTGAGAGTGATAAATAGAAATGTCATTTTGAACGAATTGAAAAATATATAAATTCTTCGTTTCACTCAGAATGACATTGTAATATTGTTTGAAATATAATTATTTAGATTCCTTTAAACATATTCTGAAATGTATAGCCTAAAAGAGGAACACTTTTTTCTTCTCCTTGTATTGCGCCGATAAGACCAATAACCCAAAGAACAAAAATTGCAAGACCAATAACCATTGCAACTGTTCCGAATCCTAACATTTTACCAAGAACCCAATTATTTAGAATTGCTAAAAGACTTAAGCCAAGCATTTGTCTAATATGAAATGAGGCAAACGGATTTTTTGTGCTGTTATTCATGATAAAGGCAATAATGGTTCCAATTATTGTAATATAACTGATAATTGCCATTGTTTTTCCTTCGTTTACTGTTGTGTTTTCCATTTTTTTGTAGTTTTTAAAAGTTGATGCTGTAAATATAATGGAATTAATTGAGTATTAGTTTGTTTTTTGCAAATATGCCATAGACTTTACCATTCATTTCTTTGTTTAGAAAGGTAGAATTTTTGGATGTAGAAATAATATTTTCTTCAGTAAAAATTGATTTTTTATCAGGATTAAAAAGGGTAATGTTTGCCACCTCGCCTTCTTTTATTATTGATGAATCTAATCCAAATCGTTTGGTTGGGTTTTTGGTCAAACATTTTATAAGCCTTTCTAAATCAATAGTTTTACTTAGTATTCCAAACAGACTTTCTAATCCGATTGCACCATATTTTGCATTGTTATATTCTACTTTTTTATGCTCAATATCAATAGGATTGTGGTCACTTGTAATTATGTCTATTGTTCCGTCTTCAACACCTTTTTTCAACGCTTTCACATCATTTTTTGTGCGTAGTGGAGGCGTAACTTTACTGTTGGCATTAAAACCAAATAGTTCGTCATCAGTAAGTGAAAGGTGATGTGCAGAGACACTACAACTTACGTCTAAGCCTTTCTTTTTGGCCTCTTTTATAAGTTTTACAGAATTTGCTGTAGTAATTGTTGGAATATGCAATTTTCCTCCTGTATATTCTAATAAAAATAAATCTCTTGCTATTTGCAACTCTTCAGCCAAACTTGGAATTCCTTTCAAACCAAGTTTTGTGCTATTTTTTCCTTCGTTAGCAAGTCCATCTCTCGCAATCGAATTATCTTGAGGAAAACTCAGTACTAAGCCATTAAAACTTTGCGCATATTGCATTGCAACTTTTAATAAATTGGCATTAGAAATAGGTGTATTGTAATCGCCAAAAGCAATCGCTCCAGAATTTTGCATATCATAGAGTTCTGCCAATTCTTTTCCTTCGCCATTTTTAGTTAAATTTCCAATAGAATAAAGGGTTACAGCGTTTTTTGATGCTTTGTTAATCAAAAATTCTACTGCTGCTTTATTGTCTGCTTTTGGGTTTGAGTTTGGGTTCACAGCGACTGCTGTAAAACCACTTTTTGCGGCAGTTTTTAAGCCGTTTTCAATTGTTTCTCGCTCCTCAAATCCTGGCTCTCCAAAACATACGCTTGTGTCAAACCATCCGTTAGAAATATAGAGGTTTTCAAGGGTTACTTCTTTATAATTCTTTTCGTTTTTAATAGTTGAAGTAATTTTGGTGATAATACCATTTTCAATCAAAACAGCTCGCTTTTTCTGATGATGTTTGCTGTTTTGGTCGATTATTACTGCTGATTTTATAAGGACATTCATGTTTTAAAAAATTTTAAAATGAAAATTTCGAGCAACAAAAATAAGATAGCGAAGGCTAAAAACCATCTAAAAAGTGGCTTGATTTCTTGTTGTTCGTTTAGTTTTGTAAAAGTTTCTTTGATAGAGTTGGATGTTGAAATATTCGTCTTATCTTTAAAAAGTTCTTTTAAATTGGTGTAATTTAAATCGTTTTCTTCTCGATTGTAGTTATAAGAAACACTTCTTAAGGTATTGTTACCACTCGATATTTTATAAAAATTACTTGTGTTTGGTTGCTCGTTGGTCTTGAGTTGTACCTTATTATGAAATACTTGCTGAAGTGGAATAAATTCTCTTGTTTCGTTTTTTAGTTTTAATATTTCATCCTTTTTTATTGAAGTGTTAATCTCGATAACATTTTCTTTTCCAATTGTATAGTATAATTGAGGAATCTCAAAACTATATTTCCCAAAATTATAGAGAATAGGAACGATTAAAGGAGAACTTTTGAAATTTGTAACACTATTGTCTAAAGGAGATGAAAATAAATAAACCGTTCCTTTATTTGTTTTAATTTCTGATATGTAAGGTTGCTCGTTTTCGAAAGAAATAATAGGAGAGGAGTTACTAAGCTGTAGTTTATAGTACTGATTTACAGTTGGATATTGAAAATTTAACACCTTTTTTTCAAAAACATCATTTAAAAGAGGATGCGCAAAATTGATATTCGTTATTTTCAATTCTTTTTTTATAGATGTTGAGATTGTACCTAAATTTAACTTGTTTAAAAATTGATTATAAGACATAAGATCGCTATTCTTTGATGGAATTAATACAAGATTTCCTCCATTCTTCACAAACTGATGTAATGTATTGGTCAGAGCAACTGGAATTTTTACTGATTCATAGAGTATAATTAAGTGCTGATTTTGGATAGTATTATAATCTAAACTACTTGTTGTTTTTTGACTAAAATTAAACTCTTTTTTAATATAAATTTTTGATAGATATTGAGTGCCTTTTCCAATAGAAATTACATTTACCTTTTCAGGTTTTGAGATGCTAAAAAAGAGTGTATTGTCGAAAGGGAGAATTGAGTCATCCAAACGTATAGTTCCGTTAAAATTTTCGTTATTTGGAATTTTAAATTCTACTTCTGTAGTTTTATTTTTTGATAATGGAGTGGTAGTTTTTCCAACCAATATTGTGTTTTTAAAAAGTGAGATAGGAACATTATCTCTTTCAATATTTGTGTTGTTTACAATCGCTTTTAGTGTAATTTCTTTGTTGTTTATTTTGCTGATATAAATACTGTCAATAGAAATGTTCGAAATTACCTCAGGAGTCAATTTTATGAGTGAAATGGATGAGTTTACATTTGTAACACTACTTTGGTTTAGTTTATTAATCTTTTGAAAATCAGATATTAAAATTAAATTATTTAAAGAGTTAGTTTGAGTTGAATTTAACTGATTTGATTTTAATAGAATTGTGTTAAGGTCAATCTTTTTTGATGAATATTTAAGATTTAACAACTCGTTTTTTAAACTTTTTTTGTCTAAATTCTTAAATATTTTGTCATTTGTGATTAAGGAAATTGTAGTGTTGTTTTTTGAGTTCTCAATGATTTCTTGAGTAGCCATTTTTAGCAATTCTCCTTGTTGCGTTTTTAATTGCATGCTCAAAGAATTGTCTAAATAAATTGTTGTAGTGTAGTTTGTATTTTTTTTAGAATCTGAAAAGAAAGGCTGTGAAAACGCAAAAATTATAGCTGCAAATGCAAGTAATCTTGTTGCTAAAATTAACCACTTTTTTAACCTCGAACTTTTGCGAGTTTCTAACTTTAATTGTTTTAAAAATTTGACATTTGTAAAGGGTACTTTTACGAAGCGTTGCAACTGGAATAAATGAACAATTATCGGTATGATAAGGAGCAGTAAAGCGTATAAAATTTCAGGTTGCTTAAATTGCATTGTTTATAAGATTGGTCAAAGATATAAAAAATGTATGACTTAGGTTAGATAGTTTCTTAAAATGCCTAAAGCATAATTACTTGCAATGCTTTTTACAAATTTTGAAAAATTATTTGTTGCACTTTTATTTGTCTTGTCTAATATTATCCGAATAATTGAAAATGGAATATCATATTAAGAACATACTTGTGCAACTGATGCTCCTTTCATTTCTACACATTGTACAGTTGGTAATTGCTCGTTTATCTCTTTAATTCTTCTTGCATCGCGCTGATAATTGCAATCATAATTAATAGTAGTTCTTTTAATTATTAATTATAGCTCCATCTTTCATTTCCAGTTTTCGGTCAGCCATATCTGCCAAAGTCCTATTGTGAGTAACGATAACAAATGTTTGTCCGAATTCATCACGCAATTTAAAAAAGAGATCGTGTAAGTTTTTTGCAGATTCTGAATCGAGATTTCCGCTTGGCTCATCAGCAAAAATAACCGAAGGATTATTGATTAACGCGCGAGCGACTGCTACACGTTGTTGTTCTCCTCCTGAAAGTTCATTCGGTTTGTGATTTATGCGATGTGACAATCCAAGAAAGTTTAATAATCGTTTCGCTTTTTTTTCTGCTTCGTTTTTAGATTTGTTTCCTATAAATGCAGGGATACAAATATTTTCTAAGGCTGTAAATTCTGGGAGTAATTGATGAAATTGAAAAATAAAACCAATATGTTGATTTCTGAATTTTGAAAGTTCTTTGTCAGAAAAATTAAGAATATTTTGATTGTTTAACTCTATTTCTGTACCTTTACTTTTACTTGGTTTGTCTAATGTGCCTAAAATCTGCAAAAGTGTTGTTTTTCCTGCACCTGAAGGACCTACAATTGCAACTATTTCTCCTTTTTTGATATGTAAGTTTACATCTTTTAAAACTTCTACTTCACCGTAATTTTTATAAATACTTCTTGCTACAATCATAGTGTTAATTTAACATCGTGAAAGTACATAAAATTTATAAAATGAAAAGCAGATTTATATCCAAGTTTTTAACTTATTATAATCTAAGTAGTAAATAAGTTTTACCGAAAATGTGAAACTAATCATTTAAGTTATTATAGAACTCTTAAATAAATCATAAAATTAATGTTAATTGAAGTAAAGGCTTAATAGATATATAAGCGCTACAATTTTTTGGGATAAAGAATATTATTTGCAAATTGATTGTAGTACATTTGTACAACAATTAAAACATTTTATTGATGAATTTACACGAATATCAAGGAAAAGAAATATTAAATAGTTTTGGCGTACGAATACAAAGAGGAATTGTAGCGGATAATTATAAAAAAGCAGTAGATGCTGCTAAGCAATTGACAATAGAAACTGGAACAAGTTGGTATGTTGTAAAAGCTCAAATTCATGCAGGAGGACGTGGAAAAGGAGGAGGTGTAAAACTTGCTAAAAGTTTAAAAGACGTAGAAGAAATTTCTAAAAGTATTCTTGGAATGATGTTGAAAACGCCACAAACGTCTGCTGAAGGGAAGAAAGTAAATCAAGTTTTAATTACCGAAGATGTTTATTATCCTGGAGATAGTGAGCCGGAAGAATACTATATGTCGGTTTTATTAAATCGTACAACTGGAAAAAATATGATTATGTACTCTACTGAAGGTGGAATGGATATTGAAGCAGTTGCCGAAGATACTCCTCATTTAATTTTTTATGAAGAAATTGATCCTGCATTAGGTTTAATGCCTTTTCAAGCACGTAAAATTGCTTTTAATCTTGGATTGAGTGGTGGAGCATTAAAAGAAATGGTAAAATTTGTTTCGGCATTATATACAGCGTATGTAAAATCTGATTCTTCATTGTTTGAAATAAATCCTATATTAAAAACATCGGATGATAAAATTTTGGCTGTTGATGCTAAAGTAACTTTAGATGAGAGCGCGTTGTTCCGTCATAAGAATTATACAGAATTACGTGATTTACGCGAAGAAAATCCAATAGAAGTAGAGGCAAATGCTGCAGGATTAAACTATGTTGACCTTGATGGAAATGTTGGTTGCATAGTAAATGGAGCAGGATTGGCAATGAGTACGATGGATTTGATTAAACAATCTGGAGGAGAACCTGCAAACTTCTTGGATGTTGGAGGAACTGCAGATGCTGAGCGTGTTGAAAAAGGGTTTAGAATTATATTGAAAGATAAGAATGTAAAAGCAATTTTGGTAAATATTTTTGGTGGAATTGTACGTTGTGATCGTGTTGCAAAAGGGATTGTTGAAGCATATAAAAATATGGGGGATGATATGAATGTACCAATTATTGTGAGGTTACAAGGAACAAATGCTATTGAGGCAAAACAATTGATTCAAGATAGTGGATTACCTGTTCATTCTGTTGTAGAGTTTCAAGAAGCAGCAGATAAAGTACAAGAAGTATTAGCGAAAGCATAACCTTTTGTCGGCATATAAAAAAAACCGATGTTTTCGCATCGGTTTTTTTGTTTAACATATATGTTAATCTTTGCGCTGTTTATTTAACTCGTCTTGTAATTTTCTTCGCAATTGTTGCTCTCTTTCTAAAGAACGGTATTTGTGTCTTTCATATTCTCTTTCTAATTCTGCAAAATGATCTTTTGATTTTTTGGTTATCGTATTACTGCGGTTATAGCGCAATATATAAATAGCTAATGTGGCTAATAAACCTGCAATAATTGACCATAAAATGGCATTGTATAGAGATTTAGAAATTAATTTTCCAAAGAAGTTAATGTTATTTTTTTTATTATTAAGAGATGTTACGTTCTTATTAGTAGTATCTAAAGTGTTTGTTAGACTCTCAATTTGAGATTGCTTTTCAATAAAAATACTTTTGGTAGCAGTCAATTCTTTTCTCATTGTAATTAAAGAATCATTTACAGATTTTTTTAATTGATCTAACCAAACTCGTTTGACTACTTTAAATTCTTGGTATCCATTTGATTTTTTGATTAAATAATCAAATTGATTTTCAATAGTCCCTTCCTTAAGAGATTGTGTTTGAAGTCCGTTTTGTGCGTTTGTTGATATACAAAAAAGTAGTGCACAGGTTAATAATAGTTTTGTTGCTTTCATTGTTTGGTTGATTGATAATAAGTTTTAAAGATATATAACTTTTTTAAAACAATAAAATTGTGTGTAAAATAACCGTTATATTCAATTGATATAACGGCTTGAAATTGTTTGGTCTAGTCAAATTGGTTGGCTATATATCATCAAAACTTACGTCAGTAAAGCTTCCGCTTGTTGTTTCTTCAGTAGTTGTTTCTTCAGAAGTAGTTTCTTCAGTAGTTTTTTCAGATTCTTTGCTATAATCTGATTGGTGACGTTCGCTAATTACTTCTTCACCTTTTTCATTTACAATATAATCTGTTGCTACTTTTAGCATCTCGTTAAATTCTGTAAAATCTTCTTTGTATAAGTAGATTTTGTGTTTCTTGTAATGAAACGAACCATCATCATTTGTAAATTTTTTGCTTTCAGTGACTGTTAAATAATAATCATCTGCTTTGGTTGCTCTAACATCAAAAAAGTAAGTTCTTCTTCCTGCTCTTAAAACTTGTGAGAAAATTTCCTCTTGGTCATTGTAATTCTTTTCACTCATAATTTTCACTAATTTTTTAATAGTTGTTTGAAATTTGTTTTGACAAATCTAAAAAAATAAATTACTAAAACAATATTTAAAACCAAAAAAGATTAAAACCAAAAAAGACTTACTTATTTTAAAATTCAATTAAATATCTTCTAAAAGTTGCTGATTATACAATTCTACATAGAATCCTTTTTCTTTAGACAATTGACTGTGAGTTCCTTGCTGTATTATTTCTCCTTTGTCTAATATTATAATACTGTCTGCATGTTTGATCGAAGATATACGATGACTTACAATGATTGTTGTACGATCTTTTGTGATATGCTCTAAATTCTTAAGAATAATTTCTTCAGTTTCTGTATCGACTGCTGATAAGCAATCATCAAAAATTAAAACTTTTGGATTATTAATAATCGCTCGTGCTATTGATACACGTTGTTTTTGACCTCCAGAAAGTGTAACTCCTCGTTCACCAACATACGTTTTGTATCCTTCCTTAAATTCAACGATATTATGGTGTATATATGCATCTTTTGCAGCATTTTCAATAGTTTCAGTCGTTGCATTCTCATCTCCAAATCGAATATTATTTTCGATAGTATCAGAAAATAAAAAGGCATCTTGAGGAACAAAACCAATACTTTGCCTCAAATTATTGAGGTTTAAATGTTCTATGTTATTGCCATCAATAGTTACTTCACCATCTGTAACATCATATAGTCGAGCAATTAAATTGATAATGGTAGATTTTCCTGAACCTGTTTTCCCTAAAATAGCAAGTGTTTTCCCATTTTCTAAATTAAAATTGATATTTTTTAGTGCAGTGATTCCAGTGTCATCGTATGTAAAAGAAACATTATTAAATTCAACAGTTCCATGTATTTTAGAAATAGTTTCTGTTTGATTCTTAATTTCGGGTTCTTCGTTTAAAAATTCATTAATCCGTACTTGTGATGCTTCTGCTTGTTGTATGATTGAGGTTACCCACCCCAATATTGCTACAGGCCAAGTAAGAATATTAACATACATTATAAATTTTGCAATTTCACCTAAAGTAATATATCCATCGATATAACGTAAACCTCCAAAATAGATAACGATTAGATTACTTATTCCAATAAGTAAAATCATCAATGGGAAAAATAAGGCTTGAATTTTAAAGAGTTCAATGTTTTTCTGTTTACTGCTTTCTGCAATAGTATCAAAATGTTCGATACTACTTTGTTCTGTAGTATATGACTTTATAATGCGTATTCCAGAAAATGTTTCTTGTGCAGCTGTAGTTAATTTTGAAAGGTATTCTTGAACAATAGTTGTCTTTTTATGAATCAATCTACTTAAATAATAGATTGAAACAGATAGTATTGGTAAGGGTATAATTGTATAAAGTGTTAATGTTAAGTCGGTTCTAATCATTAATATAAGCGTTACGATAAACGCAACAACCATATTTAAACTATACATTACAGCGGGACCAAAATACATGCGCACTTTACCAACATCTTCACTAATTCGATTCATTAGATCACCAGTTCTGTTCGTCTTATAAAAGTTTAGGGATAGTTTTTGATACTGTTGATATATCTCGTTCTTCAAGTCATATTCTATCAAACGAGAATTTACAATAATCATTTGCCTAGTAATGAACGTAAAGATTCCACCTATTAATGCAACTCCAATAATTAATAAAATATAATATAGTAAAATAGATTTTACAGCATCAATATCAGTATTTCCGTTTTCAACCGATCCTACAGCCTCATTTATAGATTTTGAGATTAAATCTGGGATTTGAAGTTTTAATATATTTGAAAACACACAAATAATAATACCAATAAGATAGCGATATTTGTATTTTGCGAAGTATTTATTGACATATTTAAGTGCCTTCATTTATTATAAATAAATTTAGAGTAGCGAAGATAGTAGATTAAAAATTAATAGTACTTTTGCGACATAGAATTTAACATATTTTTAAACGTTCTTTAAAATGATAAATAGAAGACATATTAGAGTGAAAGTGATGCAATCAGTTTATGCGACACTACAATCTAACAATGATAATCTTATTAAAGAAGAGAAATTTTTAACACAGAGTGTTGAAAAAATGGCAGACTTGCACGCACTTCTTTTAAATTTGTTTGTTGAGGTTCAACAAATGGCTTCAAAATATATAGAGATTGCAAAAAAGAAACATTTAGCATCTGCAACAGAAAAAAATCCAAGTATAAAATTGATTGATAATCAAGCAATTAACACTTTTAAAGAAAGTGTTTCTTTGAATGATTATATCAAAAAAAAGAAACTAAAAAATTGGAAAAAAGATGATGAGTTTGTACGTGTTATTTGGGATTTAATTAGAGATAGCAAAATATATGATGATTATTTAAAATTAGAAGAAAACTCTTTTAATCACGATAAGAAATTCATTCTTGAAACATTTAAAAATATCATTGCTCCAAATGAAAAATTGGCAGACTATTTTGAAGATCAGCATATTAGTTGGGTTGATGACATACCATTTGTAAACACTTGGATTGTTAAGAATATTAATGCTTTGAGAGAATCTAAATCATTTGTCTTAAGTAGCTTGTATAAAGATGAGGATGATGAGAAGTTTGTTCTAAACTTATATAGAAAAGTTATTTTAAATAACGAAAAATACGACAAAGACATTGATGATAAAACACCAAATTGGGATACAGAACGTATTGCAGATATTGATATGATATTGATGAAAATGGCTATTTGTGAGTTTATAGAATTTCCGTCAATACCTATAAGAGTATCTATGAATGAGTATATTGAAATATCCAAAGATTATTCATCTCAAAAGAGTAGTTATTTTATAAATGGTGTACTCGATAAAGTTTTAAAAGACCTAGTAGCATCAAAAAGAATAGAAAAAATAGGTAGAGGATTGTTATAATTTTCTATTTTTACAAAAAAAATAATTTAAATTACCATCATGAAAAGTTTACCAGTAGTTGCAATTGTTTCTTTTGGATTAGGAATATTGGCAACTTTAGCATTTAACTCTGTAACTAAGAAAAGTGCTTTTGATAAAATACAAACAAAAAATGTTAAAGTAGCAGCAGAAAGAGATGCAAAAATTAGTTTGGGAAGCCCTATTATTGAATGGGATAAAGTAGAACACGATTTTGGAACGATAAAGCAAGGAGATAAAGTAGAAACAATTTTTACTTTAACTAATGTTGGAAAAGGAGATTTGGTAATTACAAAAGCAGTAGGAAGTTGTGGTTGTACAGTCCCTCAATACCCAAAGGATGCAGTGAAACCTGGAGAATCAGCAGAGATAAAAGTACTTTTTAACTCAGCTAGCAAAAAGAATAAAACTACAAATACGGTAACGCTAACAACCAATACTGAAAAAGGGAATCAGATTGTTAGAATTAAAGCATTTGTAAATGCTCCGAATAAGCCTAGTAAATAAAAATGCTAAAGAGTTATTCGATAAATAAATTGAAATAAGTAAAAATTAAAAAGAAATGTATTTAACAATATTTTTAGCAGAAAGTGGTGGCATTATGTCAATGTTGCCAATTTTCGCAATGATTTTAGTGTTTTATCTTTTTATGATTCGTCCACAGATGAAACGTCAAAAGAATGAAAAAAACTTTCAAACCACAATCACTAAAGGAACTAAAGTAATAACTTCAAGTGGTATTCACGGAAAAGTTGTAGAAATCAATGAAACAAATGGTACGGTAGTTATTGAAACTGGCGCTGGGAAAATAAGATTTGAGAGAACTGCAATTTCAATGGATTTAACTAACAAGTTAAATGCTCCAAAGAAGTAATAGAAAATAACTTTAATCAGTTGATTTAAAGTGAGTCAAATGGCTCACTTTTTTGTATATTTATTTTTTTAAAACTGATATAGTCGTGGAAAGTAAAAAAAGGAAAAGACTTAAAGTAAATTTTAAACTAAAGACATTTCTTGTTTTTATAAGTATATCAATGCTCTTTTGGACGCTTATAAAACTATCTAAAACTTACTCAAGTGATGTTGTCTTTAATGTAGATTATAAGAATCTTCAATCATCAAAAACACTTCAGTCAAAACCGATTAAAGAAGTTAGTGCTTCTATTATTTCTACAGGATTTAACTTGATTAGTTATAAATTACGAAAACACGATTTAACCATAGATTTAAATAGTATAACACACAAAAAGAGTTCTAAATACTATTACCTTCCTAACAATCATTTGACGGAATTACAAAGTCAGTTAGACATAGAAACAAAAGTTAATAGAATCTTACAAGACACTATTTTTATATCACTAGGAGTTAACAAAACAAAGAAAGTGCCTGTTGAATTAGATGCTGATATTCAATTCAAATTAGGATATAATGTTGTAGATAAAATTTTGGTTTCTCCAGCCTTTATAGAAATTACAGGTCCAGAATCGCAACTAGATACGATTGATAAACTCATGACCAAAAGATTAAAATTGGCGGAAATATCAACAGGAATAAATAATACGATTGGTTTGCAAACATCTAAGTATAATAATATTTCTTTTTCTGAAAGTGAAGTTTTAGTAACAGCAAAAGTTGATAAATTTACCGAAGGTTCACTTACAGTACCCTTTTCTATATTGAATTTGCCTTCCAACCATTCAATTACAACGTTTCCTGACGAGGTAGAAGTGATATATCAAGTAGCGCTTTCGAATTTTAATAAAATCACAAAGGAAAATATGGAAATTGTTTGTGATTTTAAAGATTCAGAAAATAATAGTTTGACTTATTTAATCCCTAAGTTACAAGCACAATCTGGACTTATTATTTCTGTCCGAATTGTTCCTGAAAAGATAGAATTTTTAATAGAAAAAAGATGATTGTTGTAGGTCTTACAGGAGGAATTGGTAGCGGAAAAACAACTATTTTAAAGATGTTTCAGAATTTAGAAATAGATTGCTATATTGCTGATATTGAGGCTAAAAAAATAATGAATTCTTCTAAAAAAATTAAAAAAGAATTGATTGAAGAATTTGGCAAAAAAACATATACTGCTATCGGATTGAACCGAAAATATATTGCAAAAATTGTTTTTGAAAATCCTGAAAGGTTAAAAATTTTAGACAGTATTGTACATCCTCGAGTACATAAGCATTTTAAGGAGTTTGTTAAGAAGGCTAAAAGCAGCTACGTAATTTATGAAAACGCTATTTTATTTGAAAGTAAGGGAGATAAAAAATGCGATTTTATAATTACAGTTATAGCGCCAATGGATGTTCGAATTAAGCGTATTCTTGCACGAGATACAACAACGAAGGTTGACATTTTAAATCGGATGAAAAATCAGTTTTCTGATGAAGAAAAAGTTTCAAAATCGGATTTTGTTATCAATAATATTGATTTAAAAGAAACTCAAAAAGAAGTTCAAAAGATACATTCAAAAATTCTTAAAAAAAATCAAATAAAATTATAAACACTCTTAAAATCTTGTTAAAAATATATTATTTTAGTTAATTATTACAATATATTTCAATCTTGCAAGCTATTATCAATTAGATTTGCCCTATGAATAAAAAGGTTTTTATACTTATTATATTTTTAATGAGTATTTCCTTAATCGGAATTATTGCTGTTCAGATTTTTTGGATTAAAAATTCCATAGAATTGTCTGACAATCAATTTAAGAGTGATGTAAACGCCGCATTAATTAAAGTTTCTGAAAATATAAGTGATAGAGAATTGAATGATTTTTATGGACTATATTCAAGTCTTAGTGAAAACAGAGAGAATATCACAGAATCAGAACTTAAAACATATTTTTATCAGCAAATTGACACCACAAAACAGGAAACCTTTGAATATGCGCAAACCATACTTGAAGAAAATTATAAGTTTCCCGTTGAATTCTTTGAAAAAGATTCTATAGAATTTAAAAAGATTTTTAGTAAAGAAGAAGTTACAATTGTTAAAAATGTAGTTTCTGACAGAGATATTGAGTCATTAACTCCAACAGAGAGTTTTGTGAAGCATAAGGAATTGGTAAATCTTGAAAAACTGCTATTAAACAACCAATCCCAAATAATGTATTCTCGGCTGCCAATTCTTCGAAGAATTAGTAATCAAGAAATTACATTAAATTTAAGAAGAGAATTATCGCAGAGAGAAATTAAAACTCCGTTTAAATATGGTGTTTATAATAATGATTTCGCAACAAAACTAAAATCAGGATATTTTAGATTAGATGCAGATAAGACATATAAAGTTCCGCTATTTGTTGATAATGAAGGGCAAAGTGAGTATCAACTATATGTGAGTTTTCCAGATAAGGAGAAGTATTTATTATCAGCAGTATGGAAAATTTTAGTACCATCGATGTTATTTATTTTAGTAATAATTTTAGCATTTATAAGTTCTTTATATCAAATGATAAAACAGAAGCAGATATCAGAAATAAAAACAGATTTCATCAATAATATGACACATGAGTTTAAAACTCCTATTGCAACGATAAATTTAGCATTAGATGCTATAAAAAATCCAAAAATTATTGATGAGAAAGATAAAGTTCTGAGATATGTAAAGATGATACGAGATGAGAATAAAAGAATGCACGCTCAAGTAGAAAATGTATTGCGAATCTCAAAATTAGAAAAAAATCAGTTAGATGTAAGTAAAGAAAAGCAGGACATTCACGACTTAATTGAAGATGCTGTTGCACATATTGAACTATTGGTAAACAGTAAAGCTGGAAAGATTAATTTGCATTTAGAAGCAAATATGTCAGAAGTTTTGGCAAACGAATTTCATTTTACAAACGTGATTGTAAACATATTAGACAATGCAATTAAATATTCTAATGATGCTCCTATAATTGATGTTTTTACTGAGAATACGCCTAAAAATATTATTATTAAAGTAAAAGATACTGGAATCGGAATGAATAAAAATGTTCAGAAGAATGTTTTTAGAAAATTTTATAGAGAAGAAACTGGAAATATACACAACGTTAAAGGGCATGGTTTAGGTCTTGCCTACGTAAAAAAAATAGTAGAAAACCACCAAGGCATAGTTTTTGTGGAAAGTGAAAAAGGAAAAGGGAGTACCTTTAGTATAAAACTACCATTGATATAAAATATTAAATTATGGAAAACCCAAGAATTTTGTTAGTTGAAGATGATCCAAATTTTGGAACAGTATTAAAAGATTATTTAACGCTCAACGATTACGATGTCACTCTTGCCAAAGACGGTTTAGAAGGGTTTATAGTGTTTAAGAATAACGATTTCGATTTGTGTATTTTAGATGTGATGATGCCTCGTAAAGACGGATTTTCATTGGCTAAAGACATAAGAGTAACAAATATTGAAGTGCCAATTATCTTTTTAACGGCTAAGACTATGAAAGAAGATGTTTTAAAAGGATATCAAGCAGGAGCAGATGATTATTTGAACAAACCTTTTGACTCTGAAGTCTTGTTGCATAAAATAAAAGCAATTTTACAACGTAAAAATGCTAATAAATCTACTGAAGAAGAAATTTTTGAGTTTGTTATTGGTAAATTTCATTTGAATTCTAAATTACGTCATTTGTCGTTTGATGGTAATGAAGCTATAAAATTATCTCCAAAAGAGAATAAACTATTGAAGATGTTGGCACAACACAAAAATGATTTAATGCCAAGAGAATTAGCATTAACAAAAATTTGGAGAGATGACAACTACTTTACTTCTCGAAGTATGGATGTATATATTGCTAAATTGAGAAAATATTTAAAACTTGATGACAAAGTTGAAATCTTAAATATTCACGGAGAAGGGTTCCGCCTTTTAGTTAGTTAAAAATATAATTAATTTAACCCTGAGTTTGAAACTTACACACTTTTTAGGATAGTGTCTTTTTTTTATTCTAAAAATGAGTTGTGATAAAGGCACTTAATTTTAAATTGGTATCGATTGCATTTGCTCCTTCCCAACCATAACCTTTTCCTTTATATAAGGTAAATTCATTGGTTACACTAAGTATATCTAACTTTGCGTGCATATCAACACCTTATGACGTTGGAAATCATTATTATCAGAGCAAGAAGAAATAAAGAGAATAATAAGTGTATAAATAAGGAATTTATTAAATTTGTTATACTGATATTTCATGGGAATAAGTTTTGTTTCTCCAAAGTTAATTTAAAATGGCACAGCTATTAAAAATATATAAAGAAAATCCAAACACAAAAGAGATTGATAAGGTTGTCGCTGTGTTAAAAAAAGGCGGATTAATTATTTACCCAACAGATACGGTTTATGGTTTGGGCTGTGATATTACCAATAATAAAGCCTTAGAAAAAATTGCTCGGATAAAAGGAGTGAAACTAGAGAAGGCAAACTTTTCCTTTATTTGCAATGATTTGAGTCATTTGTCTGATTATGTTCGTCAGATTGATACAGCAACTTATAAAGTGTTGAAACGCACGCTTCCAGGAGCATATACCTTTATTTTACCTGGAAATAGCAACCTTCCAAAAGTATTTAAAAAGAAAAAAACGGTAGGAATTAGAATTCCAGACAATACGATTGCAAGAACTATTGTTAAAGAATTAGGGAATCCAATTATCTCAACTTCAATTCATGATGAAGACGAACTATTGGAATACACTACAGATCCTGAATTAATTTTTGAAAAATGGAAAGATTTGGTTGACATTGTTATTGATGGCGGTTATGGAGATAACCTTGCGTCAACTATTATTGACTTTACTGATGACGAACCAATCGTGATACGAGAAGGGAAAGGAAGTTTAGATATTTTATAGTTCGTTAAATTTTTTTTTACCTTTTATAAAATGCTGCCAAACAATACTTTTTGTATAGTAGTAGTTTCTCTTATTATTTTTTGTTCGCTTTTTAAGATTGCGATGTAAATTAGCGTAAAAACTAGCATGAGATTTTAAAATCATCGAAGTGTAAATAGGTTTTTTTTGTAATAAAAACCGAACAGCTGCAACACCATCAAGTACTAGTCTTATAAATAAAACAGGAAATAGCGATCTTCTTGGTAAATTTTTAGTCAAAGTAAACAAACTATTTCTAAAATTAAAATATGCTTTTTTAGGGTTTGATTCTTGTAGTGTTGCTCCGCCAATATGATACACAGTTGATGCGCCAACATATTTAATAGCATAGCCCATACTTTTTGCACGCCAGCATAAATCTATTTCTTCTTGATGCGCAAAATAGGCTTCGTCAAAGCCTTCTAAAGCATTAAAAACTTCTTTCCTGATAAATAAGCATGCACCAGAAGCCCAGAAAATTTCTTTAGTATCGTTGTATTGTTGTATGTCTTTTTCTACCGAATTAAAAATTCGACCTCTGCAAAAAGGGAATCCATATTTGTCTATGTAGCCACCTCCAGCACCAGCATATTCAAAGAAGACATTGTTTTTACAATCCAATATTTTTGGCTGAATAATGGCTGTTTGATTATTGTTTTTGAATTCTTCAATAATTGGCAATAACCAATCTTTTGTAACTTCTATGTCAGAATTTACCAATGCATATATAGCTGCGTCAATATTTTTTAAAGCATCATTGTAGCCTTTTGCATAACCGCCATTTTCGGTATTTTGAATAATTTTTACTGATGTAAAGTTGCTTTTCACATATTCAACTGAAGTATCCGTAGAAGCGTTATCTGCAACATAAATATCACAATATTCTGGATTGCTATAGCGTATAATGTCTGGTAAAAATTGCTCAAGTAGTTTTTGACCGTTCCAGTTTAATATGACAATGGCTATTTTCAATTAGTTAATTAGATATGATTTTAGAAATGCAAACATACGTTAAATGATTGAAAATTTTTATGTTTCGCTTTGGTTAGGATAAATTCAGTTTATATTGACTTAATCCTATGATAGCGAAGATAGTGTTTTAAAATTATATACTAAAGAAATGTAAAAAATGGGCACAAAAAAAAAGTCTACAATTTTTATTACAGACTTTTGTCTCGTTAAAAAGTTGAGAAATATTAAATTACTTTAACTTCTACTGCGTTTAAGCCTTTTTTTCCTTCTTTTAAGTCAAACTCTACGTTATCTCCTTCAGTAATTCTGTCAACTAAGCCAGAAATGTGTACGAAATACTCAGTGTTTGTACCTTCTTCTGTAATAAATCCGAATCCTTTAGATTCGTTGAAGAATTTTACTGTGCCTTGTTTCATTGTGATGATAATTAATTTTAAGACGCAAATGTAGTAATTTAATTATAAAAATTTGAGAGTTTCTATAATATATTTGCTTTTCAGTATTTATATAATTAATTTGGGAGCAATGTTTAATTATAAACTATTGAATATAAGTGAATTAAATTATTTTTTTTTCGTATGAGTTAATATCTTCTAAAAATATATATTCCTTATTTTTATTGTCCAATTTGCAATAATAATGGCTAATTCCGTTCGTTATAATCAAATATTCGGCATTTAAAGTAAGATTATATTGCGCAATTTGATCAAACGTGTCTTGTGTAATTTTAATTTTTGGAGATTTGCATTCAACAATGATATTGTGATTTCCGTTTTTGTCAAACACAAGAATGTCAAAACGCTTTTTTAACTTGTTTACAGTTACTTGTTTTTCTACAGCAATTAATGAAAGAGGATATTTCTTTTCTTTGAGAAGGTATTCCACAAAGTTTTGACGAACCCATTCTTCAGGAGTTAAAACCACATATTTTTTTCTGATTTTATCAAAAATAAGTTGCTTATTTTCGCTACTTTTGATTTTGAATTGATATGTAGGTAAATTTAAAAGTTGCATATTACAAAGATGATGAATTTAATTTAACAGAATGTTATTTTGAGTGAAAACGAAAAATCTTTTAGTAAGAGATTTTTTATGATATTCAAAATGACAAAAGGTTTTTTCTATGGCTACAGCTGCACAAATAGTTTCTGATATCAAACAAGGCGATATAAAGTCTATTTACTTTTTGATGGGCGAAGAGTCTTATTATATAGATAAAATCTCTGAGCATATTGAAAAATCTATCTTGACAGAAGAGGAGCGAGGATTCAATCAAGTGGTGCTGTATGGTCGAGATGTATCGGTTGAAGAAATTATTTCTAATGCCAAGCGTTTTCCTATGATGGCAGAGAAGCAAGTGATTATTGTCAAAGAAGCACAAGAGTTATCTCGAACTATTGAAAATTTCGTTCCGTATGCAGAAAATCCACAACCTACAACTGTGCTGGTGATTTGTTATAAATACAAGTCGCTTGACAAACGTAAAAAATTGGCAAAAATAGTTGCTAAAAACGGTGAATTGTTTGAAAGCAAAAAACTGTATGAGAATCAAGTTGCAGATTGGATTCGTAGCGTTTTATCTGGACAAAAATATAAAATAGAGCCAAAGGCAGCACAAATGTTGGTGGAGTTTTTAGGAAATGACTTGAGTAGAATCAACAACGAATTAGAAAAACTAAAAATAGTTGTTGGTGTTGATAAAAATATCTCGCCAAAACTGATTGAAGAGAATATCGGAATTAGTAAAGACTTTAATAATTTTGAATTGCGAAAAGCAGTAGGAGAGAAGCAAATTGTAAAAGCCAATCAAATTATCAACTATTTTGCTCAAAATCCAAAAAGTAATCCGTTAGTGATGACTATTTCGTTACTCAATAGTTTCTTTACACAGCTATTACAATACCATGGATTAAAAGACAAATCAAAAGGAAGTGTCGCAAAAGCATTGCGTATAAATCCTTTTTTTGTCAGAGATTACCTTACTGCAGGACGAAATTATCATATGCGAAAAGTGTCACAAATTATTGGATTATTGCGTGATGCTGATATGAAAAGCAAAGGAGTTGGCGCAAGTAATTTATCGCAAAGCGATATTTTAAAAGAGTTGCTTTTTAAGATTATGCATTGATAAAAGAGGTTCAAAGGGTGAAAGTAAAAGGACAAAAGTTATGTGCTTAATAGAAAAAATGAATTTATATTAAATTCAAAACCTTACTCCACATCTATAATCAATCGTTCTTCGCGATTTGCTATTTCCCAAGCAGTATGAAATACTAATTTTGCACGTTTTGTAAGCAATTCTAAATTAATTTTGTCAGGAGTATCTGTAGGTTTATGATAATCTATATGAACTCCATTAAAGTAAAAAATGATAGGAATACCGTTTTTTGCGAAGTTGTAATGGTCTGATCTAAAATAAAATCTATTTGGATCACTATCTTTATTATACGTATAGTCCAAATCCATTTTTGTGTACGTTGCATTTGCTTTTTCATTGATGTTGTGCAACTCGGTACTTATTTTATCAGCACCAATCACATACACATAATTTGTGTCATTTTCACGTTCTTTTCCAATACGACCAATCATATCTATATTAAGATTTGCAACCATATTTGTTAGAGGTGCAACAGGATTTGCTACAAAGTATTTCGAGCCAAGTAATCCTCTTTCTTCACCAGTAAAATTGATGAACATTATTGAGCGTTTTGGTCCGTTACCATCTTTTTTTGCTTTTGCAAATGCTTGTGCAATCTCAAGAATTGCAGTAGTTCCAGAAGCATTGTCGTCTGCACCGAAATAAATTTCCTCGTTTATAATTCCTAGATGATCATAATGAGAAGATATAACTAATATTTCATCAGGTTTTTCAGTACCTTCAATAAATGCGATAACATTTTCTGATGGATTTTTTGAAACTCTTCCTCTATTTGACAATGCTGAAATTGGAATGTTTTGATAATAACTATTATCAGCATATTCTTTTACGCCAAATTTTGAATATTGATTTGCTAAATATTTAGCAGCATCTTTCTGTCCTTTTTCACCAGTATCACGACCTTCAAACTCATCTGAAGCGAGTTTGTAAACGTGTTTTTTAACATCTTTTGGAGTAATTGTATTGGCATATTTTACTGCTGTATCAAGATTATTTTCGATAGTTTCTTTTTGTGATTTACAAGAAATTAAAACTAAAACTATAGTGAATAAGAATGTAATTTTTTTCATAAAAAGAATATTATTATAATTTCGGCTAAAATATAAAATGAGAATTAGGATGTATTAAATTTAACTTATTTTAACATAAATTGTTGTTTTTCTATGTCGAATTCGATTTTATCAGAAGAAAAAATCTTTTTAATACTATTGTTTTTTATCAATTCTTTAGGATTTCCACAGATAATGTCACCTTCTATCATCAACCATAATTCATTTGCAGATTGTATTGCCAAATGAATTTCATGTGTAGAAATAATAATGGTTTTGTCTAATTCATCAACCATTTTTTTTAATAACACAAAAGTTTCCATTTTGTGCTGTACATCAAGATGTGCAGTTGGTTCGTCTAAAATAATAATGTCAGTATCTTGGGCTAATGCTCTTGAAATCAATACTTTTTGTAACTGACCATCACTCAGTTCATAATATTTTTTATTTGCAAGAGCCTCAATATTGGTTAATTGCATAGATTCTTTGACCTTATCAATATCGGTTTGTGTAAGTGAGCCAACCCAATTTGTATATGGCTGTCTTCCTAAAGCAATAAGTTCAAAAACTGTTAAGTTACTATCAGGTAATTTTTCTGTAAGTACCAAACTCATCACTTTTGATAATTCATTTGATGTACACACATCTAAATTTTTATTTCTGATGTTAATTTCGCCATCTAATTTTGGTTGTACTTTTGAGAGTGTTCGTAATAAAGTAGATTTTCCAATTCCGTTTTTACCAACTAAACAGATTAATTTTGGCTGATTTATTTCAATATTAATATTTGAAGCGATACTTATTTGCTTCTTTTTTGAAATATAGCCAATTTTTAGTGATGTAGTTTTTAAAATATTCATTTTAGAAATTATTTACCAATACACCAATAACTATAGCAATTCCAAAACTCAACATTGTACCAATAAGTACATATTCAGTCTTATTAAAACCATCTTCATTTTTTGGACTATAGCGCAAAATTGATTTCGCAGCGATTAAAAATCCAACTGCTTCAAATTCTCCTGTCAATATAAAAACGATGATTAACCAACGTTCAAGAATCCCAATTAAGCGTCCTGCTTTTATAAGTTCACCCTCTTTTTTTGCATCAACTTTTATCTCGTAGATTTTAAAAATCTCTCTAATTAGGATGTTTGAAGGCTTTGTAGTAATTAAAAAAGCGAGAAATACAAAGAGGTATTTTAGGTTCCATTCAAAATTTAACCATGAATTAATTCCAATATTATTTGAAAATAAAAATGTAACAATAACCAAAATTAAAAAATGCAAAAATTGATCAATAAAAAATGCATAGCGACCTAAATACTTGCTTTTATTTATTTTTGGTTTAAAGCCGTCAATAATCCAATGTGTAAGCGCGATTAATAATGAGGCGAAAACAAAATTTACTTGAAATGAGAGTAGCCACGAACTTAAAAAAACAATTAAAATATGCCATTTTAGAAACGAACTTTTAAACCCTTTTTCATTTTTGTCGATTGCTTTTTTATCATTTTGTAATGTGTAATCAGCAATTAAATGTGCAACAAATTGAAGAATTAAAAGATGTGAGAATTCCATTTCAACGGTTTTTTATTAAAGTATTGTATTGATTTACAGTTGTTTCTATAGCATTCCATCCAACACTTAAAGAGTGCTGATTAACCACTGGTTGTGTGATATTCATAATTTTTGAAATTTCATTTTCACTATAATCTAATAGTTTATAGTAAAGTACTTCACATTGTTTTGCCGTAGCTCTGTTTAATATAAAATCTAATAATTCTATTGGAGCCTTAAAACGAAAATTCAATTCATCATTGGTTGACACAAAAAACAATGTGTTTTTAATAACTATTCGTTCTTTAGTATGTGTGCTTTCTTCATTTATTTTTCTTCCAGATATATATATAGCCTCGCCATCAATAATTCCTTTTTTTGCATCAAATCGTTTTAAACTTCCTAATCCAATAGCAAGCCGAACACCATAATTTTTAAAGTATTTAAAGCGTTTGTTTGTGGTTTCTTCTTTGAGTTCTATTGCTTTGACAAAACACTTGATTAATATAGCGATTTGTAAAGCTTCTTCAGGTTTGTGAACGACGCATTCTATATAATCTCCTTTTACAATCCTGCAAAATAAATTGTATTTTTTACCTAATAAATCAATCAAAGACTGAATTTCTTTTTCAAGAATTTCTTTGTTTTTGTTTGATAAACTCGTGAAAGCAACGATGTCTCCTGATATTGTTGATTTATTCATATAATATGATATATAGCACAAATATATAAAAAAATATAGTCTTTAGAGCCTTTAAACTATATTTAAATCCTTTTAAACCTTTAAATAACATTTAAAGTCTTTTAAGCCTTTAAATAATTCAATATGTTTTTTTACGAATTAACAGCCAAATAACAATTGGCGCGCCAAATAATGATGTAATTGCGTTGATTGGTAGCGTATATTCACTTGTTGGTAATTGAGCAACCATATCTGCAACAAGCATTAGGATGGCACCAACAATAGCAACAGCGAATAATAATATTTTATGGTTAGATGTGTTGAAAATCAATTTCGTTAAATGAGGAACGGCAAGACCTACAAAGGCAATTGGACCAGAAAATGCTGTAATAACTCCTGTTAAAATACTTGTTGTAATCAATACAATGTTTCGTGTCCTTTTGATATTTACTCCCATACTTTTGGCATAATTTTCACCAAGAAGCATACTGTTTAATGGTTTGATGATAAAAAAGAGTAGCGAAACGCCAATGATAAAAATAACTCCAAAAATGGTGAGTTCATTCCAACTGAGATTTCCTAAACTTCCAAAACCCCAAAAAATGAATTGTTGTAATTGTTCTGCACTGCTAAAATATGCCAAAACACTTATAATTGCTGATGTGATGCTCCCAAACATCAATCCTATAATCAAAATTGACATCGTGTTTCTTACTTTGTTTGCTGCAATTAAAACTGCAGACAAAACTAAAAACGCTCCTAAACTTGCTGCGATAGCCAAAGAAAAACTTGAAAATGCGAAGGCTGAAATTCCGCCAATAAGTGATGCACCTAAAATAAGGATTGCAACACCTAAACTGGCTCCAGAACTGACACCTAAAACAAAAGGTCCAGCAAGTGGATTTCTAAATAGCGTTTGCATTAACAAACCGCTAATTGACAAACCAGCACCTACTAAAATTGCTGTAATTGCCTTCGGAACTCTATAATCTACAACAATCGTTTGCCAAGTATTTTTATTTACTTCTCCATTAAAAATGGCAGTAAAAACATCTTTAACTGGTATAGAAACTGAGCCAAGACTGATGTTTAAAAACCACAGTACAATCAATAAAAGAAGTAGTAAAAGAAAAGTTGTTTTATATGACCTTTGTTGAATCAACTATTAATAGCATTTAGATATTCGATTAATTTTTTGATTGCTTTTCCTCGATGAGAAATACTTCCTTTTTCTTCTAATGTCATCTGAGCAAAAGAAGTATCAAATCCAGTTGGTTTAAAAATTGGATCGTAGCCAAAGCCTTTGCTTCCTTGTTTATTTGTTAGTATTTTGCCTTTACAAATTCCTTCAAACAGCTGTTGCTCTCCTTTCAAATTTAGTGCGACAACAGTTCTAAACTGTGCATTTTTATTTGTGTTGTTTTTCAATTCTGAAAGTAACTTCTGCATATTTTTTTCTGAATCTGCATTCTCTCCTGCATATCTTGCCGAGAAAACTCCAGGAGCACCTTTTAAAGCCTCTACTTCAAGTCCTGTATCATCTGCAAAACAATCAAAACCGTAGTTTTTGGTAATGTAATTGGCTTTTAAAATTGCGTTACCTTCAAGTGTATTGGTAGTTTCAGGAATGTCATCAAAGCATCCTATTTCTTGCAGACTTACAATTTCTACTGAAGGTACTAATTGCTGAACTTCTTTGAGTTTATTAGCGTTATTTGTTGCAAAAATTATTTTCATAAAGCAAAAGTAAGTCAAATTTTATTGAACAGGAAGATTGGTTGTAGATTTGACTTCGGTCATTACAAATGCACTTTGCATTTGCCCTATATTATCAATTGATGCTAGTTTTTTAGCAACAAACGCTTGATACTCATCCATATCTTTTACCATTACTTTAATTAAATAATCGTAAACCCCTGCAGTATGATAGCATTCTATGACTTCATTAAACTGTAAAATATCTTTTTCAAATTTTGAAATAAACGTTGCTTCGTGACTTTTTAATGTGACGTTTGAAAAGACAAGTATTGATAATCCAATCTTTTTTCGGTTTAAAATAGCTTTGTAGGATTTTATAAAACCATTGTTTTCTAATCGTTTTATCCGTTCGAAGATAGGAGTAGAAGTCAAATTTAACTTTGAAGCTAATTCTTTAATAGTATACTTACCGTTTTGTTGTAATAATCTTAAAATGGCTTTGTCTGTGGCGTCAATATTCATAGATTTTTATTCTGATGATTATTTGTTTTGAATTTATTTTTAGATAAATATGCTGTAAATATAAAAAATATAGAATTTATAACCAAATTTGTAGTGTGTTTTGGAATATCGAACGTTTAAAATTAATTTTGAAGTTAATAATGAACCCGTAAAAAAGCTAAAATGAAAAATCATAAATTTAGTCCAGAAAGTTTAATGATGTCTCATGGCTACAAGCCAGAATTATCAGAAGGAGCGATAAAATGTCCTATTTTTCAAACTTCTACATTTGTATTTAAAACTGCAGAAGAAGGAAAAGCATTTTTTGAAGTTGCTTACGGAATACGTGAAAAAGATTCTACAGAAGAGTTAGGACTTATTTATAGCCGAATTAACAATCCGAACTTAGAAATTTTAGAAAATCGTTTATGTCTTTGGGATAAATCAGATGATTGCGCAGTTTTCGAAAGTGGAATGTCAGCAATAAGTACAGTTTTATTAGAGTTTCTAAAACCAGGAGATTTGTTGGTATATTCTAATCCAGTGTATGGAGGGACAGATCATTTTATCAATCATTTTTTACCAAGTATTGGTGTTGAGGTTTTAGGATTCCATCCTGACGAATCAGTTGAAGATGTAAAAAAAATGATTGAAGTAACAGGAAAAGTAGCTAATTTAGCTATGATTTATATGGAAACTCCTGCTAATCCAACCAATGATTTGATTGATATTGACGCGTTTGTTGATTTAGCAAAACAATTCAGCACACCAGAAAGGAAAATGTTGACTGCTGTTGATAATACATATATGGGACCTTTATGGCAACACCCTTTAGAGCATGGAGTAGATTTGGTTTTATATTCGGCAACAAAATATATTGGAGGTCATAGTGATTTGATTGCAGGCGCAGTTCTTGGAAATCAAGAAGTGATGACTAGAGTGAAAGCGTTGAGAACATTTTTAGGAAATATGATTAGTCCAAACACGGCTTGGTTGTTATTGAGAAGTTTGGAAACATTGAAAATACGAATGGATAAGCAAACTCAAGGTGCACAAGTAGTCGCAGCATATTTGCAAAATCATCCAAAAATAGAAAGTGTAAATTATTTAGGATTACTGAAAGAAGGAACTGAGCAATATAAAATTTATAAAAAACAATGTACTTCTCCTGGAGCCATGATTGCGTTGAATGTGAAAGGTGGAGAAAAACAGGCATTTCAATTATTAAATAATTTAAAATTAATAAAATTGGCTGTAAGTCTTGGAGGAACAGAGAGTTTAGCGCAACACCCAAATAGAATGACACATGTTGGTGTTGATATTGAGGAAAGAAAGCGTATGAATATTACTGACAAAATGGTAAGATTATCAATAGGAGTAGAGGATGCGAAAGATTTAATTTGGGATTTAAGTCAAGCTTTAGATAAAATAACTATTGAAGAAAATGAACTTTCTTATTCGTGATGATAAGGCTCGTTTTTGAGAATTGTAAATCCGCGATACAATTGTTCGACAACAAATAAACGAATCATTTGATGGGAAAATGTCATTTTAGATAATGAGATTTTCCCATTTGATTTTTTATAACAACATCAGAAAAACCATAAGGTCCACCAATCACTAAAACCAATTGTTTGATGCCAGAATTTAGCTGTTTTTGAAGGAATTTTGAAAACTCTATTGAGCGAAATTATCTTCCTTTTTCGTCCAATAATACAATTGATCAGTCGGTTGTAGCTGTTTTAAAATTAATTTTCCTTCTTTTTCTTTCTGTTGATTTTCTGACAGATTCTTCACATTTTTTATGTCAGGAATGATAGAAATCTCAAACTTTATATAGTGTTTGAGTCTGCTTTGATAAGTTTCTATCAACTGTTGCAGATTTTTATCATCGGTTTTACCGATTGCAAGGAGTTTTATTTTCATTTTGTAAAGATAAAAAAGTATTTTTGTTTAAAATTAAATTTAATGATAAGTAAAGTACAATTTCAAAAAGAATTAGAATATATAATTTCAAATGCCATTAGAGAAGATGTTGGAGATGGTGACCACAGTTCATTGGCATGTATTCCTAATTCTGCAACAGGAAAAGCCAAATTATTGGTAAAAGATGAAGGTGTAATTGCAGGAGTTGAGTTCGCTCAAATGATTTTTGAGTATGTAGATAAAAATTTGCAAGTTGAAATTTTAATTAACGATGGTGAATTAGTAAAATACGGCGACATTGTTTTTTATGTTACAGGAAGTTCACAATCTATCTTAAAAGCAGAGCGTTTGGTACTCAATTCTATGCAGCGAATGAGTGCTATTGCAACAAAAACACGTTCGTTTACGGATTTGCTTAAAGGAACAAAAACCAACGTATTAGATACACGTAAGACAACTCCTGGAGTTCGTGCTTTCGAAAAATGGGCAGTTAAAATAGGAGGAGGAGAGAACCATCGTTTTGCTTTGTACGATATGATAATGTTAAAAGATAATCATATAGATTTTGCTGGCGGAATTACTAAGGCAATCAATAAAACACAGCAATATTTAAAAGATACAAATCGTGATTTGAAAATTATAGTAGAAGCAAGAAGTTTATCAGAAATTGAAGAAATTTTAAAATCAGACGGAATTTATCGTATATTGATTGATAATTTCAATTATGAAGATACTCGAAAAGCAGTTGCTTTAATTGGCGATACATGCTTGACAGAATCAAGTGGAGGAATTAACGAAAAAACCATTAGAAAATATGCTGATTGTGGTGTAGATTATATTTCGTCAGGAGCATTAACGCATTCGGTTTATAATATGGATTTGAGTTTAAAGGCTGTTTAGGGAAGATGCAAGGTTCAAGTTGCTGAGTTATATAAGATTAAAATTCAGTGTGATTTTTAAACAAAAAAACCATTACTTTTAGGTTCTGTTATAAGAAAGAATAAATGCGTCATTCTGAACTTGTTTCAGAATCACAGAACAACGTAAATCAATATAATAAATGAGACCCTGAAATAAATTCAGGGTAACGTAATAATATTATGATAAAACGGATATAAAAAAAGATAATTATTTGTCCTTTGCACCTTTGTAACTTTGAACCTTTGTGCCTTTAAAACATGACCAAACCAATAGAAGATAAATTACTTAAAATTCCGATAATAAATATATTGGTAAAACTTGGAAAAAAGATAAAAGTTCCAGGTTTACAAGGAATGTCGCTTTATGATTTGCTTGAAATGTATTTTCTGGGAATCATCAAAGGAGCATTAACTTCAAGAGCAGGAGCAATTGCCTTTAGTTTTTTTATGGCATTATTTCCTTTCCTGCTATTTATCTTAACACTTATTCCATTTGTGCCCATAGAAAATTTTCAAGGAGATTTTTTATTCGCATTAGACCAAATTCTACCTCCAACAACATCAGATTCAGTTAATGCTGTCATTAGTGATATTTTTAACAATCGTTATAGTGGTTTATTATCTTTTGGAGTTTTAACCTCTATTTTTTTAATGACCAATGGTGTAAATGCCATTTTCGGAGGTTTTGAATACTCCTATCATGTCAAGGTAACTCGCAATATGTTTAGACAATTTATGGTCGCTTTAGGTGTTTCAATTATGCTATCCATTTTACTGTTGTTAACAGTTGCTATTATTATTTATTTTGAAATAGGTATACAAAATTTGAAATCAAAAGGTTGGGTAAATGATGATGTTTTTTGGATACAAATAGGAAAATTTGCCTTTTTTGTTTTGATGATATATACTGCAGTATCAATACTTTATAATTATGGAGTAAAAGATTTAAAGCAGCGTTCATTTTTTACTTCAGGTGCTATATTGACAACATTATTGACATTGCTGATGTTCTATTTATTCGGAATATATGTTGAGAAATTCGCACAATACAACAAACTATATGGCTCTATCGGAACATTATTGATTTTGATGCTTTTTGTATGGCTAAATTCGATAATATTATTACTCGGTTTTGAATTGAATGCTTCTATGAATAGACTTCGATTAAAACATAAAATTGAAAAAGAATGAAAGTAATTGCAATGATTCCTGCAAGATTGGAAGCAACACGTTTTCCACAAAAACTAATGCAAGATTTAGGAGGAAAATCAGTAATTTTAAGAACCTACGAAGCAACTAAAAACACCAATCTTTTTAACGAAGTGTATGTAGTGACCGACAGTCAAATTATTTCTGATGAAATTACTCAAAACGGTGGAGAAGCCATTATGAGCAAAGAAACTCACGAATCAGGAAGTGATAGAATTGCAGAAGTAATACAAAACATTGATGCCGATATTGTGGTAAATGTGCAAGGAGACGAACCTTTTCAAGATAAACAATCGTTAAGAGATTTGTTATCCGTTTTTGTAGATGACCAAGAAGATAAAATTGATGTTGCTTCACTGATGTTTGCTATTACTGACATTAAAGAAATCGATAATCCAAACAATGTGAAAGTTGTGGTTGACAATGATAACTTTGCTATGTATTTTAGTCGCTCGTCAATACCATTTCCAAGAGATACTAAATTTGCTAAACACTATAAACATATCGGAATTTATGCTTTTAAAAAAGAAGCGCTATTGCGATTTACTGAATTGGAGATGACAGATTTAGAACGGACAGAAAAATTAGAGAACTTACGCTTTTTGGCTTACGGAATGAATGTAAAAATGGTAAAAACATCATATCAACCAATAGGAATTGATATTCCTGAAGATTTAGAAAAGGCAAGAGAGTTGTTGACTAAAAGATAAAAGGTGAAAAAGAGAGAGTTAAAGATTAAATGTAAAGTAAGAATAATTGTAAGAAGCCAATTTACAGCTCAAAATTTAAAATTGTATAAATGAATATAGAAACAATATTTAGCATACTTATCGGAATTGGATTAGCTGCATCAGTAGGATTTAGAATCTTTGTACCTCTTTTTGCGTTGAGTATTACAGCACATTACAATATAATTCCATTAAACGAATCTTGGGCTTGGGTTGGTAGTACAGTAGCAATCTTTACTTTAGGAGTTGCAACTATTGTTGAGATTTTAACATATTTTATTCCATGGTTAGATAATATTTTAGATTCCATTGCCATTCCACTGGCAACTATTGCAGGAACTGCAGTGATGGTATCAACCGTTGCAGGATTAGATCCTGTGATGACTTGGGCATTGGCAATTATTGCAGGAGGAGGAACCGCCGCAGCAATTCAAACATCATCTGCAGCAACACGACTCACATCAACAGTAACAACTGGCGGAGTCGCAAATCCAATATTAGCAACCGTAGAAACTGGGACATCTGTTGTGATGTCTATTTTAGCGATTTTTGTACCGATTATTGCCATTATTTTTGTTGTAATTTTACTTTGGATGATTTTTAAGGTGTATAAAAAGTTTAAGAAGAAGAAAGTCGAAGAATAATTCACTATATATCGCATTTTTTTTTCGGATATTTGCAACTTATTAAATGAATCAATGTCACAAAAACCAAGCATACCAAAAGGAACACGAGATTTTTCTTCTACCGAAGTTGCACAACGCAACTATATTTTCAATGTAATAAAGGTTGCTTTTGAAAATTTTGGGTTTCAACCAATTGAAACTCCGAGTTTTGAGAATTCTTCTACATTGATGGGAAAATATGGTAATGAAGGTGATCGATTGATTTTTAAAATATTGAATTCTGGAGATTATTTGTCAAAAGCAGATGAACAATTATTAGCAGATAAAAACAGCACGAAACTTACTTCTCAAATTTCCGAAAAAGCATTGCGTTACGATTTAACAGTCCCTTTTGCAAGATATGTTGCACAACACCAAAACGACATCAGTTTTCCATTCAAGCGTTATCAAATTCAACCCGTTTGGCGAGCAGATAGACCACAAAAAGGTCGTTTTAGAGAGTTTTATCAATGTGATGCAGATGTTGTAGGAAGTAAGAGTTTGTTGCAAGAAGTTGAGTTTGTGCAATTGTATGATGATGTGTTTACGAAACTAAAATTAAGCGCTACAACAATCAAAATAAACAATCGTAAAATTTTATCAGGAATTGCTGAAATTATTGGCGCATCTGATAAATTGATTGATTTTACAGTTGCTCTTGATAAATTAGACAAGATAGGAGCTGAAGGTGTAACGAATGAAATGTTATCAAAAGGAATTACGCAAGATGCAATTGAAAAAGTACAGCCTCTTTTTAATTTTTCTGGATCCAATCAAGAAAAGTTGACTCAGTTGAAAGAAATGCTTGCAACTTCCGACGAAGGGTTGAGAGGTGTTGTGGATTTAGAAAAAGTGGTTAGTTCTATTGAAGAATTAGGATTGCAATCAGCAAAATTAGAAATTGATGTAACACTTGCTCGAGGATTGAACTACTATACGGGAGCAATCTATGAAGTTTCGGCTCCAAAAGGCGTAAAAGTAGGCTCGATTGGAGGTGGAGGACGTTATGATGACTTGACAGGAATATTCGGATTGAAAGATGTGAGTGGAATTGGTATTTCTTTTGGATTGGATAGAATTTATTTAGCTTTGAAAGAATTGAATTTGTTTGACGAAGTTATATTGTCAAAACCAAAAGTATTGTTTTTGAATTTTGATGAATCAGAAAATTTGAAATGTTTAAAAGCAATAAAAGTATTAAGAGAAAATAATATAAAATGTGAAATCTATCCAGATATCGCAATAAGTAATAAACAGCAGAAAAAACAATGGAAATATGTTACAATTCGAGAAATTGAATTTGTAGTTTCTAAAACAGAAAGCAACCAGTTTGTTTTAAAAAAGATGTCTGATGGAGAACAAAAAAACTGTTCTTTATCGGAATTGATAAACACAGTGCAATAGATTAACAGTAAAGCTGTAGTTTTGTGCTCTAATAAATAGAAAGAAATGTTTGATGTGAATGGCAAAATGAATGAAGAGAGAAGTGAAGAAATTGGAGAGAATCATGTAGGTACATCGGCAAAAACGCCGTTACGACAAGATGCTTTTGAAATTTCTGACAAAGAAAAAATAGCAAAAATCCAAGAAAATGTTAAAGATATCCTTGAAACTTTAGGAATGGATTTAACGGATGATAGTTTACATGGAACTCCCAAAAGAGTTGCCAAAGCTTTTGTAAATGAAATATTTATGGGATTGGATCCTGCGAATATGCCAAAAGCATCAACTTTTGATAATAATTACAACTATGGAGAAATGTTAGTTGAGAAGAATATTATTGTATATTCTACTTGCGAACATCATTTATTACCTATCATTGGTCGTGCACATATTGCTTATATTTCTAACGGAAAAGTAATTGGTTTATCAAAAATGAACAGAATTGTAAATTATTTTTCCAAACGTCCACAAGTACAAGAACGATTGACAATACAAGTTGTACAGGCGCTACAAGAAGCTTTAGGAACACAAGATGTTGCTTGTGTGATTGACGCAAAACATTTATGTGTAAATTCTAGAGGAATTAAAGATATTGAAAGTTCTACTGTAACTTCTGAGTTTGGTGGAAAATTTAAAGATAAAGATACAAAAAGAGAATTCTTAGATTATATCAAAATGGATACAGATTTTGAATAAGTAAATTTTATAAATCACTCCAAAAATAAAAATAGAAAAAACTCCGAAATTGAATGTCAATTTCGGAGTTTTTTATTTGTAATTCATCAATTGACTTACATCTGCTGCGTATAATAATTATAATCTTTGATGACAACATCAATAAAGTCTATTGGTTGCATATCAGTTTTTAATTCAAGTAGTTCTGTGACTTTTATATGTAGTTTTAAAATAATTTTGTGATTTCCAGTCTTTTTTGCTTTTGTATATATACTTTTTATAGTTTGAATATCAGTATCAGAAAGTGTGGTAACCTGAGGAAAAGTTGGTTTGTAATCATCAGAAATATTAGCACTAATAGTATCTTCGAGTGATATTCTTTTTTTCTCACTCACAACTGTTGTTCCTGCAGCTAAATCACCCAAACGTTGCCCTTTTCCGTTGAGTAATATTGTAAGTAATGCAACAGAGCCAGAGGCAAGAGTTATATCGATTAATCGTAACATCCAGCGCAAGAGATAACTACCAAAAGTGGGTTTTGAACCATCTATCTTTACAACTCTTATTTGATTAATTCGTTTTCCAGGACTCTGTCCGTTCATCAAAACTTCAAAAAGTAGGTTGTAGAAAAATACAGGTAAACTAATTAACATTATGAGTACCCATTGATTTCCCATATCTAGATTAAGGGAATTCATAATCAAGATAATAACAACATAATAACCTGCAATAAATAGCATATCAATCAAGAAAGATCCTATGCGAGTGCTTAAATGTGCAACATTTTGGTTTATTGTAACATTTTGTGCCGTTTCTATTTGAAAATTGTCCATTTTTTGCGTTTATTTGGGATACAAAATCAGAAGACGAATATAAAACTATTTTATGAATTGCTTTTTGATTGAAATTAAACGATTCTATTGAAAATATGCGTGAAGTAGCATTTGTAAAAAAAAATAAAGAAAGATGGCGATTGTTTGAAGATGTGCTTGCGAATACTACACAAATTTCTCCAGATAAACTATCAGATTTATATATTGAAATTACAGATGATTTAAGTTACGCCAAAACTTTTTATCCAAGTAGCAATACTGCTGTGTATCTTAATTCTATTGCCTCAAAGGCGCATCAAAAAATATATAAAACTAAAAAAGAAGGAAAAAACAGATTAATTTCTTTTTTTAAAACAGAATTCCCTTTAGAGTTTTATGAGTATCAAAAACAATTACTGATTGCTTTTTTAACGTTTGCATTTTTTGCGATTGTTGGTATGTATTCTGCATCTGTAGATGGAGATTTTGTACGTTTGATTTTGGGTGATGCTTATGTAAATATGACGCTTGAGAATATAGAAAAAGGAGATCCAATGGCTGTATATAAGAAAATGGGAGAGGTCAATATGTTTCTTGGAATCACTATTAACAATATCAAAGTTGCGATGTATGCTTTTTTATTTGGAATACTTTTTTCTGTAGGAACACTATATATAATGATGCAAAATGGTATTATGCTTGGCTCATTTTTATACTTTTTTTATGACAAAGGATTGCTTTGGGAATCTTCTCGAACTATTTGGATTCACGGTACTATAGAAATATCGGTTATTGTTATAGCAGGATGTGCAGGAATGGTACTCGGAAATGGGTTGCTTTTCCCCGGAACATATACACGTTTAGAATCTTTTAAGCAAAGTATTAAAGCTGGATTAAAAATAATGGTAAGTACGATACCTTTTTTTATCGTTGCAGGTTTTTTAGAAGGGTTTGTAACGCGTCATACAGAAATGCCTGATTGGTTGGCAATCACAATTATTAGCGTATCTCTGTTTGCAATTATATACTATTATGTATTGTACCCAAGAATAATATATAAAAGAAAACAACTAGAAATAGAAGAATCAACGAAACTAGAATTATGGAAACAACAAACTACGTAGAATTTAAAAAGACAAGAGACTTAGGTGCGATTATTACTGACACCTTTAAGTTTATTAGAGAAAATTGGAAAGGATACTTTGGGACAGTTGTCAAAGTTGCTGGACCGGTTTTTATCATTTTTATAATTTCAATGGGATTTTATATGAAATCCCTTGGGGGAATGTTTAACAATACTGATACGCCAGATTTTGGCTTTGAAATGGTTGGGTATGTTTTTTTAGCAATGATTTCAGGATTGGTCTTTTATGTATTGATGCAAATGGCATCTTTATACTATATTGAAAGTTATATCAACAATAATGGAGTTGTAGATAGAAACGAAATAATATCAAATGTTAAGCAAAATTTTTGGAGGTTTCTTGGTTATGGGTTTTTAATGATGATAATGGTTATAATAGGAGGGATGCTCTGTCTTGCTCCCGGAATATATTTATGGATTGTATTAAGCCTTGGAACTTCAATTTTAGTGTTTGAAGGGAAAAGTGTTGGAGATACAATTAGCCATTGTTTTACATTAATTAAAGCTCATTGGTGGGAAACTTTTGGAGTATTATTAGTCGTTACAATTTTAGTATCAATCCTTAGTATGATTTTTTCAATTCCTGCACTTATTTATCAAATGGTAACAATGATGTCACAAATTGGTAAAGATGATCCAACAGCGGTTTTAGAGCTATTTTCAGATCCAATTTATTTGGTGCTTACAGTGTTTTCATATGTTGGTAAGTTTTTATTATCATCAATCACATTAATTGCTTCAGTATTTATTTACTACGATTTAAACGAACAAAAAAACTTAACAGGAACTATTGAGAAAATTGATAGATTAGGGAGTTAGTTTAGAAGTTAAAAGAAGCAAACAAGTGGGGAAGGAAGAGGGATAGATGACGTTGCTAAAAGATATTATATTTTTAAAAATTTAGCGCCATCTAATTTTATTATTTGAGTAATTTTTGTCATGTACTAATAAATATTGGCATTAAAACAAGTAAGGAGACTTCTAAAAATTAACTTACTGATAGATAGATAGATTTTTTTTAAGTAAAATCAATAAGTTTTTACTAAATTTGAAACATAATTTTTCCTAAAAAGATAAAAGGGTTCTTGTCTTTTTAAGAAAACAGAAAAAATCAATTTTTAGAACCCACCATAACTACGTCTTACTTACAAATATAAATTAAAATATATTTTACATAAAATTGTGCAAAGAACCATTACTAATTTTCTATAAATAAAACAGTTAATATGAAAAAAATAGCCATTTACCTTTTAGTTTCTTTTTTAATGGTATCATGTACAGAAACTAAAAAAGAAAAGATTTTAAACACGTCATCAGAAACTGAAAATAGTGATAAAGACGTACAAAAAGAAGAAAGAATTGACACAAATAAAAATGTTGATAAACAAGGGGATAATCAAGTTTTAAAAGTTAAAAAAACTGACCAAGACGACAAGAAAAAAACGTTGAGCAAACCGATTAACACTATAAAAACAACATTAAATTCATCCTCTGAAATTAAAAAAGAAACAGTTAAAAAAGAAACAGATAGTACGGCTGATATCGTCATTCCTAAAAAAATATCTAATGAAATAAACGATTTAAAGGATACTGCTATTTCAACGCCTCAAGAGATAAAATTAGAAATAATTGAGTCTAAAAAAGAAATTATAACGAAACCTAAAATTGATGAAGGTTTAAAAACGTTTATAAAAAGAGATTATAATATTTTAGGAAATTGGTCATTAAAACAAGAAAACAATCAAGTTTATCTCATTTTTCACTCAAATTTTAAAACTAAAAATGGACCAGATTTAAAAGTATTTCTAAGTAAACAAAGTTCAAGTACTCTCAATGGTAAAAATGCCTCAGAAAATGCAATTTTTCTTAAAGACCTGAAATCTAATAAAGGTGAACAAAAATATTTAATACCAGCAAACGTAAATGTTGTAGACTATAAATGTGTTCTTATTCATTGCTTAAAATATGATAAACTTTGGGGTTACGGAACATTGTAAATCAAATAGTATTTTGTAGTAGTTTATCTTATGAGGTAAATATTTTTTATTAATAATTTAGTTTGTTTTAAAATTGGTAAGGTCTAATTTTGATCTTTCTAGTATAGACCTTGACGGAAACCATACTTCTGGAACTAATGTGGAATATCAAGGGAGAAAGAAACATAAGACTATTAATGCTCTTTATCTTACTGATAGACAAGGATTTCCTCTTGCGATGTCTGAACCTATGTCAGGAAATCATAATGGCTTATATGAGATTGAAGTACAATTTTAAATTGTAACACTACATTAGAAGATGCTAGCATTCCTATAAAAGGGTTATTTCTCAATGCTGCTACAAGATTTGATTCCAAAGACTTTAGAAAATGCTATGATAGTAAAGAAATTAATGCAATATATGTTTTAACAAACATAATGGAAATACAGATAGAGATAAATATTTTGACCAAAAACTCTATGACTTAAGATATGCTATCAAGCCACCAATGCTCAGATAGACAGTTATAGATCTTTGCTTAATAGATTTGACACACTATTGCTAGCTGGAAAGGATTTAACCTATTACCTTCCATCGTGATAGCTCTTAAAAAAAAAGAACTAGAAAAAGTTTAAACCACTTCAATGTTAAGTGATTTAAGGTCAACATAATAATTTTAATTTAGTAATAATGAGTAATATAATTTTATATATATTATTTTTTATGTTTGCGATTTCAGTAGCAGCGCAAAAAGATTCTCTTGTTGTACAATATGACAAGAGTGATGTGCAGTTAAAGAAATTTGATAACGAGCAATTAGAAAATTATAGAAATGATAAAGAGTTTGATTACGCAGAGCATAAAAGTAAACCAACAATTTTAGGTAGAATTTGGGCTTGGTTTAAACGTGTGCTAACAAAGATTCTTTCTTGGCTTTTTGGTGTTGAAGAAGCCGTTGGAATCCTTGCAGGAATACTGCGAATAATCCCTTATGTAATACTTCTGCTTATTTTAGGATTGTTGATTAAGTTTTTCTTAAAAGTCAATATGAATACAATTATTAGTGGTAAAAAAGAAAAAGGCAACGTTTTATTGACCGAAGATGAAGAGATTATCAATGATAAAAATATTCAGAGCCTTATAGATAAGGCAATTAGTCAGAAAAATTACCGTTTGGCTGTGCGTTATTATTATTTATTGGTTTTACAGAAATTGCAAGAAAATGAGGTGATTGATTGGGAACCACAAAAAACAAACGAAGATTATATCAAAGAAATTAAACAAAAAACAATTATTGATAAGTTTAAAAACTTGACTTATTTATATGATTTTGTATGGTATGGGAATTTTGAGATAAACGAAGTAGAATTCTCTAAAGTAACATCAAGTTTTAATGATTTAACAACGAGTATCAAGTAAATTGGATAAGAAAACAAAAATATATATAGGATTATTTTTATTACTGATTTTAGCAATTGTGTATTATGAATACAGCAAGCCAAAGCCAATAAATTGGTATCCAAGTTATGTGAAAAAACATAAAATTCCTTATGGAACCTATGTTTTACGTAACGAATTGAGCACACTGTTTCCGTCAGTAGAAATAGAGGATGTAAAAATTTCACCGTATGTTTTCTTAGGTGATTCTACCAAGCAAGGAACGTATGTTTTTATTGATCATGCTGTAAATTTTGACGATACAGAATTTAAACGAATGTTAAAATTTGTGGAGCGAGGAAATGACATATTCCTCTCTACACATGGCGCAATGATTGATACACTCAATTTAGAAACTCAATCTTTGATAACGTCTAACCTTGATGAAAAAGTTTTTTTCAAGATGACAAATAAGAATTTTCCATCTACAGAATTTTCCTTTGATAGAAGTTTTATAAATCAAGTTTTCACGAAAATTGATACACTACGGACAACCGTTTTAGGAAAAACAGGTTATATAGATAAAAATGGAGAGCGTACAGAAGAGGGAATTAATTTCATCAAATATAGTTTTGGAGAAGGGAATTTTTATTTTTACACATTTCCAGAATTATTCACAAATTATTATTTGCTCAAAGAGAATAACAATCAGCATACAGCGGCCGTTTTATCCTATTTAGATGTTACCAAAACAATTTATTGGGATGAATATTATAAAACAGGAAAATCAAAAATTACATCGCCAATGCATTTTTTGTTGAGCAATCCAAGTTTAAAATGGGCGTATTATATTGTGCTTATTGGTTTGTTCTTTTTTGTTATTTTTGAAGGGAAACGCAAGCAACGCTATATCCCAATAATAACACCGTTAAAAAATCAAACATTGGCTTTTACACGTACGATTGCCAATATGTATTACGAAAAATCGGAGCATAAAAACATTGCAGAACATAAAGTTAGTTATTTGTTAGATTTTATTCGGATGAAATTGCGGATTCCAACCAATAAGATTGACACAACGTTTTATAAATATGTAGCATCACGAAGTGGAAATTCGATAGAAGATATTGAAAAACTGTTTGATTATTGCAATCAAATACATTTAAAAAACACAGTTACAAAAGAAGAATTATTAAAATTAAACACATTGATTGAGGATTTTAAAAACTCAATTAATTAAAGTTAAAATATGGAAAATACATCACCAGAAGAGCAGGATTTAAACTTTGAAAATCGTATAGATTTAAGTAAATTAAAAACTGCTGTAGAGCAGATTAAAGTAGAACTATCAAAGATTATTATTGGTCAAGAAAATTTTATGGATTTACTTTTAGTAGCCTTGCTTTCAGATGGTCATGTGCTTATTGAAGGAGTTCCAGGAGTAGCAAAAACGATAACAGCAAGATTGCTTTCTAAAACTATAAAAACTGACTTTAGTCGTATTCAATTTACACCAGATTTGATGCCTTCAGACATCTTGGGAACATCTATTTTAAACATAAAAACATCAGAATTTGAATTTAAAAATGGACCTATTTTTTCTAATTTAATTCTGATTGATGAAATTAATAGAGCGCCAGCAAAAACGCAATCTGCACTTTTTGAAGTGATGGAAGAGCGTCAAGCAACAGTTGACGGAACGACATACAAAATGGGAAAACCATTTATGGTACTTGGAACTCAAAATCCGATAGAACAAGAAGGAACGTATGCGCTTCCAGAAGCACAATTAGACCGTTTCCTGTTTAAAATAGATGTAGGTTATCCAACTTTAGAAGAAGAAGTTTTGATTATTCAAACACATCATGATCGAAAAGGGAAATTACCTCAAACTTTTATAAACCCTGTGATGACAGAGAAAGAATTGTTAGATTATAAATCGAAAGTTCAAGACATTGTTGTAGAAGAAAAAGTGATGAAATACATTGCAGAAATCATCTATAAAACAAGAAATCATCCGCATTTATATTTGGGAGCATCGCCAAGAGCAAGTATTGCTGTTTTAAATTCGTCAAAGGCTTATGCAGCCATAAACGGACGTGATTTTGTGATTCCAGAAGACATTAAAAAAGTATTACTTCCAGTGTTGAGACATCGAATTATTCTGACTCCAGAACGCGAAATGGAAGGCGTGACAACCGATAAAGTGATTGATATGATTGTGCAGTCTGTTGAAGTGCCGAGGTAATCAATGAATGTTGTAATGAGTTAAGTGTCATTCTGAACGCAGCGAAGAATCTAAAGAATAAGTAAGAAAATAATGAACCTAATTAGAGGATTATACATACACGAACGATTTTTTAAAGCCATTGCGTTAATTGCAGTGCTGTTCTTGGTGTCCTTTTGGTTTCCAGTGTTGTATTCGCTTTCTTGGATAGCATTTGGAACACTTTTCTTTTTGCTTTTGATAGATGTTATCATTCTTTTCCGATTTAAAAATGGTTTCAAAGCAAGACGTATATTAAGTGAAAAATTTTCTAATTCTGATGATAATCCTGTGCCAATTACGCTTGAAAATCAATACCCTTTTTCGATAGAAGTAAAGGTTATTGACGAACTTCCAAAGAAGTTTCAAAAACGAGATTTTGAATACACAACTTCAGTTAAAGTAGGGGCAAAGCATGATTTTGAATATGTTGTAAAACCTGTAGAAAGAGGAGAATATCATTTTGGGAAACTGATTGCGTTTGTTTCTTCGCCATTAAAAATCATTGCGAAACGATACAAGTTTGATGATACTGCAATGGTAAGTGTGTATCCTTCTTATATTCAGATGAAAAAATATGAATTCTTGGCAATGAGTAATCGTTTGGCAGAATTTGGCTTAAAGAAAATTCGTAGAATAGGGCATACGATGGAATTTGAGCAAATCAAAGACTATGTTGCAGGTGATGATGTACGAACGATTAATTGGAAATCAACCGCAAAACGAGGGCAATTGATGGTAAATCAATATCAAGATGAAAAATCACAACCGATTTATTCGATTATTGATTTAGGACGAGTGATGAAAATGCCTTTTGAAGAATTAAAGTTATTAGATTATGCTATAAATTCTACCTTGGCTTTTTCAAATATTGCACTGCGAAAAAACGACAAAGCGGGAATGTTGGCTTTTTCTAAAGAAGTGGAAAATATTGTGCGAGCAAGTAATAAGAAAACACATTTAAATACTATTAATGAAGCCTTATATAATATTGATACTCAGTTTACAGATTCTGATTTCAGTTTGTTGTATACAGTTATAAAGCGAAAAATAACACATCGTAGTTTGTTAATTTTATATACCAATTTTGAGCACATGAGTGCGATGAAACGTCAATTACCATTTTTAAAAGCAATTGCAAAACAGCATTTGTTGGTTACAGTTTTCTTTGAAAATACAGAGTTAGATGAGATGATAACTGCCAATACCGAAGATTTGCAAGATGTGTATCACAAGACGATTGCAGAGAAGTTTGCTTACGAAAAGCGATTGATTGTAAAAGAATTGCAAAATAGAGGCATACACGCTATTTTAACCAAGCCTAAAAACTTAACTGTAAATGTAATTAATAAGTATTTGGAATTTAAAGCGAAAGGGTTTATTTAATATCAGTTAAACTTCTTTCCTCCATCTTGAATTTCAATTTTGACAATAGAATCATATGGTATTTCGCGTTTTAATTTTGGTAAAAATCGTGAGCGTCCTTCTTTGAGTGTGTCATTTTCAAGTATTAATTTTAATCTTCCGTCAAAACCCATTCTCCTTTTTGAATTAGTGGCATTGCTTGTTTGTATTTTACTTGTTTGTTCTCACCGCTTAGTACGTTTTTAATCGTTACTCTATCGTTACGACCTATTTTACGCTCTGTTCTCACAAATGTTTCAACTGGCTGACGCTCTTGTGTTTGATTGGTGTTTGTTTGTTGTGATTGGTTCTTATAATCTTCTTTTGTCAATTGTACTTTCTCTCTTGTACGTTCTCTTGCTGCAGAAACTTGAGTTGCATTTTGATTTGGCAATTCTCCTTTAAACAAGAATGACAGCACTTCTTTATTCACTTTGTTTAGCATCGTTTGAAACAATTCAAAAGACTCAAACTTATAAATCAATAAAGGATCTTTTTGTTCCCATTGTGCGTTTCTTACAGATTGTTTTAACTCATCCATTTGACGTAAATGGTCTTTCCAAGTGTCATCAATAATAGCAAGTGTAACGTTCTTTTCAAAATCGGTTACCAATACTTTTCCTTTAGATTCGTATGCTTCCTTAAGGTTGGTAACAACTTGAATTGTTTTCGTTCCGTTAGTAAAAGGAACTACAATACGCTCATATTTGTCGCCTTGTTTTTCAAACACATCTTTTATCACAGGATACGCTGAAACCGCATTGCGCTCTATTTTGTTTTTATAATGCTTGTAAACTACATCAAACAAAGTGTCTGTCAATTCTTCTTCAGACTTACTCTTAAATTCATCTTCTGTAAATGGTGATGAAGTAGAAGAGAAGCGAATCAACTCATATTCAAAGTTTGTGTAATCTTCGTGTGGTTTATTCTCGTTTATCAAATTAGAACACGTATCAAAAATCATATTTACAATATCAACTTGCAAACGATCTCCATACAATGCATGACGACGGCGTTTATAGACAACTTCACGTTGTGAATTCATCACATCATCATATTCTAATAAGTTTTTACGAATACCAAAGTTATTCTCTTCAACCTTCTTTTGTGCTCTTTCTATAGATTTAGAAATCATTGAATGCTGAATCACTTCACCTTCACCAAGTCCCATTCTATCCATCATTTTGGCAACACGCTCACTGTTAAACAATCTCATTAGATTATCTTCAAGTGACACATAGAATTGTGACGAACCAACATCTCCTTGTCTTCCTGCACGTCCTCGTAATTGCCTATCTACACGACGAGAATCATGACGTTCTGTTCCAATAATAGCAAGACCTCCAGAATTTAAAACTTCATCAGACAATTTAATATCTGTTCCACGTCCAGCCATGTTTGTTGCAATTGTTACAACTCCAGGATCTCCTGCTTCGGCAACAATATTTGCTTCTTTTTTATGGAGTTTTGCATTCAATACGTTGTGTTTTATTTTACGCATTGCAAGCATTCTTCCTAATAGTTCTGATATTTCTACAGATGTTGTACCTACTAAAACTGGTCTTCCTTGTCCAACTAATACTGTGATTTCATCAATTACTGCATTGTATTTTTCACGTGCAGTTTTGTAAACTTTGTCTTGTCTGTCGTCTCGTGCTAAAGGTTTGTTTGTTGGAATTTCAATAACATCTAGCTTGTATATCTCCCACAATTCACCTGCTTCTGTAATCGCTGTTCCTGTCATTCCTGAGAGTTTGCGATACATTCTGAAGTAATTTTGAAGTGTTACCGTTGCAAAAGTTTGTGTTGCAGCCTCAATCTTCACATTCTCTTTAGCTTCAAGGGCTTGGTGCAATCCATCAGAATAACGACGACCATCCATTATACGTCCTGTTTGCTCATCAACAATCATAATCTTCTCTTCCATTACCACATATTCTACATCTTTTTCAAAAAGTGTATATGCTTTTAAAAGTTGATTCATTGTATGAATTCGCTCACTTTTTACACCATAATCTCGATACAAAACTTCTTTCTGCTTAGTTAATTCTTCTGCGGATAGATTTTTTTCTTCTAGCTTTCCTATATCCATACCAATGTCTGGCATTATAAAGAAATTAGAATCGTTATGATCTTTTGATAAGTGTTCAACACCTTTGTCAGTAAGTTCTATTGAATTATTTTTTTCATCAATCGTAAAATATAATTCAGCATCTATATGATGCATTTCACGATTATTATCTGCCATATAATGATTTTCTGTCTTTTGAAGTAATTGTTTAATTCCTTCTTGAGATAAAAACTTAATCAAGGCTTTGTTTTTTGGTAATCCACGATAGACTCTCAATAATTGAAAACCTCCCTCTTTGGTATCTCCTGCTGCAATTAATTTTTTGGACTCAGATAAAACGCCAACTAAATATTTTCGTTGGATGTTTACAATGCTATCAACACTTGGTTTTAATTCATTAAACTCATGACGATCACCTTGAGGCGTTGCTCCAGAAATAATTAAAGGTGTACGAGCATCATCAATCAATACAGAATCGACCTCATCTACAATCGCAAAGTTTGGTGCACGTTGTACTAAGTCTTTTGGTGAATTGGACATGTTATCACGTAAATAATCAAAACCAAACTCATTGTTTGTTCCGTATGTAATATCTGCATTATAGGCTTTTCTGCGTGCATCAGAATTAGGTTGATGATAATCGATACAGTCAATACTCAATCCATGAAACTCAAAGATTGGCGCCATCCAAGCAGCATCACGTTTTGCTAAGTAATCATTTACTGTAACTACGTGAACACCATTTCCTGTTAGTGCATTTAGGTAAATTGGTAGTGTTGCAACCAATGTTTTACCTTCTCCTGTCATCATTTCAGCAACATTACCTTGATGTAATACAGAACCACCAATTAATTGAACATCATAATGTATCATGTCCCAAGTAATTTGCTTTCCTGTGGCGTCCCAAGTATTGTAATAGATTGCTTTTTCACCATCTAACTCAACATTGTCTTTAAAAGCAGATAATTCTCTGTCAAATGGAGTCGCAGTTACTGTAATGGTTTCATTATTGGTAAATCTACGTGCAGTTTCTTTGACAACAGCAAATCCTTCTGGAAGAATTTCTAGAAGTGTTTTTTCTGATGTTTCGTATGATTCATCTTTTAGTTTATCAATCTCAGTATAAATTTCTTCTTTTCGATCGATATTTGCGGCTGTCGATTCTTCTTGTAACGCTATAATTTTATCTTGTATAGGTTTTATAGCAGCGCTAATTATCTCTTTAAACTCAATTGTTTTAGCACGTAACTCATTGTCTGAAAGCGCAGTAATATTGCCTTCAACAGCAAGCACTTCATCAACAATAGGTTGTAATTCTTTAAGGTCTTTTTTTGTTTTGTCTCCTACAAAAACCTTTAATATAGAATTTAATATACTCATAATTTAATCTATCTTATATGTGTTCAAAATTAAACAAAAAAAAAGCCTCAAAAGAGACTTTTCTATGTTATTTTTTTAATGATTTAATATTCATCTTCGTTCCAAAGATAATCATCTTCGGTCGGATAGTCGGGCCAAATTTCAATGATTGAATCATAAGATTCTCCTTCATCTTCAAGATCCTGTAAATTTTCTGCAACTTCTAATGGTGCTCCTGTTCTAATTGCGTAGTCAATAAGCTCGTCTTTTGTTGCTGGCCATGGTGCATCGGCTAAATATGATGCTAATTCTAATGTCCAATACATGTATTATAACTTTTAATTTTTTGCAAAAATAATTTTTTTACGCAGAAAGACAAGTTATTTCCTGTTTATTTTTTAATAAAGATAAGAACTTATTTATTTTTCTTTGGAATCCAAGGGATTTCCGCTATTTGATTATCATAAGTCAATTTTCGTGCCAATACAAAAAGAAAGTCAGAAAGTCGGTTTAAGTAACTTAATATTTTTGGACTTATAGGTGTTTCATCATTTAGTTGAACGCTTATGCGTTCTGCTCTTCTGCATATACAACGTGCGATATGGCAATATGACACTGTTGTATGACCTCCTGGAAGTACAAAGTGTGTCATTGATGGTAAATTTTCATTCATTACATCAATTTCTTTTTCTAACGTTAAAATTGATTCTTCAGTAATCTTCGGAATATTTAAGCGTTCTTTACCGCTTTTTAAAACCTCTTTATCTGTTGGAGTTGCCAACATAGAGCCTAAAGTGAATAATTCGTTTTGAATTCGTAATAACGATTTACTTGACGTATCATCAATTTTTTGATCTTTGATTAAGCCAATATAGGAGTTCAGTTCATCAATAGTTCCATAGGCTTCTATACGTAAATGATATTTTGGAACACGTGTTCCTCCATATAATCCTGTTGTACCTTTATCGCCAGTTTTTGTGTAGATTTTCATGATTGCAAGTTAAAATTTATACTCGAATTATAAAATGCTCTTTTTCTTGTTCTTTTCTGAAGAAGATGATTCCCCAAAAATAAGTATCAATACTTACTGTTACTTTTTTGTGATTTCTAATGTATTCCCATGCTTCGCTCATTTCTTTTGACCATTTAATATCGTCAAATATGAAAACAGAATTATTGTTTATGGAATTTAGACATTGTTCAAAATAATCAATTGTTGGTTGTTTTTGATGATTTCCATCAACATAAATCATATCAAAAGTGCTATTTTTTAGTAGCTTAGGAAGCATTTTTTTAAAATCTCCAATGTGTAAGTTAATATCATCAAAACCAAATTTATTAAACTGATTTTTAGCAATTTGAGATGTGATTTTACAACCTTCTAGTGTTATTATTTTTGATGTTGAACTGCCAATTTGTAAACTTGCAGTTCCGATTCCTAACGAAGTTCCGATTTCTAAAATAGTTATTGGCTTTAAGTATTCTACAATCCTGATTAATAGTTCAGAGCGTTTTTTTGATATTCCTACAATTCCTGCAATTTTTGATATTTCTCGCTCATTAGATTTGAAAACTTTAGAACCTTTGCCAAAATCGGTTACTAAAAATTTAGAGTGATTTTGTAATAAATCAGTACGATATTGAGTTATTTTATTAAGTTTGCTAGGGTTTGTATCGGTATAAAAGCATTTAGTAGTCAAATCATAGACAAAAGGTGAGTGAATACCGTGCTGATTGGTAGATTTTAGTAAAAATTGTAAGTACGATTTTATTTGAAAAAGCATTTGGTCTAATTTCTATGGCGAAAATAATGGAAAAATTATTTTAATACCTGATTAAAAATTATATTTGCCAATAGTCATAATTATTTTCACATTTTGGGTAATTATAGTAGAAGCATAAATAATATTTAATTATGAATAAAATTTTACTTTTTATATTCTTGATAGCAAGTTTGTCTTCTTGTATATCAGCAAAAAAGACGACTCACTTTCAAGGAGAAATTTCTAAAGACTCAAAATTACATAAACTTAAAAATGCACCTTATAAATTGCAAGTTAATGATGTTTTATCTATTGGAATTAAAACAGAAGACCCTAAATTAGTTGCACTTTTTAGCGCTTCTGAAAACAGTGGAAGTTTATCTAGAATTAAGTTTATTGTTTCTGGTGAGGTTGGTTCTCTTGGAACTGTAAATTTGCTGCAAAATCAGATTTCAATTGTAGAAGCACTTGCAAATGCTGGAGATATAGGAATACTTGGAGATAGAAAGAATGTTCAAATTATACGTAAAACTATTGATAAATAAGCCAAAGACTATTCTTGTTACTTCATCTAATGGATTTTGAGTAAAAAAAATAAAATAAAATTTGTGATTGTTGGTTGTGGACATATAGGAAAACGTCACGCAGAAATGGTAAGCCTAAATACGAATGCAGAATTGGTAGCGCTTATCGATATAAAACCAAAAGATGAGTTAAATATTGCTCAATATAACATCCCTTTTTATAACAGTTTAGAAAGTTTTTTAAAATCTAACATTTCTACGGATGTTGTAACTATTGCAACTCCTAACGGTTTACATGCGAGTCATGCGATACAAGCACTCGAAGCACGAAATCATGTAGTTGTTGAAAAACCTTTAACTTTATCAAAAGCTGATGCTGAAGCAGTTATTTTTAAAGCGTTAAATGTTTCAAAACAGATATTTGCAGTGATGCAAAATAGATATTCTCCACCTTCTGTATGGATTAAAAATCTTATTGATAATAATTTGTTAGGTGATATTTATTCAGTTCACATCAATAGTTTTTGGAATCGCGATGAGCGCTATTATACTGCTGATTCTTGGCACGGAGATAAAAAATTAGATGGAGGAACACTATTTACTCAGTTTTCGCACTTTATAGATATTATGTATTGGTTGTTTGGTGACATTACCAATATAAAATCAGTGATGAAAGATTTTAAACATCAGAATATTACAGATTTTGAAGATGCAGGAATTGTCAATTTTGAGTTTGTCAATGGCGGAATTGGAAATTTTAATTTTTCAACAGCAGTTTGGAATAAAAATATGGAAAGCTCGATGACAATTATTGCTGAAAACGGTGCAGTCAAAATTGGAGGACAATATATGAACGAAGTTGAGTATTGTCATATCAAAGATTACGAAATGCCAGTTTTAGAGCCAACAAATCCTGGAAATGATTATGGTGCATATAAAGGCTCCGCTCAAAACCATCATTATGTCATTCAGAATGTAATAGATGTGCTCCAAGGAGATAAAGCTATTACTACTAATGCTTTAGAAGGAATGAAGATTGTTGATATTATTGAGCGAATTTATCAGAGTGCAAAATAAATTTTTATTTTAATCCTCCAGTCATATCAGCAGGAACAACCCATTTATCATACTGTTCTTCAGTCACATAGCCTAAGCGAACAGCTTCTTCACGTAAGGTTGTACCATTTTGGTGCGCAGTATTTGCAATTTCCGCAGCTTTATAATATCCAATTTTAGTATTCAATGCAGTAACCAACATCAAAGAGTTGTTTAATAATTCTTTAATTACTTCGTTATTTGGTTCAATGCCTTCAGCACAATTATCATTAAACGAAACACATGCATCACCAATCAATCGTGCAGACTGTAAAAGATTTGAAGCCATCATTGGTTTAAAAACATTCAATTCATAATGTCCTTGAGTTCCTCCAATAGTTATTGCAACATCGTTACCCATAACTTGTGCGCAAACCATTGTTAAGGCTTCACATTGCGTTGGATTTACTTTTCCAGGCATTATTGAAGATCCAGGCTCGTTGGCAGGAATGCTAATTTCTCCAATTCCTGAACGTGGTCCAGAAGCCATCATTCTTATATCGTTTGCAATTTTATTTAATGAGACTGCTAACATTTTAAGCGCTCCATGAGTTTCTACAATTGCATCATGAGCAGCTAAAGCTTCAAATTTATTTTCTGCAGTTACAAATGGATGTCCAGTAAACTTTGCAATATATTTAGCAACCAACACATCATATCCTTTTGGCGTGTTTAATCCTGTTCCAACAGCAGTACCACCTAATGCAATTTCTGAAAGGTGCTCAAGTGTATTTTTTAAGGCTTTTAATCCATGATTTAATTGTGATGTGTATCCAGAAAACTCTTGACCAAGTGTTAAAGGTGTAGCATCCATTAAATGTGTTCTTCCTATTTTAACGATAGTTGCAAAATCGGCTGTTTTCTTCTGAAACGTGTCACGTAACTTTTCTACGCCTTTGATGGTAGATTCAACTATCATTTTATAACAAGCGATATGCATTCCTGTTGGGAAAGTATCATTAGATGATTGTGATTTATTTACATCATCATTTGGCTGAATTGTTTTTTCTCCTTCTCCAATTATTTTTCCTGAAAGTTCATGTGCTCTATTAGCAATTACTTCATTCACATTCATGTTACTCTGCGTTCCAGAACCTGTTTGCCAAATGACTAACGGAAATTGATTGTCATGCTTTCCTTCTAATATTTCATCACATACCACTGCTATTAGATCTCTTTTCTCAGATGCTAAAACTCCCAATTCACAATTTGTATATGCTGCTGCTTTCTTGAGATAAGCAAATCCATAAACAACCTCGAGAGGCATTGATGCTGGACTTCCAATTTTAAAATTATTGCGAGAGCGTTCAGTTTGTGCTCCCCAATATTTGTCTGCGGGAACTTCAACTTTTCCCATCGTATCTTTTTCTATTCTGAATTTCATGACTAAAATAATTAGATAACAAAGTTACTAAAATAACGCCAAAGAATTTCTTTAAAAAGATTTTAATAATAAAAAATAAATAGTATTTTTGCTTCAGAAATAAAATTACAATTATTATGATGGATTTTTCTCAGTTTTCAGGGTTTTTACTATTTTTAACCATATTTACAATGGGATTTTGGTTAATGATTTTCTTAATTAGTTTCGTAATCCCTTATTGGATTGTAGGATATTTAAGAGAAGAGTGGAAGTATAGAAAAATGGAAAGAGAAAATGACACACACTGTTGAAGAATAAACAACTTAGATTAAATCTTTTATTAAAGTAGGTGGACGTCCAATAACAGCTTTCTTACCATTAACAACGATAGGTCTTTCTATCAATTTTGGATAGGTAGCCATAGCTTTGATGATTTGAGCATCAGTAAGCGTTTTCCCTTTAAAGTTTTCTTTCCAAATTGCTTCTCCTTTTCTAATAAGTTGAATAGGAGAGATGCCAAGAAGTTTAACCAGTTCTGTTATTTCCTTAACTGTTGGAGGTGTTTTTAAGTAGTTGATGATTTCAAATTTACAATTTGAATTCTCTAATATTTCTTTTCCTTGGCGACTTTTACTACACTTATTGTTGTGATAAATTTGAATCATTTAGAAATTAGGTTTTTTATCCTTTTTATCAAAGTCAATCTTTCGGTTGCTTTTGCTTTGGTTAAATCTATAAGTATTCTTTTTCATTTAGTAAGCGTGTTTAGCAATTTTTTTATTAAAAAGCAAATATAAGAGAATATGTGGATTTAATTACTGTTAACCTGAGTTCGACCTAAGGTTTTAACAAAACAATGCTAGTTGATTTGTATTTTGAGTTTCAAACTTGATAGAAGGTTTCTTTTCTTGAAAAGAATAAGCAATAAGACTCGCTACTAAATTTGATAAAGTTACCAAAACTTCTATGTCTAGAATACAGATGTTTTTAAGTTGGTCATTGATGGTTTCTTTACAGACCTTTTCCTAAGTAGAATCTTATCTCTCATTGTCAATATGTTTTTCATATTATTTCTAATTCCAGACTAAATGTAGTCCTTGATCAAACAATAAATCAATTCTTTAGAAACGTACCCTTTGTCAGCATATAATTTTCCGAATATTTTGGCTAAAAAGTTTAAAGGGGCTCTATCATCTACATTGGCTTGAGTGATAACAAATTCAAGCAATTCTCCTTTGTCATTGACTATGATATGAAGTTTAAAACCATAAAACCATCCCATAGTAGATTTTCCTATAGTTGCAATGTCTTTGAAAACTTGATTTTTTGAGATTCGTTTTTTATTACAAACACGAACAGGAGTAGAATCAATAAAAGAAATTCCTGTACATTTTCCTAAACAGCAAGTTTTCATATACAAACACAAAGGCAACATATTGGATTGCATAAGTTCTGTGAAACGATTATATGAAACTGCTTTTGTTTTCGAACATAGAACAAATAATAGTGTTTGAAATTTCGATAACCACTTATATGAAACAAAACTGTGATTGTCAAAATTTCGCTCATTGAATTTTAAATTTTCTATTTCGAGTCTTTTTTCCTGTAGAAAGTTGTTTTTTCTTAAATTCATTCAAAAACAATACAAAAATCATCAATAGAACAAAAAATAGTTGTAATTTTATCTGTAGAAATCATAAGTAGAAATTTAGTTAAACATTTGATTTTTAATACTTAAATGTACTATTTTTCTACTTTTTATCCTAATTAAATGATGACTTTCTTAGGTCGAACTCAGGTTGTTATATTAAAAGACATACCATTTGCGTATCAAAACATGCTTTTTATTGCAGAAATACAATTAACTTGTTAGAAGTCAGACGATAAAATTTAAGAAAGGATTTTTTTAACGGTAGATTTTACAGTTTATTTTTATCTTCTTTTTGACCATTTAACATTAAAAATGCTTTTAAAAACGCATCAATATCACCATTCATAACTGCATCAACATTACCAGTTTCATGTGCAGTTCGCACATCTTTTACCAATTTATATGGATGCATCACATAGTTTCTTATTTGACTTCCCCATTCTATCTTCATTTTTCCTGCTTCAATTTCCCCTCTCGCTTCTAATTGTTTGTTTAATTCGATTTCATAGAGTTGAGATTTTAACATTTGCATCGCTCTATCTCTGTTTTCGTGTTGCGAACGCGTTTCTGAACAAGAAATTTTAATTCCACTTGGTTTGTGGGTTAGTTGAACTTTAGTTTCTACTTTATTTACATTTTGTCCTCCAGCACCACTTGAGCGAGAAGTTACAATCTCTATATCAGCAGGATTTATTTTTATATCAATACTATCATCAACCAATGGATACACATACACTGACGCAAAACTTGTATGACGCTTGGCATTGCTGTCAAACGGAGAAATACGCACCAAGCGATGCACACCATTTTCTCCTTTTAAATATCCAAAGGAAAACTCACCTTCAATCTCAATAGTTACTGTTTTTATTCCAGCAACATCACCTCCTTGATAGTTCAATTCTTTTATTTTGAAGCCCTGTTTTTCTGCCCACATCATGTACATTCGCAATAACATTTCTGCCCAATCACAACTTTCCGTTCCGCCAGCGCCTGCAGTAATTTGAAGTACAGCACTTAAATTGTCACCTTCTTCGGAAAGCATATTTCTAAATTCAATATCTTCGAGGAGTTTTATTGTTTTGCTATAGCGTTCCATTACTTCTTCATTAGAAGCCATCTCTTCTTGATAGAATTCAAAAACAACTTCTAAATCGTCATAGAAAGTATTGACAGTATTATATTCTTCAACCCATTTTTTTTTGCTACGTAAGATTTTCATAAACGTTTCTGCTTCTTTCGGATTGTTCCAAAAGTCAGGATTTGCAATTTGTTCATTGTCATTAGAAATTTCGATTAATTTCTTGTCAATATCCAAATAGGTTTTTAACTTGTTGATGCGTTTAGAAATATCTTTTAAATGGTCGTTTGTAATCATAATGCAAAAATAAGATTTAACTATAGAATATGGAAATAAACTTAATAAGTGATACTGTTACCAAATCAACTCCTGAAATGTTGGAATTTATGATGAATGTAAAAGTAGGAGATGATGTTTTTAAACAAGACCCAACTGTAAATGCACTAGAAGAACGTGTTGCAAGCACGTCTTTGGAATGCATTAGTTGAAAAACAAGAAACTGCAAAAAATTATAGTGGCTTGTTTGACACTATTTTTGTATGTTTTTTGCAGATTATACGTTAGATAATTATGTTGGTAGATTGGCTGATAATCATAAAAGAGCTCAGCAACTAGGAGAGATTATAGAAAATTCAAGACTGATAAAAAAATAGAATCGATAGACACCAATATTGTCATTTTTCATGTTGATGATGGAGTTGATGAACAGGAATTTGTAGATGCGCTTACCAAAAAGAATATTTTGCTTATTTCTATGGGACAAGTTAAATTGCGTGTGGTTACGCATCTTGATTTTACCGATGAGATGTTACAGCAAACTGTTGCGGATATTGAGAGTTTAAAACTGTAATTTTTTGATGTTCGTTTTTGGTTTAGGCTAGGAAAAGGTGCGATTTTGAAAGCACAATTTTCCGATGATTAGATATATTATTTTTTTTGTTTTAGAATCATTCTATTTTATTGAATTAAGCAATTTTTTTTAGCCATTGCCATGTGGCGTATTCATTTTCCAATAAACGTTATTATCAAATTGTGGTCAGTTCTTACTGGTGTTCCTCTAATTGTTCCTGCTTTCTAATTCGGGTAATTGTTTTTTACATAATCTACCTTTGATAAAGTCAAGATTGGTTTTAGTATAGATTTCTTTACATTTGTAATGATTCAAAGCCTATTGCGACATAAATAAAATACAAATAAATGAAGAATTTTGGAATTGCACTATTAGGAATTATGATGATGTCGTGTACTACATATGCACACAAAAATAGCAAGAATCATCAATAAATAAAAAAGCAGCAATGAATACAGAAAATATGGAAATAGCAACTTTTGGTGGAGGTTGTTTTTGGTGTACAGAAGCTATATTTGAGCAATTAGAAGGTGTTCAGAAAGTGGAATCAGGTTATTCAGGAGGTCAAGTTAAAAATCCAAGTTACAACGCAGTAACTGCTGGAAATACAGGTCATGCAGAGGTTATACATATTACTTTTGATCCTTCTGTTATTGATTTTAATTTATTACTTGAAGTCTTTTTTAACACACACAATCCTACAACATTAAATCGTCAAGGTGCAGATAGAGGAACGCAATATCGTTCAGCAGTTTTTTATCATAATGATGCACAAAAACATGTTGTAAATAAGATGATTAATGCACTTGATGAAAGTGGTGTTTTTGAAAATAAGATTGTTACTGAAGTGACTGCATTTGACGTGTTTTATGTTGCCGAAAACTACCATCAAAACTACTTTAATAATAACAAAACACAGGGTTACTGTCAAATTGTTATCAACCCAAAGTTAGAGAAGTTTCAGAAGATGTATAAAGAAAAATTGAAGAAAAAATAATGGCACTCTATTTGTTATGTATTAGTACAAAACAGTAAAATAACAAATGAATAAAAAATATAAAAAATTAATCTTAGGAATTCTATTTGATGCATTAGGATATGTATCCTTTATTTTTCCTCCATTCGATTTTGTTTGGGCGCCATTATCAGCCTACTTAATGACCAAGTTATATAAAGGGAAGAAGGGTAGAATTGCGGCTGCAATCACATTTGTAGAAGAAGCGTTACCATTTTTAGATGTTGTGCCAACATTCACATTGATGTGGTTATACACGTATGTGTTTAACAAAGAAAAAGTCGCTACAATTATAGATATTGATTAGAACTATTCTGGGAAGAAACGTTTAAAACCCATTCGTCTCAATATCTTTTTTTCCATATTCCAAAAGAATTTGAATTGACCGAAAATCCAGCCAGAAATTGGTAAGGTAATTTGATAGATTATAAAGATAAGCGGAATCCTTATTATCCAATATAACCAACTATTTTCTTCAGGACTAATTTCAAGAAACTCAGTGATAGGTTTACCAATCCAAGCAGCAAAAGAACCATTTAGTGCAAAAGCTACAAAAATTGCTACTATTTGCCAATTTGAAGTGATTCCCCAACGCTCTTTCAATTTATTCATAAGTAAATATTTTAGAGTGCAAAAATACAAAACCAAATAAAAAAGGCTGAACATTGTTCAGCCTTTTTTAAATAAATTTTAAGAAGATTATCTTTTTCCGAATAAGCCTCCAAGTAAGCCTCCTAAGCCTCCTTTTTTCTTTCCGCCGCCGCTTAATAACATTCCAGCAACATCATCAATAATACTTCCGTCACCGTCAGCATCTAAAAGTTTATTTACAAGACTTTGTTGTTTTTTTTGTCCGCCTCCAAGCATTCCACCAAGTAAATCTCCAAGACCACTTTGGCTAGAAACACCTTGTGAACGAGTTTGTTTTCCTAAAGCTCCCATTATAAAAGGTCCAGCAACTTTTAAGATATTCATAGCACTTCCTAAATCAATTCCACTTGATTTACTTACTGCCTTAGCAACATTTTGTTCTCTTCCTCTAAATACGTGCCCTAAGATTCCAGCACCATCATCCATTACATTTTGATCGATTCCGCCACCACCAAGAATATTTCCAAGGTTGTCTAAAATACCACCGCTATGTTTGGCGTTTCCAAGTGCACCTAATAAACCTGCAGCACCGTCTGGAGTAGAAGCATTGTTTTTCATTGCTCCTAATATTAATGGTAAGGCAGTACTTAAAGCACTTTGTGCTTTGTTTTCTCCCATACCTAATTGTTTACTTGCGCCACTAATAAGCATTTTGCCCATTGGTCCGTTTAATAAGTCTAAAATTCCGCTCATAATATTTTAATATTTAATTTTTTGTTAAGTGAATATTCATTTAATGGGACACAATATACAAATAATAGTCACATATATATTTAAAACACTATTTTTTCATTTTTTATAGACATATAAGAACTTTAATTATATAGTTTTTTTATCTTTCGGCTAAATTTTAAACAGATACATGAAAAAACTCGCATTACACTGGAAAATACTACTAGGAATGGTATTAGGAATATTAGTTGGAATTTTAATGACAAATTTTGATGGAGGCAAAGAAATTGTTCAAAACTGGATAAAACCTTTTGGTAAAATATTTATCAATGTATTAAAAATGATTGCAATACCTTTAATTCTTGCAGCGTTGATTAAAGGAGTATCAGATTTAAAAGACATTTCTAAACTCTCTAAAATGGGAGGAAGAACGATTGTGATTTATGTACTAACAACTGTAATTGCAGTTTCAATTGGTCTGATGTTGGTAAATATTATAAATCCTGGAAAATCTATCTCTGAAAAAACACGTACAGAAATGGTTGAGAATTATGGAGGAAGCACAACCAAATATAAAGATGAAGCCAAAAATCAGAAAGAGAGTGGACCATTACAAGCATTAGAAGATTTAGTTCCAGAAAATATTTTTGCTGCAGCAACGAGTAATCGTAATATGCTACAAGTTATATTTTTCGCTGTATTTTTTGGAATAGGATTAATTTTAATTCCTGAAGAAAAAGGAAAGACAATTAAAGATTTTTTTGATGGATTTAATGAAGTTATCCTTAAAATGGTTGATTTGATAATGCTTGCAGCACCTTATGGCGTATTTGCTTTATTGGCGGCACTAGTAGTAGAGTCACCAAGTATAGATTTATTTAAAGCATTAGGTTGGTACGCTTTGACGGTTGTTCTAGGGTTAATAATGATGATAGTGATATATAATATTCTTGTTTTAACATTTACTAAAAAGAAACCCAAATTTTTTATGAACGGAATATCTCCAGCACAGTTACTTGCTTTTTCAACAAGTTCAAGCGCGGCAACTTTGCCTGTAACTATGGAGCGTGTAACAGAGCACCTTGGAGTAGAAGAAGATGTTTCAAGTTTTGTATTGCCAATTGGCGCAACAATTAATATGGATGGGACAAGTTTATATCAAGCTGTTGCTGCTGTGTTTATTGCACAAGCGTTTGGAATGGACTTAACATTTGGAACACAACTTGGAATAATTGCAACTGCAACATTAGCATCAATTGGTTCAGCAGCTGTTCCAGGAGCAGGAATGGTGATGTTGGTAGGAGTACTTGGTTATGCAGGAATTCCAGAAGCAGGTTTAGCACTTATTTTTGCAGTCGATAGACCTTTAGATATGTGTAGAACAGTAGTAAATGTTACAGGTGATGCAGCAGTATCTATGTTGGTTGCCAAGTCTGTTGGAAAACTTGGAGAGCCTCATGTTAAAGACTGGGACGATAATTATGAAGCAGTAAAATAATAGCAGACAATTGACTAAACTACTATGAATATTTGTTCTTTAATGTTTTGAAATAGGCTTTTTTAGTAGCGGTTCAGTGTTTACTATAACACCATCCATATCAAAAATCATACAACTAATTGTACCCAATTTTATAAAAATCTACTTTTTAATTTTTCGCTTGGAAGCATACATTTTTCACGTTTTCCATACCATTTGCACCTGTTTTTTGCAACAAAATCATATACCTTATCTCTAATGAATTTTGGAACGATATAAAAAATAACTCCAAAAGAATAAAAACCTCCAAGAAGTTTAGCAATCTTTAATATTGCTGATGATTTTGAATAAATTTTAGCATCAGTAATTAAAATAATTGAATCTAAATTCAAATTTGTTTCATCATACCGTAACAAAATTTCTTTTGCAGCGTTTGATTGTAAAGAAGAGAATAGAAACTGTTGCTTTTTATCATGTTTTATGACAAATTGTACGGAGGAGTTACACAAATTGCAAACTCCATCAAAAAGTAATAAAGGTTGATGAATTGTTTTTTCCACTCTGCAAAGTTACTAAATAGAATTTTATTTGTCTTTTAACAAAACCTTAGTAATAGTTTAAATGCTGATTATTAATTTCGTTTAAAACTAACAAACTAAATGATCGAATTTAAAAAACTTCACAAATCTTATCCTATAGGAAAAAAAGATTCTTTGCATGTACTAAAAGGATTGGATTTAAAAATAAATGAAGGTGAGTTTGTATCAATTATGGGCTCTTCTGGTTCAGGAAAATCTACCTTATTAAATATTGTTGGCTTATTAGATACGCATGATGAAGGAGAATATTTTTTGAATAATCAGAAAATTGAAAAATTGAATGAAAAGAAAGTAGCAATTTTAAGAAATAAATTTTTAGGATTTGTTTTTCAATCATTTAATTTAATAGGATATAAAACTGCGCTTGAAAATGTTGCATTGCCATTGTATTATAAAGGTGTTGGAAGGAAAGAGCGTCAAGAAACAGCATTGAATTACCTTGATAAAGTTGGGTTAAAAGATTGGGCAAAGCATTTACCAAACGAACTATCTGGAGGTGAAAAACAACGTGTTGCTATTGCGCGCGCGTTGGTTACAAACCCAAAAGTTGTACTTGCAGATGAACCAACAGGAGCACTAGATTCTACGACTACAGATAATGTAATGGATTTGCTGAAGGATATTAATGACGAAGGAATGACAGTGTTTGTGATAACACACGAAGAAGAAGTTGCGGAGCAAACAGATAGAATTGTACGCCTTAAAGATGGTGTTATTATAGATGATGAAATTACAGAAAAAGGTAAATTAACAGGAAAATATGTTTGATTTAGACCGTTGGCAAGAAATTTTTCAAACTATCAGTAAAAATAAGTTAAGAACTGCTCTTTCTGGTTTTACAATTGCTTTTGCAATTTTGTTGTTCACCTTATTATTTGGTATAGGTAATGGGCTTAAAAACACTTTTGCTGAACAATTTGCTAGTGATTCTGATAAGTTAGTTTATATAAGAGGAGGGGAAACAACAAAACCTTACAAAGGCCTTCAAAGTGGAAGAAGGATTCAGTTTACGAATAAAGACTCAAAATTTATTAATCAAAATTTTGAAGACGAAATAAAATTTTTCAGTCCAAATATTGAGCGTTTTAATGTTTTGGCAGTATATAAAGGAGAGCAAAATAGATATGTAGTTAGAGCTGTTTATCCCGATTATCAACCATTAGAATCTGCTGTTATTCAAGATGGACGATTTTTATCTTATTTAGACGTTCAGAAAAAATCAAAAGTGTTGGCAATTGGTAGATTGGTAGAAAAAGATTTGTTTGGAAATTTTAGTGCTTTAGGGAAAAACATAAATTTAGATGGAATCTCTTATAAGGTTATAGGTGTTTTTAACGATCCTGGAGGAGATGAAGAAGAGCGTTTTATTTACACGCCATTTTCTACAGCACAAGTAATGTATCGAGATAATGATTATTTAGATGCATTTGGATTGATTTACAATCTAGATTTAAATGTTGATCAAGCATTGGCATTTACAAGTAAGTTAGAAAAAAAATTAAAGGATCGCCATAATGTGCATCCAAGAGATCAAGCAGCAATAAGAATTCAAAATTATGCTGAAAGAACTCAGAAAGTACAACAATTTATGAACGTATTAAATATAATCATTATTTTCATTAGTATGGGAACGCTGATTGCAGGAATTATAGGTATCAGTAATATTATGGTATATATAGTGAAGGAGCGAACCAAAGAACTTGGAATTAGAAAAGCCCTTGGCGCTACTCCAAAATCAATTGTTGGAATGATTATGCATGAATCTGTTTTTATTACAGCATTGGCAGGATATGTTGGATTATTATTAGGAACAGGGATTTTAAAATGGATTGGTCCAAATTTGGAACAATATTTTATTAAAGATCCAAGCGTACAAACATCTGTAGTTGTTGGAGCAACAATATTGCTAGTAATTTCAGGAACTATTGCTGGATATTTACCAGCAAAACGAGCTGCAAGAATTAAACCAATTGATGCACTTAACGATAAATAGAAGAAGATGAAATTTTTATTTGATATAGATACATGGCAAGAAATCTATAGCAGCATTCGTAAAAATAAATTGCGGACAGGAATTACTATTATTGGTGTGATGTGGGGAATTTTCTTATTGGTTGTTTTGTTAGGAGTAGCAAGAGGAGTTGAGAATAAATTCAACAGTTTATTCGGTAATTTTGCAACCAATAGTGTTTTTGTTTGGGCGCAATCTACAAGTAAACCATTTAAAGGTTTTCAAGAAGGGAAAGGTCTAAGTTTAAAAATGACAGACTTAAATGCTATTAAAAGAGAAATAAAAGGACTTGAGTTTGTTGTGCCTAGACATCAAGGAAACGCCTTAATAACAAATGACTTTAAATCAGGAAATTTTGGAATTTTTGGCGATTATCCATTATTGGATAAGGTTCAAAAGAAAGATTTAATATATGGTCGTTTTATCAATCAAAATGATATAAACGAAAAAAAGAAAGTGTGTGTAATAGAAGAAGAAATCTATAAACAATTGTTTGATAAAGATGTATATCCTATAGGAACATATATAAAACTGAATAATATAAACTATCAAGTTGTTGGTATGTATAAAGATGGACTAATAGGTAAAGGAGGACCGCAAGGTGCTGTTCATATACCTTTTACCACATTTCAGCAAGTATATAATAGAGGAAATACTGTAGGGTGGTTTATGATTACTGGTAAACCTGAATTTGAGATAAAACAAATTGAGGCAGATGTAAAATTATTACTAAGAAATTTACATGATGTGCATCCAAAAGACGAAAGAGCTTTTAGTAGTTTTAACTTGGGAGAAGCTTTTGGTAAAATGACAGGCTTTTTATTAGGAATGCAGTTTTTGACTTGGTTTGTTGGTATTGCAACATTGATTGCAGGAGTATTTGCAATTGGTAATATATTATTAATTACCGTAAAAGAGCGTACAAAAGAAATAGGAATTAGACGAGCATTGGGAGCTAAACCATGGGAAATAAAGCGTCAAATAATATTAGAATCAGTGTTTTTAACAACTATTGCGGGTGCTTTAGGAATTGTTTTTGGAGGACTTGTATTGATGCTAATTGATTCGACAATAGGTAGTGGTCCTGAATCTACCTTAACCAATCCAACTGTTGATATTCCTATTGTTTTGATTGCAGCAACAGCATTAATTGTTTTTGGAACATTAATAGGATTAATTCCAGCGCATACAGCTGTAAGTATAAGACCTATTGAGGCATTAAGAGAAGAATAAAGCTAAAAAATATAAATAACCAACTGGAATAAAAAATAAAAGAATGAAGAAAATTTTAATATTTGGAGGAATTGCTTTAGCATTGATTGCAGTGTTAATATGGTTTGGAAAGAAAAATCAGAAACCGACAATTGATTATGAAACTGAAAAAGCATTTAAAGAAAATATTGTTACAAAAACTGTGGCAACAGGAAAAGTAACACCATTGGAAGAAGTTGAAATTAAACCTCAAATTTCTGGAATTATAGACAAGATATATCTTGAAGAAGGTCAACAAGTAAAGAAAGGTGATTTGATAGCAACGGTTAGAGTTGTGCCAAATGAACAAAACTTGACAACTGCAAGAGGTAATGTGAGTAACTTGCAATTGAGTGTAAGCAACTCAAAAATAAGTTATGATAGAAGCAAGGCACTGTTTGAAAAAGGAGTAATTGCACGTCAAGAGTTTGAAAATACAGAATTGGCATACAATCAAGCAAAACAAAATTTGAGAAATGCACAAAACAATTATCAAATTATAAGAAAAGGTTCTGCAGGATCTAGAGGTTCGGCAAATACAAACATTAGAGCAACAATTTCAGGAATGATATTAGAAATTCCAGTAAAAGAAGGATATCAAGTGATACAATCTAACAATTTTAATGCAGGTACAACCATTGCATCTATTGCTGATATGACTAAAATGATATTTGAAGGGCAAGTTGATGAAGCAGAAGTAGGAAAATTAACTGAAGGAAGAGAGATTGAAGTATCTTTAGGAGCTATTGATAAAAAGAAATTTTCTGCAAAACTAACATTCATTGCGCCAAAAGGAACAGAACAAAATGGTGCTGTGCAATTTAAAATAAAAGCAGACGTAATACTTGACGATGATCATTTTGTAAGAGCAGGTTATAGTGCAAATGCTGAAATTGTTTTAGAGAAAAAAGACAGTGTGTTGTCAATAAAAGAATCTTTGTTACAGTTTGATAAGAAAACCGAAAAACCATATGTAGAAATTAAGACAGGAGATCAAAAGTTTGAAAAAAGAGATGTAGAACTTGGTATTTCTGACGGAATAAATGTTGAAATCCTTTCAGGAGTTACTGCAGAAGATGAACTTAAAATATGGAATAGAACGTCTAAAAAAGAAAAGTGGAGATGAAGTTAATGATTAATTACAAGTCATACTCAAATTAAAAAGTGCTCTAAATTTTATAAAATTTGGAGCACTTTTTAGGATAGTGTCTTTTTTATATAATTTTAACTCGATTTATTCAAATTGTTTGCAACTTTTTCTGCTCTTCTGTTTTCAGAATAATCATAAAAACCTTCTCCAGATTTCACACCCAATTTTCCTGCTCTCACCATATTAACTAGAAGTGGACAAGGAGCATATTTAGGATTTTTAAAACTGTCATACATCACATTAAGAATAGATAAACAAACATCTAATCCAATAAAGTCTGCTAATTGTAATGGTCCCATAGGATGAGCCATTCCCAATTTCATAACTGTATCAATTTCTTGAACTCCTGCAACGCCATTATACAACGTTTCAATTGATTCATTAAGCATTGGCATTAAAATTCTATTTGCAACAAATCCTGGATAATCATTTACCTCAACAGGAGATTTACCTACTTTTTTAGACAAATCCATAATAAAATTAGTCACTTTATCAGAAGTATTATAACCTCTAATAATCTCCACCAATTTCATAATTGGTACAGGATTCATAAAATGCATTCCAATAACTTGTTTAGGTCTATTGGTGACTGCAGCAATTTGTGTGATAGAAATTGACGAAGTATTTGTAGCAAGAATGGTATCATTAGGACAAATCTCGTCTAATTCTTTAAAAATTTTTAATTTCAAATCTACATTCTCAGTCGCTGCTTCAACAACCAAACTTGCATATTGCACACCTTCTTTTACAGATGTGAATGTTGTGATATTTGCTAGCGTATTCTCTTTATCTTCCGTTGAAATACGCTCTTTAGCAACCATTCTATCTAAATTCTTTGTGATAGTTGACATTCCTTTATCAAGTGATGATTGAGAAATATCAATCAATTGAACACTATACCCAAATTGTGCAAATGTATGCGCAATTCCGTTTCCCATTGTTCCTGCACCAATAACTGCTATGTTTTTCATGTTTTTATATTTTTTGTGTCATTTTTGAACCTTTCGACTTTTGCTCAAGGTAAACTGTGTCGAAAGATCTTATAAAGAGATTCTTTACGATGTTCAGAATGAAATTTATTTTTTAATTATCAAAAACAACCTATTATCTGATGTGCAACCCTTAATGCATCTGTACCGTGAGAAAGCGTAACAATTGGAGTTGTATCATTTTTGATAGCATCTGCAAAAGTTTCTAATTCGTCCAAAATTGCATTGTTTGGTTCAACTGTTGGGTTTTCAAAATAGATTTGCTTTTTTATACCTTCTGCATTCTGTAAAATCATAGCAAATTCATCAGGATTTTCAGGTACATCTTTCATTTTTACAATTTCACTTTTCTTTTCAAAGAAATCTACAGAAATGTAAGCATCCTTTTGAAAAAAGCGTGTTTTACGCATGTTTTTAAGTGAAATTCTACTTGCTGTTAGATTGGCAACACATCCATTTTCAAATTCTATTCGAGCATTTGCAATATCTGGAGTTTCAGAAATTACAGAAACACCACTTGCGTGAACATTTTTCACTGGCGATTTTACAACACTCAAAATAATATCAATATCATGTATCATTAAATCTAAAACCACAGGAACATCTGTTCCACGAGGATTAAATTCTGCCAAACGATGGCATTCTATAAACATTGGATTGTCAATAATCTTTTCTACAGCTGTAAATGCAGGATTAAAACGTTCTACATGACCAACTTGCCCTTTTATATGATGCTGACTTACTAATGTTCTAATAGCTTCTGCTTCTTCAAGTGTATTGGTAATAGGTTTTTCTATAAATACGTGTTTTCCTTCAAGAATAGCTTCTTTAGCACAATTAAAATGCGATAAGGTAGGAGTTACAATATCAATTACATCAACCGAGTTTATCAGTTCTGAAACTGTCTCAAATAATCTATAGCCAAATTCGTCAGCAACCTTCTGTGCATTCTCTGTAAATGGATCATAAAACCCAACTAAATCATATTTAGATGATTGGTTTAATAATTTTAAATGGATTTTTCCTAAGTGACCTGCACCTAAAACGCCAACTTTCAACATAATTTAAGTTTTTTCAAAAATAAGAATTTTTTGGAGTTTTATGATTATTTTTAGGCATCCAAATTTTAATATATTGAGAGATACTACAAAACATCAAGGACTTCGAAATAGATTGGTTAATGTACTAATAGATAAGGGAATAGCAGATAAAGGTGTTTTAAATGCTATTAAAAAAATTCCTCGACATTTATTTATGGATTCGTCTTTTAACGATTTTGCATACCAAGATAAAGCATTTCCGATTGCTGCAGATCAAACAATTTCACAACCATATACAGTCGCTTTTCAATCACAATTATTAGAAATAAAACCAAGAAATAAAATTTTAGAAATTGGTACAGGTTCTGGATACCAAACAGCAGTTTTATTGGAAATGAATGCAAAAGTATATACTATTGAGCGTCAGCAAGAACTGTTTAGAACGACCAAATTATTCTTGCCAAAATTAGGTTACAAACCTAAAAAAGTAATTTTTGGTGATGGTTATATTGGATTAGAAGAAGAAGCACCTTTTGACGGAATTATTGTAACTGCAGGAGCGCCATTTGTGCCGAAACCTTTATTGAGTCAACTTAAAATAGGAGGAAGGCTCGTTATTCCTGTTGGTGATGATGTTCAGATTATGACGTTGTTTATCAGAAAAGGAGAAAAAGCATTTGAAAAGCATGAATTTGGAGGTTTCCGTTTTGTACCGATGCTGAAGAAGAAAAATTAATATTTTGAAATTTAATAAATTTTTGGAGTTACGCTTGTTGGTCTAACAATAAGAATAGTAGCGGATTTTAAAACACTAACTTTTCGGATTAATACAGACTTTTTTATTTTTACGTACTTTGGTTTTAGCGATTAAACAGCTATTATTTTTTATACAGCGTGCAATTTTATTTTAATATACGTTAGAGAATTCACTAATCATTTTTATTTCGTTTGGGTTTATTTTTAGCACAAACCAATCTTCCATTTTTTCAATCGTCCCTTTTATTTCTGAAGGTTTTCCAATAAACGGAAGAACTTCTTCGTTTATAGGTTTTCCCGACAAATCGGTAAGTAGATAATATTGCGATATATTATTGTTATCTGTAGTTAGCAATACAGGTGGAATACCACCAGAAATACAACGCACAGCACAACTTCTATGAATTTTCCCTTTCCCAGGTTTCATAACGCCAAAATAACATTTAGGATCAATAATTTCGCCTATCAATGTCATTTCACTTACAACTTCTTTTTTAGGTATTTGTTTTTTTGAAGAACTCTCTAAAGTTACTTTTTCATCATCGGTAATTTGAATAAGCGTCTTTCCATTGTAATAAATTAGGTTTCCTTCAATGTTTAATGTTCTACCATTTAAATCTTTAACTTCATTTTGAAGTTTCTTTAAAAATGGATTAGCACTTAATTTTCCAAAACCTAAAAGAAGAATATTTTTAAAAGTGTTATTGGCAACTTCCACGCGAAGCATAGGGTAAGGATTTTCATGAAAAGTTCCAGTAATTTTTGTAGCACTTGTTAATTCGAATGTGCTATTTTTAAAAGGCTTTTGAGTAAAACTAAAAAGAAATCCTCCTATTACAATAATAGCTAATACAGCTATTATAAATCGCTTTAAGGTGACTTTGGTTTTAGGTCCTAAACTATCTTCTATATAGGGCACATAAAATTCATCATTCTTTTTCATAACTTAAATTTTACAAGGTTCAATTTCTGTGCCTTCTTCAAAAGCTTTTGGATTAATATAAACGGTTTCTCCTTTCAAGTTTTAATTGATAAGTAGCAACTTTTTCAGTAAATGGAGGAGGTGATTGTCCGTTACTAGGCAAATATTGATAACCATGCCAAGGACAGGTAATACATCCATCAATAATTTTTCCTTCTCCTAAAGGTCCACCTTGGTGTTTGCATACATTGTGAATAGCAGATAATTTTCCGTCGTATTTAAAAATAGCAACACGTTCATTACTAACTGTAAAAATTTTGGCTCTATTTTCTTCAATTTCTGAAATATTGCAGACTTTGAGCCATCCATCTTTTTCATTAACTTTAGCTCTATCAATCTTACTTTCCCTAAATGCAGTAATTAAATGTAGGCTTGCTACAATAATAAATCCAATTACTAAAAAGCCTATGGTAAAGGGTGATGTTTCTTGTTGAAATGCACCTAAAAACACATGCGCAATTATTAACGCATAAGCAACATATACCATCATATGAAGACGTTTCCAAACTTTAGCAGATAAATTTCCAAGAAAAAAATCATGACTTGTTGATGCCATTACAAACAGAATAAGTAAAGCCAAAAACCCTAAAACTTGAAAAGGAAAATTAGTTAATGACCCATAATCCATGTTTGATGTAAAAATGGAGTAAATAGGATTAACATTACCTAGCGCATGAAATTGAAATATTGAAAATCCACCATGAATAAATGAAGCTATAAACATGCTTACGCCCAAATGTCTGCGATTATATAAAATTGGCAAAAAAGCACTATTCAAACGAGATAATGGTCCTATAGCCAAAATAATATGCAACGTGATGATAGCTAATGATCCAAATGCTCTAATAACTAATGTTTCTATACTGGTTTCAGAATTAAAAGCAAGGGTTACAACTGCAAATAGTATGATATAGAGCAACATGCTAAACACAATAATTTTATCGTAAATTTTTTTGTGTTTATTCCACAGTACTAATTGATAATCTAATCCCATTTAAATGAAAATTTAGTGATGTCTATATTTTTTAAATCATCAGAAATAATGATTCCTTTTGGTATATTATTAATGTCAAATTTATAAATACCTGCAGTAGTTAATTGTCCAATTACATTGGATTTGTTTCCTTTTTCGTCCATTTCGTATACTATTGAAGATGGATTTTTTAAAGTTGTCTTTAAAATAATCTCTATATGACTTTCAAATAGTGATGATTTAAGAATATCGTTTTCAAAAACTTTCAGAACATTTTCTTTTGAAATTACCGCATGTGAATTTTTATTTTTTTTTGAAAGGGTAATATTTAAATCTTTTATTGCAAAAATTAGAACTACGGGAATAATGATTGCTAATAATAACCAAATATACTTGTGTGCTTTTCGTAATCCTGAAGTCATATTAAGCGGTTTTATATTTGAATAACTTACCTATTAAAAAAGGCCATGTTGCGATAACACCTGGGAGCAATAAAAAACGAACTTTCTTTTTTGTATTATGCATTAAAGGGTCTATTTTGATTGCACTTTTAAAAAGAAAAAACAAACCAAAGAGTATTCCTATTAAGAAATAAACGCCAAGAATGATTAAAAATATATTGATTATTACTATCATATTTATATTAGATTAACATCTGTTAAAAATTGTTGCCACCGTTTTGAGAATAAAGTAGCAAGAAACTAAAAAAAACCTGCGAAACAATTATTTATAATCTTATTATTGGTTATAAATACAAATATAGGAATTAAAAACAAACATTAATAGAATCTATAAACGAGTTTTAAAAACTGTTGCACTTATTAGTTGAATCTTGCAAAAGATTCAAAAAAATGATAAGATGTTAATGAAACTACCAAAGTATTTTAATGACCATTTTTTTTTGATTTTACTCTATCATTTTTATACATATACTTGTAGTTTTGTGTATACATATTTCAGGACGGGTTACTGTTTACGATTCCTATTTTTGAACACCTGAAATTCACTAACAAAATCGTACAAACTAACAAGCAAAGACTTGCTTTTTACTTATATCAAATAAAAGAGGCAATAGTACTTCAAATAAGCAACTTTAAACCAGTTAAAAATTTAGAATTTGTATGAATTTTAAAATAGGGTTTCTCTAAAAAAATCGCTTAGGTCAACTTTTTTGGACTGATTTTATATTCTTGTGCAACGATTACGGGTGTTACCTACAGTTTTTTTTCAGGCTATGAAGTTATTAATCGATAAATTGATTTAATACTCATTTCATTTTTTATTATTGCCTATGTTATTGTTACTTGGAATCGTTACAATTATTCTTATAATATTCAATTAATTCAAATATATCATCCTTAGTATATTCTTTATTTTTAACTTTTTTAACTATGGTTTCACAATCTTTAAAATATTCAATCATTGCTTTTTTAAAACTCTTTGAAAATGGCAATCCTTTTGAATATAGGTGTCTAACTTCATAGTTGTTAAAGTTCCCAATATAATAACTTATTCGAGGGATTATGGATTCACCTTTCTTATTTTTAGCAAGATATAATGATTTTTGATCGCGAGTTGAATTAGGGTGTAATGTTTCGGCAGTGTTCACTTGTCCATTTGCATAATAAACAACAGGAGATAATCTATAATCATCTTTGTCTTCGTATATTTTGCAATATACACTCAAATTATCAATGTAAATTATTTCCAATATTTGAGGGTATTTCTCTTTCTCAATTTTTTTAAATCTAAATTTTCTGTAATAATCATTTTCTAAAATATCAATACCTAATAATTCTTTGGATTTATAAGAACGAAATTTTAAACTGTCATTCCCAAATTTAATTGATTTTATAGAATGAATTCCTGTAAGTTCACCATAACCTTTTATAATGGTGCTATCTTTTAAAATTAAAAAAGCATCTCCTTTTTGTGAAAATGTTACAATCGAAAAAAGGAGAAATGATAATAATGTTATTTTTTTCATATTTTTTTATTGCTGGTAACGGTTACTGTATGGTTAGTGGCGTTTTAAAGAACCGAAACTTTCAGTTTATCACAGAACTTAATTAAAAGAAATGAACCTCAAATTTAGCACTATGTAGCCATTAACTATACAGATTGTGTGTGCCTTGAATGGTAAATATATTAAAAGTTCTTTAAAAAGAAGTATTTATTTAAGAGAAAGTCCAAAGGGTGTAAGTCCCTTATGCGCAGGAGTAACATCTTGAAGCCAAGTAAGTCGCAAGGGTGCAAACTGCGAAGTTATATCTGAAGTAAGCGAGACTACGTTGTCTGAACTGACGAACAGAAACGGGATACGAGGCATAGTTATTTAGGATAAGTAAGCACACCATTGCAAAGTCCTACGAATACCAAAAGAATAACTATGTAGATTCCGCAGGCTTAGACAAAAGGACATTTACCTTACCAAGGGAGGTCTCTGTAATCACGAGATGATATAGCAGAGAAGTCAGCAGAAGTCATAGTACTTGTAGGAAAACGAGCCATAAAACAAATGGAGGTCTCACAAGCAAGCAAGGACAGAACATTAAACGTTTGCGTGAATTTGAATTCATAGGTTAAACAACGTACAGTAGTATAGTTTAACTTAACGGACAGAGGAGCAATAACAAAGTAACAATTTAATTATGGAATTAATAACAAAAGTTTTAGAGTATTCAAACATTCAACGCGCCTATAAGCAAGTTGTTTCCAATAAAGGGAGCCAAGGAGTCGATGGTGTAACGACCAAAGAACTCCAAGTTTATATGCAAGAACATTGGAGTAGGATAGCACAAGAAATTACCAAAGGACATTACTGTCCCCAGGCGGTTTTAGGAGTAGAAATTCCCAAGCCAAATGGAGGCAAACGCCTTTTAGGTATTCCTACGGTAATCGACCGTTTAATCCAACAAGCAGTACACCAAGTATTGCAACCGATGTACGATTATGAATTTTCGGAATTTAGTTATGGATTTAGAAAAGGCAAGAATGCACATCAAGGGGTTTTACAAGCATTGAATTACATAAATGAAGGTTATCAAGATATAATTGATTTAGACCTAAAACAGTTTTTCGATATTGTAAACCAAGATTACTTGATGAGTTTACTAAATCGCAAGATTAAAGACAAGATGCTAATGAAACTCATACGAAGATTTTTACAATCTAATATGATGATTGGTGGTTTATCAGAACAACGTTCAAAAGGCACGCCACAAGGCAGTCCTTTAAGCCCATTATTGTCAAAGATTATCTTAAATGAATTAGATAAAGAACTGACAAATCGAGGTTTACGTTTTATAAGATATGCCGACGATTGTAGTATTTTTGTTAAAAGTAAACGTTCCTCCGAACGTGTTCTAAAGAAAGTAACCAAGTTGATAGTAACCAAATTACATTTACAAGTAAATCATCAGAAAACGGCAATTTGTCGTCCTGTAACTTACTTTGTATTAGGTTACGGATTTGTATCGACTTACAAGAAGAATGAAAAAGGCAAATACAAGTTACGAGTTTCGCCAAAAAGTTTCAATAGAATGAAACAAAAGGTAAAACAACTAACACGTAAAACTTCGCCATTATCATTTACAGAACGAATATCAAGGCTCACTATTTTTGTACGTGGTTGGGTAAACTATTATAAGTATGCCAATATGACTACAAAGTTAAAATCGTTAGATACTTGGGTTCGTAGTAGGTTGCGTTACTGCATTTGGAAACATTGGAAAAAGCCCAACAAACGTATGCGTAGTTATATTCGTTTGGGTATTGCTAAAGGTCAGGCTTATGCTTGGTCACGTTCACGGATGGGTGGCTGGGCAACGGCATTAAGCCCAATAATGAAAACCACAATAACAGTCGAAAGACTACTAAAACGTGGTTATCTTTCTTTTTCTGCTCAATTTCAAATGTCGTTTAGGTTAATACCAAAAGACATTCAATTAAAATTATCTTTTGTTTAATGAACCGCCAAGTACGAGAACCGTACGCTTGGTGGTGTGAGAGGTGCACTCTCCTCAATCTTGAGGAGAGCCGCCTACTCGATTAGCTTGCGTTATTTTGATTGGTATAAGGTCTTCTAAATCCAACTAACTCATATTTGTTACTTTTCACAGGATAACTACTTATTTTAACGAAACCAGGTCGTCCTTGATTTCCTCCTAAAATTTTTATTTTTCCAGGTTGCTCTGTATCTTTTCCTAAATAAAATCCAACGTGTCCGAAAGTTTGCTTTACACCATTTCTAAATACAAATCTCTTAAAAACAGCCAAAGCACCTCTTCTTGGATTAGATTTAATTCCCCAGTTTCTCCAATCTAAAGTCCAAGCTGAATTCGTGCCTTGGTATCCTGATTTTTCAATTACCCAATTAGCAAAAGCTGAACACCAAGCAGTTTCATCGGAATTTTCATCCATCTTGTCTAATGATAGTTCACAAGTATTCAAATATTGTGTTATTCTGCGATTTTCCTTAGGGTCTGGTAATTCAGCCGTATTAATTTCTCCAAATGCAATTTTCAACCATTTATAATCATTATTTCTAACGTATTTACTATCTGGAATTCCAAGGAAATATTTGTAAGATGCCCAACCGACTTGATTATTGCCTCTTTTTATTTTTGCCCAATAATATTCATTGGAAAAACCAATGCTTTCAACAATTTCTCCTCCCTTTAGAAGTCCGATTATTTGTGATTGTCTATTTGGTTGACTTCTCAAATTCAGTCTTTGGGTGTTTACTAATAATCTTTTCATAATGTTGGTTTTAATGTCACGTCCTAGAATACGGCTACAGGTTAAACAATGATTTTAAGCTAACATATGGATAAGTGCAGTAATTTTTCTGAAGGAAAAATTATTGTCATTTATCTGATGTTGTGTTTAGTCTTTCTATTTTGCTTTTCTTATTATTTTCAAATGTAAGCAAAATAGAAAGACGTAGTCCAAAAAATGAAGCAATAGTATCAAAGGAATTAACTATAAATTTGTTTGTAACCTGAGTTCGACCTAAGAAAGTCATCATTTAATTAGGATAAAAAGTAGAAAAATAGTACATTTAAGTATTAAAAATCAAATGTTTAACTAAATTTCTACTTATGATTTCTACAGATAAAATTACAACTATTTTTTGTTCTATTGATGATTTTTGTATTGTTTTTGAACCTGAATTTAAGAAAAAACAACTTTCTACAGGAAAAAAGACTCGAAATAGAAAATTTAAAATGTCAATGAGCGAAATTTTGACAATCACAGTTTTGTTTCATATAAGTGGTTATCGAAATTTCAAACACTATTATTTGTTCTATGTTCGAAAACACCTTAGTCAAGAATTTCCAAAAACAGTTTCATATAATCGTTTCACAGAACTTATGCAATCCAATATGTTGCCTTTGTGTTTGTATATGAAAACTTGCTGTTTAGGAAAATGTACAGGAATTTCTTTTATTGATTCTACTCCTGTTCGTGTTTGTAATAAAAAACGAATCTCAAAAAATCAAGTTTTCAAAGACATTGCAACTATAGGAAAATCTACTATGGGATGGTTTTATGGTTTTAAACTTCATATCATAGTCAATGACAAAGGAGAATTGCTTGAATTTGTTATCACTCAAGCCAATGTAGATGATAGAGCCCCTTTAAAGCAAGAGAACTTTTTAGCCAAAATATTCGGAAAATTATATGCAGATAAAGGATATATTTCTAAAGAATTGTCATCTTTGTTGTTTGATCAAGGGCTTCATTTAGTAACTGGAATTAGAAATAATATGAAAAACATATTGATGACAATGAGAGATAAGATTCTACTTAGGAAAAGGTCTGTAATAGAAACCATCAATGACCAACTTAAAAACATCTGTCAAGCAGAACATTCTAGACATAGAAGTTTTGGTAACTTTATCACCAATTTAGTAGCGAGTCTTATTGCTTATTCTTTTCAAGAAAAGAAACCTTCTATCAAGTTTGAAACTCAAAATACAAATCAACTAGCATTGTTTTGTTAAAACCTTAGGTCGAACTCAGGTTTGTAAATAAGATAGGTCATTATATTTGTATAATTAATGTCTTATTTGCAAAATTATAGAAAATTTAAATCGATTATTTTATTTTTTGCTTTAAAACTTGATTTTCTCAAAAAAAATCAGTTTCTTTACTTAAGTTTTATAACATTCACAATGTTTGAAAGAGCAATCTTTCACAGTGTAACTGTCAAACTTAATGTAGAATTTGTTTCTAAAAATTCTAAAGCAAAAAATAAAATTTTCCTGCTATAATTAAAATTTGTAGTTGGTTTCAAACTTCATTTTTGGATTAAATCACAACGTTTAGTATATGAAGCGTTGGGCATTAAAAAGCACTTCTTTTCGGTTTATCACTATCCTTATTTAAAAGCACTTACTTTAATATAATCACTTGTTGCCCAATGATTTATATACATTGTTACCTGCTGGCTATTTTCTTTTTCCGTACTGTTTTTAGCGTTGGCAAGACATACTCTTTTGCAATTTTGCCTTGTGCTGTTGGCTTTTTTGAGCGAATTGCAAATGTGTATGTCTTATGCGTTGGCTTTTTATTCACTTCCGATTACTTTTAATTTTATTAATGCTCTTTCCATAAGGTAAGTTTCTGTTACTCCAAGAAGTGTTAATTGTTGCTCTGTATTATTTGATTTAGACAAACCAGGTTGAACAATGTAAATTTCAAACTCTAATGGTAC